>NZ_JBBGZS010000023.1:462799-1333185 GCF_037479175.1 Erwinia sp. MYb375 | reverse complement strand
CCTGGGGCCCCCTGGCCCCCGATGCCTGTCAATAATGAACGGTGTGTTTTAGAGTCCGAGCTTGATCAGGTCCGCGATGTTATCTTTGGTGATCATCAGAATCCGATCCACCATCACCACGTTGTTTTCGGTATCGACCGTGGCTTTACCCAGGCCCGGGATAGTCATACCGGTTTCAAATTTTGTATTATCCAGCGCCAGTCGTGCCACGGATGTCATCGCCAGCCCGGCTTCTTTCGGGTTCCAGAGGAAGCCTTCGCGGATCACGCCCGACAGAATGTAGGCCCGTGCCTGGGAAGGGATGGTGGTTCCCACCAGCGCGATTTTCTTCTCTAAATGGCGTTTCTTCAGCACGTTACCTGCACCGATCGGCCCGTTGGACCCCATCGACATAATGCCGGTGACTTTAGGATAGGCTTTCAAAATATCCTGGGTGACGCGCTCAGACTCATCGATAAAGTCTGCCCCCGGGAAACGGTCGGCGGCCAGACGCATATTGGGGTAGTGCGCTTTCTGATAAGCGATGGCGGCATCGGCCCACTGATTATGACCGGTGGTGGTCAGCGTGCCGACCAGTACGACATAATCCCCTTTTTCACCCATTTCGCGCGCCAGCGCTTTCATCTGTGCTTCACCATAGGCCTGGGCGCTCATCAGCTCCACATCCCAGGTTTTCCCCGGTTGATTTGGCCCTTCCTGGGTGATCACCATGATCCCGGCATCTCGTGCACGTTTCACCACCTGCGCGGTCACTTTCGTATCCAGCGGGACCAGCCCTATCACGTCCACTTTCTTGGCGATCAGGTCCTCAATCAGTTTGACCTGCTGTGCCGGGTCGGCACGGGTCGGGCCGACCATGGAGGTTTTGAGATTGAACTGTTTGCCGCCTTCCTCCAGCCCCTGGTTGAGGATGTTGAACCACGGAACGCCCACGGTCTTCACGACGGTGACCATGGTTTTTGTCTCGGCAGCGGCAGCGATGCCTGACCAGCCAATCCCTGCGGTCATGGATATCAGGACAGATAAACTCATTAATTTAACAAGGATGCGACGATTCATTTTTAACCCACTTATTTATTGTTGATATCGGCAAAAATTAACCTTTCAGGACGAGGTGTGCGCGTCGTTAGCGTGTAGGGCAAAAACGAACACGTCTTCTCTTTGTGCCAGGAACAAACCGCATTAAATGTCCGTCTGACGACATCGACTTTACTGAAAAAACTTTCAAAGTAAATTTATTGCTCTACCAAAGTGTCCTTATTTGATTCAGCTCACACCTCCGTTTTGCAATTTCGGCAAAAACGCTAACGCGAAGTGCGGATGATCGCGTCTTTCACCATCGCCTCAGCGGCATTCAGATAGCCCAGCTGTACGTGGAAACGGGCGTGCTCACCCCCGGCCAGCGATCGGACATTGCCCTGCTGTTGTTCTGCGAAGTGGCCTTCAACGCCGCAGGTGGCCGGCATGGCAAAGGCGCACACTTTTTGCTTGTTGTTAGCCAGAATCCAGCGCACCAGATGCGAGAATTCATCCGGGGAGTAACTCACGGTGAATGCATCACCTGCTGGTCTGCGCAGCATTACGTGCACCTTTCCGTCCTGCGCTGTCTTCAGGTTTTTCAGATAAAAAACCAGCTCAGGGTCAACGCCGAGAGCCGTGCTGATCACCGCTGTTTCAGAGGGGTCTTCCTGCATTTTTGCTAACTGCTGAAGGTAGTTGTCATCAGACTTGACGATGGTGGGCACCGAGGTGCGCACCACCAGATCCTCACGACTGAACCCGGTGGGTTGCACGATCTGGCCTCCTTCAACAAAGGCAAAGTTGGCGTGGCACATGTACATCAAATCCATCGTATCCTGACCGAGATTTTCCACCGCCATATGAATCCCAAAGGTGGCATCGTCAGGCCGGATCACCACACGCGGACGTGCCCTGTAGTGGTCGCCAAAGCCCATCAGGTATTCACGCTCACCCGCCAGCGCCATCCACGGGCCGTCTTGATCTTCGCCGGTTTCAATACTGGCGCTATCCATCGGGGCCAGCGGCATCTCGCCGTGCAGGGCATGGCTGTCATGCTCGCCGGGGTTGCCGTTACGGAGCAGGCCTGAGTGATACATAAAACACCCGTAGGTGCCAACGACATCCGTTGCCGGGCGTGGCTCGCGAAAGCGACTCTCCATCGTGAGGTCGACGCCATCGAATACCGCCTGCCAGATCATCTGGCCGTACCAGGGCAGGATAATCAGGTGCCCGCGCCGGTTGCTGAGGCGCACGGCTTCAATACCGGAAGGGAAGGTGAACAGTTCTGCCCGGCAGCCATCGGTGCTGACGATGTCCACCGGAGTGGTGCTGAAAAAGGATTTCCTGAGGGTGACTTTGGTTTGCTGCATTGACGTCTCCATCCTGTGCGGGTGCGCTGGTAATTTACTGTCATTAACTGAACAGTAAATCTTTCGTTTGCATCACACAACGGGGAGAGACCCGCTCACTCTGTGTTAATTGTGCAAAATGCGACCTGTCACACAGTTGCGTGACTTTTTTGTTTTTCCTGCCGCGCCAGTCAAAATTTCGTGAATTGCGTCTCAAATTGCTGATTAAAACCGCACGCTGTGTTGCGGCAGATTATCGTTGATGATAGAAGTGCACTTATTCACAAATAAATGTGAAGTTGTAAAGTAATTCACAAGCCAACGACCAGGGACATCAACTATGTCAGAACTTAAATTTGCCACACGCCTTAACTCCTTTGCTTCCGGCGCTTTTCGCTACTGGCCTGAACTGAAAGGCAAGCCTTCCGTGCTGCAAATGATTGAGCGCGCTGCCACGGCGAAAGGCCTGACCCATCTGGATCTGAACTACCCTCAGCACATCACCGACGATGTGAAAACCATGCGTCAGAAAATTGAAGATGTCGGCCTGGCGGTAAACGGTATGCAGATGCGCTGGGATGCACCGGAATTCAAAATCGGTGCTTACACCAATCCGGATGCCAGAATCCGCCGCCAGGCGATTGAGCTGACCAAACGCGGCATTGATGCCGGTCGTGAATTTGGTGCCAGCATCATGACGCTGTGGATGGGGCAGGACGGGTTTGATTACAGCTTCCAGGCTGACTACAAAAAAATCTGGGAAGATGCGGTAAGCGCAGTGCGTGAAGTGGCGGAATACGCCGGGGATATGGATGTCAGCATCGAATACAAACCCAATGAGCCGCGTGCATTTGCCATTTTCCCGAACGTGACCACCTGTCTGCTGGCGGTGGAAGAAGCGGATTGCCCGAACCTGGGGATTACCCTCGACTTCGCACATGTGCTCTACGCCAATGAAATCCCGGCTTACGCTGCCGCGATGGTTGCCCGCCGTTCCCGTCTGCTGGGCCTGGACCTGAATGATGGCTGGGGCAAGCGCGATGACGGCCTGATGGTCGCTGCGGTGAACCCGCGTGCCACGCTGGAGTTCCTCTGGCAGATGAAGCGTGACGGCTACAACGGCGCCTATTACTTCGACACCTTCCCGGATGCCAGCGGCCTTGACCCGGTGCGTGAAGCCGAAACCAACATCGCCACCGTGACCCGTTTACTGAAACTGTGCGACAAGCTCGACAATAACCCTGCCTTGCTGGACGCCATCAGCCGTCAGGATGCCGTCACCTCCCAGCAGATTGTTAACGACATTATGCTGGTGCAATAAACGTCTCTCCGGGTGTTAAACCCTATAAAAATAACAGGATAGATTATGAAAAAACACTTGCTCTCTGTACTCACCGCTACGCTGTTCTGCTCAACCGTTTATGCTGCTGATCTGCCGCCGTTGCAGTCGGATACTGAACCCGATCGCACCGACTGGACGCAGCTCACGGCAAAGTACGGCCCACTGCCGGCACCGGACAAAGCCCTGAAAATTGGCGGCGTATCAAAAACGCTGACCAACGAATACTGGCGTTCGCTGGGTGAGGGCTACAAAACCGCCGCAGCGAAATACGGTTTCACCGTGGAGTACCAGGCGGCCGCTAACGAGGACGATCAGCTGGGGCAGCTGTCAATCGCGGAAACCCTGATCTCTCAGGGCTTCAATGGCCTGCTGGTGTCCCCGCAAACGGACGCCAACATGCAACCCGCCTATGAAGTGGCGAAAAGCAAAGGCATTCCGGTGGTCAACGTTAATGATGCCGTGATGCCAAACGTGGCGAACTACGTCGGTAACGTGCAGAAAGACAACGGCGTACGCGTGGCGAACTGGTTTATCCAGCACTATCCGAAGGGCGGCAAAGTGGCGGTAATTGAAGGCCAGCCTGGGGTTTACGCCGCTGCGCAGCGTACCAAAGGATTCCGTGAAACCATCGCGAAAAACAGCAAATTCAGCCTGGTAGCCAGCGTTCCGGCCAACTGGAGCCGCGAAAATGCCTACAACGCAGCCTCAACCATTCTGCAACAGCACCCGGACCTGATTGGCTTCTACGCTAACAATGACGGCATGGCGCTGGGCGTGGTGGAAGCCGTGCGTTCACAGGGCAAATCGGCGCAGACTGCGGTGTTTGGCACCGACGGGATTTCAGATGCTTATGCCTCTATCAAACGCGGCGAGCTGACCGGCACCGTCGACAGCTTCCCGGTTCTGACGGGGGAAGTGGCGATTGGAAGTGATGCTGCGTCTGATTAATGGTCAGAAGCTGTCACGCGTGGTCTCCACTCCGCAGGCGCTGATCACCAAAGATAATGCCGATGCCTTCTCGACAAAAGATAACGACAAGCTGCGCCAGCTGTTAGCTCAGCAGTAATCAAGGCAGGAGGGTGTATGGAACAGTTTTGCCTGACGATGCGCGGCATCAATAAAACCTACGGCAGTGCGGCCGCTCTACAGGGTGTGGATTTTTCCGTCAGACCCGGAGAAGTTCACGCATTAATCGGTGAGAACGGCGCGGGGAAATCCACGCTGCTGAATATCCTCTCCGGCGTGCGCTCCGCTGATTCCGGGGAGATCAGCGTCAACGGCGTGGTGGTGCAGATGAAGAATCCACTGTCCGCACGGCAGGCCGGGATTGCCATGATCCACCAGGAGTTGCAGCATGTTCCTGAGCTCTCCGTTGCCCAAAATATGTTTCTCGGCAGGCCGCTGACGCGTTTCAAAGGCTGCTTTGTTGACCGTAAGGCACAGCGTAAGAGGGCGATCGCCATTCTGCGCCGCCTGGACCCGAGCATCGACCCGGACGAGCCGATTAAGAATCTGAAGGTATCGCAGCAGCAGATTGTCGAGATCGCCCGTGCCTTGCTGGATGAAGCCAAAATCATTGCGATGGATGAGCCGACGTCCAGCCTGACACCGCGTGAGTTTGACCGGCTGGCCGAACTGATTTCTGATTTGAAGTCGATGAACGTGGCGCTGATTTACGTTTCACACAAGATGAACGAGATTTTTAAGGTTTGCGACCGCGCCACCATTCTGCGTGACGGCAGGCAAGTTGGCGTGGTGAACATCTCTGATGAAACGGAAGAGACCATTGTCACCAAGATGGTCGGCCGCAAAATTGAGAAGGTGCATCATCAGTCGCATATCACCGATAAAGAGGTGCTGCGGGTGGAGGGGCTGGGGCGCGACCGTGCGGTTCAGCCTGCCAGCTTCAGCGTAAATGCCGGTGAAGTGCTGGGGATTGCCGGGTTGGTCGGGGCAGGGCGAACCGAACTGCTGAAGCTGATTGCCGGGATTGATACCCGTACCAGCGGCAGCGTGCTGGTTGACGGTGTGGCAGTGAAAAATCTCAACGTCAGCAGCGCCATTAAGGCCGGCATCGGTCTGGTGCCGGAAGATCGTAAAAAAGAGGGCATCATTAAGCAGCGCGCAGTGAAAATGAATATGGCGCTGCCATCGATGATGAAATTTACCCGCGCGGGAATATTGCGTCAGCGCCAGCTTGATAAAGTGGCGCTGGAGGTAATGACCGACCTCAACCTGCGCCCCCTGAATATTGAAAAGCCGATTGGCACATTGAGCGGTGGTAATCAGCAGAAAGTGATTATCGGACGCTGGGTGGCCGCAGATAATAAAGTGTTTCTTTTTGATGAGCCAACACGGGGAATTGATATAGGTGCCAAATCAGAAATTTATAATCTGATTGAAAAATTAGCCCGCCAGGGAAAAGCCATTGTGGTGGTATCTTCTGAAATGCCAGAAATTATGCGTATTTCAGATCGGGTACTGGTTATGCGTGAAGGGAAAATCACCAGAGAACTGAGCGGTGAGGCTATCACCGAAGAAAACATCGCCCGTTATGCGATTAACGATCTGGCTTAAGAACGAATGAAGGTAATCAAGATGATGACGCAAGATAAAACGCAACCTAACGTGCCGTCAGCGGCGCTGTTTAAATTTAATCTGCGCGATGCGGGAACACTGATTGGTTTATTTATTATTGTGGTGACGTTTTCACTGCTGTCACCGGTATTCTGGACGCTGCCTAACCTGCTTAATATTCTTCAGCAGTCTTCCATCAATGCCATTATTGCCCTTGGTATGACGCTGGTGATTATTTCCGGCGGGATTGACCTCTCCGTGGGGCCGACGGCGGCACTTTCAGCCGTACTGGGTGCCACGCTGATGGTGGCCGGGGTGCCGGTTCCGCTGGCGGTGATGGCCACGCTGGGCGTTGGTGCACTGTGCGGTGTGTTCAGCGGTACGCTGGTGGCCTATGCCGGATTACAGCCGTTTATCGTGACGCTGGGCGGGCTGTCCCTGTTCCGTGCTTTAGCCCTGATTTTCACCAACGGCAACCCGATCTTTGGGATTCCGATGGAGTTCCGTAATCTGATCAACAGTACTGTATTTGGCGTGCCCACGCCGATTGTGGTGGTGGTGGTGATCGCCGTTTTCCTGTGGGTGGTGATGAACAAAACCCCGCTGGGTGAGTATATTCTGGCGGTGGGCGGCAATGAAGAAGCGGCGCGTGTGGCCGGGGTGCCCGTTAAACGCACCAAAGTGACTGTGTTTGTGATTTCTGGCGTGCTGGCCTCGCTGGCTGCACTGATCCTGATTGCCCGCCTGGGGGCCGCAGAACCGACTATCGGAAACCTGTGGGAACTGGATGCGATTGCCGCTGCGGCCATTGGCGGAGCGTCGCTGATGGGCGGAAAGGGCAGTATTATCGGTACGTTGATCGGGGCGGTCATCCTCGGTGCATTACGTAACGGTCTGACGCTTCTCAATATTCAGGCGTTTTATCAATTGCTTGCTACAGGCCTTATTATTATCATAGCCATGTTGATTGACAGAGCGACACGAGGCAAGTAATGAAGCAAGACCCGCGAGCCATAGGCGCTCAAATACGCATGCGTTTACCCAGCCTGACGCCACTGGAAAGGAAAGTCGTGGATTCTGTTACGTCGAAAACAGATTTAACTGAGCAAACATCAATTAAAGAAATTGCCCAGATAAATAATGTTTCCGAAGCCATGGTGGTGAAAATAGCCAAGAAATTAAACTTCTCGGGGTTCAGAGATTTCAGAAGTAGTCTGATTTATTATAACTATTCTGAAGTCGCCGGGATGCATGCGGAAATTGAAGCGGATGACTCGTCGGAGCAATTACTGGCAAAAGTTTTCAGAACCTCCATTCAGGCAATAGAAGAAACACGCTCTATTCTTGATGTTTCTGAATTCAACCGGGCGGCTGATATTATTTTTAAGGCGCGACATATCGATTTATATGCCGTGGGGGGGGCGGGCCGCCGGGGGCACGGGATTTATCCCATAAGATGTTGAAGATTGGGATTAAAACCACGGTGTACGATGATGCGCATATTATGCTGATGTCAGCGGCAGTGTTATCGGATGACGACGTAGTGATCGCCATCAGTCATTCCGGCGCCACGCGTGCGGTGAATGACCCGATAAAACTGGCAGCACGTAACGGAGCCAAAGTGATTGCGATTACGAACTATGCCGAGTCGCCCATTGCGCGCAGCGCGCATGTGGTGCTCAATTCAACCTCTCAGGGCTCGCATTTGTTGGGGGAAAACGCCGCGTCACGCATTGCCCAGTTAAATATTCTGGATGCACTGTTTGTGGCGATAGCGCAGAAGGATCTGAAGACGGCGGAGAAGAACCTGAAGAAAACCCAGCAGGCAGTCCAGGATCTCAGAGAATACTAATATGAGTCACATCTTAGTCATCGGCAGTCTCCATTACGACATTATGCTGGCGGCACACCATCGCCCGGAAAAAGGTGAAACGGTGATTGGCAGCAGTTGTGCCTATAAATTTGGCGGCAAAGGGGGTAATCAGGCCGTGTCGGCGGCGCTGGCAGGCGCGAAGGTGCGTTTTGCCGGGGCCGTGGGGGATGATGCGCAGGGGCAGTTTTTGCTGACGTATCTCCAGCAACATGGCGTGAACACGGCGGATGTGGCGGTGAAAGCGGGTGTGCCGTCCGGGATGAGCGTGGCGATTCAGGATGCAGAGGGCGACTACGGTGCGGTGGTGGTGTCCAACGCCAATAACCTGATTGCTCCCGATGCCCTCAGCGATGACCGTTTGTGGCAACAGGTGAGTATGTTGCTGCTGCAAAATGAAGTGCCGGAAGCTGTTAACCATCAGGCCGCTGCCGAAGCGAAGAAGCGCGGCATTCTGGTGTGCTATAACGCCGCCCCGGCGCGCGAGGTCAGCACACTGATGCTTGCAAGCGTTGATTTGCTGGTGGTGAACGCGGTTGAAGCGCGCGACCTGAGCCAGATTGCGGTGCCGGATCTGTCTGCGGCGTGCCTTGCTGCCGAAAGCCTGGGGCAGAGCTTCCCGGCCGTGGTGGTAACCGCTGGCGAACATGGCGTGGCGTTCTGTGAGAAAGGCAGTGCCAGCCAGTCCTTGCCGGCAGAGAAAGTGACGCTGGTCAGCACCCACGGTGCAGGAGACTGCTTTATGGGCATGCTGTGCACCACGTTATTACAGGGCAAGCCGCTGGCGACTGCCGTCAGCAACGCTAACCGTGCGGCGGCCGAGCACGTCTCACGCCCTGCGTTGTTGTAAAGGCAGTGCCCCGCAGAATGAGTGCTCGCTGTCGGTTTTAACACCACCACGACGGTGACATTATTTCTGCGGATATTCCCTAAACGCATCCAGCGCTTCCCACTTCTCTGCATGGGCGGCAATCGCCGTGAACGCATCTGCTTTCACCACATCAGGTATCATCAGCTGAATAAAGCTCCATACGACGGCGCTGGTGATCGCCACCTGGTCGGGTTTTTCCTGCGCTGTGGTGCGGATGCTCAGCGCGGCTTCCCACTTGCGACAGGCCGCCAGCAACTGCCCGGTAACACGATCGGTCCAGGGCTGATGTTGCTTCTCCGCCGGGCGCAGGTTGTGCTCATAGACGTGCTGCACGGCTTTCTCACTGGCAGCCAGAATCACACCCAGTAGCGCTAAATCGGTTGCCAGCGCGGCAGGTGCTGAGGGGAGTAGCTGATGTTGTGCGTCAGCCTGTGCCTCGAAATAGCTGAGGATCAGTGACGAATCCATCAACTGCGTGCCATCGTCGAGAATCAACGTGGGGGCTTTCACCACCGGATTAAGCTGGGCAAACGCGTCAAACGTGCTGAAAACCGACAGCTGCTGGTTTTCAAACACCACGCCGTAATACGCCAGTGAAACCGCTACACGCCGCACATACGGCGAATCCAGCATACCGATCAGCTTCATTTCAACTCCTCATCGTCAGGTTAAAAATCACGTAACTCATCGAACAGATCCATCATCCGGTCTTTATCGAATGGTTCTGATGCCCCTGCGGTTTGTTGCTCAATCAGGGATAACAGACCATAGAGCACCTCACCAATTTCTTCACGCTCTATCGTTTCAATGATGTTGCTGCGGCGATCCATGGCATTAAACGCCTCGGTGTAACCACGCACCATGGCTTCAGCGAGGGTGTTAACACTGGCCGCCTCGCTGGAGGCATCAATAGTGCGCAGCGAAGCCAGCATTTTTTTATACAGCGTGGCGGCTTTCCTGGCGTTGGCCGCACTGATATGTTCACGGCCATCCCAGTCCCGGAACGGGTTATTCAGGTTTTCTGCCAGCCATTCCGGTTTACGCGCCTGTTTGATCGCCAGATCCACACCCGTTAACGCAGCTTTCTTCCAGGCTTTTTTAATGGCACTCGCCGCGTCAGCAGGCAGACTATTCATCCACAGCAGCGATAAATGGGGCAACTGCGGCGGCGAGGGAAACGCCTCCGGGCCGAAGCCAAACAGATCAACGGTGGTGAACATTTGCAAATCCGCGAGGCGTGACAGGCTGGCCATATTGCTCACCATGCCCGGCTTACCCCACAGGCGCAGGGTGTTTAACGTCGGGTAACGATCGGCAATTATCGCGATATCGACGTCTGCCACCTCGGTTAAATGCAACCCGCCCAGCGCATCCAGCCCCTGGAGTTCAGCCAGCGTTTGCCTGTGTTGAATGGTCAGGTCCCGGCCAAGATAGCGGCTGTTGATCTGCAATTCCGCCGCGGGGGGACGGGTGAAAGATAGCAGCTTCAGGCCATCGCTGAGCGAAAGGGATACCAGCCCCGTAGGATCAAGGATCAGGCGTTGCAGCTGGCTGTCGCTGAGATCGAGCGTTGTCACGCTGGAGGATGCCCAGTGGAGTTCATAGATAAAGGCGTGTTGATTAACGTACTCCGCCAGCCTTGCGTTGCCCTCCGTTGTGTCGAGTGAGGTGAGGCAAGGAAGCCGGTCCAGTTCGGCATAATCCGTGATGCCCTGCAGAAAGGTATCGCCAATTTTATTGGTGTTTTCAGGCAGTACGCCTGCGGGCAGGGTCACCTGACGGTCGCGGGACGTGGCTTTAAAACGTGCGCGCTTTTCCGCGTCAATCCGATCCCAGCTGCGCTGCTGATACAGGCTGCTGCCAACATTCCAGCCGCCGCCGTAGCTGTTCACCTCTTCATTCACCAGAGGCGGAATATTCCCGACCCGAGTGTAATGGGATGGGACACTGTCGGAGAGAAAGGTGTGATCGTGGCGACCCCGCCAGAAAAAGAAATCACAGACCAGCGGCTGCATCGCGGCCAGCGCGCCCTCATCAGGTAAGGCATCGCCTGACCAGTCGAGATCCAGCACCGCGACCAGGTTGCCCTCTTTTAGCGCAGTGATCTGGCAGGCTACGTACTGCTGAAGCTTGGGATAAAAAACACAATAGATATCGCCTGGCGTGGGTTTCATTCCCAGTCTTTCCCTGAGGTTAGATGGCTGTTGCAGTGAAAGGGTGTGATTTCAGTATGCCGGGGAGGGGCGTGACAGACAATACGTTTTCCCATTACTATCCGCTGAGGATCAACGACACCAGCGGTCAGGATAAATAGGGATCATTCCCAGGGAGTTTTCATGATAATCAGAAAAATGCTGCTTTTGACTCTTTTTAGCTCACTTCTCACCAGTTGCGGATTGATGGGCGACTATATTCCCTCGGATGAAATGGCACCGGTTTCCAGGACTGATGATGGATTTTGTTTCCCGATTAAAAAATCTGGTGATTATTACGCTTATTACCTCTCGATCAGAGATCGTAATGCGCCCGAGAGGTCTGGATTCAACAAGTTGCACCCTGCGATAAAGATTGACCACAGCCAGTTCTGTATCCCTGAGACTTATTATTCATTCCCGGACTCCGGTGAGGTACGCGTTGATATTGCTTTACGTTCACCAACGCAAAAGATGAAACGCCGCGATATTGTGTCTGAATTCAGAATGGTGAAGGGCGTGCCGCAGCCCTTCACTGCGGATGAGTATTCAGTGCCGACTTACGATTCTGAGGATTAGCGATCGGGATAAGAGGGGGGTTGACGTTGATGCTGAAACCACTCAGGTTTCTTCACGATAGCCAGCTCTATCGTAGCTGACTGAAATCATCCAGGAGAGAGTTTTCGTTGTGAGGCGAGGCTTTGCTTCTGGTTGTCAGGGGCATCCGCTTAGACGGTTTGCTTTATGTCAGAAGCGCACATTACTTACATCGTGCTATGTTGATTTATGTGGAGAAATTCACCGAAAGTCATACCTTCTAGTAAATAGGATTGTCAGATGAATGTAGAAACTGCGCGTTTAAGGCTTGAACCCTATCATGACTCACACTACGAAGGCTTAAGGGTGATGGATAACGATTCCGGCGTGATGCGGTATATCAGCAAGGGGATTGTTAAAACACCAGAAGAGACCTGGGAAAGTATCAGGCGTGTTCAGGCCCGATGGCAGAAATACGGATTTTCGTGGTGGGCTATCAAAGAGAAGGCTTCCGGGGCCATCGTTGGCGCAGCATGTCTCCAGTACCTGGCAAACGTTGAGGGTGCACCCTTAGAGATTGGCTGGCGGCTCGTCCCAGAACAGAATGGCAAAGGCTATGCAACAGAAGCGGCGAAAGCGATTATTGATTTCGCGGCAGAGCAGATAGGCGCAACGTATTTAGTGGCTGTTGCCGATCCTGAAAATACGCCCTCTCAGCGCGTGATGCAGCGATTAGGCATGACTTACAAAGCAATAGAACAGCATTACGATGTGCCCTGCGTAGTCTATGAACTGAGCATTCAGCGCGCTGAATAGTAATAGGGATGTGACAACGTCCGCTTTATGCCCAACAGCGGACGTTATTAACAACGTTGAGTCAATGCGTGGGGAGCAAGGTCAAGATAGCTAAGACCAGGACTAATAATTCATTTTGCCTGAATGGCGGGAACGGGAGAAACGGGGCCTCAATGGGTGGCAACGGCGGTCCTGGTGGACCAGGGGGACAGGGGGGAGTGGAGGTAGTCATGGAGGACACGACGGATCTCCAGGAATGAGCGGCGCTGCGGCGTCCAGATAGGTATCAAGTTATTAATTTTGCTATAAAGGCTTATTTCTGAAGCGAGAGAGACGGTAACTCTCCGGGATCTCATCGTTCTTACCGTTGCGTAATTCTTCAGAAACCAGCCTCCCGATCGCAGCTGCACAAGTAACAGCTGGGTGCATAACTGCGACATAGACGCCCTCGCTCTCATCAGTAAAGCCAAGAACTGGATACCCATCCTGCGGAACAGGGCGTTCTCCTATTGAGTATTGGGTGAGAGAAACCAACTC
Organism: Erwinia sp. MYb375; assembly: GCF_037479175.1. NCBI lineage: Bacteria > Pseudomonadati > Pseudomonadota > Gammaproteobacteria > Enterobacterales > Erwiniaceae > Erwinia > Erwinia sp. MYb375. The sequence continues at coordinate 1,320,095 of NZ_JBBGZS010000023.1, read as the reverse complement.
TGCGCCCCTGAGCCTGCTTCTTATTGAGGCCTGAGCAGCGATAACAGTTTCTCTGACGCTGCCGTTTGCCGGATAATCCTCTGCTGCTAGTAAATCCCCGTTACGGGCATGTCGAACCTCTATATCATCACCTGCGATGAGCGTTTTGACTACGCACTGGAGTGCTGCAAAACGTAGCAATACAGCAGGTGATGCCAGAACCGGAACAGGGGTACCCATCAGCTTAGTCAGAGCGGGAATACCCGTTCCACAGGCCAGCACAACGCAATCCGCCTCCAGTTGCCCCTGAGAAGTCAGGACGCCTGTCACCTTGCCTTTGGTCATGCAAAAACCCTCAACGGTCGTTTGGTTTTGCACTACCACCCCCTTTCCGCAGGCCTTATCCAGTAATATACGTGTCGCTTCTATGGCATCGATGGCCCCATCGTTTGCAGCATAGCGGGCTTCTGAGGGAGGAAGTACCAACGCAGGCTCAAGACTGGCTATTTCGGCTGTGTCGAGGAGGCGTTCTTCAGGTAGGCAGGCCTGAGACGTTGCGCCGTATTTTAATGAACCACCCCAGTTAATCTTAAGCTCCGGAATTTGTTCTTCAAGCCTGTGCCAGTCCGCAAGTGCGGCGCGCCGGAGAAGCACATCAGGCGCATCATCACACACCACGCCGGTCAGCCAGCCGAACGCGCTGCCGGTCGCCCCTGATGCAGGCATATTTTGCTCAATAATAGTGACGTTAAATTCAAGGTGGGCAAGATGCCATGCGATTGAAGCACCAGTGATTCCGGCACCCACGATGACGATCCTTTTTTTCATACTCACCACTGTAATATTCTCCTGCGTGGGAAACATCTCCATGCCATGATGCAAAGGTTATTTGTTACGGTCAACCTGCCAGAATTGCAAAACGCGTGGCCACAACTCTTCAAGACTGCAGCGGTATATGCTTTGTTTAGAAGTCCGCTCTTCGCTCAAAACTGCCTGTCAAAGTGGTTAAGCTCTACAACAGCTCAGAGGTACAAAAAATCACCTTAACGTACAATAATTTTCGATATCCAAACTGATCCCTTCCATACCGCTGGGGGCTATCAGTCAAGCAGGTCAACACAGAGTTTTGGCTTGGGTCTATCGTATTCATCCATCCCCTAAAACGGCAACCGAAACCATATGGCCCATAGGATATAAACGCCACCCGCGAGAAATAACAGGCGATAGACCCAGACAATGGCGTTTTCCTGCCGCAGGTAAAATTTCAGCGGGTTACGGTGCAGGTTGGCCGCATTGTGAGTTTTATGAAAATGCTTCATCTGTTGCGCGCCTCTGCTGGCTAGTGCAATCATAAAACTGGTCATCATGATCATCACTAATACCATATAGCTTTTCACCAGAAGCCCCAGGCTCAGGCGCAGCCATGGACTGTCGCCCTTGTGCAAGACGACGACGCCATGTTTTTTAAGCGCAATCGCAGCAAAGCTAAGCGTAAGGTGCACGACCAGCAGGATAACAAAATGCTTCGCATTGGTGCGGAAAGGATTCTTCAGTGTGATACCAAAGATCCAGGCGAAAAACAGCAGTGTTGATGCCAGCCACATCATTGAGTTTAGAATCATTCCAGGCCTGCTCAGTAAATTACTCAGTGGCATATTTTTGCCGAATGACGGTAAGAGCGCCAGGATGATTTTTGCTGCTAAATCGTAACTGACAATATTTCACGAATACTCTAGTTCTTTTGACTGACGGTTTTGTGCCAGGAGCGGATTTTGCTAACATCGCAATATCTTAATTTATGGGGAGCAGTTCATGGAAGCAAAATTATGAAGCATGAGCTATGGACAAACGAAGGTGGTTTAGATTTGTTTTGTCTTGCCGGTCCACGGGGAGACTCTGCTCGTAAAATGCTGGATCAGGACTACAGATTAGTGTGGACATGTGACGCTGATTCCCACTTTGAAGCGATGAAAAGATATTACGCGTTCCGTAACTGGGGAGAATATCAAACTGATTTTCCTGCACAGGATAGTAAGACTTACAAAGAAATGGGATGGGAGTAAAAAGCACAACATCCATATCATAGTCGCTTGGCATTCTAATGTCTGCGCGACGTCCGCTCCTCGCTCAAAGCAGTCGCCAGGACACCACAAATCCCGGACGAGATGTTCATCCGGTGCCTGTGGATATGTGGTTGTGTCTGCTGGCGCAGTAAAAATCTATCTGACAGCACGGGCATCGACTCTAAACAGAATATAACCGATCACTTTCCTGCCATCCCTTCAATTACCAACCCCAGCTTTTCTGGCACGGTGTGTAAAAATATTGTTACCAGGTCGGGGTCCATAAAGAGGTAATCATCGGGGATATCGAGGACATGTAGGGATTTATATTCGATGACTCGGCCATATTCAGCCACTAAACGATTCTTGTGCTTCTGTTCCATCACACAGATAACGTCGGCCCAGTGAAGTAAATCGTGCGACACCTTTTTCTTAGCATTCCGGCTTGTGCCAGCAGACCGAACAACAAGCGAAGGATAACGGCGGAACACCTGTTCCGCCGTAGGGCTTCGCCATTGATTACGACTGCATATAAAAAGTACGTTCATCGGCAATCAGATACTCTTCAAGACCGCGCATGCCCAGCTGTTGCCTGGTAATACGTGGATACTCAATCCCCAGCTTTGCGGCACGCAGTAATTTGTCTGAGCGCGTGTAAAGCATTTTCCAGTTTTTTTCGCCACGGAAAGTTAACAAGGCGTTATTGGTATCGCGAGACTTATTGCGTTGCTTTTGCGCAATACGCCAGTTCCGGTTTCGGGATGTTTCCATCTTTTTTCTCTCTCTCAGATTGATCGGGTTTAGCAGCCGCGATAATACGGAGAGAACGAACGGGATGATTTTAACGTGTTAGAGGCAATTTGCAAAATGCATCTATGATCACTTCTGTGTTTAAACTCGCCTAACATCTCGGAATGATTAAACACGGTTAATTTGATTGGGATAAATTGCTTACGGCGATGCGGCAACTGGCTTTGTACGAGCATCTCAAAGGCGTGGAGGCCAAGGTCCGCTCTTCGCAGACAGCAGACCAAGTCCTGCTTCTGGCTGCTTTGTGCCAAAAGCGGATGCTGAATGAAAGCCCAAGTCGGCAATTACATCTGGCGGACTATTACTCATCGGGTTGGAAATGACCGCTTTACAAGTCCCATTTCCGATAATGATTCTCTAATCCAGTACCCGTTACTCAGACAAACCGCTGAATTCTCAGCGGCCTTTCTCATTCACCGTCATGATAAACACGGTCACGCCAGCGTCATTGTTCATATAGGCATGTGGCGCATCCGTTCTCGCAACGGCTGCACTTCCCTGGTTGATTATGTAAGTCGTATCGCTGACGACGAGTGTCAGAGTCCCTTTTGAAACATGGAGCAGTTCGCTGGTGCCCTCGGGATGACCGGGAGATTCATAGGTTTCTCCTGGGTAAAGCATCCACTCCCACAGTTCGACCATGTCCGGCCCGCTGGTGCCGGCCAGCAGACGCGCGCTGCCACCCTTTTCTCCTTTCCAGAGCACCGGGATGTCACCAGAGTCGATGAGATGGACGGCGGGCTTACCGGCGACATTAACAAAATCGGCCACCGATACGTTCATAGCAGACGCAAGTCGGCAGAGTAGTGCAATGCTGGGATTGGCCCTGCATCCTTCTATCTCTACCAGCATTCCTTTACTAACGCCTGAACGGCGGGAAAGCTCATCAAGCGACATTTTTTTCTGGCTGCGGTAAAGCTTTACGTGCGCGGAAACGGCCTCGTTTACCCTGGCTGCATCGGCGTCGGTCGTTATGTTGACTTTTTTGGTCATCGGTCATTATCATGTAATAAATCAGTCATTGCAGGATTATCGTATGCCAACCGTGTCACCGTCAATCAGCCCTGAAATTTACCGCATCGCACCAGGATTTCGTGCACTGAGTATCAGCGTGGAAGCGACACCCGTTGCTGATGAACGGATTGGAGAAGTCGCGCTGCGGGAAGCCTGCGAGGCAGTTCTGGCAGGACATCCTGCCTGGGCAGAGGCGCACCTGAACGCATGGGCGGAGGTATTTCGCGCCTTTGGGGCAAAACCTAAACGAACACCCTGTTCAGCGGAAGCTTTGCGCAAGCGGGTTCTTAAAGATGGCACAATGGCCTCTCTCGATCCGGTGGTCGATCTGTATAACGCCGTTAGCATCCGATATGCCGTTCCGGTTGGCGGAGAAAACGTTGCGGCTTACACAGGAAGGCCACGACTGATTCTGGCAGACGGTACCGAAATCTTTGACACGATGAAGGACGGCCAGCCTGGAAGCGAGTCACCGGAGGTGGGTGAAGTTATCTGGCGCGATGATACCGGCGTAACCTGCCGCCGGTGGAACTGGCGACAGGGCATCCGGACCCGGCTGAGCGTGGCAGATAGCAGAATGTGGTTTATCCTTGAGAGCCTGCCTCAAATGCCGCTGGAAGAGCTACATTCTGCCGGGAAAATGCTGACAGACGGCCTGGAAAAAATGATGCCGGGTGCGCGCTGTCATACTGTTCTCATCAGCGAGCAGCTTTGAAATCGTCAGAACTGATTCGGATAAAACACAACGAGAGAGTACTTTCCATGTTTCTTAAGTTGTACCAGGTTGACGCCTTTTCTGACCGCGTCTTTGGCGGAAATCCCGCGGCCGTTTTGGTGCTTGATAAATGGTTATCGGGCAACTGAATGTTGAGGTAAAAGAGGACGGCTACCTACTCGATCTGCCCTGCATTCCCCCTGAAGAGATGACACGGCTTCCGGAGATAATCCAGCCTGTTTTCAGCGGTAAGGTACAGCACTGGTTCAGAAATTTCGAAAATATTTTTGTGGTTCTGAACGGCGAAGACGCGGTCAGATCATACCAGCCAGATTTGCACCTGCTTGCCAGACTCGGACCGGTTGGCGTGGTAATAACAGGCCAGAGTTCGGGAAGCCAGTACGATTTCGTTTCACGTTATTTTGCTCCGGGCGCGGGAATTCCGTAAGACCCTGTCACCGGTTCCATTCATGCAACTCTGGTGCCCTATTGGGCTGAAAGGCTGGGGAAAAAAACGTGTCTGCATTGCAGGCGTCCCTGCGAGGTGGACATCTGATGTGTGAGTTAAAAGAAAACAGAGTCATCATTGAAGGTAAGGCGGTGACGTTCATGAAGGCGGAGATTTGCGTACCTGACTGGTTTATGAAGTCTGACTCGGCAAGTCAGGAATAGAGTTCAATTAGTTAATGAGTAACAGGAGAGCGCTGAGGCGCTCCGTTCCTTTTTTCACGCTCTAACTTTATTTACCATTTATGATTACAGGCCACAACGTCCGCTCCTCGCCCATGGCAGACAGCAGACCAAGTCCCACTTCTGGCCGCTGTGTGCCAAAAGCGGACTTTGCAAACATCTCTGTTTTAATTAGAGGATAACAGGTCATGATATGTGGGCCTCATTGACTGCGTTCCATCAATTCAAGCGTCTGACCATCAGGGCTTTGTAAATATATTACTCTGGTTCCCTGCATGGGGCCTGACAATACTGTCTGAGGTTTACCCGGCGTCTTCCAGCCGTAGTCCGATACTTTGCCCAAGAGCGTATCAAGATCCTCTACATTAAAAGCAAGGTGAGCGTAGCCTGGGATATAGGGCGCTGAAGGTTCTTCTGGCTGCTCAATGTTATTGTATTGTAGTAATTCAATTCGAATATCAGCCAGTTCAAGCAAAGCCATTCGTACATCAGCTCCCCTTGCACCTGTTACCTCATCGATTATAGGTCCGGACATTTTTCCTTCACGTAATAATTTACCTCCAAGAATCTGAGTCCAAAAAAAATAATGAGTCTTCAATGTTTTTAACTGAAAAACCAACGTGATTAACACTTAAGATCATGCAATTACCTGCTGATATTTGAAAAGTTCATCATCCAACTATATAGAAAGCCTGCTTTATTTCTACAAGATAAATGCGCGACCGTTTTACAAGCCTGCATCTTTTATCGATAAATTGCGAATGTCCGCTTTCGCTCTCAGCGGACCTTCAGCTTCACGTGCTTGTCTGCTGAGTGCCAGAAGCGAACGTTCAGGATATCATGATGCAGTTAACATCGAAGATCCGGCTGACTTGCTTTCAAGGATGTTAATGATTAAGTCGCGTGGAAAAATTGTCTCATTGGTGTGTATGATTTCTTCTATTGTCCACCAATGATGATCGCGAATGACTTCCTTTTCATTGCGACTCCACCCTGAGCGGTCGATATCGACTGTATTTGCATTAATCATAAAGAAACGTTCTTCAGCAAGTACCGTCTCCCCACTTGGTAGCATCATTGTGAAGGTTCGGGACGCTATTTGTGGTCCGGTTAATGTTCTTGTCAAACCCGTTTCTTCAAATAATTCGCGTATAGCGGCCTGCTCGAAAGATTCATTTTTTTCAAGCCCTCCGCCCGGCGTTGCCCAGTATGTTTTTCCTCTCAGAGCGCCATCTTTATGACAGAACCTAAAGAGCAGGACGTGATTTTCAGGCGAAAGAATGATCAATCGAGATGATGGTCGAATGCGCACGTACCCTCCTTAAAAAAGCTTAAATACTCATTCTCGATATTTATCTAAACATAAATTGCAGCCTGAGTCGGCCTATAGGTCTGCATTTTTTTACAGCTTTAATCTCACTCAACGTCCGTTCCTCGCCCATGGCAGACAACAGACCGGGTCCCGCTTCTGGCTGCTTTATGTCAGAAGCGGGCAGAAACTATGAGCTTGATGAGATCATCGTTTTCACGCTAAGCCATCAGGGTTGTGTTCCAGAAAGGGGAAATGGGCAAGCCCACATGCTTTTAAGATCGTACAATTTCTTCGAGCGTATTTCGCAGTCCGGTCATAGCATCAATAATTTCTGCCATCTTGTCTTTCCCTATTCTATCTTCTAGATGCTTTGCAAACGCAGCGTGTTGCGGACTGATTTTATTGACAACCGCGTACCCCTTTTCTGTCGGATGGAGCAGCATAGCTTTGCGGCTTGATGGGTTTGAAGTGAAATATAGCATTCCCTCAGCAACGAGTTGGAGGCTTGTTCTACGTACGCTCTGCCGTGTTATTCCCATCCTGCGTGCAATTTCTGACTGAGTTAAGGGTTCTTTCAGAACCGCGCCAATGACCTGCCAGCGGGTTGCCGTAATCCCTACCGGCGCAGTAAGCTGTTCAGCAACAGTAAGAAACAGCCCATTCAGTGCGAAGGTCGTCAACGCTAATGTACTCAGCTTTTCCTGTGTTTCACTCATCGCTATGTTCCGCCATAAGTTCGTAAAAGCCTTCAGGATTGTGGTCTTTATATAACTTGCTCCAGGCACGCAATGTCGTGTCGGAGTAAACATCAAGTTTACGGAAAATTTCGATCGCAAATTCAATTGGAGCAATTCCGCTCGCAGTGATCAAGTTTCCAGAAGTTACAACCAGTTGGTCCTGGTAGTGGGCTCCACCTTTATAACCCACCATTTCAAGAAAAATTTTTGCATTACTGGTGTGTGGTAATTCATCCAAGAGTCCACCTTTAGCAAGTGCAGCGGTTGCCCCACAAATGGCAGCGACTGGGGTTCCGGCACTTAAGAACTGAGAGGCTGTTTTGACAAAGCTATCAATCCCTCCTTTTAGGGCAATATCCGCACCAGGTAATATCAGCATCTGGCTTTTTTGCGGTTCCAATGTGTCCAGACTGAGGTCGGGAACAATCTTTAGCCCACCTTTACTGGTAATCGGCGCTAGCGAGTTGCCAACTGTTTTTACCTCAAACATCCCTGGTTTTTTATGGAATTCAGGTGAGTTTAAATGTGCGATTACATAACCCACCTCCCAATCAGCCATGGTGTCGTAAATCGCGAGATGAACTGTTTTTTTATTCATTCCTGTCATTCCCTGTTTAAATTTGACAGCAGAGTGCCAGGATGACAGCTTGCTGTCATCCTGGCAAATGAATAGTGTGTACACCTTACGGTCTTGTCTGGTTGAGTGATATCGGGTATTCGGGCATCATCAGGTGCCATAGGCGTGGAGCAACGTGACGTCATTATTGATGCCAGCGTGAGCTGGGGAGTGACATTATCTGCAATCTGTTCTATGAGGCGTTAAATGGATATCTTACTTGAAGATTTCACAGAAATGTGTTTTCCCGATTATTTCAGACTTGTCAGTAGCGTAGAAGTTATGGCTATGATCACAGAGCGTGCGATTCCCTATGATGAGGCATGCCATGATTTTGAAAAGATGCTTAATGACAATGCACGGAATGCAGAATTAGGCTGTTTCAGGATTGTAGATGCTAATAAAGGTAATTTTATCGGCCTCGCTAAACTGGTGCAGATTAGTGAAAAACCTCAGACCGCCGAGCTTGGTTACATGCTATTACCTGAATTCTGGGGGCGCGGTATCGCCAGCCGTGTCACCAGATTACTGATTGAGAAAGCCAGTAAAAATCATGAAATATCCACACTCATCGCCATTATCGATCCTGCAAATGCGGCTTCGAGAAAAATTCTGACGAACCATGATTTCGTTTCCGTTGAGTTCAGGGATTTTGATGGTTTGCCAGGTGAAATTCTACAGCGAGCAATATAGTCAATAATTTTTATCAATTTTTGTTACCCGATTTATTACTGTCCAGGATCAGTCTTTAATGAGATTTATTTCTATGGTTGTGATTGGGGTTTTTTATAATTTTACATTCTGATTTACGTTAAATATAGGGACATGTATGCCTTGATACATGTCCGCTTGTCGCTCAAAACTGCCTGTCATGCCTGCCTAAGAAATAGGGTTAGCGTAGGATGTTTCCATTTTTCCATCGGAAAGTCGGCCCCGGATTGTCGACTCTGATCATCCATACGGACGTCAATCAGACTTCCTTTCGCCACGCAAACAATGTGACGACAGTTCCATCCTTTATAGCGGTGATGGGCAGTCAGCCCACGCTGAACAATCAGCTGGATCGCAAATTCTCAATGGCATTGTTGCTAAGCATGAGCACGGATTTAACGCTGACGCTGATTCTGTCGACAATGGCCTGCCGCGGGCCAAGACGCCACTCTTCGCTGTTATAAAAAGATTCCTGAGAGGATTTCAGCTGGGAGAGGCTGTCATAAGCTCTGATCAAATAGTAAGCATCGTCGTCATGGGCTGATATACCAAAAGAAATGATATCCATACCCGCTAAACGATGAAGTGGAGCACTCTCCTCCGTCATTATCCTGTGGAAGTCTTTCCCGGTGCCGGGTTTTAGGGTGTACAGCAAAAATTCGACTGTTTTCATCTTCGATATCCTGTTCATTTTTATCATCATAGCGAATTATTGCGCCGTGGAACCATGAGGCTTGCCAGAACTGGCGTTGCGTCCTGATTGATATTAGCTCTTTCCTCGCCATGCTGGGCCTGAGCGGCTTCTGAGTGCCAGAAGCGGACATTTTCTCTCAGCCTGAAGCACATACAGTGCTGCTAGTATCCAAATCGTTACACTGTATTTGCTGCAAACCGACTTTCTGATAAGCCGGCATTCACTGCGGACTCAGTCTTCAGCAAGGCACCATCATAAATTGATGGCGCAGAAAGACCCACAGAAGCCGTGGTGCAATAGAGGCGGGTGAAACCCTCACCGGCCAGTGTCGGGCAGGTGCTCTGAATTCCATTGGATGACAGGATAGCGTCTGTGGTTCCATCCGGACGGTAACGGACAACACGACTCCCTCCCCATTCAGCATTCCATAGATAGCCCATGCCATCCACGCAGGAGCCGTCGGGCGCCCCGTTGCCTTCGATTTCGGTGAACACGCGCCGGTTTTGCAGTGAGGGGTAATCGCAGCAGAAGATTTTGCCCTGCATTGAGTCGCTGTAGTAGATCGTGCCACTATCGGGGCTGAAACACAGGCTGTTCGGGATAGCGACATCGGGTAGTGCAAGCGTCTCAACAGTCAGTGTTGCCGCATTAAGTCGATGAAATTTTCCGATAACTTTTACGGGATAACCGTCATCCATTGTCCCAAAGACAAAATTACCGGCACGGTCGCACCGTCCATCACCTATGCGGGTGCCTGATTCTCCCGGTGAGGTAGCCACCTGGGTAAGTAACCCGGTATTGAGATCATAAAAAGCCAGCCTTGACGCGAATCCCATCAGCAGAATGTGACTTTGTTCAGTCAGTGCAAAGGAGCCAAGGCGTTCTGGCAGCGACCAGCGCATCACCGCGTCATTGTCTTCTTCTAAGGCGAGCAGCTCACTGCCTTCGATGTCAGTCCAGTAGAGCCTGCGGGTTATTTCACACCATAACGGGCACTCTCCCAGTGTATTCCTGACCTCAGCTGCAATTGAAAACATGATAATCCTCCGGATATAAAAGGTCGTAATGCACGATGGCAAAAGTGGATAACGCCGTTACTGCAGAAAACGAGCAGAGAGCCGATCGCCAAAAAGCATGACGGCAAGTCCGATCAGCATGACAACCATTCCCCCCAGCCGAAGTAACGAAACCGGCCGTCGCACGGTACCCAGCAAGCCAAAATGGTCAATCATCTGAGACGAGAGTAGCTGTCCGACAATCGCCAGCCCGAGCAGGGCTGAAAACCCGATTTTAGGCGCGAGCACCACATAGCTGAACAGGGCACATGCGCCGATGATACCACCCGCCAGACTCCAGGCGGGTTGGGATGGTATTGCCGCCAGCGATGTCATCAATCCACCCCGCAACAGTGAGTAAATCGCCAGGCTGAACGCACCCGCCGTAAAGGAAAACAGGGCAGCGGTGACCGGGGCGCCGCCCAGTCCGCGTGCCAGCTGGCTGTTCAGTGTCGTCTGCAGGGTGATCCCAAGACCTGCGGCAAAAGCGATTACGTAATAGATCATGCCCATGCTTTTCATCCTGGTCAGTCCGCCTGCATCAGCGGCAGGAAGGTGTCAGCAAAAATGTCAGGCTGGTAGCCAGAGGCTGCAAAAAGGTGCTCACGCGACTCATCAATCGCCGCACGTAGTCGCGCGCTGTCTACGCCCAGCACTTTACCGTTCTGTTTAACGATGCGTCCGCCGATCATGACGGTGTCGATGTTGCTGCGCTCGGCGGCATGAACCACCGTGCCAAAGGCATTTCCCGATGGGTAAAGATTGAGATCACTGGCATTAATCAGCACCAGGTCTGCCTGTTTGCCCGGCGTCAGGCTGCCGACTTTATCCTGCAGCCCTGCACAGGCAGCGCCATCAAGGGTCGCTGCTTTAAGGAGCTGCGCCGCCGGAAGCGTTTTCAGCGCATGTTCAGAGTCGCAGCACTGCTGCTGATGCATACCCATCACGCGCTGCAGGTAAAAGGCCACGCGCATCTCCATAAACATGTCAGTGCTGTATGACGTTTCATTATCAACGCTCAGGCCAGGGTTGATGCCATGACGCTGCGCGGCCTCTATGGCGAACATTCCGCTTTCGATGCCATAGTGCGAATCTGAGCGCGGGCAGACGTTCACCCGGACACCGGCTTCCCGCAGAATTTCCCATCCCCGGTCAGGCAGCGCCGTACAGTGATTGAAAATATTGTCCGGACCCAGCAGCCCCTGCTGATGCAGCGACTCAAGTTCGGCCCCCATCTCAGCGCCAAAGAACTCAGTGACAATCGACAGTCCCAGCCTGCGGGCCTCGGCCCACAACTCTGGCTCCAGCTGGGCCATGACCGCGAGAGAGACCAGGCTTTCAGGATTGTCGGTGAAATACTTATCCTGCAGACGCTGCCAGTTTCCCGGCCAGTGCGCCTTATCCCATTCGCCGGCTACCGGTGCGCCGGAAGCATGAATAGCGCGAATGCCGGTATCAAGCAGGGCCTCGACGGCGGCATCGGAATGCGCTGCGGTTCGGCTGTTGTGCGAGTTATCGATCATCGTAGTGATACCTGCTTCAATAGCGCCCAACGCCGTCAGCAGGTTACCGACATAGATATCGGCAGGCCGGTAATATTTAGCGAACGAGAAGTGCGTGGCGTTGCTGTAGTCGTCCAGGCAGGTGGCGTTAGGGTTAATGCGGCGTAGCTGTCCTTCCCATGCATGGCGATGAGAATCGACCATTCCCGGCATGGCGATCATGTTGCTGGCATCAATGACATGTGCACCCGGCAAATCAAGGTTCTGGCCGACGGCGGTAATCGTTGAGCCGTTGATGAGAATATCGCCGCGCTCAATGTTACCGACGTTCTCGTCCATGCTCAGTATCGTTGCGCCACGAATCAACGTAGCCCGTGAAGTGACATTCTGATTGTTAACAATATTTCGGATGTAGTCGGTCATTAAACCTGCCTCTTTCCTGATTAATGAGGAAACGATACTCCACGCCATTATCCTGAAAAAGATGCTTAAACCGTTTTCATAATTCATAATTCGCGAATAATTAGACTCACTTTTACCCAGGAGCAGGATGATGGATCGGATTCAGGCTATGCAGGTTTTTATAAGGGTTGCTGAAGCTGGAAGCTTTGTGCGCGCGGCAGAGACGCTGTCACTGCCAGCTTCCACCGTCACCAGCACGATTAAAAATCTGGAGAAATACCTGCAGGTGCGTCTGCTTAACCGGACGACGAGGCGGGTCAGACTCACTCCTGAAGGCCTGCAGTATCTTGCGCAGTGCCGGGAAATCCTTTCACTGATTGAACACACGGAATCCAGCCTGACCGATTCCGTCAGGCGGCCCCAGGGGCGACTGCGGATAGATATGCCCGGTGGGATCGCCCATTTTATCGTCATGCCGAATCTGAAAGATTTTTACCGGCTCTATCCGGATATTTATCTGATGATTGGCGTCAGCGACCGGCAGGTTGATCTTGTTCAGGAAGGTGTGGATTGCGTCATCAGAACCGGGGAATTAACCGACTCCACGCTGGTTGCTCGTCCCCTTGGCCGGTTTCGCTGGGTGACCTGTGCCTCGCCGGACTATCTCAGGGAGTACGGTATCCCTGAGACGCCGGAAGCGTTGTCGCAGCATCGGGCAATCCATTACTTTTCCGGTTCGGGAAGACGGACCAATGAACTGCGTTTTACGCGTGGCACTGAGATGCTTTCCGTTCCGGTAGAAGGAGATGCAGCCGTTAACGAAACGGGACTCTATATCAGACTGTGTCTTGAGGGTTTTGGGCTGGCGCAGCTTGCTGAGAATGTGATTTCGGAGAATCTGCAGCAAGGCAAGCTGGTCGAGGTTCTGGCAGGCTGGCAGCCACCTTCAGTGCCGGTGACGATGCTCTATCCGCATCAGCGTTTTCTCTCTCCCGCAGTGCGTGCTTTTGCTGACTGGGTCGCCGGGCTTTTCAACGATGGCACAGGTCAAAAACGGTCTTCTCTGTAAAAGGTCAGCTTAAGTAGCAGGGATATTTATCGGAACGATAATGGAGAGTATCCGCAGCAGGAGAACAGAGCGCTCTCCTGTTGTATCGGCAAATTCAGCCCGGCTGCTGTACCGGTTCCAGGTGTGCATTTCGTCCGGCAGCCATTCCTGTGCAGGCACCAGCGACCGCGATTGCTGCGGTCATCAGTAATGGCAATGTCCAGCCTCCGGACAACTCCTGTACTTTGCCCAGCAGCAGCGGACCCATCGCCGCCATCAGATAACCGACGCTCTGCGCCATGCCTGACAGCGCTGCGGCGTCACCGGCATTTTTGGTACGTAGCCCGATGAAGGTCAGGCCCAGCATCATACTGGCACCCGAGCCGAAGCCAAGAAGAGCAGCCCACAGCATCGCCAGATTCGGCAGGTAGAGGATGCCGATAAAGGACGCAGCGGTTAACAGGCTGACGCCGGCAGCGGCTGCTTTCTGATCGTTGAGGCGACGTAGCGTGGCCGCCAGAATCAGGCCGGGAATGGCGGTGGTCAGCTGAAGAATGCCGTGTACTTCACCGGCCTGGGCTGAGGAGAGTCCATTGTCCGTCAGAATGGCTGGCAGCCAGCCGACAGCAACATAAAACGGCATCGCATTCAGGCCCATAAATAAGGTGACCTGCCATGCCAGAGGCGAGCGCCAGACCGCGACGGGCGCCGCTTTTTTCTCACCCGATGCTGGCAGCTGATGCTTTTTCTTTAACTGGGGCAGCCATAAAAGCAGCGCAAGTAGAGGCGAAATTACGAGCATCGCCAGTGCGATGTTCCAGCCCCAGCTCAGTGCAAGAGGAATGACAATGACAGAGCCAACTGCGCCAGCGGCGCCCATCGTGATGGAATACGCCCCCGTCACGGAGGCCATATTGCCGGAAAAATCACGTTTGATAAGGCCAGGCAGCAGGACATTGCCCAAGGCAATCCCGATACCGATGAAAATTGTTCCGCCATAAAGCGCCCAGATACTGCCTGTGGAGCGAAGCAGGATGCCTGCAGAAATCACTGCCAGGGCACCAAAAAGGGTGCGTTCCATACCGAACTTCCGGGAGATAGATGCGCTCAGAGGAGAAAAGGCGGCAAAGGCCAGTAAGGGCAGCGAGTTAAGCAACCCAACGGCAGTCATACTCAGCCCAAAATCATGGCGAATGTGTTCTAAAACGGGAGCGATAGCGGTAAAGGGAACGCGCAGGTTAATGGCAATAAAAAGGATACCGGTTACAAGTATGATTGAAGGCCACTTGTTCGAAGTGTGGGGCATAAATTTGACTTTCTCTGGAAAAAAGAAAGACTTTAAAGTACGCATGAGTTACAGAATATAGATAACCTGACAACATATAGCTAAATCATGCCACTTAATAAGAAAAAACCGGTGACTTCACCTGAAGATTTTGATGCTGATGCTTTCAGTCAGGCTGCTATCGCCCTCCATGTATCATCATCAGGCGAGTATGCCGGGCAGAGTCCGCATGCTCACCGTAAGGGACAACTTATTATCTCTTTACGTGGTGCAGTGAGTTGTGAGGTTCAGGATGCGCTGTGGCTTGTTCCACCGGGACATGCTGTCTGGGTTCCGGGTGAAACCCCACACAACTGCCGGGTCACGAAGAATGCAGATACCTGCTTTCTGTTTATCGAACCCGGCGCGGCAGCGATGCCGGAAATCTGCTGTACCCTGGCGATTACTTCTCTGGTCCGCGAGCTTGTTCTGTATCTGGCCGGGCAGGAACATGATTATTCTCCTGACAGTAAAACGGCCAGGCTCGCAGCGGTGCTGCTGGAGCATATTCCGGATGTGCCGGTTGAAGCGCTCCATCTTCCCGTATCCGATCATCCTAAAATCCGGAATATGGCGGAGGCACTTTTTAATGAGCCTGATGATCGGCGAACGTTAAAGCAGTGGGCTGCACATCTGGTCACCAGCGAAAGATCGCTGGCCAGGCTGATAAAAGAGGCGACAGGAATGAGCTTTGGGCGCTGGCGTCAGCAACTGCATTTG
Source organism: Erwinia sp. MYb375 (assembly GCF_037479175.1). Lineage (NCBI taxonomy): Bacteria > Pseudomonadati > Pseudomonadota > Gammaproteobacteria > Enterobacterales > Erwiniaceae > Erwinia > Erwinia sp. MYb375. The sequence goes on along the minus strand of NZ_JBBGZS010000023.1, from coordinate 1,304,703 downwards.
ATGATTGCCCTGAGCCATCTGGCTGAAGGTCAGTCCGTGCAGCGCGTAGCCGGGACTCTGGGGTATGATTCGGTCAGCGCGTTTATTACGATGTTCAGAAAAGCGCTGGGTAAATCACCGACGCAATATTTTTCGTCTCTAAACTAGTGCAAAACAACACAAACTGGATTTTTACAAAGAACGCCAAGGTCCGCTCTTCACTCAAAGCTGGCCTTTAGTTCTCCTCTCCATCGGCGAAATGCGCCTTGTTCCGATGACATTCCCCATGCCCCCTTGACCCTTAACGCCATTTCCCCCATCTTCTCCTCGTCCCATGGTGGCAATGACGTTGACGGGGCAGGAGATGAGCACTATTTTTGAGCCGGGTTTACGCGTATAAAAAGCAAGGCTCTTCAAGTACTGAACAATCAAAAGCCAGGCAAATTAACCCGGGCCATCGTGCCGGGTTTTTTCGTGATGACGATTCTTTCTGGGGCGAATGTTGATGAGATTACGTTCACTGCAAGTTCTCTGTTTGCTCAACTTTTTTATCGCGGATGTCCGCGATGGGCTGGGGCCGTTTTTAGGTATATTTCTGGTGTCCCATCACTGGCGGGCAGAAGAAATTGGTCTGGTGATGACGGTGGGGGGGCTGGCCGGATTGTTAGCCACGTTCCCCTCAGGGATGATTGTCGATGCCACACGTTACAAACGTCTGTTAATTATCACTTCATCCCTGCTCATCACATTGAGCGCGCTTGCCCTCTGGTATTTTCCGACTTCCGTCGTGGTGATTTTATCGCAAATCATTACCGGTATCGCGGCCGCTATCGTCGCGCCAGCCATTGCCGGCATCACCTTAGGCATCGCCGGTCAGAAAGGTTTTTTGTCGCAGATGGGCCGAAATGAAGCCTTCAACCATAGCGGTAATATGGCGGTGGCGGTGCTGGCAGCGATAACCTGCTGGGTGTGGGGCACGGGTTCCGTGTTTTTACTGATGACCACGATGGCGGTATGCGCCGTGATGTGTACATTAGCGATTAATAAAAACGATATTGACCATGATGTCGCGAGAGGGGTGGAAAAACACGAAGGTCCGACGGTTTCTGTCTCTGTTCTGGCGTTACTAAAGCGACCTGAACTGGCGGTAACGGGGGTGACACTGCTCCTCTTCCACCTGGCCAATGCGGCACAACTGCCGATGTTAAGCATGCAGGTCGCCTCCTCTCCCTCGGGTTCCCTGTTTACGCCTGGCACCTATGCTGCCCTGACGGTCGCGATTTCTCAGGCGGTGATGATCCCCGTTGCATTGCTCACGGCAAGATATGCCGCACAGTATGGCTATGCCAGGCTTATCGTCATTGCGTTGATCGTATTACCTGTTCGTGCCGCGATTGCGTCTTTCTGGGGCAATGAATTTGTTATCTTTCCAGTCCAGGCGTTAGACGGTGTCGGTGCGGGAATTTTGGGCGTGGCCGTACCCGGACTTATCGCCTCATTGTTTAATGGATCAGGACATATCAACGCAGCGCTTGGGCTGGTTATGTTGCTCCAGGGGCTGGGTGCCTCATTCAGTCCGGCGTTGGCTGGCGTCATCGTAAGCCATACGTCATGGAGCTTCGCCTATATGATTTTGGCAGGCATTGCGCTCTGTGCTCTTTTCATCTGGCTGATATTTAGCCGGCACGTTTTTAATTCACGTCAGCCTGAACAAGAGACGATCTGAGGATCCCGATATGACCGCCTTTCACCAACTTACCGCCACCAGTCTGGGTGGCGAGCTCATCCCGATGGCCGACTACGCTGGCAAGCTGGTGGTGGTGGTGAATACCGCCAGCCATTGCGGCTTCACGCCACAATACGCAGGCCTTGAGGCGCTCTACAAGAAGTATGCTGCACAGGGGCTGGTGGTGCTGGGTTTCCCCTGCAACCAGTTCGGTAAGCAGGAACCCGGCGGTGCCGACGATATCGCGCAGACCTGTCACATCAACTACGGCGTGAGCTTCCCGATGTTCGGGAAAGTGGAGGTCAACGGAAACGCTACGCACCCGGTGTTTCGTTACCTGAAAGACGCCTTGCCCGGCGTGCTGGGTGGGCGGATCAAATGGAACTTCACTAAGTTCCTGATCGGACGCGACGGCAAACCGCTGAAGCGTTTTGCCCCGTTCACCCCCCCCGAGAAAATGGAAGCCGCTATCCGGGCTGCACTTGAAAGCTAAGGGCTCCTGTTATCTGCTGGTCGTCTAAAACGCAGACGACCCCGATTTTCATCGTTCATCCGTTAACGCGACAGAGCCTGAATCAGCGATACAACCATTCCCCAAAGTAGAGGCGAACAGCCTCCCTGTCATATTTGTCCTCGCCACGCCATGCTGCGGCCGCCGCTGACCAGTCGCTCTTGCCGTGAATCGGGCGTTCAAAGGATGCTGGCCTGAGCACGTCCAGGTGGGCAAGGATGTCGATGATTGTTCGTCGCTCGTCCTTCGACGATTTAACGGCGGCAGCCAGTCGCTTTTCTAGCGCACCGGCATGGTCGGTTGGTTGGCTTGATTCGATGGTCGAGAGGATGCTCTGGAGGATCACGATGTCCTCCTCCGTCGGCTCTGGAATATCGGCGCGTTCCAACTCTTGCAGATCAAACCACGTATAGATCAGCTGACCGTGACGGACGCCGCCCCACTTAATGCGTTCGAAATTAAGGACGTTGAGATCCTCATTCTCATAGCGCTCAGCGCCAATCGTGAGGCCGGGTACGACATCCCGGCAAACGCTGCAGGTATGGCTCGTGCTCTCTATGGAACCGTCCGGCCGAAAACTTTGCCCGCTGATAACCGGCGCGTATTGATGTGGAACCATTTGACGGGCGAGGTTGTATGAGGCGATGCCTGACCGCCAGTCGAGTCTTTTTGCCGACAGACTGGCCAGAAAGGCGTGTGCCGCTTTGGTTGGCGACATCCGTTTCGCCATCGCCAGGACCTTCTCCAGACATTCGTCGTGGGTCACGTTGACCGGATCGAACATCATCCCCTGGGATTTGGCATAAGCGAAGTCGTCGGGGGCGGTCTTTTGTTCAGAGAGCCAGCCGCTGCTGCTCCAATATGTTTTGAACAGTATGTTCTTTGCTTTCTTGTCCATGATGGCTTCCGAAAAGTCTGTCGTTGGGCCTGTGCCAGTCGCTCACAATGATGTCACCCAAAAATTTGAGTGACATCATTGATGAGTGAAAGCGTAGGGCAGGGACGGTAAGAAGGGGATGTCCGCGCCTCGGTTAAAGCTAAGTGATAATTTCCCTGACCGATAACAGCGAGTTCCTCCTGCCAATACCCGCTAATGTCATGCTGAAAACCACAGGAGGCATGATGAAATACCGAATTTCTGGCCTGAGAGCCGAGCAGTTTACCCATCTTTTTGGACAGAGCGATACCTATCTAAAAAGATACGGTGCCATCAGACAAACGGTAGTGAGCTATCCCGGCTATCCCGACAGAATCTCGTTGCGTGATATCCCTGCTGGCGAAACCGCGCTTCTGATCAACCACATCTATCAGCCTGCAGAGACACCTTATTTCGGCACTCATGCCATCTATATATGGGAGGGATGTAACCAACAAGGCATTTACCTCAATGAATTACCTGAAGTGATGAAAACCAGAGTGCTGTCATTGCGGGCCTATGATGAAAATCACTTTTTAAGACGGGCAGATATCTGTGAGGGACAATTTTCTGAAAATCTTATCGGCCTTTTTTTTGCCGATCCACTGATTAGTTATATCCAGATACACAATGCAAAACAGGGATGCTATGCCTGTTGCGCTGAGCGTTCTGAATGAACCTTCAGAACGCTCAGCAAGATGCTCTCCGGAGGGATGAAATGAATGCGTTTGGGTTTACAGCAGCTGGCCGCCAGAAATGTCAAAAGTCGTCCCGTTAGCCCATGCCATGTCATCAGACAGGATAGCGGCTACCGCTCCACCCACATCGTCCGGTAAACCGACACGGCCCAGCGTGATCCCCTGAGCAACCCAGGCGTTTACCTCCTCATTGTCGCGGACCGCACCACCGCCAAAATCGGTCGCGATGGCCCCAGGGGCAATGGCATTTACCCGAATTTGGCGAGCACCAAGCTCGACGGCCATGTAACGGGTCAGAACCTCTACTGCGGCCTTCACCGCCGCATAAATACTGTATCCCGGCAAAGTAAAGCGGACGAAGCCGGACGAAACGTTCAGGATGCGACCGCCGTTTTCTACCAGCGGTAACAGTTTCTGAGTCAGAAAAATTGGCCCCTGAAGGTGCGTGTTGACCAGTGAAGTAAACTGGTCCTCGGTCGCATCCACAAAGTTCGCAAAGAGGCCGTTACCGGCATTGTTAACGAGAAAATCGAAGCGTTCGCGACCGAAGTCAGCCCTGAGCGTCTCCGTCACGACGTTTGAAAAAGCCTGATAACTGGAGGTATCGGTGATGTCCAGCGGCAGCATAGCGGCTTTGTCACCCAGTGCTTCTATCTCTTGTTTCAGCGCCTGGGCTTCTGCAGCGCCGCTACGATAGGTGCCGATGATGTGGACGCCGCGCTTAGCGAGGTGAAGAGCCATGTTGCGGCCGAGGCCACGGCTGGCACCCGTGATCATTGCAATTTTGTTATTCATGGGCTGTCTCATGTAGGTGATTAGGCGCACCCTTCGATGCGTGCTTGACCTGCCCATGTTAGGCAATGAACGACGTGTAACCCACGCCTGATAAGCTCAATATCTTGCCTGATTGTATCAATCGCTTTGCGCGCTTTTGGATCATGGGTATAGTCAATCCATGAATGACTCTCTTGCACCCCATCTTGATATCGCCCTGAGGCATGCGCCACCGGGATTGACTATCACACGGATCCCCCGTGTAGACATCTGTGTAGGACAAGGTTCGACAGACAAGACACCCTGCCTTTATCGCTCGATGATCTGCTTCATTCTGCAAGGCTCGAAGCACGTTGCAATTAACGACAATCTTCTGAGCTACGACAGCGAAAAATATCTTATCAGTGCCCTTGATCTGCCTTTGATCGGACAAATTTTTGATGATGAAGGGGGGCAACCCTACGTTGCGATTTCGCTGGTGCTGGATCCGGCCATACTGGCGGAATTAGCGGCGGCGATACCGCCGGTTCGCGAGCGTGAACAAAAGGGGGGCGGCATTATGATAAACCCGATGACTGCCTCGCTCCGCGATACGTTACTCCGCTTGCTGTCATTGCTCGACACCCCTGATGATATTCCGGTTCTTGGGCCTATGCTCGAACGGGAATTGCTTTATCGTCTCCTGCAGGGCCCCCAGGGGCGACTGCTACGTCAGATTGCCCAACCCGAAGGTGCGCTGAGTAGTATCCGGCGAGCCGTCGCCTGGATCCGGGATAATTACAATACCCGGCTTCGCATCGAAGCGTTGTGCGATGTCAGCGGCATGAGTCGGGCGAGCCTGCATCGTCATTTTTTGTCGATGACTGGCCTCAGTCCCATCCAGTATCAGAAACAGCTTAGATTGCAGGAAGCTCGCCAGCTTTTGCTTGCCGGCGAGCATCGCGCCTCTGATGTGGCGTTTGCCGTCGGTTATGAAAGTGCTTCACAGTTTAGCCGTGAATACCTGCGGCAATTCGGCGCACCGCCTGTGCGCAACGTGCGTGAGATACGACAGGCGATCGGGACTTCAGTAAAGGAGTAAACGCTGGCTGTTTTATTCATTTCCGGCAGATTCCATGCCGCGCATACTGTTATGCAAAAGGTGCCGGACACCTCTGTGCCCCCCATCTCGAAAGGGGATCCGCTCCCGTGCTTTCGGATTAGCCTTAAATAGAATGCGGGGGGCTAAAATAAGCACGAGCGCGGTATTATATTTATCAGCGTAAAATATAAACCAGATAATGATAGGTATTGATGATGAAACGAGATGCATTATTCAATTACGCGCGGGAACATTTTTAGTCTGAGCCAGAATATCTCTGGAGTAATCTGCCGGGCTATGCAGTACTTCGGCATCACGACGGAAAGAAATGGTTCGGTCTCTGCCCACGAAATACACGAGCTGCTTGCCGATAGCCATGAGCTGACTGCCTGATAAAAAGATATCAGGGCGGGTTTAATGAAAAGACAGGCTCACCCTTTTCAGGGCGTTCTGTCAGGCGGACAGGCCTTGCCAATAACATCAGCCAGAAATTCCATGACCATCACCGCGAAGGGATCGCGTCTGTACTCTGGATAGGCAACCAGCCACATGCTCCTGCCTGGTGGGCGCGAACTGACAGGCAGTTTTATCAGCGAGCTGTCATTGTCCCCCATAAAGCAGGGTAACGTCACCACGCCCAGCCCACTCCTTGCAGCCTGCTGCTGTGCCATCAGGTCGCTGGCCCTGAATATAATCCGCCTTCCCTCCAGCAGGGATTCCAGCCATTGCTGCTGCGTCACATGATCCAGCGAGTTCTCGTAGGCAATGAATACCCAACTGTCGGGCGGCTTATCCAGCCAGCAAGGTGAAGCATACAGACCGAAACGCATCGTCCCGATCCGGCGCGTCAGCAAATCGGGATCATCCGGCCTTGTCAGACGGACCGCGATATCAGCCTCGCCTTTGTTCAGTTGAACATGATGGGATACGCCTGATAATGAGAGTGAGATAGTCGGGTGACGCAGCGTAAACTCAGCCACGGCCGGTGCAATCAACTGTGCAGCCACCGCCGGGGATGCGCTGATCCTGACAGCCGCCGCTGGCGCAGCGGACAGCGACTTCGCCTGTATACCCACCCGGTCGGCAATCCTGTTCATTTCATCAGCCAAAGAGGCGATGACTTTGCCTTGTTCCGTCAGCGCGGTACGCCGGGGCAACCGCTCAGTAAGACGAAGGCCGAGCGACGTTTCGAGGGCGGCGATGCGGCGGCTTACGGTGGCATGGTCAACGTGAAGCTCTTTTGCCGCAGCGGACATGGAACCCCAGCGGGCCAGAGCAAGAAAGTAATGTAAATCCTGCCAGTCCATTCACTCTTTCCTTGTGCATTTTTACACATACATGGTTCTTTTATACCCGTATTTTTCCTGACATAAACGACTTTATAATTTTTCTCACGTAAACAGTGAGGACAGCATATGTCAGTAGCCATCGTTATCAGTCAGCCGGGCGGTCCCGACGTCCTTAAAGCCATTGAAATGACGCTGAATGAACCGGGCCCCGATGAAGTTCAGATTCAGCATGAGGTGATCGGCGTCAACTTTGTGGATATTTACTTCCGTTCAGGGCTTTACCCTTTGTCCTCTTCCCCGACAGTGCCCGGGTTTGAAGGGGGCGGGGTGGTAACGGCCGTGGGGCATAACGTTCGCGCATTTACCCCCGGCGACCGCGTTGCTTATACCGGGAACCCGATGGGAGCCTATACAGCACTCAGGAATATTCCTGCCAGTCGGCTCATTAAAATACCCGATGGGGTAACGATTCGGACCGCCGGAAGCTCGATGCTGAGGGGGCTTACCGCACATATGTTGCTTCACAAGGTAAGGGAGGTTAAAGCGGGTGACTGGCTGCTGGTTCATTCTGCCGCGGGCGGTCTGGGCCAGATTGTCACCCGCTGGGCAACCATGAAAGGTGCCAGGGTGATTGGGACAACGGGGTCCGCTGCTAAAGTGAACATTGTGCAGGATGCAGGGGCTGCTGAAGTGCTGCTTCACACCGATGCGGCATGGGCGGAAACCGTGCGCGAAATGACGGAGGGTCGCGGAGTGCATCTTGCCATTGATGGGATTGGAGGAAACATGCTTGCTGCAACGCTCGGCGTGGTGCGTCCTTTTGGCATCGTCGCAAGCCTGGGTCAGCCTGCCGGGCCTATTCCACCGGTGCGTGTAGAGGATCTTGGCTTCGCCCGCTCAATCGCACTGATGCGGCCAAGTTCCATTGCCTATGCTGACGACGCCGATCTCTACAGACAGGGGGCCAGCGACCTCATGGCGGCCCTGCAGAATGGACTGGAAAATCCCGTCGGAGCGGAATATTCCCTGACGCAGGCGGCGAAAGCACACGCTGACCTCGAAGCCGGACGCACAACAGGAAGTGTGATACTGACCGTATAGATTCCGTTGTTACAAGGGTAAAAGCAGAACCCGCCTCTTCTGCTTTTACCCATTACATTAAAAGATGTCTGTGATTTTCCGCATTGATAACGGCTTGTGGGCTGCTCCGCTAGCTGAACGGAGGCGATGTCCCCGGCGTGGTTAACGTGTCAGTGAAATGTCCTGCTTTGTGTTTCTGTCGGTGATGAAGAGACTCTGACCCGGAAGGCAATAATCAGCGCGGCACTGAACATGATGCATGCCGCCGTGATAAATACCCCCGTCACGCCGTTGATGCCATATATCAGGCCACCGATGGCCGCACCGGCAGCAATGGAGGATTGAACGGCGGCGACCACCATACCTCCCGCACTCTCTGCTTCATCTGGAAGCGTCCGTGCGACCCAGTTTGACCACGCCACCGGTACGCCGCCAAATGCCAGGCCCCACAGCATCACCAGCATCGTGAGACCCACTATCGATAGTGGCATGATGATCATGCCCAGTGCGGCTGCACCCACCAGAGCGGGCATCATGATGAGCGTCAAACGCAAGCTGCGTTCCATCAGCCATCCCGCCGACAGCGTCCCGCAAAAGTTAGCCAGTCCAAATCCGAGCAACAGTAACGCCAGCCCTTCGGCATTCACCTGTGCGAGACCTTCCAGCGCAGGCCGTATATAGGTAAATAGCGCGTACTGGCCGGTGTGTGCCAGCACGCACCCCATCATACCCACGCTAACACCAGGCCGTCGCAGCAGGGAACATACCGATGCCGTTTTACTCCGAATCAGCGGTGGCATTCCGGGCAGCGTGAAATACTGGAAAAGCAAAGTGACGACACCCACTGCGGCAGCGGCAATAAAGGCGCTACGCCAGCCCCAAATCCCCCCCAGATAGCTTCCCAGCGGCACGGCAACCACCGTACCTACCGCGATACCACTAAAAATGATCGACAGGGCGCGCGGCACCAGCCTTTCTGGCACCAGGCGCATCGCTACCGCCGCGGCCATGCTCCAGAATCCACCCAGTGCGATACCCAGCAAGACGCGCATTGCCAGCAGCATGACAATGCCTGAAGAGAGCGCCACGAGCAGGTTTGAAAAGACCATCAACGCAGTGAAGCTCAACAGTACGGCGCGCTTGTCAAACGCACGCGTAAATCGCGGGACCAGTAATCCGGCAAATAACGCAATGACCGCCGTCGCCGTGACGGCCTGTCCGGCAAGAGATTCGGACACACCAAAATCCTGAGCCATCGGGGTTAATAAACTGGCCGGCAGGTATTCAGCGGTGAGTAGGCCAAAAACACCCATGGTTAACGAAAACACCGCCCGCCAGGCAGGCCGGATTGGCTCATCGGTGGTTAATACGGCTTTGTGCTGCCTGATAGAGACTTCATTGGTCATGACTGAGTTTCCAGGTAAAGGGGTTAAAGGATGAAGTCTATTCAGGTGTGGCTGGATGAGCTATGCTCTAAAAACCTCCTTTATTACCCGAAAACCCGAATATGGTCATGACTTCACCTTTTGCCCTCTCATCTGAACTCATCAGTGAACTGCTTTCTGGTCTGCGACTTAACGGTGTGCGGTATCAGCGTATTCAAACGGGCAATACGTTTGGATTGAATTTCGCCAGCCGCCCCGGCCATGCTTACCTGCACTATGTCGCGGTGGGGGATGCGGTGCTTCAGACTGCAAACGGCGATTGTTTCTCGCTTTCAGCCGGGGAAGCCCTGTTTATTCCTCACGGCGGAGAGCACCAGCTCATGTCGGCAACAGCCGCTGACGTGATGGATATCGATGATTTTGAAACGGTACCCCTGGATGAAAACGTGAGTGGCATTGATACCTGTCCCAGCACCCAGGAAACGCCAGGTGCCGTGCTGTTCTTTGGCTGCATGGAAATTGATTTGGGAAGCATGCAACGACTGGCAGGCGTGATGCCTGAGGTTATGCGTGCTGATGCGAAGGGGGCTAACTGGCCGGGACTGATGCATATCCTGGATGCGATGAAGCGTGAGATATGTTCCGGGCGCGTGGGCTATGCCGGCATTCTCGCCCGGCTGGCCGATGTGGTTGCGGCGATGTTTATCAGAGGGTGGGTGGAAGGCGGTTGCGGCACCAGCCAGGGGCTCGCTGCAGCACTGCGCGATCCGCGTCTGGCTCGGGCCATCCTGGCGATTCACCGCGAACCGGGCCGCGACTGGAGCGTGGCAGAACTCGCCGCTGAATCGCATATATCCCGCTCCGCCTTCGCCGAAAGGTTTCAGACCACCATCGGTATTCCACCGTTGCGGTATGCCACGGAAGTACGGATGCACCTCGCTGTCCGCTGGTTATCGTCAGAAAAAATCACCGTCGACCTGGTATCCCAGCGGCTGGGCTACTCCTCACAGGCCGCTTTCAGCCGGGCTTTTAAGCGTGTAACAGGCAAGTCTCCCGGCGCAATGCGTATCCTTAACTGACAGAGCGTTATCCTCTGGCCTTTTCTAAACGGATATCAGTGTCATTAATATCCGTTTTATTGCCCCAGCCGAGATGCAGGTAAACGTTCGCAGCACGGCTGTTCTTATCGGTTTCCAGCCAGGCGATATCATGGTGTTTAAATAATTCCTGCTCAGCGGCCATCACCAGTCTGCGTCCCGCTCCCTTGCCTTCATATTCCGGGAGAACAAATGCCGCAAACAGGCAGCCTTCATCCGGCAAAATCATAGAGAAACCGATGATTTTTTCGCTTTCAACCGCAACCCAGGCGCAAGGGCTGTTCTGAATCATATCGGCCACCAGGCTTTCAGTGATCCCCATCTGGCGCATTTCTTCACGACTCAGATGGTTTTCAATAACCGAGGTTCTGACGTCGAAAATACGCTCTACATCAGAAACTCGCGCTGATCGGATAGTGATATTCATTATCATTTTTCATCCGGTGAAATGATCGGGCTGCCCGTTCACATTGAATATGCTGGCAGTCCGTAGAGTTCCAAAAGCTAACCGGTCTGCTGTTATTTCTTGTTCTTCAGCATCGACTGTAAATCCGCAAAAGGATTGTAGGTGGCGGCACCCACGTCTTTTTGCGCATCTTCTCCTGCCACAACGGTGGTACCGTACTGGTCAGCTTCGGTGTACTTCGAGTGTTCGTGGTCATGGCAATACAGGCACAACAACTCCCAGTTACTGCCATCTTCCGGGTTATTGGTGTGATCGTGATCCATATGGTGAACCGTTAATTCGCGCAGGTTGGAATAAACGAACTCGCGCGCGCAGCGGCCACAGACCCACGGATAGATTTTGAGTGCTTTCTCACGGTAGCCGCTTTCCAGCCGCGCATAGTTTTTAGGGATCAGAGCCATTGCCGATATTACCTGTTCTAAAGGGAGCATTTAACGAGAGTGCCTTCAATATATCCCATAATCGAACAGAAGGAGAAATCAAACAGGGAAGTGCAGGGAGGCGCTGGGGGGGAGAGCACAGTCCGGATTGTTCAGATTGCTCAATCCGGACTGCGTTGTTTCAAATGATCGACGGCCTGACGCCGTTATTTCGCCAGCAGTTCTTTACGCACGATTTCTGCGCCTGCACTTAATGCATCCAGCTTGCCGCGTGCAACGCCACGCGGTAACGGGATCATGCCGCAGTTGGTGCAAGGATAGAGCTTGTCGGCATCAACATACTGCAGGGCTTTGCGCAGCGTCGCGGCAACTTCTTCTGGCGTCTCAATGTTATTGGTTGCCACATCAATGGCACCAACCATCACTTTCTTACCGCGAATGAGTTCCATCAGCTCCATAGGAACATGCGAGTTCATACATTCGAGTGAGATAATATCGATATTAGATTTTTGCAGTTTCGGGAAAATCTGTTCGTATTGTCGCCACTCGGTGCCCAGCGTCTTTTTCCAGTCGGTATTGGCTTTGATGCCGTAGCCGTAGCAAATATGGACAGCGGTTTCACATTTAAGCCCTTCGATAGCGCGTTCCAGGGTGGCAATACCCCAGTCATTCACTTCATCGAAGAAAACATTAAATGCCGGCTCATCAAACTGGATAATATCAACGCCGACAGCCTCTAACTCTTTGGCTTCTTCGTTGAGAATTTTGGCAAATTCCCAGGCGAGTTTTTCGCGGCTTTTATAGTGGTTATCATACAGCGTATCGATCATGGTCATCGGGCCAGGTAAGGCCCATTTGATCGGCTTATCGGTTTGCTGACGTAAAAACTTAGCGTCTTCCACAAACACCGACTTCTTGCGGCTGACAGGGCCGACAACGGTGGGCACACTTGCATCATAGCGATCGCGAATTTTAACGATCTCACGTTTCTCAAAATCAACACCCTCAAGGTGCTCAATAAACGTGGTAACAAAATGCTGGCGTGTTTGCTCACCGTCGCTGACGATATCAATACCGGCCTGCTGTTGATCGTCCAGGCACAAACGCAGCGCATCTTTTTTGCCGTCGGCTAATTACTGATCCTGCAATTTCCACGGGGACCAGAGTTGCTCAGGTTGTGCAATCCATGAAGGCTTAGGTAAGCTGCCAGCCGTGGACGTGGGCAATAACTTTTTCATAATAGAAACCTTGTATTTGTTTAATCAAAGAACGGGATCAGCAGACCATTGTTCAAGAAGAGTTTGATATGGTTTGATGAACTTCTCTTCAGTGAACTTTCCTTGTTCAACAGCCAGCTGGCTACGTTCTTCGCGATCGTAAGTAATGAGCGTTAATGAATGGTCCCGCTGCGTCAGGTTGGGTTGATAATGCTTTCCTGCTGCAGAATTGGCATTGTAAATCTCTGGTCGGTAGATCTTCTGGAACGTCTCCATCGTACTGATGGTGGCGATAAGCTCCAGATCGGTGTAATCATTCACCAGATCCCCTACGAAATAAAAAGCTAACGGCGCAACACTGTTTGCCGGCATGAAATAGCGCGCCTGTAAGCCCATTTTATTGAAATAGTGATCGGTCAGGGACAGTTCATTCTGCTGGTATTCGATGCCCAAAGCAGGATGCTGATAACCCGTCTGATGATAGGTGTTCTTGCTTGAGACGCTCAGGCAAATCACCGGCGCTTTGGAGAAGTTTTATTTGTAGATATCTGAATCCACAAAGCGTTTAAAGATATTGCCATGCAGGTCGCCAAAGTTAGCGGGGATGCTAAATTCGGGTTGGTTTTTATTATGGGCTGGCAATACCACACTGAAATCATAATCGCGTACGTAAGAGGAAAAGTTATTTCCTACGATACCTTCAATGCGTTCATCTGTTTTCTTATCAATAATATTGGTTTTTAAAATCTCAATCACCGGGAAGCTATCGTTATTGCCTTCGACAGCAATATTCATCTCAACGGAGATGATTTCCAGTTCGACAGCGTAACGATCCCCTTTGGGATTATCCCCATGCGCCAGGGAATTAAAGCGATTGTTCATCATCACTAAGGCGTTGCGCAGGTTTTCCTGGCGTTTTGAACCTCTGGCCAGATTAGCAAAGTTGGTTGTGATACGCGTATTTTCGGATGGATTATAATTCTCATCGAAACAGATTTTTTTTATGGTAAACGCAAAGTTATTATTCATCGTAATCTGGTATCCTAATTTCCGCTACAAACCTGAGCTTACTTTTTGCACTTTTCATGAAGCTGCAATTTTCTTTCAGGTTCCAACATTCAGCCGCCTGCACACATTCTATAGTGCATATTTTATGCCAGAGTCACTGGGTGAGGGGAAGTGATATAATTTCACAGCAACATGAGCGATTTTCATGATCGCGGGGAGAAGAAGGAAAGAGGTGAGCGGAAGTTCATCATACTCTCCAACCGCTCCGGGTTCACTCACATTCCACGTCCCACTTTGCCTCTTATCCGCCGTCACCTGCCTGCCGTTCCTCGCGTACCCGCAATTTATCGTCCAGACTTACCGCAAAGGCATAGTCTGCGCAGGCATTGTGTTTTACACTGCGCGCTGAAAATTGAGTAGATTAACGATTAAGTAGGCGACAATGGCGATGAACGGCACGATCACAACCTGGTTTAAAGATAAAGGCTTTGGATTTATCAAAGATCAAAACGGCGATAACCGTTATGTCCATGTGATTAAAATCGCCAATCCTGAGCTGATTAAGAAAGATGCGGCGGTGACTTTCGAGCCCACCACCAACAGCAAAGGGCTGTCAGCGTATGATGTGAAAGTGATCCCAGAAAGCGCCTACATCTATATCGCGGGGGAGCGCCTGAAGCTCACCTCGATCAAGTCTTACCTGGTGTACAGCGAAGAAGTCCCTGCGGAAACCCGCATTGATAAAGAAAATACGGTGTTGTCTGTGGGCATACTGATGAACAGCATCCGGCCAAAATCAGCCACTCAGCCGGGTGAAATGCGCACGGTGAAAAAACTGGCGATCACCACTTTCCAGGGAACAACCCTGATCTTCTCGGAAGATGAGATCGACATCGACAGTACGGTGAAGCTGCTTAAGGTCTGACACCATTCGGACTGATCCCTGTGCCGAAATCCTGCGCCATTGAACGGAAGGATTTCGGCATCGCTGACGGCCTTTGAGAACGTTCCCTTCACACATTTCCCCACTGCCTGTCATCCGGCGGCACTAAACCATTAAAAACAAAACGCCCGCTCAGGTTCCCCTGAGCGGGCTTCTTAAATTTGGCTCCTCTGACTGGACTCGAACCAGTGACATACGGATTAACAGTCCGCCGTTCTACCGACTGAACTACAGAGGAATTGTTGGAACGGGGCGCATGATATCCAGCAGGGCAGGGGATGTCAAAGGCTGTTTTCACGCTTTGGGTTCAACTGCTGAATAAAGCAGCATACTGAAGGGAGGTGTGTGATTTTTACCTCAAAAATCGTGCTTTTGCGTATTGCGTTGCAGGATGCGGTGGGACTTGCAGCGGCGTTACATTCATTTTCGCCAGGGCGATCACGTTTGTTTCATTTTGACGTTGAATCACAGTGTTGCGAAATATACATTTCATCAATATTGAATTTTTGTTCCATTTTCTGTTGCCTACATCTAAGGATTTATCATGAAAAAAGTCAGAATTGGCCTGATCGGTACCGGTTATATCGGACGCTGCCACGCGATTGCCTACTCTCAGGCGCCGACCGTGTTCAACCTGAAAGGGGAATTGGTTCGTGAGATGCTGGCGGAAGTGAACCCGGAACTGGCCAGCGCGCAGGCAGCCACGCTCGGCTTCAATCGTTCAACCGGAGACTGGCGTGAACTGGTCGCGGATGAAAATATCGACGTTGTTGATATCTGTGCCCCTAATTTCCTGCATAAAGAGATGGCGCTGGAAGCCATTCGCCACGGCAAACACGTCTACTCCGAAAAACCCCTTGCGCTGGATGTCGCCGATGCTGAAGAGATGGTGCGTGCAGCCGAAAAAGCCGGGGTTAAAACGCTGGTGGGCTTCAACTATATGAAAAACCCGACCAGCCAGCTGGCGAAAGAGATTATTGCCCGTGGCGAAATCGGCGAGGTGGTGCACTTCTACGGCACGCACAATGAAGATTACCTGGCGAATCCGAACACCCCGCTGGACTGGCATTGTCAGAAAGCACTGGCGGGCCTCGGTGCACTGGGCGACCTGGCCGCGCATATTGTCAACATGGCGCACTATCTGGTGGGCAACATTGATGAGGTTAGCGGCGATATGATGACGGTCATCAAGCAGCGCCCGGACCCGAAAAATCTGTCCCAGCTGCGCGATGTGGAAAACGAAGATCAGGCCAGCGCATTGCTGCGTTTTGCTAACGGCGCGCACGGCGTGATTGAAACCTCGCGTATCGCCTGCGGCAGCAAAATGGGCCTGACCTACGTGGTGACCGGCACCAAAGGCAGTATCCGTTATACCCAGGAGCGCATGGCGGAGCTGGAGCTGTATATCCATGATGACCCGGCCGGTCGCCAGGGCTTTAAAACCATTCTGACTGGCCCGGCGCACCCGGATTATGCGGCGTTCTGTATTTCTGCCGGGCACGGTATTGGCTTTAACGATCAGAAAACGGTGGAAGTGCGCGATCTGATTAACGGGATTGCCGCCGATGACCGTATGTGGCCAGACTTTGCTGAAGGCTTGCAGGTATCGAAAGTGCTGGAGGCGATCGCCCTCTCTGCCGCCGAAGGGCGTTGGATGAAAGTGTAAATTTTTACTCAGGCCGGGCTTGCCCGGCCTTTTTAGCGTAAGCCATTTTTTCCCGCCTCTTCTCCATTGTCATAAGCGATTTAAATTCCCCGCCATTAAATGTATGATAATAAGACTCATTTTCAATGAAATGGCTAAGATGAAAAAACTGTTCTCCTTCCCGGTGCTGTGTGCACTGCTGGTGGCTGCCGCACTGATCTTTGTTGTATCCGTCCGCAGCTGTTCAACTCAGTATTCAGAGTCGCAACCCGCCTCCTCGCCACCGGCTGCGGCCGCAGCTGTTGCGCCAACAGGCGCACAGCAGGGCTGGCCGCGTACGCTGCAAACCCCTAAAGGGCCACTGACTCTGACTAAGGCCCCGGAACGTATTGTCTCCACCAGCGTGACCATTACCGGAACGCTGCTGGCAATCAATGCGCCGCTGGTCGGTTCCGGCGGCACCAGTCGTAACAGCACGGTGTCGGATGACCAGGGTTTTTTTAAACAATGGAGTGCAGTGGCGAAGCAGGCCCATCTGAAACCCCTCTACATTTCTGAACCGAACGCCGAGGCGATTGCCGCTGCGGCGCCGGACCTGATTGTGATTGCCGCCACGGGCGGTGATTCAGCGTTAAAGCTCTACGATCAGCTGTCGGCTATCGCCCCGACGCTGGTGATCGACTACGGTGATAAAAGCTGGCAACAGCTGGCTGTGCAGTTAGGGGAGATCACCGGGCATGAGAAAGACGCCAGCACTGTGATTGACCGTTTTGAGCAACGGGTTCAGGCGGTGAAGCAGGCGATCACGCTGCCACCCCAGCCGGTTTCCGCGCTGGTTTATTATGAAGATGGCCGCGGTGTGAATTTGTGGACCCTGGCATCAGCGCAGGGCAAGCTGCTGTCTGAACTGGGCTTTACGCTGGCGATGCCACCCGCGGACGTGCAGGGCGGCACCAGCATGGGTAAGCGTAACGATATTATTCAGCTGTCAGGTGAGAATATGGCGGCCGGTCTCACCGGGAAGAGTATGTTGCTGTTCTCAGCAGATGACGAGACGGTGGGGCGCGTACGGGCCAATCCCTTCCTTGAGCATCTGGAGCCGGTAACGGCTGAGCGGGTCTATGCGATGGGCCCGGATACGTTCCGTCTGGATTATTACAGTGCCAGCAATATGCTGGACAGTATTGAGCGGCATTTTACGTCCCACTAAGGTGAGATGTCCTCACCCAAATACACCGCAGAGATCGCCATGTTGTGGCAGTTTTAAAACTAACAGCGAGCAACGGTGCTGCGGGGATGGGGCCAGTTTGAGGTAAGCCGGACGTCACGCGACAGGACGTCGCGTGCCGAGGCCCGCATGGATGCGGCAGTTGCCGATCCGGCGTGCTCAAACTGGCCTCAGACCTGAAGCCGAATGATCAGCCACTCATTTTTGTGGGGATTCATCAGGGGCCTGGTCAGCCGTCGTTGTTTTCACTCTCCCGGATATAGTCAACCGTTAGCACGGAATAATCCCGCGGTGCGAAGGGATGCGGTACACCTTTTATCATCCTGAATTCAGAAACAATAATACGCCGCATCATCCTTCTTTCGGTGGGTGAACGTAAAGAGATCTCCACGTTTATCTCACCGGACTCCGGGAATTGATAGTAAGTCTCAGGGATGCATAGCTGATTGTGTGCGATAGCCAGGGCAGGGAAGTCCCTGTTAAAACCAGACCTCGGCGGTGCATGTCTGTCTCTGATGGAAAGATAATGTACGTAATAGTCGCCGGCATTGTTAATCTGGAAACAGAATCCGGCGTCCGTTCTGGAAACCTGTCCGACTTCATACGGCGGGAAGTGATCCCCCAACCAGCAGCCAGTCAGTAACAAAGAGAGAAGAGTGGGCAGGATGGGATTATTGATTTTCATATGGCATACATATCCCTGAGTTTATCCATAAGTCATCACTGATGACCGACCGTAACGGCAGGTCGGCCACTACGGTCGGTGGCCGGGTACCAGGATACGTTGCAGGGTTCGATCTTCTGTTCCTGAGAAAACGGGCCAACGGCTTGCAGAACGGTGTGGTCAGCCGCCGTTTTTTCCCTCTCCCGGATATAGTCAACCGTTAGCACGGAATAATCCCTCGGTGCGAAGGGATGCGGTACACCCTTTATCATCCTGAACTCAGATATAATGATGCGGCGTATCATTCTTCTTTCGGTGGGAGACCGTAATGATATATCCACGTTAATTTCACCGTAGTCCGGAAATTGATAGTAAGTGTCTGGGATGCATAGCTGATTATTAGCAACTTTTAAAGCAGGTAACTTGCGGTTGAAACCCGACCTTTCAGGTGCATGTCTGTCTCTGATGGAAAGATAATGTACGTAATAGTCGCCGGCATTGTTAATCTGGAAACAGAATCCGGCGTCCGTTCTGGAAACCTGTCCGACTTCATACGGCGGGAAGTGATCCCCCAACCAGCAGCCAGTCAGTAATAAAGAGAGAAGAGTGGGCAGGAGGGGATTATTGATTTTCATATGGCCTACATATCCCTGAGTTTATCCATAAGTCATCACTGATGCTCAAGCATAACAACGGCGTATTTTATTGGAAATTCGTTGATGTGCGATTTTCCGCCATCGCCATTTATGAATTCAGCTCATAACGACGACCTGATTACCTGACATTATCTTCTGATGGCAAACCGCTACTCTACCGTTCTCCCTTTCTGTCCCGATGGATTGTCATGACTGACTCTCAGGCGCATACGCCGTTAGCCACCCCAAAAACCACCGGCTTTACCTTTGTACTGATCCTCAGTGCACTAATGGCTATTACCTCGTTATCGACCGATATTTATCTGCCCGCCATGCCCGTGATGGCGAAGGATTTACAGGGCGATGCGGAGCTGACCATCACCGGCTTCTTAATCGGGTTTTGTATAGCTCAACTGATCTGGGGACCGATCAGCGATCACTTCGGTCGGCGTTTGCCGATGTGCATCGGTATGGTGCTGTTTGTGATGGGGTCGGTGGGCTGTGCCTTATCCACTGATATCGTGCATATCGTCTTCTGGCGGGTATTTCAGGCGCTGGGTGCCTGTACCGGGCCGATGCTGGCCAGGGCGATGATCCGCGATCTCTACAGCCGCACCCGTGCGGCGCAGATGATGTCCACGCTGATGATCGTCATGGCTATTGCCCCGATAGCCGGGCCGCTGCTGGGGGGACAGATGATTCACATCGCCTCCTGGCATGCCATTTTCTGGCTGCTGGCGATAATCGGTGCCGTGATGCTGCTGGCAATCGGCTGGCTGCCTGAAACTCTGCCTGAATCAAAACGGGTGAAAGCCTCCCTGTTCGGTGCCTTTCGCAATTATTACTGCTTACTGACGCATGCCAACTTTATGCGCTTCACGCTCTGCGTGACGTTTTATTATGTTGCGGCCTATGCGTTTATTACCGGCTCACCCTTTGTTTACATCTCGTATTTTGGTGTTGAACCCGCGTATTACGGCTGGCTGTTTGCCGTGAATATTGTCGGATTAATGGCGGTCAGCATGGTGAACCGACGGCTGGTACATCGCTATCCGCTGGAAACCCTGCTCAAGTGTGCCGCCTCCGTTGCCGCACTTGCCGCACTGCTATTAGCGGTGGCGACCGGGTCTGGCATGGGCGGGATAGGCCTGATTATCGCGGCGGTATTCGTTTTCTTCTCCATGAACGGCATTATCGCGGCAACATCGACCGCTGCTGCGCTGGATGCTGCGCCGGAGATGGCGGGTTCGGCATCGGCACTGGTGGGATCGTTACAGTACGGCAGCGGCATTATCTCCTCGCTGCTACTGGCGCTGTTTAGCGATGGCACGCCCTGGACCATGGGCTGGATTATCGCACTCTTTACCCTGGCCAGTGCCGTAATGGCACTGACCACGCGCACAACGAAAATAGTCATATAGACTTGATCTACCGGCTGATGAGCGTTGTTCAGGAAAGGGGGGGAATGGCGTTCATTCAGAAAAGAGGTATTCCCGGAAAATAGCTGGATTTAACAACAATAATAAGGCGGGAGCGGCAATGAAAAAGATAGCCATCATCGGGGCGGGGCCAACAGGCATTTATACGTTTTATGCACTGCTGGGCAATCCGCAACCGCTGTCTGTCTCTGTCTATGAACAGGCGGTTGAGGCGGGCGTCGGCATGCCCTACAGCGATGAAGATAACTCGCGGATGATGCTGGCCAATATCGCCAGTATTGAAATTCCGCCTGTTTTTATCACCTATATTGCGTGGC
This sequence comes from Erwinia sp. MYb375, assembly GCF_037479175.1. Lineage (NCBI taxonomy): Bacteria > Pseudomonadati > Pseudomonadota > Gammaproteobacteria > Enterobacterales > Erwiniaceae > Erwinia > Erwinia sp. MYb375. The sequence goes on along the minus strand of NZ_JBBGZS010000023.1, from coordinate 1,284,225 downwards.
TGCGCACCCTGAGTGACAGCCATCTGGCCCGTTATGGCGTCGAGGCTTCTTCCCTGCATGTGCGGCAGTTCCTGCCGCGGATCCTGCTGGGTGAATATTTCCGCCACCAGTTTCTGGAAATCGTCGCTCAGGCTAAACGCCAGGGTTTTGAAGTCGATATCCACGAAGCGTGCCAGGTGACCGATCTGGAAGCCACCTCCCAGGGCGTGCATATCTGGGCGCAGGGTGAACGCATCCCGGTGCTGTTTGATCTCGCGGTGATTGCCACAGGGCATGTCTGGCCTGATGACAGCAAGGCGACCCGTACCTTTTTCCCCAGCCCCTGGTCCGGGCTCATGGATGCCCGTATTCCCCCCTGTGAAGTCGGCATTATGGGCACGTCGCTGAGTGGCATTGATGCGGCAATGGCAGTGGTGGCTCAGCATGGGACATTTAAAGAAGGCGATGACGAACAGATAACCTTCAGACTGAATAAGGGAAGTGAGCGGCTAAACATCACGCTGATGTCGCGTACAGGCATCCTGCCGGAGGCCGATTTTTATTGCCCGATCCCTTATGAACCGTTGAGCATCGTCACGCCAGAGGCCATCGAAAACGCCATTGCGGAGGGAGCGGACGGCCTGCTTGACCGGGTGTTCGGGCTGATGGTTGAGGAGATGGCACAAAGTGATCCGGCCTGGAGCCAACATATCTCGCTGCGGACGCTGGACATCGACGGTTTTTCCGCAGCCTGGTTCGCCGATCGGAATCAGCATGACCCCTTTCACTGGGCCTGCGCCAATCTTAATGAGGTCGAGCGCAATAAGCGCGAAAAACACACGGTGGCCTGGCGTTATACCGTGCTGCGCTTACACGAAGCCGTTGAAGAAATCGTCCCTTTTCTCAATGACAAAGACGCGAAAAGATTCAACGGTGGTCTGGCCCGTGTGTTTATCGATAATTATGCCGCCATTCCATCACAATCGATCCGTCGACTGCTGGCGCTGCGCGAGGCCGGGATCATCAGCATCCAGGCCCTCGGGCAGGATTATCATCTGCACGAAGATGACAACCAGACCGTGATTTCCGCTAAAGGGCAAACGCGGGTGTTTGATGTCTTTATTGATGCCCGCGGGCAAAAACCGCTGAAGACCCGTGACCTGCCATTTCCGACGTTGCGCGCCCAGTTGCAGTCCTGTGGGGATGATATTCCTGACGTCGGCAACGATTACACGTTGCTGTCGCCGGAGAGTGCACGGGGGCGCATTGCGTTTGGTGCCTTGCCTTATTTAATGCACGATCGGCCTTTTGTACAGGGCATTACCGTCAGTGCGGACATTGGTGCGGCAATAGCGAAGGCGGCCCTGGAGCCGCCCTCACGCACGCGCAGGCGACTGCGTTATATCGACATCTGACGTGCCTGCGTTGATTACTGCTTTGCATCGCCTGGCGTATTCTTCATAATCCCTTGATACGCCATCATTATTTGAGAGCACTATGATCAGGTTTTGGGTTCCGTTTCTGGCCGTGGCATCGGCATCCCTTCTGGCGGCTGAGGAGCCACCTTCCATCAGGCCGCTGGCATTGACGGCGGTGAAAAGCGGCAGCGATCAGTACAACAGTTTGTGTGCCGCTTTAAAAGATCGCTGTAACGCCGGGAAAGAAACCACCTTATGGAAGAGCAAGGCCGATGCGAACACCGTCTATTTAATCAATTCCTCCCCCGAGTTGATGAAGATTGAGAAAACGGGCAGCACCTGGCGCGTGAAAGGAACGTGGGATTTTAGCCCGTATCATCACAGTCACAGTGATAAGAACGAGGGTGATGATGAGCTGTCTGCAAACGGTGTCACACTCTATCCCGCGTTATATCCCCTGAGTAAAAGCCAGCAGGCGGTGGCCCTGGTGTCGCAATGGTCGACGGGATATTCGGGCGGCGGGCGTGAAGAAAATTACGCCGACTTTATGCAGTTGAATGATGACGGGAGTTACAAAGCCGCCTTCAAAGATATTCTGTTTTCCTCCCGTGAAATGATCCGGGCCTGTTTCTCTGAACAGGATTATGCCCGCAAGTCCCATTGTCACGATGAGAGCTGGCGTGTTTTGCAGTTGAAAATACGGGACCAGGGGAAGGCATACTACGCCTGGGAGTTCATCACCAAATCTTCCGACTGGCCGTCGTTTACCGATAAGTCTGAGATAACGACCACCGTCAGTCGGGAAGTGAAAGTGCCGTTTGCAGAGAGTGCGCAGTAGCAGGGAATATAGCGGAACGAATACGTATGTAAGGTGTTACGTATTCGTTCCGTTTGTATGAAGAAGGATGGGAAGATAAAATGGATGTAATTAACTTAAGGCTGCTTTTACCGCCGGGTAATCCCAGCGGTAGGCTCCATTTACGATGTCACGCATGGCGACATGCTTACCGATACCTGTCAATGAATCAGGACACTTAGATTTTCTAATGTAAGCTGCATTGTATAAAACGACGATATTCAGTTTGTCCTCTACTGCTTTCTCACATTCATACTCGATGTAACTACGGTGATCAACGGAATGCCCCCTGGCACAACTCTGAGTCGAACTCTTATAACTGTCACAATATCGACATCCACCACTTCTGGCATCTTTAGTATTGTTTCCGACAATAAGAACGAAGGTTTTTGAATGATCTAATCGTGTTGCCAGGGAGGATTTTATGCTGCAATTTAAACTGCTGTCTCTGGCCTGGGTTAAATCATGTGCATCAGTGAACGATAAATTCAAATGTTCACTGTCATTCCAGCTATGCAATTGCTTGATAGCATCTTGATCCCCATCCCATTCACCCGCAATGTATGTTTTCGTTCGGTAGGCCATGTTATCACTCCTTTGGTTTGTGGTTTCCTGTATTACAGCCCATTTCTTGCGGACTGAATTTCAAAAAGATTTATCTTATCAATTTTGTCTTTATGAATGATGATGGTTAATTTTGCAGGATAAGCAAAACGCATTTCACTGATTCTGAAGGTCCATAGCATGATTTTTAATAAATCTTCAGCAGTGATATTTTTATGCTCCTTTATTCTGACGATACCCGAACCAAAAATGGGAACGGTGACACTTTTTTGTGCGTACACGCGGTTAACTCTGTCCCAGAAGTTAATCAGAAACATCAGGTACTCAGGCATGGTTAAACGAGCTTCATTATGGTTATCAAATTTAGAAAAAGCGGTTAGCAGAAAATCCTCCCAAACGCATATCGTTCCCAATCCATATTTTTGCTTTTTACCCTGGGGTCTTTTTTTATTAATGCTGGAGATTTCATCTCTTGAAAATGGGTATTGAGAAATATGTTCGTCCAGTTGCTCAACTGAACAGGTGAAATTTCGCTGAATGAACATTCCATTAAGCGTTGCTGCGGCAATGATTTTTTCATCTACTTGAGTGTCGAAATACTCATTGAAGGCGATCACCTTAAATCCTGACTCAGCGAAGATATCTCCAGTCTTGATGGTGACTGTACTGCCTTCAACGGAAAGGTTGATAGATTTAATTCTGTTGGAATAGACCCATATAGCAATGTAAATTGCCATTAAAACGACTGGGCAGATATACCTACATGGGTTTTTAACGTTTTCAGGAATGTCCCAAAATAAAACAACTCCGGAAATGGTTCCGGTAATTCCTGATACATACTTATAAAAAGAAGATCTAACCTTTTGATCAAAAAAACCAACCTTAAACATGTCTTTTTCCCTTTTTAAAGACTTGCTTGCTCAGTGAAACAAAAAATAATACATAACGATATTGTATGGAGTTAAATTGCATTAAGTCCATACATAAAGCATGGTTGTTTTTATGAAAAATAATCTGGCAGTCAATAAATGCTGTTACATTATTTATTTCCCATTCTTTGAAAAAACAGCCTGAAAAAAAGAAGATTTAGGAGGCTTCGCTAGCGTAATGCATGGCAATCGGCGACTCGACGTGGAGATAAACGGTGTTTTTCGTCCCCTGAACGGGTCACGTCAGCCCCGAAAAACCCCTGTAGCTCAGATGACACCGCGATCAGACTCGGCAACCTGGTACAGCTCTAAAAATTAAAGGTATAATCCCCCGCATTATTCACCTGATTTAGAAGCGAACATGACAAAACTCACCTTACAAGAGCAGATGCTGAAAGCGGGATTAGTCAGCAGCAAAAAAATGGCCAAAGTTCAGAGAACGGTCAAAAAATCTAAGGCTCAGGCCCGTGAGGCCAGAGAAGCGGTAGAAGAGAATAAAAAAGCGCAGATTGAGCGGGATAAGTTGCTCAGTGAACAGCAGAAGCAGGCGGCGTTATCGAAAGAGTATAAAGCGCAGGTGAAGCAGTTGATTGAGATGAACAAAGTCGACATTGCCAAAGGCAACATTGATTTTAATTTCACCGATAACAACCTGATTAAGAAAATCGCCGTCGATAAGGCCACGCAAGCTCAGCTTATCAGCGGTCGCCTTGCCATTGCACGTTTGCTGGGGAGCAGCGGCGAAAGCGAATACGTCATTATTCCCGCCGTGGTCGCCGATAAGATTGCGCAGCGCGATGCAGGCAGCATTGTGTTAAATAGCGCGCTGAGCCTGGAAGAGCAAAACGAAGACGATCCGTATGCTGATTTCAAAGTGCCTGATGATTTGATGTGGTAAATCAGAACGGCGAGGCATTGCAGGCGTTGATCGGCGCTTCGCTGATCGGATGAACAAAATGTAATTCACTGGCGTGCAGCATCATCCGCGGCGTCAGTTCGGTGCCTGGCAACAGGCGACCGCCATACAGATCGCAGCCCAGAATCGGGTGGCCCAGCTGCTGGCAGTGAATGCGTAGCTGGTGGGTGCGCCCGGTCTCCGGGGTGAGCTGTACCCGCGTCACAGGCAGTAACGTCCCGTCTTCCTGTTCCCGAACAACGCGCTCAACAACCCGATAGCGGGAGCGGGCGGGTTTACCGTGGATGGCACAAATCGACATCAGCGGGAACAGCGCCGGATCGCGGGCAATCGCTGCATCAATGATCCCTTCATCATTATCCAGATGCCCGCACAACAGTGCGCTGTACACCTTGGTCACCGTGCGCTGACTGAACTGCTGGCAAAGGGCGGCATTGATTGCCTTATTGCGCGCAATCACCATCAGCCCGGAAGTGCCGAAATCAAGCCGGTGGATCAGGGTGCAGCCGGGGAAAATCTGTACCAGCCGGTGATGCACTGAATCGAGATTGAGCGGATTTTTCCCCGAGAGGCTGAGCAGCCCGGCGGGTTTATTGATCAGCACCAGGTGATCGTCCTGATACAGGACTTCAATCTTGTCATGGCAGGGTGGGGCAATAAAGGTATCGAAAATCACAGACATCAGGCTGCCCCGGTAGCGAGTGGGAGCGGATAATAACGAATTTTCAGCCAGCTGGCGAATCTGGCCGTGCGCCCGTGGGCGTCAGCGTGCCGTCACCTCACTTGCAACATAATCAGATAACCATTACCAATCATTCTATTTGCTTGTGTTTGTTTCAAACAGTAACGTTGTTAAAAATAGCGTATTAACGATGGGCTTATTATTAATTTACCTCTGGAAGTAAAATGACGGGGTGAATTATGACAACTTTATCTGGGGTGGGAATGAAGGTATTTTCAAAAGCCATTGCTTTTACGGCAATGAGCCTGGCGGCGTTTAACGTTGCAGCGGCAGAGAATAACAACAGTAATAATATTATTCGCTACGCAATATGGAGCAATCCCAGCGGTAACTTTCATCCTACGCTTTATTTTACTGACTACGATCGCGCGGTTATATTCACCCTGTTTGGCCGCTTGTTTACCCTTGATGAACAGCAAAACCCAAAACCGTCTCTCGCTGAAAAATATGACTACTCGGCTGACGGAAAAACGCTGACGCTGCATTTAAAACCGGGCGTAAAATGGCATGATGGCACCGCGTTTACCGCAGAAGATGTCTATTTTACCTATGCCACCGAAGCCGATGCGGGCTTCCCGAAAGACACCCCTGGCTTTGTCAAACATCTGGTGGGTTACGAGGATTACCATACGGGTAAAACGGAACGTTTAGCGGGCATCAAGGTGATTGACGCACAAACCCTGAGCTTCACCTTTGTCGCCCCGTATGCTGCGGCTTTCTCTCACTTTGCCGACCGTCCGGTGCTGGCCAAACACATCTGGAGCAAAGTCCCGGTTAAAGAGTGGAACAAAGCGACTGACCTGCTGCGCAACCCGGTCGGCACCGGCCCTTACAAGTTTGTCGAGTTTCTCCCGGATCAGTACGTCAAGCTGGAACGCAACGACGACTATTACGGCGGAAAACCGAAAACAAAAACGCTGATATTTAAAGTCTCTAACGCGCAGACGGTACAGAATGAGCTGATCAATGGCGACGTTGATATTGCTGAACTCTCATCATGGAATGGCCGCGATTTACAGACGTATAAAAATGCCGGTATTCAGATTATTGAGCAGCCCGGGGTGGGTGCTCAGTATTTATCACTGGATACGCGCAATAAAAATCTGACCGATCGGCGGGTCAGACAGGCGCTGGTGTATGGCATTGACCGACAGGCGATTGTCGATAAATTACTCTACGGTCACGCTCAGATATTCAATACCAAAGATAATCCGCACAGCCCTTACTACCCTAAAGCGTTAGATAATTATGCCTATAACCCTGAAAAGGCGAAGGCGTTATTAAAAGAAGCCGGCTGGGCAGACACCAACGGTGATGGCATTGTGGATAAAGACGGCAAAGATTTCACCCTGACCATTAACTACCCGACAGGGAACCGCACCCGCGAACTCACCGCACCCATTATTCAGCAAAACCTGAAAAAAATCGGTATCAACGTGGTGCTTAACGTCGCCGACTTCAACGCCACGCTCTCCATTTTGCAGGACAAAGCGAAAGTCTACGATGGCGTATTGATGGGCGGGACTTTCAGGCCTGGCGAATATGATAACAACTTCTGGTGGGAACGATTTTCCACCCCACAGCTGGACGCTTTCGCCAGTCAGTTTAATGCCACCATCGACCGTGACGCCCTCAAGACCAGCGTTGGTGGGTGGTTAACCGGGATTAATGAAGAAGTGCCGCACGTCTGGCTCTACATTCCCAATATCGGCTACGCCCTGAGTAAGCGGGTGACACACTACCACTCATACCCTTATGAACCTTTCGCCGATGTCGCTGGCTGGAGCGTAAAACAGTAACGCATTGCACGGTAGAGGGTTTTACAGAGCACCACTTCTGTAAAACCCGTTCACTTCAGTACGGGATTTTTTATGTTCAGGGTTATTTTTCACAGGTTACTGATCGCTGTTCCGGTGCTTTTCGGCATCTCGCTGCTGGTCTTCTTCCTCATACAATTACAGCCCGGCGATCCGCTGGTCGGCATGATCTCGCCCGAAACAACGCCAGAGCAGAAACAGGATATGCTGCGTCAGGCCGGCTACCTCGACCCGATATGGGTGCAATATTTGCGCTGGGCCTCGCGAGCGATGGTGGGTGACTTCGGTTACTCCCTGCAGAGTGGGGCACCGGTACTCACGCTTATCGGTGAACGGGTCTTCAATACGCTGCTGCTGGCGGGGAGTTCGCTGTTGATCACCTTAATCGTGGCGCTGCCGCTGGGGATTTATCTCGGTCTGCGTCGTGGTACTACGGTGGATATCGCGGTCTCGCTGTTGTCTTTTGTCATCCTCTCCATTCCGGTATTTTTTATTGCCATTTTACTGGTGAAAGTCTTTGCCATGAACCTGCGCTGGTTTCCCGTTTCGGGCGTCTCTACGCTGGGCAGTCACCTTACCGGTTTTGATCATATTGTCGATGTGGCTAAACACCTTGTTTTGCCCGCAGTCACGCTGGCGTTAGGCAACATCGCTATTTTTAGCCGTTACCTGCGTTCCAGCATCAGCGAGTTAATTAACCAGAACTTTATCAAGGCGCTGTTCGCCAGGGGAATGAGGCGATCGGGCGTGATCTATCCGCATCTGCTGAAAAATGCCGCCAAACCGCTGATTACCGTGGTGGGGATGGAGATCCCGGCGCTGCTCTCGGCAACGCTGCTGACCGAAATTATCTTTAACTGGCCGGGCATCGGACGTCTGAGTTTTGATGCTATCCAGTCACGCGATTTTCCCCTGTTGATGGGCATTGTGCTCTTTCTGGCGGTGATCACCTTAGCCATCAATATCCTCGCGGATATTCTCTATGCACTCGCCGACCCGCGCGTAAGGCTGACCCGATGATGCTGAACCATGATGACGTCGCTCTGCGGCCGCGAACCCGGCTTCATCCGCTGCTGAAGGATCACTATTTCGTCAGTGGATTGATTTTACTGACGCTGCTTGCTGCTTTTTCCCTCTTCGCGCCCTGGCTGACGCCCTACAATCCCGATGATATGGACCTCTACAATATTGAGGCACCGCCCGGCAGCGAACACTGGCTGGGTACCGATGAGATTGGCCGCGATGTCTTCTCGCGGCTTCTCTACGGCGGCCGCGTATCCATCATGGTCGCGCTGGCCGCGGTGCTCTTTCAGGCGGCGATCGGCATCGTACTCGGCAGCATCGCGGGCTACAAAAGCGGTGTGGCCGATATGATCATTATGCGCATCACCGACATCGTCATGTGTTTTCCCTTTTACGCGATGGCGATAACTCTCGCCGCCCTGCTGGGTGCCAGCGTCTGGAACGTGATTCTGATCATCGGCGTGCTTCACTGGACGGGCATCGCCCGGCTGGTGCGCGCTGAACTGCTGTCGCTGCGCGAAAGCGGCTATGTTCAGGCCGCAAAATCCATGGGCGTGAGCAGCTTCACGATTGTCTGGCGGCATTTGCTGAGGAATGCCTGCGCGCCCATCGTCGTAAATCTTACCCTCGCGGTGGCGAATGCGATTCTTGCCGAAGCCGCGCTGAGCTTTATCGGGCTGGGCGTCAAACAGCCGCAGCCGTCATGGGGCAACATGCTGTCGGCGGCGCAAAGTATCAGAGTCATTGATGACGAATGGTGGCTGTGGATCCCGCCCGGCTTAACCATTGTGTTGATGGTATTGGCGATCAACTTTATCGGCGAGGGGCTTGCCCGGGTGTTAAATCCACGGCCTGCGGTCCCGGTGAAAGATATCCACCTTCACTCGCTGAAACACTCCCAAAAAAGGAAAAGCGCATGAGTCAGTCACTGCAGGAAAAAGGCTTTACCGGAAATCTCTCCGCAGAGGAGATCGCTTTTTTGGAAAAAATTGAACAGTGGTTTGAGCAACACCGTGAAGAATTCATTCAGGATCTGCTGCAATGGGTGGCTTATCCGAGCATTGCCGATGAGAAATTAGCGCAGGACGGCAAGCCCTATGGCAGCGAGGTGGAAGCGATTTTCCAGCACGTTAAAGCGCAGGCGGAGAAGCTGGGCTTTGCCACCGAAGCGCATCAGGGGCACGCGCTGTCTGTGCTGGCGGATAACCGCAACGCGACGCAGGATTTGGGGCTGATCTCGCATCTTGATGTTGTGCCACCCGGCGATAACTGGACCTTTGCGCCGTTCGAACCGTTCCACAAACAGGGTTTCGTTATTGGCCGCGGGGCATCGGATAACAAAGGCCCGGCGCTGCTGGACCTCTACCTGCTGCGTGCCTTCCGCGATCTCGGCGTCTCCCTGCATCACAAGCTGCGCGTGATCTACGGGGGCGCAGAAGAAATTGGTATGGGCGACATGAAATACTTCGCGAAAAACGGGCCGGTTCCGCGCTTTTCCGTGATCACCGATGGCGCATTCCCCGTCAACTATGCGCAAAAAGGCGGTCTGAACCTGATTTTACAGATCCCGACCGGCCCGGTGTTATCCCGTCTGTCGGCGGGCGTGGCGGAAAATGCCGTTCCGGCCAGTGCGACACTGCGTTTGACCGCGACGGACATTGCCACCGTTGACAGCGCGCTTGCCCGATTACCTGCCGGGCTGCGCGAATCGCTGTCGATTACGCCTGACGGCAGCGATGTGCTGCTGGTATCGCATGGCAAATCCGGGCACGCCGCCTTTCCTGAAAACACGCAAAATGCCATCCCGCTGCTGCTGAATGCCGCCGTGGGGGCAGGGCTGCTGGCTGATGCAGACCTCAATGCGGCAACGCTGATTGCGCAGCTGCTGGCCGATCCCTGGGGGCACGGAGCGGGTATTGCCTTTGAAGATGAGCAGACCGGTAAGCTGACGCTGAACGGGGGATTAGCGATCCCGAATGCGCACGGTGTGGCGATCTATCTGGATATCCGCTATCCGATTTTGACGGATAAAGACGGTTTGCTGGCGACGCTGAAACAGGCCATTGCCCCGCTGAACGGCAGCTTAACGATCCTGCGTGACGACGTGCCGATGCATGTGGATAAAGAGAGCCTGCTGGTGCAGCGCTTGCAGCAAACCTATGACGCGATAGCGGACGCCAAAACCGACCCTTACACCATGGGCGGCGGCACCCATGCGCGCGTATTGCCGAACGCCATCACCTTTGGCCCGGGATTTGGCCGGGGTGCATCGGCGTTGTTTAACGGTGAAAACGTCAGCGAGCGCCCTGACTTTATCCCTGACGGACACGGCTCTCCGCATGGCCCTGACGAGTTTGTGTCGATTGAAAACCTGAAGCGGGCGTTTAAAGTCTATGCGATCGCCATTCCGCGGTTAGACAGCTGGCTGGCGCAGGGATTAATCGACAATGCCGGATAACACGCCTTTACTTCGCATTGAAGGGCTGTCCGTGTGCTATCCGGGGCAGGGCGCAGACGTGACCGCAGTGGATCAGGTCAGCCTGAGCCTCGCTGCCGGAGAAATACTGGCCGTCATCGGCGAGTCGGGGGCTGGAAAATCGGCGATTGCGCAGGCGATCCCGGGGTTATTACCGGCAAATGCCATCGTTTCCGGCAAGATCCTGTTTCAGGGTATCGATCTGCTGAGGTTAAATCGCACTGAACTTTCCGCCCTCAGAGGGCGGGAGATCGCGATGATATTTCAGGACCCGACGTCATCGCTCGACCCGGTTTTCTCCGTCGGAGCCCAGCTGGATGAGTCGATTGCCTTGTGCGATCCGTCACTCAAGGCAGCACAGCGTAAGGCGCGTGCCATTGAGCTGCTGTCGCAGGTGGGCATTCCGCAGGCGGATAAACGCTTGAAGAACTACCCTCATCAATTCTCAGGTGGCCAGATCCAGCGCATCATGATCGCGATGGCGCTGGCCGGGCGCCCGAAGATGCTGATTGCCGATGAGCCGACCACTGCGCTGGACGTGACCACTCAGCAGGAAATACTCGACCTGCTGTTCAGCCTGAACCAGCAGTCCGGTATGGCGCTGCTGCTGATCACACACGACATGGGTGTGGTCGCCGATATTGCGCAGCGGGTGATTGTAATGCGGCACGGGAAAATAGAGGAAAACAGCGCGGCAAAAACCCTGTTCCGCACGCCTGAAAGTGCCTATACCCGCCAGCTGCTGGCGGCGATCCCATCATCCACATCAACACCGGTCGCCGTTGAGAAAACGTTTGAGGCACTGGTGCAGGTGGATGACGTGCACATCAGTTATCCGGCAGGGTTTGGCAAGCGCCATAACATTGTTAATGGCGTCTCTTTTAACATCGGCAAAGGCGAGTTTCTCGGCCTGCTGGGGGAGTCCGGATCGGGGAAGACCACCCTGGGTCGCAGCCTGCTGGGCATCATTAAACCGCACCAGGGAACGCTGACGCTGGCGGGCGAGGCGATTTATCATCCCAGCCGCACGCGCAGCAAAGCGATGAAATCGCAGGTTGGGGCTATTTTCCAGAACCCGCTTAGCTCGCTGAATCCCCGCATGACGCTCGGCCAGTCGATTGCTGAACCCTTACGCACGCACACCACGTTAAAAGAGGCGGCGATCCTCAAGCGGGTGACGTCATTAATCACGGAGGTTGGGCTTCCCGCCGAATGGCAGCAGAAATATCCGTATGAGATTTCAGGCGGGCAGTGCCAGCGCATTGCGATTGCCCGCGCGCTGGCGCTGAACCCGCAGCTATTAATTGCTGACGAACCCACCTCGGCACTGGATGTCTCTATCCAGGAAAGCATCCTCACACTGCTGCGCAAGCTGCAAAAGGAGTATCAGTTTGCCTGCCTGTTTATCAGCCACGACCTGGCGGTGGTGCGCAGCCTTTGCCAGTCGGCGCTGGTATTGAAAGACGGTCATGTGGTTGAGCAGGGGCGGGTCAGTGAGTTGTTCTCCCGGCCTGCCAGTGACTATACGCGATCGCTGATCGACAGCATTCCTTTTGCCGATCCGCAGCATCAGGAAAATAAACGCCGCCAGCGAGCGCCGTGGCTTTTTGCTCGCCCCTGGGAACGTGTGACCTGACAGTGCCGGGTCAGTGTTTTTATGAAAAAGAGGATGTCGCACAGGATAATATTTACCGCGCCATCCCACTTATTTACCCTCAGCCCTGGATTGTTTAATAACAGGGAAATGTGATGGAAAACGGTTTTAGTATTGCCATGACCCCGGTGCAACTGGCCGCAGTCATGGAGAATGAATCGGTAATGACTGAGCGCATCTGGGGCAGCATCGGATTTCTCGGCAGCGTGCTGGAACTGGCCAGTGCCACCGCACTTTGCCTGGTGCCTGAGCCTACCGGGGTAACAAAAGCGGGGTGCATCATTGTGGGTGCGCACAGTCTGGACGGGATGAGTGCTTCCGCCTATCAGGTATATTCGGGCAAACCGACGGCCTCGATGACTGCTCGTGCCACGGCAGGTATCGCAAGAGAACTGGGCGCGGATCAGTCTACCGCTGACCAGGTTGGCATCGCCGTGGATGTGGTGATTCCGTTCTCTGTTGCCGGAGCGGCACGCGTGGCCTCCGTCAGAATGGGGCAGGTTAATCTGATGAGGCACGAAGCTGTTAAAGGTTTTGTGGGGGGCGGGCATACTTTGCGAAAGCATGTGGGGAAATCTGAGAATGAATTACTGGAAAAGGTCAAGAGGGGTATACAGTCAGGTTCATTCAAAGCAGAAAACGCTGCCAGTTCATTTTTATCTATGGAAATTGCAGAAAAAGCCGTGAGTCAGGCGATTAAAGCCAACAGAAGAAAAATACGGCAGTGGGCAAAGAACAATGGCGCGGATAGTAATAATTATCTGACTTTTAAATTTAAAACAGGGACCCATGTTGGCATTGTTGTTAAATATCAAGCCACCAGTGCAGTACGCGCCACAAGGATTGAAGTGGTCATGAAGAAACAACGATATAATGATAAACCCTATTACATAGCAACAGCTTACCCGGTGCTTTAAAAATGAAAAAATTCACAACTATCAGTACCTTTTTTATCGTTTTTTTTGGACAGGATAGCGATGAATATGGCGAAACTTATCAAGAGATTGTCGATTCTGCTTTTAAGATTTATGTTGAAGATGGTGGTCATTATCTCGATAACCTGATTACCAATATTGACGACTTCCGCCAATGTTACCCGGATAATGAGTCCGCAGTTGTTGCCCTGAATGAACTTACCGACGGCTCTGTGGGGGATACGAGATATCACACACCAACACTTCTTGGCTTCCTGGAATGGCTTTCCTCTACTCTGAAACAAAAGCGTGATGAGCATAACGCCAGATAAACCCCCGGGTCCACGTTCTTGTGGGCCACTGTCACTCTGTTACCTCCCTGAACCTAACATCAGATGGCTAGCGAGCGCCGGTAATCTCACTCGGCTTGATACAGTATGGTGACTCTGCTGTGTGACAAAGGCTTCTATTATTCAATATGATTGAATAAAATCGATGGAACACATCATTGATGAGAAAGAATCATGACGGAACTGAAGATGGCTGTCCCGGCGATCGGTATTGATTTAGGCACCACCAACAGTTTGATCAGCGTCTGGCAGGACGGCCAGGCACGGCTGATCCCCAATGCGCTGAATGAATATTTAACACCGTCGGTGGTGAGCCTGGATGACGATGGACAAATGCTGATTGGCCGCCCGGCACTGTCGCGTCTGACCACCCATCCGCAGCGCTCAGCGGCGCTGTTTAAGCGCTTTATGGGCAGTAAGAAACAGTTTCGGCTTGAGACACAAACCTTTGATGCGCCCGAGTTATCGGCGCTGGTGCTGAAATCCCTGAAAGCGGATGCTCAGGCTTACCTTGGTCATGACATTTCCGACGTGGTGATCTCGGTGCCCGCCTATTTCAGCGACGAACAACGCAAACAGACCCGCTTTGCCGCAGAACTGGCAGGGCTCAATGCGGTCAGGCTGATTAACGAACCGACCGCCGCCTCCATGGCCTACGGGTTGCATACCCAAAATACCGGCCGCACGCTGGTCTTTGATCTCGGAGGGGGAACCTTTGACGTCACGGTGCTGGAATACGATCTGCCGCTGATCGAGGTGCATGGTTCGGCGGGCGACAATTATCTGGGCGGTGAAGATTTTACCCAGGCGATGATTGATGCCTGTCTCCGCGAGTGGAAGCTCAATGCGGAGACAATCCCCGCGACCGAACTGGCGCGCCTCTCCGATTGTGCTGAACAGCTAAAATGCCAGCTCGGTCAGCATAATGCCCCGAATCAGTTGAGCTGGCAGTGGCAGGATAAGACGTGGATGCTCTTGTTTGATGAAGAGAAACTTGAACAGATCTGGTTGCCGCTGATGACGCGTCTGCGAGCCCCGATAGAACAGGCGCTGCACGATGCCCGTCTGCGGCCGGAGCAGCTTGATCATCTGGTGCTGGTCGGCGGTGCATCGCGTATGCCGGTGATTCAGAAGCTGGTGGTGAAACTGTTCGGGAAGTTGCCTCACCAGCATCTGGACCCTGCCACCATTGTTGCGCTGGGTGCCGCCGCTCAGGCCGCCTGTCGCTTGCGTAATGAAGATATTGAAGAGGTGATTCTCACCGATGTCTGCCCCTATACGCTCGGTATTGCCACCGCCAGCGAGCAAAGGAGCGGGATATTTTCCCCGATCCTTGAGCGTAATACCGTTGTACCGGCATCACGGGTGGAGACGTTCACGACCCGTCACGTGGAACAGACGTTTATCCGCATTGCTATCTATCAGGGCGAGAATCCCCTGGTCGCCAATAATATTTTTATAGATGAATTACAGGTGCCGGTCAAACCCAACGGCACGTTACAGAAGATCGACGTACGCTTCAGTTATGACATTAACGGATTGCTGGAAGTGGATGTGCACTTGCCTGATAGCGGTGAGTCATTAAGTAAAGTGATCGACCACAGCCCGATTGGTCTCAGCCCCGAACAGCAGCAGCGCAGCCGTGAACGGTTAACAGCGGTGAAAATTCATCCCCGCGACACGCTGGTGAACCGCAACTTGCTGGCGCGTCTGGAGAAATCCTGGGCGCAATCGCTGGGCGATACCCGTGGACAGATTGGCCTGTGGTTAGAAGAGTTTGAAATGGCGTTAGCCAGCCAACAGGAAAGCCGTATCGCGCCATTGCGTCAGCAACTGGAAGGCATGCTCAAGGACATGACGCTGTAAAACCCAAAAAATATGCCGCCCGTGAACCCGGGCGGCATACACACCTTTCCGACTATTTCTTTCGCCGCCAGCCGGGCGGAGGGCCAAAGCGGTTTGGCTCAGGCATCCCGCGTTTGAACAGATACATCCCCAGCAGTTTCAGCACCGGAATGTTAATCTCTTTCAGTTTATCCGCTGAGGCCAGGCCCAAATCCCGTCCACGGCGCACGATCGCGCTGTAAACGTTCATCACCACCAGCAGCGCCGACAGCGCGGTATTCGCCAGCTGCCCTTCAGCGACAATCGCGTTTACCAGCAGGATAGCGAGCTCGCTCCCCAGCACAATCTGCAATATCAACCCCACCCGACCCAGGCGTGAATTAACCCGCCAGAACTGCCAGAAATAATTGCGGCGCTGCGGGTACTGCGCAAACGCATTCTGACGGCGGGTATTGATCTGCAGCATTGTCGCGGCCGCTAAGCGCAGCGCGATATCCATTGCGGGGTCGTCAGCACAGTGCCCGGCAGCGGCACTCAGTTTGGCGTCCAGCAAATATTCCGGATTGCTGCCAAGCTGATGGATCCCCAGGGCGATTGCCGACGCGTCACTTGCCCCGCTGGCAACCGTGTCGTCTGTCGGGAATACCGGCAACTGGCGTAACAGCAATTGCTGCTTAAACGCGGCTTCTTCTGGCGAGCTGGCGGTGAGGGCCTCCAGGGCGTCCAGATTTTCCTGTGCATACTGCGCATTGTCATGCGACAGGAAAACCGCGTGGTACAGGGCCTGATATGCGAAGGGGGATTGCGCCAGCCGTGGTTGCCACTCGGCTTGATACCGATAGAAGTAGTGGGCCGAGTTGGAGGAGATCTCTTCACGCCGGGTAATATACTCTTCGATACTGACGGGCAGCCGGGTCCAGCAGTTGAAATGCAGCGAATTGTTCAGGTCCAGATGGCTTTTGAGCTGGCTAACTTCATCGCCCTGAGCCGGGTCAATTTGGGTAAATACCTGATACATCGACCAGAAGGGGTGCTGTTCATCCAGCGGAAAATCGTTCAGCTGGCTGAGCAGGGAGATGTTGTCGATATCCAGTTCGAGCATCGTCTCCAGCAGCATCACCTGACGCAGCGCATCGTGCGGCGGCGTCTGGTCCTCTTCCGGCAAGGCAATATCGGCATGACCGAGGAGATAGCACAGCCAGCTGGTATGCGCTGGCAACACGCTCTCGCCATACGCCGGATGTTGCGCCAGCCTGGACAGGCTGTGAGGGGGAAGCGGGCGCCAGTGCCACAACCAGGCGATGCTCTGCTTCCAGGCGGCACCCTCGCCGTCGGCGAAAATCTCAGGCAGCGGCGTCTCTTCTGGCGCAGATAACCACGCGCTGAACGCCGCCAGCACCGGTGAACCCTGAAGCCACGCCAGGCGCTGTGCAGCCTGGCGCTGCAGACCGCGTAAGATCAGCGCTTCCAGCGGTGCCGCGGGAAGCGGCTGGTCAAGGATCGCCTGTAATAAGGCTTCATTGCCCATCGTTAACATGCTGGCCTGCCAGTAGAGGTGCAGCAGTGTATCCGAGCCATCGACCTGCAAAAGATGCGGGAACATCACCTGCGCGCGATAGCGGCCTGATTTCCAGCTGATGAAGTCAGTGGCGACAGGGGACACATCCATAGGTATCGTTTCGGCCCAGCGCACCAGCGTTTGAGGTGATTGTGCCTGCGGCCGATAAGCGGTTTCTTCCTCGTCGGTGGCGGAGGCCGCCGGCGGAACATCCGGGCGGTCAAAGGCCTGAATCAGCAGGGGCAGGTAATCCGGAGAATGGCTGGCACACCACGCCAGCAGCCACTGTTCGGCTTCGGCATGCTGGTACTGTTCATGCAGGATGAGCCACAGCGGGAAGGCTGTGTCATGATCCCCCATCATACTGCAGTGGCTGGCGCTCAGATAAAGCCACTCAGGGTCATCCGGATGGCGTTCCTGTTGCCGCAGGCAGTAGTCACGCACCTCCGCGTTAGAATCTGCCGCGACATTAAACCAGCGTGCTACCTGTTTCATCAGGCGTGGACACGATGGCCAGTAAATCACACGCGGTTCTCTCAGCAGATGCCGCAACCAGCCCGTCGGTTGTTCCCAGTAAAAGTGCCGAATCTGATGGAAGTAACCCAGCGTTTCGTCCTGTGCTGCCAGACTGAGAGGGGCCAGCGTCGAAAGATCGAAAATGTCGCCGCCCTCGGCAAAGTTCAGTAAGTCGTCCGCCCGCGCGCCCATGTCCTGATCAAGTTCCGGCAGACGCATCCGCCATTGCAGGCGGTTAGCCAGCAGTAACAGGCAGTCGGCCGAGACAAAGTTCACCTGCAAAACGGCCTCCAGTAACGGCCAGCGGAGCTGGTCGATGGTGGCGACGGGGTGAGCGTCGAGCTGGCTGATAAACCGCAGCCAGTTGATCGGCAGATAACGCTCAGCGGGGGAGGCGATCAGTTGGCTGAAGGCATCAAGCAGGCCAGTGGGATCGGCTGAGGGGGGGGCTGGCGGGGGGGGTGATGGCGCAAACGGCATCAGGGGAGCGGGTTCATCCACGCCTTTCCGCGCCTGTTCATAGGCTTCACGCAGACGCTTAAACCCTTCCGGATTGCTTTCCGGGTGGCAGGTGGGCAGCAGGTCGCGGTAGGCCTGGCGAATCACCTGCTGATCCTGCGTCGGTTCAATGCCCAGGGTTTCCCAACATGACGGGTTACTCATAGATCCATCTCCGGCAATGATGCGGGTTTCTCAATTTCATTCATCGCGATGTGCCACGGCAGTTGGGATACCGGGCTATCCGGATGCGTGTAGAGCTGGCGCATTAATTCAATATTGGTGGTGCTACCGGCATCGGCACTGAAGGCATAACGCCGGGCATCGGCGTCGGAGGCATTGAGTGACTGCCAGTAGAGCCTTCCGATGATAAAACCGGCGTTATAGCGCTGCCAGCTGGTGTAGTAGTAACGGGCTCGCGCTGCCAGACGGCTGTGCAGCCACAGGTTTTCATGCGGCGTAATCCAGCCGTTGAGCAGCGCGATACGGCAAAGAAAGCCCATTCTTGCCAAATCCCAGGCGCGGATCCCGCCGTCACCGCACATCACCGCGCTGTCAGCCACCAGTGCCAGCAGGGGCTGTACGTCCGGCGCCTGATGTGCCGCATAATCCTGCCACTCTGTCAGGGGCAGACGGTGCCAGAGCCTGAAGTAATGGGCCAGATCGTCCGCGTGGCCGTTGTCGCTCATTCTGACAATCATCTCAAACAGCTCTTCACGGGAATCAATGCCCCAGCTGTCACTCAGGTCCACGCCGGTATCAAACGGATAAAACTGATCGCAGTCGTAGGCAGCACCCGCTCCGGCATTTATCGCCACCATCGGGGCTGAAAGCGCGAGCAACCAGCGCCGTGCAGAATCATCAATCACTGAGCATTTCTCCGGTAGGGGGGTATCCGCTATCCATTTGAAAAAAGTGCGCTTAGGTTACATGAAATGTTTCTGACGGTTAATTTTTAGTTGAGTCAATTCATTGTTGTACTAAAACCCTTCACCCCACATGTAAGGCGTATTAATCCTCTTTGGGCAGCCGCGTACGTAATACTTCACCCACCACCGGCGCCGCAGAAAAAGCATTTGGCCAGCCCGCATAGAAAGCTGCCTGAGTGATAATTTCACCGGCTTCTGCAGCCGTCAGACCATTATCCATCGCCCGATGAAGGTGATAGCTAATTTGCGCACTCTGTCCCGAAGCGATTAACGCGCTGACCGTCACCAGACTTCTGTCACGGGGCTTCAGCGCAGGCCTCTGCCAGAGATCGAGGAAGAGAGGGGTGGCGGTGAATTTGACCAGCCCCGGAGAAAGAGGACCCACATTTTTTTCCACCGTTTCCGAACGCTGGTTTTCTGCCTGCTGATTGAGCGGTAACAGTTCCGGTGAGGCGTCAGGCAGATCTTCAGCCTTGACCCCACGCTCCTGAAAAACAGTTTTCGTGACGCTAATCGCCGACATGGCATTTGGCCAGCCGGAGTAGAAGGCAAGGTGAGTGATCATTTCCGAGACTTCGGCCGCTGTGACGCCGCTGTCTAGCGCGACCTCGAGGTAATACTTCAACTCAGTGGGGTGGTTTCTGGCAATGAGGATGGCGACGGTAATCATGCTGCGGTCCCGTGGAGAAAGCGCATTACGCTGCCAGAGATCCTCCGTTATGGCTTCGCGACCAAACCGGGAAAGTGCCGGAGAGACAGACAGGATATCGGCCTCGGAAAGGCCTGATGGTTCAGTTTTCAACATAGCTTCACCTCTTTTTTCATTTGCATTCGTCACATCTGCAAGTACAAGCGACATTGCCACTGCCGCAATGACCTTTTTCATGTTAGCGCCTCACCTGTTGTCCGAACGGCTAAGCTGAAGCCTCACTCAACAAACCGTATTTCGCCTTTATTTCGCAGAGAGAGCGGGGCGACAGGGAGAGATTCTTTGCTGACGGCCATGTGTGCTGTCTGCGCGATGTAGTCCCGAAAGTGCGGCGTCTGCCTGTGTTGCTGATAAGCCGCCTCGCTGGCGTAAATTTCATAAAAATACCAGCGGTACTTATTGTTCACATCCGTTGCGGCATACATAGCAAGAACGCCTTGCTCAATTCTGATGGACTCCGCCATTTCAGGAAGGACAATGCGTTTAAATGCCTCCTGAAATTCAGGTTTCACATCGACAACCACCAGATTATTGATGGTTCCTGAATTTTGTATCACGGGCTTATCGCTGAGAAATTGTGGTGTTAACTTTATCTGATGCTTCTGGTTGATTATTTCAGGGGCATAGGCAATAAATTTCTTATATTGCGCAGAATTAAGGTGATGGTGATAAGCCTCTTTGTTTTTATATATTTCAACCATGTAGGCCTGTTGCGGATGATCCTTATGCTTGAGGGCGTACATCGCCAGCGTCCCCGCTTCCTCGTCGAGTGACGTGGAAATCGTATCCCTTGCCATTTCATCATATTGCGGGTTTTTATCCGGTTTCACGCTGAGCTCAAAAATGCTCATTATCGGGCTGTGCGGAGAATTCGTTGCTTTCGCGATGACGGAACTGCTCATCATCAGACTGAGGGTCATTACGCCAATGTTTTTCACAGATAACCTTTATCGTCGAGGGTTAATATTCATATAACGGAAAATCACTTTTTCAGTCGAGCGATAAACTGCCCGCCTGTTTTACGTCTTTCTTTTTCGACGGATTTTGCGCCATGATCCCTGGCAAAGCCTGCGGCTGATAGCAGGTTATCACGATAATGGATATTCGCCGGTGACGGCATTAAGCACCCCGATAAGCCGTGATGCGTGTTCCCTTGCGATCGTTTTTTGTTGCGCAATTTTATCTGCATCCCTGTCCGCATAGCTGATACCGCAGGTATAAACAGGTTTGAGCAGCTCAAAATTGCAAAGCCTGGCCGTCGTTTCTAACGGGATGAGGTAATCTTCAACGCGATGTCCAAAGAATCCCTCTGAGGTATACAGCGCCTGAGGAGCACCCGTCGTAAATGAAAGGATAAGCTTTTTACCGCCGAGTTTTGCCATGGAGCCATGCGCGAATCCATGAATAAAAACCTCATCCAGCCATAACTTCATGATCCCCGGGAGCGAGTACCACGAAAAAGGGAATTGCCAGACAATCACATCCGCTTTCAGCAGGCTGTCCTGCTCCGCCTGGATGTTGATTTTACTGTCAGGATAAAGCCAGTCCAGACGACGGATTTCAGCCTCAGGCAGCGCAGTGGCCACTTCTTGCAGAATGGTTGCATTACCAATGGATGAACTCAGGTCAGGATGGCCGGAAATAATCAGAATATTATTCATTCGCTTTTGTACACCTCACGGAAAATGCGTTGCGCATCCTGGTTGTCACGATAATCCCGCATATCAGCCCCCAATTATCCAGACATAGAACTCGCATTTCAGTCTCCCGAATTGACTCTCAGATCGAACAGATGGGAAGTATAAGTTCACTTTTTCGGGAAGATTAGGCCATCATTGACTTAAGGATATTTAGTCTGTATCTAACAATCAGGTGGCTATTGTTTGAGGATGACGCTATGAATAACGCCATTTATAACCAGATACGTATTTTTCAAAGTATTGCCCGGGAAGGCAGTATCTCAGCGGCCGCTCGTAAGCATGAAATTACCCCTCCCTCAGTGAGCCATGCCCTGAAGTTGCTGGAGCAACACATTGGGCATCCGCTTTTTGTACGAACCACGCGGCGCATTGAGCTGACCGACATCGGGCAGCAGTTGCTTGAGCGAACCGCAGTGGCGATGGATTCGCTTGAGCAATCGGTGCAAAGCATCCGCGATCAGAATCAGGAACCGTCAGGTCTGGTGAGGATTACCCTCTCTCGCTTCGCGTATTTGCTGATACTCAAACCCGTAATGGCCGCGTTTTGTCAGCAGTATCCGGGTATCCAGCTAGAGATTTCGGTTTACGACGGCACAGTGAATATCATTGACGATCGCTTCGACCTGGGGATCCGCTTTGGCGATATTCTGGATGGCGGGGTGGTGGCACGCCCGTTAATGAAGCCCTTCAGGGAAGGGCTGTATGCCTCATCGTCCTATCTTGCCGAGTACGGTACGCCTGAGGTACCCGCCGATCTCTATCAGCACAAGCTTATCGGGTATCGCTTTATCACCAACAACCGAATTCTGCCCCTGATCCTGGATGACCACGGGGAGCAGCTGACCGTTGAGATGCCCGGCCAGTTAATCAGCAATGATATTGAGGTGATGGCTGACGGAATACGTAACGGGCTGGGGATTGGAAGGTTATTTGAACCCATTCACCGCTTACAACCGGATCGGGAAAAACTGATCCCCGTGATGGAGCGCTACTGGAAAACATACCCACCGGTTTATGTTTATTACCCGAAAAGCGCGGGTAAAACGAAACGAGTAAAGACATTGATTGATTTCCTCATCACAACCACCGGCGGGTAAACGTGCTCAGATCCGTTCTTCGGTTAACGCATTAACGCCAGGAGTGCCTGTTTTTTTCATCCATACCACCGGTTATCAGTACGGTTACCTGACGCTATCCGCGGTAGAAGGTTCGTCATGTCTTTGCCTGTGTGTCCCCGGACACGCGATTTATGAACGCTTTGGGGCCGCTTCCGGGGGCTGCCAACCCCCTCCGAGCGCCCTGAACGTAGCGACAGCGGCGCGTGCGGATTCTGTCTGGGCCTGTGCTCTGGCATCGGAAGCCTGCAACAGGGTTTCATCGTTATGCAGGACGTCAATCAGGCTGGCTGTTCCCTGCCGGAAGGCAATGAAAGACGATTCGCGCGCGCTGGCCAGCGCGGTTTCACCCCGTGTCAGCGTGGCTGCCTGTGCCTCGCGATTGATCAGGGCGGAGAAGGCATTTTCGACGTCTTCAGCAGCGCGTAATACCGACAGGCGATAAGCGGCGAGCGCCTCCTGTTCCTGGCCCTTCGCCTGGTTTATCTGGGCGTTGATACGACCGAAATCGAAGATCCGCCAGCGCAGTCCCAGCACGCCCGCCGACTGGCTGGCTCCGCCGGAGAACAGGTTATTCCCCGACACGGCGGTTGCGCTGCCGAGCAGTGCACTGAGTGAAAACTTCGGATAATACTCACTGATGGCCACGCCGATGCGTGCACTTGAGGCGGCGAGATGACGTTCCGCCACGATAATGTCAGGCCTGCGGCGCAGCAGGTCGGCAGGTGTGCCCGTTGAGACGATTTGCGGAGCCTGCGGAATGGCCCCCGGCAACGCTAACTCAGCGCGATGGGTGCCGGGCGGCGTGCCAAGCATAACGTCTAATGCATTTATGGCCGCATCAAGCCCCGTCCGGAGAACCGGTACGGTTGCCTGAACCTGCGCCAGTTCCCCTTCGGTCTGGCGAACCTGATACCCGGGCGCCAGTCCTTTAGCGTTCAGGAGTTGTACCTTTTCCAGCAGTTCCTGCTGCGTACTGACCTGTTTCTCCGCAATGGACAGCCGGGTCTGTAATCCGCGCAGGGTGATATAGATATCGGCAGTCTGCGCCGCGACGGCCAGACGGGTTGCGGCAACGCCTGCTTCGGAAGCCTGATAGTCTGCGAGTGCAGCCTGTCGCCCACGTCGCAGCCCCCCAAATACGTCAATCTCCCAGCTTGCGTTGAGATTGGTTTCATCGCTACTGCCGTAGCGATTATAATCCGGCGTGGCGCTGAGAACCTGACCCAGCGGGGTTTCGGCCGACTGATACGCGCGTGCCGCTTGCCCGCTGATGTTACCAGAGGGCAACAGCGCTGCTGTGGCCGCGCCCAGTCCGGCACGGGCCTGGGTCATGCGGGCAGTGGCCTGGGCGAGGTCGAGATTTTGCGCGAGGGCATCCGCAACGAACTGACTTAACAGGGGATCGTCGAAGCCGTCCCACCACTCAGCAAAAGTGGCGGGCCGGGATGCGCTTCTCTGCTGGACGGCCGACTGCGCCTGATAGCGTTCCGCAAGTGGCGCATCCGGGCGATGATAATCCGGCCCGACGGCGCAACCCGCCAGTAAGCCGGCGCTCACCACCAGTGCAAGAGTACGGAGGGGGAACATTGATATTCCTTGAGTCAATTTTGAGGAGTGACTACATGACCAAATGGTCACTCGTTGTCAATCAGGGCTCATTGAGCTAAGCTGGAAAAATGACTAAACGTATAAATGTACATGCCCCAAGGGGGCCATCGGATCACGGTGTTCGCGATCAGGTTGTGGACGCGGCCACAGAGCATTTCGGGCATTTTGGCTATGAAAAAACCACCGTCTCCGATTTGGCAAAAGCGATAGGTTTTTCAAAAGCTTATATCTATAAATTTTTTGATTCCAAGCAGGCGATCGGCGAGGTGATCTGCACCAACCGGCTGGCGATGATCATGGCGATTGTCCATTCAGCGATTGCTGATGCGCCGTCAGCCTCCGAAAAATTGCGGCGTTTATTCAGAGCACTGACTGAAGCCGGCAGTGATTTGTTTTTTCACGATCGCAAGCTTTACGACATTGCTGCCGTCGCGGCGCGGGATAAGTGGCCGTCGGCACAGGCTCATGAAGAACGGTTGCGAAAACTGATTGAGCAAATCATTGTTGAAGGGCGGCAGGCGGGAGAATTTGAACGTAAAACCCCGCTGGACGAGGCGGCTCATGCGATATATCTGGTCATGCGGCCTTACATCAGTCCTGTCCAGTTACAATACAATCTGGAAACAGCACCGGCTGCGGCTACGCTCCTGTCCTCACTGATCCTGAGAAGTTTGTCACCCTGAAAAGGTGACTATTGACATTATTGGTCACTAGTCTGAGAATGCGGTTACTCTCCTGTTAACGTAATGAAGGGAACCCATGCTCAGGCTTAATCCTGCCACCTTTGCCGTTTGCCTGTTGCCACTTGCCCTTGTGGCCTGCGGTGACACTTCCGTCACCGACGACCCTCGTACTCAGCCTCCTCTGGTCAGGTCTGCGACCGTGGTGAGTGCTGCCGATGTCTCCCGATCATTTACCGGCGTTGTTGTCGCCCGGATTCAAAGCGATCTCGGTTTCAGAGTGCAAGGCAAAATCCTTGAACGTCTGGTCGATACCGGCCAGACCGTTAAACGTGGCCAGCCATTGATGCGTCTGGATCCGGTTGACCTGAGCCTGCAGGCGCAGGCTCAGCAACAGGCCGTCGCGGCGGCACGGGCTCGTGCAAAACAAACGTCTGCTGACGAGGCGCGTTACCGCGGGCTGGTTGCGGGCGGTGCCGTATCGGCATCGGCCTACGATCAGATCAAGGCCGTTGCCGATACGGCGAAAGCCGAACTCAGTGCGGCCCAGGCGCAGGCGAATGTGGCGCAAAACGCGACGGGCTACGCCGTGCTGCTGGCGGATGCCGACGGCGTGGTCATGGACACGCTGGCTGAACCCGGTCAGGTTGTCAGTGCCGGCCAGCCGGTGGTCCGTCTGGCCAGAGCAGGGCAGCGCGAGGCCATTGTGCAGTTGCCCGAGACGCTACGTCCGGCTGCCGGAAGCGAGGCCGGGGCAACGTTGTATGGCACCGGTAAACAGTCCGTCCCTGCGAAACTGCGGCTCCTTTCCGATGCGGCAGATCCACTCACACGTACCTTCGAGGCAAGATATGTGCTTGAGGGGGCACTGGCGAGCGCGCCTCTGGGATCCACCGTTACCCTTCATATTGCAGACGATAAATTACCGGGCCAGGTGATGCAGGTGCCTTTAGCGGCCATCTATGATCCGGGCAAAGGGCCGGGGGTCTGGGAGATTTCGGGTAAGCCCGCCAAAGTGTCATGGCGGCCTGTGCAGGTGCAGGGATTGGGTGACGATGCGGCGAGGATCACCGGGAGCTTAGTGCCGGGTGAACAGGTGGTCGCCCTGGGAGCGCATCTGCTGCATGACGGTGAGGCCGTACGCATGGCCGAACAAAGCGATGCCCGCGTCGCCGGGAGCCAGCCATGAGCGGGGGGCGATTCAATCTTTCAGCGCTCGCCGTGCGTGAGCGCTCAATCACGCTGTTCCTGATTATCCTGATTACTGTGGCCGGTATTCTTTCATTTTTTGAACTGGGACGGGCTGAAGACCCGCCGTTTACGGTCAAGCAGATGACCATTATTTCTGCCTGGCCGGGCGCCACCGCGCAGGAGATGCAGGATCAGGTGGCTGAACCGCTGGAAAAGCGGATGCAGGAGCTGAAGTGGTATGACCGCAGCGAAACGTATACACGTCCCGGTCTGGCTTTTACCCTGCTTTCGCTGAAGGACAGCACACCGCCTTCACAGGTGCAGGAAGCGTTTTATCAGGCACGTAAGAAGCTGGGGGATGAGACCAAAAACCTGCCGGCAGGCGTCGTCGGGCCGATGGTCAATGATGAATTCTCCGAAGTGACCTTTGCGCTCTTTGCGCTGAAGGCCAAAGGCGAGCCACAGCGGCTGCTGGTGCGCGATGCGGAAGCGTTGCGCCAGCAAATTCTGCATGTGCCGGGGGTCAAGAAGGTCAATATCATTGGCGAACAGGCCGAACGCATCTTTGTTTCGTTCTCGCATGACCGGCTGGCCACGCTGGGTATTTCGCCTCAGGATATTTTCTCCGCCCTCAACAGCCAGAACGTCCTGACGCCCGCGGGTTCGATTGATACCCAGGGGCCGCAGGTCTTTATCCGCCTGGACGGTGCCTTCGACACACTGGAAAAAATCCGCAAAACGCCCATCGTCGTGCAGGGCAGGACTCTGCAGCTTTCTGACGTAGCCACCGTTGAGCGTGGCTATGAAGACCCTGCAACCTTTAAGATCCGCAATCAGGGTGAACCGGCGCTGCTGCTGGGCGTCATCATGCGCGACGGCTGGAACGGTCTGGAGTTGGGTAAGGCGCTGGATGCGGAAACGACCAACATCAATGAGGGCATGCCGCTGGGCATGACCCTGACCAAGGTCACGGATCAGTCAGTCAACATCAGCTCCGCCGTTGACGAGTTTATGATTAAATTCTTTGTCGCGCTGCTGGTGGTGATGGTGGTGTGCTTCGTCAGTATGGGATGGCGCGTGGGCGTAGTTGTCGCGGCGGCGGTGCCCCTGACGCTGGCGATTGTCTTCGTTGTGATGGAGGCTTCCGGCAAAAACTTTGACCGCATTACCCTGGGCTCGTTGATCCTGGCGCTCGGGTTACTCGTTGATGATGCCATTATCGCCATCGAGATGATGGTGGTGAAAATGGAAGAGGGCTACGACCGCGTCAAAGCGTCGGCCTATGCCTGGAGCCACACGGCGGCCCCGATGCTGGCGGGCACGCTGGTCACCGCCGTCGGTTTCATGCCCAATGGTTTTGCCCAGTCCACCGCCGGCGAATACACCAGCAACATGTTCTGGATTGTCGGTATCGCCCTGATTGCCTCCTGGGTTGTGGCGGTCGTATTTACGCCTTATCTGGGCGTGAAAATGCTGCCCGACATCAAAAAGGTTGAAGGGGGACACGCTGCTATCTACAACACCCGCCATTACAACCGTTTTCGCCGTGTACTGACCCGCGTGATCGCGCGCAAGTGGATAGTGGCTGGCACCGTGATTGCCGTCTTTACGGTAGCGATTCTCGGTATGGGACTGGTGAAAAAACAGTTTTTCCCTACCTCCGATCGTCCGGAGGTGCTGGTCGAAGTGCAGATGCCTTATGGCACCGCGATTGAACAGACCAGCGCCACGACGGCGAAAATCGAAGCCTGGCTGGAAAAGCAAAAAGAGGCAAAAATCGTCACGTCTTACATCGGCCAGGGATCGCCACGTTTTTATCTGGCGATGGCACCCGAGCTGCCCGATCCGTCGTTCGCGAAAATTGTCGTGCTGACGGATAGCCAGGAAGCGCGCGAAGCGCTCAAGTTCAGACTGCGTGAGGCAGCGGCCAGCGGCCTGGCGCCTGAGGCGCACGTGCGCGTGACGCAGTTGGTGTTTGGTCCGTATTCACCATATCCGGTGGCTTACCGTGTTATGGGGCCGGATCCGACTCAACTGCGCGAAATTGCAGGCAAAGTCGAAAAGGTGATGCAGGCCAGCCCGATGATGAGGACCGTCAACACCGACTGGGGGCCGCGTGTACCAGCGCTGCATTTCACCCTCAATCAGGACCGCCTGCAGGCGGTGGGGCTGACATCGAATGCGGTCGCGCAGCAGCTTCAGTTCCTGCTTTCTGGGGTTCCTGTCACCGCTGTGCGTGAAGATATTCGTTCGGTGCAGGTCATGGGGCGGGCGGCAGGAGATATCCGGCTCGACCCGGCCAAAATAGCGGGCTTTACCTTAGTGGGCTCTGCCGGCCAGCGCATTCCGCTGTCACAGATCGGGGAGGTTGAGGTGCAAATGGAAGATCCTGTTCTGCGCCGTCGCGATCGTACGCCGACTATGACTGTGCGGGGAGACATTGCCGAAAACCTGCAGCCGCCGGATGTTTCAACGGCGCTGATGACAGCGTTGCAGCCGATCATCGATACACTTCCGGCTGGATACCGCATCGAGCAGGCGGGTTCTATTGAAGAATCCGGGAAAGCCACCCAGGCGATGGCACCGCTGTTCCCGATCATGATCGCCATGACGCTGTTGATGATTATCCTGCAGGTGCGGTCGATGTCGGCGATGGTGATGGTCTTCCTCACCGCGCCACTGGGGCTGATTGGCGTGGTGCCCACGCTGCTGCTGTTCAATCAGCCGTTTGGCATCAATGCGCTGGTCGGACTCATTGCGCTGTCGGGCATCCTGATGCGTAACACCCTGATCCTGATAGGGCAGATCCATCACAACGAACAGGAAGGGCTGGCACCCTTCCATGCGGTGGTGGAGGCAACGGTACAACGAGCCCGGCCGGTGCTGCTCACGGCAATGGCCGCCATTCTGGCGTTTATCCCGCTGACACACTCGGTGTTCTGGGGCACGCTGGCTTATACCCTGATTGGCGGAACCTTTGGCGGCACCATCATCACGCTGGTCTTCCTGCCTGCCATGTATGCCATCTGGTTCAAGATACGGCCTGACACTCAGCAGCAGAGTGGAAGTTCGACATTGGCCAGGCCTGTTTCCGGCGAAAATGAATGAACCGCGTTTTGCCGCATAGTCTCACCACAGACCATTGTCACTGGGTGATGGTTTGTGGTTTTCCCCGATCGACTGAGAAATTAAGGAACCTGAGGATGACGTATACCGGTCAAAAGCACAGGGGCATAACATCGTCCTGCCGGAATGCTCACGCTCTGGCGGGTAAGAGGCGCATTTATTTGTCAGTCTTTTTCGACGTAATTTTTCTATGAAGACGCAAAACCTCCCGACGGGGATCGGGGCAGGTCATCCGGCCTGTGAAAACCCGAGATTAACCGGAAAGATTATCGCTTTACTGGCGGGGCTTTCGGCTATCAGCACCTTGTCCACAAATATCATTCTCCCCGCGTTTCCGGAAATCAGCGAACAGTTAGGGGTATCAGCACGCGAACTGGGTCTTACACTCTCCAGCTTTTTTATCACTTTCGCTTTGGCGCAGTTAGTGATCGGACCGCTGGCAGACCGCTACGGACGCAAAAAACTGATATTGGGTGGGCTCTCAATATTTATCGTAGGGACGGTCGTGGGGGGGCTTGCCGGCTCACTTGAAACGCTGATTATCGGACGCGTCATCCAGGCGTTAGGTGTCTGTGCCGCGGCAGTTCTGGCGCGAGCCATGGCACGTGATTTGTTCGAAGGTGAAACACTGGCACGTGCACTGTCCCTGACCATGATCGCCACAGCGGCTGCCCCCGGTTTTTCACCGCTGTTGGGCAGTGTGCTGACCACCACTTTGGGCTGGCGGGCGATCTTCATTCTCGTGGGTCTTGCTGCCTTTGCTGTCGCCGTATTTTATGCCAGTACATTGGGAGAAACGCATCCTGCTGAAAGGCGCGTTCCACTTTCACTTCCGGGCGTTATTGTTGCGTATGGCAAGCTGGCAGTGGATGGGAAATTTATCCTTCCGGCACTGTCGATGAGCCTGCTAATGAGCGGTTTTTTTGCCTCATTCGGTGCCGCTCCCGCCATTCTGATAAACGGGATAGGGTTATCATCATTACACGTCGGATTTTACTTTGCCGCCACCGTATTTGTGGTCTTCGCCGCGGGTATGGCGGCACCACGACTGGCGCACCGCTATGGCCCGCAAATCATTACCACGGGAGGTATCCTGACCGCGTTACTCGGTGGTGTCCTGTTGTTGATTGGGCCTGAGTCTCCGGGGTTGGGTTGGTATACTCTGTCGATGGTTATGTTTCTCTGGGGCATGGGGCTGGCCAATCCATTGGGCACGGCAATCACAATGGGCCCCTTCGGGAAACAGGCCGGGCTGGCATCCGCTTTGCTAGGTTTTCTTACTATGGGGGCGGCTGCGGCTGCAACCTGGCTCGGTTCTGTGATGATATTTCCCGCAGTGGCAACGCTGGGAGGTATACAGGCGACTGCCTGTCTGATCGCGCTGCTCTTGTTTCTGCTGCGAGTAAAATAATCCCGGCAGGTCGTCCATCACGGCCATTGCTGCGGGATGAAACAGATAACGACGGTCTGTCTCTTCCCATCGAGACTCACTTCAGACATTTCATGCCCGATGCGTCGGGGACGACGATTGACATCCGACAAAACGAAAAAAACCCGCACCAGGCGGGTTTTTTTATCACTGTCACTTATCTGCTCAGGCTCAGGCCTTCATCGCTACCGTAAGTGTCAGCGGGATTATCGGCAATTAAAGCGCGACAACATTACCAGCTGACGGGCCTTTCACGCCGTTCTCGATAGAGAACTCCACTTTTTGGCCTTCGTCTAATGTTTTGAAATCGCTGCTCTGGATGGCGGAAAAGTGCACGAACACATCCTTGCTACCGTCTTCAGGCGTGATGAAGCCGAAACCTTTTTCAGGGTTAAACCATTTTACTAAACCAGTCATTTTGTTAGACATAGATACTTCCTTTCATATTTGAGCCACTGAAGTGGCGAACATGGCCTGTTTTGCAGAGTTTTACTTATGGGGCACTTAGGAGGAGGCTCATGAAGAAGGGTATCTGAGGATAACGCTTGAACTGAGGACTGCTTTACTAAAACTGCTTTCATAAGGTCTGTATTCCAAACCGATGACGCTATAATAGACATGGTTTGATTTATTAAGCAAGGGTTAATTTTATTGATGCTTTTCTCATCCGTTGCGCATTGGCGACACACACAGGCAGATGGGGGAGTAGCCGAAGAATTATCATCGAGGCATAAACAATAAAAGCCCTGACCGTTGCAGTCAGGGCTTTTAAGGTACTACAGACTCGAAATTTAACATTAATGAACTTACTAATGATTACTGCTTATGGTACTGCTTTTAAATGTACACGTTTACCACAGATAATATCGGGTATTAATCCTAAAAACCTCCCTCTATTTGCCGTTGAAATTTTCCTGCAGCCCTGATAATAACACTCAGGCATTGCAGTCTAAACAAGTACACTTCCCCTTGCGACATATTTACTTTTGATGCGTGGCCTTACTTGCATTGCGATTCTCTAACCCAAAATGCTTAACAATAGATCGCAATCAATCACTTTTTGTATCATGGCCTTACATCGTCGCACTCACTTTAACATCATGTGATTTCATCTATCAACTGCATGGCCTTAAAGCATCACCGAAGTTATAAGCAATACTGACTTTTAACACCGGATATCCCATACAAAAATACTTCGTGGCCTTTATCGAAATCACACTTCTTACTTAACTAAAACTATTTTACTTCAACAGCAAGCTAGTGTTTCCCTGCCGTTGAGAGCTAATTTACGGTTTTTTAAAATAGTGTCAATACTGTTTTTAATAACATGTTTTTTTTACTAGTATTCAGAGATCAACAGATATTTTCCCGTCTTAGCATTAGTGGGGGGCTAAAATCATCGGTGAACGCGCCAAATTTCACGCACTGCTGAAGCCTGGGGACACGTCGAATGATTTTTCTCACCCCAAAATTCGCGAGCGGCAAATTTGCAGAATCTCATCAGCAAGCGGCGAATCATCCGGGCAGGCACGGGACAGCACCAGGGCGCCGACAAGATGTGCAATGGTGTCTATCAGCTCAGCACGCGATCCGGCGTCCCCATTATTTTCATTGCCTAACACAGCCAGCTGACGTTCAATCCCGGCCGCAAATGTCGCCTTGATGGATTCAGACTGACGGGCCGTATCGGTGCCCAGTGCCGACATCACACATCCCTTTCCCATGTCATCGCGATGTTGTCGGGAGAGGTAGTATTCAATAAATTTTTCCCGGTTCACACCTGCCGTGCTTTCTGCCGATCGCGTGAAACCGCAGCGCATTGCCTCCGCCATCAGATCAGCTTTGGAACCAAAGTGCTTGTAGAAGCCTCCGTGGGTTAAGCCTGCCGCTGACATCAGTTCCGCGACGCCCACGCCATCGTAACCGCGCTCACGAAAAAGTTCTGAGGCCGTTGCAACAATGCGCATTCGATTTTCCCGAACCTGCTCTTTCGACACTTTCATACTTTCTGCCCGTTTCAAAAATAGGGGGTAAGTATACATTGATGATGACCATAATCAAACCAGTTGACTTTATAGATTACGATCATCATCATTACATCAACACGTTGACCATCCACTGAGCAGGCGATTAAACATGACAAACCAGACATTATTTCAACCCTACGAGCTGGGGACCATCACCCTGGCCAACCATCTCGTGATGGCCCCCCTGACGCGTAACCGGGCAGCAGCAGGGTTGGTACCCAGCGAACTGGCGGCGACCTACTACGCCCAGCGTGCCACCGCAGGATTACTGATTACCGAAGCCACGCAGATCTCAGCACAGGCGCAGGGCTATCAGGATACGCCGGGCATCTATACGCAAGCGCAAATCGAAGGCTGGCGCACAGTGACTGACGCGGTTCATGCCAAAGGTGGACGCATATTTGTGCAGTTATGGCACGTAGGACGTATCTCGCATGTCGATTTACAGCCGGGTGGCGCTGCGCCGGTCGCACCGTCTGCTCTTCGCGCCGAGACGAAGACCTTTGTGAACAACGGTTTTGCTGATGTCTCTGAGCCACGTGCGCTCGAGTTGCCAGAAATACAGGGGATTATCGACGATTTCAGAAAGGCATCGGCCAATGCCATTGCCGCCGGGTTTGATGGTGTCGAGATCCATGGCGCAAATGGCTATCTGCTGGAACAGTTCCTGAAAGACGGTGCCAATCAGCGTACCGATGAGTACGGCGGCTCTGTCGAGAATCGTGCGCGTCTGCTGTTAGAAGTGACGGCGGCCGTGAAAGAGGAGATCGGCGCTGATCGCACCGGCGTACGCATTTCACCGGTTTCACCAGCGAATGCGATTTCATGCAGCGATCCGCAGCCGCAATATGACTACGTTGCCGATCAACTCAATGCATTAGGCATCGTGTATCTCCATGTGGTTGAAGGCGCGACGGGCGGTCCGCGTGATGTATCGCCGTTCGATTACGGCTCCCTGCGCCGCCGCTTTAAAAACACCTGGATCGGCAACAACGGCTATGACCTGGCGCTGGCGTCCGCTCAACTTACGCAAGGCAAAGCCGATCTGTTCGCGTTTGGCCGCCCATTCATTTCTAACCCGGATCTGGTCGACAGGCTGAAAACGGGTGCACCTCTGGCCTCACTCAACCCTGACACGCTGTATGGCGGTGGCGCAGCGGGATATACCGATTACCCGTCG
Source organism: Erwinia sp. MYb375 (assembly GCF_037479175.1). Classification (NCBI taxonomy): domain Bacteria; kingdom Pseudomonadati; phylum Pseudomonadota; class Gammaproteobacteria; order Enterobacterales; family Erwiniaceae; genus Erwinia; species Erwinia sp. MYb375. The sequence goes on along the minus strand of NZ_JBBGZS010000023.1, from coordinate 1,250,473 downwards.
CTTGCTGAGACCAGAAAGTAAAGCAGCCGATGTCCAGGTTCTACCCGGATCGCACATTGCGGATTCTGATTACACATTAATAAAGAAGATCATCTTATGACTAAAACTTCAGTTCTTATTACAGGCGCTTCGACGGGTATTGGTGCTGTTTATGCTGAGCGGTTCGCCCGCCGGGGACACGACCTTGTTCTGGTTGCACGCGACAAAGCAAGGTTAGAGACACTTGCCGATCGTCTGCGGCAGGAAAATGGCATTTCTGTCGATGTGTTACCTGCTGACCTCACGCAAACGCGTGATTTAGCCGTGGTCGAAGCCCGCCTGCGTGAAGACGCGCAGATTGGCATTCTGATCAATAACGCGGGTATCGCGCAGTCCGGCAGTTTTACAGAGCAGACGCCTGATTCGATAGAACGCCTTATCGCGCTTAACGTTACCGCCCTGACGAGACTGGCCAGTGCCGTGACACCACGGTTTGTGCAAGCGGGTGAGGGATCGATCGTCAACATCAGTTCTATCGTAGGCCTGGCCCCTGAATTTTCTATGTCGGTTTACGGCGCAACCAAAGCTTTTGTTCTTTTCCTGTCACAGGGAATGAATGTCGAGCTGTCATCCAAGGGTATTTATGTCCAGGCGGTGCTCCCTGCCGGCACTTACACGGAAATCTGGGATCGTGCGGGGATCGACATCACTAATGCGTCAAAATTCATGGAAGTGGGCGAGTTAGTGGATGCCGCCCTGGTGGGCTTTGATCGCCGTGAACTCGTCACCATCCCACCACTGCATCATGCTGCACGCTGGGACACCCTCGATGCCTCGCGCCAGGCTCTGCTTTCGGACATCAAACAAGATGAAGCCGCAGAGCGATATAAAACGCTTTAGTGAATAAGGTCCTGTTCAGCATGACAAAAAAACGTGTAGCACTGGTGACCGGCGCTTCCTCAGGTATCGGCGAAGCGTCAGCTCATAAACTGTTAGCCGCGGGTTATACGGTCTATGGCACGAGTCGGCGTGGCTCCCAGGCGGGAACGCATCCGTTTCCGTTATTGACGCTGGATGTCACGGACGACGCTTCTGTCGAGGCTGCCATTGAGGAGTTGCTGCGTCTGGAAGGGCGGATCGATATTCTGGTGAACAATGCGGGCTTCGGGATTGCCCCGGCGGCGGCGGAAGAAAGTTCTGTCGAACAGGCCAGGCGCATTTTCGACACTAACTTTCTGGGCATCGTCAGGGTGACGCGGGCAGTGATCCCTCACATGCGCCGTCAGGGCAGTGGGCGGATTATTAACATCGGTTCAATACTGGGTATCGTCCCGTTGCCCTACGTGGCTCTGTATGCTGCCAGTAAGCATGCGGTCGAAGGGTATACGGGAGCCCTGGATCATGAACTGCGCACGCAGGGCATCAGAGTGTCCGTCATCGAACCGGCCTATACGAAAACGCAGTTTGAAGCCAATAACATCGAGCCGGATGCGAAGCTTGAAGAGTATGACCTGATCAGGGCTAAACTTGCGAAAGTGGTGAGCAAAGCAATGGACGCAGCGGAAAGCCCGGAGGTTGTGGCTGATGTGGTGGTGAAGGCGGCTCAGGCGTTACGCCCGAAGGTGCGTTACACGGCGGGCGCGCTGGCAGGACAGTTGAATTTTATTCTCAGATTCGCCCCTGCGTCATTGCTGGATAAGGTGGTGCGCAAAAATCTTCAGCTTGATGCGAAAGAATAAAATGACATTTCTTAACGGGCTATTCTGACCTTTTTCCCGGTAGGGTAACGGTAGGGATGTCTTTCCCGTTCACCTCAATGCATTAACATCATACAAAGTTTCGTGCAGATTGATGAGAAAAGCCCGCTCAGTATTTCCTGAGGGGGCTTTTCTCATTCCCCCTCCGTTCAAGAGGGGGTTTATCAGGCCGGAATTCTGTTTCTGAATGCGGCAGGATTTTGGTACAGGGTAAAATTCAGGTAGCCAGTTGTTATGTTCCGAGAAGATCAGCACAATGTTTTCACGCCAGCCAAAACAAGGAGATGAGATGTTGTGATAGCCGCCAGGGATATGTAAATAATGAAATATTAGGCATAAAAATTATATGAGAATAATTTTCATTTCACTATGTATCAGGGGTTAGTATGCCATTTGTGAAATATGAAGACGGACTTTTTACAAGAAATGAATCACTAAAAAATCTTTATCTACCAATGGCATCCTCTCTGGTGTTATGTTTTTTGGTGGTGATGATTAATCTGGCCAGCTTTCCGGAAAAGAAAATTGGTCATTCATGGATCGAAAATTCCGGCTGGATAGTGGACGTCATTCAGTGGCTAATCCTTAATTTTATCTTATGGAGTTTTAACCGTTTAACGGTTAACGCCAGGTTGCGCAGAGGCATTAACCTGGGCCTGCATATCTGGATTATCTCTGCAGCGTTTGATGTGATGGATGAATTTATCCAGCAACCGCGCTGGGTGGGTTATTATATTGAAGATGTCTTCAAGCTGGCCGGGATGCTCTGTGTTTCGATTGGTATCTATTTTATTGTGCGATATGTCAATGGTAAATATGCCGATGCCAGCATTGATTCTTATCGTGATGAATTGACGAATTTGCCAAACAGACGGTATTTCAGAAACATTCTTATGGAGTTGAAAAATACAGGTAATTATATTTTTATCATTGATATCGACTTTTTTAAAAACATCAATGATAAATATGGACATGATATGGGTGATGAGGTCCTTAGGGCATTCGGTAACCTGTTGAGTAGCCTGCATGACGGTAATGTTACCGCGTCAAGAATCGGCGGTGAAGAGTTTGCCGTTATAGCGACACTGCCATCACAGCAGGACGCCAGCGTTATGGCGGAAAAGATACTATCCCGAACCCGAGACTTAATCATCCGGGATGAAATACGCTTTACTGTCAGTATCGGCGCCGGTCAAAAAAAAGAAGACGAAACGGTCGATAATTTACTCAAACGCGTCGATATCGCCCTGTATGAAGCGAAAAAACGGGGCAAGAACCGAATCGAATGGGCAGCAGAGTAAACCGGGTCGCCAGGCCTTTTTTGAGCCTGGAAGGGGCTACAAACGCTTGTAGCCCCACGAGGATCTTCTACGGATTAAGTTTATAAATACCGGACTGCCAGGGTTCAAGACGGAGTTGCCTGTCATTTTTATTCACAATAGTGTGACTGTTGTTTTCAGTAATCACCTTATTAATGGATAAATCACCAGGCAGGGTATAGTGCATCACTTCTTCTTTAAAATTAATGACCACAAGATATTTTTCAGCGCCGAGCGTTCGGGTGTAAGCATAGACTGAATTGTTGTCAGGGTCTAAATCAATATAACTGCCGTAGGTCAAGGCAGGGATGTCATGGCGAATGTTAATCAGCTTTCTATAATAGTTAAATACGGAATTTGGATTGTTAATCTGATCTGCGCTGTTGATTTCTTTATAATTGGGATTGATTTTTAACCAGGGGGTTCCACTGGTAAAGCCCGCGTTTTTGCTTGCATCCCACTGGAAGGGGGTTCTGCTGTTATCACGGCTGGTTTGGCGTACGTTTTGAAGGAATTCCTCAGCTTTCACTTTGCCTGTTTCAACGTAGTCTTGCCAAAAACCTTTCACCTCTACATCATCGAAATCATCGATTTTTTTAAAGGGATAATTGGTCATGCCGAGTTCTGAACCCTGGTAGATAAAAGGCGTTGCACGCTGGGTCAGCGTCAATGTTGCCAGTGCTTTCGCCGCATGCTCGCGCCATTGTGGTCGATCATCACCAAAGTGAGAAACCGCGCGGGGATTGTCATGATTGTCTAAGAAAAAGGCATTCCACCCATACTCTCCTGCCGTTTGGTCAACCTTATCGACAATTTTTCGGAACTGAGAAAGGGTCCAGTCTTTTCGCCGCCATCTTTCATCAGCATCACGATCGAGTCTGATCAGATCAAACGTAAACGCTATATTTAATTCATTTCTACGGCGATCGAAAAACTTAATCGATTTATCCAGCGGAACGCCAAATATTTCCCCCGCAGTGGCGATATCATAGTGGGATAATACTTCTCTGTTCATTTCATTCACGTAGTCGTGAATTTTAGGACCTTTAGTATATTCCTCGGCGAAATTTTTTAACTGCTGTTGGCTAAGGTCAGGGAAGTTTGGGATTTTCGAGTAGGTGGCAACGGTATCAAAGCGTAAACCAGAAACGCCTTTATCTAACCAGAAGCGGAGCATGTCATACAGGTCTTGACGGACTTTGGGATTGTCCCAGTTGAGGTCGGGTTGCTGTTTGGCAAAGTAATGGAGGTAGTACTGGCCTGATTTATCGTCTTTTTCCCAGGCTGAGCCACCGAAGAAGGAGGGATAGTTATTGGGGGCATGGCCATCCTTACCGTCACGCCAGAAATAATAGTCCCTGTAGGGGTTGTTCTTACCCGATTTGCTCTGAACAAACCAGGCATGCTGATCGCTGGTGTGGTTGATAACAATATCAATCATCAAACGCATATTGCGTTTCTTCATTTCTGAAATAAGACGGTCAAAGTCTTCCATCGTACCGTATTCTTTCATTATCTTACGGTAATCCCGGATGTCATAACCATTATCCGTATTGGGTGAATCGTAATGTGGATTGATCCAAATCGCATCAATACCCAGTTTCTTCAGATAGTCTAAATTCTCAATAATACCGTTTAAATCCCCAATGCCATCCCCATTTGTATCTTTAAATGAGCGTGGATATACCTGATAAAAAACAGCCTGCTTCCACCATGTGGGCAGAGCATTTGATTGCTGAACGTTGAGCGTGGGGGCGGTATCTGGCCCGGCACTACAGGCCTGATAGGATGTGGCAGAAAAAGTGGTTGCAAGAAAAATAGCGACAGCCGTTTTCAATCCTTGAGAGGACATAACATAATTCTCCTATGATTAATCCTAAAATATAGAGAGGTGATGAGTTATTACTTTAATACGCGTGGAGTAGGATACATTGAGATTGCAATGTCAAAAATAGACTTATTGACTAAGTTATTATTAATTATCATGCGTATTTTTGTTTTTTTTAATTATGCGACTTCCGGGTGATCAAGTAAATGTGAAATAAAATTTACGTCGCTAAAAGGAATCATGTTCTCTATTTTTATTCAGGACGAGTAATATTAAGCTGAATCGATTTAGTTTCTTTTGCTCTCTGGGGGATAGTTCTGTTTTTTTTCATTGAAAAATATCCACCGCGCTATGCTGTTGAAGCGAGTTATAGATGGACTCTATATCTCTCGGCAATAAATCAATTTCACTTCGCCAGATGCCAACCCTATGCTACAGCAGAAAATATGAAAGGCTCTCAGGAGGAAATATGGAAAAACAACAGCTCGCGGCGGGTGTACTGAAGGCATTAGGGGGGGCGGAGAATCTCGTTAAGCTGAGTTACTGCGCCAGTCGCATCAGGGTGACCATTCGTGACAACGCGTGCTTCGACAGGCACGCGTTAGAAGCGTTAGACGCGATTAAATCCGTGCTGGAAGTCGACACGGCTCAGCACAGCACTGAGTATCACCTGGTTGTCGGCCCGGGTAACTCCCGTTCGTTGTATGAGGCGCTGACGGGGTTAACCGATCACCGTCGTTAAACCAGCAGGTGGCGGATCGGCTCAAGATGCTGTTGCATCAGTTCCTGCATTTGCACCACGTGAGCCGTGTCCCTCTTCTCACGCATCAAATAAAAGCCGACGTTATAGCGTGGACTGGGTTGCGTGGTTTGCAAGGGAACAATCTTATGGCGAGAAAAGTAGTCAGCCATGCATAACGGATAGCTCAACATCACGGCGTCCGACTCGTTGATCATGTCGACTGCCGCCATCATGGAGTTTGTTGACCAGATCACCCTCTCTTCTAAATGCATGCGGTTTCTTGCCTGCCTTTTCGGTTGCATATCTTCCATCATATGCTGAAAGCGACCCTCATCCGGCGTCAGCTCCACACAAGGATAGTCCTGCAGTTCAACCGGTTCGATAACTCTGTTGCTCAGCGGATGACCCTGCCGGACAAACAGGCTGTCAGTGACGCTAAACAGCGGCACAAAGCTGATCCCCGCCTTCGAATTCAGACCCTGAATTTCATGCCCGACAAACAGATCGATATCCCCCCCCAGTAACAGATCCATCAACCTGAGATGGTTTCCCTGGTCGATGTGAATATTGACGGTAGGGTGCAGCGTTCGGTAAGCGGTGAAGCTGTCGCGGATAAACAGATGCCACCAGGCATGCCCCGTGCCCATACGCAGGCTTTGTACCTGACGTGCTTTGATAAACGCTAGTTTTGTCAGCGTATTTTCATAAATCCGCTGCATCATTTGTGCCTGCTCCAGCAAAAGGTCGCCATATTCGGTGGTCTTCACGCCCGTTGACGTGCGCTCCAGCAGCTGCACGCCCAGACTCTCTTCTAACTTCTTCATATTATGGGTAACGGTGGGCTGGCTAAGGCAAAGTTTGTTTGCAGCATGACTCACATTTTTGAACATCGCGACTTCAATAAACTGACGAAGAATTTTATCCACGATCACATATTCCCTTCATGCTATAGATTTTTTCTATAGCTTAGCGGTGAAAATCAATTTCCGTCAATGTCATGGTTTCGCTATTTTTTTTCCTATGACGATATTCTCGCCCCCACCTGAGAACAAGCTATGAGAAGAGTGATCCCGGAACTGGTGCTTGCCGTACTGACCCTGACATCGGGTCTGGCTGCTGCAGATACCCTGCGCATGGAGTGTCCGCCAAGCAAGGAAGGCCGTCAATTTTGTCACTATATTAAGCAGAAGTTTGAGGCTCAAACGGGCCATACCCTGAAATTTATCGATCTTCCTCCTGCCTCCAATGAAAAACTGTCGTTGTTTCAGCAGCTGTTTGCCGCGAAAGATTCCGATGCCATTGATCTGTTTCAGGCGGATACCGTCTGGATTGGCGTGCTGGACAAACATCTTCTCGATTTGACGGACAGCGTTAGCGATATACGCCATGACTTTTTCCCCACCGCGATGCAAAACGATGTGGTCAATGGACGCGTGAAAGCGATTCCCGCCTATATGGATGCGGGAGCGTTGTTTTACCGCAAAGACTTACTGGCTAAATACGGCGAAAAGCCCCCGGTGACCTGGACAGAACTGACCCGCATTGCCACGCGTATTCAGCAGAGTGAACGCGAATCAGGGCATAAAAATTTCTGGGGAATGGTGTTTCAGGGCAAAGCCTATGAAGGGCTGACCTGTAACGCGCTGGAGTGGGTGGAGTCACAGAACGGCGGCAGTGTGATTGATTCTCAAGGCAATATTACCATCAACAACGCGCGCGCTGCGCAGGCATTGGATATGGCCGCAGGGTGGATCGGTAAAATCGTCCCGCCTGGGGCGCTGGGCTATATGGAAGAGGAGTCGCGGTGGGGTTTCCAAAACGGTGATGCCCTGTTTATGCGCAACTGGCCTTACGCCTATACGCTGGCAGAAGACCGCAGCAGTGCCATTCGTGGCAAGGTCGGCGTTATGCCGTTACCCGCCAGCGACGATGGCACATCGGTCAGCGCCATGGGCGGCTGGCACTGGGCGATCAGTGCGTATACCAAAAATCCACAGGCAGCGATTGCCCTGCTCAAGATCGTCAGCAGTGCCGAATCACAGAAGAAAACCCTGGCGCTGATGGGGTGGACTCCGTCACGCACCGCGCTGTATGACGATCCTGAGGTCCTGGCGCAGGCACCTTATCTGTCTGACTTCAAAAACATCTTCTTGCTGGCCAAACCGCGCCCCGCCACGCAGACCCGCCGCCAGTACGCGCAGGTCTCTAAAGCGATCTATAACGCCACCTACAACGTGTTGCGCGGTGACATTGATGGGGCAACCGCGGTGGCCGGGTTACAGCAGCGGCTGGAGAGAATTAAAGCCAGAGGATGGCGTTGAACCCAATGCCCCATTAACGGTCCGGAGTACGATGTATGAAGCAAGAAACGCCTTCCCTGTCCCTTCCTGACAACACCGCCAGCGCACCGGTGGCGAAGCGCAACTATCAATTGCGCCGCAGCCGTATTGCCTGGCTGCTGGTGGCGCCTGCGCTACTGTTACTGGCCGCCGTCGCTGGCTGGCCTCTCTTTCGTACGCTGTTTTACAGCTTCACTGACGCCATGCTGGATGCGCCTGACGATTACCATTTTGTCGGTTTTTCCAATTATTTTGACGTTGCTGCGGGTGGCCATCATTACGGCGTGCTGGCAGACCCGCTGTGGTGGATGGCCGTGGGTAACACGCTGCGTTTCAGCATGATGTCGGTATCGCTTGAACTGGTCTTCGGCATGCTGCTGGCGCTGTTGATGAACGAGAAGTTTCGCGGGCAGGGGCTGGTGCGCACCGCAATCCTCGTGCCCTGGGCGATCCCGACGATTGTGTCAGCCAGAATGTGGAGTTGGATGTTTCACGATCAGTACGGCGTGGTGAACGACCTGCTGCTCAAAATGGGCGTGATCAACACGCCGCTGGCGTGGGTGGCGGACCCGGTGCTCTCAATGTGGGCGGTAGTGATCGTTGACGTGTGGAAAACCACGCCGTTTATGGCACTGATGCTGTTAGCCGCGCTGCAGCTGATCCCCCGCGACTTGTACGAAGCGGCACGGATTGATGGTGCCAACGCGTGGCAGCGTTTTCGTCGCATCACGCTGCCCTTAATTATGCCGGCGATGATCGTGGCGCTGATTTTCCGCGTCATGGATGCGCTGCGCGTCTTTGATCTGATTTATATCCTGACCTCCAACAGTGAGGCGACGGTGTCGGTGTCAGGTTACGCACGCGATCAGTTAGTGAGTTATCAGGAAATGGGGTCCGGTTCCGCTGCGTCGGTACTGGTATTCATGATGGTGGCCGGGATTGCAGCCTGCTTTGTGATGCTGGGCCGCCGCAGCAATGGAGAGGCAAAATCATGAGGCTGAACCGTCAACAACAACAGCTTGCCCGGCGTTTAATGATTCTGACCGCAGCGACACTCGCCTGTCTGATCTGCCTGTTCCCGTTTTATTACGCCATTATCACGTCGCTACGTTCAGGGCAGAATCTCTTCAACGTGGAGTGGCTACCCAATGAAATGAACTGGGGAAATTATGTCACGGCGCTGATGGATAACGGCATCGCCCGCAGCCTTTTCAACTCGGCAGTAGTGGCAACGCTGACCGTGGGCCTGTGCCTTCTGGTGTCGATTACCGCCGCTTTTGCTTTGTCGCGCATTCAGTTTACAGGCCGCAAGTATTTGCTGTTCACCATTCTCTGCGTGTCGATGTTCCCACAGGTGGCGGTGCTGTCCGGCATGTTTGAGCTGGTGCGTTTTATGGGGTTGTATGACTCGCTTGGCGCGCTGGTGCTCTCTTACACCACCTTTTCATTGCCGTTCACCATCTGGGTGCTGACCACCTTTATGAAGGCTATCCCAACGGAGCTGGAAGAGGCGGCCATCGTCGACGGTGCCAGTACCTGGACCATCATCCGTCGCATTTTCGTGCCGATCATGGGGCCGTCGCTGGTGACCACAGGACTGCTGGCATTTATCGGCGCGTGGAATGAATTCATGTTCGCCCTGACGTTTGTCATTTCCGGTGATAAACGCACCGTGCCTGTCGCGATCGGCATGATGCAGGGATCTTCTCAATTTGAACTTCCCTGGGGAGCCATCATGGCCTCCTCGGTGATCGTGACGCTTCCCATTGTGGCGCTGGTGCTGATCTTCCAGCGACGCATCGTCAGTGGATTAACCAACGGTGCAGTTAAGGGCTAACGCCCACATTATCCTCGTCAGGAGACGTAAACATGGCTACAAAAATCGTTTTAGTGGGTGCAGGCAGTGCACAGTTTGGCTACGGCACCTTAGGTGACATCTTTCAGAGCCGTGCGCTGTACGGCAGTGAAATCATCCTGCATGACATTAATCCTGTTGCACTGGCGGTGACCGAAAAGACTGCGAAAGACTTTCTGGCAAAAGAAGATTTACCGTTCATCGTCAGTGCCACCACCGACCGTCGCACGGCACTGCGCGGGGCCGAATTTGTCATCATTTCGATTGAGGTGGGCGACCGTTTTGCCCTGTGGGACCTTGACTGGCAGATCCCGCAGCAGTACGGCATTCAGCAGGTTTATGGTGAGAATGGGGGGCCGGGGGGGTTATTCCATTCGCTGCGTATTATTCCTCCGATCCTCGATATTTGTGCCGATGTGGCTGACATCTGTCCTGATGCCTGGATTTTTAACTATTCAAATCCCATGAGCCGCATTTGCACCACCGTTCATCGCCGCTTCCCGGAACTCAATTTTGTTGGCATGTGCCACGAAATTGCCTCACTGGAGCGCTATCTGCCTGAAATGCTCAACACCTCGTTCGATAACCTGAGCCTGCGGGCGGGCGGCCTTAACCACTTCAGCGTGCTGCTGGAAGCGCGTTACAAAGACAGTGGCAAAGATGCCTATGCCGATGTCCGCGCCAAAGCGCCTGACTATTTCGCCAGCCTGCCGGGTTACAGCGACATCCTGGCGTATACGCGTCAGCACGGCAAACTGGTGGATACCGAGGGCAGTACTGAGCGTCATGCGCTGGGCGGCAAAGACAGTTCGTATCCGTGGGCAGACCGCACCCTGTTCAAAGAGATCCTGGAGAAGTTCCACTGCATGCCTATCACCGTGGATAGCCACTTTGGCGAATACATCAGCTGGGCAGGTGAGGTCAGTGACCATCGTGGCATTCTCGACTTTTACACGTTCTACCGTAACTACCTTGGCGGGGTGCAGCCGAAGATCGAGCTTAAATTAAAGGAAAGAGTGGTGTCGATTATGGAGGGCATCCTGACCGACTCCGGCTATGAGGAGGCCGCCGTCAACATTCCTAATCGTGGGTTTATTAAACAGTTGCCCGAATTTATCGCGGTAGAAGTACCGGCAATCATTGACCGTAAAGGCGTGCACGGTATTCAGGTAGACATCCCACCGGGTATTGGTGGGCTGCTCAGTAATCAGATTGCCATTCACGATCTTACGGCCGAGGCCATTATTGCCGGCTCGCGCGATCTGGTGATTCAGGCGCTGCTTGTGGACTCTGTGAATAACCAATGCCGTGCGATCCCCGAGCTGGTCGATGTGATGATCTCTCGCCAACAGCCCTGGCTCAACTATCTGAAATAGCGTCATTTCATTCATGCCGGTGGCTGGCCGGCATCATTTTATCGAGGACCGGGAGGGGAATATGGCGCAGTTAACGCTGGATAAGATTCAAAAACGCTATGGCGCGAAGGCGGAGGTCATCCGTTCGCTGAATTTGCAGATTAAAAGCGGAGAGTTTGTGGTGATCGTCGGGCCTTCTGGCTGCGGCAAGTCAACGCTGCTGCGAATGATTGCCGGGCTGGAGGAGATCAGCGGTGGGGGCATGTACATCGATGGTCACTACGCCAATGACGACAGCCCGGCCGAACGCGGTATCGGCATGGTCTTCCAGTCATATGCACTGTATCCGCATATGAGTGTTTATCAGAATATGGCTTTCGCGCTGGAGCTGGCGCACTGTTCAAAGGCGGAAATTGATCAACGGGTGAGGGAGTGTGCACGCATTTTACAGCTGGAGCCGTTGCTCGAGCGACGGCCAAAAGATTTGTCGGGTGGCCAGCGTCAGCGCGTGGCGATCGGGCGTGCCATTGTGCGCGAACCGCGCTTGTTCCTGTTCGATGAGCCGCTCTCCAACCTTGATGCCTCGCTGCGGGTGCAGATGCGTATGGAAGTCTCTGCCCTGCATAAACGTCTGGGTGTCACCATTATTTATGTGACGCACGATCAGGTCGAGGCGATGACGCTGGCCGACCGGATCGTGGTGCTCAATCAGGGCAATATCGAACAGGTGGGAACGCCGCTTGAGCTGTACGACCAGCCCGCCAATGAGTTTGTCGCCCAGTTTATCGGTTCGCCGAAGATGAATCTGATCCCGGCCACGCTGCGCCGGTCGGGCGAACAGCAAAGCGTGGTGGAACTGGACAATGGCAAAACGCTGGTGTTATCCATCGCCACCCCGGCCGAGGCGGAGGGCCGCAGCGTCAACATCGGTATTCGTCCAGAACATATTCGTAGTGGCAATGTGGAACAGTGCGAATACCAGGGCGAGGTGATGTTTGTGGAACAGATGGGCAATGAAACCCTGCTGTATCTGGACAACGGCAATGCGGGCGAACCCTGGGTCGTGCGGCATGCCGAGCGTTCCGCCATTCATGTTGGCCAAACCGTTGGGGTACGGCTTCCGGTGGAATGCTGTTACCTGTTCGACAGTAACGGCCAGGCGTTCCAACGTCATCTGGCAAAAGTACACTAATTCGTCTGGGGGAAAATCACGTGATCAATGCTATGCACAGCACACCGCACTGGAAAGAGGCCGTAGTTTATCAGGTCTATCCGCGCAGCTTTATGGACAGTAACGGCGACGGTACCGGCGATCTCAACGGTATTATCAGCAAGCTCGATTACCTGCAACAGCTCGGCATCACGCTGTTGTGGCTGTCGCCCGTTTACCGTTCGCCGATGGACGATAACGGCTATGACATCTCTGATTACGAAGATATTGCCGACATTTTTGGCTCGATGAGCGACATGGAGCGCCTGATTGCAGAAGCTAAAGCGCGTGATATCGACATCCTGATGGATCTGGTGGTCAACCATACCTCTGACGAACATCCCTGGTTTATCGACGCACTGACCTCAAAAAACAGTGCTTACCGTGACTTTTATATCTGGCGAAAACCGGCGGCAGACGGCGGGCCGCCTGATGACTCTCGTTCGAACTTTGGTGGCAGTGCCTGGACGCTTGATGAGGCCAGCGGTGAATATTACCTGCATCAGTTTTCCACGCGCCAGCCCGATCTCAACTGGGAAAACCCGCGCGTTCGTGAAGCCATCCACGCCATGATGAACCGCTGGCTGGATAAGGGCATCGGGGGATTTCGAATGGACGTTATCGACCTGATCGGGAAAGAAGTGGATCAACAGATCATGGCGAATGGCCGTCATCTTCACCTGTATCTTCAGCAGATGAACCGGGCGACCTTTGGCCCGCGCGGCAGCGTGACGGTAGGGGAGACGTGGAGCGCAACGCCGGAAGACGCCCTGCTCTACAGTGCCGAAGAGCGGCAAGAGCTGACGATGGTCTTTCAGTTTGAGCACATCAAACTTTTCTGGGATGAACAGTACGGGAAGTGGTGCAACCAGCCGTTTGATCTGTTGCGCTTTAAGGCCGTGATTGACAAGTGGCAGACGGCACTGGCTGACCATGGCTGGAACTCGTTGTTCTGGAGCAACCATGATTTGCCTCGCGCGGTCTCCAAATTTGGTGACGACGGTGAGTATCGCGTGGTATCAGCAAAAATGCTCGCCACCGCGCTTCACTGCCTTAAAGGCACACCTTACATTTATCAGGGTGAAGAGATTGGCATGACCAACGTGAGTTTTGCTGATATTGACGACTATCGGGATATTGAAAGCCTGAATCTTTATCAGGAGCGGATCGCCGAAGGGATGAGCCATGAAGCGATGATGCGCGGTATCCACGCCAACGGGCGCGATAATGCGCGAACGCCGATGCAGTGGGACAGCAGTCCACATGCCGGGTTTACCACCGGTCAGCCCTGGATTGAGGCTCATCCCAACTTCAGGACAGTGAATGTCGCGGCTGCGCTTGACGATCCTGACTCTGTTTTTTACCACTACCAGAAGCTGGTGGCATTGCGTAAGCAGCTGCCGCTGCTGGTGCACGGCGACTTCAGGCAGATCGTTGTCGACCATCCGCAGGTGTTTGCCTGGCGGCGCACGCTGGGGGAGCAGACGCTGGTGGTGATCAATAACTTCACGCGAGACGCTGTGATGCTGGCGATCCCCGACAACCTGCAGAGCCAGCAGGGCCATTGTCTCATCAACAATTACGCGCCACGGGAGCGGCTGGAGCCGATTATGAAACTGCAACCTTATGAATCCTTTGCATTACTTATTGAGAGGCTGTGATGGCAAACTGGTGGAAAGAGGCCGTGGCGTATCAGATATACCCGCGCAGCTTCAACGACAGCAATAACGATGGTATAGGTGACCTGAATGGCATCACGGAAAAACTCGATTACCTGGAAGATTTGGGCATCGATCTGATTTGGATCTGCCCCATGTATCAGTCCCCCAATGATGACAACGGCTATGACATCAGCGATTACCAGAAAATCATGGCTGAGTTTGGCACGATGGAGGATTTTGACCGTCTGCTTGAACAGGTGCATGCGCGCGGTATGCGCCTGATTATTGATTTAGTGGTGAACCATACTTCTGATGAGCATCCGTGGTTTTTAGCGTCCAGCGCGTCACGGGATAACCCGAAACGCGACTGGTACATCTGGCGCGACGGTAAAGCGGGCGCTGAGCCGAACAACTGGGAAAGCATCTTCAACGGTTCTGCCTGGAAATACAGTGAGGCTACCGGGCAGTATTTCCTGCATTTGTTCTCCGAAAAGCAGCCAGATTTGAACTGGGAAAACCCCGAGGTGCGTTCGGCGGTGTACAACATGATGCGTTGGTGGCTTGACAAAGGGGTGGATGGTTTTCGCATTGATGCCATCTGCCATATGAAAAAAGAGCCAGCTTTCAGCGATTTGCCTAATCCCCTGGCGCTGCCTTACGTACCGTCATTCGAGCGCCACCTCAACTATGACGGGCTGCTTGATTACGTCGATGACATGTGTGAACAGGTGTTCAGTCACTATGACATTGTGACCATCGGCGAAATGAACGGTGCCTCCGCTGAACAGGGTGAAGAGTGGGTCGGCGAGCAGCGGGGCAGGCTGAATATGATCTTTCAGTTTGAGCACGTGAAGCTGTGGCAGGATGGGCAAAAGGACACCCAGGAGGCCAGTCTCGATTTACCCGGCTTAAAAGAGATTTTCACGCGCTGGCAGACACTGCTGGAAAACAAAGGCTGGAACGCGTTATACGTAGAAAATCATGATCTTCCCCGTGTGGTATCGGGCTGGGGCGACGATAAAAATTATCAACGTGAAAGCGCGACTGCTATTGCGGCGATGTTCTTCCTGATGAAAGGTACGCCGTTTATTTATCAGGGGCAGGAACTTGGCATGACCAATACGCATTTCGCCAGCCTGGAGGATTTTGACGACGTTGCCGCGAAGAAACTCGCCGTTGAAATGCGCCGACAGGGCAGGGAAGAGCCCGAGATCCTCGCATTTCTCAGCCGCACCGGGCGCGATAACTCGCGCACCCCGATGCAGTGGGATCAGAGTACCCACGGCGGTTTCAGCAATGCCACCCCCTGGTTCCCTGCGAACAGTAATTACCCTGAGATCAACGTGGCGGACCAACGCGCTGACAGCGGTTCCGTGCTGAACTTCTATCGTGCGCTGATCCGCCTGCGTCGGCAGATGCCGGTATTGATTGAAGGGGCTTATCAACTCCTGCTGCCGACACATCCGCAGATCTATGCTTATACCCGTAGTCTGAATGAACAGCAGGTGTTGGTGATCGTCAATTTCAGTGCCCATCAACAGGAGATAGATCCGCAAGAGCTGTTACTGGACGGCTGGCAACCGTTGCTGAGCAACTATCAGGAGCAGGGAAAACGGCAAAGCTTACGGGCTTATGAGGCACAGATTTATCAGCGGTAACACCTCTGCCTGTAGGGGGGGATCTGATGCTGTTGAGATTGATACTCGCAGAAAACAAGCAGCCCGCTCAGGGAAACCTGAGCGGGCTGCTTTAAAATTCTTTCCCGCTGTAAACTCACTTTTGTTATAAAAAATGAATAAACGGTTCTCCGTTGAGGCAGAATCAACCGAGTGATCAAGCTTAATCCTCTGAAAGAGAATCAAATTTCCTATTCTTTGTTAATTAACTCTCAATACGCGCTGCCTTGACGCTTAATAACATGTTACATTTAGAATGAGAATACTAATGATAGTCATTACTGTTACATGAAGGGTTCTCAATAATGCCATCTATTTTCACACCAGCTAAACTCAGCACCGTTATCAACCCCATAACGCTGTTCATCTCTTCCACCATTCTGCTCATTACTAACGCTCATGCGCAATCGCAAACAGCCGCAGAAAACACTATCACGGTGACTGCCGTTGCACCTGAAGACAGTACCGATTATCTGCAGGGTTATGTGGCCACTAAAAATCTCAGTGCCACCAAGGCGGATACTTCGATTACCCGCACCCCGCAGTCGGTTGCTGTGGTCACGGCTGATGAAATGAAAGCCCGGCAGACGGATACCCTGGCCGATGCTTTCAAATACACCCCCGGTTTTCTGGCGCAACCGAATGGCTTCAGCCGTGCCGCAGACGATTATACGATCCGCGGGTTCAATGTGGGCTCCGGTACGGGGGGCATACTGAAAGATGGCATGAAGATGCAGGCCAGTGTCTATGATGGCGGGCTGGAACCTTATGCATTTGAACGTATTGAAATGATCAAAGGAGCCGCTTCTGTTTTATACGGACAATTGTCGCCGGGCGGCTTAATCAACGCCGTCACCAAACGCCCTTCCACCATTCCCTGGCACGAGCTGAATGTGGAATATGGTAGCTATGATCGCAAACAGGTTTCGGGCGATTTCTCCGGTCCGATCGATGATGAAGGCAAATATTCTTACCGCTTAACTGGCCTGCTACGCGATAGCGACACGCAAACCGACTATATCAACGATGATAAGCAGTATCTGGCACCGGCATTTACCTGGCGACCTAATGACAGTACCAGTCTGACACTCCTTGCCAGCTACCAGAAGATTAAGACCCAATTTGCCACCCCACTGAATTATAACATGACGACATACAGCAAAACGGCAGGTGCAAAAATTGCACGTGATCAGTTTGTCGGCGAACCGGATTTTGACCGCTTTGATACCGAGATGAAGAGCCTGGGTTACCTCTTAACGCATCAGTTCTCTGACTCGCTGAAGTTCAGCCATGCGCTGCGTTATATGGATGCTGAAGGTGACTTTAACTATATGAATGCCAATGCCATCAGTGGTAACACCCTGACGCGCTATTACAGTAAGCGCCATGAGCATTCCACCGGATTAACCACCGATAGCAATTTGACCTGGACGCTCGATGCAGGCGACTGGGAACATCAGATATTGGCGGGGACCGATTATTACCATAAAACGTATGATTCCTCGCGTTACATCGGGTTAGGCTCCTCGCTGGATTTAACGAACATCCAGTACGGCAATACTCCTACTGTAGCCGCCGTCGACAGCGGGTCACGGTTGACCAGCGACCAGTTTGGCATTTACTTACAGGATCAAATTACCTGGAACAAAAAATGGGTACTGCTGCTGAGCGGTCGTAACGACTGGTCAGAAAGCCGCACGACGAAACACAGCAATCAGGCCCAAACCATTCAAAGCGATCATAAAGCCACGGGGCGTATAGGTGCTGTCTATCTGGCCGATAACGGCCTGGCACCGTATATCAGTTATAGCCAGTCATTCAACCCGACATCGGGTACCGACAGAGAAGGTAACAGCTTTCGTCCAACGGAAGGTGAGCAGTATGAGGCGGGCATTCGCTTCCAGCCACCAGAAAGCAAAACTATTATCAGTATGGCGCTGTATCAGCTCACACAAAACAATGCCCTGACATCCGACCCTGCCGATAGCAGTTATAACGTGCAGACGGGCGAAATACGTTCTCGTGGCCTGGAACTGGAGATGAAGAGTGAGATAACGTCAAACCTCAATATTATCACTTCCTACGCTTACACGGATGCGCGAGTGACGAAAGACAATAACATGCTGAAAAAAGGCAGCCGGGTAGAAGGCGTGCCGTACAACACGGCAAGCATCTGGAGTGATTATCGTCTTGCCAGCCTTGGATTGCCGCAGGTGACGGTGGGGGCGGGCGCTCGCTACATTGGTACAACCAAAACCTCGCCGTCGGTCAGCAGTGATAAGATCCCGGCGTTTACTATCTTTGATACCAAAATCAGCTATCAGCCGGTCAACAACCTGACCCTGTCACTGAAGGTACAAAACCTGACAGACGAGAAATACCTCTATTGCAACACGGTCTGCCGTTACGGTGATGAACGCTCCGTTATTGGTGGGCTCAGTTATCAGTGGTAGAAGGTAGATAGTTTGCCTGCCACGCTTGTGGCAGGCAGCAATTTTTGCAGTAACCCATCTCTGGCAACAAATAGCGCAGGCAGCATCCTTTACGGAGCTTCACCGCCTCGCCATCCGGTGACCGCCGCACAAATACCGATCGATACATCAAATTACGTGCCCCATCTGGCCAGAATTTTTCTGTAAACAACGCCGCGATGGCCTGCTCTTTTTCCGGCGACAGATAACCCGACGCGCTGAGCAAATGACGCAGTCCCTCAACGCCGTTGGCGATATTGCTCCATAACACCGGCGCTTTTACGCCCGTTACTGCACTGAGTGCCACGAAGTGTGCATCAATATGCTGTTGAAAAAAAATCGAAAAATCTTCGACAGTGCTTACTGGCGCTACGGATTTCCCCTCATCTGGCACAACAACCGCTGTTACCTGCCCGTCAGCATCCAGCAATAACAGCAGATCCTTTAGATCGGCAGGCAACAGGGTATCGTATAGTATGCGTGCAAATAACCAACCGCCGGAAAATAGCGACAAATAATGCTTACTCCACATGGAGGCAACGGCCGTGACGTCCTGCCGCTCCCAGCCATGCTGGTGGGCAAAGCCTTTAAGCTGCTGCGCGATAAATTCGTGCTGCAGCAGATGTGTGGCGGGAAGTAAGCGATTGTCGCTTATGCTGGCATCGGGCAGGGTCACGCCCCTGACTAAAGGAAGAAACGCCGGGGTGAGTGGGGCAAACAATTTCAGCATCATGTTATCGGCCTCTGCGTCGCATCATCCACATGAAATAGGGCGCACCAATGAAGGTCGCACAAAGCCCTGCAGGGATCTGGAAGGGATAGAGAAGGTTACGTCCCACCCAGTCTGCACAGAGTAACAAAATTGCCCCCATGAGTGCCGATGCAATGAGCCGGGTGACTCCCCGCTGGATCCCCATCATCACCACGATATGTGGTGCCAGCAGCCCAACAAAACTCAGCGGGCCGGTCAGTAACGTAGCGCTGGCACAGAGTATCGCCGTCAGGAGTATAATCAGCAGCCGACTTCTGCCCACTGGCATGCCGGTGGCGCGCATCACCGTTTCTCCTAAGGGAAAACTGTCCAGCCAGCGAACCAGCAGCGGTAAAATCGCTAACGCAGCCAACAGAATCACGATAGCCACATACGCTTCGGGACCCGTCACGCGATAAGTGGAACCCGCCATCCAGTTCATCAGCAGTAGCGAACGATCATCCCCACTGGCGATATATAGAGTAGAGAAAGTATTGCAGGCGGTGCCGGTTGCTATACCGGTCAGCAGCACACGTTCAGGTGAGAAAGAGGATTTACGGCTGAGCACTAACATCAATATCATGGTGGCCATCGCGCCTGACGTTGCCGCAAAGAGCATCCACGCCGGGCTTGATGTCTGTGTGAACATAAACAACATGACCACGCCAAATGCTGCACCAGAGCTGATGCCTAATACTTCCGGGCTGGCCATCGCGTTAGTCGTCATTCTTTGCATCAGCGTGCCAGCCACGGCAAGCATGGCGCCGGCGACGACGGCAGCCATTACCCTCGGCGCCCGCCATGTCAGTAATTGCTGGAATTGATCACGCTGAGAAAACGCCCAACCTTCAGGCATACGCCCGAATGCCAGCGCTAGCCAAATGATAATAATCAGCAACAAAAGCAGAAACGCCATTAACCACCACGGTGACTGAACCCGTCGCAGGGAAAAAGAAGAAGATGAGGATGAAAGCTGTCGCTCTCTCAAACGCGGTATCAACAATAACAACAGCGGAGCTCCTGTTATCGCTGTCGCCAGCCCGGTGGGTATAGTCACGCCCACATACTGGCCGAGGGTCTGTACAAGTAAATCGGTAAAACTCAGCATCAGTGCACCCGTGAGCGGCACCAGAAACAGGCGAACAGACTGACGATGAATGCCACACAATCGAACAGCCGCAGGCGCAGCCAGACCGATAAAACTGATAACACCCACGCGGCTGACCACCATCGAACTTAACCACGCGGCAATTAACAACAAAAGCAGACGAAAATAACGCACGGTGAGTCCAACACTGTGGGCAGTCTGTTCATTCATACTCAGTAATTGCAGTGGGCGACTCGTTGCGATAATAAACAGAGCGGCAATGCCCATTTGTAACGCCAGCCATTGCGCAGTATCCCAGTTATTTTGCTCCAGCGACCCGGTTTGCCAGATAAAAAGATCCATCAGCGCGGCATGATTGAACAACATCATCATCGAGCTGGCACTGGAACAAAAGAGCGTCACGACCATGCCACCAAGGATCAGTGATAATGGTGATAATCCGCGACCTTTCGCCAGCAGCATCACCAGCATCAATGTCACTCCGGACCCACCAAAAGCAATCCATTCACGCCCCGCAGCTAACGCAAAGGGAAACCATAAACCAATGACGACCATTGCGAGCCATGCTCCAGCGGAGATGCCCAGCGTCGCAGGTTCAGCCAGCGGATTACGTAATACCTGCTGGAAGATAAATCCGGCCAGTCCCAATGCTGCGCCCGCCAGCAAACTCACCGCCAGGCGAGGAAGAAGACTATAGTGAAAAATAAGCTGCTTATACGAAGTATCGTCTGGTGACCATATTGCATTCAACAGATCATGGGAGGAAAAATGATAGGCTGGATTTTGCGTTATCAGCAGAATGGAACCCATCAGTAATACCCCGGAAAGCAAGGTAAAACTGATTATGTTAGCGCGGGACCTCATACCGTTTGCCCTGACATGGCTGTTTCAAGTTCGCGAAGAAAATTCATAGCAGACAGCAACCCGCCGCTGGGATAAAGACGGTTTATGGCGCTATAACGTCCTTCACGTATCAAAGGAACTGATTTCCAAAGTGGTGAACTTAACAGCGCATCGACAGTATGCCGATCGCGGCGATTACTGAAGAAAACCAGCCGCGCTTCCGGCTGGCTTAGCAGATGGTCCAGCCCAACGATGGCTCCACCCCAGGCGTTAGTTTTGCCATTAAACGCATTATGAAAGCCCATCTTTTGCAGCAGATCATCATACATACCGTGACGACCAAACAGTAACAAATGGCGCCCGTCTTCGTTGATGCGTGCCAAAAATAGGGGGCGGGTTCGAAATTTTTGCAGACGCGCGCCAACATGATGTAACTGGTCTGACGCTTCCTGAACCAGCTGTTCTGCACGTTCGCGTCTTGATGCGAAGACGCCAAGCTGCGTTATCATCTGTTGCGCCAACAGCCAGGGCGAGCTGTCCGGCTGGAAAATATCCATTGTTACTACCGGAGCTACATGCTGCAGCCGGGTATTGGCCTGGATTTGACTCCGGGTAGCGCAAATAAGATCGGGTCTAAGCATCTCCAGCAGTTCAAGATTGGGTTCATCAGGCAGCCCAATCTCACGTACAGATTCGGGAAGCGGTGGGTTCACGATAAAATTCTGATACCAACGTTTGTTCGCTACAGCCAGTGGGATCACCCCAAGACCCAGCAGGCTTTCGGTGATGGCCAAATCCAGTGAGACTATGCGTAATGGGGATGGGGACACTCCAGCGAAGAGTGTTTTTGCCGGAAGCAACGCAAGGGCTGTCAGTATAAGTGTTCGTCGGGTTAACAAAAAAGAATCTCATCAATTATAAAAGGAAATGATAATCATTCATTAAGACAAAAAACATCAGAGCGCACAAGTCGTAATGGTCCTCTTCCTGAAAATAGTGAAGGCTAAACTGAAGTATCCCATCTTTCAGAGGTATAACAGGTGTGCTTTCAACCTCGAGCTGATTACAGCCACAACCTGACCGTAATCGCACCTGATCCACCCTCTGCGGTGGGACTCAATAAACGCGAAATTTTCACAGTTTTTCTATCAGTGATTTTAATTGTGCAATGACAGATTTTTTCTCATCCTCTTCTTCTCCACCGTAAGGACAGGTTGACTGGCGGATAATCAAATGTGTCGGCAGCAATTCACGGATGTGAATCTGAGGGGCGGCCATCTGCTGGATTAACAGCTCGACGGCCCGCTTACCCAGCTTGTTGAAATCCTGCGCAACGGTGGTGAGCGGTGGCTGGAAATAGAGGCTGTCCGCCGTATCATCATAACCGGTGACGGAAACCATCCTGCTGCCGGTGCGATTCAGTTGCGCGAGAGCGCTCAAAACCCCTAGCGCCATTTGATCGTTCGCGACGACGATCGCGCTAATCCGCGGATACTGATGTAACAGCTCAAGGGCCTTATTTCGGCCACTGGCGGCACTCCAGTCACCAAAGACCGTAACCGCATTACTCACTCCAAGCCGGTGCAATGTCTCACGCCAGCTACTCAATCGCATACGCGCCGAAACGGAACTCTCTGGCCCTGCAAGCAGGCCGAACTCACGATGCCCCAGTTCCCAGAGATGACGGATGCATGCTCCGCAGCCATTAAGGTGATCAAACCGTACGCAGCAGACATCCGTTTCCGGCGAAACATCTAAAAACAGACAGCAAATATCCGGGTTCTCATTCACCAGTTTTTCCGCAATGTGATCCTCAAGGGGCAGATTAATCACCGCGCCCCGGATATTTTGTGCGCGAAATTCATTCAGCCGCGCCTGAAGTGAGGCATAGTCAGCCATCACCGGCATCGCGATAGCGACCTCCAGTTGATGTGTACCTGCGTGACTTTTTATCGCAGCAGCGATTTGCGAGGGCGCATGCAGGGTCAACGACGCGGTAATCAACCCTATAGACGGTGCCGACTTCCCCGCCAGCAATTGTGCTGAGCGGTTCGGTACATAGTGCAGTGCCTGCATTGCACGAATGACGTTATCGCGGGTACGCTCAGCCACCACATCAGGTTTATTCAGCACGCGTGAGACCGTCTGCTGGGATACCCCGGCCTCGCGAGCCACATCTTCTAAGGTTGCCGTACGGCGCTCCATCGTCTTCTCCTTTACCCGTTAACAATAATGTCGTTCGCTAACATTTTATGTCAGAAAGACGACAATACATTATCGCTTTAGCCTTGTTTCGTGATCGTCCGTGAGTTTCAACTTCAACATGATTGCCGCTTTTAACAAAATATCTGATAACTCATTCTATCTTGTCTGGCGAATGACATTTTACATTGATCCTACAGGTATACCTATGCGACATCACGATTGCCACCTCTCCGGTGGTCCTCTTTTTCATGACGTACTTGCCCGTGAAGACTGGCAAAACCAGACCATTACGCACCTGAACCGTTTACCGGCCCATCCGACCTTTGCCAGCTGGCGCGATCTTCGCTCGGCAAGGGAGAATCAGCTCTCTGCACAGCGCCGCCTGCTGGATGGTCAGTGGCAATTTTCTTATGCCCGCAGCCCGTTTGAGGTGGACGCCAGCTGGCTGGAAAACGATTTGGCGGGCAGCCGCAGTACACCGGTCCCCTCGAACTGGCAAATGGAGGGGTATGACGCGCCAATCTATACCAACGTGCGTTACCCCATCGATACGATGCCGCCACGCGTACCAGACGAAAACCCGACCGGCTGCTATTCACTCTCGTTTAGCGTGGAGAAAGACTGGCTGGCTGAGGGCCAGACGCAGATTATTTTCGATGGCGTGAACTCCGCATTCCACTTGTGGTGCAACGGCGAATGGGTCGGTTACTCGCAGGACAGTCGCCTGCCCGCGGCCTTCGATCTCAGTGCGTTCCTACAGGCGGGCGAGAACCGCCTCTGCGTCATGGTGATGCGCTGGAGCGCAGGCACCTGGCTTGAAGATCAGGATATGTGGCGTATGAGCGGGATCTTTCGTTCCGTCTGGCTGCTGAATAAACCGACGCTGCACCTGAGCGATGTCCACCTCACTCCGCAACTCGATGCGCTTTATCGCGATGCCGAACTCGAGGTCCATGCCACCGTCGCCGCCCCGACACCGTTGCTGGAAAAACTGACGGTGGCCGTTGAGCTGTGGAATGACACGCAACGGGTCGCCAGACATCAGCAGTCGCTCGGCTCACCCGTCACCGATGAACGCGGCAATTATGCTGAACGCTCGGTGATACGTTTCCCTGTGGAACGTCCGGCACTGTGGAGCGCGGAAACACCGAACTGCTACCGGGCAGTCGTCTCACTGTGGCGCGGCGATGAACTGATTGAAGCCGAAGCCTGGGATATCGGGTTTCGCCGGGTTGAAATCGATAATGGCCTGTTGAAGTTGAATGGTAAACCGCTGTTGATCCGGGGGGTAAACCGTCATGAGCACCACCATCAGCGCGGTCAGGTTGTTACCGAAGACGATATGGTGCAGGACATTCTGCTGATGAAGCAGAACAACTTTAACGCGGCTCGCTGCTCTCACTATCCTAACGCGCCGCGCTGGTACGAACTCTGTAACCACTATGGCCTGTACGTGGTCGATGAGGCTAATATCGAGACCCACGGCATGGTGCCAATGAGCCGTCTTTCCGACGATCCCTCCTGGTTAGCTGCATGGAGCGCCCGCGTCACACGGATGGTGCAAAACAATCGCAACCACCCGTCGATTATTATCTGGTCGCTGGGCAATGAGTCCGGCGTGGGTGGCAATCACGAAGCTATGTACCACTGGCTCAAGCGTAACGACCCGTCACGTCCGGTGCAGTATGAAGGCGGCGGCGCTAACAGCACGACCACTGATATTCTCTGCCCGATGTATGCCCGCGTAGACAGCGATCAGCTTATCCCTGCGGTACCGAAATGGGGGATTAAAAAGTGGATCAGTCTGCCTGGCGAGCAGCGCCCGTTAATCCTTTGCGAATACGCTCACGCCATGGGCAACAGCCTGGGAAATTTTGCCGATTACTGGCAGGCATTCCGTGATTATCCGCGCCTGCAGGGGGGCTTTATCTGGGACTGGGCCGATCAGGCCATCACTAAAACGTTCGATGATGGCAGCGACGGCTGGGCATATGGCGGTGATTTTGGCGATAAACCCAACGATCGCCAGTTCTGTATGAACGGTCTTGTCTTCCCCGACCGTAGCCCTCATCCGTCATTAATTGAAGCCAAACATGCACAGCAATACTTCCAGTTTACCCTGCTGTCGCAAACTCCGCTTTGCATTAGCATCACCAGTGAGTACCTGTTTCGCACAACGGATAACGAGGAGTTGCACTGGCAGGTCCAGGCTGCGGGAGAAACGGTTGCCAGTGGCAGCTTAACGCTTGAGCTTCGCCCTGAAGGACAGCGCGAGCTCACGCTGTCGGGGACATTAACACTGCCTGCCGGGGCCAAAGAGGTATGGCTCACGCTGGAGGTTATCCAGCCGCAGGCCACGAAATGGTCCGATGCCGGGCATCGCGTCGCCTGGCAGCAGTTTGCCCTCGCAGCACCGCTGGTCCTTCGGGCGCCTTTGTCAGCAGGAAATGCCCCTGAGCTTGAGGTCAGTGACAGTACATGGGCGGTGCGCAGCGGCTCGCAGCAGTGGGTGATCGACCGTCAAAGCGGACTGTTGACACACTGGCAGGTGGACGGCGTGGAGCAACTGCTGACCCCGTTGCGCGACCAGTTTATACGCGCACCACTGGATAATGATATTGGCGTGAGTGAAGTGGAGCGCATCGATCCCAACGCCTGGGTTGAACGCTGGAAAAGTGCAGGCCTGTACAACCTCACTACCCGCTGCGTGCAGTGTGACGCGCAGCGTCTGAACAGCAGCGTTGTGGTAGATAGCCGCTGGCATTACCTGAGCGGGGACGAGGTTATGATCGTCAGCCACTGGCAGATGACCTTTGACGCGCAAGGCAAACTGCACCTGGCCATTGACGGCGAACGTGCTGGCACCCTGCCGCCGCTGCCACGCATCGGGCTGAATTTCCAGGTGCTGGATCAGAACAAACCGGTCTCATGGCTGGGGTTCGGCCCGCATGAGAACTACCCGGATCGTCGCACCAGCGCCTGTTTCTCCCGCTGGGAGCTGCCGCTGGACCAGATGACGACACCGTACATATTCCCCACCGAGAATGGCCTGCGTTGTGATAACAAAGCACTGGACTGGGGGCGCTGGCACGTGGCGGGCGATTTCCACTTTTCCCTACAGCCTTACGGCACCGAGCAATTAATGAAGACTGACCACTGGCACTGGATGCAGCCGGAAAGTGGCGTCTGGATAACCCTTGATGGGCAGCACATGGGCGTCGGCGGTGATGACTCCTGGACGCCCAGCGTACTGCAGCAATGGCTATTGCTTGAAACACAATGGAAATATCAGTTAACGATTCATTTCCAATAATAATCGAAGCGTGAGCCCCGGGCTTACCGGGATAACCAGATGGAACAGTCAAAATGAAACTCTCTGAACTCGCACCAAGAGAACGACATAACTTCATTTACTTTATGTTGTTCTTTTTCTTCTATTATTTCATTATGTCGGCCTACTTTCCTTTCTTTCCGGTCTGGCTGGCAGAAGTTAACCACTTAACCAAAACAGAAACAGGGATTGTGTTTTCATCTATCTCGCTGTTTGCAATTATTTTCCAGCCGGTGTTTGGTCTGCTCTCCGATAAACTGGGATTACGCAAACACTTGCTCTGGATTATCACGGTCTTACTGATTTTATTTGCGCCATTCTTTATTTTTGTTCTGTCTCCTCTACTGCAGATGAATATTTTTGCTGGTGCACTGGCTGGCGGGATCTATCTGGGCGTCGTCTTCTCCAGTGGATCCGGAGCGGTAGAAGCCTATATTGAACGCGTAAGTCGGGCTAACCGTTTTGAGTACGGCAAGGTTCGTGTTTCCGGCTGTATTGGCTGGGCGTTATGTGCATCAATCACCGGTATTTTATTTAGCATCGACCCTAATATTACATTCTGGATTGCCTCCGGTTTTGCCCTGGCGCTTGCCGTACTGTTATGGATGTCACGCCCGGAAGGGAGCAACAGCGAGCGGGTTATCGACGCGCTTGGTGCCAACCGCCAGGCTTTTTCTATGCGCACCGCCGCCGAGCTATTGCGGATGCCACGCTTCTGGGGATTTATTATTTACGTTGTAGGCGTCGCCAGTGTCTATGACGTATTCGACCAGCAGTTTGCTAACTTCTTCAAAGGTTTTTTCTCCAGCCCACAACGCGGGACCGAAGTGTTTGGTTTTGTCACTACCGGTGGGGAAATACTCAATGCAACGATTATGTTTTTTGCTCCTGCCATCGTTAACCGCATTGGTGCGAAGAACGCCCTCCTGGCCGCAGGCGTCATTATGTCGGCGCGTATTTTGGGTTCTTCTTTTGCCTCTTCAGCCACAGAAGTGGTTATCTTAAAAATGCTCCATATGTTTGAACTGCCGTTCCTCCTGGTCGGCACCTTTAAATATATCTCCTCCGCATTTAACCCAAAACTTTCGGCAACCTTGTTCCTGATTGGTTTTAATTTATCGAAACAACTTTCGGGCGTCGTACTGTCGACATGGGTAGGCCGGATGTATGACACCGTAGGCTTCCATCAGGCTTATCTTGTTTTAGGCTGTATCACACTGAGCTTTACCCTTATTTCACTGTTTACCTTGAAAGGAAGTAAAACACTGCTCTCGACATCCGAATATAACAACGCAACCTGATACGAAATGCCCGTCTCACATAACGGGCACTTAAGCGGGATATTTACAAGCGCCCCATCATCTGAAATGGGGTGGGGCGAATGTGTATTTATTGACAGTGTATAGCCACAAGCTACCGGGAAGCACACGTCGAACAACGATCAGAAGCTATATGTCACCTTCAGGCTGCCAGTGGGCGATGTTTTTCGTTGAACAATTGGGCTGTTGCGTGCATCACCAGCCAACTGCGTAAAACCTGCTGCGGCAACTACGCTCCAGTCTTGATTAAGCTTGTGCGTCCAGTCCATATTCAGTGAATAGGCATAAATTCCCGATCTGGCATCATATCGTGTAAACCCCGATGCGGCCGACTGTGATGCATTTACCCCGTAGTAAGTCTGCATGTACTTGCTGGTCCCCCAACTACTGGTCAGCGCCAGCGTCACAGCGTTTTTCGATGACGTATAGAGCGGGCTGACAATGCTGAAATGCAGGGCCTCACCATTGCTTCGCTGAGAAACCGGCACCTCAGCCTGCAATTGCAAATTAAGCCAGTCGGTCACCTCGTATCCCAGGCCAGGCACAACGATAGCTGAGCCTTTAACGTCACCCATACCTCGCAAGTCGTCGCTACCGTAGCTGAGCGAGTCGCTGTCCACGTCACGATCCTTTCTGCCTGCGCGATAACTCAGCGCAGCGCTGTAATCAAATTTACCGATGTTGTTGCCGTAACCGATACCACGCGTGGAGCTGACGAAGAAACCATTTACCATAGAGTAATCAATCACCAGGGCCGTCGTGACTCGGCTTTCATCCGAACCAGAATAACGTGGCGCGACATCCACGCCTCCCCCCAGGGTCAACTCGTTGCCCTGTTTCTGTTCTGCTGCCAGTATTGGGGTTGCCAGTAACGCGAGGACAAATCCTGACAACAATTTTCCCAGGGGTTGCCCCGAGAGTGAAGGGAGGAACTTATGACTCAGTTCGATGTTTCTCATTAAGGAAGTCCTTGTGGGGTCAACTGACTACGATGCAAGCGCTTTTAAACGCCAGAACGCTCAGTTTGAATGCTGACCCTGAAGTTCTCATGAGCCCAAAATGAAGAAATACTGAAGTAAGTACCCGTTCTGCAAACCTGATAGATTTACGGATACTGTTTTTTCTTCAGACGTTCTTCATTCACTGTTGATAAAGTCACTATTGTGAAAATTCTCCTAATTGAAGACGACATCGATCTCGGCAACGGCGTACGTATTGCCCTCACAGACCAGGGATTAGATGTCATATGGGTTCGCCGAAAAGTGGATGCTCTGCATCAACTTGATGTATGCGTGCCAGAACTTGTCTTGCTCGACCTCGGCCTGCCCGACGGTGATGGCATGAGCCTGATGGCGCGTCTGCGTCAGCAGTTCAAGGGGATCCCCGTCATCATCCTGACTGCCCGGGGCACCCTGCAAGATCGCTTGACTGGGCTGGATGCCGGCGCAGACGACTATCTCGTCAAACCTTTTGTTCTCGCCGAGTTATTGGCCAGGGTGAGGGCACTTGTGCGGCGCAGTTACGGTTTTCAGAATGAGGTGATAGAGATTCGAGGGCTATCGCTCCATGTGCCGACTCGTCGCGTGACCGTGAGCGAAAGGCATGTTGATTTGACGGCAAGTGAATACGCGCTGCTTGAAACGTTAATGTTGCGTGCTGACCGTGTTATGACACGTAGTTTTCTGGAAGAAAAGATCTTCGGTGCAAAAGAAAATATGAGTAATGCGCTCGATGTACATATGGGAAATTTACGTCGCAAAATCGGTGACGGCTATGTGCGAACGGTGAGAGGAGTGGGGTTTGTCATTGATACCGTACCCATTCAGAAGGGGGCAGGTTGATGCTTAACTTTTGGCGCTATCTGAGAATCCCAACGCTCGTACGGCGAATGATGATCGCCCAGATGCTATTACTGACGCTGCTTTGGTGTATTTTTCTGACCTACATTTTATGGGATAACTTACGTAACCCTCCAATGCTATCAGGCAGCAAAACCTATGAAACCATTCTGACATTGGTGGATCGTATGGGGGATCGTCCGCACGATCTCACCGATGTGCTGGAAAAATTCAGCAAGGCATTGCGGGAAGGCTATGGCGGAGGTGAAGACCCCAAAATGTCAATCAGCCTAATCGTTCGGAAGAATAAAGAGATAATTTACGCATCTGATGGCGCTCCGGCAGGAGTGACCAACACCGGCTATGGGATCATTCAGAGTATTCAGAGTAACGGCCGTACCTGGACGAGCCGTACTCTGAAGTCTGGGAACTCCGACACAGAGGTAACACTGCTCACTCCTGCTGGCGGTTGGAACTTCTTCATATACCTGAACTCGCGCGGATACTACATATTACCGCTGCTGGTATGCATTCCTTTTCTTTTGTTTCCCGCGTGGTTGTCAATCCGCATTGCCATGCGTCCCTGGAACAAGGTGGCAAATGAAGTTTCCTTACGAACACCAGAAGATCTTTCTCCCTTAAAAGCAGTTCCAAAGCACAAGGAGCTGCGCCAGATAGTGGACGCGATCAATATATTCCTTGCCAGGGTACGAGAGAGCACTGAAAGGGAGCGGACGTTCATTGCAGATGCCGCTCACGAGTTGCGTACTCCGCTGGCTGCAATGCGAGTCAATGTTGAGGCTTTGCAGTCCGATGTCAGCAACGTTCGTCAACAGGAATTGCTTGCAGGGATTATTCGTAGCAATAGCCGTGCTGCTCGACTCGTCAATCAGTTGCTGCTGCTGATGCACAGTGAAGCGCGCATTGACACTGTTATGGAGCCTGTGCCGCTGACGACGCTCATACAAGAGCGAATGGCTGAGTTATCACCGCTAGCTGCTGAGAGCCAGATTGAGCTTGAATTCTACTTTCATGATGAAGTCTGGATTACCGGGGTCAGGGAACGCCTGATGTCGCTAATCGACAACTTAATTGAAAATGCTGTGAAGTACAGTCCTGAGGGCGGGCGGGTTGAGGTAGAAGTACGATTGTTAGATAAATCCACTCAATTGCGTATCTCAGATGCAGGGCCCGGGATCATGGTTGAATTGAGGGAGCGGGTATTCGACAGATTTTTTCGTGATCCCAATCAGATACAAAGCGGCAGTGGATTGGGGCTGGCAATAGTCAAAGCGGTTGCGCAGCAACACAACAGCAGTGTTTTTCTAAGTACGTCTGCAGAAGGCGGGCTTATGGTTATTGTTGATATCCCGAATCACAATTCCGTCTGAAAGAGAACGCAATTTAGTCCCCATCCTGCCCAGGACATTTACCAGAATAATGGAGCATAAATTGAAATATTTGGCCCTGGCTACACTATTATTTTCTATATCACTGAGCGGATGTGCCATAACCGTCAGCGATTTAAAAAACAGCAAATCATCCTTAGACGGCAGTTTCATTAGCAAGACGGGGTCCTCCGATACTTATCGAACCCTAAGGCACATTGCAAGGCAGTGTCTGGAATATGAGTCATATTCAGGAAATCCTGTCATCGTATTTAGCGAGTTTGACGGTGAGCGTAAAGAAGGTGAGATCACTCAAAAGCTGGTTTCAGAGGGACTGTTGATCAACAACACACTCATTGAGATAGAAAGTCATGATGGTGACAAAGCTAAGATCAGCCTGTACACAACCAAGAATATTTTGAGTACGGGCATCAGGTCGCCAAATATAAGTGATATCAAGCGATGGACTGACGGCGATAGAGCCTGCTAGTGGAGCCTGTAATATCTAACGTCCGCTTTCTTTAAAGAAGAATGTCAGACTTCAGCATCTTCTGTCTCAGTGACCTGCTCCCCGTTGATTAGTACACCCCGATATTAGTAATGTCTTCATAAGCCACATGAGGACATCCCCATGAAGAAGCGTTTTTCCGACCAACAGATCATCAGTATTCTCCGCGAGGCTGCAGCCGGGGTATCCGCCCGTGAACTCTGCCGCAAGCACGCCATTTCCGACGCCACGTTTTACACATGGCGTAAGAAGTATGGCGGTATGGAGGTGCCTGAGGTTAAGCGCCTGAAGTCGCTTGAGGAAGAGAATGCCAGACTCAAGCTGCTGCTTGCCGAAGCCATGCTGGATAAAGAGGCGCTTCAGGTGGCTCTTGGGCGAAAATACTGACGACAGACCAGAAGCGGGAAGCCGTGATGTTGATGTGTGATGCGACCGGTCTGTCGCAACGTCGTGCCTGCAGGCTCACAGGTTTGTCCCTGTCGACCTGCCGTTACGAGGCTCAGCGTCCGGCTGCTGATGCACATTTATCAGGGCGCATCACTGAGCTGGCACTGGAGCGTAGGCGTTTTGGCTACCGTCGCATCTGGCAGTTGCTGCGCCGTGAAGGGCTTCATGTTAATCATAAGCGCGTGTACCGGCTTTATCACCTCAGTGGCCTGGGCGTAAAACGCAGAAGACGTCGTAAAGGGCTGGAAACAGAACGTCTGCCGCTGCTCCGTCCGGCGGCGCCCAATCTGACCTGGTCGATGGATTTCGTCATGGACGCATTGGCCACCGGTCGCAGGATCAAGTGCCTTACCTGCGTGGACGACTTCACGAAGGAAGCCTGACGGTCACTGTTGCCTTTGGGATTTCAGGCGTGCAGGTCACGCGTATTCTGGACAGCATTGCGCTGTTTCGCGGCTATCCGGCGACGATAAGAACTGATCAGGTCCCGGAATTTACCTGCCGCGCGCTCGATCAATGAGCCTTTGAGCATGGCGTGGAGCTGCAACGTATCCAGCCCGGCAAGCCGACACAGAACGGATTTATTGAGAGTTTTAACGGACGCTTTCGCGATGAATGCATGAATGAACACTGGTTCAGTGACGTCAGTCATGCCAGGAAAACCATCAGTGAATGGCGTCAGGATTATAATGAGTGCCGCCCGCACTCTGCGCTGAATTATCGGACGCCGTCTGAATTTGCGGCGGCCTGGAGAAAGGGTAATTCAGATAGGGAAGGATCCGACATGACTAAGTGAGCGTTGTATCTAATCCTGGGGGCAGGTCATGACGGTTAGTAAATAGCATCGGTCACTGTAGCTGCCCATAATACCAGCGTTCGCCTGAAAACCAGTCATCCGGGTCGTCACCACCATAGTAATCAAGTGTAATCCCTAATTCCTGCAAACCATCCGGGAGAGTCAGCCCCCATTCCCTGGCGAGACTACGTTCTTTGAGTAGGACTGATGAGCCATTCTCAGAGCTACCTTCTGTGATGAAGCCTTGAAAGTATTCTTCAGAACGAAATAAACATACTTCACTGGTAAACATATCCGGAAGGCAAATTACGGCAGTAATTCGAGGCGTATTACCACAATCTGCTGTGGCGAGTATCAAGTTAGAACAAGCATTAATCATGGCTTGTGCACACTCTGCTTTAGTTTTCTGTTTGCTGTGTTTTCCTTGTATAAGATTGATTTCTATCGGAATCTTGTAATTCCAGTAGTGCTCGCTCATAGAAAAAACTGCGCGATCTGGATTGAGAAAGGTTTTGGCCCAACGGTTAAGTGATTTAATACGACGAGGAATGTTTCGTACTTTTGTACGATTATCCCTACATAAACGCCTGCTCATATATTTAACTTCCTGATTTTTTAATTAGCATGGTTATGATGAATAATTATTATTCTTTCTATTTGGTTTCCAATCAATGTTTTCACTGTAATCAAACTACCTGCTTTGCACAAGAATGCCCGCTCCTCGCTCATAGCCACCAGTCAGAATACCCCAACGCTGCGTCAGCTTTTTTATCCATCCCCTTCT
This sequence comes from Erwinia sp. MYb375, assembly GCF_037479175.1. Taxonomy (NCBI): domain Bacteria; kingdom Pseudomonadati; phylum Pseudomonadota; class Gammaproteobacteria; order Enterobacterales; family Erwiniaceae; genus Erwinia; species Erwinia sp. MYb375. The sequence continues at coordinate 1,216,963 of NZ_JBBGZS010000023.1, read as the reverse complement.
AACCGAAATAAGGTCAATCCCACAGAGTATTGCAGCCGTGGTTTCTAAACCAATAGCGAGCACAATCTTACGGGGATAAGGCCAGTTTGGGGTAAGCCGGACGTCACGCGCCAGGGATGGCGCGTGCCGAGGCCCGCAGGATGCGTCTTTTGCCGGTCCTGCGTGCTCAAACTGGCCTTAGCCCGGTTACGGAGAATGTCAGCAACATCAGTGCCGTTGACATTATCTGATATGCAGACCGTAGCCACTGGCCGACCGAAAAAGAAGGTCGACTGCTACGGGTAAATTTGGTAGTCGGGATGTGACTTCGATGCACGAACAGGCGCTAATAACAGGCTGGATTTCGCTCAAAGTTAAGCCACGAAGGAGTCAAATTCAGCCACTCAACATGCCACTCGTTATAGCGCTACTGAATGCCCTTCCCACTCCTGGCGCAAGCGCTATCGCCATCAGCGACTATTGCGCTGCATTGCAACGCTGGGTGCAGGCGTGCCTGCGCTAGTCGTGCCCTTTACTTAAAGATATTGCCAACGGTAAACCCTGATCACGCGCCGACACCAGAATGGTCGGGCCGTGGTTAATCAGGCGATACGCTTTTTCCAGTTCTACCGGGGCAATGGTACTCATAAGGGGGTCACTCTATTGTGGGATTTGTAGGGGGATTATGCATTTTAGAGGGGGACCGGGGGAAGTTATTCGGTGTTGGCATACTACAACGGGATGTCATGGTTAATGACTGGCTTAATATCCGTTTAAAGTTTTGCCCATCTGAGTCGATAAAACAGGAACAACAGAAACGTAGGATGATGCACATGTATGGAAAACTGGCCGTTACGGGATTAATGGTAACATTGTTGAGTGGATGTACGGCGGGGTTTAGGCCTTCGCTAGAAGACTATAAAGGTTCAGATGCAGCTCGGGTTCGTGCTGCATCTAGCGGTAATACAGCTCTGCAATTTTATGAAAAACAGACAAGTGGTTGTTATAAAAAAGTGTTAGAGCGTCGGATCACGGCTGGACTGGCTATTATCGGTATTCCTGTCACAGGAAATAAAAAAATTGGAATGCCAGAGTCATCTAACAACAAGGGAGTTTTCATAAATGAATTTACTGTCAAGCCGGGGCAACTGGTGACGGTAATTCATTATTGGACCCAAGCTGGTTACTATCAAAATACTGAACGGTCTGACTCCGAAAGATTCATTCCTCAGCCAAATCATGATTACGATATTGTCGTGACCGGTTCACAATATTCCGGAGATAGCGTATCGGTAAGAGATCTGGATTCAAGCGCCAAGATAGTGGGATGGGAAGGCAAATACTGCCCCTCCGGTATCTTCGATTAATTGCATGAGGCTGGTCACCGTCTGTACGGTACTATTCTCATTTTAATCCCACCCTGGAGTATGCTTATTCATGTGGAGCAGGTTATCTGCTCCACGTTGATTTATACAGAATGCTGTTAGTAATGTCCGCAGATCGCTCATAGCGGATATTTTCCAACTTAATGGGCTGGTTAGTGCCAGAAGCGGACGTTTCCCACACTTAGGTGGCGCTAATCAACTGACAACAAGTGAAATATTTAATTTATTAAATGCGATAATCGTAATATTATAAGGTTTCAGATCTCGAATGCTACAGCATTAACCATTAAAGCAAATCTTAGGGTTAAACGAGCTTACCCAGGGAAACAGAGATAACTATCTTTGGGAGAACTATACTGAATTAGAGAAAAAGATGACGATTAATAAAGACTGGCTACTTCTAAAGCATCAACTGACACACTTACTAAAGGAGGCTAACCGGTGGGTTATATCCCCGAATCTCGTAATCATGTTGATTTATGCCGAAGATCATAGATTTAGCCGTAGAAATATTGGCGTTGATTTTATAGCTATTTGTCGTGCGTCATGGAGAACATTACTCTGGCGAAGGACAGAAGGAGCTTCAACAATCGCAATGCAACTTGTAAGAGTGTTGACCGGTCGTTATGAGAGAACAGTGAGTAGAAAACTGTTAGAAATGTACTTGGCGATACGTTTAACAAAATATATAAAAAAAAATGAGATACCGAAGCTCTACCTGTTTGTTGCTTATTATGGATGGAGAATGAATGGGTTGATTCAGGCGTCGCATCGATTAAATTTTAAAGCTTCAAATCTTACCGATTATGAGGCAGCTAGTATAGTAGCTCGGCTCAAATACCCTGAACCAAAAAAATTCAATCAAAATTGGCATGATAAAATTCTAGCGCGAACAAATCATATTCTCTTACAAGCGTTAGCCCGTTCACAAACAAGACAACCACAACATACGCAAAAAGGTGATAATAATGGAACCGTTTAAGGTCTCGCCTCACTTATCCACGCTATTGGATAGCTATCCCGATGTAAAGCTGATTGTTGAAGCTGCGAAAAATGGTGGGAACCTTTCCAAAGAAGCTATTGCTAGGCTGTGGCTATCAGAGGGAATACCTTTTGCATTCAAGAACTCCCCGGCATTATATGAAGTTATTAGAGTTTGGTTAGGTAATCGCCTTGATGTTGATCCAAAAGAAATACACTTAAGTGGTAGTGCACGAATTGGACAGTCCTTAGCACCAGCCAAGATAGGTAAAGCTTTTGGGAGTCACTCGGATTTAGACCTATTCGTGATTTCAAATTCATTATTTGATCAGGTTAGAACCGATTTTAATAACTGGTCATATGACTTTGAAAGTGGCTCAATTCAAGCATCCAATGAAAGAGAAGGCATTTTTTGGGAGGAGAATAACAGGCGTGGCCAAAAAAACTTAAGCCGTGGTTTTCTAGATTCGCTCGTAGTGCCCAATCGAGATGCGTATCCGAAAATAAAAATCATTTCGCAATCGATGTGGTTACTTAAAGAAAAGTTAGATCTAACCAATAATGCCCCTAATATAAAATCAGCATCAATTAGATGCTATAAAAATTGGCATAGCTACGTCCAGCAGGTAGTGCTTAGCTTAAGCTGAGAATTTTTTATTTTCATAAATATAATGTAACCCATTAAAATAACTTAGGTCTTTTCGATGTGCAGAACTACTCCTCTTAATCAATACACCAAGGTTATGAGTCATAAATTTGAGGATAACGGCAACTTTCGTTCCTCGCTCTCAGCAGACCTTCAGCGTCACATTTTTGTCTGCTGTGTGCCAAAAGCAGTCATTGCCAACACTCGCTTTAGTCAATAAGTGAGCAGCAGTTCAGTCTTTTATGATATAAATTTATAGAAACTACCATTATCAACTAAAAGGATGTTGTATGTTATTACCCAATAAGCTTCAAAATAAAAAATATACCTTCTACTATGATGAATCTAACAACGTAAGAAAATTGGCATTGTCAGATAAGATTGACGGATACAATATTGAACATGACGAAGATAAGTATTCAAGTTTAAACTTTGTTTTAGGTGGAGTGGCACATTTAAATGACTCATCTACGGCTGATTTCGATGCACTTAAAAAATTAATTATGCTTCAACCTACAGCGAAAGAGATTAAGAGAGACCATGTAGCCACTGGCGACTTCATCTTTATGCTTAATTCTCGAAAGCTTAAAGGGCTGTTTGAATGGCTGCTACAAAGCGATCTCTATGTTCAATATTTTAATCTCAACATGGAGTACTGGGCTTACCTTGATATTATTGAAGACTGCGTTCTATTCTGCCTTGAAAATAAACTTCTTAGCTTTAATTCTTTAGAACATTGTCGGCACTACCAAGATGTCCACAAAGATGAATTATATAAAGTAGTCTCCTCTAATAGAGAAAAGTTCATAAGATTCCTAAAATGCTATGATTACCCATATTTTACAGGGAAAGAAAAAAACTTTCTTCAAGAGCTACATGACATAGTTCTTGACCACTACAACACCCTTCGTTATAAGCCTCTTGTTACACAAGATGAAAAACTACACATGGAGAGTCTCAGAGAGCTACTTGAAATGTGTATTGAAAACGAAATGGAGGATTTCACTCTTACCACAGACTTTAGATATGAAGCTAAAGAAGATAAATTTAGAGCCAGTGAAGATGAAGGTCAGGATGATAGTAGTGATAACTATTTAGTGGATGCTTTTGCTGTCTTCTATCGATATCGTGGTATGGATTTTCCTAACAGTAAGCACATTTTTGATGTTGAAGAGGTTGTGAAAGAGAGCTTTGAATCTTCGCTCCCGCATGATGAAGAATTGGTAAAGCTTGATTATCAGTTTGATATTTCTCACGATAATTTATTTATTCAAGTGAGTGATGTTGTTGCCGGAGTTTTCCAGAAATACTTCGCCTATTTGAATGCCAATCGCATAGAAGACATAAAAAATGTTCGTGACAACCTAAACCCAATACAAAAAGCCAACCTTGAGCTTTTTAGAAAACTTATTAACAAGTCAGACAGTGAAAATAAACAGCTTTTATTTTATGTAATGTCTATGCATGAGCATGAAAAACATCATCAATTTACATTTTCTTGATAAAAAGGGGTGAAAACCCCTTCTTTCTTTACCTACACATTTATCTAATAACCTCTCCATTCATTTGATATTTCGGATATCCGCTTCTCGCTCAAAATTGCCTGTCAAAGTGGTTAAGCTCTACAACAGCTCAGAGGTACAAAAAAATCACCTTAACGTACAATAATTTTCTATATCCAAACTGATCCCTTCCATACCGATGGGGGCTATCAGTCAAGCAGGTAAACACCGAGTTTTGGCTTGGGTCTATCGTATTCATCCATCCCCTAAAACGGCAATCGAAACCATATGGCCCACAGGATATAAACGCCACCCGCGAGAAATAACAGGCGATAGACCCAGACAATGGCGTTTTCCTGCCGCAGGTAAAATTTCAGCGGGTTACGGTGCAGGTTGGCCGCATTGTGAGTTTTATGAAAATGCGTCATCTGTTGCGCGCCTCTGCTGGCTAGTGCAATCATAAAACTGGTCATCATGATCATCACTAATACCATATAGCTTTTCACCAGAAGCCCCAGGCTCAGGCGCAGCCATGAACTGTCACCCTTGTGCAAAACGACGACACCATGTTTTTTAAGCGCAATCGCAGCAAAGCTAAGCGTAAGGTGCACGACCAGCAGGATGACAAAATGCTTCGCATTGGTGCGGAAAGGATTCTTCAGTGTGATACCAAAGATCCAGGCGAAAAACAGCAGTGTTGATGCCAGCCACATCATTGAGTTTAGAATCATTCCAGGCCTGCTCAGTAAATTACTCAGTGGCATATTTTTGCCGAATGACGGTAAGAGCGCCAGGATGATTTTTGCTGCTAAATCGTAACTGACAATATTTCACGAATACTCGGGTTCTTTTGACTGACGGTTTTGTGCCAGAAGCGGACATTGCTGACATCATAATGTGTGAATCATCCTGGAACAAGGCTGTGAGTTGGTGATGAGAGTGGGGTGTCAAAAGTTGTCGCTCGCCATCACCGCCAGCGGGGATTCTTGAGTGTACGCGCCCTAAGTTACAGTTGCTTCATTCAGGCGCATAAGAAATATTTTTAATTTCCGTATTCACAATAAATCGAAATATTAGATAAAGCTAAAGCGTCATCTCAATTTTCGGTATTACTTGGTCTTTCCAACAATGAAGAATGGGTAAACAAATGAGTCTATAAATGAACCAACAAGCGTAGATAGAATCTGGCTGGTAACAGTCTCCGGCCGACAATTTACCATGTGCAACTTTGTGCCTTAGTGAAGGGCCTGCTTTATAATGGAAAAGCATATCGATCTCATGTACCATATCCTCTCCAAATATTTTGACTAAATCACTACGTTTATTTTCCAATAGGCCTGACAATGAACGGTCCTCCTGAAGTCCGCCCTCCGAAAATTTGAATGAATCTCTTCCGCTACAGAATAAAACATGGCGCAAAGTATTCTCGAGTTGAGGGATTAATATGTACGCGGCTGATGCAAAATCACCTTGCCATAAACGAGCAAATCCTAAACTGAAGAGATGTTCATGGCCAAAAGGAACAAAACTACTTAAACTCACAATAGAGTCGAAGTGTCTTAATTCTACGGCGTATTGTAGCATCGTAGCATGTCGGGCTGGCTTAATCATTGATTCAGCGATAAAAAACCTAAGATTACTCATATATATAATAGAGTTAGATTTCAACCACTCATTGTTAAGCTCTTGCTCTGAAGAGTCGTTGGATGTTTTAGCTATAGGCTTGCCTTCTTGGTCAATATATATTGAAGTGGGGAATAAAACGGATAGCCCACTGCTATTGTTGTTTGAAATTTGTTCTTTTATACTTTCAATAGATGGTGATTTAGATAATGTTGCAAAGCAATACAGTATTTCCGGTAGGCCTATGTTTGTAAACTGATTAATTGTTTCATTGCATTCTTCTGATAGATCACAAGGCATGTCATATGAAAACATCTCAGAAAGACTGGCAAGTTGTAAATCCCTTAATTTAACTCGAAGAATATCAATTTTATCCTGAAACCCTCCCGCTATTTGAAGTTCTGTTATAGCCTGTCGTACCCAAGAAGCTTTTGCAGCATAGCTTGAAACTTGTTCACACATTCCTAGGGTTTCATTGGAATATTCTTCTAAACAGCGTCTGCGACCTTCAGTATTTTTATTTTTTAAATGGCATTGTGCTGCAAGTGCCCACACTTTTTTTCGCGCTTCTGGGTAATCATTTTTACTTCCCCTGTTAACAAGGTTTTCTGAATTATCAGCTACTTCTTGCCATGTTCTTATTTTATAACCTATGGCTAACTCTCCAATTCTAGAAAATGCTACATATATACATTTTTCATAAGTGAAGTTATAAAATTTCTCAAAAGTCTCTGCCAGATAACTTGGAATACGGTCGCGCTTACCCATCATCCCATTTATGTATAAGGCTCTCTGTAATAAATTTATTAGTTAAAATAACCTTGTGAAATTATCGGTTTCGCATTTTTTGCTTATATGTTCAAGAACTATACTAGAGTATGCCTTAACCGCTTCAATTCCACACTTGTATTCCTTACGGTCATTTGACCATACGATATCTGCAATTCGGCCTTTTAATGCTAAATTATTAATAACATTAATAATATCTGAAAGAAGTGAGTTGTAATCATTTTTTATATTCTGAGGGGTGAACATTTTATTTTCCGCGTCTTGCCACCTTGGATGCCAAGTATCAGCAGGATCGTCAGATGACATTCGCATTGAACATAGTGTCGCTAATAATTTATATGCTCTGTGAGCAGAATTCTCACCGCGGTTTAAAGCTGTAGATGCTAATTTACTAAGCTCAAGCCACATATCTAAATCACACAGTTCTTCATAATCGTCTAACAATGATGCGAGGGGGATGCTGTGTAAATCATCAATAGTAGTATTATCGTCAAACGGGTTTTTACTTTTTCTTCCCTGATTCATTGAGTCTGCCATAGATTTGTCCTTTCGTTAAAAGTTTTGAAAAAGTGCTTTAAACTTTCATCCGGTTCGGTTTCTAGAAAAATTTACTTGTAGAACTAGAAAAAAGCATGTGACCTTAATCTCTTCATAATAATCTAACTATTGATAATACTCGAAGTTATGGTGGGAAACTTGTTGGATTGACTGGGACCGTTGAAGATGGTACCGCTATCGGTGTGGAAGCTCCGCGTTTAATCACAAAAGAGCTAAAAAATATCCAACTCTGGCCGCCGCGCAACAAGTCTCGTTTGATACCATTCGGGCGAGTTTGGCTCTGGAATGTGATCCATTTGAAGTTATTGAAGAAGTTTTAGCTACTTTAAAAGATATGTTAACTTCCGCTGTTCGCTCATAGCAGACAGCGGACCTTGTCTGACATTAGTGTGATTGGCTTAGAACGAGAGGCGGGCATTGCTAACCCAATTACCGCAACGATGTTTATTGCTGATGCCACCAACTTCTACGCCACCAGCCTGCATGAGTGGATTATCAGTAGCGGGGCAAAACCGCCAGAATCCTGAAATCAAAGGGATGCTCGGCAGTGAGGGGGACGCGTTTGAGGCGTTGATCGCCGAGCTGCGAAGCGCGTTCCTGATGGCGATCTGAGGATTACCAGAGAGGTCCAGCACAAAAACTAAATCGCCTGCTGGCTGAAAACCCTGAATAACGACAAACGCTATATTTTCAACGTCACCAGTGCAGCATCCTAAGCGCAACGCTATTGAGGAATGACATCTGATCCCGCCACGATTGATACGCCCAAAAAAAAAAAAGCCCGCTCAGGTTTCCCTGAGCGGGCTTCTCTAAATTTGGCTCCTCTGACTGGACTCGAACCAGTGACATACGGATTAACAGTCCGCCGTTCTACCGACTGAACTACAGAGGAATCGTGTGAACGAGGCGCATATTAATGATCCCGACCCTGGGTGTCAACGGCAAAAGTTACGATGGGCAACCAACTGCTGATGTTTGCAGCAACCTGATGATTTACTCAACATTTATCGTGTTTTATCGTCAGTAACCTCAGCCACAGGGCATGCTGCGAAAGTTATTCGTGCCAAAGCGCAGTGGGCGGGAGAGGGTAAGTTTTATCGCATGGTTCATTTCTGCAATCGGTTTCATGGTGCTGTTCTCTCCACCGATTTTGCTCTACTATTTCTGCCGTTCAGGCGGTGCTGACGTCGGGTCAGGGCAGTGCGTTCGCGCTGCGGCGCCGCTAACTCTCCGTATCATTTAAGGAAAAGTGGCATGAAAGACAGGTTTCCGCAGGGCTTTATGTGGGGCGGCGCAACGGCTGCTAATCAGGTTGAAGGAGCATACGACGTCGACGGCAAAGGCCTGTCGATTGTCGATGCCATCCCGGGCGGCAAACAGCGCCTGAGCATTGTGGCCGCACCAGAGTTCGACTTTACGCTGGATGAAACCCGCTACACCTATCCCAACCACAAAGGCATCGACCACTATCATCGCTTCCGCGAAGATATCGCGCTGTTTGCTGAGATGGGTTTCAAATGCTATCGCTTCTCGATTGCCTGGACGCGCATCTACCCGAACGGCATTGAACAGCAGCCGAATGAGGCGGGCCTCAGCCATTACGACCAGGTGATTGATGCCTGTATTGCGCACGGCATTGAACCAGTGATCACCATTTCCCACTACGAAATGCCGCTGCACCTGGCGACCGTGTTCGGTGGCTGGAAAAACCGTGAGGTGATCGGCCACTTTGAGCGCTTTGCCCGCACGGTGCTGGAGCGATTCGGCGACAAAGTGAAGTACTGGATGACCTTTAACGAGATCAACAGTGCCGCGCACTTCCCGATGATGAGCCAGGGGCTGACGGTGAAAACCGGCGCGCTGGAAGCGCAGGCGAAATTCCAGGGCTGGCATAACCAGTTTGTCGCCAGCAGTCTGGCGGTGAAAATTGCCCACGAAACCAACGCGCAGATCCAGATGGGCTGCATGATCCTGTTTGCCACCAACTACGCGTACGACTGTAACCCGCTCAACCAGCTGGCCTCGCTGAAAGAAACCCAGGCGTTTAACTTCTACTGTGCTGATGTGCAGGCGGGCGGGAAATATCCGTACTACGCCAAAAAACTGTGGCAGTCGCTGGGCGTGACGCTGGATATCCAGCCGGGCGATCTGGAACTGATTAAGCAGCACACCGTGGACTACATCGGTTTCAGCTACTACATGTCCTCCACCACTTATGCCACCGACCCGGATGCGGCAGCAGCCAGCGGCAACCTGCTGGGCGGGGCGCGTAACCCGTTCCTCGAAGCCAGTGCCTGGGGCTGGGAGATTGATCCGGTTGGCCTGCGCATTGCGTTGAACCAGCTGTATGACCGCTATGAGAAGCCGCTGTTTATTGTTGAAAACGGTCTGGGCGCGGTGGATGAGCCCGATGAAAGCTTCAACATCGCCGATGACTACCGCATTAACTACCTGCGTAAGCACATTGATGCGATGGCGGAAGCGATTGACGATGGCGTTGAGCTGATGGGTTACACCCCGTGGGGGTGCATCGATCTGGTGAGCATGTCGACGGGGGAGATGAGCAAGCGTTACGGCTTTATCTATGTTGATCTGGACGACAAGATCAGCGGTACCGGCAACCGCTACAAGAAGAAATCCTTCCACTGGTATCAGAAAGTGATCGCCACCAACGGCCAGGATATCAGCTAGACCGACAGAAACGGCGTCCTGTGCAGACGCCGTTTTTATTACCTGTCAGGAGAGCACCACCCGGCGCTCGCGGCGCACCGACCAGATAAAGGCCGCGATAAACAGCAGGGCGAACAGCACGACAATGGTCGGGCCGGGGGCGCTGTCGAGGAAGAAAGAAAGATAGGTTCCACTAAAGCACACCACCACCGACAACAGCACCGCGCAGATCATCACGCTGGAGAAGCGACGCATCAGCAGAATGGCAATCGCACCCGGTGCAATCAGCAGGGCAATCGACAGCACAATCCCCACTGCTTTTAACGTCGCCACAATCGTCAGGGCAATCATACTCAGCAGGCCGTAGTGCAGTAGGGTGGTGTTCAGCCCGCTGGCTTTCGCCTGATGCGGGTCAAACGCATGCAGCACCAGGTCGCGCCATTTCACCCCGATAATCACCGCAATCACGCAGGCAATGCCGCCGCTTTGCAGCAGATCGCTGGTGGAGATCCCCAGCATATCGCCAAACAGAATATGGTCGAGATGCACCTCGGACTGAATCGAGATGTAGAGGATCAACCCTGCGGCAAACATCCCGGAGAAGACAATCCCCATCACCGTATCCTGCTTGATGCGGCTGTTCTCTTTCAGGTAACCGGTGGCCAGCGCGCAGAACAGTCCGGCGCAAAAGGCCCCGATGGCGAGCGGAATGCCGACAATCCAGGCGATCACCACGCCGGGGAATACCGCATGGCTCATGGCATCGCCCATCAGCGACCAGCCCTTGATCACCATAAAGCTGGAGAGCAGGGCGCAGGGGATGGCGACAATCACCGAGATGGTCAGCGCCGTGTTCATAAAATCAAATTCAAACGGGCTTAACAGCAGTTCTGTCAGGTTCATCATGCCTCCTGCTGCGGGGCGGCTGCGCGACGGCGGCGGGCCAGCAGTCCGTGTTTAGGGGCAAACACAAAGGCGGTGAGAAACACCAGCGTCTGTGCCACGACAATAATGCCGCCCGTGGCGCCATCCAGGTAGTAGCTGATCCACGCACCGAAGAAGCTGGTAGTGCTGCCGATAGCGACGGCAATCATCAGCAGGCGCGGGAACCGGTCGGTGAGCAGATAGGCGGTAGCACCCGGCGTGACCACCAGGCAGATCACCAGGAATGCCCCTACGGTCTGCAACGCGGCAATGGTACAGGCGGCCAGCAGGGTGAAAAACAGCAGTTTCAGCCGCGTGGGGTTGAGCCCGACGGAGCGCGCATGGTTCTCGTCAAAGAAGGTCACCATCAGATCCTTCCATTTGATCAGCAGGATCAGCAGCGAGATAAAGCCAATCAGCGCCAGCTGAATGATATCTTCCGGGGCAATCGCCAGGATGTTGCCCAGCACGATGGTTTGAATGTTCACCGACGTGGGGTTGAGCGACACCATAAACAGCCCAAGGCCAAAGAAGGAGGAGAAGATCAGCCCGATAATCGCGTCCTCTTTCAGCCGGGTGCGCTGATTTAAAAACAGCATACTGCCCGCCGCCAGCCCGCCGGAGAGAAACGCGCCCAGGGCAAAAGGCAGCCCGAGCATATACGCCCCGGCCACGCCCGGCACGATAGAGTGTGACAGCGCATCACCAATCAGGGACCAGCCCTTGAGCATCAGATAGCAGGAGAGAAACGCACACACGCCGCCCACCAGCGCCGATACCCACATGGCATTCAGCATATATTGATAGTGGAACGGTTCCGCCAGCCACGCCATTAGCGATCCCCCTGCACCATGGAAAGCGCAGGACGCGCATCGCCGTCGCCGAACACTACGTCGCGCAGTGCGCCGCTAAAGGCGTTTTCCAGATTGGCGCGGGTAAAGGTGGTGGCCGTCGGGCCGCAGGCCAGCACGGTGCCTTTCACAATCACCGTGTGGTCGCAGTATTCACTGACCGAGGCCAGATTATGGGTCGAGACCAGCAGGGTGCGGCCTTCCTCGCGCAGCTCATGCAGCAGGCTGATGATCTGGCGTTCGGTGTTGACGTCGACGCCGGTAAAGGGTTCATCCAGCAGGATCACCTGGCCGCGCTGGGCGATGGCACGCGCCAGGAATACGCGTTTCTTCTGCCCGCCGGAAAGCTCACCAATCTGACGCTGACGAAACTCCGCCATGCCGACGCGCTCCAGGGCTTCTGTCACCAGGCGTTTATCTTCCGCACGCGCAATGCGCAGCATCCCCATATGGCCGTAGCGGCCCATCATCACCACATCTTCCACCAGTACCGGGAAGGACCAGTCAACCTCTTCAGACTGCGGCACATAAGACACCATATTCTGCTTCAGTGCCTTGTGTGCGGGCTGGCCCAGCAGGGTAATCGATCCACGCGAGAGCGGCACAAAGCCCATAATGGCTTTAAACAGCGTGGACTTACCCGAACCGTTAATCCCGACCAGGGCGGCGATGCTGCTGCCGGGTACCTGTAAGGTGGCATCGCGCAGGGCGGTATGCCCGTTACGATAGGTGACTGTCAGATCGTTAACCCGAATGCCGTCGGGTGCCGCCTGGGTAGTGTTCATTTTGCCAGCCCCTGCTGAATGCCTTTAACGATGGTGTCGCTGGTGACGCGCAGTAAATCGAGATAGGTCGGCACCGGCCCATCGGCGGCGCTGAGGGAGTCAACGTACAGCACGCCGCCGTAATGACTGCCGGTTTCACGCGCCACCTGGCGGGCGGCTTTATCGGAAACCGTGCTTTCGCTGAACACCGCCGGGATCTTCTCCTGCTTCACTTTATCGATCACTTTACGCACCTGCTGCGGGGTACCCTGCTGGTCGGCGTTGATCGGCCACAGGTACAGCTCTTTCAGCCCGAAATCACGCGTCAGATAGGAGAAGGCGCCTTCACTGGTCACCAGCCAGCGCTTATCGGCCGGGATACTCGCCAGAGCCTGCTGCACCGGGGCCACCGTGGCGCTGATTTTTTCTTTGTAAGCGGCGGCATTTTTACGATAGATGTCGGCATTGGCCGGATCGTGTTTCACCAGCGCATCGCGGATGTTATCGACGTAGATCAGGGCATTTTTGGGTGACATCCAGGCATGAGGATTGGGTTTGCCGCTGTAAGGCCCCTCGCTAATGCCCATGGGCACAATGCCGTCAGACACCACCACTTCCGGCACGCCGGAAAGATGCTGATAAAAGCGCTGGAACCACAGCTCCAGGTTCAGACCATTGGCGAGGATCAGCTGTGCGCCCTGGGCGCGTTTGATATCCCCCGGCGTGGGGTGATATTCGTGGATTTCTGCCCCGGCTTTGGTGATGGAGGCTACGTCCGCGGCGTCACCCGCCACGTTTTTGGCCATATCGGCAATCACCGTGAAGGTGGTGATGACCTTGAATTTTTCCTGTGCCAGCGCGGGTGCCAGCGGCAAGGTGGCGAGCAGAGTGGCGCAGATCCACCTTTTTAACCGGAACTGAAAACGCATAGAAATCTCCCAGAAAGCGCTTAAAAATACGACGTAATTAGCAGTTGCTATAAGGTATAGCACAGGCTATATCTCCGTGTGAATGTTTTTTGTGTGGGATTACACTCTTTGACAATTAAAGGGGGGAGCCTGGCGGCGAGCCGAAGGGGCGACCTTTTATTCCGGTCCACCTGTGGGGAAGGTGTGCACGATGTTCCAGGGCCAGGTCAACGTCAAGGGCGTTTCGCTTTCCCGCTGCGCGGGCTGAGCGACCCAGGGTGGGCAGTCGCCCCCACCCTGGGGACCCGGGCTTGCGGCTGGCGCTGCGTCCACTGCGTGGATGCCCTCGCAAGCGTCGTTCACCGACGGACTGGTCGTGACGGCACATCCTTGTGCCGGCTCTCCCTCTCACCGCCGTCCTGGCGGTTCGTCCTGGTTCACTGTGCTTCCTCAGCGCTGCTGAATGCCGCCTCAACGTCAAAATCCAGGTCAAAACCAAACCCATCCCAAAACCCAAAATTCTGATTTCAGTCAATCCGCAGAGGCTGTCACATGGTGGGGGGGGTAATACCCAAAGCGAGCGCTCTCTTGCGGGGATGGGGCCAGTTTGAGGTAAGCCGGACGTCACGCGGCAGGGACGCCGCGTGCCGAGGCCCGCATGGATGCGGCAGTTGCTGATCCGGCGTGCTCAAACTGGCCTCAGACCGGAAGCCAAACTATCAGCGATAAAAAATGCCTGGGGATCCCTCAGAGGTCGAACTCTGCAAAAGATCATGGTGGGTACTCCACCGCCTAAACGAAAACCATCTATTAAGGCTGTTACACACCTTCATGCTTTTTCCGGCAAAGGTTAGTCCTATTTGTTATTCGTAATACGGGAGTATCCAGGGAAAATTAACAAAATATTTCATTAATCAATTTCGCGACTTACGCGTGAATCAGGAGAAAAAGGTGAACAACATTCCCGATGCCGGGCTGACAGTGGGAGTGGATGTCGGGGGCACCTTTACTGATTTTGTGATATTTGACCCGCAGCATCAGCACTATTTCTTTCATAAACAACCCAGTACCCCGGCCGATCCGGCGCTGGCCTTTAGCGATGGCTTACGGGCGGCGCTGAAGAAAACGGGCCAGCCTGCCAGCGCACTCTCCCTGTTGCTGCACGGCACCACGCTGGGCCTGAACGCCATTATTCAGCGTCGTGGTGCGAAAATTGCCCTGGTGATCACCCAGGGATTTCGTGATGTGCTGGAAATTGGCCGCGCACGTATGCCGTCCTCCTTTGATTTTCATGCCGACCGTGAGCCGCCGTTTCTACCGCGTGAGCGGGTGCTGGAGATCGGCGCGCGCTTCAGTCCGACAGGTGAGGTGATGCAGTGGCCGGACGAGCACGCCTTGAGCACGCTGGCGCAGGCCATTACCCGGCTCGACGTCAGCGCCGTGGCGCTGGTCACCCTGAATGGTTACGCCAATCCGCAGCAGGAGGGCGAGCTGGCGCAGCGGCTGCAGGCTGAGCTTGATGATATCCCCGTGCTCTCATCCGCCGAACTGTGGCCGGAAATCCGGGAATATGAACGCACGCTGGTGGCCGGGCTGAATGCCTATATTCAGCCGCTGATGCAGCGCTATTTCAGCCGCCTCACTGGGCTGCTGGAGCCGCAGTCGGTGACCGCACCGCTCCTGATCACCGCCTCTAACGGCGGCGTATTGCCGCTGGCGTCGGCCCGCCAGCGCCCGGTCGATACGCTGTTATCCGGCCCGGCATCGGGCGTGATGGCGGCGGCACATCTTGCCGCCACCACGCACAGCGGTGGCTATGTCTCCTTCGATATGGGCGGCACCAGCAGCGATATTTCCCTTTCTGCGGAGGGCGATGTTGAACGCGTCAACCGCACCGATGTTGGCGGCCTGCCGCTGATTTTACCGGTGGTCGGCGTCTCTGCCATCGGCGCCGGAGGCGGGTCGATTATCCATGTCGATGAATACGGCATCTTAAAAGTGGGGCCGGAAAGCGCAGGGGCCGATCCCGGCCCGGTGGCCTATCGCCGTGGCGGCGTGGCCCCGACCATCACCGACTGCTATCTGGTCAGCGGCATCCTGCCGGCTGATGCCCGGCTGGGTGGCACCATTCCCCTCGACCTTGCGGCAGCGCGAACGGCACTGGCCGGGCTGGCGGCGCAGCTCGGTATCCGCGGCGAGGATGCGGCAGAGCAGGTTGCCAGCGGGGCGCTGGCGGTGGCGACCACGCAGATGGCGACGGCGCTGAATAAAGCCGTGGCGCAGCGCGGCGTCTCGGCCGATGCCCTGACGCTGATCCCGTTCGGCGGTGCCGGACCGACGCACGCCAACCTGTTTGCCAGTGAGGCGGGCCTCGAACGCATTGTGGTGCCGTTACGTCCTGGCACCTTCTGCGCACAGGGGGCGATCACCGCCGATATTCGCCGTGACTTTGTCCGCAGCCTGCGCGTGCGCGTCAATGCCAGCACCTTCATTACGCTGACCACGACCCTTGACGAACTTCATCTGCTGGCGCAGCAGTGGTTCGGTGAGCAGGCCGCTGCCCTGAGCCGCGCAGCGCCGCGTTATACGGTAGAAGCCGATATGCGTTACAGCGGCCAGGCCTATGAGCTGAGCGTCAGCCTTTCCAGCGTGGACACGCTCACCCTGGACGGATTGCAGGAGAGTTTCCAGCAGCTGCACCAGCAGCGCTACGGCTTTACCGGTGCCCGCACCGATATCGAATTAACCACCCTGCGGCTGTCGCTGACGGCACCGCTGCCGCGCCCGACAGAGAAAGCCTTTGTGCCACACGCGCCGGAAGCCCATCGCCCCCGGCGGCCGCTGTATCTTAACCAGCGCTGGCAGCCGGCGGATATCTGGCAGCGTGCGCAGATCCAGTTTGACGATCGCCTGACAGGCCCGGCGATTGTGGAACAGGATGATACCACCACGCTGATTCTCCCCGGCTGGACGGCACAGCTCGACCCGGCAGGCAACCTGTTGATCACCCGTGAAACGGGAGGCCCCCTGTGAAGCTCGACGCGATTACACTTGAGATCCTCAACCATAAACTGACGGCGCTGACGGAAGAGATGTGCCACATCCTGCAACGTACCGGGCGCACGCTGTATGTGAAAGAGACGGCGGATTTCTGCTGCGCGGTGGCCGATCGGCACGGCAAGTTCTTCGCCTATCCGCGCGGCATCGGCGTGTGCGGGTTTGTGGGGGTGAATCTGCTGACCACGATGCAGGCGGTGGGCGAGGTGCAGCCGGGGGATGTGATCCTCACTAACGATCCCTGGCGTTCGCGCGGTCTGGCAACGCACCTGCCGGATTTACAGGTGCTGGAACCCTGGTTTATTGACGGGGAGATCGTCGCCTGGGGCTGGGCCTTCCTCCATGCATCCGATGTCGGTGGCCGTGTGCCCAGCAGCATCTCACCGACCAACAGCGATATCTTCCAGGAAGGGCTGCAAATCCCGCCGGTCAAACTGGTCAGGGCGGGGGTGCTGAATCAGGACGTGGTCACTATTCTCGCCGCCAACAGCCGCACGCCGGATGCCAACGCCGGGGATATTCAGGCGATGCTCGCCGCACTGGGGGCCGGGCGCCAGCGCCTGCAAAAAATCGTTGCTCAGCACGCTGCACCGCAGGTGATTCAGGCGCAGCAGGATCTGCAACAGTATGCGGCGGCCCGTGCGCGTCAGGTGCTGCGCCGTATCCCGCAGGGCAGCTACGAATTTGAAGACTATCTGGATGATGCGGCTGGCAGCGGCCTGCCGGTGCGGCTGGCGCTGAAAGCCACCTTTGACGATGGCAATGTGCATCTGGATTTCAGCGGCAGCGATGCTCAGGTGGCTGTGGCGCTGAATATCCCGAGCCACGGCGATCCCCATGCCTGGCTGACGCTGCGCATTCTGGCGCTGGTCTGCACGCTGGATAAAACCGTGCCACTGAATGCCGGTCTGCTGCAACCTGTTACCCTGTTTGCCCCGGTTGGTTCGCTGGTCAATCCTCAATTCCCGGCCGCCGTTGGCGTGCGCCATGCCACGGCCGTGCGCGTCAACGACTTACTGAACGGTTTGCTGGGGCAGGCGCTGCCTGAAGTGATGCCAGCGGCCAGCGGCGGCACCATTATTCCGCTGGTAGTGGCAGAAACGGCCCGCCACGGCAAAGAGCAGAATGTACAGGTGATTGAACCGATGGTCGGCGGCGGTGGCGGCCGTTTTGGCCGTGACGGCATCGACGGGCGTGACAACAGCATCTCTAACCTGGCGAACAACCCGGTGGAGATGGTCGAAGCCGAAACCTCAATCGAAATCGTGCAGTATGCCCTGCGCGCAGAGTCTGCCGGAGCCGGGCAGTGGCGCGGTGGTATGGGCCAGCAAATCCGTATTCGCATTTTGCACGATGACACCACGCTGCTGGCGCGCGGCATGGAGCGGATGGTGTTCCAGCCCTGGGGCGTTAACGGCGGTCTGCCGGGGCAACCCACGCGTATGACGCTCAACCCGGGCGATGCGGGCGGCACCGTGCTGGGCAAAATTGACCTGCTCAGCGTCAAAGCCGGGGATGAAGTGCTGCTGCAAACCCCGGGCGGCGGCGGCTGGGGCGATCCCTTCCTGCGTGACCCGGCAGCGGTGAAGCGTGATGTCGATAACCAGTTGATCGGTATTCTGTCCGCCGCCGACCAGTATGGCGTGGTCATCGTCAACGGCGAGGTGGATCAGCAGGCGACAACCACTCTGCGTCAGCAGGCCAGAACACCGGGCTCGTCCTCCGGCCCGGCGCGGGATAACTGGCTGGCCGTGTTTTCCCCCGCGCTGTTATCACGCCTCAACCAACAACTTTATGCGCTGACGCCGGCGGAAAGACAGCGTTATCGCCAGCAGGCGTTTGCCGCCGCGCTGGCGCAGTTACCGCCGCACTTCCCGCTTGAAACGCAGGCCGATATTCACACTGCCCGTCAGTGTTTTGCCGACGCTGTTGCCGCACTGGAACAGCAGTTTTTATCCCTTACCTCGTCATCACCAGGAGATGAACATGCGTTTAACTAAAAACAGTGGGGCACTGCTTTCTGCCTTGATCGGCCTTGTTATCAGCGGTGCAGCCACGGCAGCAACCGCGCCGGAAGCCACGGATTCGGTGGTGGTGGGGGTGTATGGCGGTGACTGGGAGAAGAATATTCGTGCCTCCGGCCTGGAGCAGTTTGCCAAAGATAACCACATAAAACTGACCGTGGTGCCGGGTGCCGATGCCGAATGGTTTACCAAACTGCGTGCAGCCAAAGGGCGTCGTTCGCCTTACGATATTGTGGTTTTCCAGCCGGATACCGTGCAGCGTGCGACGGCAGCAGGGTTGCTGCAACCGCTGGAGGCCAAAGAGATTCCTAACCTCGATAAGCTCTATCAGAGTGTGCAAACGCGCTTTGTCAGCGAGAACAAAACCTATGCTGCCGCGTTCAGCCTTGGGCAGTTAGGCCTCGCCTACCGCAGCGACCTGGTGAAAACCCCGCCGACCAGCTGGCTGGATCTGTGGAAGCCGGAATACAAAGGCCACGTGGCGATTTCGTCACCGACCTATGCGGCGGGGCTGCAGTTCTTTGCCGGGCTGGTGCATGCGCTGGGCGGTGAGCTGAACAACCCGGCTGATGTGGATAAAGCCTTTGCCAAATTGAAAGATCTGCGCGGTAACGCGGTGGCCTTCCCGGACAGCCCGGGTGCCATCCAGACGCTGCTGGAGCGCGGGGATGCGTGGATTGTGCCGTTCTGGGATGGTCGCGTGTTTGCCCTGAAACAGCAGGGGATGAAAATCGACTTTGTGTACCCGTCTGAAGGCGCGGTGGTTGGCGCGGCCAACTGGGTGATCCCGAAAGGCGCACCGAATCTGGCGAATGCTTACAAAGTGGTGAATGCGCTCTCCAGCGCCCAGGTGCAGAAAGCCTTCTCCGATAAATCACTGTACGGCATGACCAATAAAGAGGTGCAGTACAGCGACAACCTGAAAAAACAGGTGAAAGTGGGTGAAGAAGCCTACAGCAAACTGATCTGGATTGATTACGCCACGGCCACGCCGCAGCTTGCCGACTGGACCAACCGCTGGAGCCAGTCGCTGGGGGCGACAAAATGAGTTCTGTGGTGATTGACGCGGTGAAGCGGCAGTTTGGGCAGCATCGCGCGCTGGATGGCGTCAGCATGACAATAGAGCAGGGGGAGTTTTTCTCCCTGCTCGGCCCCAGCGGCTGTGGCAAAACCACGCTGCTGAATATCATCGCGGGTTTTCTGGCGGCCGATAACGGGCGGGTGTTGATTGGCGGTCAGGATATGACCGCGTTACCCCCTTATCGACGCAATATCGGCATGGTATTTCAGAACTATGCGCTGTTCCCGCACCTCAGCGTGGCGGATAACGTGGCTTTTGGGCTAAAGGTGCGCCATGTGGCGCGCGATGAGCAGCGCCGCCGGGTCGCGGAGGCCCTCAGGCAGGTGCGCCTGGAGGGGCTGGGAACGCGCATGCCGCATCAGCTCTCCGGCGGCCAGCAGCAGCGCGTGGCGATTGCCCGTGCGCTGGCGATTGAGCCGCAGGTGCTGTTACTGGATGAGCCGTTGTCCAATCTGGATGCCCGGCTGCGCAAGGAGATGCAGGATGAGCTGCGTGCGCTGCAAAAACGGGTGGGCATCACCACGGTGCTGGTCACCCACGATCAGGAAGAGGCGCTGACGCTCTCCGATCGCATCGGTATTCTCGGTCAGGGGCAGTTGCAGCAGGTGGGCACACCGTCGGAACTTTACCGCCAGCCGGAAAACCGTTTTGTCGCCGAGTTTGTCGGGCAGGCGAACCTGTTCCAGGTGACGGCCGACCGTGGCAGCGAACGTTATCAGGCCAGCGAACATTTCAGTGCAGCGGGGCAGCCGTTACAGCTGGCAGCCAGTCGTTTTGATGCCCGCAGCGCATTACTGATTGTGCGACCCGAACGCATCCGCATTCTGCCCGGCGGCGGTGAACCGGCGGTTAACGGCACCTTCGCCAGCGTAAAAGAGGCGAGCTTTGCCGGGGCGACGTTGCGCCTGCTGTGCCAGCTTCCTGGCGGCGGCGAGCTGCGCGTGCAGCCTGCGGAACAGGACTTCCGTCAGTTACCCGCACCGGGCGATAAGCTCTACCTGGCGTGGCGTGAAGACGATGTGATCGTGCTGCCCACGCCGGGAGCGCCGCAATGAACCGGCTTAGGCAGAACGCCTTTCCCTGGCTGATGCTGACGCCGTGCCTGGTGTTCCTGGTGCTGTTTCTGCTGGTGCCGCTGCTGCTGCTGCTCGATCAGAGCCTGACCGCGGTCGACAGTTTGCTGAATCCGCTGCCCGGCCACAGCCTGGCGCAATACCTGACGGTGTTTGGCGAGTCGCAGTATCTGTATGCGCTCTGGACCACACTGTGGGTGTCGTTGCTGACGGCGGCGATGACCGTGCTGCTGGCCTGGCCCGCTGCCTGGCTGCTGGTGACCGTGAAAGGCCGCCACTGGCGTACGCTGCTGTATGTGATTTTAATCTCGCCGCTGCTGACCAGCGTGGTGATCCGCACGTTTGCCTGGATTGTGCTGCTGGCGCAGAACGGGCTGATTAACGGCTTCCTGCTGTTTACCGGGCTGATCCCGCAGCCGCTGGCGCTGTTGTGGAATATGAATGCGGTGGTGATTGCCTATGTGCAGGTCATGCTGCCATTTGCCGTGCTGCCGCTGATCACCTCGTTAAATGAAATTGCCCCGTCGTTGCGCCTGGCCGCGATGAGCCTGGGCGCCACGCCGGGCCAGACGTTCCGTCGGGTGGTGTTACCGCTGACGCTGCCCGGGATGCTGACCGGATTTATCATTGTCTTTTCGCTGGCGGCAGGCAGTTACATTACGCCGTTGCTGATTGGCGGGCGGCTGCAACCCTTGCTGCCGATTGCCATCTATCAGCAGGCGATGCAGACGGCGAATCTGCCGCTGGCGGCCGCGTTGTCGCTGACGCTGCTGGTGATGACGCTGGCGGTGGCCGGTATTGTCGGCCTGTTCCTCAAACGCTGGGAGAAGAAAAATCATGGTCACTGACCGTATACTGCGGCACCTGAGCCAGGGTCTGGTGACGCTGGCCGGAATTGTGGTGTATCTGTTTCTCGCCTTACCGGTCGGCGTGATTGTGCTCTCGGCCTTCAGCCCGGAACCGTATCCACAGTTTCCGCCGCAGGGTGTTTCCCTGCGCTGGTTCTCCGCATTGCTGGATGATGCGGGCTGGCGGGAGTCGCTCAGTATCAGCCTTATCCTGTTAGTGGTGGTGACGCCGCTGACGGTGATCCTCGGCACCTTTGCCGCCTGGGCGCTGGCGCGGCTGGAGTTTCGTTATCGTGAGACGTTGCAGGCCTTTATTTTATCGCCGCTGATGATCCCGCAGGTGGTGCTGGGGATTGCCCTGCTGTATGTGCTGACCGCCGCCGGGATGGCCGGGCTGGTCAGTGGGCTGGTGATAGGTCATATCGTGGTGGCGCTGCCCTATGTGGTGCGTACGGTGAGCGTCAGTCTGGCGGCAATGGACAGAAGGCTGGAAGCCGTATCCATGAGCCTCGGGGCCGGGCGCTGGTACACTTTCCGCTACGTGACGCTGCCGCTGATCAAACCCGGAATGCTGGCCGGTGCGGTGTTTGCCGGGGTCACGTCGTTTGGCGAAGTGTCCGTCAGCCTGTTTCTCAGCGCACCGGATACCATCACCGTTCCGGTGAGGATCTTTAACTATGTTGATCAGACCTTCGACCCGACGGTGAATGCCATTTCGGTGATCTTTATTGTGATTGCGGTGCTGATCCTGCTGGCGATTGAACGCACCATCGGGTTAGTGAAGATTTTGTAAGAGGCAGGGCGTCTAATCGCTCGCGTTGGGTTTTAAACCTCCACTGCGTGGATGCCCTCGTCAGCGCTGCTGAATGCCGCCTCAACGTCAAAACCCAGGTCAACACCCAAACCAATACACAGAGAGCGTCATGCTGTGGCGGTTTTAAAACCCACAGCGAGCGCTATCTTGCGGGGAGGGGGCCAGATTGAGGTAAGCCGGACGTCACCCGCCAGGACGTCGCGTGCCGAGGCCCGCAGGGAGGCGGATTTTGCCGATCCGGCGTGCTCAAACTGGCCCCGGACCTGACGCCAGACGGGAAGCCATTAATTTTTGTGGGGATCCCTCAGGGGGCGATCATCTTTTCCGAACGAGCCGTGCTGATGGCGTGTTCTAGGGATCAGGCCAGCTTTGCTGGCTGACCGGAACAGATGGCCAGCCACTCCGGGTGAATGCCTCTCTTCTTTTATATTTAACTGCCTGAAAAATAGAAACACTATAAAGATCGGCGCCAACATGCCGTAACTGATCAGGTCATCTTAAATAAAAATCCCACTCATGCTGTCTCACGGAGGATGTTGATGCTGCAACTGCTCAGGAACATGAAGGTTGGCCGAAAACTGACGGCAGGTTTCGGTGTATTACTTTTTTTTGTCGCCGCCATTTGTTACTGCGGCTTTAGTGGTTTCAGCACGGCGGAAGATTCATCGGCACGTTTATCGGTGGTCGGCGCACTGTATGATAATGCCGGTGCCGTCAAGGATGGCTTGCAGGAGAACCCTGCCGTCGCGATGACGAAGCTGACTGCGGTCAGCACCGAACTCGACAAAATCCACTCACTGATCCGCGAAGGCGACTGGCCAGCCCAGTACGCGCCCTTAGCCGACACCATACAGCAAGATATCGACGCCCTCCGTACCGATCTGCAAAGCACCGCTGCCCGCAATGATAAGTCCACCCAGGTGCGGATCTCGGGCCTGCTGGAAGACATCAATAAAATCTACGGGGCTGAAGAGTCGCACTCCGCTGAGCTGCTGGCCTGGAATCGCTGGCTGCTGGGTGTTCTCGGTATTGTCGCGATGCTGGTGGGCGTGATCGTTGCCGTCAGTATTCACCGGCAGATCGTTCCACCGCTGAATGAAGCCCTACAGGAGGCCAACCGTATTACTCATGGTGACCTGACAGGCACGCTGAATAGCGATCGTCAGGATGAAATCGGCCAGTTATTGCAGAGCATGGCGGGCATGAAGGCGCAGCTTAACCAGATTGTTCACCGCATCCAGGTGCGCACCAGTGAAATCGTCAATGCTGCGGATGAAATCTCCTCCGGCAACAGCAACCTGTCGGCGCGAACCGAAGAGCAGTCGGCCAGCGTTGAGCAAACGGCAGCCACGCTCAGCCAGTTGACCAGTACACTCAGCCAGACGGCCGGGCACACCGGGCAGGCACATCAGCTGGCGACCAAAGCGGGCGGGATTGTCAGGCATAACGGGGAGCTGATGCGCTCCGTCACTCACCGTATGCAGGGCATCCATGATTCATCTTCCCGGATGGCCGATATTATTCAGGTGATCGACAGCATCGCTTTTCAGACCAACATTCTGGCGCTGAATGCCGCCGTCGAAGCGGCCCGTGCCGGCGAGTCCGGGCGCGGTTTTGCGGTGGTGGCGGGCGAAGTGCGCACGCTGGCAGGGCGCAGTGCCACGGCCGCGAAGGAGATCCGTGAGCTGATTGATCGTTCTGTTGGCCAGATTGATGAAGGTCGTGAGCTGGTGGGGAAAGCCGATGTAGCGATGCAGGACATGGTGCAGAACATTACCAGTATGGCGAGCCTGATGAGTGATATTGCGGGATCAAGCCATGAGCAGAGCGATGGTCTGGCGCAGATTAACAGCACCATGAATCACATTGATGATGCAACCCAGCAAAATGCCGCCTTAGTGGAGCAGTCTGCCGCTGCCGCCGCATCGATGCAGGAACAGGCGCGCGATCTGATGGTGATGGTGGATGTGTTCAAAGTGGACCCCGTTGCGTCGCATTAATCGCTGACTGCCACTCAGGCACAAAAAAGCCCGCTCAGGAAAACCTGAGCGGGCTTTTTAATGAATGGATTATTGGTTTTACCCTTCATGAGGGAAGCGATTTTTACGACTTTGGATAGATTATTTTATTGTTTGTTTTTGCCCTCGTCGCGGCAATATAGTTGCCACCAGAACCCTGTATCGCGGTGCGATACAGGCAAAAGAGGCATTATTCGGCCAAAAGATAATGATGCCAGCCATCCATCTTTACCAACAGATTCAGGAGGCAGGATGGCAACACTAAAGTGGGATCACGCGGTTCAGTTTGTCAATCATCCCGCAGAGGCGATTCAGATTTTCGCCGCACAGCAGCTGAACGCCATACCGGGCGGGCGCCATCCGGGGTGGGGCACCCGGAATGCGCTGAGTTACTTCGGCCTGACCTATATCGAGTTTCTCGCGATTGCTGACCAGGCAGAGCTGGAGACTGCCGCACAGAGGTTCCTGCTGTCGCGCGACGCGGCGCAGTTACTGCCGGAAAACCAGGCATTGCATCGGCTGGCCCTGCGCAGCGACGATATTGTGCAGACGCACGAGGACCTGCACCGCAAAGGCTTACAGGTGTCGGCGATTGCGGACGGCCAGCGCAACGATCCGCAGGGCAACGTGATCAGCTGGCGTATTTTTACCATTGATGGCGACGTTAACGGTTTGCCTTATCCCTTTGTTCTGCAATGGGGGGAAGATGATGATGCCCGCCTGGCGCGGTTACGGGCACAGGGGCTGGACAGCCCGCATCCTGCCGGAGAGGTGGCGCTGACGCGTGCGGTGTTTGACGTGCAGGACCCGCAGGCGGTGCGCGCTCACTGGCAGGCGCTGTTTGGCTTTGCCCCGTTAGCGGATGCCACGCACGAAGGGCTGGACCTGGGTGATCAGCAGTTTATTTTCCGCCCCGGTGCGGACAACCGGCTGGTGGAACTGGTGTTGACGGCCGGGGAGCCTGCGTTACACGGCAAGCGCTGGTCGGTGGGAAATGGCGAGTATGTTTTCGCGCAGGGATAACCGGCGATAACACAGGATCATGTTATCGGCGCCGGGCAGAGAGGAGAGGGCAGAACGGCAGATCTGCCCTGTCAAATTTCACATCGTGCTAGAATTATCGCTCAAGGGGTATATTTGGATAAAGTATGACGAATATCGACACAGTCAGGGGTTTAGTGGGCAAAAGAGGGTACAAGGATAACCCTGTGTATCGTGAGGCCATGATACAGATGCGTTTTGAGACCTTCACGGATGACGATGTGGCTTTTTTGGAGGCGCACTACCTCACATCAAAAGATGTTTTCAGCCGTAATCAGATATTGTATGCATTGGTCTTAACCTGTCCGGACAGGGACCTGAAAGATTTTTTCCTCGCGGCATTCAAAAAAGAACGTCATGTCGATATGCGATTAGTCGCCCTGCGCGGTTATACGCACTTTGCCTCTGAAGAAGAGGTGATTCCGCTGATGTCTAAACTTTCCGATATCATCAAAAAGCTCCCCGCGCATACACGCTATCCTTACCAGGAATATGAGATGTTACGATCTCAATTTGGGCTACCTTATTTAGTGGCGCACTATGGCTATGCCTGTTTTATACAGGCATCAGAACAGCTCAATGCGCAATATGATGCGATGCCGGATCTGTGCAAAGGCTTTTTTACGCTGGATGCTCAGGGGCTGCATATTCAGTTACTGCCTCCCGCTGAGGCAAAAGAACGGCTGGGGAAACTGTTCGGTTAAACAGGGTACAGCCTGCCAAATTACAGGTATAATCCCCCGCATTATCCACTGGTTGACAAGCGGGATATATCAGGCCGATATCAGACGCTAAGCCTGATTAACCTGCACCCGCTGAAAAAACTGGCACTACCTTCAGGAAACGACTGATGAGCAATGACATCCCCCTTAAGTATTATGACTTCGTAGATGAGTATGCGACGGAAGCCGCACAGCCGGTAACCGAATCAGAGCGCAGCCCTCTGGCGCGTTATTTCGAGCTGCTGATGACGCATTTAACCAATAACGAAGAAATCAGCGAAGAACAGCAGAAAGAGATGGCCACTGAAGCCGGTATCAACGCGTTACGTATTGATGATATCGCGACGTTCCTGAATCAATGGGGCAATGAGTAACGCCCTCTGAGGTTTTTTGATGCCCGGGCACGTTTTCTACCGGGTATCCTGTCCCTCAAAAAACACCAAAAGCAAAAAGCCCGCTTAAGTTTCCTTAAGCGGGCTTCTCTAATTTGGCTCCTCTGACTGGACTCGAACCAGTGACATACGGATTAACAGTCCGCCGTTCTACCGACTGAACTACAGAGGAATTGTGGAACGAGGCGAATAGTAGCGATACGCCCTCAGACTGTCAACAGCAAAAAACATTTTAGCTTTCAACTGGCTGCGTTTGAATCAACCCGGCCGATTAGTGAACAATTCCACCCGCATTATGGTGTAACTGCTGCTGCTCCAGGCGCTGATGGGGATCCTGGCGATAAAACTGGCGGAACCGTTGATAAACCGCCGGGAAACGGGCGATCAGCAGCTCAGGCGCACTGAAAAAATACTCTGACAGTACCGCGAAGCATTCCGCGGGTTCGCTGGCGGCGTAGGCATCAATGCTGGTGGCGTTTTCACCCACCTGGTCGATTTCATCCTGTATTGCACTCATTGCCGCACGCAGATCGCGCTCCCAGCCCACCACGTCGCGCAGGGGAATGGCCGGTACACCGTTAGCTTCACCGCTGCCGCGCGCATCAAGCTTGTGTGCAACTTCATGGATCACCAGGTTATAGCCGGAGAGATCGAACGAGTCCTGCACATCCAGCCAGTTCAGGACAATCGGACCCTGCTGCCAGCTTTGCCCGGCGTGCACCATTTGTTCACGATGCACCAGGCCGAACTCATCCTGCCATTCATCGTCGACCATAAACGGGGAAGGGTAGATCAGCACTTCATGAAAACCGTCCAGCCAGTCGTAGCCGAGGCTGAGAACCGGCAGGCAAAACAGCAGTGCCAGTCGGCAGCTTTTGAGATCGTCCAGTTCGAAGCCTTGTAAAGGCACCAGACGTTTCTGGCGCAGAAAACGGGTCGCAAGCTGGCAGATCGCCTGTTGTTCAGCAGGACTTAAGGCTGTCAGCAGCGGGATCTCCAGCGCCTGTTGCCAGGGCAAGCCACTTTCCACCGCGTCATCACCGCCTTTCCACGGCCATTTGATCATGCTGTTGTCACTCCTGCCTGATGATGGCGTCAACGCCGCTGAATAAGGGAAAGATTCAAGCAGTTATATTGCTGATTGTCTGTGACAAAACGCAAACGGCGCTGAAAAAAATCAGCGCCGCTGCGGTTTACGAGCATCAGATACGCGCGAATTCGATCACCCAGACCCAGGGATTCACTTCCCAACTGGTGCCACCGTACTGAATGGCCCACTGCTTGCGGTAAGCATCTTTAGCGGAAACGGCTTCGCTATGCAGGGTGAAAAAGTTATTGAGGAAATGAGAGTCTACCTGCACGCCTTCCGCCAGCACGTCATCGTCACTGATATCCTGGATGCGCTCGACCCGAATGGCGGTGATGGTCAGGTCGATACGGCTGGCCCAGCGCGGCATATGAATGCCGGCCTGCCAGCCAAAATTTGTTTCTTCTTCGTCAGAGCTATAGATGCTGGAGTCGGCACGGTACTGACAGTAATTAATATTTTTAAACTGTGCAGGCGAGGTCTGATATTTCGTCATCTCCTCCGCGGGCACCACAGGGCCGCGCCAGGTTTCACGCACCCACAGGCGATCGCCCGGCTGCCCGTAAGGGCAGTGATAACTCAGGTTTTCCATGCCCAGAACACGGTTACCCTGCAAATTGTTGCTCAGGACATCAATGCCGTAACAACCTTCATGGTTGTCCTGGCCTGGCCCGAACAGTTGGGATTTCATGATGCGCCGTGTCTGTTTTTGTTGGCCTGAGAGCAGGGCGCGCACCCGTTGATCGCTAAATAGAATCGGGCGTTCTTTCATGGTTTAACCTCTAGTATGACTTTCTCGACCAGTTCCTGGTTCATAAGCAAAGTAGAAACACAATACAGATAATTCCTAACCTTAGCGCAAAAAAACGATTCAGCACGTTTATTTTACTAAACTTAGGAAAAACTTTTAAAAAAAATGACTTAGGGCAAATTTGCACTTCTGCCGGACGCAATTGTCTGGTGCGTCCCGCGTCGTCATCACGGGGTCGTCATGCCGTAACCAAATTGACATTTTACCATATTACAATGTGTTAGTGTGACGAATGCTTAGCGACGATGGCCTCTCACCGTGGCGATCGCCTGTTCCTCAAGATCACTGACAAACCGGGCGCACACCGCGCCTGTATTGTTGTTTGAGAGACAATTACCCGCATCTGATCATAACTATTGTTTATCATTTAGATCAAAAAACAGCCAGTTAAAAGTGAGCCAGAAAAAACTGAAAATGGGAAAAATGCTGTCACCAGCGCGTAACAACCGCTATAAGTTTGATGTGGATCTCATTTTTAAGCAGAAATGGTTAACCCGTTGCAGTGGGTGACCACCACTGACATCTCAAAAAGTTCAAACAATTAAGGAGAAGTCTATGACGCTGACTGACTGGCAATTACGTTTTGAAAAGTGGCTGCACGACACCTGGCAACATGATGATAAAGCCCATGATGTGGCGCACCTGACGCGCGTCTGGCAGTCTGCACAGCGCATTATGGTGGGCACCGGGGCCGACGAGCTGGTGGTGCTGGCCGGGTGCTACTTCCATGACATTGTCAATCTGCCTAAAAATCACCCTGAGCGCCATCTGGCTTCCGCGCAGGCAGCTGACGAGACCCGGCGTGCGTTACAGCAGGTCTTTACGGATTTCCCCAGCGATAAAATTGAAGCCGTGGCCCACGCGGTTCACGCGCACAGCTTCAGTGCTGGCGTAACGGCAGAAACCCTTGAAGCCAAGATCGTGCAGGATGCCGACCGTCTGGAATCACTGGGCGCTATTGGTCTGGCGCGGGTGTTTTATGTCTCTGGCGCATTAGGGCGTTCTCTGTTTGACAGTCGCGATCCGCTGGGGCGCGAACGCCCACTGGATGATGCTGAATGGGCGCTGGACCATTTCCAGAAAAAGTTACTGAAATTGCCTGAAACGATGCAAACGGCAGAAGGGCGGCGCCTGGCGGAATTTAATGCCCGCTTTCTCGTGACCTATATGGCGAAGCTGTGCGCTGAATTGAAGGGGGATTTTTGCGCGTTGGATCAGGCAGTACTGGAAGAATTCAGCCCGGGGGCGTCAAATATTAAATTTTTATGACAGTATGGTTAAATCGCACGTTACAGGTTACGTTGTTGGGACAATTCTCAGGAGAATCAGGCAATGACCGACAAAGTTAGCTTAACAATAAAGATCGATCCCGCCTTAAAAGAAACGATTAAAACACTCGCTCTGGATAGTGAGATTTCCCTTAGCGAATTGGTTACCCAGCATCTGGTAAAGAGTTTTTCTGCTCAGGCACCTGATGCGGTAGATAGTACCCATACAGAAGAAGAGACGGCCGAACAATTGAGCCAGGCAGAACTGAAACAAGTTCGCGCACTGCTGAAAAAGTCGAAGAAGAAAAAGTAAGCCCCGTCTTATCCAGCGTCTCTCGTTCTGAGAGACGCTTTCAACCCCCTTACATAACAAACTGACTCACGCTGTGCGAGAGCCGTTGCGCATGATCCACCAGCGCTTCCGATGTCTCTGCGCTGCGACGTGTCAGTTGCTCGCTCTCTTTGACCTGCTGATTCAGGCGAGTAATCTCCAGCGCTATCGCATTGACCCTTTTACTCTGCGCATCCGCATTGTGTTGCAACTCGCTCAGTAGGGTAACCACGCCGGATACGGCATGCGTAATTTCCCGATACAATCCCTCCAGCGTCTGTACCTGGCTAAAGCCGCTATCAATGTGTTGATGAGTTGAGCCGATCAGCCCGTCAATCAACCGCGTCGAGGCACTGCTCTTCTCCGACAGCAGGCCGATCTCTTTTGCCACAATGGAGAAGCTGCGGCCATAAACGCCGGCATGGGCTGATTCGATAGCGGCATTCAGTGCCACCAGCCGTGTTTGCAGCGAAATGCCCTCCAGCAGGGTAACAATCCCGGCGATCTCACCGGAAGCGTCAACAATCTGGCGCATTTGCGCATCAACAGCGGTCACTACGGTGCCGCAGCGGCGGGTCAGTTCATCGGCGGCCTGTACCTGCTGCGTCGCATGATGAGTAAACGTCACGCTGTGGCCCACTTCCTCTGCCACCCGGTTCAGACGCTGGCTGATATGCTCAAACGCGCTGCTCTGCTGCTGATTGTGGGCACTAAACTCATCATTTTGTTGTGCCATGCGGTCTGCGCTGCCACGCACCGCACCGGAGATGGCGTTAATCTCGCCCACGATATGCCGTAAACCTTGCTGCATCCCGTCCACATTCTGTATCAGCTGGCTGATCTCCGTTGACTGGTAACGGCTCTGATGCGCCTGCTGCGAGATATCGCCCGTTGCGATCTGTGCCAGCCAGCGCGACACGCGTTCCATCGGCTGGATCACCCCCAACAGCAGTAACCCGCCGCTCAGTAACAGCAGCCCGCCCAGCAGGGCAGAGATACCCAGGGAAAGATTGCGGCTGGTGGTCAGCGATGAGAGCGTAGAGAGGTTGAGGTTGTCTGCCTGGTGATTGGCCTGCGTCAGCACCTGATAGTAGGTGTCATTAAACTGCTGCTGAAAAGCCTGCATCGGCACCATAAAAAACGCATCAATATCTTTCGCATTCAGCCCTTTTAGCTGCTCCTGCAATCCGTCGGCCAGCATATCGAAGTTCTGTTTCAGCGGACTGTCCTGCGCCACCGGATATTGATCAAACAGCTTTCGTGCATTATCCAGTGAGGTCTGAGCCGTTTCGGCCAGGCTTTTCCAGCTGTCGACGGAACCGGTCTGGTTATCCTGCATCAGGTAGATCCCGGCGCGGTGGCTGTTGTCGCTGGCGGTGAGCAGTTCCATACGGGCTTTATCCAGCAGCGCCTGGCGGCCAGACAGGGTATGGATCTCGGAAATATTGTCACCCGTGCTGGAGACGAGGCGGGTCAGTAGCAGCACGCTGGCACACTGAAGCAGCGAGAAGACCAGCAGAAACAGGATGAAGCCACCCCGCAGGCTGCGTAACCAGCCCCAACCGGTCATCAACAAGGCAATACGTGGACGGCGCAGCATAGTGCGTAAGGGTAAAATCGTGATCAGTGACATAAGCTTCCCTTAAAATAAAAGGGAGTATTCGCCGCTTTTATGTCACTTGTGTTACCGCGATAACATAGAAAAAAGAAACAGGGGATTATCCGCTGATAAGGCAAATTACCCCGCTATTTTTCAGCGTTATTATTCTTCATCGCCGTAATAGAGGACGCCGAGCTTGATTAATGGTCGGCCCTGGCTTTTGCGATGCAAATTGCTGTCGCGCAACGAATACACGCAGCCGCAATATTCCTGCTGATAGAAACGCTCACGTTTGCTGATCTCAATCATGCGCGCCGACCCGCCTTTTTTGCGCCAGTTATAATCCCAGTACTGGATGCCGGGGTAGGGCGCGGCCGCCCGATCGCCACAGTCGTTAATCTGCTGCATATTCTTCCAGCGCGAAATACCCAGAGAGCTGGAAATCACCGAAAAGTCATTTTCAAAGGCGTACAGCGCGGTGCGTTCAAAGCGCATATCAAAGCACATGGTGCAGCGCACACCACGCTCTGGCTCCCACTCCATGCCCTTCGCGCGGGCAAACCAGTTATCGGTATCGTAGTCGGCATCGACAAACGGGATGCCGTGCTGTTCCGCAAAGCGGATATTCTCTTCTTTACGCAGCAGATACTCTTTCTGCGGATGAATATTCGGATTGTAGAAGAAAATGGTGTAATCAATGCCTGATGCCTGCAAGGCTTCCATCACTTCGCCGGAGCAGGGGGCGCAGCAGGAGTGCAGCAGCAGTTTTTTAGCGCCATCGGGAAGGCTAAGCAGCTCGCGTTGGGGGGCGTTCATCGGGAATAGCTCCATTGTTAACAGTCAAACCGCATCAGTGTAGAGGCAGCATGACGCGCTGTCATTAATTGCCCTCGCTGCGGCCAATTTCCGCCTGGCGCTGGGTCAACTAAGTGATAGACTGACACCCGTTTATCCCCTGTTAACTGAGTAAATATGAGCGATTTTGACCGCGTGGCCGCCGAACTGGCTGAACAGGCACGAGAAGATGCCCGGCATAAAGAACAGCAGGATCGTGAGCTGCTGCTGCGGGTGCTGGAGATTTATGACCAGAAAACGGTCGCGGCGACCCTGCGGAAGGTGAGTCAGCAGGAGTGGACGCGGGAGTCTGTTAATCGCTGGGTGAAGGGCAACAGCCGCAAAACGCTGAATGAAGCTGAAGTCAGTTTGCTGCACAGTATGTTACCTGCGCCTCCGGCACATCATCCCGATTATGCTTTCCGTTTTATTGACCTCTTTGCGGGTATTGGCGGCATCCGCAGCGGCTTTGAAGCGATTGGCGGACAGTGCGTGTTTACCAGTGAGTGGAACAAACATGCGGTGCGCACCTATAAAGCCAACTGGTACTGCGATGAACAGCAGCACCGCTTTAACCAGGATATTCGCGATGTCACTTTGAGCGGCGATACCCAGGTGAACGAAGAGCAGGCGTATCAGCATATTCGTCAGCAGGTGCCGGACCATGATGTGCTGCTGGCGGGATTCCCTTGCCAGCCATTCTCGCTGGCGGGCGTGTCGAAGAAAAATGCCCTGGGCCGTAAACATGGTTTTGAAGATGAAGCGCAGGGGACGCTGTTCTTTGATGTGGCACGCATCATCACGGCCAAAAAACCGGCGATCTTTGTCCTCGAAAACGTCAAAAACCTGAAAAGCCACGATAAGGGCAATACTTTCCGCATTATTATGTCGACGCTGGATGAGCTGGGCTATGACGTGGCGGATGCGGCGGTCACCGGTTCGCCGGACCCGAAAATTATCGACGGCAAGCATTTCCTGCCACAGCACCGTGAACGCATTGTGCTGGTAGGGTTCCGTCGCGATCTGGCGCTGCCCGCTTTCAGCCTGAGCGCGTTATCTGCGCTCTACCCGCCGCAGCGCACGCCACTCAAGGCCTTACTCGACCCGGTCGTAGACGCAAAATATATTTTGACGCCAACGTTATGGAAGTATCTCTATCTCTATGCGAAGAAGCACCAGGCACGCGGTAACGGTTTTGGCTACGGGCTGGTTGACCCGGCGCTTGAGCAGGGGGTGGTTCGGACGTTGTCGGCGCGTTATTACAAAGATGGCTCGGAGATCCTGATCGATCGCGGCTGGGACAAAGCGCTGGGTGAGGAAGACTTCGATAACGCGGACAATCAGCAGAACCGACCGCGTCGTCTGACACCGCGCGAGTGCGCCCGACTGATGGGCTTTGAACAGCCCGGCCAGGAGGCGTTCCATATTCCGGTATCGGATACCCAGGCCTATCGCCAGTTTGGTAACTCGGTGGTGGTGCCTGCCTTCGCGGCGGTTGCCAAACTCCTGCGCCCCTGGATCCTACAGGCGGTACAACAGCGCCAGTGAAATGTGGCCCGGTGCCACCACGGCAGGGCCGCTTTTAGCTACACTTAAGGTCTTCGTTAAAGGAATATCAAGATGGCCGACGTTCACTCTTCCGACGTGCGTAGTAAGAATATGCGCGCTATTCGTACCCGCGATACGGCAATTGAAAAGCGGCTGGCAGAACTGCTGGTTGAACTGGGCCTGAGTTATCGGGTGCAGGATAAATCGTTGCCCGGTCGTCCCGACTTTGTTCTGGCAGACTATCAGGCCATTATCTTTGTTCACGGCTGTTTCTGGCATCGTCATCACTGTCATCTGTTCAAGATGCCGGCGACACGCACGGCGTTCTGGCAGGGAAAAATAGACAGTAATGTGGCGCGTGATAAACGTTATGTTGAGGAGCTGACCGCCAGCGGCTGGCGCGTGTTGCTGGTGTGGGAATGTGCGCTACGCGGGAAAACGCGACTGGAGGAAGAGGCATTGCGCACGCGGCTGGAGGAGTGGATTTGCGCCGCGGAAAACAACGGTGAGATCGATGAACAAGGGATTCGCGTACTACCGTAAACCCTCTGTCAGCGACGCTGGCCTGCACGATCGCCAGGTCAACGTCAAGGGCGTTTCGCTTTCCCGCTGCGCGGGCTGAGCGACCCAGGGTGGGCAGTCGCCCCCACCCTGGGGACCCGGGCTTTGCGGCAGGCGCTGCGTCCACTGCGTGGATGCCTTCGCAAGCGTCGTTCACCGACGCACCGGTTGTGACGGCACATCCCTGTGCCGGCTCTCCCTCTCACCGCCGTCCTGGCGGTTCGTCCTGGTTCACTGTGCTTCCTCAGCGCTGCTGAATGCCGCCTCAACGTCAAAACCCAGGTCAAAACCCAAATTCAAATCAATCCACATAAATCATCATGTCTTCGCTATTTTAAAACCCACAGCGAGCGCTCTCTTGCGGGGATGGGGCCCGTTTGAGGTAAGCCGGACGTCACGCGACAGGACGTCGCGTGCCGAGGCCCGCAGGGAGGCGGGTCTTGCCGATCCGGCGTGCTCAAACTGGCCTCAGACCTGAAGCCGAATGATCAGCCATTCATTTTTGTGGGGATACCTCAGGGGGCATGCTGCACACGCTGAGGGTTTAATCAGTCGGCGAGCAGGGTTTCACCACCGGTTTTGCCGGGAAGAGGTATTTACCCAGCGTGACCAGCACCACTGCCAGCACAATAATGCCCAGCGCCAGCCATTCCCGTCCTGACAGGCTTTCACCGGCAAAAGCGATGCCCAGCAGCACGGCAACCACCGGATTGACATAGGCGTAGCTGGTGGCGATAGCGGGTGTGACGTTGCGGATCAGGAACATATAGGCATTGATGGCAATCACCGAACCAAACAGGCTGAGATAACCCAGCGAGAAGAAGCCCGCCAGTGAGGGTTTCTGAACCAGATGTTCACCCGTCAACTGGCTGGCGGTCAGTAATACCACCCCGGCGGCCAGCATCTCGACAGCCCCGGCCATCATGCCGTGCGGCAGCGCAATACGTGAACCCCACACCGAGCCAAAGGCCCAGGTCAGCGATCCGCCCAAAATCATCAGGGCACCCCAGGGATTGCCCGCCAGATGGCCGCCGCTGTTAAGCAAAATAATCCCCACCAGGCCGACGCCAATGCCCAGCCACTCAATCCAGCGCGTGGTAATGCCGAACATACGGCTAAAGCACATGGCAAACAGGGGGACGGTCGCCACCATCACGGCAGCCAGCCCGGAAGGCACATGCTGGTGTTCCGCAACGGTGACTGCGCCATTACCCATTGCCAGCAACAGGACACCGATGATCGCCGCGTTACCGGCTTCACGCCAGGAAGGCAATTTTTCCCCTCGCATCAGGAGGAATGCCAGCAGCACCACGCCCGCGAGCAAGAAGCGCAACCCGGCCAGCATCATCGGCGGCCAGCTTTCCACACCAATACGGATCACCAGATAGGTGGAACCCCAGATAAAGTAGAGAGAAAAGAGCGCGGCCAGCAGAGGCAGCAGGGCGGGGGCACGGCGTAACGTCATGTCAGAGACTCTTCCTAAAGTGATATCAGGTTGTGAAAATGTTATAAGCCTCCGATTCTGCCACTAATTATCCCCGGCGGGCGTTATTTTTTTACAAAATTTGCACTCCATGCCCATAATTGCTTAGATCTGTTCCCTCTTTAATACAGCCAGCCAGGGGTGAGCCATGGCCAGTGTCAAACTGACGGTAAGACGTCTGTATAAACTCAGCGGCGAACGCATGGTCAATACCCAGGCGACGGCGCGTATTTTCGTGGGCGATCGTCTGATTGCCACGGAAGAGATCAGCGGGATGACCGAAAGCCCGGTGAGTAAGTATCTGCACCATGCGGAAACGCAGGGGCAGCCAGTGCGCGTTGAGTGGGACTGTGATGGCATTGCTGATATGGCGGTGACCGAAATGGAGCTGTGCCCCTGTTGTCAACATGATGGACATGAATAAGGAATCTGATTTTGGCCGGAAGTAGTTTACTGACCTTACTGGACGATATTGCCACACTGCTGGATGACGTTGCCGTGATGGGCAAAGTGGCGGCAAAGAAAACCGCCGGTGTATTGGGTGACGATTTGTCGCTGAATGCGCAGCAGGTCAGCGGGGTAAAAGCCAACCGTGAACTGCCGGTGGTCTGGAGCGTGGCGAAAGGGTCGTTCCTTAACAAACTGATTCTGGTGCCGCTGGCGCTGCTGATCAGCGCGTTTGCCCCGTGGGCGATCACCCCGCTGCTGATGGTGGGTGGCGCATACCTGTGCTTTGAGGGCGTGGAGAAAGTACTGCACAGCCTGCATAAAGATAAAAGTCAGGAAACGCCGCAGGCTCGTGAAGCGCGTTTGCTGAAAGCGGCCGAGCAGAACCCGGCGGAGTTTGAGCAGAAAAAAGTAAAAGGGGCGGTACGCACGGACTTTATTCTCTCGGCGGAGATTGTGGCGATTACCCTGGGTATCGTGTCTGAAGCACCGCTGCTGAATCAGGTGATCGTTCTGGCTGGCGTGGCGATTGCGGTCACCGTTGGTGTGTACGGGATTGTTGCGGGTATCGTGAAGATTGACGATCTCGGCCTGTGGTTGCAGCAGAAATCCTCGGCGGCAGCGAAAGCGATAGGCGGCGTGCTACTGGTGGCGGCACCGTGGCTGATGAAGATCCTGACGGTGGTGGGCACCTTGGCGATGTTCCTGGTCGGCGGTGGGATTATCGTGCACGGCGTACCGTTACTGCACCATCTTATTGAGGGCGTTAGCGCAGGTCTGCATGGTTTGCTGGCGATGCTGTTGAGCAATGTTGCTAACCTCATCATCGGCTTTATTGTGGGGTCGATTGTGCTGTGCGCGGTAAATTTGATTGCCAAAATGCGCCCGTCATCAGTATAAAGACGGGCTGAAATCAGTAAATATCCAGGGGTTAATGATGAACGACGATATGTTTGAATTTGATATTGATGCTCAACTTGAGCAGGCAGAAGCCAATGCCCAGAAGAAAGCGGCCGAAGTACCGGCTGACTTAGGCGATGAAGCCGACTGCGAAGGCTGCAAAATCTAATCGCAAAATGCGACGAGTTTCACATAAAAAGCGTGTAGTAAAACTACACGCTTTTTTTATATTTAGTGTTTTTAACTGCTTATTTGAATTTAACAAATACTTTACCTGGCGTTAACAGCACGGTTTATATTCAGATGCTATAACTATTTGACGTTTCATAACCAGTGATAACCAGATAGGGAGGTACTTTGTATGAGCTTTATAGTCAGTGATGAAGTGCAACATAAGGATGGTGGCCCCGCAATGATTGTGACGGGAGTGGCCAGCGGTATGGTCGAGTGTCGTTGGTACGATGGTTTCAGTGTGAAGCGCGAGGCATTCCGCGAAGAAGAGCTGTCATCATTATCGTCCGCAGCGCGATTAGCGGGGTAGTTCGACTGTGTTATGTGACGGGCGGCACCGCTTCCTCGGTCCGCCCGATAATACGATTACAACTCGTTTTTAATACAAAATTCTTCCCAGCTCATCCCCAGCGCTTCGGCATGGGTGTGCAGATACGCTTCAATCGCGTTCACCATCACCGCTTTATCCGGCTCAGCCAGTTGAATGGCAAACAGCATGCCGTCCAGTTTCTTTTCTCGCACATACGCAGCATAGGCGCGATCTTTCTGCATGGATTGCAGCTGCTCCACCGTCATTCCGAGCGTGGCGGCCTGGTCTGCCGTCAGATTGTCAATACCGGCTTTTAGCGTCGGGTGGGCCTCAAGAAACAGATCTTTGGCGATGGCGTAATATTCTTCAACGGTTTTCATAACGATAATGCCCGGGTTGATGCAGGAAAATTCACTGGCGCTAGTGTACACGGCCGGATTGATCGGGGAAAGCCGGGCAGCAGCGCTGCCCGTCAGCCGTTTATGGAGGGGTTGTGGCGTAAATCTCGGTCACGGCCTGCTGGTTTCGCGTCAGGGTTTCGTCCAGCGTCAGTTTGCCCTGCAACAGCGCGGCAATGTTCTCACCCACGGCGTTGCCCATCTGGTCGAAGCCGGGAATGCTGACGTACTGCACGCCCTGATACGGCACCGGGCCGAGGGTTGGCTGTTCCACCGTGGCGCTTTCCATGGCGGCCTGTACCCGTTTTGCGTAGGGTGCCAGGCGCTGATAGCTCGCCTGCTGGTAGGTCGAGTAGCGGCTGCCTGGCGGTACGGCACCCCAGCCGACTGTTTGCGCCACCTGCTGTATGTAGGCGGGTGAGGTCGCCCAGCTGATAAATTCCTGTGCGACCGCCTTGTTAGCCGCACTGGCGGGGACGGCCAGTGCCCAGGACCACAGCCAGTTCGAGCCATTGCGCGTCAGTTCACCGGGGGCCGGGGCAAAATCAATTTTGTCGGCCACACGGGAGATCTGCGGGTTAATCAGCAGCCCGGCAGCCACGGTGCTGTCGACCCACATGGCACACTTGCCTTCGGCAAACAGCTTAAGGATTTGACCAAAACTGTTCTCTGCACTGTCCGGCGGGCCGTAGTCGTGCACCATCTGCACATAGTCGCTGAGCGCTTCCCGCCACTCCGGGCTGTCCAGCGTGGGTTTCCAGTCGAGATCGAACCACTGTGCACCGTAGCCGTTGGCCATGGTGGTGACAAACGCCACGTTATCCCCCCAGCCCGGACGGCCGCGCAGGCACAGGCCATAAACGCCGTTCGCTTTATCCGTCAGCTTCGCCGCCAGGCGTTTAATGTCGCTCCAGTTGACCTCCTCGGGCATTGTCAGACCACGGGCAGCAAACAGATCTTTACGGTAATAGGTCATGCTGCTTTCGCCGTAAAACGGCAGGGCATAGAGTTTATCCTGCCAGGAGAGGGCTTTACGCACGGGCTTCAGCAGGTCGTCCACCTGATAATCAGCGGGCAGGGCATCCAGCGGGGTTAACCAGCCGCGCTTGCCCCACAGCGGCGCTTCATAGGTGCCGACGGTAATCACATCAAAGGTCGGCTGGCCGCTGTTCATAGCCGCCAGTACCTGTTTACGCAGCTCTGCATCATCCATGACCTGCCAGCGCAGGTGAACGCCGGGATGAGCCTGCTCAAAGGTGCCGGAGAGCTGCTGCATGATGGTCATGTCACCGTTGGCGATGGTGGCAATGGTCAGTGTGGTGTCAGCCCGGGCAGCGCCCGCAGCCAGCATCAGCAGCAGGGCGGCGGTGAGTTTGCTACGCATAGTCGCTCCTGATATTACAGCAAAGGGGAACGGGGGCGGTCACCGCGAAAACGGAAGAAGGCCATCTTTTCAACCAGTAACCCGGCATGCTGATTCACCGTCTGGCTGGCGCTACTTGCCTGCTGGACCAGCGCGGCATTTTGTTGGGTGGCGCTGTCCATCTGGATCACCGCCAGGTTGACCTGCTCAATGCCACTGGACTGCTGACGGCTGGCCACGGCGATTTCACCGACGATAGCCACCACCCGCGCCACGCCACCGTTGATCTCCTGCAGCATCTCGCCAGAGCGCGTCACCAGCGAGCTGCCGGTATCGACTTTACTGACGCTGGCCTGGATCAGGGTTTTAATCTGCTGGGCTGCCTGCGCCGAACGCTGGGCCAGCTGACGAACTTCTGACGCCACCACCGCAAAACCACGGCCCATTTCGCCCGCACGCGCGGCTTCCACTGCCGCATTCAGGGCCAGCAGGTTGGTCTGGAAAGCAATCTCATCGATCACCCGGTTAATATCGCCAATCTGCTTGCTGGAACTTTCGATTTCCCGCATCGCACCGACGGCATCCTCCAGCACCTTGCTGCCGCGCAGCGCCTGTTCACGCACCGTCATCGCCAGTTCGTTCGCCTGTGCGGCGTTATCCGCGTTGTGTTTTACGGTGGCGGTCATCTGTTCCATGCTGGCGGCCGTTTGCTCCAGCGAGCTGGCCTGGGCATGGGTGCGACCGGAGAGATCCTGATTGCCTTCTGCCATCTGGTGGGCGGCATCATTCAATGCCACGGCGCTGTCGCCCACTTCACGCACGATGCCGGAGAGGCGATGGTCCATACTGGCCAGCGCACGCATCAGTTCGCCCAGTTCATCAGGGGCAAAATGTTCGATATGGTGATCGAGCTTGCCGTTGGCGATCGCTTCCGCCAGTCGACGGGCTTTACCCACCGAATGGCTGATGGAGCGCACCAGCATCAGTCCGGCAATCAGCGCCAGCAGCAGGCCAACGGTAAGAATGCCGATCAGACTGTTACGTGCAAGTTCATAGGAATGCGCACTCTGCTGGTAGTTACGCTCTGCATGTTCGCGCATCAGCCGATCAAGCTGGTCGATGCCCTGTTGCAGCGCGAGGCTGCCGGTACGCAGGCGGGTTTCGATGATCACCAGCGCTGCAGAAGGGTTGCCGGTTTTCAGCAGGGCGCCCGCGTCTTTCAGCGCTTGCTGCCACTGAGTGAGGTCTGTGACAAATTGTTTACTGAGGTTTTCGGTTCCGGGGATCTGTGCCAGGCTCTGGTACTGTCCGCGAATCTGTTCAATCTGGCTGGCATACTGTTGGATGATGGCAAGGCGTTTATCCACTTCTCCGGCGTCGGTCCAGTAACGCAGCGCCTCAAACAGCGTGGCGGATTGCAGCTGGGCCAGACGGTAGAGGCGGGAAGAACTTTGTAACGGGAGCAATTCGGTTTGGTAGGTGGCGGCAGCGCGCTGGTCAGCAGCACGAAGCCCGATAATTCCCCATACTGCGGCGATAATCAGCAGTATGCACAGCAGGCCCACGATCCCGATCAAACGGGCGCGAATGGTTAATCGCATAGCAGTTATTTCCCCTGAATTGACAATTCAATAGTCCGGGAGGGTGGGTGTTCTCTGTGCGGCGGGTTCCCTCATTAAACTGCTATCGGCAGCACATAAGGCAAACTTTAACGATTTGCTTAATTATCCGGCAAAGCAAGTATCAGAAAAGACATGAAAAATCAGAAAGCACAGCGGCAGGGCGCGCCGGGCTTGCGGCGGGGCAGGGAAAAATTATAACGTATCGCCTAATTGAGAACATCAGGATGAGAAAAATGAAAAAGTGGATTGTTGCCGCCGCAGCGGTGGTGACCTTAAGTGGTTGTGCGCAGTTAACCGATTACGCCAGTGCGGTGAAAACGCCACCACCGGCCGCGCTGGTAGGAAACTGGCAAACGTTTGGCCCGCAGAAAGGCCTGATCAGCAAGGAGGCGAAAGCCAGCCTGATGATCACCGCCGAAGGCGATACGCTGGACTGCCGCCAGTGGCAGCGTGTGATTGCCAAGCCGGGTAAAGTGACGCATTTTGACGGCGAGTGGGTGAATGTGAATAAGGAGGCACGCGTGATGCCGCTGGAGCTGGAAGGCACTGAGCTGCACTACGATAAACTGACGTTGCAGAAAGTGTCGCAACCCACCGTGGAGTGCCAGAAGGCGCTGGCCGATCAGGCGAAACCCCAGGACACGAAGGGTGAACAGCCTGCCAACACCACCACCGAGAAGTAATCAGGTTGTCGTGGCCGTCCTGGCCACGACTCTCCTTAGATCAGCACCCAGACGCTGACGCTGCCCGCCGGACAACGAAACACCGCGTTGCCCTGTTCGTCGCTCCCGACCTCTTCACTGATGTGCCCCAGCAGATCGTGCCAGCGCTTCCCGGCGTAGTGCTCCCCTAAATCCAGCGTTTTCTCACCGGCTTCACCGTTTGACATGATCACCACGCAGCCTGGCATCTCTTCCGTCCCACTGCGCGCAAAGGCAATGCAGTTAGGGTGATCAAACCACTCACGTTGTTCTCCGTGGGCATATTGCTGGCGGGCACGCACCAGGGTTTCCAGCTCGGCGATCACCGGGATCTCAATATCATACTGTTCGCCGTCACCCCCTTCATCCTGATAGTGAGCGCCGAACAGGTCCGGGTAGAACAGCACCGGGACGCCGTTTTCACGCAGCAGGATCAGCGCGTAGGCCAGCGGTTTGAACCAGGGCTCCACCGGGGCTTCCAGCGCCTGCAGCGGCTGTGTGTCATGGTTAGCCACAAGGGTGACCGCATGCCAGGGATCGGCCGCGACCAGAGTGCCGGTGAAGATCTGGCTGAGGTCGTAATCCGCCCCCTGTTTTGAGGCCGTATGGAAATTCATTTGCAGCGGGGCGTCAAACAGCAGGGTTTTGCCTTCGACCTGATGGATGTACTGTTGCAGCTTATCCACTTCGTGCGACCAGTATTCTGCGACAATAAACAGCGGCTCAGGTGCCACTTCCTGTACGTGCTCAATCCACTCTTTATAAAACCAGGCGGGGATATGTTTTACCGCATCGAGACGAAAACCGCGGCAATGCACTTCCTCCATGACCCAGCGCGCCCAGTATTTCAGCTCTTCGGTCACCGCGTGGTTACGGAAATCGATATTAGCACCCATCAGATAGTCAAAATTGCCCAGCTCGTCATCGACCTGGTCATTCCAGCCCTCCCCGGTGTAGTCGTTAACGATTTTGAATACGCCGTTTTCATCGGGATTTTCGATATGGTCGACGCCGCTGAAGCATTTGTAATCCCAGACGAACTGCGAGTACTGTCCGGCACGCACCGGGAAGGTAAAGCGCGTCCAGGCTTCGGCGGTGAGCACTTCCGGGTCGATCTCATCGCGGTTGTCCGGATTAACGCGGTTGACCTGTACCTGTTCTTTTTCGTCGGCACCCATTTTATGGTTGAGCACCACATCAAGGATGACCCCCACGCCGTGGGATTTCAGCGCCTCAACGGCGGCCAGCAACTGCTCTTTGTCACCGTATTTGGTGGCACGCGAGCCTTTCTGGTCAAATTCACCGAGGTCAAACAGATCGTAGCTGTCGTAGCCAACCGAATAACCGCCGGATTCCCCTTTATAAGCCGGGGGCAGCCAGACGTCAGTGATACCGATTTCTGCCAGCCATTGCGCGCGTTCCGCGGCTTCCGGCCAGAGTTTGCCGCCTGTGGGATAATACCAGTGAAAAAACTGCAACAGCGTGGGATTGTGCATGTTAAGGATCCATTTTCGCCAGACGGGAAAATGAAGTATGAGCGAGAAGGGGGGAAAAGCGCGGGCCAGGGTGGAATTATTTATTTCACGCTGGCCCACTGACAGTGTTGCGAAAGGGCATAACCGTTAACTGTCAGGTTTATACGTTGGCTCCAGTGGGAAATAACACCACACCGGACATTTTGGTATAGGCATTATTGACCGATTTCTGACGGCCCGCCTGCTGGATAAGACCGGAAATCTCATCCTGACGACGCTTCAACAGCACTTTGAGTTCCGCTTCGTTATCCAGGATATGACGCAGTACCGGACGCAGTTGTTCCTGAGTATGGCTTGGAAC
This sequence comes from Erwinia sp. MYb375, assembly GCF_037479175.1. Lineage (NCBI taxonomy): Bacteria > Pseudomonadati > Pseudomonadota > Gammaproteobacteria > Enterobacterales > Erwiniaceae > Erwinia > Erwinia sp. MYb375. The sequence goes on along the minus strand of NZ_JBBGZS010000023.1, from coordinate 1,172,982 downwards.
CTGCTGGTGCTGAGTTGCATTCGCCAGTTTTTCCACGGCGTTAAGGTAGTTAACTTCCATATCAATCAGTGCATCCCACTGTCCTTCGCCAGCCAGACGCAGCATAGACTGACTGTGTGTCAAAATTTCCTGATAAATCGCGAGCAGATGTGGGGCAATGTTCATGTGTACAGAGTCCTAAACCAGAGCGGTTGTGCCAGAGACCTCTTTCCAGGCATCGGCGATATTGCGCAACAGCGCTTCAACTTCTTCAATTATTTGTACATCGTTATCTATGTTAGCGCGTACCAGGCGATGCACCATATAGCGGTACAGCCCCAGCAAATTCTGCGTTAACTCGTCTTCGCTGTTTTCATCTAAACCCAGCTTAAGACCGTTATCGATAATATTAATGGCTTTGGAGAGCGACTCTCCTTTTTTGATCGTGTTACCGTCCTGCATGAAGAGTCGTGCGCGAACCAGGGCACTGAGTGCCCCATCAAACAGTAGAGTGATCAGCTGATCGTTACTGGCACTCATCACTGCACTTTCCACGCCGACTTTTGCATAGGCCTGGGTACCGCTTGCACTATACATTCTGGCTCCTTACTTCGTGGTACTGTTGGTTGTCGCGAACTGCTGAGTCAGGTAACTGCTGGTATTGTTCAGTTTGCTGATCATGACATCCAGTGCGGTAAACTGGGTTTTCAGTCGCGCAATCGTGTCATCGATGCGGTCACTGATCTTGTTGTACTGCACGGTCAGGTTATTCAGGGTCTTACTGACGCCATCTGTCGCCGCCTGGATGGCACCTTTGGTTGATAACCAACTGGTCAGGTTACTATCCAGCTTGGTGGTGATCCCGGTGGTTTTACCGTCACCCATAAACATCGCTTTAATGCCGTCAGGATCTTTCGCCAGCGCCGCATCCAGTTTGGTCTGATCGGTTTTCAGCTGTCCGGAAGTCGGATCGGTCGTAATGCCAATCTGCGACAGGGTTTTGAAGGTCGAGGTGCTGGACATGTTGGTCAGCATATCTTTCATCTGCGACTGAATGGTACGCAGGGTGCTGTCACCCAGCAGGGCGCCGTTGCTGGTGTCCTGTGCATCGGTCCCGGCATCAACGGCGGTATATTTGGTCAGCGCGTTTAAGCTGTCCTGCAGGGTATTGTAAGCGGTAGCCCAGGCCGCAATCGTATTGGAGACGCTACTGGTATCTTTGGTGATGGTCAGCGACTGCGTGCCGGTGGTTTCTGCCGTCAGGTTGAGCGTAATCCCCTCCAGCGCATCGCTGATGGTATTACTGCTACTTTCGATATCGACGTTGTTCACTTTCAGCATCGCATTTTGAGCGGCTACGCTCTGGGTCATATTGCTGCTGTTGGTACCATCGTAATTCAGCATACTTTCCAGCGCACTGTCGCCGGTTACGCTAAGGGTAGCTGCGTTATCCGTACCCGTTTCATCCGAAGTCAACGACAGACGATAGCTGCCGTCACCGGTTTTGATAATGCTGGCGGTCATACCGGTATCGGCTGCGTTGATCGCATCACGTATCCCGGTCATCGAAGAATTTGCCGCCGTCACTTTCACGTCGACTGCCTTATCGCTGCCCGCCAGTTTAATCGAAATGGTGCTGTCAGAGGTGGCCAGCGCTGTAGAGTTGCTGGTCTGAACGCCGGAGGTCAGGGTCTGAGCCGAGGCCAACTGGGACACGGCAATCGTATATTTGCCCGCTACGGCACCGGCTGTCGTTGTGGCGCTAAACGCTGTGCTGGTGCTGCTGGTTTTGGTGGCACTAAACAGGTTGGCATTGTTCAGCTTGGTATTGGCCGCCTGGAAGGTGGTCAGTGCGCTTTTCATGGTGCTGTAAGCACTCAGCTTGGCGGTAAACGCCGTCTGCTGCTTAGAGATAGGCGTCAGTGCCGCTTTCTCTGCGCTTTCAGTTTGCGTAAGGATGGTGCTTAATTCCAGGCCGGAGCCGATACCTAAGGTAGAGATACTAGCCATGATGTTTCCTTTATTTAATCAGGACGGAGTATGAATACCGAGGTTATCGGCGATTGATGCACAAAGTTTACGATTATTTGCGCAACAGCAATAAAACGAATAGCGGTAATAAAGAGGGGTATTTCGGCCAGTAGGGGAAAACGAAAAAAAAACGCTGAGAGGCTAAAAAAAATCTAAAGGTTACTGAGGGACAGACGATAACAACTTTGACGGCGATGAAGCCGGGGGGCAAACAGCCCAACCACTTAACCCGAAATGATTAAACAGGAAACTTTATCATGGCACAAGTAATCAGTACCAACAGCCTCTCGCTGATCACTCAGAACAACATCAACAAGAACCAGTCTGCTCTGTCTACTTCTATCGAGCGCCTGTCTTCTGGCCTGCGTATCAACAGCGCGAAAGACGATGCTGCTGGTCAGGCGATTGCTAACCGTTTCACTTCTAACATCAAGGGCCTGACTCAGGCTGCTCGTAACGCTAACGACGGTATCTCTGTTGCGCAGACCACTGAAGGCGCACTGTCAGAAATCAACAACAACTTACAGCGTGTTCGTGAGCTGACTGTTCAGGCTTCTACTGGCACCAACTCTGATTCTGACCTGTCTTCAATCCAGGACGAAATCAAATCCCGTCTGTCTGAAATCGACCGTGTGTCTGCTCAGACTCAGTTCAACGGCGTGAACGTGCTGGCGAAAGACGGCACCATGAAAATCCAGGTTGGCGCGAACGATGGCGAAACCATCTCTATCGACCTGAAGAAAATCGATTCTAAGACCCTGGGTCTGGACAGCTTCAACGTTAACGGTCCTAAAGGTACACTGACTGCTGCTTCAGGTACTGCTGCTTTCAGCGGTTACTACGGTGCAACGACTGCGGTTTCTGGTGCAACTGTTGCAGAATCTGGTGCGACTGATGACCTGTCAACTCGTCTGGGCCTGGCATCTGGCGGCGCAGCGGTAGACGGCACTAACGTCTACAAAGACGAAAGCGGCAACCTGTATGCGAAAGTGACCATCAAGTCAACTTCAGCAGCTGAAACCAACAACCTGAAAGCGAACGGCTTCGATATCGCCAGCGGCGCAAGCCAGGACTTCTATGTGGCTGTTGATCCGCAGGCTGCGGATTCTACTTCCACTACCGGTACTGCTGCGTTCAAAATTGACACCAAGTCACTGAGCCTGTCTAACCTGACTCAGGGTTCTACCTCTGGTCCACTGGATAAACTGGACAAAGCGATTGCCAGCGTTGATGAATTCCGTTCATCACTGGGTGCGATTCAGAACCGTCTGGGTTCAGCGGTAACTAACCTGAACAACACCACCACTAACCTGTCTGAAGCACAGTCTCGTATTCAGGATGCTGACTACGCGGTTGAAGTTTCTAACCTGTCTAAAGCACAGATCATCCAGCAGGCGGGTAACTCAGTGTTGGCTAAAGCTAACCAGGTTCCACAGCAGGTTCTGTCTCTGCTGCAGGGCTAATTATCCTCGCGATAATCTTGCACATCAACCCCGCTTCGGCGGGGTTTTTTTATGCCTGTTAAAAAGGATTAACGCTCAGATAAGCCCTCTATTTTGTGCTTTCTTCCGCGATTGATTACGCCTGCGCTGGCTATGATAACGCTAATCACTTTGCCCTGCGTAGATGCCCCCGATGGACTGAAGGGGCCGGGAGAGCCATCAGCCATGACCCAGACAGCACGCGTTAGCATTATTATTCTTGCTCAGTACCCCATGTGGTTAAACGAAGCCCTTGACAGCGCACTGGCTCAGGATTATCCCCATTGCGAAATTATCATCGCCGATTGCAGTGGCGATAAGCTGGTCGGGCAGCAGCTGGCCGCAAGACCCGATGTGACTCAGTACCCGATTACCCATCTTGTTTTTGAAAAAAATCAACCTGATAGCTATGAAGTGGCTCTTCGTGCCGCGCAGGGTGAGTATGTCAAATTACTCACACAGGCGGAAAGACTGGAGGCGGACTGTGTCAGTCGCCTTGTGGCGGGGTTGCAACGTTACCCACAGTGCCGCGTTGCTGCATCAAAACGCCAGCGCATCGATCCGCGCGGTGAAAAGCTGCCCGATATTGCCTCTACCGCACCGCTAAACGCCAACGCCTGCATCATCAACGGACGCGATTTTTTGCGCAGCCAGGCCCAGATAAGTTACAGCCTGCTAGGTGAACTCACCGCCTCGCTGCTTTACCGTGACGATCTGCTGGCCCTGATGCCGGGTGAAAACACGTTGTTTTCCCTTAATGGGGAGGCGCTGTCAGGTGTGGAAGGGCTGGTGGTTTACAGTAAACTGCTGGCGCAAACCGACCTGTTGTGGTTCCCGCAGCCGCTGTGTTGTGTGCGCTTCTCTGCGGTGTACAGACAGCCGCATCAGATCGACAGCGATGAAGATATCAGCAAGGCGCGGGAAAAAGTGCTGCAGTCGCTGAAGGCACAGCCCTGGTATGAAACGGGCGCAGCGGTTGACACTGTGCAACTGACTGAACTTGACCAGCCAGACCGCGTTGAAGCGAAGAATTTACTCAGCACGCAGCAGCAATATGTGGTGCAGGATGCGTTAAACGCCTGGAACGGTCAGCGCAGCCTGCAGCCGTTCCAGCAAAAACATTTGCAGCAGCTGGCCGCCGCGATCCCGCAGCCGGTCAACGTCGCCGTGGTGATCACCGTCACGGCAGAAAACCGTCAGAGCCTGTCGGTGACGCTGGATTCCCTGGTACATCAGGGGATGACGACGCTAAGACTGAATCCGGTGGTTATCGGTGCCGTCGGCGATCTCTCCTGCGGTTTCCCCTGCTATGCGGCGCAGGAAGAGGATCGGCTGGCGGTGATCAATCAGTTGATTCAGCAGCATGATGACGGCTGGTTTATCTTCGTCGATGCCGGAACGCATTTTCAGCCATCGGGCCTGATTGCCCTCTCGACGACGCTGCCGCAGGCTGACAGCCTGTTAGCCATTTATGCGGACGAATATTTCTATCTCGGTGATGAACCCTCCGGGATGGTTTTTCGACCCGATTTCAATCTGGATTTATTCCTCAGTTCTCCCAAAACCATGGCGCAGCACTGGCTGTTTCGCCGTGAGTTACTGGTGGCGGCGGAAGGTTTTGACCTCAATTATCCGCAGGCGGCGGAGTTGGATTTAATCGTTAAGATGATCGAATCCCAGGGGCTGAATGTGGCCGGGCATCTGGCGGAACCGCTGCTGACGGCGCGGCTGAAAAGTCGTGCGATTGTTGAAGATGCGGCGATCATTGAACGCCATCTGAATAATCGCGGCTATCCACAGGCGCAGATAGCGCTGGACAGTTTTTACAATTACCGGCTGCGCTACCAGCATCCGACACAGCCTAAAGTGTCAATTATCATCCTCGCCAACTGGCATCTGCCGTCGCTGATTAGCTGTGTGACGACGCTGCTGGAAAAAACTCACTACCTCAATTATGAACTGCTGATTGTCGCTGATGGTCAGGGAAGCGCGGAGCGCGATAGCTGGCTGCACACCCTTGCCGGTGTCGACCCACAGCGCATTCGCGTGTTGCATTACCAGGACAGCTATCAACATGGTCCGATGGCCAACCTGGCGGCAGAGCAGGCGACGGGTGACTACCTGGTGCTGATGCACTGTGAGCTGGCGATGATTGATGGTGAATGGCTGGATAATCTGCTGAATCACGGACAACGTCCGGAAGTCGCCATCGTCGGCGGTAAGCAGTTAACCTCAGAGAATAAAGTACGTCATGCCGGGTACATCCTCGGGATGAACGGTGCGGCGGGCGATGCGTTCCGTGGTATGGATGACAGCCATCCCAGCCAGCAGGGCCGTTTGCAGCTCGATCAGAACTACAGTGCGGTATCCGGCGACTTTATGCTGATCCGTAAATCGGTGTTTTTCGAGCTGGGTGGCTTCGATAGCGCTAACCAGCTGTATGACGACGTCGACCTGTGCCTGCGCGCCCGCAGTGCGGGGTATATGACAGTGTGGACACCTTACGCACGCGTCCTGCGTCCGGCTGCGCGCAGTAATCCTTTCCCGGGTGAAACCGTTCACTCCTCCAGCAAGCTTAAGCAGCTGGAAGAGGACAAGCTGTTTGCCCGCTGGATGCCGGTGATTGCTAATGATCCGGCGTTCAATGCCAATATGTCGTTAAGAAGCCGTCACTTCGATATCGAAGGGGACAGCTTACTGAGCTGGCGCCCTGCGCCACGCGAGAATGTGCCGACGTTTCTTGCCCACAATGCGGATATGACCGGCTGCGGTCACTACCGGATGATGAAGCCGTTTGAAGCGATGCAGAATGAAGGCCTGGCGGAAGGCCATGTCAGTATGACGTTGCTGAATATCAGCGAAATTGGCCGCTTCAAACCTGACAGTCTGATTATTCAACGCCGCTACTCACCGGCTTTCCATAACTGGATTGAGCGTACCGGCAAGCTGCATAACGTTTTCAAAGTCTTTGAGCTGGATGACTACATCCTTAACGTACCGATTAAACACAATAACCGTCAGCACTTTAAGCAGGAAATTACCGGGCAGTTGCGTAAAAGTCTGAGTTTCTTCGACCGCTTTGTGGTGTCCACCGCGCCGCTGGCGGAAGCCATGAGCAGCATGCATCCGCAGATTCTGGTGGTGAAAAACCGCCTTCCGGCCGATATCTGGGAGCCTTTGCACAGCCTGCGCAATCAGGGGAAAAAACCCCGTGTCGGCTGGGCCGGGGGCTCAAGCCATCGCGGCGATCTGGAAATGATCGTCGATATCATCAAAGAGTTTGCTCACGACGTGGAGTGGGTGTTCTTCGGCATGTGCCCGGAGAAACTCAGACCTTATATCCATGAATACCATCAGGGTGTGGATATCAGCCTTTATCCTGAGAAACTGGCCTCGCTGAACCTGGATCTGGCACTGGCACCGGTGGAAGACAATATCTTCAATGCCTGTAAGAGCAATCTGCGCCTGCTGGAGTATGGCGTCTGTGGCATACCGGTGATTTGCAGCAATGTCGCCTGCTATACCGATGATGACCTGCCCGTGACGCGTGTCAACAACCGCTTTATTGACTGGCGTGATGCGATTCGTATGCATCTGGCGGACCCGGATGCCAGCGCGCGGATGGGGGCTGAACTGCAAACGGCGGTGCGACGTGACTGGATGCTGACCGGGAATAACGTTGTCGAGTGGGCCACTGCATGGAGTGCGAACTAAGCCATGACCGAAAAAAATATCCCCCCGGCGATGCCTTATATCTTACTGGCACCGGGCTATAAAGAGTCTTCGCTGGGGATCCAGGTGGTTCACCGTCTGTGCCACTTGCTGAATGAAGCCGGGCACGATGCCCGGCTTATCGAGTGTGACGTCAACCCGGACTGGAATACCCCGGTCATCTCCTTTGAAGATTATCTGGACTATTCAGAGGGCGGTGAGCCGTGCATCGCGATTTATCCCGAGGTGGTCGAAGGAAATCCGCTGAATGCGCCGATTGTGGTGCGTTACATGCTCAACCGTGAAGGCGTGATTGAGCAAAACAAGATGAATGCCGCGGCTGAAGATCTTTACTTCTGGTATCGCAGTGAATTCGCCGCTAAAGCCTTTGATCCGCAAATGCTGGAGCTGGAAGCCTACGATACGTCGCTGTTCTGTGATGATGCGCCGGTCAAAGATCTTGACCTGCTCTATCTCAATCGTGTGCCGCGCAGCAAAGTTGATTTCAGCACGCTGCCTGCCGGTGTTCGCATACTGTCAATGGAAAACCCTTTGTCGTTGACGGAGCTAGCCGCGGTGCTTAAGCGCGCCCGTGTGCTGTACACCTATGAATCCTCTGGCACCTGCTTCCTCGCCAACCTCTGCGGTTGCCCGGTGGTGGCCCGTACGCTGCCCGGTTTTGAAAAACTGGCGATTACCGCAGACACGGTCAGGGATGTCGGCGGAGGCGTAGGCTGGAATGATACGCCAGAGGAGATGGAGCGCACGCGCAATACCTTACCGGCGGTCAGACAGTGGCTTTTCACCAAGCGCGAAAATGTCGCGCATCAGCTGCAGGTCTTTATTGCCCGGACACAGCAGCGTGCCGCAGAAAAACGTCAGCATTTGCCGCAGTATGATACTCAGAACGGGTTACGCCAGCGTGGCGTCACTGCGGGCCAGCGTCAGCAGATGGCGGAGAAGATTGCGGCGTTGGTGCAGCCAGCATCATTACTGATCGTAGTGCGTAACGAGCGTCAGGACAGCGCCAGCCTGGAGGCGACGCTGACCAGCCTGGCCACCTGTCGTGCCGGGTATCCCCATTTCCGCGTAGTACTGACCTCGCTGGCGGCTAACGCAGCGCGCTTGCCGGAATGGGTGAGTGTGGACACTGACAACAGCCTGTTATCACGGGCGAAAGAGCAGTGGGTACAGGTGGTCGACGCCGGTGTGCGTTTCCTGGCGGACAGTTTTTGCACCGTGGGGTTAAGTCTGAGTGACGTCCCGGACTGTTTTGCTGTCTTTGCCGATGAACGGATTGAAGAACAAGATGGCACGCAGGTCAGCGCGCTGCGACCCGATTTTAACCTCGACCTGGTATTGAGCACTCCCTGGCGCTATGCGCGCCGCTGGCTGTTCCGCCTTGATGCCGTGAACAGCATGACGATGGAGCTATCCCTCAATCTGATAGCCTGGGAACTGGAAGCGATCACCCGGTTGATTGAGCTAAAGGATATCGCCGGTATTGGCCATATCAGCGAACCGCTGCTGGTGGTGCCGCAGACATTATTGCAGCCCGATGAGATTGATATTGCCGTCATTCAGCGCCACCTGCAACAACGGGGCTACGCCGACGGGCATGTGCGGGTTAACGGCGATAAGCCGTGGCATCTCTGCTATGGCGAGACGCAGTCCCTGATGGTATCGGTCATTATTCCCGCCAGTAACAGTCTTAATGACATGCAGACGGTGGTGGATCGGATGTTGGTCAACACCTCCCACGAACTGTATGAAATTATTATTGTGCGGGATTCGGCTACTGATGCCAGCGTGAATAGCTGGCTGGACACCATTGTTGCCGCGAATATTGCCAAGATACAGGTGAGTACAATCGCTGGCATTGGCAATGATGCCGCAAAATATAACGCCGGTGCCGCAGTGGCACGGGGTGATTTTATTCTGTTAGTGAATCCCTATGTGATCGTTATTGAGAAAGACTGGCTGACACATCTTCTCAATCATGCCCAGCGTCCTGAAGTCGGAAGTGTGGGGGGCAAGATTATTTCGCTCAACCGGCATCTGGTCTTATCCGCCGGGGAGATCCTGATCGGGGAAGAACTTTGCGCGGCTGTCGGTTATGGCGCCGCCGTTGATGAACCCGGCTATATGCAGCGCCTGCAAAGCGATCAGAATTACACCGTGCTTAACTATTCCTGCCTGATGATTAAAAAAGAGGCATGGAATAACGTAGCAGGTATGGACGACAGTTTAGCCACCCTGAAACAACAGAATATTGACCTGTGCCTGAAGCTGCGCCAGGCGGGGTATATGTCAGTCTGGACACCGCACTCTATTATCGCCTGCGACGCTTATTTTCTTTACCCGAAAAGTAAACAGGTCACGGCGGAGGAACAGCAGGGTAACGCGACGTTGCGCGCTAACTGGCTGCCTCATTTGCTCCGTGACCCGGCCTACAATGATCATTTCTCGACCTTGCGTAAACTGTTTAAACCCGAATGCCGGCCCGCGTTAATCAGCCATCCGTTTGCTGACCGTCCGTTGCCGGTGGTGCTGGGAATAACGTTACCTGTTGCGGCTCATGCCCCCGAGTCTTTTCCTGCCGTCATTGATAGCCTGTCGCGCAAGAAAATAATCAACGGACTGGTTACGGAAAATGCACTGGATTATGGGCTAATCCATCGCGCCGATGCGGATGCCATGGTGATCAGCGGCGAGCTGTCCGATGAGGCGCGGGCGCTGATTATTGCCCTGAAAAAACGGCAAAGCAGCATCATCGCCCAAGTGATTTCACCGGCCTGGATTATCGCACAGGGCCGCAATGTCCCTGACCTCACGGGGATTGACCGATTGATTGTGCAAAACGCCGCCCAGGCCGAAGCGGCCCGCCAGTATGACCGGCCGGTGGTGATACTGCCGCGCAGCCTGGTCAGCTTCACACCGCGACAAAAAGGGGGCCGACGCGCCGGTGACAAACTGCGCATGCTGTGCAACACCTGCGAACTCAGCGATGCCGATATCGAACTGGTGCATAACCTGGTGCGCGAGCTGGCGGCCGAGGTGAGCTGGCAGGTGCTTGGTCCGCTGCCCACGGGCTGGGAACCCTGGATTGAGGAGCACTACCGCTATCCTGGCGATGAATATTATCTGCCGCAGCTGGCCCAGCTGGATACCGATCTGGCGATGATCCCGCGTGCCGATAACAAACTCAACCGTCTTAAAGATGACTTTAGTCTGAAGGCGTTCGCGGCCTGCGCCATTCCTGCGCTGGTCAGTGATGTCGGCAGTTTACAAGGGCATATTCCTGCTCTGCGCGTGCGAAACCGTAAAGCCGACTGGCTGGCGGCGATACGTACTGCTGCGAGTGAACGTAACGTTTTGGCTGATTTGGCCCATACCGCCCAACAGGCACTGCGGGACACGGACTGGCTGAGTGGCGAAACAATCAACCAGCATCTGCGTGCCTGGTTGCCGTGACTGGTCTTGCTGAATAAGGTTAACATCATGAAAGATAATATTTTTGTTACCAGCCCGTTGATGCCACCGCTGGAAGAGTTTATGCCCTATCTGGAGCAGATCTGGGATAACAAACAGCTGACCAACGGCGGCCCTTTTCATCAGGCACTGGAGCAGGCGCTGGCGGACTATCTCGGCGTTGAGCATATCTGCCTGTTCGCCAACGGCACGCTGGCGCTGGTGACGGCCCTTCAGGCGCTGCGGGTGACAGGGGAGGTGATTACCACGCCTTACTCGTTTGTTGCCACTTCCCACTCGCTGCTGTGGAATGGCATCAAACCGGTATTTGTGGATATTGATCCGATCACCTGTAATCTTGATCCGGCAAAAATCGAAGCGGCCATCACGCCCAATACCAGCGCCATTTTACCGGTACACTGCTACGGCATTCCCTGCGATGTGGACCGTATTCAGCACATCGCTGATAACTACGGTCTCAAGGTGATTTACGATGCGGCCCACTGCTTTGCGGTTAAACAGCAGGGCGTCAGCGTACTGAATCATGGTGATTTATCGATCCTCAGTTTTCATGCCACCAAGGTGTTTAACACCTTTGAGGGCGGTGCCATTATCTGCCCGGACGCCAAGATAAAACGCCGCATCGATTATCTGAAAAACTTCGGTTTTGCGGATGAAACCACCGTGGTCGCGCCGGGCATTAACGGCAAGATGAATGAGTTTCAGGCGGCGTTTGGCATGTTGCAGTTAAAGCACATTGATGCCGCATTAGCCGTGCGTAAAACGGTGTATGAAACCTACCGCCAGGCGCTGGCCCTGATTCCGGGTCTGACTTTCCTTGAGGCCGACGACGACACACAGTGGAACTACGCGTATTGTCCGATGTTTATTCATGAAGGGTTATTCCCTCTGAGCCGCGACCAGCTGTATCAGGAACTCAAAGATCAGGGGGTATTTGTCCGGCGTTATTTCTATCCGCTGATTTCCGAATTCCCGATGTACAAAGGCTATGCCTCTTCCGCTGCAGAGAATCTGCCCGTTGCCAGCAAGATGGCGCAGAGCGTGCTGTGCCTGCCGATTCACCCGAATCTCACCGCTGCCGAGCAGAATACGATTATTGATATTGTGATGCGCGCAAGTGGGGCGATTGCGGCCTGATTAACGCCGGGTGGGCCGGTCAACAGGCCCATCCACCACACTATTTTTTTGAAAACTGTTCCAGAAACTCACGTTCTAATTCAAGCAGCTTCTTTTTCCGGTCTTTAATCTTTTTGGCTGGCGCACCAAAATACACTCCCCAGTCAGGAAGGCTCTTGGTGACCAGCGATAATGCCCCCACGCTTGCCCCTTCGCCGACCGTTACACGAGGAAGGATCACCGTGCCTGAACCAATAATGGCATGGCGGCCTAACACCACTTCACCTGAAGTCACCTGCGTAAAGTCGGGATCAACCGTGGGGTTGGTTAAAAAGTTACCGGAGTAATCATCCGTTTTACTGTAGATTTTTACCCCCTGAGAAATACCACTAAAATCATTCATGGTGATGCCTGCACCCGCGGATAAAAAAGCGTATCCGCCGATATGAATAAAGGAACCTAAATTCAAAAATCCCTTCCCACTGGCAACGATAGTGGTATATCCGTCAATTCTGACATTATCGCCCAGGGAAATATTTTCCAGCCCGATGATGTTGCAACTCTTTGCGATGGAGATGTTTTTCCCCAATCGCTTGAAACCAAAGTGAGCTAATTCATCTTCCGTGTAATATCCAACGTCAAAAGGATTCATGTGCCACCTCTTTTCTCAATGAATTTAGGGTTGCCAGCTTCAGCTCATGGCCAGTCACTGGCTAACATCGCCCAGGGCAACATCAGGCAGGATTACACCATCGGTTTGTCATACACCGGCAACAGCTGTTTGGACACGCCACAGGTGACGGGATGAAGGCGTGAACCGGTGCCACCGGCAAGAACGATACCTTTCATAATGTGTCTTCTTTTTTATTCAGAATGTCGACAGGAGAGCAATCACTCACCACTCAGTGGAATTGTAAAATGATACGCGACGGTCAATGGCCGAAATAGGGCGAGGAAAGTGTGGTATTCAAGGCTATAGCGCAGGGGAAGCGGTAGAAAAAACGCGGTGAAAATTAAAACACCCTTACAGATTCTTAACATTCTGCCGATAACAAAACTTATTGCTACTTTTCCTTTTCCACCCATGTGCAGTGTCTGCACGGGGTGCTTATCGGCCTGCTGGGGTGTGTTGCTATGCGCTTCAATTATGACTTGTTACCTGGGGAACTGCTGCCGTTTGAGGAGATAAACGACCGCTACAGCAGGAAGTACCCCGACGATAAATCGTTGACGACCAGAGGGTTACTAAGCCCGTCAACCTCCAGCAAAAACTGGACTATCCGCGCCATCTTTGCTAGCAAAGACAGCCATATTCCGCTGGAAGATCTGCTGTTTATTACCAACGACAATGAACGTAAAAATTACCTGCAGCGCTTCGAGCACTATTTGCAGCGTCAGGAGAGTTTTCTCTATTTTCGTCGTCCGCTGGAACCCGCACCCTGGAATACCTGGAAGGTGATGGGGGAGAGCAAAGTGCTCGCGATGCTGGATCCGGCATCGATCATGGCGCAAAGCCTGTTACAGCAGCGGGGTTACACCCTGACGCTGTTACGCAGCGACGAAGATGACGAATACTGGCAACTGTATGACCGCCAGTCTCAGCCCTGTTTTGAGTACTCGCGCCAGCTGCAGTTTATTGTGGTGCTGACCTCACCGTTATTACCGCCGCCTGCGGGTGTCATCCAGGGCACGCAGGTCGGGCGGCGGGTGAAAGCCCGCCTGTGGCAGCGCGCCAGCCATCATGAGTTCAGTCATGCGGTACGTGAGCGCTATGGTGCCTGTGTGATCACCGGTACGCTGCTCACCGACGAACATGCTTGCCCATGGGTAGAAGCCTGTCATATCGATATCCGTGAGAACGAACAGGGCTTCCTGCTGGATAACAGCGCGGATAACGGTCTGTTTCTGCGTAGCGATCTGCAACGTCTGTTTACCAGCCGCAGAATGACTATCGATCCTTTAAACGGCACGGTGCATTTTCGCCGCACGTTGCAGGAAGATCAGACCCTGTTACCGTTTTACCAGGAGCTGGAAGGGAAAGTGTGTGCGCTGTGGCAACAGGTGCCGGAGAATACGCGTCAGCGTTTACTGCGCAAAGTTTGAGCCGTTCTGTACTGAGGGATCCCCGTGTCGAAAAATCGCGTCACGGGGATCGTTTGGCTCCACAAAAATGAAATAACCCGCCTTTATTACCGCTATTCCCCCAATCAATCTGCCCTACAGAAACAGATAATCGTGCCGATAACTTAATTACAGCAGGGTAGGTCAGAGTGAACGATCTATATACCGCCGATGGCGTGATGGACAAACATTCTCTGTGGCAGCGATACATACCGCTGGTTCGCCATGAAGCGTTGCGCTTGCAGGTTCGTCTGCCCGCCAGCGTGGAGCTGGATGACCTGTTACAGGCGGGAGGCATCGGGCTACTGAATGCCGTAGAGCGTTACGACGCGCTACAAGGCACTGCGTTCACGACATACGCCGTACAGCGTATCCGTGGGGCGATGCTCGATGAACTTCGCAGCCGCGACTGGGCACCACGCAGCGTGCGCCGCAATGCGCGCGAAGTAGCGGGGGCCATGCATCAGGTGGAGCAGGCGTTGGGGCGCTCAGCCACCGAGCAGGAAGTGGCTTCGCAGTTGGATGTCTCGCTGGAGGAGTACCGGCAGATCCTGCTGGATACCAATAATAGCCAGTTGTTCTCCTACGACGAATATCGTGAAGAACACGGCGACAGCGCAGAGCTGGTGACGGACGGCCATGAAGAAGCCAATCCGCTGCACCAGTTAATGGAAGGCAGTCTGCGTGAACGTGTCATTGAAGCCATCGAGGCTTTGCCCGATCGCGAAAAAATGGTGCTGACGTTGTATTACCAGGAAGAGCTGAATTTGAAAGAGATTGGCGCAGTGCTTGAGGTGGGCGAGTCCCGTGTCAGCCAACTGCACAGTCAGGCGATAAAACGCCTGCGCGCCCGGTTAACGGGAGCGCGCTGACGAAGTCAGTTTTGCACTCTCAACACCAACCGGGGAATCTCGAATGGGATCCAAAACTAAAATGAGGCCGTTGAGCCGTTATTTGAAAGACTACAAGCACAGCCAGAGCAACTGCTCGCATTGCGGAAAAGTATTAGACCGCATGGCACTGGTTTTTCGTGGTCAGATCATTAACAAAGAGGCCATCGCCCGGATGGATCAGCTGATTGACGATCAGGTCTGGTTAAAATTACAGAATGAGCTGACGGCGTTGTGCCGTTTTTGTAGCGACATTTTTTGCAACACACATCCGACTTACTTTGACATCATGGCGTTCAAACAGTACCTGTTCGAGCAGACTGAAATGAGCCACAGTACCATTCGCGAATATGTTGTTCGCCTGCGTCGTCTTGACGATATGCTCTCAGCACGAGGCTTCCCGGCAGAGCGCCTGAGTGGCCCAAGCTGGCATGAGTGCCTCGAAAATGATTTACCGGATGCGGGAAATAACAATTACCGCATTGCGTTGCGGAAGTATGATCAGTTCCTCGGCTGGCAACGTAACTGAATAGCCTTCATACTTGAAGCTGCCACTGCGTTGGCTGCGTGCGTTCACCCCAGTTACTTACCTGATGTAAGCTCCTGGGGATGATGAGCCTCATCCCTGAGGCTCACCCTGCGGGCCAGCACGAGTGCTGTTCAAATCGGTTCCTGACCGATTTGTCACGCCCTTGCCGCCTTGTTGCAACTCCAATTATTTTGGCTATTCTAAAGAGTTAATTCGAAGGTGACCATCAGGTCATCTTCTGCAACACTGTAAGGATAACCTGAACGCCTGCTATGGAGGCCGCGTTGTCCTTACACAATATTGCTAATTTTCCCCGTCTTGAACTGCTGGGTTCGCCCACGCCTTTAGAACATCTTCCCCGTCTGTCTGATTATCTCGGCCGCGATATTTTTATCAAACGTGACGATGTCACGCCGGTAGCGCTTGGCGGTAACAAACTCAGAAAACTGGAGTTTCTCGCCGCTGATGCGCTGCGTGCCGGGGCTGACGTTCTGCTGACAGCGGGGGCGATTCAGTCCAACCATGTACGCCAGACGGCGGCGGTCGCCGCGAAGCTGGGCCTGAAGTGCGTGGCGTTGCTGGAGAATCCAATTGGCACCACCGCTGAAAACTACCTGAGCAATGGCAACCGCCTGCTGCTGGAGCTGATGAGCACCGAGATTGTGATGGTCGATGCGCTGCACGCCCCGGATGCGCAGCTTGAAGAGCAGGCCACGCTGCTGGAGGCGCAGGGTTTTCGCCCTTATATCGTCCCGGTGGGCGGCTCTAATGCACTGGGTGCGCTGGGCTACGTTGACTGCGCGCAGGAAATTGCCCACCAGAGTGAAGGCGTGGTCGACTTTGCTGCGGTGGTGGTGGCTTCGGGTAGTGCGGGCACACATGCCGGGCTGGCAGTGGGCCTGGAACATCTGCTGCCGGACACGGAGCTGGTGGGGGTTACCGTTTCACGCAAGGTAGCTGACCAATTACCCAAGGTCGAGAAAATCCGTCAGGAACTGGCCCGGTCGCTGGAGATGGTGAGTACGGCCCCCATCACGTTATGGGATGACTACTTTGCGCCGCGCTACGGCGAGCCGAATGAAGAGGGCATGGAAGCGGTTAAACTGCTGGCACGACTGGAAGGGATCTTCCTCGATCCGGTGTATACCGGCAAGGCGATGGCGGGCCTGATCGACGGGATTACCCGGCAGCGTTTTCGTCGTGAAGGGCCGATTGTGTTTATTCACACCGGGGGATCACCCGCGCTGTTTGCCTATCATCCCTAAACTTTAATAAGGTTATTCTTAAAGTAAAATGTTACCTGCCTGAAATCAGAGCATATTGCGGATGAGGGCAGGAAAAACATTAAGGATTTGAAAGCATTCGGAACGCTTTCAGACGATCCTCATAGTGATCCGTAGAGTATCAAGGGATACTTTCGGGATATTATGATGAGATTGGGTTTTATTATTATGTCTGTTGCTGGCAAGCAAGAAGTCCTGTGGATTAATACCCTCAAGGGCGGGTGCATATTACTGGTGGTCCTGCATCACACCATTATTACCACCTTCATTCCCTCTTTGCAGTATCTCACGGCCGGAATGATACCGGCTGACATGTGGGTTGTGTTTAATAAATACCTCTCGCCGCTGCGTATGCCGGCCTTCTTTTTCGTCTCAGGTCTGCTGGCAGCCAGTGCCATCAGTAAAAAGAGCTGGAGCGAGGTATTTACTAAGAAATTCACCAATATTCTCTACCTCTATATTCTCTGGGGTGTGATTCAGTGGGCAAGTATCTACAATATTTCCGCCAATTTGATTGGGCAGAAACTCTCCACCGCCGTCAATGCCGCTTATGCCAGTTCGCCGCTGGAGTTCGTTAAGCTGCTGACCCTGTCGATGACCAGCCTGTGGTATTTGTATGCGCTGGCGGGTTATTTCATCGCCGCAAAGCTGTTCCATCGCCAGAAAGTCCTGCTGCTGGTGGGCGCTATCCTGCTCAACTATGCCACGCAGTTTCATCTGGTGCCTGGCTGGGGCCCGAATGGCGTGGTGCAGAACTTTGTCTACTTTGTCCTGGGGGCCTTCTTCAGCCACACGCTGGTGGAGATCAGCCAGCTGTCACGCCGTCATCTGGCTCTGTTAGGGGCGATGGTGCTGGTTGGGGTGGCGCATCATGCTGCCGGGATGATGAAAAACCCGTTCTACTGCATCGTCGCGATTGTCGCGGGTATTGTGCTGTGTCGGGCGCTAAATAACCGCTTCAATATGGGGTGGCTGAACTGGATTGGCCGCAACACGCTGCAAATCTACGTACTGCACCGCATCTTTATCGAACTGCTGGGCCTGACCATGCTGACGCTGGCGGTGAAATACGGTCTGTTCGACAACCAGGGCTTCTCACTGGCCTGGGCGCTGCTGCTGCCGATTTTCGCGGTAAGCATCACCACTTGTATCTCGCTGATCGCCTGGAATCTGCTGAATCGCGGGCCGGGTAAAGCACTCTTTATGTACCCGAGGCTGCTGCGCAAACCGCAGCCTGCGGAGAAAGTTGTTAACAACGGCTAATTTTTTCATACCTGGCCGATAAACTCGGCCATTTTTATACCCGCCATGCAGATCAGTATGACGGGTATATTTTTATCGATACCCATAAAAAATATAAAAAGACCGTGACGGAGGATGCCTTTCCCTTTTATCAACATCAGATGCTCACAGCAGGAGTATTGTCATGAATATGACGACAAAAAAAGATATCGCCTGGGTTAATACCCTGAAAGGCGGCTGTATTTTACTTGTGGTGCTTTATCACGTGGTCCTTCCTGGTTATGCTGATATTGCCCCTTTACTGACCGCCGGGCAGTTACCGGCCAAACTCTGGCTGGCGTTTAATAACCAGCTTTCCCCGTTACGTATGCCGGCTTTTTTCTTCGTTTCTGGCCTGCTGGCGGCCAATGCTATTCTGAATCGTCCCTGGAAACAGGTATTCACCAGTCGTGTAACGAACCTGTTCTACCTCTATTTTCTCTGGGGCTTGATTCAGTGGCTGATGATTAATGGCGTGTCGGTCAGCATGATGGGTGAGCATCTCTCCGGTAATATTAATGCCGCCTGGGCCGACTCGCCGTGGCAGTTTCTCAAACTGATGTTGCTGGCGATGAGTTCCTCCTGGTATCTCTACGCACTGGCACTGTTCTTCGTGTTTGCGCGGCTGTTTCGTCAACAGAAACCGCTGATCATGCTGCTGGCGGTGGGGCTGAACTATGCGGCGGTGACCGGTATCATCCCCGGCTGGGGGCCGGAAAGCCTGTCGCAATACTTTGTCTTCTTCCTGTTCGGCGCATTTTACAGCGAGATCCTGATCCGCTGGAGCGAATGGCGACGCGATAACCTGCTGCCCTGGACGCTGCTGTTGCTGCTGACAATCGCGCACAGCCTGCTTGGCCTGGAACAGAGCCTGTTCCTGTGTGTGCTGGCCATCCTCGGCAGTATTGCGCTCTGCCGCGCACTGAACAGGATGTTTTCGATGCACTGGCTCAACTGGGTGGGGAAGAACACATTGCAGATCTACGTGCTGCACCGCATCTTTATTGAGTTCTTTGGTCTGTCAGCGATCCTGTATGCCGTGGGTCACCAGCTGTTTGCCAGCCAGGCATTTTCGCTGCTGTGGGCCGTGGGTTTCCCGCCGCTGATGGTGTTGCTGTGCGTAGGGTGTTCGGTTGGCGTGTGGACGCTGCTGAATCGCGGCTGGGGTCAGTCGCTGTTTATCTACCCGAAGCTACTGCGGATGAAATTTGAGGGGTGAGAAGAGAGGGGAGACCTCTGAGGATCCCCACAAAACAAGACCTGCATTATTTGCAGCCACCTTCTTTTCTGGTCGGCCAGTGACGCGGGCCTGCACGATGGCCAGGTTCAGGTCAACGTCAAGGGCGTTTCGCTTTCCCGCTGCGCGGGCTGAGCGACCCAGGGCGGCCAGTCGCCGCCGCCCTGGGGACCCGGGCTTTGCGGCAGGCGCTGCGTCCACTGCGTGGATGCCTTCGCAAGCGTCGTTCACCAACGCACTGGTCGTGACGGCACATCCCTGTGCCGGCACTCCCTCTCACCGCCGTCCTGGCGGTTCGTCCTGGTTCACTGCGCTTCCTCAGCGCTGCTGAATGCCGCCTCAACGTCAAAACCCAGGTCAACATCCAAACCAATGCACAGAGAGCGCCATGTTGTTGCGGTTTTAAAACCCACCGCGAGCAACGGTTCTGCGGGGATGGGGCCAGTTTGAGGTAAGCCGGACGTGCCCCGGCCGGGACGCCGCGTGCCGAGGCCCGCAGGGATGCGGATTTTGCCGCTCCGGCGTGCTCAAACTGGCCCCGGGCCTGACGCCAGACGGGAAGCCATTCATTTTTGTGGGTATACCTCAGGGGGCGGCCATTTTTCCGGTCGCCCCGTGTCATGAGATGAGGCGTTAACCGATGGTCATCAGGCTGGCATTCCCCCCGGCCGCCGCCGTATTCACACTTAGCGAACGCTCCAGCAGCAGGCGCTCCAGCAGCAGATTAGTCTCTCCACGGGCAAAGCCCTGTACGGAAATAATTGCACCGTCGCGGGCTGCCACGGCCTGGCACAGGTCACGTAACTGGTCGGCATCACCGTGGTAAATCACCGCATCAATGGTTTTGCTCGCCAGTGGCTGTGCCGCAAAATCAATGCGCTGCTGTACCGCGGGTGGCAGCTGCTGCCACAGGCTGCGATGGAGGTCATCTTCCGTCCACAGTGCACGGCTGCCCACGGCCGTCACGGCCGCCAGTTGCACCAGCGCATCCTGCTCGTTGTCTGCCAGACACAGCACCTGCTCACGCGGCAGCAACGCAAAGGTATTGCGTTCACCCGTAGGTCCTGGCAGCAGGCGGATCGTCCCGCCCTGGCCCAGCTCGGCAAAGCGTGCACAGCAGGCCGCCAGAGGGGAGCGGTCGGCTGCCCATTCACTCAGTGCATCATGTGCGGCCAGCAGTGCCGGACGCAGTGCGGCATCCACCGGGCGCTCTTTGTCCTGGCGATTGAGGGTGACGGACAGCGCGTTGTCCGGGCGTGAGGACAGCAGACGATAAAGGTAAAGCGGGCCACCGGCTTTCGGCCCGGTGCCGGACAGACCCTCGCCACCAAAGGGTTGCACCCCCACCACCGCACCGACCATATTACGGTTAACGTAGAGGTTGCCTACATGCGCCTTCTGCACCACCTGATGAATCGTCTCATCGATGCGCGTATGCACGCCCAGCGTCAGCCCGTAACCCGAGGCATTGATCTGCTCAATCACCTGCGACAGGGTGCTGCGCGTATAACGCACCACGTGCAGGACCGGACCGAAGATCTCGTGGGTCAGGTCTTCTACCTTGTTTAATTCAATCAGCGTAGGCATCACGAAGGTGCCGGTCTGCCACTCGCGGCGGCCCGGTGCCTGCGGTTGCGCCGCCTGGAACACAGTAAAGCCTTTGCTGCGCATCGCCTCAATATGTTGCTCAATGCCCGCTTTGGCATCGGCATCAATCACTGGACCAATGTCGGTGGAGAAACGTTCCGGGTTGCCCATACGGCATTCAGCCATCGCACCCCGGAGCATGGTTAACGTATGTTCTGCTACATCGTCCTGCACGCAAAGCAGGCGCAGGGCGGAGCAACGCTGTCCTGCGCTGTCGAAGGCAGAAGCGACGATATCGGTCACTACCTGCTCGGTCAGGGCTGAGGAGTCGACGATCATCGCATTCATCCCACCGGTTTCCGCCACCAGCGGCGTCGGGCGGCCCTGCTGATCCAGACGTCCGGCCAGATTACGCTGTAGCAGAGTGGCAACGGCGGTCGAGCCGGTAAACATCACGCCGCGTACACGGTCGTCCTGCACCAGCTGCGCCCCCACGGTTTCACCGCTGCCGGGCAGCAGTTGTAATGCACCCGGTGGTACGCCCGCTTCATGCAGAATGGCAACGGCCTGAGCTGCAATCAGGGGCGTCTGCTCTGCCGGTTTGGCCAGCACGCTGTTACCGGCGGCCAGTGCGGCGGCAATCTGGCCGCTGAAGATCGCCAGCGGGAAATTCCACGGGCTGATGCACACCACCGGGCCAAGCGGGCGGTGGGTTTCATTATCGAAATCGTCGCGGACCTGACCCGCGTAATAGTGCAGGAAGTCCACGGCTTCACGGACTTCGGCAATGGCATTATTGAAGGTTTTACCCGCTTCACGCACCAGAATGCCGATGAGGCGCTGTATCTGGCCCTCCATCATGACGGCGGCGCGCTCCAGAATGGCGGCACGCTCCTGCGGCGGGGTGGCGAACCAGATTGGCCCAACGCGGGTGGCAGCATCCAGTGCGGCGGAAACGTCTTCCGGGCTTGCGCTACGGACATAGCCCACCACATCCCGCGGTTCTGCCGGGTTGATCACCGGAATACTGTCGCCAGCGGCCAGTGGGGCATCAATTAGCGGTTGCACCTGCCAGGTCTGGCTGGCGCTGTTCAGCAGTGCGCTCGACAGTGACGCCAGACGATGTTCGTTGGCGAGGTCCAGCCCGGATGAGTTTTGACGGTGTTCACCATACAGCTCGCGCGGTAACGGGATTTTCGGGTGGGGCAGACCGACCGCACCTTCGCTACGTGCCAGAGCTTCCACGGCAGACACCGGGTCGGCCACCAGTTCGTCCAGCGGCAGGGTGGCATCGGCAATGCGGTTAACGAAGGAGGTATTCGCGCCGTTTTCCAGCAGGCGGCGCACCAGGTAGGCCAGCAACGTTTCGTGTGTCCCGACCGGGGCATAAATGCGGCAAGGGCGGTTGAGTTTGCCATCGGCGACTTTCCCTACCACCTGCTCGTACAGTGGTTCTCCCATGCCATGCAGACACTGGAATTCATACTGGCCGGGATAGTAGTTGTTGCCTGCCAACTGATAGATTGCCGCCAGCGTATGGGCGTTGTGGGTGGCGAACTGGGGGTAAATCAGGTTCGGCACCGCCAGCAGTTTGCGGGCACAGGCGAGGTAGGAGATATCGGTATACACCTTGCGCGTGTAGACCGGGTAGCCTTCCAGTCCGTCCGTCTGGGCGCGTTTGATTTCGCTGTCCCAGTAGGCCCCTTTTACCAGACGGATCATCAGACGGCGACGGCTGCGTTGTGCCAGGTCGGTCAGATAGTCGATCACCATCGGGCAGCGTTTCATATAGGCCTGGATCACAAAACCAATGCCGTTCCAGCCTTCCAGCTCCGGTTCAAAGCAGAGATTTTCCAACAGGTCGAGCGACAGCTCAAGGCGATCGGCTTCTTCGGCATCGATATTGATGCCGATATCGTAGCTGCGTGCCAGCAGCGTCAGTGATTTCAGGATCGGGTACAGCTCTTCCATCACGCGTTCATATTGCGCACGGCTGTAACGTGGGTGCAGCGCAGAAAGCTTGATGGAGATCCCCGGGCCTTCATAAATGCCACGACCGTTAGACGCTTTGCCGATGGCATGGATCGCCTGCTGATAGGAGAGCAGATAAGCTTTGGCGTCCTGCGCCGTCAGCGCTGCTTCACCCAGCATATCGTAGGAGTAGCGGAAACCGGTCTCTTCCAGCTTACGGGCATTGGCCAGCGCTTCGGCGATGGTTTCCCCGGTAACGAACTGTTCGCCCATCAGGCGCATCGCCATATCAACCCCTTTACGAATCAAGGGCTCACCGCTTTTACCAATAATCCGGTTGAGCGAACGCGACAGATTGGCTTCGTTATGGGTCGACACCAGGCGGCCCGTAAACAACAGCCCCCAGGTGGCGGCATTGACGAACATCGACGGGCTGCGCCCAAGGTGAGAATGCCAGTTACCGTTGCTGATTTTATCGCGGATGAGGGCATCACGGGTCGGCTTGTCAGGAATACGCAGTAAGGCTTCGGCCAGGCACATCAACGCCACGCCTTCCTGGGAGGAAAGTGAGAACTCCTGGAGCAGACTTTGCACCATTCCGGCGCGTCCACCTGCCCCTTTTTGGTGCCGGAGCTTGTCCGCCAGCTGATAAGCCAGACGATGGGTGGACTCAGCCAGAGGCTGCGGTAAACGCGCTTGTTCCAGCAGCATGGGCACTGCTTCGGTTTCCGGGCGGCGCCAGGCAGAAGTGATGGCGGCACGGGCGACCGACTGCGGCAGGATCTGCTCGGCAAAATCCAGGAAGGGCTGGTGCGTCTCTTCCGACGGGCGTACATCGCTCTCGACAACGAGGGTGCTGGTGGGGAGCTCGGCCAGCGTGGTGCCTTGTTCGATCTGTTGCAGATAGTTGAAAATGGCCTGCTTGATCAGCCAGTGCGGGGTGCGGTCAATCTGTAGCGCAGCCTGTTTAATCCGGTCGCGTGTTGCATCGTCCAGTTTCACGCCCATGGTAGTTGTGCCCATGCCTTACAGCTCCTGAATCAGTAGATAACAAATGATAGGGTGCAATATCACTGATGTTGCAACTTTGTGCAACCTCGTTAAATGTGACCCTCTCCTCAAACTTAAAAATGGGCTTTTTGTTAACGTACAAAAAGCGGCATGGATATTGCTGCAAGAAACTCGCCAGGTTGGTAAAAGCGCCGTTAAGCCTGGTTTTTATGGGGTTGCTGTGCGGGTGAAACCCGGTGAAGTGTGATGGAGTGCAACCTGCTGGCATTTAATAGTAACAACCTGGTGAAATGGATGTGCGAGCTGTGTTAAATCGTTTGTGCCACACAGCCGTTTACGGCAGGATACCGCCCCCGGCTGGATGCCCCCCCGTGCGCCGGTCTGCTACGTTCCGGCAGATGACGCATATGCAGCCTCCCGCTGTGGAAACGAATAATAAGTGGAGAACTTAAATGACTGTAAGTACACCCATGATGGTGACATTTTGTGTTTATATTCTTGGCATGGTGCTGATTGGTTTCATCGCATACCGTTCAACGAAAAACTTTGATGACTATATTCTCGGTGGTCGTAGTCTGGGTGCTGTTGTGACCGCGCTCTCTGCCGGAGCCTCGGATATGAGTGGCTGGCTGCTGATGGGCCTGCCGGGCGCTATCTTCCTCGCCGGGATTTCAAAAAGCTGGATCGCCATTGGCCTGACCCTGGGGGCGTATCTGAACTGGAAAATTGTCGCGGGCCGTTTGCGCGTGCAGACCGAGCATCACGGCAATGCCCTGACGCTGCCGGACTACTTCTCCAGCCGTTTTGAAGACACCAGCAAGCTGTTGCGCGTGATCTCTGCTGTGGTCATCCTGATCTTCTTCACCATCTATTGCGCTTCCGGCGTGGTGGCGGGTGCACGTCTGTTCGAAAGCACCTTTGGCATGAGCTACCAGACTGCCCTGTGGGCCGGTGCTGCTGCGACTATCGTTTATACGTTCGTCGGCGGTTTCCTCGCGGTCAGCTGGACTGACACGGTGCAGGCCAGCCTGATGATTTTTGCCCTGATCCTGACGCCGGTGATGGTCATTCTTGCGGTGGGGGGGCTGGACGATGCGATGGTCGTGATCAAAGCCAAGAGTCTTGCCAATGTCGATATGCTGAAAAACCTCAACTTTGTGGCGATTATTTCCCTGCTGGGTTGGGGGCTGGGGTATTTCGGTCAGCCGCATATTCTGGCGCGTTTTATGGCGGCAGATTCTCACCGTTCTATTCGTACCGCACGTCGTATTGGTATGATCTGGATGATTCTGTGCCTGGCGGGTGCTGTCGCCGTGGGCTTCTTTGGTATTGCTTACTTCCAGAACAATCCTGCCCTGGCGGGCGAGGTTTCCCAGAATAGTGAGCGTATCTTTATTGAACTGGCGCGCATTCTGTTTAACCCATGGATTGCCGGTATCCTGCTGTCCGCGATTCTGGCGGCGGTGATGTCAACGCTCAGTTGCCAGCTGCTGGTGTGCTCCAGCGCACTGACAGAAGATCTGTATAAGAACTTCCTGCGTAAAGGGGCCAGCCAGCGTGAGCTGGTGTGGGTGGGGCGCTTAATGGTGCTGCTGGTGGCGGCCATTGCCATTGGCCTCGCCGCCAACCCGGACAACCGTGTGCTGGGTCTGGTGAGCTATGCCTGGGCTGGCTTCGGTGCGGCATTTGGTCCGGTGGTTCTGCTCTCGCTTGTCTGGAGACGTATGACGCGTAACGGCGCACTGGCCGGGATGATCGTCGGTGCGGTGACCGTGCTGGTTTGGAAACAATACGAATGGTTTGACCTCTACGAGATCATTCCAGGCTTCCTGTTCGGCAGTATCGCCATTGTGGTCTTCAGCCTGCTGGGCAAAGGGCCATCTGCCGCTGCTGAGCAGCGTTTTGATGCCGCTGAAGCCGAATATCAGGCCGACTAAGCTCGCCTCTTCGCTGGTGCCGTCCGGTACCAGCGAATCTTCCCCCTCTGCGATTCGCCCGCTTTCCCGTTTTATGCCCTCGCTCCTGTTTGTCAGCCGTCTTTTGCCAGCCTGACCCACAAAGTGGCAGAACCGCCAAGGTCTGCGTGCCGCCGTTTGCCTAGACTACGCAGTGCAAATCTTTATCACTGACACGGAGTTCTACCATGAGAAACGGATTTATCCTGTCCTGCAGCAGACTGTTGCTGACTGTTTTGTTCTTGCTGCCTGTGCTGTGCAGCGCTGCCGCGAATAACGGGGAGCACGATGGCGTGCTGCGTTTTTACCTCGTGCGCCACGGGCAGACACTGTCCAATGTAAAAGAGATGACGATTGGCGGCGGTGGCAATGCTGAACTGACCCGCAAAGGGCGCTATGACGCCAGCAGTCTGGGGCTGGGGCTGTCTGAGGTGCCGTTTATTGCCGCTTACAGCAGCACCCTCGGCCGTGCATACCAGACGGCAAACCTGATCGTGCGCGGGCGCGATATGAAGGTTGTGCAGATCGATGATCTTAAAGATATTTCCTGGGGTGACGCAGAAGGCGGGCGCATCCACGATCTGACAGCGCAGTTTGGTCATTCAGGGGATGATTTTCTTTACTACTTTGGCCCGGTCAGCGACCCGGATTTTGTCTCCCCGGTTCATGCTGAAAATATGGCTGCCTTCTCTCAACGTTTTGAAGGCGCACTGCGTACGATTGCCCGGCAGCACAGGGGTCAAAGCGGCAATATCCTGGTAGCTGCGCACTCCTCAATGGCGTTTTACCTGCAAAAATACCGGGCCGATAAACCGTTATCCGGGTTATCTAACACCAGTGTATCGGTGCTGGAATTCCGCCGCGGGGAATTCCGCTTAACCGACTTCAACAACCGTCGCTGGTTGCAGTCGGGTTATGAACGAGAGAAAGCGCTGCCGCCGCTGGAAATGGTGGTCGTGGTGAACCCGCTGACGCATCTGAAGCAGATTGGGGTGATGGAAGGGACATCGGATTCTGATTTCTCGCCCGCCGGTCGTCAGGCCAATCAGAAAATCGCGGAGCAACTGCGTCAGACACCGTTTATCGGCGCATGGAGCAGTGCGCTGAACAGGGCGGTGAAAACGGCTGAGACAGTGATGCTGCCGCAGGGGATCACCGTGATTCAGGACAAGCGCCTGAATGAGATGTTCCTGGGGCCGTGGGAAGCGGAGACAATCGCCACCCTTAATACCCGCCCCGCTGCGGTCAACCTGCTTACCCCCGGGAGGGTGATTGACTTTGTCCCGGAGAGAGTAGGGGAGCGCGGACGCGTGGCTGCAGTGCGCTTCGATGAGATGCTGTCCGCGCTGGGCTACCAGTATGAATTCAGCAAGGGCAGGCTGGCGGTCTTTACCCATCCGAGGGTGCTGGATGCATTTTTAAGCCAGCGGATACCCGGTTATGTGCATCCGCAGTGGGACACTGCGTACAGTGTGACGCTGACCTATAAAAATGAAACGTTCAACGTCAAGGACGTTAAAACATTCTGAATCCAGGCTAAATCTCCCGGGCCAGCATGATGCGGGCCCGTCATCGTTACATTTGCTTAATTTTTCCCCCCTCGCAAAACACGAAAATATCGTTCCGCCATCTTGTAATTAGTCGCCCGATAATGATAATCAATATCGTTTTTATTTTACTTATCTTTACTGGTTTTGACCTAATTTCACGCTTTGAGGTGTATGGCATGTTTGTCCCGTTTCTCATTATGTTACGCGAAGGATTGGAAGCGGCGCTGATTGTCAGCCTGATCGCCAGTTACCTGAAACGCACCCAGCGCAGTCAGTGGTTTGGTGCCATGTGGATTGGGGTGTTTGTTGCTGCCGCGCTGTGCCTTGCACTCGGCTGGTTTATCAATGAAACCACGGGCGAGTTCCCGCAGAAAGAGCAGGAGCTGTTTGAAGGCCTGGTCGCCGCCATTGCCGTGGTGATCCTCACCTGGATGGTGTTCTGGATGCGTAAAGTGTCACGTAATGTGAAGGCGCAGCTGGAAGAGGCTGTTGATAGCGCGTTACAAAAGGGCAACAGCAGCGGCTGGGCGCTGATCATGATGGTGTTTCTGGCCGTGGCACGTGAAGGGCTGGAATCCGTCTTTTTCCTGCTGGCCGCGTTCCAGCAGGATGTGGGCTATGCGCCACCGCTGGGTGCGATGCTCGGCCTTGGCACTGCGGTGGTGCTGGGTATGCTGATTTACTGGGGTGGGGTGCGCCTTAACCTGGCCAGCTTCTTTAAATGGACCAGCCTGTTCATTATTTTCGTCGCTGCCGGACTGGCCGCAGGGGCGATCCGCGCCTTTCATGAAGCCGGGTTGTGGAACCACTTCCAGGATGTGGCGTTTGATTTGAGTAACACCCTGACCACCCACAGCGTTGTTGGCACCTTACTGGAGGGCCTGCTGGGCTATCAGGAAGCGCCAAGCGTCAGTGAAGTCGCGGTGTGGTTTATCTATCTGATTCCTGCGTTGCTGCTGTTTGCACTGCCTGCGCGCTCTGTATCGACCTCTGCGCGTACCACGCGCTGAATCTGTCTGGCAGGCTGATGGTCTGCCGTTAACAACACTTTGACTGGGATGACTCAATGACCACACACTTTCGCCGCCACGCACTGAATGCTGCCCTGCTGGCCGCCCTGACTTCATCCGGCGCAGCGCTGGCTGCAGATATCCCACAGGTTAACGTCAGCGTGACCGATAAACAGTGTGAACCGATGACACTGACTGTGGATGCCGGCAAAACGCAGTTCATCATTAAGAACAACAGCCAGAAAGCGCTGGAGTGGGAAATTCTGAAAGGCGTAATGGTGGTGGAAGAGCGTGAAAATATCGCGCCATCCTTCACCCAGAAGCTGACCGCGAATCTGGAAGCGGGTGAGTACGATATTACCTGCGGCCTTCTGAGCAACCCTAAAGGCAAGCTGATCGTGAAAGCGAACGGCAGTAAAGTGAACGACGGCAAGCCGGATGTACTGCAACTGGTTGGGCCGATTGCTGATTATAAGCTGTATGTCACTCAGGAAGTGGCCCAGCTGGTCACCGGCACCAAAGCTTTCACAGATGCCGTGAAAGCGGGCGATCTGGCGAAAGCGAAAGCCCTGTTTGCGCCAACCCGTCAGCACTACGAGCGTATTGAGCCGATTGCTGAGCTGTTCTCCGATCTTGATGGCCGGATTGATGCCCGCGAAGATGATTTCGAGAAGAAAGCAGAGGACCCTAATTTCACCGGCTTCCACCGTCTGGAAAAAGTGTTATTTGCCGATAACACCACCAAAGGTATGGATAAATTCGCCGACCAGCTGTACAAAGATGTGCTGGATCTGCAGACCCGTATCAGTGAACTGGCTTTCCCTCCGGGCAAAGTGGTTGGCGGTGCTGCGGGTCTGATTGAGGAAGTCGCTTCCAGCAAAATTTCGGGTGAAGAAGACCGCTACAGCCGCACTGACCTGTGGGATTTCCAGGCCAACGTTGATGGCGCGCAGAAGATCGTCAACCTGCTGCGTCCTCTGGTGCAGAAATCTGACCCTAAACTGCTGGCGAAAGTGGACGGTAACTTCAAAAAAGTCGATACCATTCTGGCGAAGTACCGTACCAAAGACGGCTATGAATCTTACGAGAAATTGACTGATGCCGATCGCACGGCACTGAAAGGTCCTATTACGGCGCTGGCCGAAGACCTTTCCCTGCTGCGTGGTACGCTCGGTCTGGATTAATCAGAAATGGCAAAACCTGTTGACGGTGTGGCGTTAGCGTCACGTCGTCGTTTACTGAAAGGAATGGGCATCCTCAGTGGTGCCCTGGTAGTGGCGGGCGGTTGCCCGGTTCATGCGGCCAGTGACGAGAAAACTTCATCACCCGGAACGCTGTCACCTGGCGCCCGCCAGGAACGTCAGCCGTTCTATGGTGCGCATCAGGCGGGGATCACCACGCCACAGCAGGCGGCGATGATGCTGGTGGCGTTTGATGTACTGGCCACGGACAAAGCCGATCTGGTGCGTCTGTTCAGGCTGTTAACCGACCGTATTGCGTTTCTGACCACCGGCGGTAAAGCCCCGCTGGTGACCAACCCGCAGCTGCCACCGATGGACTCCGGCATTCTGGGGGAGGATATCTACCCGGATAACCTCACCATTACCGTTTCTGTTGGCACATCCCTGTTTGACGAGCGTTTTGGCCTGCAAGCGTTAAAACCGCTGAAATTACAGCGGATGACGCGCTTCCCTAACGATTCGCTTGATGCCAGCCTGTGCCACGGCGATGTGCTGCTGCAGATTTGCGCCAATACCAATGATACGGTCATCCATGCGCTGCGCGATATTATCAAGCATTCGCCGGATCTGCTGAGCGTACGCTGGCGGCGTGAAGGGTTTATCTCCGACCACGCAGCGCGCAGCAAAGGCAAAGAGACGCCGATTAATCTGCTGGGCTTCAAGGACGGTACGGCTAACCCGGACAGCACCGATAACAGCCTGATGGACAATATTCTGTGGGTCAGCAAAGCGCAGGGCGAACCGGCGTGGACGCTGGGCGGCAGCTATCAGGCGGCACGTATCATTCAGTTCCATGTGGAGTTCTGGGACCGTACGCCGTTACGTGAACAGCAAACCATCTTTGGTCGTGAAAAGCACAGCGGTGCGCCACTGGGTATGCACAAAGAGCACGATGTGCCGGATTATGCGAGCGATCCCAACGGGGATGTCATCCCGATGGACGCGCATATCCGTCTGGCGAACCCGCGTACGCCGGAAACGCAAAGCAGCCTGATGCTGCGCCGTGGTTACAGCTATTCTCTGGGTGTCTCTAACGCCGGACAGTTGGAAATGGGGCTGTTATTTGTTTGTTATCAGCACGATTTATAAAAAGGTTTTCTGGCCGTGCAAAAACGACTCAATGGCGAAGCGCTGGAAGAATATATAAAACCGATCGGCGGGGGGTATTTCTTCGTTCTCCCCGGCGTTGCCGATGCCCAACACTATCTGGCACAGGGATTGCTGGAGGCTTAATCTTAATTAGCGGATTAATCTTAATCCGCTAATTCTAAGCTCATTATGCTGGGATGATTCTTAGCATCAATAAAAGCAAACTGATTAAAAATCACACAACCCATCTTCGCCACCTCGCCATTGTTAATAAACAGATAATCATAACCTTATGATTTTAAATGCATTCACCTGAATGTCATAATAACGTTAAAAAAAGTGTTGCATTTCTTCGCTAATATGAAGAATATGAAATTGCTGTTGATTTTCGCATATAGTTTTCCACTCTGGAGATAGCGAATGCAGAAGTCCTTTACCGGGCCAGTCGTCAAAAAGTCTCATATCGCGAATATTTGCGGGGAAATCATTTCCTCTTCAGCTTTCTCTTCTTTCACAATTCAACGGCTACTCAATTCCTTTAACCCTTACCGGTGCATGGCGGGCATGATTTCTGCTGCGCATTTGTTTCAACGGCCAGACAAGGCTTAAAAGGAAGCCACGACCTCTAAAGCGTTCACGTAATCGCATCGATATACCGATGCGGGAAATGAAACCAACTGTAAGGTGCCACTATGGGAAGACAGAAAGCAGTGATCAAAGCGCGTCGTGAAGCAAAACGTGTGCTTCGTAGCGATTCACGCAGTCATCGTCAGCGTGAAGAAGAATCGGTCACCTCGCTGGTGCAGATGGGTGGGCTGGACTCGATTGGCATGGCACGCGATACCCGTGACCATTCACCGATTGAAGCCAGAAATGAAGCTCAGGCGCACTATCTCCACGCCATAGAAAACAAAAAGCTGATCTTTGCCACCGGCGAAGCCGGATGCGGTAAAACCTGGATCAGCGCTGCGAAAGCAGCCGAGGCCCTGATACATAAGGATGTCGACAGGATCATAGTGACTCGTCCGGTCCTTCAGGCAGATGAGGATTTGGGATTCCTGCCCGGAGATATCTCCGAGAAATTTGCCCCGTACTTCCGGCCGGTGTATGACGTTCTGGTTAAACGTCTGGGATCGTCCTTTATGCAGTACTGCCTGCGCCCCGAAATAGGCAAAGTGGAAATTGCGCCTTTTGCTTATATGCGCGGCCGTACCTTCGAGAACGCGGTGGTTATTTTGGATGAGGCGCAGAATGTCACCGCAGCCCAAATGAAAATGTTCTTAACCCGCCTTGGGGAAAACGTTACGGTCATCGTTAACGGTGATATCACCCAGTGTGACTTGCCGGCTCATGTGAAGTCTGGCCTCAGCGACGCGATGGCGCGCTTCGAGGAAGACGAGATGATTGGCGTGGTACGTTTTGATAAAGAGGACTGTGTGCGTTCAGAGCTTTGCCAACGAGCACTGCTCGCTTACAGTTAATCAGAGATGAAAGCGGGGCGGTCTGCGATCGCCCCGTACGAATCAAAGCCCGGCATTGCCGGGCTTTTTTTGTTTTTTTATCGATGCCGAAACCCTGTTTCAGGATAGCCGGCTGAACGTTCGGGAAATAGATATTCTGATAATAGCTGGCGGTGTTGTTGCCCCAGTTATCACCATCGGTACGCCCGGTACTGTTCCAGTGTGCCACCAGAACCTCGTTGTAAGCTTTAATCACGTCTGGCAATGACGTGCTGTCATAACGTTCTTCATGACGGAAGCCTGCCAGCGACATGCGGGGTTTCTGCACGGCGGGTTGATCAACATAGCCCAGCACCACGCCCGCCACCGGGAAGGTCAGTTCAGGCAGATTCAGCAGCTCAATCATGGCTTCTGGTTCACGGCGGATCCCGCCAATCGGCACGACGCCCAGCCCGTGAGAACGGGCCGCCGTCATCACCGCACCCAGCGCGATACCAATATCGGTCGATCCAGAGATCAGGCTTTCCAGGCTTTCATGCGCAATCTGCGTTTTACCTTCTGCGGCAATACCCTGCTGGCTTTTGTACATATCAAGCACGAAGGTGATAAATACCGGTGCTTTTGCGATCCACGGCTGTCCACCGGCGATTTCGGCAATGCGGGCGCGGGTGGCGGCATCGCGTACAACAACCAGTGATACCTGCTGCGAGTTGACGGAGGTCGGTGCAAGCCATGCTGCTTCAACAATGTCATCAATAATGCTGTCGGCGACAGGTTTATCAAGGTAGCTACGATCGCTGCGATGGCTTTTCAGCAGTTGGGTAATATCATTCATGGGATACCTGGCTGTTATAAGAGGTGAGAACAAAGGGGGTCAAGATAATAAAGGTGGGGGATATTCGAGTAGTCCGTTTGTGCGACAGATCACATTTATTCTTTTGACGGGTCAATCTCTGATCCCGGGGCGAGGCATGCCTCGTTGCGGGTCGGGCATGCCCGACCCCTACGTACAGGCAAAAAAAATGCCTGAACTTTCGTTCAGGCATTCTCTCAGAATATGGTGGTGAGAGAGGGGTTCGAACCCTCGATACGTTGCCGTATACACACTTTCCAGGCGTGCTCCTTCAGCCACTCGGACACCTCACCATATTTTACTGCCGTCACCCACATGGGGTAACGGGGCGGTACTATAGGCAGTCGCCGTTAATGGGTCAAGTAGTATTTTTCCCTATGGTTCTATTCGCTTAACTCATGAGCAGTCGCAAAATTCCCTCATCAGCACACCCGGCGATGAAATCTCCCTGTCACGTGGCTGACACGAAAATGAAATAGTTGTATCGCAGACTGTGGCGCAGAAACATTAAGTTAAATTTATTCATGGAGATCGCCAACAATGAAACACAAAGCCTTTGCTCTTTCCCTACTGACCTCGCTGATTTGCTCCTCTGCTGTGGCGGATATTGCTACCTGGAATCGTGCCGCGCAGGGCGATATCACCCAGCCCGGTGGAGCACGCCGCCTGACCGGTGACCAGACTGAGGCAATCAAAGCCTCGTTAAGCAATACCACGGCGAAAAATGTCATTTTGCTGATCGGCGATGGCATGGGTGACTCTGAAATCACCGCAGCGCGTAACTATGCAGAAGGCGCGGGCGGTTTCTTTAAAGGTATCGATGCATTGCCGCTGACCGGGCAGTACACCCATTACTCGCTGGATAAAAAAAGCCATAAACCTGACTACGTCACCGATTCTGCGGCTTCTGCGACCGCCTGGGCCACCGGGGTGAAATCCTATAATGGCGCCATCGGCGTGGATGTAAACGGTAAAGATTATCCTTCACTGCTGGAACTGGCTAAAGCCGCCGGTAAAGCCACGGGTAACGTATCTACCGCCGAACTGGAAGATGCCACCCCGGCCGCGCAGATTGCCCATGTTACCTCACGTAAATGCTATGGCCCGGTGAAAACCAGCGAACTCTGTGCCACCAACGCGCTGGAAAAGGGCGGTAAAGGTTCCATCGCTGAGCAATTGCTGAATGCCCGCGCGGACGTCACTTTCGGCGGCGGTGGGAAAACCTTCAGTGAGACGGCGAAAGCGGGCGAATGGCAGGGCAAAACCCTGCAAGAGCAGGCGAAGCTGCGCGGCTATCAGCTGGTGAGCGATCTCGAGGGGATGAACGGCCTGAGCGAAGCGGGCGACGATAAGCCGGTACTGGGGCTGTTTGCTGACGGCAATATGCCGGTGCGCTGGAAAGGGCCGAAAGCCACTTATCACGGCAATCTCGACGGGAAACCGATCACCTGTGAAGTGAATGCGGAACGCCCGGCATCAACGCCAACACTGGCCCAGATGACCGATAAAGCCATCTCACTGCTAAGCAGCAAGCCGCAGGGCTTCTTCCTTCAGGTGGAAGGGGCGTCGATTGATAAACAGGATCATGCGGCTAATCCGTGCGGCCAGATTGGTGAAACGGTCGATCTGGATGAAGCGGTACAAAAGGCGCTGGAATTTGCGCGTAAGGACGGCAACACACTGGTGATTGTCACCGCTGACCATGCGCACTCCAGCCAGATCATTGCCAATGACAGCAAGGCTCCGGGCCTGACGCAGACGCTGATCACCAAAGACGGCAGCCCGATGACCATCAGCTACGGCAATTCGGAAGAAGATTCTCAGGGCCACACCGGCACGCAACTGCGCATTGCGGCATATGGTCCTCATGCGGCGAATGTGGTCGGCCTGACCGATCAAACCGATTTGTTCTATACCATCAAAGACGCGCTGGCGATTAAGTAACGATAAGGTGGGGCGACGAACGGTGCGTCGTCGCCATTCTGACGCTGGTTAACGTGACTGCTGGCAGATGTGGAGTACCTCTGAAAAAGGGATGCACACAGAGCGACTCTTCTCTGAACCTGTGGCGTGTTGCAGGATTTTCTTTATAAAAGGCCGGATTTGCTTCACGAACAATCTGGCCTCTTTATCATCAAACAGATAACCCATGACCTTGTCTTCCTGTACGCACAACGCCAGATGGCCTGCGCTGCCATCGGAATAGGTGAAATTGATATCCTGCAGGGTACGCGTAAAAATGCCCGCGCACTCCATCTTTCTCCCTTCCTCGTAATACAGGTCTATCAGCAACGCATCCGTTGGCAAATCTGGCCAGCCTTCATACAGGGGAGGTAGCACAGTGATATCTGTTTGTGGCTGACACGTCCGTTTTTTCTGCTCTTGCTGGAAAGCTTTTTCTCCGTCTTCAGACATCGCCTCATTATAAATCACCAGGTAGATTTTTCGGTCTTCAATGTCTGCGGGGCGCAGGCGTTCCAGTGCGGTGAGGGGAGCCGATGCCGTTCGGCCGGAACGTCGCTGTGACCATCGCAGCTGGGCCAGTTGCAGGTCTTTATCGCTGATGTCGCGTGCTGCTTCCCACTGCCCGGCAAACCACTGATGGATGGCCGCGATTTGTCCGGGGTCC
Source organism: Erwinia sp. MYb375 (assembly GCF_037479175.1). NCBI lineage: Bacteria > Pseudomonadati > Pseudomonadota > Gammaproteobacteria > Enterobacterales > Erwiniaceae > Erwinia > Erwinia sp. MYb375. The sequence continues at coordinate 1,137,475 of NZ_JBBGZS010000023.1, read as the reverse complement.
TCGGTTAACAGTCCGGCTTCATCCCACCAGGACTGCTCGCTGCCTTCAAGATTTAACCCGTTAGCGGAAAAATTGGCCGAACCGACCAGTGCCTTTTTCGCCCCGGCGATGACTTTGGCATGCAGTTTGTCCGACTGGCGTATTGTCACGCCCGGCTTATCACGCAGCGCTTTGATCACCTGGGGATTGGTGGCGCCGCTGTCTACATTACAAATCAGCCTGGCGCGCTGACCGACGCGTGGGCAGATCATCGTGTCTGCCCCTTTTCCCCAAAATGCCACTGCCGCAAGCAGTTCTTCTTCGTCTGCTGCCAGCGATGTAACCGCCTGTTGATAATCTGAAGATGTTAAAAACATCGTATTCCCTCTTTATCATGCCAATAAGGCGCTGCCCGACATCAATAAAACATGTTCCTGTTCCGGGCGTCTCGCTATTATCAATGTAATGCCCCCTTTTCAGGAACATTTCCATGGCGCTAACTCTGCTTCGCGTACGTGATGGCCACGGCGCAACGGTGTCATTTTCTGAACTTCTTTTCGACCTGATTTACGTTTTCGCGGTCACTCAACTTTCCCATTATCTTCTGCATCATTTGACGCTCACTGGCGCACTTGAGACGCTGCTGCTGTGGTTTGCCGTCTGGCTCGCCTGGCAGTATACCGCGTGGGTCACCAACTGGTTCGATCCTGAAACCCGACAAATTCGCCTGCTGCTGTTTGGTGTGATGCTGTTGGGCCTGTTTGCCTCTTCAGCACTGCCGCAGGCATTCGGTGACCGTGGCTGGATATTTGCCCTGTTTTACGTTGCGATGCAGGTTGGGCGCAGCGCTGTCACATTATGGTTACTGCCCGCCGGGCATTTGCTGCGGCATAATTTCCAGCGCATCCTCGGCTGGATGTGTATTTCTGGGGTGTTCTGGCTGTGGGGTGGCATTGCAGAAGGGCCGGAACGCCTTGTGCTGTGGGGGATAGCTGTCGCCTGTACCTACTTTTCTCCGATGTTTGGTTTCCCGCTGCCGGGCCTGGGCCGTTCAGACAGCAGCAGTGAATGGACCATAGAAGGGCACCATCTGGCGGAGCGTTGTCAGCTGTTTGTCATTGTCGCACTGGGTGAAACCATTCTGATTACTGGCGCAACGCTCAGTGAAACCGACGTGTGGGATGCGCCGATTATTATTGCCTCGCTGGTGGCGTTTATCGGGAGCCTGGCGATGTGGTGGGTCTATTTCGATACCAGCAGTAAAGCGGGCAGCCACGCTATACAGCATGCCGATAATCCAGGGCAGATGGGCGCCTGCTTCCACTATGTGCACGTGGTGCTGGTCGGCGCGATTATTGTCTGCGCAGTGGCGAATGAGCTGGTGATTGCCCATCCCGATGGACATATCGACATGGCCGCGGCAGCCGTTCTGCTGCTCGGCCCGGCGGTCTATCTGCTGGCCAATGCGATTTACAAACTGATGGTCTACGGCCGGTTTCCGCTGTCGCATATTGTGGGGCTGGTGGCGCTGGCAGGATTAATTCCTGTGGTGTTTATCACCGACAGGTTGATGGTGAATGGTCTCACCACGGTGATTATGATCGTGGTCGCCGGATGGGAGAGCGTTTCACGACGGCCGGGTGAGTGGCATGGGCGTGGTTTGCACGGAGAAAACCCTCAGCACGGGTCGATCGAAACAGACTAATCAAGTCGCACTCGTGTCATCTCTAATGTAGGGGCGAGGCATGCCCGACCCCTACGTACAGGCATTATTCTTGAATAGGGTGAGACTCGTATCCTCCCTGATGTAGGGGCGAGGCATGCCTCGCCCGGGTCGTACAGGCAAAAAAAATTCCTGAACTTTCGTTCAGGCATTCTCTCAGAATATGGTGGTGAGAGAGGGGTTCGAACCCTCGATACGTTGCCGTATACACACTTTCCAGGCGTGCTCCTTCAGCCACTCGGACACCTCACCATATTGTTGCCGCAACCGGGTTGCTGACGGGCGCTAATGTAGGGAAAACTGCGGTTGCGGTCAACACTCATTCCCGAAATATGCGTGCGTTTAGTCAGTTTTAAATCACTTTGCTGCATAAAACGGCAGTGGGAAGGCGTCATCCGCTTTTAAGGCGGGTTGTGCACGGGTAATGGCATAAAAATTCCACCTTATGCAGGCCACCGGGCGCACATCGGGCTAAAGTTTCACTTGCCAGACGTCGCATTTTCCACGAGCTTAAGCAAAAAACAGGAGAAAAAACGTGGATATCATTTTTTACCATCCCTTTTTCAAGGCAGAGACCTGGATCAACGGATTGCAGCAACGTCTGCCTCAAGCCCGCATTCGTCAATGGCAGGTGGGAGACAACGGCCCGGCTGATTATGCGCTGGTGCGCCAGCCGCCCGTTGAGATGCTTAAGGGGCGCGAGCTGAAGGGCGCGTTTGCGCTGGGCGCGGGGGTTGACGATATCCTGGGTCAGCTGCGCGAGCACCCTGAAATGCTGGCACCGGGCGTGCCGCTGTTCCGCCTGGAAGATACCGGAATGGGGCGTCAGATGCAGGAGTACGCGGTGTATCACGTGCTCGGCTGGTTCCGTCGTTTTCCTGAATATCAGAAACAGAAAACCGAAACGCTCTGGCATCACCTGCGTAACCGTAAGCGCGATGAGTTCTCTGTCGGCATCCTCGGTGCTGGCGTGCTGGGCCGCAGCGTGGCGCAAAGTCTGCTGGCCTGGGATTTCCCGGTCAGTTGCTGGAGCCGCTCACCGAAACAGATCGACGGCGTCACCAGTTACCATGGCGAGCAGCAGTTAGGCGACTTCCTCTCTTCTACCCAGGTACTGATCAATCTGCTGCCCAATACGCCGCAGACCGAAGGGATCCTCAATCGCCAGCTGCTCAGCCAGCTCAAACCCGGTGCGTTTTTGCTGAACCTTGCACGCGGTGCGCATCTGGTGGAAGCCGATCTGCTCGCCGCCATGGAAGCGGGCGAGGTGAGCGCTGCTGCTCTGGACGTGTTTAATCACGAACCGCTGCCGGCCGAACATGCTTTCTGGTCGCATCCTGATATTGCGATCACGCCGCATAATGCGGCTGTAACCTTACCAGACGAAGCTATGGACTACATTGCGCGATCAATACTGCGATGTGAGAATGGCGAGATGCCGGAAGGGCGCGTGGATATCAGCCGCGGCTATTAATGTAGAGGAGAAACCCGATGTATCCAGTTGACCTGCATATGCACACTGTGGCCAGCACTCATGCCTACAGTACGCTGCGTGACTACGTGTTACAGGCACAAACCTGTGGCGTCAAACTGCTGGCGATCACCGACCACGGCCCGGATATGGCCGATGCGCCGCACTACTGGCACTTCGTTAATATGAAGGTCTGGCCACGCGTGATTGACGGCGTGGGCATACTGCGCGGGATAGAAGCGAACATCAAAAATAATCAGGGTGAGATTGATTGCAGTGGGCCGATGCTCGACTCGATTGATATCATTGTGGCCGGTTTTCACGAACCGGTGCTGGCCCCGCAGGATAAAGCGAGCAATACCGAAGCGATGATTGCCACGATGGCGAACGGACTGGTGCATATTATCAGCCATCCGGGCAACCCGAAATATCCCATCGATATTCAGGCGGTTGCCGAAGTGGCAGCGAAGTATGATGTGGCACTCGAGCTGAACAACTCCTCGTTTACCACCTCCCGCGTGGGCAGTGAACCTAACTGTCGTGCCGTTGCCGCTGCTGTGCGGGATGCCGGTGGCCGTCTGGCGCTCGGGTCGGATTCGCATACCGCGTTTACCCTTGGTCACTTCGACCACTGCCTGCGCATTATGCGCGAGGTGGATTTTCCAGAGGATCGCGTGTTAAATGTCACGCCACGCCGCCTGCTGGACTTTTTACAACAGCGCACCGGCAGGGAAATTGCTGAATTCGCTGATTTGTGACGGTGTCACATATTACCTTTAACGGAACTGAAACACATGAATGAGTTTTCCATCATCTGCCGCATCCTGGGCTCGCTGTATAATCGTCAGCCTCAGGACCCGCTGCTGGTCCCTCTGTTTACCCTGCTGCGCGAAGGCAAATTGCAGCAACACTGGCCGCTGGAGCAGGATGAACTGTTAACCCGCTTACAGCAGAACAGCGATCCCGCGCTGCTGGCGTCTGACTATAATGCGCTGTTTGTTGGCCCGGAATGCAAGGTATCCCCATACGGTTCTCAGTGGGAAAATGGTCCGCAGGAAGCTGACGTGCGGGCATTTCTCAGCCAGCGCGGGATGCCGCTGACTGACGCGCCTGCCGATCATATTGGTGCCTTGCTGCTGGCATCGTCATGGCTGGAAGATCAGTCTGAGGTCGATGAGTGTCAGGCGCAGATCCAGCTGTTTGATGAGTTCCTGATGCCGTGGGTCGGCGCTTTCCTCGGAAAAGTGGAGGCGCATGCGGGCAGCGCATTTTACCGTACGCTGGCCGCTCTCAGCCGTGAAGCGCTGCAGGCGATGCGTGATGAACTGGAAGACGAGCAGCCGTAAGCGTCGGGCATCGTGATCCCGGTCGAGGCGTGCCTCGACCCTACGGTGAGGGTGATAACCCTGTAGGGGTCAGGCATGCCCGGACCCTACGGTGAGGGTATAACCCTGTAGGGGTCAGGTATGCCCGGATCCTACGGAGAGGGTGATAATCATGTAGGGGTCAGGCATGTCCGGACCCTACGGTGAGGGTATAACCCTGTAGGGGTCAGGTATGCCCGGATCCTACGGAGAGGGTGATAATCATGTAGGGGTCAGGCATGTCCGGACCCTACGGTGAGGGTATAACCCTGTAGGGGTCAGGTATGCCCGGATCCTACGGAGAGGGTGATAATCATGTAGGGGTCAGGCATGCCCGGACCCTACGGTGAGGGTATAACCCTGTAGGGGTCAGGTATGCCCGGATCCTACGGAGAGGGTGATAATCATGTAGGGGTCAGGCATGTCCGGACCCTACGGTGAGGGTATAACCCTGTAGGGGTCAGGTATGCCCGGATCCTACGGAGAGGGTGATAATCATGTAGGGGTCAGGCATGTCCGGACCCTACGGAGAGGTGATAATCATGTAGGGGTCAGGCATGCCTGACCCGTGCGGGTCCACTCCGCCGCTGCCGAACCGAACGGTGAAGGGGCTTTTGACCAGTTTAGCGGCATCCCCGGCAGCCAGAAGGGTGAACGCAGACGATAAGCTACCCCCCATTGAGAAATAACGGCTTCGGCATCTTCGTCCTGAATCTGTCGCGGTCCAAGCCCTGCGGGCTGCGCATCCTGTGGATAGGGCGCATCCGTCAGCAGGCAGGCGGTGCGCGCCAGTGACAGACGGGCAGTAAACCCGGTGTTATGCAGCAGGCGCTGGCGTAATCCTTCCAGTACAGCGGCTGCCATCATATAGCCAGTGGCGTGGTCCAGTGCCTGCACGGGTAACGGCACGGGCGCATCGCTGCCCTGCCACAGGCGGCCGCGCTCAGCGATGCCGCAGGCCATCTGTACCAGGCTGTCAAATCCACGGCGATTGCGCCACGGCCCGGTCCAGCCCCAGGCATTCAGGCTGACATCCACCAACCCCGGTCTGATACGTTGCAGCGTTTCCGTGTCATAGCCCAGATTGCTGAGCGCATCGGCGCGGTAACCGTGCACCAGTACATCGCTCTGGCTGAGCAATTTTTCGAACTGCTGTCGCCCTTCGCTGGATTTCAGGTCAAGGCGTGCGCAGCGTTTTCCCAGGCTGATCTCTTCTTCCAGCGACGGTTCCTGCCAGCCGGGTGGGTCAATGCGCAGGACCTCTGCGCCCAGCCCGGCGAGAAAGCGGGTGGCCACCGGCCCGGCAATGATGCGCGTCAGGTCGAGTACGCGAACGCCGAGCAGCGGACGGGCGGGAAGCAGACGCCAGGTCGGTGCCGGGCCACAGGCCTGAAGGGTTTGTTCGATAAGCGATTCCCGGCTGACGCTCTGGCCCTGAGCATGCTGCTGCCATTCGCTGAAACTGCGCAGGGCAGCGGCGCAGCCTCCGGCATCCACCACGGCCTGCTCCAGATCGCTGCCTGTCCATTGCGCGACGGCTGCCGCCAGCGGCTGACGGTCGGCGTGCTTACCCAGCACCTTTTCCATCGCGGCCCGGTGATGCGGGGCGTTGGTGTGCAGGCGGATCCAGCCGTTCTCTGTGGCGTAATCCCCGGCGAAGGGGTCCCACAGTGGCGGCAACTGACGATTGACCGGGCGAAGGGCATGCTGGAACCAGCGTGAAGCCAGCATCCCGTCCACCTCCAGCGAACAGGGGTTTCCCGTCAGGCTGGCTGCGGCCTGAGCGGCCAGCCCGATACTGGTGGCGGCGAGCTCGCTGACCGGATAAGCCGATACCAGCGCCCGATCGCCGCGGATCGTGAGTGCGGGCAGCGGTGAACTGTTGTTACGCAGTCCGTGCCACAGCTGTTGCCATAGCGCATCGCTCAGGCGGTTATCCATCTGACTCTCCTTACAGGGTTTCAGGGCCGGGTACGGTTTTTCCTGTGCCGGTCATAACGAAAGCGCGGCAAGCGTGCATGCATTTTCAGGTTACGCAGGTTAATCACCGCAATCGCCGTGCCGACAATCACCAGCACGCCACCCATCGCCTTAAAACTGTTCATGCTGTCGCCGAGGACCACCACGCCCATAATCACCGCCAGCACCGGCGTCAGCAGTGAGTAGGGCATAATCAGGTTGACGTTGTAATGCTTCAGCAGGCTGTACCACAGCGAGTAGGCCACAATGGAGGAGCCAATCGCACTGAAAAGAATGCCAAACCAACCCCGCCATGAAGAGTGTAGCAGCAGATTGAGTTGGTCAGATTCGACCACCCAGGAGGCACATCCCACCAGCGGGATGGCAAAAAAGGAGAGCCAGCCGGTCAGCGTCAGCGGGCTGATGGCCGGGGATTTTTTCACGATCATATTGCTGATGGCCCAGCCGAAGGCGCTAAGTAACAGCAGCAGCAGCACCCACCCGTTGGGGATGGTCGGGCTGCCGGCCAGCACCACAACGCCGCTGAGTGACAGAGCAATGCCCAGCAGCTGCACCAGCCGCAGTTTTTCTTTCAGCAGCACCATCGCCAGCAACATGGCGATCGGCGTACCCAACTGCACGATCACCGCCGCCGTTCCGGCATCGGTATAGCTCAGGCTGACAAACAGCAGGGCGAAGTGCATAAAGCCGAACGTAAAGCCGAGCGGCACAAGATAAAGCAGCTGCTGACGGGTGACGCGGGTAAAAGGCACCAGGATTAATGCCACCACCACAAAGCGCATGGTAATCATCAACAGAGGCGGCAGGTCGAGCAGCCCCCATTTAATGGCGATGTTATTAAATGCCCAAATGGACACCACCAGCAAAATCAGCAAAAAATGACGCAGAGCCACTGCACAGTCCTTAGCAAACGAAGTAGTCACGATAATCATGGCATGAAATGCACCAAATGAGGCGCTGAACTCCGTAGTTTTTTTAGCAGCCTGTGGCGCAAACCAGGCGAAAATCGAAGGGCTTAACCCGATGCTTTGTTTAAAGAATGCCAGAAAATGTTATGAGACAGGTTCGTGACAAGCTGCCATGATAATCACCGGGGTGAGCGACTCCGCCGAGATTCGAGGATTGAGCAAGATGACCGTGAGACTTCCGTTAGCCATTATCCAGCTTGAAACACCGCCGCAGGCGGTCAGTACCCTTGTCGGGGAGCAGAAGCAATGGTTCGTTGATGCGCTGAATCTGTCCGTGGAGGACTATATCGTGGTGCGCCCGGACCTGGGCGAACCTTTACCAGCGCTGGAGACGATTTCTGCGGCCATTCTGAGTGGCTCCTGGGCGATGGTCACCGATCATGCTGAATGGAGTGAGCGTACCGCCGCCTGGGTACGCCATGCGGTGGCAGAACAGTTACCGCTGCTGGGTGTCTGTTACGGACATCAGCTGATGTCTTATGCGCTGGGCGGTGAAGTCGGTGATAACCCTAATGGTTGGGAACGCGGCCTGACGGCACTGGAAGCGCGCGCGGAGAGCCATCACGATCCGCTGCTGGCATCGTTGCCAACGCAGTTCTCGGCCTGGCTGTCGCACCGTCAGTCGGTGCTGACGCCGCCGCCGGGTGCCCAGGTGCTGGCGGCATCCGCGCAGGACGGTTGCCAGATTATTCGCTACTCGGCGCAGGCATTATCGGTGCAGTTTCACCCGGAATTCACCGCAGAGATCATGACGGCCTGTCTCAAAAACAGTCTGAAAGATACCGAGATCGACCACCTGGTGCCTGCGCGAGCGGAGCCGGAGTGGCCGCGTCAGTTACTGCGCGATTTTTGGCAGCAGGGCCTGCCAGTGGCAAAACGCGCCTGACCTGCTGAAGCCGCCGGGATAGCCTCTACCCGGCGGCAGTTCGTGCGCTTTCGGCCATCATGAACACCCTGTGCGCTACCTCACACCGCCTTGCTAAAATCCTGATTTCCTTTCGATGCCGTCACAGTTTATTGCCGGGCAATCTGACAAGCTCACTGTTGTCGATAATGTTAATGATGAGTTATTTTATTGTTAACGGTGAAGTCGCTACGGCGATATCTTTCTACAGGAGAGCGATGATGCGCTATGCATATCCGGGCAGTAAAGAGTCACTGATTACCCTGAAGCCGCAGTATGGCAATTACATCAACGGGGAATTCTCCGCGCCCGTGAACGGTGTTTACTTCACGAATACCTCCCCGGTCAATGGATCGGTGATTGGCGAATTTCCCCGGTCTGACAAAGACGACGTTGAAAAAGCTCTGGATGCGGCGCACGCCGCTGCCGATGCCTGGGGAAAAACATCGGTGCAGTCGCGCTCTCTGACGTTGTTGAAAATTGCCGATCGTCTGGAACAGCATCTGGAAACCCTGGCTGTGAATGAAACCTGGGACAACGGTAAGCCAGTCCGTGAGACGCTGGCCGCTGACCTGCCGCTGGCGGTGGATCATTTCCGCTATTTCGCCGGATGCCTGCGCGCTCAGGAGGGTACAGCGGCAGAGATTGATGAATTTACTGCTGCCTACCATTTCCATGAACCGCTGGGCGTGGTGGCGCAGATCATCCCGTGGAACTTCCCGTTGCTGATGGCGGCGTGGAAACTGGCACCCGCGCTGGCGGCGGGCAATTGCGTGGTGCTGAAACCGGCTGAGCAGACGCCATTGTCGATTACCTTGTTTGTTGAACTGATAGGCGACCTGCTGCCCAAAGGCGTGCTGAATGTGATCCACGGATTTGGCCGCGAGGCGGGTGAAGCACTGGCGTCCAATCCGCGTATCGCCAAAGTCGCCTTTACCGGTTCAACCGCCACCGGCGGGCATATTCTTGAACTGGCGGCGAAAAACCTCATCCCGTCCACCGTGGAGCTGGGCGGTAAATCGCCGAACATCTTCTTTGAAGACATTATGCAGGCCGAGCCGTCCTTTATTGAGAAAGCCGCCGAAGGCGTGGTGCTGGGCTTCCTCAACCAGGGTGAGGTCTGTACCTGCCCGTCACGTGCGCTGGTACAGGAGTCGATTTACGAACCCTTTATGGCGGCGGTGATGAAACGGGTAAAAACCATCAAACGCGGTGACCCGATGGATACCGATACCATGGTCGGCGCGCAGGCTTCACAGCAGCAGTTCGATAAAATTCTCTCTTATCTGGATATTGCCCAGAAAGAGGGCGCTGAAATTCTGGCGGGCGGAGGGGTGGAAAAACTGGAGGGCGATCTTGCCACCGGTTACTACATTCAGCCAACTTTGCTGAAGGGGGACAACAGTATGCGTGTCTTCCAGGAGGAGATCTTCGGGCCGGTAGTGGGGATTACCACCTTCAAAGATGAGGCTGAGGCGATTGCGATTGCCAATGACTCTATTTACGGCCTTGGCGCGGGCGTCTGGACGCGTGATATCAACCGTGCTTACCGCGTAGGGCGGGCGATTAAAGCCGGGCGCGTGTGGACCAACTGTTATAACCTCTATCCGGCACATGCCGCATTTGGTGGGTATAAGAAATCGGGTATTGGTCGTGAGACGCATAAAATGATGCTCGATCACTACCAGCAGACCAAAAACCTGCTGATCAGCTACAGCATTCAACCACTGGGTTTCTTCTGAGTGACCTGGCCGGGGTTCCCTGGCCATCTCCATTGGCGTCCTTCATCAATGACTAGCTGGCATGACGCTGATTAATGAACTGTGAGATCTGCTCTTTGGGCACCGCTTCAGAGAACAGAAAACCCTGGAGTTGGTTACAGCCAGCACGGGCCAGCGCGGTCATCTGCCCGGACGTTTCCACGCCTTCGGCGGTCACGATCAATCCCATCGCATGGCCCAGTTTCACCACGGATTCGATGATGGCACTGGAGTTACTGGTCACGCCCAGCGACTGGGTAAACGAGCGGTCAATTTTGATTTTGTCCACGGCAAAATGACTGAGGTAGTTGAGGCTGGAATAACCCGTGCCGAAGTCATCAAGGGCAATGCGGAACCCGGCTTCACGCAGCTCATCGATAATCTTCTTCGCGGCTTTTTCATCGTCAATCAGCACCCCTTCGGTGATCTCCAGCTCAATATGCGACGAGGAAATCTGCTCCTTCCTGACGATAGCCTTAATGCGATCGACAAAGCCGAGTGAGCGAAACTGCAATGGGGACACATTGACGGCGATGGTTAAATCCGGCCACAGGCGGGCAACGCGGCAGGCTTCACGCAGCACCCATTCTCCGAGCGGGGTGATCAGACCAATATCTTCCGCTATCGGGATAAATTCCGTCGGCGAGATCATGCCGTGAACCGGATGTTGCCAGCGCATCAGCGCCTCCAGCCCCACGACCTTTTGCCCGCTGATATCCATCAGAGGCTGGTAATAGACGTTCAGACCCTGTTTGGCCTGCAATGCATGCCGAAGGTCAGCGCCAATCTGTTGACGGGTTTTGAGCGACTCATCCATCGATCTTTCAAACAGGCAGTACTGTCCACGCCCCTGATTTTTCGCTTCATACAGCGCGATATCCGCTTTGCGCATCATCTCCATCCGTTCGGTGGCATCATCAGGCGCCAGCACCACGCCAATGCTGATACCTACCCAGGTTTCATTTCCCAGTAGAGTAAAAGGATGGCTCATTACATCGAGAATTCGCTGGCACAGCGCAGTGGCTTCCTGCGTTGAAGTGATGTCTTTTTGAATAATAACAAATTCATCGCCCCCCAGGCGGCCCACGGTGTCGATATGGCGCACCAGTCCGTTCAGGCGATGGGCAACCTCAATAATCAGTTCATCACCTGCCTGATGTCCAAAGGTGTCATTGATGATTTTAAAACGATCGAGATCGAGCAGCAGCACCGCCACTTTATCCTTCTGCCGTGAGAGGCGCACCAGTGCCTGGGTCATGCGTTCTTCCACCAGTGCCCGGTTGGGCAGGCCGGTCAGCACATCATGAAATGCCAGATGCTGTGCCTGCGCTTCGCTGGCACCCAACTGGAGGAGGGAATCTGAGAGGCGCACGGATGACACCCACAGCCGACGTATCATCAGAATACAAATCAGGGTGATCACCAGCGACACCAGCAGCACCAGCGGTGTCATCACCTTCAGCATTCGTGAGCCGGGGCGGTCAGCCTGCCATTGCAGGTTGCCGATCGGGAACCCGTCGAGAGCGGTGAGCGGATAATGGCCGGTCCCGGCTACGGGCGTGAGACTGTCGGTAAAATTCAGGCCGTGCAACAGACTCCGCTGTGCCAGTGTCTCCAGCCAGGCGCTGTTGAGACGGCGAATACTCAGCATTGAATATTGACCGCTGTCGGCGGCGTCGCCGCTGATCTGCCCGATAGCAACAATCGCCGGGGCATTATCGATCAGCGCGAAGCCCACCCGATCACGGCGCCCGCTATTTGGGCTGTGCGCGTGCAGCAGACTTTGCTGAAAAGGGCGGACGGGGAAGGCAATATGGCCGAACTGCTCCACCGGCACATTACGCCCATCCTCCCACAGATATACGGGGTTGCCCGAAGCATCCAGCAGAGAGATGATTTGATGGTCAAACATGGTGAACAGCCAGGCACCGACATTCTCATTCAGCCATTGAATGTCATGCGTCCCCTGCGCCAGGCGATCGGCCAGCGGCTGCCACTGCGTCAGACTGCGTTGCTGTTTAAGCATATCGCTCAGGCTTTGTGACATCGTGGTCTGAATAATGTGCTGTTGCTGGATGGCTTCGTCGTTATTGGTGCGTGCGCTCGCCCAGTACAAGGTAACAATGCCAGCACTAAAGGTGATAAACAAAACGACAATCAGAGGGAGCAGCACTTCTTTGATGAATTGCTGACGAAAATTGTCAGAGATCTTCATGATTTTAATCATCCAGGAGGCTCTTGAATGTGGCTGGAAGCACTGTAATGAGGCTAGCATAAATGGCAAAGTGCGCGGCTTCGGGGGCGCGGGGATTTGACCCAGGATTGATTTTTCAACCGATTATTTGTTTAGTTTGTGTTAAGTAATAAAATAAATTTATCAGTTTTGCGTAAATACGGGTGTTGGCGCCAGGCTAATGCCTCGCCCCCACGGTATTTTGATGATGACGGTGGTGGGGAAAAGGTTATCCGGTTGACTCTCTTCACCGCTGATAATGTCATCATAACGTCTAACCCAAATTTCCCTCCTCTCTGTTGATGATTTGGTTAATGGTGTTTAAGGGTGTTTCAATCGGATTTGTCTGTTTTTCATCTTTCACGGTGAGTCTTTTTACCTTTCATCTTGGGTGTTTTGTCGTAGCCTGACACTAAAAAGTGTAAAGAACCCTGTCATCAGATCGATCGGCTGTGCGACGACGTGATGGCCTTTGCATGGCTAACATGACGATTTTGTTAGGAAACAGGACCAGAAAAAAAATGTGTATTCACTCCTTGCTAAGATAATCCTCATTTCAGTGTTACGGCATGAAATACTTATGGGCTGAGATTTATCCTGAACGGGAGGCGGGTTTACAGAAGGTTAATGCTGTTGCAATGACGTTTTTTACTGAATGAACCCATGATGAATTCATTAATTATTTATTAATGAATGTTTTAATCTGTGACGTAATTCATTAGCCGTTTATGATTCGTTTATAAATAGATTAATTAATGATTGCCAGTATCTTGTTTATCTTTCGTTTGGGTTGTTCTTATGTAGTTCTAATAATGTTCCAGGTATTTTCCTAAACCCTTGTTCCGCACCGGAAGGCGCGTTGATCTTTGCCGTTTTCTGGTGTTAATTAAACAGATTCCCAAAACGGTGAGACAAATGAGATGACGCAAAAAAATCTGTCGGTGATTATCCCTGCGTATAACGTGGCGAATTATATTGTCGAATGCATTGATTCTTTGCTGGCGCAAATCCCTGCGCCGAATGAATTAATTATCATTAATGACGGTTCGACGGATGACACCCTGGCACGAATAGAAAAACATTACGCCCGGGAAGAGCAGGTCCGTATCTTCACCATCCCTAATGGCGGATTAGGTCAGGCGCGCGATTACGGTATTGCGCTTGCAGAGGGTAAATACATCTTCTGTTGTGATCCTGATGATGTCGTTTGCGAGGGGTTTTATGAGGAGTTAAGTCAAATTACTGCACTTTATCCGGAGCTGGAACTCTTCTGCTTTAATTCACTCATGTTTGAAGACAATAATCCGGCACGTATCTATCCTAAAGTGCAGCATCACCAATTTGGCTTGTTACGTGCGCAGGATATTTTCCAGGGCCTGCTCAATAGTGGCGCTTATACATCCGCTACATGGAATTATGTTCTTAAAAAAGAGATCATAGACCGGTTTCATTTAAGATACATTACACGGTTGCATGAAGATCATAGTTTTACCGTAGAGGCATTTATGCGCTGTCGTATTGCCTGGGTGAGTCGGCATCTTTACTATCGGCAACGTATTCGCAGTGGCTCACTGACGAATAGCCATAAAAGTGACAGTTTTTTTCGCCAACGCTATGACGCCTTTCTCGGTTCGTATGAAAAACTCGTCAAACTGACCGATGGTGTGAATGAGAAGGCCGAGCTTCGTCGTCTTTATCTTATTCACTCATTCAGATTAATGATCCACCTTTCCCTGGCCAGTGGGCAGCGAGTGCCCGACTATGTGATGAATGCGATTTCTTATTTCGGGAAAACACTGAAGCCGGAAGGTGCGGTCAACTGGCTGCTGTTAAGACAACCCGAATTATATTCTCATCTGATCAGGATAAAGCGGAGTCTGCGTAAGGCATGAATGATTTTTTACACAAGGTCAGAGACTGATGGCTAAAGTAATCGATAAAAGTCTGTTAATTAATGTGCTGTCATTGCTGGCCTATCGCGGGACATCCTTTATCTTCCCGCTGGTCACCCTGCCGTATCTGGCGCGCATTCTGGGCGTTGAGCATATGGGGCTGCTGGCGTTGGGCCTGGCGTGCGTGATGTACTGCAGCACGATTTCCGACTGGGGGTTCAATGTCTACACCACCAAGGACATTGCTCAACATCGTGACGATAAGCAGCGCGTGACGCAGCTATTCTGGTCGACGTTTAATGCCAAGTTACTCCTGGGCTGCTCAACGCTGGCGATTTTGCTGTTGGTCACCTGGTTTAACCCGGCGTGGCACGCGCTGTTCTTTATCGTGCTGGCGAACTCTACGGTGCTGTTTGGCCAGCTGCTCTCTTTTGGCTGGCTGATGCAGGGGTTTGAAAAACTGGGTAAAACCTCGATTATTTCCACCCTCGGGCAATTCTGTTCCATCCCTCTGACGTTTCTGCTGGTGAAAACGCCAGAAGACACCTGGCTGGCGGCCTTGATCCCGGGCGTAGTGGCCTTTATTACCGCCATCATCACCATGAGCCTGGTGGTGCAGATGCGGGTTATCGGTTTCTACCGCTTTGAACCGCGCGAAATAATGCAACGCATCAAAGACAGCCTGCATGTGTTTCTGGCGATCTTTGGTGCCAACATGTTCAACAACATTAACGTGCTGATCCTCGCCAGCATGACCAGCACCTATATGGTGGGGCTGTATAACGGTGCTGACCGTCTGAAGAAAGCCGCTAACTCAGTGCCGGAACAGATAGGCAATGCGTTCTTTCCACGCGTCAGTCACCTGTTTCATAAAGACCGCGCCGCTGCGATTGCCGCAACGCGGAAAAGCATCAGTCTGTCGTTTCTGATCAGTCTGTTTATCGTGGTGTTGACCTTCTTTTTTGCGGACTATGTGGTACGGATCCTGTTGGGGACAGCGTTTCATGACTCAGCCAATGTGCTGCGCGTGGCGGTGTGTGGCTTTATCTTTGGCAATATCAGTTACCCGGCCGGACTGCAAATCCTTATCCCGTACGGCCTGGCGAAACAGCGTATGCATGTGATGTTTATTGTCGGGCTGATTAACATCCCGATCTGCTGCCTGCTGGCATGGCAATATGGTGCCATCGGCGCGGCCAGTTCCCTGGTGCTGTCAGAGTTTCTGGTGTTTGCCGGCATCCTGCGCATTATGGTGAAGCACGATATTCTGAAGGTCTATCTTGCCCGGCCAGCGGGATTTAAGCAGCCAGGCAATGAACAGACATAAATCTGACGTTAGTCGCGGCGAAGGCGTGACTGACGCCAGTTCAGTAACGGCGTGACGGAAATACCATGTACCACCACGCTGGCAACGATAAGCGTGAACGCCATATCGGCCATGCGTGCCGCCTCCGGGCCATCCAGCCCGTGGGTATAGGCCCAGGCAATGTAGTTGATACTGCCAATGCCGCGTATCCCCAGCCAGCCGATGGTGGCGCGTTGTAACGGCGGGGTATCGGCTCCCAGTGTGGCAAGCCAGACTGAGAGCGGCCGGATGGCGAAAAACAGCAGGGCAGCCAGCAGGAGCCCGGTAATGTTCCAGTGCTGGGCCAGCGTCACACCCAGCACAATAATAATGGCCGCGGCAAACAGGCGTTCAATTGTATCGCCAAATGAAAGCGCATCGCTCACCACCAGTCCGGCCGATCCGACCGGATTGGTCTGTTCCCCCTGATGGCGGGCATTAGGATTGACCAGTTCCTCCGCAGGTGGATGGTAATCACTCTCCTGAAACTCTTCCGTTGGAAAATGGCGTACCACGCGCATCTCGGCGCGGCGTAAACCGACCCCGGCAGCAAAGGCCGACAGAAAGCCTGAGGCATCCAGAGACTGTGCAATGGCGTAGCTGAGTGCAATCAGCGCCAGCGCGAGAAAATCATTGGGGGCGACATCCTGATGCGTATGGCGCAGGTGCGAGGCATACTGCCCAATCAGTCGACCCAGCACAAAGCCGATCAGGCTTCCTCCTGCCACCGCCCAGAGAACATCCACCAGCGCCCAGTGGCTGAATAACGCCCAGGAGATTTCTCCGCTGCCGGTGAGCAGCAATACTGCCAGCATCAGCAGTGGCAGGGCGGTGCCGTCATTCAACCCGGCTTCACTGGAGAGCGAGACGCGCAGATTATCGTCATCGCGTGCGTCGTTCACCGAGATCAGACTGGCCAGCACCGGATCGGTGGGGGCCACGATAGCGCCAAACGCCAGCGCCAGCGGCCATGAAAACCCGGCCAGCCAGTGTGCTGCCAGCGTGACGCCCGCCACGGTGAATAGCATCCCGGGAAAAGCCAGCCGCAGCCCCATCCGCCAGCCGGGACTGTTCAGCGGCAGGCGCAGTTTTAGCCCGGTAATAAACAGTGAGGCCGCCATTGCGATTTCAGTCAGATTTTTTGCGAGGTGGGCATGAGCAGCAATATCAATCTGTAGCAGGTTAAGCACCCAGGGGCCACACAGTATCCCGGCGATTAAATAGAGAGCAAAAGCCGTCACTGGCCCCCGGCTTATCCAGCCCGATGCCAGCGACATCAATAATAACAACCCCCCTGTGGCAGCGGTCCATCCAAGAAATCCCATCTTTTCTCCTCTTGAGATAATGCATTGTTCTAATGTGCTCTATACAGGATAGAGCTTTTCCAGGCTTTGCCTGGACAAAGCGTGCGCGGGAAGAAAAGGAAAGAAATTTATTATGATGAGTCAGTCGCCCTATTCTGCATTCTCAGGTTGTTGCGAAGAAAGGGCGACGGTTCTGCGTTTTTTTACCGCACGTGAGGGGGGCTGGCACAGGCTGCAAATAAAACTGCCGGTTGGCTGATGCGAATGATTGATAAAACTGCCGCCACAGCATTTGCAATCGGTTAATTCCAGCATGCGGCCCTCAACAAAACGAACCAGAGTCCAGGCGCGTGTCAATGCCAGCAGTGGGGTTTTGTCCTGTTGCGGGCATTGCTCCAGGTAAATGCGATAGGCTTTGATCACGGCTTCTACGCCGGAACACAACCCGCTTTTTACCATGAACTGCCAGGTGTTACAGAATAACGACGAATGGATGTTTTGTTCCCAGGTCATAAACCAGTCGGTAGAGAAGGGTAACATTCCTTTAGGTGGAGAACATCCACGCACCTCTTTATACAATCTAATTAAGCGGGTACGGCTCAGGTGTGTTTCGCTTTCTAACATTTGTAAACGGGCACCTAAGGTGATGAGCTCCATCGCCAACTGAATATCGTGCACTTCCTGTACAATGCTTTTTTGTGTCATTAATTCGCCGCTCTCTATTCCCGATGTTCATTATCTTCCGATATTTCGCGTAATAAATTGCTCGATAGCAGGATGCTCGCATGAATGTGTTGTAAGTCATCCACGCGTGATTCCTGAGTAAGGCGACTGATTGACATGTGGTCATGAAAACGAAACTGGCACACCAATTGATTGGTCTCTGCCAGCCTGAGCATTTGAGTTAAGTTCAGATTCGCCAGCGCATCGGCCATTGGCCCATCGATACCCAGGCGGAACATAGCTGAAGCTTTCTCATGGATAATTAAACGTTGTGCGAGAAGTAAGTATGAAAAATTTATCTCGTAAATATTTTTGAGTAATTTAGAGGTGCCCATTTTTTATCCTGACTGACGCAGTTTTTAACGTGTACGGCTTAGGCCGTTACCCAGGTGCAATATTGGCTTTGGTTGTTGTTAACCAAACTGTATTAAATAAAAATATTTTAGCCCTGTCAATCGATGTTATTACAAGGGGCTCATGTCGTCTATTGGTATTTCTTGAGGGTGAGTGGTGCAGCATTAATTATACGGATTTTTCGTTATCTTCCTGGCGTTTTTATTGTTCTGGTTTTTTTTGATATGAAAATCCCCAGTGGATTTATTGAGTGAGAGAATACTGTGCGTAAGGTTTTCGTGTTACGTGGAGATTCATGCTGATTAGAGTTTGATGTAGCGTGTTGTGGCACCAGTAATGAGTTGGTAATAAACCAAATTTTCACTCTATATAGAGTGGGTTTTTTTTGTTTGCTATGAAGAATCCGAATATTTCCTGTTTCTTATGAATGATGCATCTTGATCATTTTTAATGAGATTACATGTCAAAAAAAACACCGCAATCCATTACGACCGTTTTTCTGGTAAATAAATGAGCGTGATTTAAATCTACGAGGGGTCAGAAATCTGGAAGCCAGGACGATCTCTTCTGATAAATGCTCTGGAAATATTTAATCAATACTGGAAGTAATTAATTTTCATTTGTCGTCCGGTTAAGTCTCTTGAAAAGATATTTATTTCCGGCAGAAAGTCATACTCTCTGCCGGGGCAGCGATTAGCGACGTGCTGCCTGCGCCAGCGCTTCCAGTTGCGCGGTCAAATGGTGGCGGGTGCTTTCATCGGTAATGGTATCGCTCGCGGCATCAATACGGTTGGTGGCCTGGCCAATCATAATTTCGGGTTTATTCAGCACCTGGGCGTTAAGAAAGACCATGCTCTGACGCAGATGATACTGCGCACGTGCGCCGCCAATCATCCCCGGAGAGGCACTCTGGATCGCTACCGGTTTATTGGCAAATGGGTTATCCGGAAGGCGTGACAGCCAGTCGATGGCATTTTTTAGCGCGCCCGGCACCGAATAGTTATATTCCGGCGTCACGATCACCACGCCATCGGCGGCGGCAATCGCTTTACCCATTTCCAGTACCGCTGCCGGGATGCCTTCATCCTGAATATCGGCGTCATAGTGCGGTAAGTCGGCAATGGAACCGAGTGCGTGAATCTCAACCCCAGTCGGAGCCAGCGCAGGGAGGTTGCGTGCCACGACGGCATTCAGTGAGGCTTTACGCAGGCTACCCAGCAGGGTGACAAACGTCAGTTTGGCGTCTTCAGACATCATATTTTCCTTTAATCAGTGTAAGAACAGTGAATCACACAGCGCCATCGTGCCCGATCTTTCAGGGTTTACGGCAATGTGCGGTCAATAAAATGAATCATTCTGTGCCGGGTAACGGCGCAAGGATTGTCATCACGCGCCCGGAGGTATAGTGTTAGCACACTATTCATGTTTATCACCATCGGTGAATATTACCGTTGCGTGACCCGCTAAACCGAGGTTGTTTTGTCCAGCTATTCTCCAGTCCAGCGCCCAAGACGCTTGCGTCAGTCTGCTTCTCTTCGCACTTTGTTCCAGGAAAATACCCTCAGCCTGAATGATCTGGCTCTGCCGATCTTCGTTGAGGAAGGTCTTGATGACTACAAACCCATTACTGCCATGCCGGGCGTGATGCGTATTCCTGAAAAACGTCTGGCGTATGAAATTGAGCGCATTGCGAAAGCGGGTGTGCGGTCAATCATGACCTTTGGGATTTCTCATCATACGGATGCGGACGGCAGCGATACCTGGAATGAGAACGGACTGGTGGCGCGGATGTCACGTATCTGCAAACAGACCGTGCCGGAAATGATCGTGATGTCCGATACCTGCTTCTGCGAATACACCAGCCACGGCCACTGCGGCGTGCTGCACGACCACGGCGTGGATAATGATGCCACGCTGATTAACCTCGGCAGGCAGGCAGTGGTTGCCGCGGCGGCGGGTGCAGATTTTATCGCGCCCTCTGCAGCAATGGACGGGCAGGTGGCAGCGATTCGCCACGCACTGGATGCAGCAGGCTTTACTGACACAGCCATCATGTCTTACTCCACCAAGTTTGCCTCTTCTTTCTACGGCCCGTTCCGTGAAGCGGCAGGTACCTCGCTGAAAGGCGATCGTAAAACCTACCAGATGAACCCGATGAATCGCCGTGAAGCGATTCGTGAGTCACTGCTTGATGAAAGCGAAGGTGCTGATGCGCTGATGGTGAAACCCGCAGGCGCCTATCTGGATATCCTGCGCGACGTGCGTGAACGCACGCAATTGCCGCTGGCGGCTTATCAGGTCAGCGGTGAGTACGCGATGATTAAATTTGGTGCGCAAGCGGGGGCAATCAATGAGCTTGACGTGACGCTCGAAAGCCTGGGTGCCATTAAACGCGCCGGTGCCGATATTATCTTCAGCTACTTCGCGCTGGATCTGGCTGAGAAGAAAATCCTTTCCTGATTTAACGGGGCCAGCAATCTGGCTGGCCCCCTTTTTATCGCTTATTCGACGCGCAAAACGTCGGAAACCAGCTTCACTGACTCAATATTAGAAAAATTCGCCACATCAGCCACAAACTCTTCGCCATGTTCAGCGATGACCTGTTCAAACGTCTCGATATTCGCACAGTAAATATGGCAGGCCGCGATAAATGGCGCGTTGTTATCCAGCGGCGTATCAATTTCATAGCTCAGACAACGTTCACCCATCCGTGATTTGATCAGCGGCAGGTGCACATCGCGATAATAATCATGGTCGAAATGGGCATCGGCCTGACGTGGATAAAGTACGCTGAATTTGATCACAGGTTTCTCCTCTGGTTAAGCAGCCACATAGGATGCTAAGAAAAAGATTATAACCAGTGATGGGCGAAGCGGGTTAGCGCATTGAGCGCTGCTGGCTGGGTGTTTGCCCAAACACCTGTTTATAGCAGGTGGAGAAGTGATTGCTGTTGGCAAAGCCACACAGATAGGCAATATAGGTAATGCTCTCCTCCGTATTGATGATCTTTTCCCGCGCCGAAACCAGCCGCAAACGCTTAATGTAATTGTCGGGCGTAAGTCCGGTGGTCTCTTTAATCTGGCGTTGCAGTGTGCGCTTACTCAGATAGAACTGTTCGCTTAACGCCTCCCAGTCAATCTCTTCAAAACAGTGTTGTTGCAGGAAACCCAGCAGTTTGTGCAACTTGTATTTGGTCTGGCTTTTGGTGTGTTCATCCTGCTGGCAGGCCATATTCATCAGCAACTGAAAGAAGCAGGCTTCCCGCTAGCCGCTGTTCGTCTCCTCGTGGCGGGTTTGTTGACCGCTAAAAAGCTGTCCGATCATCTGTTTACACTGAGCCTTGGTTTGCGGCAGCAGCCAGTGATAACTGCCCGGCTGGGTTGCATCAAAACGCGCCAGTAACGCCCCGACATTGTTCAGCCACTGAAACGGCTGCTGGCGGTTGATCAGCACATTGATCAGGCGCAGTGTGCCCAGCTCATCATAGAAATGGCAGTCACCATCCTTAACAAAGAAAACGTCACCCTCCTGGATAAAATGAGGTTTGCCGTTAATCACATGCAGACCATGCCCGCTCTCAACGATCACCAGCTCATTAAATTCATGGCGGTGCTCACAATTGTTATCTTCCGGGTCACTGGTATAGAGGGAAAACTGGTCACGCGCCGAGCTGAAATACTGGTCAAGCCGCAGGTTATTCATCTTTCACACATCTCACTCACTGATATCCGTTCAACTTAAGGGATTTCTCTAAGGTGGGCGAGTCGGGTTTATCATTTTGTGATCGCTATCGGGGGCACCTTTCCCGCAGCGCCAGTCCCGCGTTTTACCTGGCGGTTTCAGAATAGATCGCCCGCCAACCGTGGCTCTACACTCGCTGACTCTTGAACCGGTTAAAGGAGTCTGTTGTGGTCGCTGCCATGCAAAAACATCGTGAATTACGCACCCGCACTCATGCGGCATTTCTTACCCAGGCCGATGCCATGCGGCCGACGCTTTATCGTCAGCGGGTTATGCCGATTTCTGTCGTCAACATGATACCCGATGCGCTGACTCTTCACGGCTGGCGCAGTGAAGCGCGCTTTACACCGGAGCAACTGAGCCAACAGACGTTTGCCAGCGGTGATGAATTTATTGTGGATTTTGGTCAGCATTGCGTGGGGCATCTCTCGCTGCGCTGTGAGGCGGCAGGCAGTCCCCCGGATGCCCCCGCGCACCTGCAATTTATCTTCGGCGAAATCAGTGCGGAGGTCGCAGAGCCGTTCTCCCAATACGATGGCTGGCTCAGTCGCAGCTGGCTGCAACAGGAGGACAGTTATCTGGATGTTCTGCCCGTGGAGATGACCCTGCCGCGCCGCTACTGCTGCCGCTATATCAAAGTGCGGGTGGTTTCGACGTCACCGAAATACGGTCTGCGTTTCCCCACTTTCCATTTCGACACCGTCAGCTCCGCCAGTGACAGTACCCTGCAACAGGTACAGATTGCCGATCCCTTATTGCGGGAGATCGATGAGATCAGCGTGCGTACGCTCAAAAACTGTATGCAGGATGTCTTCGAAGATGGCCCGAAGCGCGATCGACGGCTGTGGCTGGGCGACCTGCGCTTACAGGCGCTGGTCAACTATCCCACCTATGCGCACAACGACCTGGTTAAACGCTGCCTCTACCTGTTCGCCGGGGTAACGCGCGAAGACGGTATGGTCTCCTCCAATCTGTTTATGCAGCCGCAGGTGATCGCTGACGATACTTTCCTGTTCGATTATGCGCTGCTGTTTGTCGCCACGCTGGAAGACTACGTGGCTGCAACGGCTGACCGGGCAACGCTGGACGATCTGTGGCCGACGGCGCTGCGCCAGATTGAGCTGTCGCTGCAACGTCTGGACGAGCGCCATATTCTGCGTGACAGCGAAGACTGGTGGGCGTTTATCGACTGGCATGAACAGCTCAACAAACAGGCCGCCGCGCAGGGCGTGCTGATCTATGCCCTGCGTAAAGGGATACAGCTGGCCCGGCGCTGTGATAACGCCAACATCGCCTGGCTGGAAACCACGCTTGAACGCGTCAGCCAGGCGGCACTGACCCATCTGTGGGATGACGAGCAGGGCTTTTTTGTCAGCGGTGAAGCGCGGCAGGTTTCCTGGGCTGCGCAAGTCTGGTTGATCCTCGGTGAAGTGGGGGACGTGGCATTTCGTCGGCAGCTGTTAGCCCGCTTGCAGCGCCATCCCCCGATGATAAAAATGCACACGCCTTATATGATGCACCACTTTATTGAAGCGCTGCTCACTCACGGTGAACGTGTGCAGGCTGTTGCTGAAATTAAACGCTATTGGGGCGGCATGGTGCAGGCCGGGGCGGAGACCTTCTGGGAATTATATGACCCGGATAATCCCGACTATTCACCCTACGGCAGCAAATTAATTAACAGCTACTGCCATGCCTGGAGTTGCACCCCGGCATGGCTGATTCGTCACTTTGAACTCTGAACAACAAATAACCTATAAATTCTGAGAGATGATTATGCCAACTTCACTTTTTGCTCTATGGCGTCAGCGGCTGGGCTACGGGGTAGCCGATCTATCCTGCAACCTGGTCTGGCAGTTAATTTCGTTGTACCTGATGTTTTTCTATACCGATATTATGGGGTTGCCTGCTTAATACGCCGGGCTGATGTTCCTGGTGACGCGGCTGGTGGATGGCGTCGCCGATGTGCTGATGGGGCTGGTGATTGATAACACGACGACCCGCTGGGGACGTTGCCGCCCCTATTTATTGCTGGGGGCGCTCCCTTTCGGGCTGCTGTGTATGCTGGCCTTTTATTCGCCGGAGCTCTCCACGACCGGGCGTTTACTCTATGCCTTCGTCACCTATCTGTGTCTGTCATTCCTTTATACGTTCGTGAATATTCCCTACAGCGCAATGCTGCCGTTTATCACCAGTGATTCCCGGGAGCGCACCACGCTGTCGGCGGTGCGCATTGTGATGGGATCGCTGGGATCCACGCTGGTCGCGGTGCTGACGTTGCCGCTGGTAAAAAGCCTCGGACAGGGGGATCAGGCACAGGGTTTTCTGTATACGGCGATGATTTTTGGCGGCATTGCGGCTTTTTTCCTGCTGCTCAGTTTTCGCAGCGTGGAGGAGCGAATTCAGGTTCAACAGGAGCGTATGACGTTACCGCGTGCCTGGCAGGGCCTGAAAAGTAACCGACCGTGGGCGGTATTTGCCGTGAATATCTTCCTGATGTGGGGGGCGTTCTTCTTCCAGACCGGGGCGTTGGTCTATTTCTTTAACTACTACGTGGGGGACGTCAATATTACGGCGGTGGCTGCCGGGATCTCCACGTTTGTGCCGTTGCTGGGGACGTTGACCGTGCCGTTACTCGCTGCGCGGATGAAAAAATGTCACGTCTATCTGCTGTCCAGTGCCATCAATGTACTGGGAATGCTGGTGATGATCGTTGCAGATACGCATGTCACGGGTCTGCTGGTGGGGGCCACCATCCTCTCCATTGGCGCCGGGCAGCGAACCGCGATCTACTTCTCCATGCAGGCCGATCCGGTGGATTACGGTGAATGGAAAACCGGGATTAATACCGCCGGGATACTCACCTCCGTGAACGGCTTCCTCGGCAAAGTGGCGATGGCGGGCGCCGGAGCGATAACGGGTATCCTGTTGTCACTGGGCGGCTACCATGCCAACCATGCGCAGAGTACAGAGGCGCTGCTGGCGATTAAAACCTGCTATCTGTATATCCCGCTAGCGCTGATTATTTTGTCGATGATCTGGATGGGGAAATATTACCGACTGGACAACGACTACGAGAATATCCGCGCGGAATTAGCGCGTCGTAAAGCCTCGTCTGCCACCGGGAACTCACCTTCAGACCCGGATTCGCTGCCCACCCCGCAGCACTGATCACCTTCAAACAGGAACGGATAATGCGTAAAACTCCTCTTTACGTGGTGCTCTGCTGCGCGCTATTTAGCTGCCCGATGACCCAAGGCGCCACAGGATTGACCATAGAACAACGCCTGGCATTGCTGGAGCAGCGGCTGGAAAAAACGGAAGCAGAGGCCAGCAGTGCACGCCTCAGCGCGCAGCAGGCGAGTGAAAAAATGGCCCAGGCCGAGGCGCGCGCCGTGCGTGCAGAACGTCAGCTGGCAGCGGCACAGCCGGCAGCATCGCCTGCTGCCCCAGCGGTAGCGGCCACTGAGAAAGACAATGGGTTTGAGTTTTCCGGCTATGCCCGTTCCGGCGCATTGCTGAGTGGCAGCGGACGCGGTGCTCACGGTGGGCCGGGGGTTTCTCCGGCCAGCTCTGTCGGCGGCGACGCGCATGTTGGCCGTCAGGGCAACGAGAAAGACAACTATGTTGAGCTGAGTTTCATTAAGAACCTGACGTTTAACGATGGCTCCTGGGCCAGATTTAAAACCATGCTGGCCGACGGCGCGAATAATCCCGATCCATGGGTACAGGATAATGACAGCCACCATCTGAATATTCGTCAGCTGTATGTGGAAATGGGTCGCCTTGCCGATTTCGGTGGTCCGGTAAAAAATGCCACGCTGTGGGCCGGTAAACGCTTCGATCGCGATAATTTCGATATCCACTTCACCGACAGCGATATTGTCTTTCTGGGGGGCACAGGCGGTGGGATAAACGACGTGCAGTGGACGCCGGGCTTCCACAGTAACTTCTCGCTATATGCGCGTAATTTTGGCGATCTGGGCAGCGACCGTTACAACGACAACGATGTGCAGAACGTGATGCTGACGGCCAACAACTACTGGGGCAATTTGCAATGGATGCTGACGGGGATGAGTGCCCAGGGCAACGATGACCTGCAAGACAACACCTCGACCACTGGCAGCTATGCCACCCGCAGCGATAACACGGCCAAAAATGGCGTCTATACGATGCTGGCCTGGCATGACAAACAGCATTTTTATGGTCTGCTGCCCGGCACTTCAGAGAGTGCGTTGCAATATGGTCGCGGCCTGGGGGCTGAAGCACGGCAGCCGGGAAGTGATGGCGATCTGACGCGTGATGCACAGTCTCTGCGCTTCGCCTCTTACGGTATTGTGCCGCTGAGTGAACGCTGGGAACTGGCACCGTCAGTGATTGCCCAGCACAGTGAAGACCGTTATCGCGAGGGGGATCGCTATGACTGGGCAACGTTCAATCTGCGTGCTTCACAGGCTATCAGCCGCAACGTTGCGCTGCTGTATGAAGCGTCCTGGCAGTATATGGATCTCGACCCTAATGGCAGAAGCTATCGCAGTGATGGCGCGCTGAATCAATACCAGGCAGTGAAAGGGGACTTTTACAAGCTGACGTTTGCCCCGACCTTTAAGGTGGGTGACGTGTTTGATATTAAGGCGCGACCGGAAATCCGTTTCTTCGTGACGTATATGAACTGGTCGAAGGATCTGGATCGGTATGCAGTGAATGATGATTTTGGCAGCGCCGGGTTTAGTGCAGGAGGGAACTGGAGTTTTGGCGTGCAGAGTGAAATCTGGTTCTGAGTGAGGCTGGCGGTCCGCACCCTGCGGACCGCCAGGGTAATCAGTGCCCCATAGGAACATTAAATGACTCGGTGTTTTTATCACCTGCCTTAGTGCCCAGCAGTTCTGATTCATCCACGTTGACATTGAACTGTTTCAGGACCAGACCGTGAATTTTCTCCAGCGACACGCCAGCCGTCTCTGGCAGATAGCGGAAGGTAAAGAAGTACATACCCAGCGAGAAAATGGCGAACAGCAGCAGCGGGAAACCACCGTGGAACACCTCCAGCAGGAAGGCGTTGCTGTTGAAAATCGGGAAGGTGGTACTGATGATAAAGTTAGCCATCGACATCATGCAGATGGAGATACCGACGCACACCGAACGGATTTCCGTCGGGAAAATTTCGCCCAGCACGGTCCAGACGATCTGGCCCCATGAAATACCGAAGAACACCATGTAAGCGAACAGACCGACCACCGCCAGCAGGCCAGGCAACTGATAATAGAAGGCGACAAACGAGTAGGTCAGAAACACGCTGGAGGCGATGGCACCCATCAGCAGCAGCTTGCGGCGTCCCACCCGGTCAATCAGTGACATACCGATCAACACCCCGACCAGCTGACAGACGGACAGCCAGAAGGTCACCAGCAGCGCGCTGTCGGTGCTGGACGAGACGTTTTTCAGCAGGGAGGGGCCGAAGTACTGGATCACGTTGATACCGCTAATCTGATTACCAATGGCCAGGCCGATACCGATCACCAGCAGAGGCACCGTGGTTTTATCAAGACGGAATTTGGTTTTGTGCTGGTTAGCCGCCTGGTGGCTGAAGGAGCGTTTGATTTCGCTAAACACGGTTTCAGCATGTTGTTTATTCGAGATTTTAGTCAGCGTGTCCAGCGCGGCTTTATCACGCCCTTTGAGCACATTCCAGCGTGGTGATTCAGGAATAAACAGAATACAGAACAGGAACAGCGCGCAGGGGATCAGTGCCGTGGCGAGGATATAGCGCCAGCCCATATCGGTCATGGCTTCCGGTGTCATGGATTTGTTGATGAAGAAGTTGGTTAACAGCACCACTGACTGGCCGCCAACGCAGCAGACAGCGTACAGCGCTGAGGTGCGTCCGCGAAACTTCGACGGTGACAGCTCGGCCAGATAGATCGGGGAGATGACCGACGCCAGACCAATCGCCAGCCCGCCCAGCATGCGCATAATGACGAAGGTGGTGAAGTTATGTGCCACCACGGTGCCCGCCACCGACACGGTGAAGATAAAGGCGGTGATCGCCAGTGAGTTTTTTCGGCCCAGTTTATCGCTGAGTTTTGGTGCGATGAAACAGCCGATCAGGCTGCCGAGCAGAATATTCGACACCGCCCAGCCGGTTTCGCTGGGGGAAAGCTGGAAATAGTCACTCAGTGGTTCGATAGCACCGGAGATCACCGAGGAGTCATACCCCAAAAGCAGCCCACCAAATGCCGCCACCGTGCAACAGAGCATTACGTACTTCATATTATAACGCGTTTGCCTGGTATCCATTTTTTAACCCTTTTCAAAGCTGGCCACAGAACGGCCTGTCACGATGGAACTGCGATTCCCATCTCGTTTTATTCGTTAACTTAGTGGAATGTATGTTCTATTCGGTACGTATTGAATTGAATATTTCGAAATTTGTGAGCGGGTTAAAACTATTTAACCGATTGTTGCAGCGAGAGGCGCTATTCGTGTGAGATAAACAAATTCCATTACCTCTGGTTATGGAAGGATTGAAGGGGTAAAGTAAAAAATGAATTTAATCAGTTATATGTAAAATAGTTACGAATAGGCATTATTACAAAATCGCAGTGTTGGGGGCGGGGATAACCGTTTTACTTTCAGGGGGGATACTATCAAAACCTCTCATTTAACGGATTAAAACTTTCAAATAAGGGTTTTTTTCGTACTGCATGGAATTTACATTCTAATTATTGATCTAAGCCGATATGGATCCCGAGGGCGGTTAGTGTGCTCTCAATGCCCATGGAAAAATATCGGCAAGCGGGTGAATACCGGACAGGGGTAGGCGCGATCAGCCGGATTCTCTGAGCACCAGTTCGCCCGAAACGACAATACGCTGAGGCGGCAGGTCGCTTTGCTGGATTTTACGCAGGATCAGCGCAGCGGCCTGTCGGCCTGTTTCATCACTGGCAGAAGAGACGTAAGTAAAGGAGGGGGAGCTGAGGTTAATCTGCAACATATCTTCAAAGCCCAGCAGCGACACCTGCTGAGTCAGAAATACATCTTTCCCGACGGTACGGCCCACCTGATGGATGCCGTTCAGGCAGCCAATAATGGCATGTGATGAGTGGCACAGCAGGGCGGTGATCTTATTATTGCTTTCCAGTAAGTGCCGGGTGGCCAGCCGGGCCGCATTGGTCTCTTCCTGACAGGAAGGCGTTAATTCTTCTTTATATGGTAAGCCGTAATGCTGCAACGCCATGCGGTAACCGGCCAGACGCTGAGCGCGGATCTGACAGCGCTCTTCCCCGCCAATATAAGCAATATTTCGATGCCCACGCTCAATCAGATAGCGTGTGGCCTGGGCCGCGGCCTGGCGGTTATCCCGCATCACCAGATCGTACTGACCTTCGATCATCGCCTGAGAAACGGTGACCAGCGGCAGTGAACAGTGGCGAACGGGATCGGGTAAGGTGAGCCGCGTGGCATTACTCGTGAGATAAATAACCCCTGCCACACCCTGGCGGTTGAAGGACAACAGACACTGGACCAGGCGCTCTTCATCATCCTGAGGATGGGCAAGAAACACCATATAACCCTGCTGCTCCAGCGCCTGCACAATGCTGGTGATCACCTTCAGGTTAAAGGTATCGCTAAAGTCACGCACGATCAGACCAATCAGATTGGAGGTATTAGAGCGCAGGTTAGCGGCGGCAACGTTATGTACGTAGCCCAGTTCAGCGATGGCCTCTTTTACTTTTTCAATGGTTTGCGCTGAAATCTTCCCTTTTTGACGGAGTACCAGCGACACCGTGGAGACGGAGACGCCCGCCAGTTTTGCCACATCAATGATGCTGACCTTCTTCATTGCAATCCTTGAAAAAAACGCCTCTCCCGTAGCATACAGGAGACGACGATTTGTGCCAGTTACCGCCCGGTCAGCTGCGTCATTTGCTGGGCGATAAACTGCGCCCGTGCACCGAAGATCACCTGAATGCCGTTATCCCCGACGAACACCACGCCGCGTGCGCCCAGATGATACAGCCCGTCTTTATCAACCAGCTCGCTGTCTTCGACTTCCAGTCGCAGTCGTGTGATACAGGCACCCACGCTGCCAATATTTTTGCTGCCTCCCAGCAGACCGACGATCTCCGTCGCCAGTTCGATATCGCTCTTATCTCCGGCATTAGCGGTGATATCAGTGCGGCCCGGTGTTTTCACGTCCAGACGGCGGATAACAAAACGGAACACAACGTAGTAGATCACCGCCATTGGCACACCGACGATCACGGCGCTGAGGAAGTTGGTCTGGAAGCCATTAAAGGAAGGCAGAATACCGAATGAGATATAGTCAATCAGCCCGGCCGAGAATGATTTGGCGATATGTGCATGCAGCAGGTACATACACATATAAGAAAGGCCCGCCATAACGGCGTTAAACACATAGAGGATCGGGGCGACGAAGATAAAGGTAAACTCTACCGGTTCCGTGATGCCGGTCAGGAAGCAGGTCAGGGCGGCAGAGAACAGAATACCGGCGGCAATTTTTTTGTTTTTGGTATTAGCTTCGTGGTACATCGCCAGACACGCAGCGGGCAGAGCGAACAGCATCAGCGGGAATTCCCCCTGCATAAACTTACCGGCGTTCTGATAGCTGTTGCTGCTAAAGGATTTGGTGCCTTCTTCCAGCATCTTGAACCAGATAGTCTGATCGCCGTGGATAAGCTGCCCGGCCTGGGTGGTGTAGTCTCCGAAGGAGTACCAGAAAGAGGGATACCAGATATGGTGCAGGCCCAGTGGGATCAGTGCACGCTCGACCAGACCAAAAATAAAGGTCGACAGCGCCTGATTATCCCCATTCACCACAATCGACAGGGCATCAATGCCGGCCTGGATATGTTGCCAGATATAAGGTAAGACCAGCCCGAGCAGGAAAGAGAGGAATGCGGTGGCGATAGCGACAAAACGTTTACCGGAGAAGAAACCGAGAAACTCAGGCAGTTGTAAGGTGTGAAAACGGTTGAAGCACCATGCCGCGAGGACGCCGCATATCAGGCCGCCGAACACCCCCATCTGTAATGTCGGGATGCCGATCACCATCGCGTACTTACCGCCAGTGGCGGCCATTTCCGGTGTAATGTGCATCACGGTGCCAATCGTCATATTGGTAATCAGCACGGAAACGGTGGCGGCCAGCGCCGCGATACCGGATTCAGAAGCCAGACCGACAGCCGAACCGACCGCAAACAGTAGCGGTAAGTTATCGAAGATCACCCCACCGGCATTCATCATCAGCGGCAGATGGAATTTATCCCCGAAGGCCAGTAACAACCCCGCTGCGGGCAGCAGTGAAATGGGCAGCATCAGCGCGCGGCCTATCATCGACAATTTTGAAAGCGATTTAACGAACCCGGTAAAAAAACGCATGGTGTCTCCTGCTGGGACAGAGTTTTAAGTATGAGTGTGCGTAATTAAAGTCAGTAGAACGTTTTAGTAGAACGTTATACCTATAGTTGTGTAGTGCGTTTATTTCCGCAACGAAAATGTCACAGCGGGTCAGATCAAATTGTTATTTTATGACGCAGCTCTGAAAAGAGCGGCGTCGGGCAGGGGGGGAAAGGGGGATGCCGGGAAAAGAAAAGGCGTTAGCGTCGGGCCATCTGCACGGTGATGGCAATCGAACTGAGGGCGATCGCCACCAGAAATCCCCCCACCGCAATCATTGAACTGAAGCCAAACTGGTTAAATAGCAGCAGCCCGGCGATACCGCCCGTAAGGAATGAGAGAATGGTGATCAGATGGGTAATAAACTGTTTACGCTGAACGCTCACCTCTTTTGACGGATCGCGGCGAAACAGGGTTGCCAGCAAAGACCCCAGCGCAATGCCGGCATCCGTCAGCGTGCCGGTAATATGCGTTGAGCGCACGCGGCCGTTTGAAAGCTGCGTGGAGGTGGCGTTATGGATCCCCATTAAAAAGCCGAGAAACACCAGTACTTCACGGTTATTGCCGGAAGAGTAGAACAACAGTTCAAACGCCGACATCATCATCAACAATACCCCTTCAGTCAGCAGGATAAGGCTGAAGATGGTACGGATATTGTTTCTGATACCGACGATCACCATCATGCGAGCGGTAACGCAGCCAGTCACAAAAGCCGTAATGATGGCGAGGAGAAAGGTCAGGTCACGGATATCAACGCGGGAGATTTCTGTCGAGAGCTGGGAGGTGTTACCGGACATATGTGAAGGGAAAACGCCGAACGCGCCAAGCGCCATGGCATTCAGTAGCCCGGCGCTGGTGGCCAGCACCAGTGCCAGATAACGATCTTCCGTGTGCCGGCGTTCACGCTTTCGTTTGATCATCATGTTTAACATTATCGCCCCTTATATTGCCTGCTGGCGCTTCAGTCGGACTGATGGCCTTATGTGTACCGAAATGTTTTACGCAATGTAGCGCATTGGCGTCGAATGTGTTGGCAGGATGAACTCACTGCCTGATATTCCAGACAGGTCCGATGCTGATTCTGTGGTTACCTTTATTTAGTTCAATTTCTGTCAATAAAAATCCGGTAAATTTCCCGCTGATTTGTCCGCCAGGCCTGCAGTTTTTTTGTTCATGTGCCGATACTAATGGAGGAATGGAATTCACATTGTCAGGGGGAGGCCGGATGATCATAAGTATTGCGGTGAATGAACTGCAAACGGGGATGTATTTATACAAGCTGGATGTGTTCTGGCTTAAGCACCCGTTGGTACACAATGAGATGCTGCTGTCTGACGCCGTGCACATCCATGCCATCCAGCAAAGCGATGTTCGTGAGGTGTGGATCGATCTGTCCCGTGGTCGTGGCCCTGAGGTGAAAAACGCCGACGAGGCACCGTTGCCGCAACCGATCGCAGAGGTTCCCGCTGTTTACGAACCGCAGCCGGTTGCTGAAGATGCCGTCGTGACCATGCAGAGTGAAATGGCACAGGCAAATAAAATCTGTCTGGCGGCAAAAGGCCCGGTGATGGCGATGTTCAGCGATGCACGGCTGGGTAAAACCATTGATGCTGACAGTACCGTCCCGCTGGTGAATGATATCGCCGGATCGCTCAATCGCCATCCGGCGGCATTGCTCAGCGTGGTGCGTCTGAAATCCCATGATGATTACACGTATCTTCACTCCGTGGCCGTCTGTGCACTGATGCTGTCGCTGTCCTCACAGCTGGAACTGAACGAGGCGCAGGCAAAACGCGCCGGGATGGCAGGGCTGCTGCATGATGTGGGCAAAGCGGCAATACCGCTGGCGATCCTCAATAAGCCTGGCAAGCTGACGGATGAAGAGTTCGATATCATGAAATACCATCCGGTGGCGGGTGCGGAGATCCTGCGTCTGAGCGGAGCCGATGACGATTTGCAGGATGTGGCATTACATCATCATGAGAAAGTGAATGGCAGCGGTTATCCGCACGGGCTGCGCGCCAATGGCATCTCGTTGTTATCGCGTATGGCGGCCATCTGCGATGTCTACGATGCCGTCACTTCCGAACGTCCTTATAAAGCAGGCTGGAACCCGGCCAGTGCGATGCACCAGATGGCGAACTGGCCTGGGCACTTCGACCGCAAACTGCTGTACGCCTTTGTCAAAGCGGTGGGCATCTATCCCGTTGGCTCACTGGTGCGCCTGTCGTCCGGGCGTCTGGGGGTGGTGATTGAACCCGGAGAGCATTCGCTGCTGCAACCCAAAGTCTGCGTTTTCTTCTCACTGAACAGCGGAAAGCGGCTGACGCCGCACGTCATTGATCTGGCCAGTCTGCACTGTGAAGATAACATCGTGGGACCCGAAGAGGTGAACCGCTGGCCGGAGTTAGATGTGAATTCTCTGTGGCAGCAGCCTGTTAGCGCCTGATTTCTGGCGGGATCTGGAAACCCCGCTATACTTTAGTCTGATGTTGTCTGCATTGAGGGCCGACGCATGAGATTTCCTGCCCTCGACCACGTCTGACGACAGGTTCCTTTTACCCCGTTCGTCAGGCTACGCTGTCCCCCTCATTGTCAGCAGCATCTTCTGAAACCCTAACTCAGGAGGAATGTGTGACAACGCAAACAGATTTCGTTCCCCCACTCCAGGCAGATACCCGCTACGCCTTTTTCTTTGATGTGGACGGCACCCTGGCAGCGATTAAGCCGCGGCCCGATGAGGTCTCTATTCCGGCGCAGGCGCTGGACGATCTCAAACGGCTGGCACATCGCTGCGAGGGGGCCGTGGCACTGATCTCCGGTCGGCCAATTGATCAACTGGATGCGCTGGCGTCTCCGCTCGTATTGCCGATGGCTGGCGTACATGGTGCGGAACGACGTGACAGCGAAGGGCATATTACGCGCATCGCTCTTGACCCCGACACCGTCAGAACACTCAATCGTGAACTGACCTCGGCGCTCGCCGCACTGCCAGGCACCACGCTGGAAAGTAAAGGCATGGCATTTGCCCTGCACTATCGTCAGGCACCAGAGCATCAGCAGGCGGTGGAACAGCTGGCGGAAGCCTGTGTTGCGCGCTTCCCGGAACTGGTGCAGCAACCCGGCAAGTGTGTGGTGGAGCTGAAACCCCGCGGCGTCAATAAAGGCGCCGCCATTGATGATTTTATGCAGCAGCCTCCGTTTGCCGGGCGTGTCCCGGTGTTTATCGGAGATGATTTGACCGATGAGGCAGGGTTTACCACGGTCAATGCCCTGGACGGCATTTCCATTAAAGTCGGTGCCGGCCCCAGCAACGCGCGGGGACATCTCAGCGATGTTGCTGCCGTTTATGTCTGGCTGGAACAGGCACGATTAAAACTAGATGAAGACGTTTTAACGTCAGAAAGGAGTTAAGGTTATGAGTCGCTTAGTTGTTGTATCTAACCGTATTGCCATCCCCGATGGTAGTAAGGCCAGTGCAGGGGGGCTCACCGTCGGGATTGTCGATGCGCTGAAAACCACAGGAGGCGTCTGGTACGGCTGGAATGGAGAGATTAATGAAATTGGTGAGGATGATGACGAGCTCAATATGCTTGAGCAGGATGGCATCACTTATGCCTCCTTTGGCCTGAACCAGAACGATTATGACCTGTATTACCTCCAGTTCTCGAATGCTGTACTGTGGCCTGCCTTTCATTACCGCCTCGACCTGGTGAATTTCCAGCGCGAAGCGTGGGAGGGTTATCGTCGCGTGAATACCCAGTTGGCTGAACGTTTAAAGCCACTATTAAAAGAAGACGATGTGCTGTGGATCCATGATTACCATCTGCTGCCGTTTGCCGCAGAGCTGCGCAAGCTGGGCATTAATAATCGCATTGGTTTCTTCCTGCATATCCCGTTCCCAACGCCGGAAATCTTCAACGCGCTGCCCCCTCATGCCGATCTGCTGGAGATGATGTGCGATTACGACCTGCTGGGCTTCCAGACAGAAAGCGATCGCATCGCGTTTCTCGAGTGTGTGTCGCTGCTCACGCCGCTGTCCACCCAGGGGAAATCCCATCGTGCGTTTGGTAACCGGTTCTCCACCGAAGTCTATCCGATAGGGATTGAGCCCGACAGTATCAAAGAGATGGCTGAAGGGCCGTTGCCACCGAAAATGGTGGCAATGAAGAAAGATTTAGGTGATGCGCAAAACATCATTGCCTGTGAGCGGCTCGACTACTCGAAAGGATTGCCGGAGCGTTTTCTGGCCTATGAGGCGCTGCTGGAAAACTACCCACAGCATCATGGGAAAATCCGCTACTCACAGATTGCGCCGACTTCGCGCGGTGACGTGCAGGCCTATCAGGACATTCGCCATCAGCTGGAAACGGAAGCAGGGCGCATCAATGGGAAATACGGCACGCTGGGCTGGACGCCACTCTACTACCTTAACCAGCATTTTGACCGCCGCCTGCTGATGAAGATATTCCGTCTGACGGATATCGGCCTGGTGACGCCGTTGCGTGACGGCATGAATCTGGTGGCGAAAGAGTATGTGGCGGCACAGGACCCGGATGATCCCGGTGTGCTGGTACTGTCACGCTTCGCCGGGGCGGCCAATGAACTCACATCAGCCCTGATCGTCAACCCTTACGATCGGGATGAGGTTGCTGCCGCACTGAACCAGGCGATGACCATGTCGCGGACGGAGCGAATATCGCGCTACAACGATATGATGACCGTACTGCGCCAAAACGACATCACCCACTGGCGTGAGAGCTACCTGAAGGATCTGCGGGCGTTGCCGCAGGAAGGGCGGGTGCAGGAAAAGGAGAATAATGTGGCCGCCTTTCCCAAACTAGCCTGATAAGACGGTCCAGCCTAAATAAGAACGGTTCGTAACAGGGGGCGATGCCCCCTGATGTTATCGCCTGCCGCTTAACCATTCCCGATCACCACATCGCTATTTATGCGGTTAATTGTGGAAAAAACACTCATCTGGCCCATAGAAACTAAAAAAAATCCACTTTTCACTAAAGAAATTTGGTCTTTTGTCGATACTCATAAGGTAATTCCTAAAACTCCCGCCAAAACATTCATATCACTTATGTAACGCTTGTTTACATCTGCTGTCACAGGCTGAACGTAAGGGGTTGACTGCTTACAAAGCATTATCACTTCCTGTAAAAAACCTGCGCTATGTCACATTTTTGACTTCATGTAGCGGTCAAATATTCACCGTGAGTAACTAACCATACTCGTCTTCCTTAGTGTCTTTTTTGGCATTAAATCCTGTTTGTTGTATTTAGTGCGATATTAACATCCAGTTATTGCCGCTTCGCCTCAGCCGCTTCGCTTTAATATACCAATTAGTCCGCTTTTGGACTGATGATGGTTACTCACGGTATGAAATTTACAAAAAATGACTGAAATGGTTAGTTAGTGAGCTAATCAACAGTATTGCTGATGGGTTTTTGGGAAGTATTTGCCTTAAAAGTGTGACCTACGTCACACTTTATCTAAAATTTGGCTGGCTTCTCGTTGTATCCCAGGAATAGAGGGGATAGAGTTGCCTTGTTTTCGGAATAGTCTTAAAAGAATGTAACAAGAAGTCACGGACGGGGTCAGGGAAGAGAGGGCTCAGGAATGGCCACTGGCAAAATGAGTTCATGATTATTTCCTGGCTTGGTTTCCCGAAAAACAAGACAGCTTATTTATACGTTTGGCGTTTGCCACTAAATTTTTTGCCATCTTTAGATTTACCAACCAGCAACCATGGTAGCGGCCTCAGCCGCACACGTTAAAAGTAGTGTCAGTCAGGATGGAAAAAAAATGGGTACATCAGAATTACTCAAACATATTTACGACATCAACTTGTCATATTTATTGCTCGCACAACGTTTAATTAACCAGGAAAAAGCTTCAGCAATGTTCCGTCTGGGCATCGATGAGCCAATGGCCGATGCGCTTGCAGGGTTAACATTGCCTGAAATGGTTAAACTGGCCGAAACCAATCAATTGGTGTGTCAGTTCCGTTTCAACGACCACAAGTCAATCAGCCGTCTCACTCAGGAATCTCGCGTGGACGACTTGCAACAGATCCACACAGGCATCTTGTTATCCAGTCGCTTATTACGTGATGTCTCGAAAGATGATGAGACACCGAAAAAGAGGGTGGCGAGCTAATGGCTGAGAAAAGTATTGTTCAGGAAGCGCGCGATATTCAGCTGGCGATGGAACTCATCACGCTGGGCGCACGCTTACAAATGTTAGAAAGCGAAACGCAGCTGAGCCGCGGTCGCTTAATTAAGTTGTATAAAGAGTTGCGCGGTAGCCCACCGCCAAAAGGCATGCTGCCATTCTCTACCGATTGGTTCATGACCTGGGAGCAGAATATTCATGCTTCCATGTTTTGCAATGCCTGGCAGTTTATGGTGAAAAGCGGGTTGTGTACTGGCGTGGAAGCGGTGATCAAAGCTTACCGTCTCTACCTGGAACAGTGCCCGCAACAGGACGAGGGCCCGCTGTTGGCGCTGACACGCGCCTGGACCCTGGTCCGGTTTGTTGAAAGTGGCATGCTGGAATTGACCGGTTGCAAATGCTGCGGCGGAAGCTTTATTAACCATGCGCATCAGCCCGTGGGTAGCTTCACCTGCAGCCTGTGCCAACCGCCATCTCGAGCGGTAAAAAGACGTAAACTTATTCCAGAAACTGCCGATAACAATTCACAACTGCTGGATGAACAGGTTAAACAAGCCGTTTAATAGTGTTCGCCACGTGGAGTGAATCCAGCAGCGGTCTTTGACCGCTGCTTTTTTTTTGCCCCACGTCTGGTGTTCCCCCTGTTTATTCTGGCTCCCTTCCACCCACACGTTTGCAGCGTAAGGATTATTTGTGCTGATTATATTGGGTTACATCCTTGTCCTCGGGTCGGTGTTAGGCGGCTTCGCAATGGTCGGCGGCCATCTTGGCGCATTATACCAACCCTCAGAGGTGCTGATTATTGCCGGTTCCGGTATCGGTGCGTTTATCGTTGGTAACAACGGTAAGGCGATTAAAGCGACGTTGAAGTCGCTACCGTTGCTGATGCGTGGCGCGAAATACAATAAAGCCGTTTATATGGATTTGATGGCACTGCTGTATCGCCTGATGGCTAAATCGCGCCAGCAGGGAATGCTGTCGCTGGAGCGCGATATCGAAAATCCACAGGAAAGTGAGATTTTTGCTAATTACCCGCGCATTCTTGCCGATAAAAGATTGGTGGACTTTATTACCGACTATTTACGCCTGATGGTCAGCGGCAATATGAATGCCTTTGAGATCGAAGCGTTGATGGACGAAGAGATTGAAACCTACGAACACGAGTGTGATGTCCCGGCAACGGCACTGGCGACGATGGGTGACTCACTTCCGGCATTTGGTATCGTGGCAGCGGTGATGGGGGTTATTCATACCCTGGCTTCTGCGGACAGGCCTGCGGCGGAACTGGGTGCGCTGATCGCCAACGCGATGGTGGGAACCTTTCTCGGTATTTTGTTAGCGTACGGTTTTATCTCTCCACTGGCGGGTGTATTACGCCAGAAGTGTGCAGAGAACACCAAGATGATGCAGTGCATTAAAGTCACGCTGCTTTCCAGCCTCAACGGTTATGCCCCGCAAATTGCGGTGGAGTTTGGTCGTAAGACGTTGTATTCAACCGACCGACCGTCGTTTACCGAGCTGGAAGAGCATGTGCGTAATGCTAAATCCACTAAGCAGACTTCGGACCAAGACGCATGAAGCATAACAATCACCCCATTGTGCTGGTAAAGCGGAAAAAGTCGAATAAGCATGCCGGCTCGCACGGTTCATGGAAAATCGCCTACGCCGACTTTATGACGGCAATGATGGCCTTTTTTATGGTGATGTGGCTGATTTCAATCTCGAGTCCTCAACAATTGATCCAGATTGCCGATTACTTTAAAACGCCGCTGAAAGTGGCGTTAACCGGCGGGCAGCGCAGCAGCGATAGCTCAAGCCCAATCCCTGGCGGTGGCCGGGACCCGACGGAGAAGATCGGCGAAGAACATAAAGTCGTGGATATGGATGCGCAGAAACGCAAGCTGGAAGAGATTCGTCTTAACCGCCTGCGTGAGAAGCTGGACCAGCTAATTGAAGCTGACCCGCGACTGCGTGCTCTGCGTCCGCACCTGATTATTAACATGGTGGAAGAGGGGCTGCGTATTCAGATTATCGATAGCCAGAACCGCCCGATGTTTAAAACCGGTAGCGCTGAAGTTGAACCTTATATGCGCGATATTCTGCGCGCCATTGCTCCGATTCTGAATGATATTCCGAACCGGATAAGCCTGGCGGGCCATACCGATGATTTCCAGTATGCCGGGGGTGACCGTGGCTACAGTAACTGGGAACTCTCTGCCGACCGCGCCAATGCATCACGGCGCGAGCTGGTACTGGGAGGACTGGACGGTGGCAAGATGCTGCGCGTGGTGGGCATGTCTGACACCATGAAACTGAAAAACCGCGGCGGAAACGATTCGGTAAACCGACGTATCAGCCTGCTGGTGTTAAACCATGACACCGAAGCGCAGATTGAGCGCGAAAATGCCGAGAGTGATGCAGTACAGATTAACGATGCAAGTAGCCTTAAAGAGATAGCGGCGCCGGAAGTTCCTTCCACTGCCACAAAAAACCAAGACACTCAACAATCACAGGCTGAGCCTGTCAGTAACGCTGCACCGGTAACCTCGTTACCTGCTGCACCGGCACCGACGACCCAGACCGATCGCGACTCACAGCCGAGGTGATACCGTGAGCATGGATATCAGCGACTTTTACCAGACGTTCTTTGACGAAGCCGACGAATTGTTGGCGGACATGGAACAACACCTGTTGGGTCTTGACCCGCAGGAACCAGATTCGGAACAGCTAAACGCTATCTTCCGGGCTGCCCACTCGATTAAAGGCGGGGCGGGTACTTTTGGTTTCACTGTTTTACAGGAAACCACGCATATTCTGGAAAATATTCTCGACGGTGCGCGCCGCGGCGAAATGCAGCTCAGTACCGATATCATCAATCTGTTTTTGGAAACCAAAGATATTATGCAGGAACAGCTAGATGCGTATAAAACCGCCTCGGAACCCGATGCCGCGACGTTTGCATACATTTGTCAGGCCTTACGTCAGCTCGCGCTGGAAGCCAAAGGCGAAGCACCGGTCACCGAGATCGCGCCTGTTGCAGCGGGTGGCACGCCTTCCTTAGCGGCCAGCGGTCTGCGCATTAAACTGACCGGGTTGAAGACGAACGAAGCCGATCTGATGCTGGAAGAGCTGGGTAACCTGGGTACGGTTTCCGATGCGGTAAAAGGTGATGATTCACTGGAAGCCACACTCGACTCCTCTGTCGGTAAAGACGATATCGTTGCCGTGCTGTGCTTCGTGATCGACGAATCGCAGATCCACTTCCCGCAGGCTGATGTGGTGGATATCGCCAGCGCCATGCCGGAAGCCCCGGTTGTTGACGCCGTGGCGGAAGCTGACGTTGCTGCAGAACCTGAACTGGCCAGCGTCAGTGACATTGTGCAGTTGAAGCGCGAGCCGGCGAAAAAAGTCGCTAATCCAAAAGTTAACGAATCCACCAGTATCCGTGTGGCGGTAGAGAAGGTCGATCAGTTGATCAACCTGGTCGGCGAACTGGTGATTACCCAGTCAATGCTGGCCCAGCGCTCCGGTGAACTTGACCCGGTTAACCACGGTGATCTGCTCAACAGCATGGGGCAGTTGGAACGCAACGCCCGTGACTTGCAAGAGTCGGTGATGTCGATTCGTATGATGCCGATGGAATACGTCTTCAGCCGCTTCCCGCGCCTGGTGCGTGACCTGGCCAGTAAGCTGGGTAAAGAAGTTGAACTGACCCTGATGGGTAGCTCGACCGAACTGGATAAGAGCCTGATCGAACGTATTATCGATCCGTTAACGCACCTGGTGCGTAACAGCCTCGACCACGGTATCGAAACGCCTGACAAACGCCAGGCGGTGGGCAAACATGCGATCGGTAACCTGACGCTGTCCGCGGAACATCAGGGCGGCAACATCTGCATCGAAGTCACCGATGATGGTGCAGGTCTGAACCGTGAACGTATTCTGGCGAAAGCCTTGTCCTCTGGCCTGCCGGTTAGCGAATCCATGAGCGACGAAGAAGTCGGCATGCTGATCTTCGCCCCGGGCTTCTCGACCGCTGAGCAGGTGACGGATGTTTCCGGCCGTGGCGTTGGCATGGACGTGGTGAAACGTAATATCCAGGAAATGGGTGGCCACGTTGAAATTTCGTCTAAACAGGGTAAGGGCACCACAATCCGTATCCTGCTGCCACTGACGCTGGCGATCCTCGATGGGATGTCAGTGCGCGTGGCGAACGAAGTGTTTATCCTGCCGCTGAATGCGGTCATGGAATCACTGCAACCGCTGGCGGACGACCTGAAAGCACTGGCAGGCGGCGAACGCGTACTGGAAGTGCGTGGTGAGTACCTGCCACTGGTTGAGCTGTGGAACGTCTTTGAGGTCCAGGGGGCCAAAACCGAAGCCACGCAGGGGATTGTTGTCATCCTGCAAAGCGCCGGAAAACGTTATGCGCTGCTGGTTGATCAACTGATCGGTCAGCACCAGGTGGTAGTGAAAAACCTGGAAAGCAACTATCGCAAAGTGCCGGGCATCTCTGCTGCCACCATCCTTGGTGATGGCAGTGTCGCGCTGATCGTCGATGTCTCAGCACTGCAGTCTCTGAACCGTGAAAAGCGTGTGGCGGGAGCCGCAGCCTGACAATAACTGATTAAGGGTAGAATTATGACTGGAATGGCCACTGTCACTAAACTCGCCGGCGAAACCGTGGGTCAGGAGTTCCTGGTGTTTACGCTGGGTGACGAAGAGTACGGAATTGATATCCTGAAAGTTCAGGAAATCCGTGGGTACGACCAGGTGACGCGTATCGCTAACACCCCGGCGTTTATTAAAGGTGTGACCAACCTGCGTGGCGTTATTGTCCCGATTATCGATCTGCGTATTAAATTAGCGCAGCCTGATGTCGAGTACAACGACAATACCGTGGTGATCGTTCTGAATCTGGAACAGCGCGTAGTAGGTATCGTCGTTGACGGCGTCTCTGACGTGCTGTCCCTGACGCAGGATCAGATCCGTCCTTCCCCTGAGTTCGCGGTCACCATGTCGACGGAGTATCTGACAGGTCTGGGTGCACTGGGTGAGCGTATGCTGATTCTGGTCGACATCGAGAAGCTGTTAAGCAGCGAAGAAATGGCGCTGATGGATACCCTCCGCAGCGCGTAATCGCTTTTTTCAGTGTGTTAAAAAAAGAGGCGAATCACTGATTCGCCTCTTTTAGTTACTAAACTCCCAGCAACATAAAGATCCCCACCTGGTAACCGATACCACCACTGTTATTTCATTTATTTCACCAAGGGTTTACTCATGTTCACGCGTATTAAAGTCGTCACCAGCCTGATTCTGGTGTTGTTTATCTTCGGATTTTTACAACTGGCGGCGGGCGGCTTGTTTATCAACGCGCTCACGCACGACAAAAACAGCTTTGCGGTTTCTGAAACGGCAAATGATAACGTCTCATTCTTTACCGATGCCTGGGTCACGCTCAACCAGACACGCATCACCCTGAACCGTGGCATGTTACGCATTCAGAGTGAAGCCGCGAACAGCGGCAGCAGCGCCTCCCTGTCTACGCTGAGTGCGCAGGCAAAACAGCAACTGGTCACCGCTCAACAATCTTACGATGCCTTCCTGGCAACGCCCGCGACACCGGGTATGGATGCAGAACTGACCGAACGTCTTAAGCAGCGCTATACCGACTATGTGAATGCCCTTGTCGCGATGACGCAGCAGATGGAAAACAAACAGCTGGACGCGATGTTCAAACAGAACATTGAAAAGAAACAGATTGCCATGCAGGCGGTGTATACCGAATGGCGTAAGGTGCAAAACCAGCTGAGTGCGCAGGGCGTTGAACAGAACCACGAAGCCTATGTGCATATGCTGTGGACCATCGCCGCCGTCATGGTGCTGGTGATCACACTGATTGTGCTGTGCTGGTTTGGCCTGCGTAATATTTTGATTCGTCCGTTGCAGGCGACTATCGCTCACATCCGCAGTATCGCATCGGGCGATCTGACGCAGAAAATTGAGGCAGAAGGCCGCAATGAGATGGCCCAGCTGGCCTCCAGTCTGCATGATATGCAGCAGTCGCTGGTGAAAACGGTCAGCGTGGTGCGTGACGGTTCTGATGCCATTTACACGGGTGCCAGCGAAATCGCCGCCGGTAACAATGATCTTTCATCCCGCACCGAGCAGCAGGCTTCGGCGTTGCAGGAAACGGCGGCCAGCATGGAGCAGTTGACGGCAACGGTGAAACAGAATGCCGAGAACGCCCGTCAGGCCTCTCAGCTGGCGCTCAGCGCGTCAGAAACCGCGCAGAAAGGCGGCAAAGTAGTGGATGGCGTGGTGAAAACCATGAATGACATCGCCGGCAGTTCGAAGAAGATTGCCGACATTATCAGCGTGATTGACGGTATTGCCTTCCAGACCAATATCCTGGCACTGAACGCGGCAGTCGAAGCGGCGCGTGCCGGTGAACAGGGCCGTGGTTTTGCGGTAGTGGCAGGGGAAGTGCGTAACCTGGCCCAGCGCAGTGCGCAGGCAGCGAAAGAAATTAAAGGGCTGATTGAAGATTCTGTCTCACGTGTGGACAGCGGTTCTGCGCTGGTGGGCACCGCCGGGGAAACCATGACGGATATCGTCAATGCGGTGAGCCGTGTGACGGACA
Source organism: Erwinia sp. MYb375 (assembly GCF_037479175.1). Lineage (NCBI taxonomy): Bacteria > Pseudomonadati > Pseudomonadota > Gammaproteobacteria > Enterobacterales > Erwiniaceae > Erwinia > Erwinia sp. MYb375. The sequence continues at coordinate 1,093,488 of NZ_JBBGZS010000023.1, read as the reverse complement.
TCATGGGTGAGATTGCTTCAGCCAGTGATGAGCAGAGTCGCGGTATTGATCAGGTCGGCACGGCAGTGACCGAGATGGACCGCGTGACGCAGCAGAACGCCGCACTGGTCGAGGAGTCTGCTTCGGCGGCCGCTTCACTGGAAGATCAGGCCAGCCGCCTGACGCAGGCTGTGGCTGTATTCCGTATTGCCCGTCAGGGCAGTGCGGCACCGGCACCGTTGAAGCGTCCGGCACTGAAGGGCACCCCAGCGCGCAAGGCACCTGCCGTAGCCGCACCCGTGTCTGATTCAAACTGGGAAACGTTCTGATTTTACAGGGGTGATTTTCGATTGCCCTTGCTGGCCGACCGAAACAGACGGTCGGCCACTCCCCATCGCGACATACCTCCTCACCTCCACCTGTTCAGCCTCCGTCGGGGGCGATCGTCTTTTTCGATCGACCCGTAATGCAAGGCGCCAAACATGTTAATAGTTTATCTCCGCAACGATAATAAACTGTTTCATCGTGATGAATAACTCTCCAGCCACATGAGTCACTGGTTTTCTGATTATTTCGCGACATAAAGATCTGAATACGCCTGCCGATAACAGCATCGTCAACTGGCTAATAAGGAACATTATGTTTAAGCGTATGAAGGTCGTCACCAGCCTGATTCTGGTTCTGGTGTTTTTTGGTTCATTGCAATTAATCACTGGCGGTTTATTCTTCCAGGCCCTCAAAGGTGATAAAAATAACTTCGCCGTCTCCCAACAGCTTCGTCTACAACAGTCTGCCCTCAACCAGTCCTGGATCGCGCTGATTCAGGCGCGTAATACCCTCAACCGTTCTGGTATCCGTTACACGCTGGATGCTAACCGCGAAGGCATCAGCGATGCCGTCAAACAGTTGCTGGCCGATGCACAGGGGCAATTGACCATTGCTGACCAGAACTATGAGTTGTGGAACTCCCGCCTGTCAGAAGAAGGGAAAACCGCTGAGAACGTGCAGGCCATTCAGCAGAACTATCAGATTTTGCATGGCGCACTGAGCGAACTTATCCAGTTGATGAATGCCGGGAAAATTAACGAATTCTTTGACCAGCCTACCCAGGGTTACCAGGACGGCTTTGCTCATGCCTATGACGCGTGGCTGGCGAAAAATGATGCACAGGCTGCGGCTGGGGCAGATGAAAATCTGCGCGCATACGGTCAGGCGGTGTGGATCCTCGGCAGTGTGCTGATCCTCTCCCTGATGGTGATTTTCGGCGTCTGGACTGGCATCCGCCATATTCTGTTGCGTCCGCTACAGACCAGCATTGAGCATATTCGTCGTATCGCCAGTGGTGATTTGACGCGTCCGATCGCGGTGGAAGGGCGAAACGAAATGGCGCAGCTGGCTTCCAGCCTGCAACATATGCAGGACGAGTTGGTCAAAACCGTCAGCGTGGTGCGCGACGGATCGGATGCCATCTACACCGGGGCCAGTGAAATCGCTGCCGGCAACAACGACCTCTCATCCCGCACCGAGCAGCAGGCTTCCGCATTGCAGGAAACGGCGGCCAGCATGGAGCAGTTAACCTCAACGGTGAAACAGAACGCCGAGAATGCCCGTCAGGCCTCTCAGCTGGCCCTCAGCGCGTCAGAAACCGCGCAGAAAGGTGGCAAAGTGGTGGACGGGGTGGTGAAAACCATGAATGACATCGCCGGCAGTTCGAAGAAGATTGCCGACATTATCAGCGTGATTGACGGTATTGCCTTCCAGACCAATATCCTGGCACTGACCGCGGCCGTGGAAGCGGCGCGTGCCGGTGAACAGGGTCGTGGTTTTGCCGTGGTGGCGGGTGAAGTGCGTAACCTGGCCCAGCGCAGTGCGCAGGCAGCGAAAGAAATTAAAGGGCTGATTGAGGACTCGGTGTCCCGTGTGGATACCGGCTCTGTGCTGGTAGAAAGCGCCGGGGAAACCATGAATGACATCGTCAGCGCGGTGACCCGCGTGACGGACATCATGGGGGAGATCGCCTCCGCGAGCGACGAGCAGAGCCGGGGTATTGACCAGGTTGGCACCGCCGTGAACGAAATGGATCGCGTCACCCAGCAGAACGCCGCGCTGGTAGAACAGTCCGCTTCGGCTGCGGCATCGCTCGAAGATCAGGCAAGCCGCCTGACGCAGGCGGTGGCGGTGTTCCGCATCAGCCGTCAGAGCAGTGCGCCCTCCGTGCTGCTGAAGCGCCCGACGCTGACCGCTACAGCAAAACAGCCTAAGCTGACGGCACCGTCTTCCAGCGACAGTCACTGGGAAACCTTCTGATAATCTGATCAACCTGAACAGCAGGTCGGGCATGCCCGACTGATGACCGCTGTGAATACGGGTCGGGCATGCCCGACCCCTACAAAATGTAGGGGCGGGCATCCCCCGCCCGCTTCTTTCCCCGTTTATCTGCATTCGCTGATAAAGATCCCCGTGTAATTGCCGATAAATCTCTCAGCAGTAGCTATCCAATTGGGGAAAGGTATGTTTAAGCGTATGAAAGTCGTGACCAGCCTGGTGTTGGTCCTGGTCATTTTTGGTTCATTGCAGTTGATTTCTGGTGGCTTATTTTTCCAGTCTCTGAAAGGGGATAAAGAAAACTTCAGCCTGACACAACAGATTCGCCGGGAACAGGCCAATCTCACCTCTGCATGGATAGCGCTGGTACAAACACGTAATACACTCAACCGCGCAGCAACGCGCTATTTGCTGGACGATAAAGGGCAGGGCAGCGGTTCAACCGTTACTGACCTCGTCGCGCTGGCCAAAACGCAGCTGGCGACCGCAGAACAGCAGTTCAGTGAATATAACAAAGAGCTGCCACCGGATGTGCTCAACCTGCCGCATGTGCAAGGTGTGAACGAGAACTACAAGATCCTGCACGGCGCGTTAGTCGAGCTGATCCAGATGCTGACCAGCGGAGACTTTAAAGGTTTCGTTGACCAGCCCACCACTGGTTTCCAGAACGGGTTCGAAAAAGCCTATGACGTCTGGTTAGCCCATACCGACTCAATGCTCGCAGCGGGTTCGGCACAGAATGAGAGTGCCTATCAGCGTGCTATCTGGGTGTTGCTGGCGATTTTGCTTATCTCTGTGGTGATCATCGCGACGGTCTGGACAGGTATTCATCAGATCCTGTTACGTCCGCTGAAATCCAGCATCGACCATATCCGTCACATTGCCAGCGGCGATCTGACGCAGCAAATCGATGTGGAAGGGCGTAATGAAATGGCACAACTGGCGATCAGCCTCCAGCATATGCAGCAGGAACTGATCAAAACCGTGAGCGTGGTGCGTGACGGCTCAGATGCTATCTACACCGGGGCCAGCGAAATTGCGGCGGGGAATAACGATCTCTCCTCGCGTACCGAAGAGCAGGCCTCCGCATTGCAGGAAACAGCGGCCAGTATGGAGCAGTTAACCTCAACGGTGAAACAGAACGCCGAGAATGCCCGTCAGGCTTCTCAGCTGGCCCTCAGCGCGTCAGAAACCGCGCAGAAGGGCGGCAAAGTGGTGGACGGCGTGGTGAAAACCATGAATGACATCGCCGGCAGTTCGAAGAAGATTGCTGACATTATCAGCGTGATTGACGGTATTGCCTTCCAGACCAATATCCTGGCACTGAACGCGGCCGTGGAAGCGGCGCGTGCCGGTGAACAGGGCCGTGGTTTTGCCGTGGTGGCGGGTGAAGTGCGTAACCTGGCCCAGCGCAGTGCGCAGGCAGCGAAAGAAATTAAAGGGCTGATTGAGGACTCTGTCGCGCGTGTGGATACCGGCTCTGTGCTGGTAGAAAGCGCCGGTGAAACCATGAATGACATCGTCAGCGCGGTGACCCGCGTGACCGATATCATGGGGGAGATTGCCTCCGCGAGCGATGAGCAGAGCCGGGGTATTGACCAGGTCGGCACCGCCGTGAACGAAATGGACCGCGTGACTCAGCAGAACGCCGCGCTGGTAGAACAGTCCGCTTCGGCTGCGGCATCGCTCGAAGATCAGGCAAGTCGTCTGACTCAGGCCGTTGCTGTGTTCCGAATCCGTAAAGAAAATGTCATCGCGGCCGTTAATAACAACAGAGGCAAGGTTTCTCCTCTGCTGACACCCCCGCCAGCCACGCGTAAAGCGCTGCCGCCGGGCAACTCAGACGATAACTGGGAAACCTTTTAAGCCGTTTGTATGAAGTGATGTGATAAAGGGCCAGCCCGTTGAACGGGCGGCCCGATAAAAAGAATTTTTTTTGTTGCCTGTATCAGGTGACCTTCCCGGGGAGTGCGCAATGTTAAGTCGTTTACGTATATCTGGCACGATTATCGCCCTGCTCGGACTTTTCTGCCTGATGCAGATTATTGCCAGTGGGTTGTCCTTCAACTCGTTCCGTCTGGATGCAGACAACATTCATCAGGTAGAAATTAGCGGTGACCAGCGTGATGCGCTGGGTGAAAGCTGGGCGGCACTGCTCAGTACCCGCGTGACATTGAGCCGTGCGGGAACCCGTGCAGCACTCAATCTGCCCCGCGAACAGGTCGTTAGTCTGATGACCAAAGCGCAAAGCGACCTCGATCAGGCCGACAAAGCGTTTAAAACATTCAAAGCTATCCCTGCCGTGACACCGGAAGGGGTGGCGTTAGAAAAAGAGATCGCTGCTACCTATGACGCTTATTACAGCGAACTGGCGCAGCTGATCGCTTACCTGCAAAACAATCAATTGCAGGCGTTTCTTGATTCGCCCACCCAGGGTAAACAGGACAAATTCCAGGTGCAGTACAGCCTCTGGATGAAACATATTGATGCGCTGCGTGACCATGCAGGGGACGCCAGTAAAGGCTTCTACGCGCAGTCGAAAGTGATTTTCTTGGTCGCGGTCGCGCTGTCACTGCTGGTGACGCTGGCCGGATTATGGTGGTCGAAGCAGGGGTTGATTGCCCCCCTGGCGCGCATGCGCAGCCATTTTGAACGTATCGCTTCCGGTGATCTGAACGGAAAAGTGGAAGACGGCGGCAGCAATGAGCTGGGCCAGCTGTTTACCAGTCTCCAGCATATGCAGCAGGCGCTGGCGTCCACCGTGCGTGATGTGCGCGACGGCAGTCGTGCCATGCAAACCGGCATTCATGAAATTGCGGCCGGAAACGATGATCTGTCAGCCCGTACTGAACAGCAGGCGGCATCACTGGCGCAGACGGCGGCCAGCATGGAACAGCTGACGGCGACGGTCTCGGCTAATGCCGATAACGCCCGTCAGGCGTCAGACCTGGCGCGTGAAGCCTCAGGCACCGCTCATAAAGGCGGTTCGCTGACGAGCAACGTGGTCACGACGATGAACGCGATTGCGGGCAGCTCGAAGAAAATTGCTGATATTACCAGCGTCATTGATGGCATCGCTTTCCAGACCAACATCCTGGCCCTGAACGCCGCGGTAGAAGCCGCCCGCGCCGGGGAACAGGGACGAGGTTTTGCCGTGGTGGCAGGTGAAGTGCGTAACCTCGCCCAGCGCAGTGCGCAGGCCGCAAAAGAGATTAAATCACTGATTGAAGAGTCGGTAAGCCGGGTTGATCAGGGGGCGAAGCAGGTGGCCTCCGCCGGGGAAACGATGGATGAAATTGTCCAGTCGGTGAACCGTGTGAACGGCATTATGGGCGAAATCGCCGCCGCCAGCGACGAGCAGCGACGCGGTATTGAACAAGTTGCACTGGCTGTCAGCCAGATGGACCAGGTGACCCAGCAGAACGCCGCGCTGGTCGAAGAGGGCGCAGCGGCAACGGGCGCACTGGAAGCACAGGCAGAATATCTGACGGCGGCAGTCAGCCGTTTCGCGCTGGATGAGCGTGCAGAGTAAAGAGCGCTCCTCAGGCCTTCAGGCTGGCGGGAACGAGACACCCTATTAATATCTTTATCCGCGCTTTGCAGGATGGCTACATGAAGAAATCGACGTTGTTAGCTCCACCGGAAAACGCAACGCTGCTGTCGCAGATGGTACAGCGCTTGCCGTTATCCGATACGCACTTTAAGCGTATCAGTCAGCTGATTTATCAGCGAGCTGGCATAGTGCTCGCCGATCATAAGCGGGAAATGGTTTATAACCGCCTGGTCCGCAGGCTGCGCACGCTGAATATCGATGATTTTGGTCGTTATATGGCGTTGCTGGAAAATGATCCTAACAGCGCTGAATGGCAGGCGTTTGTGAATGCCCTGACCACTAACCTGACGGCTTTTTTCCGCGAGGCGCATCACTTTCCGATCCTGGCAGAGCATGCGAAACGCCGTACTGGCAATTATAGCGTGTGGTGTGCGGCCGCCTCGACGGGGGAAGAGCCTTACTCTATCGCCATGACGCTGGCCGAAACGCTGGGCACCGGTCCGGGTAAATTCCAGATCCACGCCACCGATATTGATACTCAGGTGCTGGAAAAAGCACTGGCGGGTGTGTATCGCCAGGAAGAGCTGCGCACGCTTTCGCCTCAGCAGTTGCAACGTTATTTCCTGCGTGGCACCGGTCCTCATGAGGGCATGGTGCGTGCGCGCCCGGAGCTGGCCAATATGGTCACCTTTGCCCAGCTTAATCTGCTGGCCAACGACTGGGCGCTACCGGGACAGTTTGATGTGATTTTTTGCCGTAACGTGATGATCTATTTCGATAAAGAAACACAGGAAAAGATCTTACGACGCTTTGTTCCGTTACTGAAACCTGGCGGCTTACTGTTTGCCGGTCACTCAGAAAATTTCAGCCAGATTAGCAAAGAATTTTATCTGCGTGGCCAGACGGTCTATGGACTGACTAAGGAAAGATAATGAGTAAAATCAGAGTTTTATGTGTTGATGATTCAGCATTAATGCGCCAGTTGATGACCGAAATTATCAACAGTCATTCCGATATGGAGATGGTGGCCTCGGCACCAGACCCGTTGGTGGCACGGGATTTGATTAAACAGTTTAACCCGGATGTGTTGACGCTGGATGTCGAGATGCCGCGCATGGATGGCCTCGATTTTCTGGAAAAGCTGATGCGTCTGCGCCCGATGCCGGTGGTGATGGTTTCCTCACTGACCGGGAAAGGCTCTGAAATTACGCTACGGGCGCTGGAGCTGGGGGCTGTCGACTTTGTGACTAAACCCTCGCTGGGTATTCGCGAAGGGATGCTGGCCTACAGTCAGATGATTGCTGACAAGGTACGCGCCGCTTCCCGTGCTCGTCTGCATACGCGTGGGCCGCAGCCGGCCCCGGTAATGCTGAAAGCCGGGCCGTTGCTGAGCAGTGAAAAACTGATTGCCATTGGTGCCTCTACCGGGGGAACCGAAGCCATTCGACATGTGCTGCAACCGTTGCCGGCGACCAGCCCGGCGCTGTTGATTACGCAGCATATGCCACCGGGATTCACCAAATCGTTTGCCGAACGTCTGAACAAGTTGTGCCAGATTACGGTGAAAGAAGCGGAAGACGGTGAGCGCATCCTGCCCGGACATGCTTACATCGCGCCGGGAGCGATGCATATGGAACTGACGCGCAGCGGCGCGAACTATCAGGTCAAACTGAATGATGGACCGCCGGTTAATCGTCACAAACCGTCGGTCGATGTGTTGTTTAACTCAGTGGCGCAGTTTGCCGGTCGTAACGCCGTTGGCGTGATCCTGACCGGCATGGGTAACGATGGCGCTGCCGGGCTACTGGCGATGAATAAAGCTGGTGCCTGGACCATTGCCCAGAACGAAGCGAGCTGTGTCGTATTTGGCATGCCACGAGAGGCTATTGCCCTCGGGGGAGCCAGTGAGGTGGTGGATCTTCACCAAATCAGCCAGCATATGCTGGCAAAAATTAGCGCCGGACAGGCGTTGCGTATCTAACGCGGTCCTCGCGGGCTACACATTACGGGAGTAGGTATGGTAGATAAAAATATGCGGTTTCTGGTGGTCGACGACTTTAATACAATGCGTCGTATCGTCCGTAACCTGCTGAAAGAACTGGGTTTCAACAACGTTGAAGAAGCAGAGGATGGTGTGGACGCGCTGAACAAGCTGCGTGCAGGCGGTTTCGACTTCGTGGTGTCTGACTGGAACATGCCGAATATGGATGGTCTGCAACTGTTGCAAACCATCCGTGCAGACGGTGCGCTGAGTAAGTTACCGGTACTGATGGTGACGGCAGAAGCCAAGAAAGAGAACATTATTGCGGCTGCGCAGGCGGGTGCCAGCGGCTATGTGGTTAAACCATTCACAGCGGCTACCCTGGAAGAGAAGTTAGGTAAGATCTTCGAAAAACTGGGTATGTAAGGAGCTGAGATGAACACTATTCCGAAACCAAATGTTGATGCAGCTTCAGCGCAGGACATTATCTCTAAAATTGGTTCACTGACGCGCATGTTGCGCGACAGCCTGCGTGAGTTAGGTCTTGATCAGGCCATCGCAGAAGCGGCAGAGGCGATCCCAGATGCCCGCGATCGCCTTGATTATGTGATTCAAATGACCGGCCAGGCAGCAGAACGTGCCTTAAACTGCGTCGAGGCTGCACAGCCTCGTCAGACAGTGATGGAGAATGGGGCGAAGGCGTTGAAAGTTCGCTGGGACGAATGGTTCGAGAATCCTATCGAACTGTCAGATGCCCGCTCTCTGGTTTCGGATACTCGTGGTTATCTCGACGCGGTACCGGAACATACTGGCTTCACCAATGCTCAGCTGATGGAAATCATGATGGCTCAGGATTTCCAGGACCTGACCGGGCAGGTGATTAAACGTATGATGGATGTGATCCAGGAAATTGAGCGTCAATTGTTGACGGTCCTCATGGAAAACATTCCAGACCAGAGTACGCGCGTGAAGAAAGATACCGACAGCCTGTTGAACGGCCCGCAGATTAATGCGGCGGCCCCCAATGTGGTGGCAAGCCAGGATCAGGTTGACGATCTGTTGGACAGCCTCGGCTTCTGATAACAGGGGCAGAGCCTTTCTGCCCCTGCTTTAAAACGGTGTCCCGCCATCCTGTGCGGGCACTGTCTTTTCTCCATTCCGTAAATAACCCCCTATTTACACGTTTACTCGTGGCATTACCCCTGCGCGAATTTGGCATTCTACCCTCAGTCATTCCGTATTGAAGGTTTGCTACCGTGTCTCAGGATAGCGATGAGGAAAAAACAGAGTCCCCCACGGCCCATCGACTTGAAAAAGCACGAGAAGAAGGGCAAATCCCGCGTTCGCGCGAACTGACGTCTATTTTGATGCTGGTGACCGGCCTGAGTATTTTATGGGCGGGTGGGGAATGGATGGGACGCAAGCTGGGTGCACTGGTCGCGGATGGGTTGGTCTTCAATCATTCCGTAGTCAGTGATACCAGTCAGATGCTGCGTCAGATAAGCGATCTGCTGATGCAGGCGGTGATGGCTATTCTGCCCATGATGTTTGGTCTGGTGGTGATGGCGATTGCAGCACCGATGTTGCTGGGTGGTCTGGTGATCAGCGGTAAAGCCATCAAGTTTGATGTCGGCAAAATGAACCCGATTAAAGGGCTGGGAAAGATGATTTCTGCCCAGTCAGCCGCTGAACTGTTGAAAGCCGTGCTGAAAGCGGTGCTGGTTGGCGTGGTCGCCTGGATATATATCCATAACCACTGGGCGGAGATGCTGCATTTGATCAGCGAATCACCCGTGACAGCCCTGGCGGGCTCGCTGAATATGATTGCCATGTGCAGCATCCTCATCGTGCTGGGGTTGTCGCCGATGGTGGGCTTTGACGTCTTCTTCCAGCTCTACAGCTATTTTAAAAATTTACGCATGTCGCGTCAGGATATTACGGACGAACATAAGCAGCAGGAGGGTGACCCGCATGTTAAAGGGCGTATCCGCCAGCAAATGCGCGCCGCCGCACGCCGCCGCATGATGTCTGATGTTCCGAAGGCTGACGTGATTGTGACCAACCCGACCCATTATGCGGTCGCGTTGCAGTATGACGAGAAAAAAATGAGTGCACCGAAAGTGCTGGCAAAAGGCGCAGGGGAGATTGCCCTGCGTATCCGTGAAATGGGGAAAGAGCACCGCATCCCGATTCTGGAAGCGCCACCGCTGGCACGTGCGCTCTATCGCCACAGTGAAATTGGTCAGCATATTCCCGGGACATTGTACGCAGCGGTTGCTGAAGTGCTGGCCTGGGTCTGGCAACTCCGCCGCTGGAAAGTGGAAGGGGGGCTGATCCCGAAGAGACCTGTTAAATTGCCAGTGCCGGACGCGCTGGACTTTGCTGGAGAACAAAAATCTGATGGCTAATCTGGCCGCTAAACTGCGCTTACCGGGCAACTTGAAAGATACACAGTGGAAAGTCCTTGCCGGACCGATACTGATCTTGCTGATCCTGTCGATGATGGTGCTGCCGTTACCACCGTTTATCCTCGATCTGTTGTTTACCTTTAACATTGCCCTGTCGATTATGGTGCTGTTGGTGGCGATGTTTACCCAGCGCACGCTGGATTTCGCCGCCTTCCCGACCATTCTGCTGTTCTCTACATTACTACGCCTGGCTCTGAACGTGGCCTCGACGCGTGTTATTTTGATGGACGGCCATACCGGTGCGGCTGCTGCGGGTCAGGTTGTTGAAGCCTTTGGCCACTTCCTCGTCGGTGGTAACTTCGCCATCGGTATCGTGGTGTTTGTCATCCTCGTGATTATCAACTTTATGGTTATCACCAAGGGTGCCGGGCGTATTGCGGAAGTGGGCGCGCGCTTTGTTCTCGACGGGATGCCGGGTAAACAGATGGCGATCGATGCCGACCTGAATGCCGGGCTGATTGGTGAAGAGGAAGCGAAGAAACGCCGTTCTGATGTGACCCAGGAAGCCGACTTCTACGGGTCAATGGACGGTGCCAGTAAGTTTGTTCGTGGTGATGCCGTCGCCGGTATCATGATCATGATTATCAACGTGATCGGCGGCCTGCTGGTGGGGATTCTCCAGCACGGTATGGATGCCGGTCATGCAGCCGAAACCTATACGCTGCTCACCATCGGTGACGGTCTGGTTGCTCAGATTCCGGCGCTGGTGATCTCCACCGCGGCGGGTGTGATTGTGACCCGCGTTGGCACCGATCAGGACGTCGGCGAGCAGATGGTTAGCCAACTGTTTAATAACCCGCGCGTGATGATGCTGAGTGCCGGCGTTCTCGGCCTGCTGGGCCTGGTGCCGGGTATGCCAAATCTGGTGTTCCTGCTGTTTACTGCTGCACTGCTGGGCCTGGCCTGGTGGATACGCGGTAAAGAGTTGAAGCCGAAAAGCGCTGCGGCGCCGCAGATGTCCATGACCAAACAGCCGGAAAGTGCGGCCAGCGTCGAAGCCACCTGGGGCGATGTGCAGCTGGAAGATTCACTGGGGATGGAAGTGGGCTATCGCCTGATCCCAATGGTGGACAGCGCACAGGATGGCGAGTTGCTCGGCCGCATCCGCAGTATCCGTAAGAAATTTGCCCAGGAAATGGGCTTCCTGCCGCCAGTGGTACATATTCGTGACAACATGGATCTGACCCCGGCCCGCTACCGTATTCTGATGAAAGGGGTAGAGATTGGCAGTGGTGATGCTTATCCGGGCCGCTGGATGGCGATCAACCCGGGCACGGCAGCGGGTTCGTTGCCAGGTGAAGTGACCGTTGACCCGGCCTTCGGGCTGGAAGCGATCTGGATTGACAGTGCGCTCAAAGAGCAGGCGCAAATCCAGGGCTTCACCGTGGTGGAAGCCAGTACTGTGGTGGCCACCCACCTTAACCATCTGATTGGTCAGTACGCCAGTGAGCTGTTCGGTCGCCAGGAAGCGCAGCAGTTGCTGGATCGCGTGACCCAGGAGATGCCGAAGCTGACCGAAGACCTGATCCCAGGCGTGATTACCTTGACCACCCTGCATAAAGTGTTGCAGAACCTGCTGGCTGAACGTGTTTCTATCCGCGATATGCGGACGATTATTGAGACGCTGGCGGAGCATGCGGCGGTGCAGACCGATCCGCAGGAGCTGACCTCAGTGGTCCGTGTGGCGTTAGGGCGTGCCATTACGCAGCAATGGTTCCCGGGCAATGGCGAAGTGCAGGTTATCGGGCTGGATACCACGCTGGAACGTCTGCTGTTGCAGGCATTGCAGGGCGGTGGCGGTCTGGAGCCGGGTCTGGCTGACCGTCTGCTGGCGCAGGCGCAGACGGCATTGCAGCATCAGGAAGGGTTGGGTGCACCGCCGGTGCTGCTGGTGAACCATCCGCTGCGTGCACTGCTGGCGCGCTTCCTGCGTCGTTCGCTGCCGCAGCTGATGGTGATTTCCAATATGGAACTGACGGACAACCGTAATATTCGTATGACGTCAACAATTGGTGGCCATTGATGAAAGTGATGCTGTGGTTGCTGCTGACGTTGCCCGGCCTGTCGATGGCGGCTGAGGGCGGCTGGCATGCCAGCGCCACAGGTCCGTCACTCTCTAATCGTGGAGTGCAGGCGTCATCACGCCCGCTCACGCCACCAGAACCGGTGACCGGCGTCATGAGTACGGTGGTATGGCGCTATACGCTCACGGCTCCCGCACCCGCCGGGCTGCAGGTTCGTCTGTGTTCAGAAAGTCGTTGCGTGCCTGTGGAAGGGGGCAGCGGCAGTACTCAGGGTCTGACCAATGTGGCCGCCGGAGAGACATTACGCTTTATTTATCAGGTAGAAGGTAAAGGGCGGGTGTTTCCGGTGCTGCATGTTCTGAGTAATGAAGTGATGGTGAATTACCAGTAATCACCAAAACAAAAGGGTCGGGCATGCCCGACCCCTACGAGGATTTATGTCGGGGCCAGGCTCCACCGATCCCCGTAGAGGCGAGGCACGCCTCGCCCGAAAGGTTCACCGGTTTACGTTGGGGTGAGGCACGCCTCGCCCGAAAAGACTTACATCCGCTCTACGGTTTCAATCCCCAGCGTATCCAGACCCTGCTTCAGGGTTTTCGCCGTTAACAGCGCCAGACGCAGACGGCTCTGTTTTGTTGCGTCATCGTCGGCGGTCAGGATAGGGCAGTGTTCGTAGAAGCCTGAGAACAGACCTGCCAGATCGTAAAGATACGCACACATCACGTGTGGCATCCCGTCACGCGCAACCTGAGTAATGGTTTCTTCAAACTGCAACAGGCGGACTGCCAGGGCGGCTTCACGATCTTCAACGATCGCAGTTGCCCCAGAGATACCGTGTTCGTCGATACCCGCTTTACGGAAGACGGACAGCACACGCGTATAGGCATACTGCATATACGGTGCGGTGTTACCTTCAAACGCCAGCATGTTGTCCCAGTCGAAGATGTAGTCGGTGGTACGGCTTTTCGACAGATCGGCGTACTTGACGGCACCGATACCAACGATGTTGGCCAGTGCTTTCAGCTCATCGGCAGGCATATCGGGGTTTTTACCGGCAACCAGTGCTGTCGCACGTTCAATGGCTTCATCCAGCAGATCAGACAGTTTGATGGTGCCACCGGCACGGGTTTTAAACGGCTTACCGTCTTTACCCAGCATCATGCCGAACATGTGGTGCTCCAGTGGCAGGGACGCTGGTACGTAGCCCGCTTTGCGCACGATAGTCCAGGCCTGCATCAGGTGCTGATGCTGACGTGAATCGATGTAATACAGCACGCGGTCCGCTTTCAGCGTCTCGTAGCGATATTTCGCACAGGCAATATCCGTCGTGGTGTAAAGATAGCCGCCATCCTTTTTCTGGATGATCACGCCCATCGGTTCGCCTTCCTTGTTTTTATACTCATCAAGGAACACAACGGTGGCGCCTTCGCTCTCTACCGCCAGACCTTTGGCTTTCAGGTCAGCAACGATGCCTGGCAGCATATCGTTATACAGGCTTTCACCCATCACATCGTCACGCGTCAGGGTGACGTTCATGCGGTCATAAATCAGCTGATTCTGTGCCATGGTGATGTCGACCAGCCGCTTCCACATCTTACGGCAGTATTCGTCACCGCCTTGCAGCTTAACGACATAACTGCGTGCGCGCTCGGCAAAGGCCGGGTCTTCGTCGTAGGTGCGTTTGGCTTCACGGTAGAAAACTTCCAGGTCTGCCAGCGCGATCTCTTCGTGGTTCTCATTCTGCTGCTTCTCAAGGAACGCAATCAGCATACCGAACTGGGTGCCCCAGTCGCCAACGTGGTTGGCACGGATCACATTATGGCCGAGGAACTCCAGCGTACGTACTGCCGCATCCCCGATGATGGTGGAGCGCACGTGACCCACATGCATCTCTTTCGCCACGTTCGGTGCAGAGTAGTCAACTACCACGGTCTGTGGTTCAACGGCGGCCACACCCAGTTTCGGGGCGGCCAGCACGCTGTCGATCTGTGCGGACAGCCATTCAGGTGCCAGGAAGATATTGATAAAGCCCGGCCCGGCGATCTCAACTTTTTTGGCAATCCCCGTGAGATCCAGCTGCTCCAGCACTTTTTCGGCCAGTTGTCGTGGTGGCATACCCAGGCTTTTGGCCACGGCCATCATGCCGTTGGCCTGATAATCACCAAACTGCACTTTTGCCGACTGACGCACCTGAGGCTCGCAATCTGCGGGTGCGCCCACTGCGATCATCGCCTGACTGACTTTTTCTGAGAGAAGGGCCTGAATATTCACCGAGTTACCTTAATTTTTTAAAACCCACACGCAGAGGTGCAGGCCATGGTCTCGACGCCGCGGCATTCCGGGGGACATTCACCCAGGGTGGCAGCGCCTAAAAAAGAAGGGGAAAAGTATACTGCATTTAGGAGCAAGTTATCCAGGAACCTGAGCCCCTGGATAACTTGTGTTTTGCGCGCGGGAAAACAGTGCTGTGAGGCTGTCTTCCACGGAAAGTCAAATTAGCGGCGACGGTGCGGGCGGTGGGGACTTGCCACCGTCGTTTTTCCGTTCCGTACCTTCCAGTGGCGTACAATCGCCAATCCCATCATCGCGATCAGCAGGGCGACAAGTAATAACATAAGCATTTAGCTTTTCCTTGTGTTGATGGTCGGGACAAATCTATAAGAAAGCAGAATAGCCTACAATGCACCCCCGGTGATTTAGGAATTGTCGCATTGTATAAATTTAACTAAACTAAAACATAAAGTTAAAGGCCATTTTCTAAAAAAATCGCTGGTACTGAACCACCAGATGCTGGATGAAATGTTTTCTAAGCGGGCAATTTATATGAATAATTCCGATTAAATGATAAATTTCTATTCCATTATCTGGTCTGTAAAATGAAACGCTTCAGGCGTAATTGATAAGAGTATTTACTGTAAATGAAGGGTTTTGAGATGTTATCCATAAACAATGCAGAAGAATTAAGCGATTTGGCTAATGATTTACCCCGTTTTTTACAATCCCTTTACCAACTGGCACAACGATTAGGTCTTGATCTTGATGTTCTGGAGGTTGACCACATCGCGGTCAGATGTCATCAGAACACCACTGCAGCGCGTTGGAAACAGGGGTTTCTGCGTTGCGGTTCACTGTTTTCGGAAAAAGAGATTGCCGGACGTCCCGTTGCGCTGTTTGAACTGGCCACAGCGCTGGAAGTGGGTCCGTGGAAGATCAGCGTGGTTGAGCTCCCCTGGCCAGGGCAGCGGCTTTATCGCCATGAAGGCTGGGAACATGTCGAAGTGGTTCTGCGCGGCGACGAAGAGACGCTCGGCGCACGTGCTCTGGCGTTGATGGGTGACGAAGGCCTGACACAGCAGGGTATTTCAATTAAAAGCAGTGCGCCAAAAGGGGACGGCGAACGCCTGCCTAATCCAACGCTGGCGGTGACGGACGGGCAGGTGACCATCAAGTTCCATCCGTGGAGCCTGAAAGAGATCGTCGCCAGTGAAGTGGCGCGCTAAACCTAGTGGCCGATAGCCAGCGCCAGCGTCATGCGGCGCAAGGCTTCGTCTAACATCGCACGCTGGCAGCCAAAGTTGAAACGGATAAACTTATCATCACCAAAGTCACGCCCCGGTGAAAAGCCCAGCCCGTGTTTTTCAAAAAACAGGGCCGGGCTGGCAACCTTCAGTTTGCTGGCATCAATCCAGCCCAGATAGCTGCCCTCTGGTGCCACCATGCTCAGTCCCGGTAGCGCATTTACGTGCTGCGTTAGTGCGTCACGGTTGCTGCGCAGGTATTCCACCTGCGCATCCAGCCAGGGTTGTCCGTCCTGCCAGGCGGCCGTCGCGGCGACATAGGACAGGACATCGACATCCGGCACCATGCCTTTGCGTTCCCGGTTAAAACGGTCACGGAGTTCACGATCAGGAATGATCGCCACAGACGCTCCCAGGCCGGCAATGTTGAAGCTTTTCGATGGAGACAGCAGGGTAATGGATCGCTGGGCGGCATCTTCGCTCAGGCTGGCAAACGGGATATGTTCAACGCCCGGCTCCAGCAGCAGGTCGCAGTGAATTTCATCAGAGCACACTATCAGGTCATGTCGCTGGGCAAAGCGCAGCTGTGCTTCCAGTTCCTCACGGCGATAGACGGTACCACCCGGATTCTGCGGGTTACACAGCAGCAGCAGTTTTTCGTTGCCCTTAAGCTCAGGCTCCAGAGCATCCAGATCCAGCACCCAGCGCTGGTCCTGAAGCTGTAACGGGGCGCTGACCTGCGTGCGTCCGGCCAGCTTTGCTGCCAGGCGGAAAGGAGGATAAATCGGTATTGGCGCAATGGTGCCCTGATGCGCCTCGGTAAAAGCACGTACGCACAGATTAAGCCCGGTAACGACACCCGGTAAAAAAACCAGC
This sequence comes from Erwinia sp. MYb375, assembly GCF_037479175.1. Classification (NCBI taxonomy): domain Bacteria; kingdom Pseudomonadati; phylum Pseudomonadota; class Gammaproteobacteria; order Enterobacterales; family Erwiniaceae; genus Erwinia; species Erwinia sp. MYb375. The sequence goes on along the minus strand of NZ_JBBGZS010000023.1, from coordinate 1,076,764 downwards.
CACTCGGGTTGAATTTTCCAGCCGAAACGTGAGTTCATGCGCTCAATGACCACCTCAATAAAGGCCTGCGGTGGAACGCCATAACCGAAGATGCCATGTGAGATGCGAGTCTGCAATGCTTCAGTAATACAATCAGCTACGCGAAAATCCGTGTCTGCGATCCACAACGGAAGGATATCCCGATCACCATATTTTTGCCATTTCAAGCTATCGCTGTGACGGCGGTCTATCCGTTGGTCAAAATTGAATGCCATGCTGATGATTCCCGTTAAGATAAATACCAGTAATGCCGATCAGACTAATCATCGGCATGAAAATAAACAACCAGACAGCAGTGATAACCGGAGGATGGGATGCGAAAACTGGAAATATGCTGCTACGGAGTGGAATGTGCCGTGACGGCAGAACGAGCGGGAGCCGATCGTGTGGAGTTATGTGCTGCGCCAACGGAAGGGGGATTAACACCATCGGCGGGGACATTGATGTCAGCTCGTCGTCGTGTCGCGATCCCGGTCCATCCGATTGTGCGTCCCAGGGGGGGAGATTTTTGTTACAGCGATATCGAATTTGAGCAGATGAAGTCAGATATTGCGTTTATCCGGGAGCAGGGGTTTCCGGGGCTGGTGATCGGGTTGCTGGATGTGGACGGGCATATTGATCTGCCGCGCATGCGCTACGTCATGCAGCTGTGCCAGGGGATGGAAGTGACTTTTCATCGCGCCTTCGATTTGTGCCACAGCCCGGTAATAGCACTCAAGCAACTCACCGATTTAGGCGTGGCGCGCATTCTTACTTCCGGTCAGCAGCAGAGCGCAGAAAGCGGTTTACCCCTGTTAAGAGAGCTGACCCGCATGGCGAAGGGGCTAAAAGTGATGGCAGGCGCGGGTGTGCGCCTGAGCAATGTGCAAAAGTTTATTGATGCTGGCCTGCTTGAGTTGCACAGCTCTGCCAGCCAGCGTATCGCTTCATCAATGCGCTACCGTAAAGCCGGTGTTTCTATGTGTTCCGATGCAGAAAATGACGAATTTACCCGCACCTGCGTTGATGGTGATGTGGTGGCCGCAATGAAAAGCGTGATGTCCCTCGGCGCGCCGCTTCACGTTGCCTAGACCCGTTGCCGCCTGACGGGTAACGTGCCGATTTTGCCGCGCAGCACGCCGTTCTCTGACGTGATGTTTGCAAGTACCAGACCCCAGCGCCTTTTGTTGGGGTTTTTTTTGCTCCAGGTGCGGGTTTGTAATGCGTGTTGTACCCAAAAAAAACTACACTGAGTCATCGCCTTAATCTGCCATAAGAGCTGTGATGAAGATTCCGTTTACGGGTTGTACGCTGATGATGACGCTGGCCTTTTTGCTCACCCCGGCTGCGCAGGCGGCAAAAGACTGTGCGCCGGGCTTTCAGCAGGTGGCCAGCAATAACAGCATTGTGATGCTGGGGGGAATGGCCAGAGGCCCGATTAAACAGTTTGTTCTCGGCGAATTTGGTAAGGACGTTAATCAGCAAAAACGCATGATTGGCGAGTTTGATCGCTGCGGAACGCTGAAACGTGCCGATTTGCGCTTCGATAAACAGGAAGGCAAGCTCCAGATCTCACTGGTGCAGAGTATTGAACATGTCAGGGATGGCTGGCTTTCAAGCTATGAAATGACCGTGGCTGAATTAGGTCGTGGCCAGCCGGTGGTGATCAATGAGAAACGAGGCACCACACATTATCAGAAGGGAAGCCGCGGTAATATCATCAGCTCATCGGATACCTTTGTCCTGAATGGTGAAAAAGGCTTCACGGAAACCACCCACCATTTTGATCGTCAGTCGCGGCTGATTAGCAGCGTGGCGCGGGGGTCGGATAGCAACAGTAACGGTAAATTCACCTACCGCTGGAACAAACAGAACCTGCTGGTGGCCTCAGACTCTGAGCGATAAAAAATGACGCTGGAATACGACCGGGATCAGCGTGAGCTACGTCTGAGCAGCCGCTCGGATAACGCGATGAGCAGCATGACGACGCTGGAGGAGTGCCAGCTGTGGGATGAGCAGGGGAACTGTACGTTGAGTTATACGCGTGAAATGGACGTGTTTCCCACCGGGATTATCCGGCGCAATATTACGGCGGCTTACCGCTACGAATATTGGGAATAAACAGCGACAGAAAGTAAAAGGCCGATCGCCCGGATCGGCCTACATCATACAATGGTTATTTCACTGACAGACTAAAGGCATCTACGGCCAGAATGGCGTTCGCCACATCCTCTGCGCTCAGGCCCGGGTTCAGGTTTTTCAACGTGTCCCCTTCGTTGTTGGCCAGCGCGCCAATTTTAACCAGATCCTCCCAACTCACCTTGTCCAGATGCAACTCTTTCAGCGTGGTCGGCATCTTGATGGCGCGGTAGAAACGCACGTAGCGTGCGATCTCCTCATCAGGCCGCTGCTCCAGTACCATCTGGGTCAGGGTTCCATAAGCCACTTTTTCACCGTGCGTCAGATGATGAATATCGCCCTCAATCGCGGTAAAACCGTTGTGAATAGCGTGGGCACCGGCCAGACCGGCGTTTTCGAACCCCAGCCCTGAAAGCAGCGTATTGGCTTCCACCACGGCTTCCACCGCTGGCGTCACCAGCTGTTTTTCCACGGCCTGATAGGCACTCAGCCCCCAGGTAAGGAGTGTTTTTTCACAGGCTTCGGCAATCGCCATCCCGGCAATGGTTGGGTCACCGTTGACCATCGATTTGCTGTGTGAACGTTTCACCGCCTGCGCTTCAACATAGGTCGCCAGGCCATCCGCAATACCGGAGGCAAACAGACGCACCGGCGCACGCACGCAGACCTGCGTATCCACCAGCACCAGATCCGGGTTTTTACTGTAGAAACGGTAGCTTTCGAACACGCCGGTATCAGAGTAAATCACTGATAGCGCGCTGCAGGGGGCATCGGTAGAGGCGATAGTGGGCACGACGGCAACGGGGTGTTTCAACTCATCGGCAACCGCTTTTACCGTGTCCAGGGTTTTACCGCCACCGAGGCCGACCACAATACTTGTTCCGTTGGCTTTCGCCAGTTTAGCCAGGCGGGTGATCTCATTGCTGGAGGCTTCACCGTTAAACTCTTCGTAGTGGAATTCGACCTTGTTCGCGATCAGGGAGGCTTTAACGTCTTTTCCGATCAGCCCCCAGACAATCTTGTCAGCAACGAGGAACGCATTGCTGCCCAGTTCGGCCAGATGCTCGCCCAGGTGGGCTAGCTGACCCGCGCCCTGAATGTATTTCCGTGGTGATGAAAAAACAAATTTACTCATACCAGATACTCCTTTCAGGTGAATTTAACGCACAACGGATCCCACACTAACCCGTAAGTATTAGGCTATTTGATCAAAAAGAGTGATTTAAGAAGAATTATCATTCTCAATGACAGAGATCAGGATTTTGTTCCGCACGTTAAGCGCAGGAAGGCGCTGGGGAATAACACAGGGGGAATACAGGGCCAGCCGGCGGCCAACCCTGTTCGACTTATGGCTTGGTCGCCACCAGCACGGCACGCAGGGGGGCAGGATAGCCTTCGACCGTTTTCGTCGGATCGTTCGGGTCGAGGAACTCGGCCAGGGACTCGCTGGTCATCCAGCTGGTACGACGCTGTTCATCCGTGCTGGTGACCGAGTAATCAGCAATACGGACGTCAACAAATCCACACTTCTCCAGCCAGTTTTTCAGCGCCCCGGTTGACGGGATGAAGTAAACGTTACGCATCTGCGCATAGCGTTCACCCGGCACCAGCACCTGCAGGTCATCACCTTCGACCACCAGGGTTTCCAGCACCAGTTCGCCGCCGCTGACCAGCTGATTTTTCAACTGGAAAAGGTGGTCGAGCGGGGAGCGGCGATGATACAGCACGCCCATTGAAAATACGGTGTTGAACGCCTTCAGCTCAGGCAGTTGCTCGATGCCCAGCGGCAGCAGGTGCGCACGCTGATCGTTGCCCAGCAGTTTACGCACGGCTTCAAACTGGCAGAGGAACAGTTGCATCGGGTCGATGCCGACCACGAGGTTGGCACCCGCGCCCAGCATGCGCCACATGTGGTAGCCGCTGCCACAACCGACATCCAGCACCGTACGTCCGGCCAGTGAGGAGATATGCGGCAGCACTCGCTCCCACTTCCAGTCAGAACGCCATTCTGTATCGATAGTCACGCCGTACAGTGAGAACGGCCCTTTACGCCATGGCATCAGATTACGCAGCAGTTTTTCAATGCCGTCACGCTGGCGTGCGGAAAGATGGCTGCTATCGGCGGTGACGCTGTGCAGTAAATCCAGCGTTTCCGGGGTCAGTGCGGGCAGGTGTTCAACGGAACGGTCCCAGTTTTTAAAGTGACCGTGCAGTGACTCGCGTTGCCAGGCCGCGATCTGCGCAGGCAGGGTTTCCAGCCAGTGAGACAGCGGGCTTTTGGCAATCAGTTGATAAAAATTTCCGAAATCCATCAGGGATGACCTGCTTTTAAGGCCACCAGAGAGCCAAAGTTAAAACACTGGAACCACAGTTCTGCATGCTGGAAACCGGCATTGTGCAGACGCTGTTTATGGGTTTCCACGCTGTCGGTCAGCATGACATTTTCCAGCATGCTGCGCTTCTGGCTGATCTCCAGTTCGCTGTAACCGTTCGCACGTTTAAAGTCGTGATGCATGTTGAACAGTAGTTCACCCACGTCAGAGTCAGCAAAGCTGAACTTTTCAGACAGCACCAGCGCACCGCCGGGTTTCAGTCCCTGATAAATAGTATTCAGCAACTGCTGACGCTCTTCCGGTGCCAGAAACTGTAACGTGAAGTTCAGTACCACCAGGGAGGCATTCTCAATCGGGATCTGGCGGATGTCCGCTTCAATCACCTCAACCGGCGTATCGGCACGGAAGGCGTCAATGTGGCGGCGGCAGCGCTCAACCATGGCGGGTGAGTTATCAACGGCAATAATCTTGCAACCAGCGGCAGTAATATTGCGGCGCACTGACAGCGTGGCCGCGCCCAGCGAACAGCCGAGATCGTAGACCCGGGAGTCGGGCTGGACAAAGCGCTCGGCTAACATGCCAATCATGGAAATAATGTTGGAATAGCCGGGCACAGAACGCTGAATCATGTCGGGGAAGACTTCAGCCACGCGCTCATCAAACGTCCAGTCGCCCAGCTTGGCAATTGGCGCGGAGAACAGCGTATCGCGGTTAGACATAGTGGTAAGTCCGGGGAAGCTAACGGAAAGGGCATATTCTGGCAGAAAGCGCGGCGGGCTGCACCTTTTCTGCCAGCTGAGGGTCAGGAAGTGCCGAGAACCAGGTCCCAGGGCAGGAACAGCAGATTGACAACGACCATGCCGAAGAGCGAAAGCAGCGTCAGGATCATGCCGTTACGGCGCCACAGCACGGTGCGGCTGCGTAAACCATACGCATGCATCAGACGGCCGAAGAAGAAAAACAGCCCGAGCAGATGCAACATCCAGATATCAGCACCGTTCATCTCCATCATCACCAGCAGAAAGAGTGCGATGGGGATATTTTCGACCGCATTACCGTGGATGCGAATGGCCAGCTGTAAATCAGACACCCCACCATCACCGATCGAGACCCGGTACTGACGGCGTAAGCGCACCACGTCGAGTAAAAACTTAAGGATAAAAAGCGTACCAAGGACCACGTAAAGCGCACTGACCATGACTCACTCCATGATGTAATCATTATCTTATTGAGTAGGGTATCGAACAATGCTGGCACTGTCGCCAGGCAGCAGCATAAACCGGTTCAGAATAACGTCTCCTGCTGCGGCCATTCAGGGGCATCACCGATATGCGGGAGCACCTGCTGTAATCCGGGCCACAGCGCACGCACCAAATCAGGCGCAAAACCCACATCCGGGGTATGTATAAACAGCCACGGCTGGGCCGTTTCGCACCACTGCGGTAACCGGTCCCGCCAGGCGTTGAACCAGCGCAGGTTAGCCTCGACGTTGTCGCCGCCGATAAAACGGATCATCGGGGCGTCTGCGGTCATCACCGCATGGACCGGGAGTTTAGGTTTCTTGCGTTGCGCTTCAATAATCGCTGCCGTTGAAGGATGGGCACTGTGCACGCCGCGGGTATCCAGAATCACCCGGTTGACGCAGCGCTGATGCAGTCCGCGATTCAGCGCCTGCTCGGCCTCACCTTTGGCAAAAAACTCAGGATGCCGCACTTCCACACCGTAACGGAATTCAGCGGGCAGGCTATCAAGAAACTGCCAGAGAGCAGGCAGGTCAGCCGGCGAAAAAGCCGCGGGAAGCTGTAACCAGAACTGCCCGATACGATCGGCCAGCGGAGCGAGCAGATCGAAAAACTCTGCACTGAGATCGCCGCACTGGCGCAGCGCGGCCTGATGGCTGATGGTCGCCGGAAATTTAAAACAGAAACGGAAGTCATCGTGCGTCATTGTCCGCCAGCGCTGTACCACTTCCGGACGTGGCAGCGCATATAGCGTGGTATTGCCTTCGACACAGTTAAAGTGACGGGCATAATCTTCCAGGGTGGTCATCCCCAGTTTTTTCCATTGCGGGTGCTGCCACTGTGGCAGGCCAAGATACAACGGCTTCATCGTTTATCCACATTCAGTCAGTTGCGGGCGACTTTACCGTGTGGAGACAGGGGAGTGCAAGGCAGGCAGTGAGGAGAAAGACCGGTTCCCTCCGGTCATGCGCAGGTTAAGACAGCGCGACGATGACGTCATCTGACTGACGCACGCGGGCAATACGCGGGAAGATCCACTCGACGCTGGCCTGATGCTGCTCAGTGCTGGCGGTGCTACAGATATCTTCGGCAATCACCAGATTGAAACCCAGCTCCCAGGCGTTACGTGCGGTGGACTCAACGCCAATGTTGGTGGCGATGCCGCCCAGCACGAGGGTGTCAATGCCACGACGGCGCAGTTGCAGTTCCAGATCGGTACCGTGGAATGCCCCCCACTGGCGTTTGATGACGTGCAGATCGCTCTCCTGAACACCCAGCGTGTCAGGGTATACCCACCAGTTATCCGGCAGTGCGCCTCCGGCGTGGGCGGCATCAACAGGCTGTTTTGGTGCATCGGCAAAATCCGCTGACCAGCCTACACGTACCAGCACGACCGGTGCGTTGTGTGCACGAAAGTGGTCGGCCAGTTTCGCGGCACGTGCCACGACATCACTGGCCGCGTGTGGTGCCTTGCCAAAAGGCAGAATGCCTTCCTGTAAGTCGATCAGCACCAGTGCGGTGGTCTGGGGATTGAGGTTGAGCATGCGTTTCTCCGGGGTAAGGGGGAAAACCATTGAGAATACAAAGGAACAGATAAACGAGGCGACGAAAATAATGTCGGTAAAGCGCTGAGATTTGTTAGCGGTTATGTCGTGGTGATGATGTTTTGTTAACCACAGCGTCCGGTGGCAGCACATCGCAGCGTTTTTCTGCCACTTTCCCCTGATGACAGCACTTATCCTGTGAGCCATTTTCCATTATAATGGCAGCCATTTTTCGCGGCAGCAGCGCTCCTCAGAGCAGGATAGTGATCATAAAGCTGCGGCAGCAGCGCTGAAGTTAAAAGGATATCGTTATGCGTACTGAGTATTGTGGGCAGATCAATCTGTCTCATGTAGGCCAGCAAGTGACACTGTGCGGTTGGGTTAATCGCCGTCGCGATCTGGGCAGCCTGATCTTTATAGATATGCGTGACCGTGAAGGCATCGTGCAGGTGTTCTTCGATCCGGACCGTCAGGCGGCTTTCGATCTGGCGTCTGAACTGCGTAACGAGTTCTGCATCCAGATCACCGGCACCGTGCGTCCGCGTGATGAGAAGAACAAAAATAAAGATATGGCCACCGGTGAGATCGAAGTGTTCGCCACCGACCTGACCATCATCAACCGCTCAGAGCCGCTGCCGTTAGACTCCAATATGGCGAACAGCGAAGAAGCGCGTCTGAAGTATCGCTACCTTGACCTGCGTCGCCCGGATATGGCGAACCGCCTGAAAGCCCGTGCGAAAATCACCAGCTTTGTGCGCCGCTTTATGGATGAGCACGGTTTCCTCGATATCGAAACCCCGATGCTGACCAAAGCCACGCCGGAAGGTGCCCGTGACTATCTGGTGCCAAGCCGCGTGCATAAAGGCAAATTCTACGCCTTGCCACAGTCGCCACAGCTGTTCAAACAGCTGCTGATGATGTCCGGTTTTGACCGTTACTATCAGATCGTCAAATGCTTCCGCGACGAGGATCTGCGTGCTGACCGTCAGCCTGAATTTACCCAGATCGACGTAGAAACCTCGTTCATGACCGCCGCTCAGGTGCGTGAAATCATGGAACGTCTGGTGCGCAATCTGTGGGTTGATGTGAAGTCTGTTGAACTGGGTGACTTCCCGACCATGACCTTCGCCGAAGCGATGCGTCGTTTTGGTTCCGATAAGCCAGACCTGCGTAACCCAATGGAGCTGGTTGACGTCGCAGACCTGGTGAAAAACGTTGAGTTCAACGTCTTTGCTGGCCCGGCTAACGATGCCAAAGGCCGTGTTGCGACACTGCGTGTGCCGGGTGGCGCGACGCTGAGCCGTAAGCAGATTGACGACTACGGCAAATTTATCGAAATCTACGGCGCGAAGGGCCTGGCTTACATCAAGGTCAACGAGCGTGCTAAAGGCCTGGAAGGGATCACCAGCCCGGTAGCGAAATTCCTTAATGCAGAAATCGTTGAAGAGATTCTGGCGCGTAACGGCGCGGCCGATGGCGATATGATCTTCTTCGGTGCGGGCAGCGCGAAAGTGGTGGCCGATGCCCTGGGTGCACTGCGCCTGAAACTGGGTCGTGACCTTAAGATCACCAACGAGGCCTCCTGGGCGCCGCTGTGGGTGGTGGACTTCCCGATGTTTGAAGACGATGGCGAAGGCGGTCTGACCGCGATGCACCATCCGTTTACCGCGCCGAAAGAGATGACGCCGGAAGAACTGAAGAACGCACCGGAAACCGCGATTGCTAACGCCTACGATATGGTCATCAATGGCTATGAAGTGGGTGGCGGCTCCGTGCGTATTCATAACGGTCAGATGCAGCAGACGGTGTTCGGCATTCTGGGTATTGAAGAACACGAACAGCGTGAGAAGTTTGGCTTCCTGCTGGACGCGCTGAAATACGGTACGCCACCGCACGCGGGTCTGGCCTTTGGTCTTGATCGCCTGGTGATGCTGCTGACCGGCACGGATAACATTCGTGACGTGATTGCCTTCCCGAAAACCACCGCTGCGGCCTGTCTGATGACCGAAGCGCCAAACTTTGCTAACCCGGCTTCACTGGCCGAGTTGGGCATTGAAGTGGTCAAGAAAGTGAAAGATCAGCCGTCAGAGAATAACTGATGGCGTATAAGCATCCGGTGTCGGTTCTGGTGGTGATTTATGCCCAGGATACCCGGCGGGTGCTGATGTTGCAGCGACGCGATGATGTGGATTTCTGGCAGTCGGTGACCGGCAGCCAGGAGCCGGGCGAAAGCCTGGCGCAGACCGCGCAGCGGGAAGTGATGGAAGAGATTGGCATTGATATAAACGCCGGGCAGCTCACATTAGTGGACTGCCAGCGTCATATAGAATTCGAAATCTTTACGCACTTTCTTCATCGTTACGCACCGGGCACCACCCATAATCGGGAACACTGGTTTAGCCTCATGCTCCCTGCGGAGTGCAGCATCACATTGAGCGAGCATCTGGCTTTTCAGTGGCTGGATGCCCCGGCCGCCGCCGCGCTCACTAAGTCCTGGAGTAACCGCCAGGCAATTGAAGAATTCGTACTGTAATTTTGTTTAATTTTTATCTTTTGAACTTAGCTTGATGTCCAGGCGTTATCGGCGCAGATAGTTTGCGCACGGCCAGCGCGGAGCAACCGCAGCATACTTATGTATGTGAGGATTGCGAGCACTGCCCGGGTGCAAAATAGCAAGCAAGATAGCCTGTGCAATAGGCAATCTGGAGACTCAGTGTAAATGGCGGGACATAGTAAATGGGCGAATACCAAGCACCGCAAGGCTGCTCAGGATTCCAAACGCGGTAAAATCTTCACCAAAATCATTCGTGAGCTGGTGACTGCTGCCAAACTGGGCGGCGGTGATGCTAACTCCAACCCGCGTCTGCGCGCGGCGATGGACAAAGCACTGTCAAACAACATGACCCGTGACACCATGAACCGTGCGATTGCACGCGGCGTGGGCGGTGATGATGACAGCAATATGGAAACCATCATTTATGAAGGTTACGGCCCAGGCGGCACCGCTGTGATGGTGGAGTGCCTGAGTGATAACCGTAATCGCACCGTGTCAGAAGTGCGTCATGCCTTCACCAAAACCGGCGGTAACCTTGGGACGGATGGTTCTGTGGCCTACCTGTTCACCAAAAAAGGCGTGATCACCTTCGCACCGGGCCTGGAAGAAGACCAGGTGATGGATGCGGCGCTGGAAGCCGGTGCTGACGATGTGATGACCTGGGACGATGGCACCATCGACGTGTTCACCGCATGGGAAAACCTGGGTGCCGTTAAAGACGCGCTGGACGCGGCGGGTCTGAAGGCAGAAAGTGCCGAGGTCACCATGATCCCCTCGACCAAAGCCGATATGGATGTGGAGACCGCACCAAAACTGCTGCGTCTGATCGATATGCTGGAAGACTGCGACGACGTGCAGGAGGTTTACCATAACGGTGAAATTTCTGACGAGGTGGCGGAAACCCTGTGACACTCCGTCCATCACATCGGGTGAGCGCGTAATGGCTATTATTTTGGGGATCGACCCCGGTTCGCGCATCACCGGTTACGGTGTGATTCGGCAGGTGGGGCGGCAGTTAACGTATCTGGGCAGTGGATGTATCCGCACCAGTGTGGCTGACCTGCCGTCGCGCCTGAAGCTGATTTATGCGGGTGTCAGCGAAATTATTACTCAGTTCCAGCCGGAATTTTTCGCCATTGAGCAGGTCTTTATGGCGAAGAACGCCGACTCAGCCCTGAAACTGGGCCAGGCGCGCGGGGCAGCAATTGTCGCCGCCGTGAATCAGGATCTGCCCGTGTTTGAGTATGCGGCGCGGCAGGTGAAGCAGACCGTTGTGGGCATCGGTAGTGCAGAGAAAAGCCAGGTACAGCATATGGTACGTACCTTGCTCAAGCTGCCAGCGAACCCCCAGGCGGATGCCGCCGATGCGCTGGCGATTGCCATCACCCATTGTCATCTGAGCCAGAACGTCAATCGTATCGGTGAGGGCAAGCTTAACCTTGCTCGTGGTCGTCTGAGTTAATAGCAAATGACCCGCTAATCTCAACAGGCTGGATATTCATCCAGCCTTTTTTATGCTATAAACTCCCCTCTAAATCGTTATCAGAAGGAAGCGAATGTGATAGGTCGTCTGAGAGGCATTATCCTGGAAAAACAGCCGCCCGTGGTGTTACTGGAAGCCAGCGGTGTGGGTTATGAGGTGCAAATGCCAATGACCTGTTTTTATGAGCTTCCCGATATCAACCATGAAGCGATTATCTTTACTCACTTTGTGGTGCGCGAAGATGCGCAGCTGCTGTTTGGTTTTAACAGCAAGCCAGAGCGGGCGCTGTTCCGTGAACTGATCAAGGTTAACGGCATCGGGCCTAAGCTGGCACTGGCTATTTTGTCCGGTATGTCAGCGCAGCAGTTCGTCACCGCCGTTGAACGTGAAGAGATTGCTGTGCTGGTGAAACTGCCAGGCGTGGGTAAGAAAACCGCCGAGCGCTTAGTGGTGGAAATGAAAGACCGCTTCAAAGGGATGCACGGCGATCTGTTTGCCACCGATGCACCGTTTGCACTGACCAGTGAAATGCCGACAGAAGCCGCCAACGATGCCGAAAGCGAAGCCGTTTCTGCGCTGGTGGCGCTGGGGTATAAACCTCAGGAAGCCAGCCGCATGGTCAGCAAAGTGGGTAAACCGAACGCCGACTGCGAAACATTGATTCGCGAAGCCCTGCGCGCCGCTATTTGATTTGAGGTAGAGCATGATTGAAGCCGACCGCCTGGTCTCCGCCGGGGTCATCACCGAAGAAGAAGTTATCGACCGCGCTATTCGCCCGAAAATGCTGGCAGAGTATGTTGGTCAGCCGGTGGTGCGTGAACAGATGGAAATCTTCATCGAAGCCGCTAAGAATCGCGGTGATGCGCTCGACCATTTGTTGATCTTTGGCCCGCCGGGCCTGGGAAAAACAACGCTGGCAAATATTGTTGCTAACGAGATGGGCGTTAACCTGCGTACGACATCCGGCCCGGTGCTGGAAAAAGCAGGCGATCTGGCGGCAATGCTGACCAACCTCGAACCTCATGACGTCCTGTTTATTGATGAGATCCATCGACTGTCGCCCGTGGTGGAAGAAGTGTTGTACCCGGCGATGGAAGATTATCAGCTGGATATCATGATCGGTGAAGGTCCGGGTGCGCGTTCGATTAAACTCGATCTGCCGCCGTTTACCCTGATTGGCGCCACTACCCGCGCTGGCTCACTGACATCACCGTTGCGTGACCGTTTCGGCATTGTGCAGCGTCTGGAGTTTTACCGGGTAGAAGACTTGCAGCACATCGTTGCCCGCAGTGCGTCCTGCCTCGGGTTGCCATTGAGTGATGATGGTGCGCTGGAGATCGCCCGTCGTGCACGCGGTACGCCGCGTATCGCTAACAGACTGCTGCGCCGCGTGCGTGACTTCGCGGAAGTGCGAGCGAACGGCAGTATGAGCGGTGACGTGACGTCAAAAGCACTGGATATGCTGAGTGTGGATACCGAAGGTTTCGACTATATGGACCGCAAACTGCTGCTGGCGATTATCGATAAATTTATGGGTGGCCCGGTCGGGCTGGATAACCTGGCGGCGGCAATTGGTGAAGAGCGCGAAACCATTGAAGATGTGCTGGAGCCGTATCTGATCCAGCAGGGCTTTATTCAGCGCACGCCGCGTGGCCGTATGGCCACCCAGCATGCTTACAAGCACTTCGGCATCGACCGACCAGATTCACAGTAGGGGCGAGGCGTACCTCGCCCGTGCAAAAACGGCGGGTTACACCGCCGTTTTCTTCACCATACTCATCATAAACATCACCGCCGCACCCAGCACCACAGAAGGGCCGGCTGGCGTATCGTAGAAGGCTGAAAAAGTCAGACCGATGCTCACCGCCAGAATGCCAATGACCACCGCCAGTGCCGCCATCTGCTCCGGTGAGCGGGCAAAACGGCGTGCGGTGGCGGCAGGGATTATCAGCAGTGAGGTGATAATCAATGCCCCGACAAATTTCATCGCGACCCCAATCGTCAGCGCGGTAATCAGCATCAGAATCATTTTGGTCCGCTGAATGTTTACGCCATCCACCTGAGCCAGTTCCGGGCTGATGGTGATTGACAGCAGGGCACGCCATTGCCATGCCAGCAGAAGCAGAACCACCGCTACACCTGCGACAATCGTCCACAGATCCGTGGGTGTCACAGCCAGCAGGTCACCAAACAGATAGGCCATCAGATCCACACGCACATCAGACATCAGGCTGACCACCACCATGCCCAGCGACAGCGCACTGTGCGCCATAATGCCCAGCAGGGTATCAATCGCCAGATGCGGACGACGTTCCAGCCACACCAGCACCAGCGACAGCAGCAGAGTGACCACGATAACCGCATAAAACGGGCTGACATTAAGCAGCAGGCCAAAAGCCACGCCCAGCAGGGAGGCATGTGCCAGCGTGTCGCCAAAATAGGACATGCGACGCCACACCACAAATGAGCCCAGCGGCCCGGCTGCCAGCGCCAGTAATACGCCTGCTAACCAGCCGGGTAATAATAATTCAATCATGACGGCCAGTCCCTTTGCGCAGAATAATTCGTCCCTGGAGATCGTGACGATGGTTGTGGTGGTGGCGATAAATCGCCAGCTGTTCAGCACCGCGTTGGCCGAACATCGAGATAAATTCAGGGTGTTTGGACACCGCTTCCGGCGTACCTGAACAGCAGATATGGTGATTGAGGCACAAGACCTCGTCGGTTTTCGCCATCACCAGATGCAGGTCGTGAGAAACCATCAGTACGCCACAGTTGAGTTCGCGGCGCAGCTGGTCGATCAGGTCATACAGCGCCACCTGGCCGTTGACGTCAACGCCCTGCGTGGGTTCATCGAGTACCAGTAACTGCGGCTGGTTGAGCAGTGCACGCGCCAGCAGTACGCGTTGCATTTCACCACCGGACAGTTTTTGAAGCGGGTATTCCAGCAGATGAGCCGCCTGTACGCGTTTCAGCGCGGGCAGAATATCGTCTGATTTTACCCCGGGGCGCAGACGCATAAAACGCGCAACGGTGAGGGGCAGGGTGACATCAAGATGGATTTTTTGCGGCACGTAGCCAATACGCAGTTGCGCCGGGCGCAGCAGAGTACCGGAGGTGGGGGCGATCAGCCCGAGCACCACACGCACCAGCGTTGATTTACCTGCCCCGTTCGGCCCGAGTAGGGTCAGAATACGGCCAGGTTGCAGCGAAAGTGACACATCGGACAGGACACGGCGCTGTCCAAAGCTCACAGAAATTTTTTCAAGGGCGATCAAAGATGACATGTCGATTACAGGTTGCAGAAATTTTCGAATGTTATAATATCACAATCCATCAGCTCTTCACGATGGATTGAATCATTATGTTACACAAAAAAACACGTGCCTTATCAATGCTTGCAGGCGTGAGTATTGCCGCTTCGCTAGCGCTTCCTGCCCACGCAGACGTTGTTGCCTCCGTTAAACCTGTTGGATTTATCGCTGCAGCCATTGCTGATGGCGTCACGCCGGTGAATATTTTGCTGCCAGACGGTGCCTCAGAGCATGATTATGCCCTGCGCCCTTCCGACATTAAACGCTTAAAAAGCGCGGATTTAGTGGTGTGGGTTGGCCCGGAAATGGAAGCCTTTATGACCAAATCTGCCGCCAGTTTACCGGCGCAAAAGAACATCGAGATGAGTGCCCTCCCGGGCGTTAAAGGCTTGCTGTTGAAGGGCGGTGAAGACGAGGAAGAAGAAGAACATGACGCGCATGCGGGGCACTCGCATGGGGCTGCTGACAGCCACGATCACCACCATCATGGTGAGTATAATATGCATCTGTGGATGTCTCCGGAGATCTCAAAGCAAACGGCGATTGCAATCCATGGAAAATTGTTGGAACTTATGCCGCAAAGCAAGGACAAACTAGACGCAAACCTGCAGCACTTTGAGGCAGAATTGGCGTCAGCCGATGCGAAAATCAGTAAGCAGTTGGCCCCGGTTAAAGGCAAAGGGTATTTCGTTTTTCATGATGCTTACACTTACTTTGAAAAACACTTCGGTCTGACCCCATTAGGTCATTTTACCGTCAACCCTGAGATCCAACCCGGCGCGCAGCGTTTACATCAAATACGAACACAGTTGGTTGAGCAAAAAGCAGCCTGCGTTTTTGCTGAACCACAATTCAGGCCAGCCGTGATAGAGGCCGTTGCCAGAGGGACCACCGTGCGTTCGGGCACACTGGATCCACTCGGGACGGACATCACCCCAGGTAAAGACAGCTATGTGACATTCCTCTCACAGTTGTCCAGCCAGTATGAGAGCTGCCTGAAAGGAGAATAGAGGAACATTTAAGTGCAGCAGATATCCCGCGCTGTCGCCATGGCGTTTAATAATTTACCCCGGCCCCACCGCATCATGTTGGGGTCGCTTACTGTTGTTACGCTGGCCGTCACGCTGTGGCGGCCTTACGTTTATCATCCCAGCAACGAAAGCCCGATTGTTAAAACCGTCGAGCTTGAGAAAAATCAACTACGGACCTTGCTTCCTGAAGCCAGTGAGCCGATAGATCAGGATACCCCGTCCCCGGCTGACGATGCCCCGAAAGATGAAATCGATGAAGATGTAGCGGATGAAAGCGGCACACACGATTACGTTGTTTCAACAGGCGATACCCTCAGCAGCGTATTAAACCAGTACGGCATTGATATGTCGGAAATCAGCATGCTGGTGAAAAGTGATAAAGATTTGCGCAACCTGCAAGTCGGACAGCAGCTCTCATGGTCGCTGAATGATAATGGGGATTTACAGCGCATCACCTGGGAAGTGTCCCGTCGTGAAACGCGCACTTACGATCGCTCCGGTGACGGCTTCAAACCCTCTTCTGCCATCCAAAAAGGGGAGTGGCAGAACAGCGTATTAAGCGGTGTGGTCAACGGCAGCTTTGTCAGCAGCGCCAGGAAAGCGGGGCTCTCCAGCAGTGAGATCAGCGCGGTAATTAAATCCCTGCAATGGCAGATGGATTTCCGCAAGCTGCGTAATGGTGACAAGTTCTCCGTACTGATGTCACGCGAAATGCTGAATGGTAAAAGCGAGCAGAGCGAACTGGCGGGCGTGCGCCTGAACAGTGGTGACAAAGATTATTACGCTATCCGTGGTGCAGACGGTAAGTTCTATGACCGTAACGGCTCCGGCCTGGCGCGTGGCTTTATGCGTTTCCCAACCGTGAAACAGTATCGCGTGTCATCGAGCTTTAATCCGCGTCGTTTAAACCCGGTGACCGGGCGTGTCGCGCCACACAAAGGTGTGGACTTTGCGCTGCCAGTGGGCACGCCAGTGCTGGCAGTCGGTGATGGTGAAGTTATCGTTGCCAAACGCAGCGGTGGGGCGGGAAATTATGTTGCCGTTCGTCATGGACGCCAGTATATGACGCGCTATATGCATCTGAAGAAGCTGCTGGTGAAACCGGGCCAGAAAGTGAAACGTGGCGATCGCATCGCACTTTCCGGTAACACCGGGCGTTCTACGGGGCCGCACCTGCACTTTGAAATCTGGATCAACAATCAGGCAGTGAACCCGTTGACGGCCAAACTTCCGCGTATGGAAGGGCTGACCGGTAAAGACCGTCGTGATTACCTGGCGAAAGTTCGCGAAGTCGTGCCTCAACTTCGCTTCAAGTAAGATTGCTGCACATAAAAAAGCCGATGGTGGATGCCATCGGCTTTTTTTTAGCGTAAACAGGCGCATTCACGGCAATAACTTTGCAAAATCTCCTGTCAGCACTATCATAAGCCCGTTATTGTCCGAGGCCAGTGCATGGAAAACAGAAAAAACAATCAAATTGAGTTCATTCCCACGTTTAACAAAAGTTTCTTATTGCCACGCTATTGGGGAAGCTGGCTGGGTGTTGGCGCGTTTGCCAGTCTGACGCTGGTACCCCCGCGTCTGCGTGACCCGTTACTGGGTGCATTAGGTCGTCTGGCAGGGAAATTTGCCCGCAGTGCGCGTCGTCGTGCACAGATTAACCTGTTGTACTGCATGACCGATAAGTCGGAACAAGAACGGGAAGCGATCATCAACGAGATGTTTGCCGTTGCCCCACAGTCGATGGCGATGATGGCCGAACTGGCCCTGCGTCCGAAGAGCGCCAAGAAGCGTATTCGCTGGCACGGACGTGAGATTATCGATGATTTGCAGAGCTCCGGGCAGAATGTCATTTTCCTGGTACCCCACGCCTGGGCGGTTGACCTGCCTGCGATGGTGCTGGCGTCTGAAGGGCAGCCGATGGCGGCGATGTTCCATAACCAGAGCAATCCGGTAATGGATTACGTCTGGAACCGGGTACGACGCCATTTTGGCGGCCGTATGCACGCGCGCAACGACGGCATCAAACCGTTTGTCCTGTCTATTCGTCAGGGGTACTGGGGTTATTATCTGCCGGACCAGGATCACGGTGCAGAGCAGAGTGAATTCGTTGATTTCTTCGATACTTACAAAGCTACGCTGCCCGCGGTAGGGCGTATGATGAAAGTCTGCCGGGCGAAAGTGGTACCGCTTTTCCCGGTGTATGACAGCAAGCGCCATTGTCTGGATATTTATCTGCGTCCGCCAATGGACGATCTGCCGGATTCCGATGATGCTTCACAGGCGCGCCGGTTGAATAAAGAAGTGGAAGATTTTGTGCGTCCGCATCCTGAGCAGTACACCTGGATACTCAAGTTGCTGAAAACACGCAAACCGGGTGAGAAAGAACCTTACGATCGCAAAGAACTTTATCCAAAGAAGTAATCCTGGCAGGGGACAACGCGCAACGTGTTGTCCCCTGACTGATCAGTTGAGTGAGGATCGACGTTTCCATTCCCGCAGAAATGCCCGTACTAATACGAACCACACCAGACCGCAGGCCAGATTCGCCAGGCTGAAAGCGCGGGCCCCATCGCTAAAGTAAGCAAACTTTGCCAGCTCTATCCCCAATGCAAACACCAGAATACTCACCATGCCGAGCATCGCGGCGACACTACCTTTGCCTGCCTGACTGGAAAACAGTGTCAGACGGTACAGACCCGCGTTCACCAGTCCGGTACCAAAACCGTAGAGACTGAGTCCGGCCGTCAGCCACAGGTAGCTGTGTTGGTTGATCACGGAGGCCAGCGCGGCCACCCCAAGGCCCAGTAAAATCGGCCAGGCTCCCAGACGCAGGGGGTGATCGATAGGCACGCGAGAGGCAAGTTTGCCCAGCGTCAGGTTCCCGGCAATCATGGCGACGAACACGGGAAGCTGCAACAGTGCGTAATCCAGCCGTGTCAGCCCCTCATCGTGGATCAGGATCACGGGCGACAGCGCCACCCAGGCCAGGCACGGGATCGTCACCAGGCCGATTGCCAGTGAACCACTCATCACCTGACGGTCTTTCAGCAGGGCCAGATACCCTTTGCCGAGAGAGGGCAGGGACAGCGACATTTGCGGGTCACCGGCCGTGTCCGGCATGGTACGCCACAGGCCCAGCAGGGCAATGGCCGTGACGCCTCCAAACAGCCAGAACATGGTCCGCCAGTCACCGATTTCCAGAAATGCAGCCCCGGCCAGCGGGCCCGCGAGCGGAGCCAGCAGTGCAACGTTGGCCATTAACGCCATCATACGCACGCTAAGGGCTTCATCGAAGGCTTCCTGTATTGCGGCATAACCCACGGCGCCAATGAAGCACAGGCTGATACCTTGCAGGAAACGCAGCAGGATAAATTGCTCAATACTTTGCACCCAATGGGTCGCCATACAGGTCAGCATAAAGAAGGCGACACCGGCGAGCATCACCGGGCGACGACCCAGCTTGTCCGACAGGGGGCCCAGCAACCACTGCAGCACAATGCCGCCAATCAGATAGGCGGTCAGAGAGGCGGATACCCACTCTGGTCCGACGTTAAATTCCTGAGTCACCAGCAGCATCCCAGGCTGGATCATGTCATGGGCGATATACGTCGCAAACTCGAAGAGGACTAATGACAACGGGAATATCAGGTGTCGGCGGGTCAGGCTCGACAGTGGAACAAATGACGCCATTCTGGCTCCCTCCAGGGGGTGTTTCATGCAGCAGCATGTCAGCGTTTGGAACCGCGCTAACATAACGTATTCTCGCCCGATCACAATGCATAAATATCAAGGTGAGGTCGCTGGCCCTTGAACGACATAAGGTGATGGAGAGCAGAGGGGTAATACGTTTTGCAGAGTGAGTCTAAGGCGAGAACGAAGTGAGGGTGAAAGCTATTGGGCCTTGCGGCCCAATAAGGTCAGGCGGGATTACTCAACGCGCAGCACACGGCTGGTATTGGTGGTTCCGGTGGTGCTCATCACATCGCCCTGGGTAACAATAACGAGGTCCCCTGACATCAGGAAGCCTTTTTCACGCAGCAGGTTTATCGCATCATGTGCAGCGGCAACACCATCATTATTGCTGTCGAAGAAGACCGGGGTGACGCCACGATACAGCGCGGTCAGATTCAGCGTACGCTCATGACGCGACATCGCGAAAATTGGCAGACCCGAGGTGATACGTGAGGTCATCAGCGCAGTACGGCCCGACTCGGTCATGGTGATAATGGCCGTGACGCCCTGCAGATGGTTTGCGGCGTACATTGCCGACATCGCAATGGCTTCTTCGATATTGTCGAACTGCACATCAAGACGGTGTTTGGAGACGTTAATGCTTGGGATCTTCTCTGCACCCAGGCAGACTTTCGCCATCGCTGAAACGGTTTCTGCCGGGTACTGACCTGCTGCCGTTTCCGCAGACAGCATAACGGCATCGGTGCCGTCGAGCACGGCGTTGGCCACGTCCATGACCTCTGCACGCGTCGGCATCGGGTTGGTGATCATCGATTCCATCATCTGGGTGGCAGTGATCACAGAACGATTTAACTGGCGAGCACGACGGATCAGGGCCTTCTGAATACCGACCAGCTCCGGATCACCAATCTCAACGCCCAGGTCGCCCCTGGCCACCATCACCACATCGGAGGCAAGAATGATGTCATCCATCGCTTCCTGGCTTGCCACGGCTTCGGCACGTTCCACTTTGGAGACGATTTTTGCATCACAGCCGGCTTCACGCGCCAGACGACGTGCATAGTTGAGATCTTCACCACAGCGCGGGAAAGACACGGCCAGGTAGTCGACGCCAATTTTGGCGGCGGTCAGGATATCGGCCTTGTCCTTTTCCGTAAGCGCTTCTGCTGACAGGCCACCACCAAGTTTGTTGATGCCTTTATTGTTCGACAGTGGCCCACCAACGGTCACTTCGGTGAAGACTTTCATGCCCTGGACTTCCAGTACCTTCAACTGTACACGGCCATCATCCAGCAGCAGGATATCGCCCGGTACCACATCGGCAGGCAGACCTTTATAATCAATCCCCACTTTCTCTCTGTCACCTTCGCCTTTGCCCATGCTGGCATCCAGCAGGAATTTTTCCCCGATGTTCAGGAAAACTTTGCCTTCTTTAAAGGTAGAAACGCGGATCTTTGGCCCCTGGAGGTCACCAAGAATCGCGACATGCCGTCCCAGTTTAGCGGCGATCTCGCGCACTTTGTCGGCGCGCATTTGGTGATCTTCTGGCGTGCCATGTGAGAAGTTAAGACGAACGACGTTGGCGCCGGCAGCGATGACTTTTTCGAGGTTATTATCGCGATCGGTAGCGGGGCCCAAGGTGGTTACAATCTTGGTTCTTCTGAGACGACGAGACATAGAGTTTCCTTAGCTAGGGAGACCGAAAGTGATGTGTAGAGTATTCACTTAAGAGGTCTAAAGATGATTATCTATTCAGATGTACGGTTTAGTTATTCATTCTCGTACACCAGGCTTCTTCTGCATTCGAATAAGACTGGCGTACTGTGAAGGCCTCGACTGATACAATACTGACACAACCCGCCAAAGTCACTCCTATCGTAAGACATTACCTTAAGAATAACCTTGGGGGTGCAGGAACCTGCTATAACCTTGACGCCGGGCGAGGATACAGAGCGTTTCGCCCGACAGTGTTGAAGTGACTAAAGTCGATTCTCCTCGGTGCGGAACACCGCCACCAACTCGCGTAATTGATTCGCGCGCGCGGCAAGCTCGTCCGCCGACGAAGCCGACTGTTCAACCAGAACGGCATTCTGCTGGGTGACCTGATCCATCTGATTGACTGCAATATTGATCTGCGCAACACCCGCACTCTGTTCCTGTGAGGAGGAGGCGATGTCGTTGACCAGTTGGGCCGTCTGCTCAATCGCTGCCACACTTTGCTTCACTTTGTCCCCTGCATCCTGCGCCATAGAAATACCCTGACGGGCATTTTCAACCGAATGAGTAATCAACTGCTTGACCTCTTTAGCCGCGCTGGCGGAACGCTGAGCCAGTGCTCTGACTTCGGCCGCCACAACCGCAAACCCTTTTCCATGTTCACCCGCACGCGCGGCCTCAACGGCGGCATTCAGGGCCAGTATGTTGGTCTGAAACGCGATACTGTCGATCACACGGATAATTTCTTCAATCTGACCGGCACTGGTGCTGATCTTTTGCATCGATTCCAGAACGGACTCCATGGCATCCCCACCCAGCAGCGCAGCATCGGTTGCTGAACTGGCCATGCCGGCAGCGTGGCGAGTGTTATCCGCATTCTGCAAAATAATCGATGAAAGCTGTTCCATACTGGCAGCGGTTTGAGCGAGAGAGGCGGCCTGTTCTTCTGTGCGTGCAGAGAGATCGCCATTTCCCTGAGCGATCTCTTCAGAAGAGGTGGCGATGGTTGTCGCATTATTTTTTATATCAGCAACCAGTTCCGAGAGGCGGTGACGCATTTGCATTAAGGAGTTAATTAGCGCCGCCATTTCATTGGTGCCGTTAACCTGAACCTGAGACGTCAAATTACCCGAGGCAACCTCTCTGGCAACGTGCGCCACATCACGCAGCGGGTCAGTGATAGAACGGATGATATAAACCGCCAGAGTCACAACAATAAGCATAATCGTGGCCAGTACGCCTAACAGTTCATATTGATTATATCTATGCTCACTAATCTGCGCAGACAGCATGTTATCTAATTCATCCGCCGCTTCATTCGCGAAGGTAGAGTACTGATTGATCGCATTGGTGAAAACAGCAACAAATTCGGTCGGTTTGAGATTATTCAGACTACGATTAACAAAGACAGCTTCTGCCATTTTCAATGCTTCATCGGTTTGTTTAAAAGCATTGCTCGTGCGAGTACTGAATTTTGTGCGCAAAAAATGATCGGTCTCGAATGATTTCAGCAGATTGTCATTATAAAGTCGCAGGGCATTTCTGCCATTCAATATCTGAAATTCCATGCGGGCATAGTCGCTGTCATTAATACCTTCCTTACTTGCCAGTAATGAGGTCCCCCGGGCACGGATCTGTCCGAGTGTTTCAGTCAATTCCGGCAACCGGTTAAAGGTGCTGATGATAAACTGATACGTATTTAAATCTGGATCCAGCGATAATCCGTAGAAATCGACGACCTGCATATTGGTATCCAGCAATGTACGTATCAGTTGGGCATGATGCGTTAAACTGGTTGCCAGGGTTAAATTTCGGTTATCAATATCATTTTGTAATTGACGCCAAAGGCCGGTCAGCCGGCTAAAACTTTGCAGGGCAGCACTTTCGCTGGCAGAGCTGCGCAGCGTGGCCTGAATGGCATCGCTTAAGACGTTAATCTGCTCTTTTAACGCCAGCCGTGCCGGTGCGTCGGGCGTGTTTTGAGCGATAGCGATAGCGGATTCTGCACGATGGCGCTGCATAAGATTCAGCAATACCAGCATCTGTTTTTCAACGGGGATGCCCTGTAGTTCTAACTCTTTTGCACCGATCTGCTGATTTCCCTCATCAATAAACAAGGCGGTAGGGACCGCAAAAAGTATCAGTGCAAAGAAAGCAAGGAGCATAAATTTTGCAGGTAGATTGATATTATTCAGTATCTTTTTCATTTTGTATTTAGTTTCCGCAGGTGAAATTTTGTACTCAAAGTGTGCTGTTAATACGTTGCGCTCAGTTTGTATTTTTTTTTCAGAGCCAGAATGTAGTGATTAACGAAAATGAATAAACTGAATTTTTTAAAAGCATTTTCATGCCATGACGGGCAATAAGTTGTTTTTTACCAATTGGTCGATTAATTTTTATGAATTATAGGTAGGGATTCGTGATTGTCCACGAGGTAAATAGATGATATTTATTAACGTAATTTCTGAATCCAGTTAATTATTAGCAAGTTGATTTTTATCGTTATTTTTTAATTTTGCTGTTTAAACCACCGGTGTTGCTTTATCCGGTCATAGGTATTTCTTATGATTGTAAAAAAAGGTTAAAGTTTAGGGAGATATTGCCGATAAGGGCTTTTTTGAGATGTGTATCTTATTATTCAATGAAATGAGTAAGCCATTATCTGCTTTTAACGCGCCGGGGGCAGGGAATGCATCGACGCAGCGGCAGTATCAATGTGCCTTGGTGATTTAATCTTGGCGGTAAGGTTTTCTTCCTATCAGCCAGCGTGGGGCAAATGAATTTCCCTCACGCATTGCCGGTAGAAAAAGGGTTCTCTTAATGAGGTTTCAGCACAGGATCAGGGCTGTCTTTGTCGAATCGTGATTCTCTGAGCGCCTCTTTGACCCGTTTGAGATTATCGCGGAATTTTGCTCCGCGCCGCAGGGTGAATCCGGTGGCCAGCACATCAATCAGCGTTAATTGCGCCAGGCGTGAAACCATCGGCATATAAATATCGGTATCCTCTGGAACATCCAGCGTCAGGGCGAGCGTGGCTTCGCGCGCCAGCGGTGATCCAGGTGAGGTGATGGCCAGCACCGTGGCATCGTTTTCCCGCGCCATCATCGCCAGCTCAACCATATTTTTGGTGCGGCCGGTATGAGAAATCAGCACCATCACATCGCCTTCACCGCTGTTCATGCAGCTCATGCGCTGCATCACAATGTCATCGGAATAGATGACCGGCACATTGAAGCGAAAAAATTTATTCATTGCATCGTGCGCTACGGCAGCAGAAGCCCCCAGACCGAAGAAGGCAATTTTCTTTGACTGTGTCAGCAGATCGACGGCACGGTTAACGGCACCGACATCCAGACTTTGTTTCACCCGATCCAGCCCGGCCATCGCGGACTCGAAAATTTTCCCCGAATAAGACTCGACGCTGTCGTCCTGTTCAACGTTACGGCTGACATAGGGCGTTCCGCTGGCCAGGCTTTGTGCCAGCTGCAATTTGAAGTCAGGGAAACCTTTGGTTTTCAGCCGGTGGCAAAAGCGATTCACTGTGGGTTCGCTCACGCCCGCCGCGCGAGCCAGCAGGGCAATGCTCGAATGCATGGCAGTGGTGGGAGAATCGAGAATAACTTCGGCGACTTTACGCTCTGATTTGCTCAGATTTTCCAGCTGTGATTGAATTTTTTCCAGCATATTCATAGTGCTACCTGTTCATACATTCTGACGATTTCAATCAAAGGAGAAATCGATGTCATTTTGTAGAGAATATACAATGCGCTACAGCCTCGGTGGCAGTAGCATAACGACATTAATTTACATTTTTTGCCAGAGTTTGAGCTGTGTCTGATTTTCAGAATGGTAAGAACAGTAACAAAAATGACGAAAAATTACGCACAATCTGATGGTAGCCCTTAGACGGTTGCCACTAAATTAAGCATTGATTGAATACATTGTGCCGCAGTGGCCTCCCCTGGTTTACGCGGAGCAGGCAAAAGCAGTACATTGTATTGAAACAAAATGACAATAAGAGTCTGTCCGACTACGGAATCTCAGGGACAGGCTAATCCTGCAACGAGGAGAATGAAATGGCGGTTACACAAACAGCCCAGGCATGCGATCTGGTAATTTTCGGTGCCAAAGGCGATCTTGCGCGCCGGAAACTGTTGCCCTCTCTGTATCAACTGGAAAAAGCCGGTCAGATCCATGAAGATTCACGCATTATCGGTGTTGGCCGTGCGGAATGGGATAAGGCTGCTTATACCAAGGTGGTGCGTGAGGCACTGGAAACCTTTATGAAGGAGAAGATCGACGAAGCGCTGTGGGATAAACTCAGCAGTCGACTTGATTTCTGCAACCTGGATGTTGATGACCGTAGCCATTTCCCTCGTCTGGGAAAAATGCTCGACCAGAAAAAACGCGTCACCATTAACTACTTCGCGATGCCGCCAAGCACCTTCGGAGCCATCTGTAAAGGGCTGGGTGAAGCGAAGCTTAATGCGCAACCTGCACGCGTTGTGATGGAAAAACCACTGGGTACGTCTCTGGAGACATCACGCGAGATCAACGACCAGGTGGGCGAATACTTCGAAGAGAACCAGGTGTTCCGTATTGACCACTATCTCGGTAAAGAGACGGTGCTCAACCTGCTGGCGCTGCGTTTTGCTAACTCCCTGTTTGCCTCTAACTGGGATAACCGTACCATCGATCACGTGCAGATCACCGTGGCGGAAGAAGTGGGTATCGAAGGTCGCTGGGGTTACTTCGATAAAGCGGGCCAGATGCGCGATATGATCCAGAACCACCTGTTGCAGGTGCTGACCATGGTGGCCATGTCGCCGCCAGCCGATCTCTCTGCGGATCGTATTCGTGACGAAAAAGTGAAAGTACTGCGCTCCCTGCGTCGCATTGATCACACCAACGTACGCGAGAAAACCGTACGCGGTCAGTACACCTCCGGTTTTGTCCAGGGCAAAAAAGTCCCTGGCTATCTGGAAGAAGAGGGAGCCAACAAATCCAGCACCACCGAGAGCTTTGTTTCTATCCGCGTGGATATCGACGACTGGCGCTGGGCAGGGGTTCCGTTCTATCTGCGTACCGGCAAGCGTCTGCCTACCAAGTGTTCCGAAGTGGTGGTGTATTTCAAAAACCCGGCACTGAACCTGTTTAAAGACACCTGGCAGGAACTGCCTCAGAACAAACTGACCATTCGTCTGCAGCCGGATGAAGGCATGGATATTCAGATCCTGAACAAAGTGCCAGGGCTGGATCACAAACATAACCTGCAAACCACCAAACTGGATCTGAGCTTCTCAGAAACCTTCAACCAGTCGCATCTGGCGGATGCCTATGAGCGCCTGCTGCTGGAAACCATGCGCGGTATCCAGGCCCTGTTCGTGCGTCGTGACGAAGTTGAGGAAGCCTGGAAATGGGTTGACTCCATTATGGATGCCTGGTCTTCCGATAATGAAGCACCTAAGCCTTATCAGGCGGGAACATGGGGGCCTGTGGCTTCCGTGGCCATGATCACCCGTGATGGCCGCTCGTGGAATGAATTCGAGTAATCTGTCCTGACAGGTCAAGCCCGCTTCGGCGGGCTTTTTTATGGGCAAAATACGGCTTCATAAAAAATGAACCTGCATTTTAAAAACACCACGATCGCGTAGACGCTCGCGGTGCTTCTCCTGTATGGTAGATCGCACAATCACTTCCTGACGCCGCGAGCGTCACTTTTGCCTGCTACGATCCACCAGGACGGAAGGCAGGCCAGACAGGAGAACGTCGTTGATGAGTAACTGGAAAATAAGCGCTGAACAGATTCTGAAAACGGGCCCGGTTGTGCCGGTGATCGTGGTGAACAAGCTCGAGCATGCTGTTCCTATGGCGAAAGCGTTGGTGGCGGGTGGGGTGCGCGTGCTGGAAGTGACGCTGCGCACGCCCTGCGCGATGGATGCCCTGAGGGCCATGGTGAGAGAAGTGCCTGAAGCGATTGTTGGGGCAGGTACCGTCCTGAACGCGCAGCAGTTAAAAGAAGTCACTGATGCGGGCGCGCAGTTTATCATCAGCCCGGGCCTGACCGAGCCGTTGCTCAGAGCGGCAGTAGACGGTTCAGTGCCGCTGATCCCAGGTATCAGCACCGTGTCTGAATTGATGACCGGTCTTGATTATGGTCTGCGTGAGTTTAAATTCTTCCCGGCGGAAGCTAACGGCGGCGTGAAAGCCTTACAGGCGATTGGCGGGCCTTTCCCTCAGGTGCGTTTCTGCCCAACGGGTGGTATCTCGCCGGCTAACTACCGCGACTATCTGGCGCTGAAAAGTGTGCTGTGCATTGGCGGATCGTGGCTGGTGCCAGCAGATGCGCTGGAAGCGGGGGATTATGACCGTATTACCCGCCTGGCGCAGGAAGCCGTCGCCGGGGCGCGATAAAATCACAAGGGGCGGAATTCCGCCCCTTGCATGATCAGCAGGTCTGTCAGCCGCTGACTTTTACGCTGGCAGCGGCACCGATCGCACGCTGCACCGCATCTTCCACGTCATTGCCCGTTGCCAGTGCCACTCCAAGACGACGTTTGCCCTGAATTTCTGGCTTGCCAAACAGGCGCAGTTGCAGCCCGGCGCCCAGTGCCGCAGACAGGTTGGCGAACTGCACATTGTTGCTGTCCAGCTCTGGCAGGATCACCGCGGATGCCGCCGGGCCGTACTGGCGGATGCCGCCGACTGGCAGACCGAGGAACGCGCGCACATGCAGCGCGAACTCTGAGACGTCCTGAGAAATCAGCGTGACCATGCCGGTATCATGCGGGCGTGGCGACACTTCACTGAACACCACCTCATCACCGCAGACAAACAGCTCAACGCCAAACAGGCCGCGCCCACCCAGTGCCTTCACCACTTTTTCAGCAATCTCCTGCGCACGTTTCAGTGCGAGCTCGCTCATCTGCTGTGGCTGCCAGGACTCGCGATAGTCGCCATCTTCCTGACGATGTCCGATAGGCGCGCAGAAGTGAATGCCATCGACAGCATTGATGGTCAGCAGGGTAATTTCGAAATCAAACTTCACCACGCCTTCAACGATCACCCGACCGGCACCGGCACGGCCACCCTGTTGTGCATATTCCCATGCGGCATCCAGCTGTGCGGCTTCACGGATAAAACTCTGCCCTTTACCGGAAGAACTCATCACAGGTTTGACGATGCACGGGAAACCGATCTCATCAGCGGCGGCCAGGAAAGCCTCGCGGCTGTCGGCAAAGCGGTAGGATGATGTCGGCAACGCCAGATCCTCCGCAGCAAGGCGGCGGATACCTTCACGGTTCATGGTCAGTTTCGCGGCGCGTGCGGTCGGCACTACGTGCTGTCCCTGTTTTTCCAGTTCTATCAGCATATCGGTGGCAATCGCTTCAATTTCCGGTACCACGAAGTCCGGCTTTTCCTGCGCGACCAGTGCGGCCAGGGCCGCGCCATCCAGCATATTGATCACATGGCTGCGGTGGGCAACGTGCATCGCAGGGGCGTCGGCATAGCGATCCACGGCGATCACTTCCACACCCAGACGCTGGCATTCCAGCGCTACTTCTTTGCCCAGTTCACCGGATCCCAGTAGCATTACACGGGTTGCATTAGGGCGCAGCGCAGTTCCAAGAGTTGTCATAATCTCTACCTGAATGGATTGAAAAAAACGCGCGAAGTATAAACGAAAACGTTTGCGTAATCATCCGCACTTTACGCTTGAGTGAAAAAAGCGACGCTGCTACACTGTATAAAAATACAGTTAAACAGGACGGAAATCATGGCTGTTGAAATCAAATACGTTGTCGTCAGAAAAGGTGAGGAAAAGATGACATTTGCCAGCAAGAAAGAAGCCGATGCTTACGACAAAATGCTCGACCTGGCGGAAGTCTTTGCCGACTGGCTGACCGCCAGCCCGCTGGAAATGGAAGAACAGCAGGGTGAAGCGCTGGGACTGTTTATGGCGGAAAATAAAGACGCCCTGCAACAGATCCTCCGCACGGGTAAACTGCCTGAAGAGAGCAGTGCGGCTGATAACAGCGACGCAGCTGATGAAGGCAAACTGCGCGCGGTATAACCCGCCCCTGTTGTGGCTGCTCTTTTTTCTGATCAGCCTTTCAGATCATTATGTGCTCAGCACACTGCGCAATGACGCCATCGCTGCCTGTGCCGTTTCCAGCGGGTCAGCAGCATGGCGTTGATCGTTAAACACTTCCAGGCCTATTGGCCCCTCGTAACCGATCTGCTGCAAATGCGCTAACAGCGCCTTCAGTGGATAATGCCCTTCACCGGGTAACAGTCGGTGATGCCGGGCCGTATCGACCAGATGTTCTGCGTCCGGTTGCTCATTCAGATCGGACAACTGCACCAGAAAAATCTTCTCAGCCGGGATCCCGGCCAGGTCTGCCAGCGTTCTCTGGCGTACAAAAATATGAAAAGCATCCACCACCAGCCCAAGGTTTGGTGCGTCAATCTGCTGGATAAGCTGCCATGCCTGGGCGGTGTTATTAATATGCTGGCTCCAGGCCATTGCTTCATACGCTACGCGCAGGCCATGATCTGCCGCCTGCTGCACCAGCCAGCGTAAATCCGCTTCGATACGTTCTGTGCAACAGTGTGGATGAGTGGAAGCCGGCACCAACAGCGTTGATGCGCCAAGGCGTTGCGCCGTTGCCATCATCTGCAAGGCTTCATGCCGTTTATCTTCTCGCAGGCTCTCTGGCGCCCCATCAAAATCCAGCAGCACCTGGTAATCCGTCAGCCCGAGGGAAAGCTGCTGGCAGAGATCGGCCAGTGCGGCGGCATCGCCCACGGCGTCACTCACATCCTGCTGCCACAATTCTACCTGACTGAAACCCGCTGCCGCCGCTGCGCGCAGTTTCTCTTCACTGCTGCCACCGAGCAGGATGGTATTGATAAACAATGGGTTCGCTGAAAATGCCATTCGCACCGATTCTCCTCTGCGTGATTGCCTTTTCAGGGTAGAGGTAATGCAACCATCCAACAACTTATCCATGACTGACTGCAGAATATCTGTCCATCTGGCGTTGGAAAGAACAGGAAATTTTACAGCCTTTTCATCGTTTGACGTTTCCTGACGTGGGCTGCTTTATTGTGATGTTTTAGGGTAATGAAGGACTGACTATGAGCAACTGGCTGCAACAGATTCAGACGGTATTAGGCAAGGCAGGCAAATCCTCCTCCGGCGGAGAAGGGCTGAGCAAAATGCTGGCCCCCGGTGCACTCGGTGGCCTGGCGGGATTGCTGATTGCCAGTAAATCTTCCCGCAACCTGTTGATGAAATACGGGAAGAACGCCGTGATCATCGGCGGCGGGGCTGCTGCGGGTGCCCTGTTGTGGAATAAGTACAAACAGCGTGTCAGTGAAACCCATCAGGATCAGCCTGAGTTTGGGCAGCAGAGTTCCCCGGTTGACCGTCGTGCCGAGCGTCTGATTGAAGCGCTGGTCTTTGCGGCCAAAAGTGACGGCCATATCGACAACGATGAGCGTAAAGCCATTGATGAACATATTCGCCAGTCTGGTTTAGGTGCGCAGGGCGAGCAGTTGGTGCAGCGTGCTATTGACTCTCCGCTTGATCCGCAGAAGCTGGCGGCCGATGTGAAAAACGAAGAAGAAGCGCTGGAGGTCTATTTCCTCAGCAACCTCGTCATTGATGTTGACCACTTTATGGAGCGCAGCTATTTGCAGGCGCTGGGAGATGCCTTGAAAATCCCACAGGACGTGCGTCAGTCGATTGAAACCGACATTCGCGCCGAGAAGCAGAAGCTCCCTGCCTGATAGATCAGTTAATCCTTCGCGGGTGTACACTGTCACCCGCGCAAAAAATATCCCCTGAAAAGCACGTTGTTGCACTGATAACGGCTTGTTAATCAGTCTGGTTGCTGCCAACCTTACACACAGGCACAGCAACTGCGAAGAGACTATGACACCTCCTAAAGCGAATAAAATTCCCCATCAGATGACCCTGCACGGTGATACCCGTATCGATAACTATTACTGGCTGCGCGACGACGAGCGCGAAGCGCCAGAGGTGCTTGCGTATCTGCGGGCTGAGAACGACTACTGTCAGCAACAGTTGCTGCCGCAGCAGGCCTTACAGGCGGAGCTGTTGCAGGAGATCATCGACCGCATCCCTGCCCGTGACCATTCGGTGCCTTATGTGAAGCGGGGATATCGCTATCAGAGCCGCTATGAAGAGGGCAATGAATACACGATTTATGCCCGTCAGCCCGCCGACACGAAGACGCTGGAGCACTGGGATACGCTGCTGGATGGCAATCAGCGTGCTGCTGACCATGAGTTTTATACCCTCGGCGGCGTGGCGATCAGCCCGGATAACCAGAAAATGGCCGTGGCAGAAGATGTCCTCTCGCGCCGGGTGTACGGCATTCGTCTGTGTAACCTTGAGAACGGCGAGTGGTACCCGGAAGTGCTGGAAGGTGTCTCCTCCGCGATGACGTGGGCCAGTGATTCGCGAACCCTCTACTATGTGCTGAAAGATAAAAAGACGCTGCTGCCGTATCAGGTATGGCGGCATACGCTGGGCACGCCGCAGCAGCAGGATCAGTTGGTGTATGAAGAGGAAGATGACACCTTCTACGTCAGCGTTTACAAAACCACATCCGAAGAGTTTGTGGCGATTGCTCTCGGCAGCAGTACCACCAGTGAGATCCTGTTGCTGGATGCCGCTAAATCCGATGCTCAGCCCCAGCTGTTCTCTGCACGCCGTAAAGATCATGAGTACAGTGTGGATCATTATCAGGGGCAGTTCTATGTGCGGTCCAACCGGGATGGCAAGAACTTCGGGCTGTACCGCACTGACAGTGCGGACGAGCAGCAGTGGCAACCGCTGATTGCGCCACGGGATACGATTGTACTGGAAGGCTATACGCTGTTCCGCGACTGGCTGGTGGTGGAAGAGCGTCAGCAGGGGCTGACCAGCCTGCGTCAGATAAACTGGAAAAGCGGGGAGAGCACCAGCATTGCCTTCGACGATCCGGCCTATGTGACCTGGATTGGCCATAACCCGACGCCGGACAGCAGCAAAGTCCGCTACGGCTACTCATCCATGACCACGCCGGATACGCTGTTTGAACTGGACCTGGATACAGGTGAGCGTGAAGTCCTTAAGCAGACTGAGGTGAAAGGGTTTGATGCGGCGCGCTATCGTAGCGAACGCCACTGGATCACCATGCGTGATGGCGTCGAGGTTCCCGTCTCACTGGTATACCGTAAAGACAGCTACCAGCCGGGAAGCAACCCGTTACTGGTTTACGGTTATGGTTCTTACGGCAGCAGCATGGATGCTGATTTCAGTGCCAGTCGTCTCAGCCTGTTGGATCGCGGGTTTGTCTTTGCCCTGACGCATATTCGTGGTGGCGGAGAGATGGGTCAGCAGTGGTACGACGATGGACGTCTGCTGAATAAAATGAACACTTTCCATGACTTTATCGATATCACCGATGCGCTGGTGGAGAAAAAGTACGGCGATCCGGAAAAACTCTATGCGATGGGCGGGAGTGCCGGTGGGTTGCTGATGGGCACCGTCATTAATATGGCCCCGGAGCGTTTCAAGGGTGTCGTCGCGCAGGTGCCGTTCGTTGATGTGGTGACGACGATGCTGGATGAAACCATTCCGCTTACCACTGGCGAATATGACGAGTGGGGCAATCCGGCTGAGGAGCAGTATTATCACTACATCAAACAGTACAGCCCGTATGACAACATTAAGGCGCAGGATTATCCGCATCTGTTGATCACCACCGGTCTGCATGACTCCCAGGTTCAGTACTGGGAGCCGGCAAAATGGGTGGCTAAGCTACGTGAGCTGAAAACCGATAATCATCTGCTGCTGCTGCAAACGGATATGGACTCCGGTCATGGCGGAAAGTCAGGCCGTTTTAAAGCCTATGAAGGGGTGGCGCTGGAGTATGCATTTCTTATCGGGCTGGCCAGCGGCCTGCTGACCACACCCGCGGCTTAATCCGTCGCACTCAACGCCCGCTGCATGGCACTGCGTAAGTCGGGCTTCAGATCCGTGATATTTTTTAGCATCCACTTTAAA
This sequence comes from Erwinia sp. MYb375, assembly GCF_037479175.1. Classification (NCBI taxonomy): domain Bacteria; kingdom Pseudomonadati; phylum Pseudomonadota; class Gammaproteobacteria; order Enterobacterales; family Erwiniaceae; genus Erwinia; species Erwinia sp. MYb375. The sequence continues at coordinate 1,043,613 of NZ_JBBGZS010000023.1, read as the reverse complement.
TATCCCGGATCTTTCTTCGCCACATCATCCACTTTCTGCCCGCGATACTTACCGAACGGGAAGGTATTAAACGATCCCTGCACCTGCATCCGACGGATCATCTCTGGCGCATCCCAGCCGCTGAACGACATAATACGGATCAGCAGCGCCGCAGTGATGTAGCAGTCATATAGCGCACGGTGGGCATGTAAATTTTCCGGCGGCGTCACCTCCAGCTGTAAGGATTCGCGCAGCGCCAGATTACTGTATTTCAGGCCCGGCCACAGGCGGCGCGAAAGCGCCATTGTGCAGATCCATTCACCGGGCATCTCTGGCAGCATACGGCGGTCAAAGCTGGCATTGTGTGCCACATAATAAGGGCTGCCGTGATAGCGGCCGATCGCCTGCTCAATGGTGGGTTTCCCCCGCACCATGGCCTCGGTAATTTTATGGATGGCCATGGCTTGATGGCTGATAGGGCGGTCGGGTGAGATCAGGTCGCTCATTGGATTGACGATCTGTCCGTCAATCACATCCACCGATGCCACTTCGACAATACCACCCTGCAGGCCGCAGGTTTCCGTGTCTATCACGCGTAACATAGCTTCTCCCGTTTACAGAACTGACGGGCAGGGTAACGAATGCGCCTCTCCTTGCCAATGATTACCGTTGCGACGGGCAATAATCAGTTGCTCGCCTTCGCCCCCGCGTATGACCTGGCGTCCGGTCGGGTCCCAGAAGGCACTTTTACCCGCACACTGGTAGCCGCCCGTGGGCCAGGCGTGATTTGCCATCACCACTGCCATTTGATAATCACGCGACCAGCGGGCGAGGTAGTTGCAGTCGGCTTCATATCCCTGTTCGGAAACCAGCACGCTGGTGGCATAGAGGTCGGCCCCGCGAACGGAGGCATCACGGGCAAAGGCTTCCACGCTGATATCGGCACAAATGGCCAGCGCCACCTGATGACGCTGATAGCCAAATAACGGCACCGTATTACCTGCCGCGAAAATCTCTTTTTACTGACCGTACAAATTGCGCTTACTGTAGGCGATGCGCGTACCGTCCGGCAGGAATGTCAGTGCGGAGAGGCGAACATCATCGTCGTCCTGTAACGGCAGACCGATGCTGATGCCCATCTGATGCTGCTGTGCCGCGTGGGCAAAGGGTTGCAGTCGCTCGTCGTCCAGCGAGAGCGCCAGTTCAGCCATCAGCGGCAGCTCATAGCCAGTCAGCGAAAGTTCAGGGAACATCAGCAGCTCAACGCGCAGCGACGCGGCCTGCTGGATAAATTCGAGGTGGTGTTGAATATTCCAGGCGATATCGCCCGGACGGGAACCTGACTGTGCTGCCGCGATAGTCCAGCTGGACATAAAAAAACCACCCTGAAGAGTAAAGTAAGGCCTTCATCTCAACCGAAGCGGGAGCAAAAAACAAGCCACTATTTTTGTTTAGGTTCGTACGGCAGACGCGAGAGTGACAGGGAGGCCTGGCGGTAGTGAGTCAGACGCTCACGGAACCACTCCTGCAGCGCTGGCGGTTGCTCACGCAGCACCATTTCGGCAATAACCGGCATGTTATAGCGTTCTTTAAACGCCACCCCGGCAGCGGCCAGATCAACGTTGATTTTGTCTTTATCTGTCTGCGGCAATGTGGCCAGATTGTAGCTCATGGTATTCCCCCCCTTAGTGTGTGGCAGAAAATAATGCAGAAGGCACGGATTAGCAAGTCTGACGGCCAATTGATAGTCGCTATCACCTCGACACCCGTTTTTAAGCGGAGTATTCTTTCGCCCTCAGGCAGCAAGGCGCTGCGATTTGCTAAGGATCATTGCGACATATGCGACATTTCTTCAGGGTTTCCGGCTTCTTACTCGCCGCACTGTTTACCCAACAGGTTTCCGCTCATGCCCACCTTAAAAGCCAGTATACCGCGGTTAATCCCGCCGGTAGCGAATGGCCTGAGTCACTGACCATCTCCTTCAGCGAGGATATCGAGCCAGCGTTTAGCGGCGTGGTCGTCAGCCGTACCGACAACAAGCCGGTCGATCAGATCAAAGCCGCCCTTGACCCGAAACAGCACAATACCCTGCGGGTACAGTTTAAACAGCCGCTGAGCAGTGGTGAGTACAAGGTGAAATGGCATGTGCTGTCAGTTGACGGGCATAAGACCAAAGGGAACTACACCTTCAGCGTGAAGTGATATGTCACTCACCGGCTTCTATATTCTGTGCCGCTGGCTGCATTTTTGCGCACTGATGTCGCTGGTCGGGGCCGGAGTCACCACGACGTTGCTGGCTCCGGCACGTTATCGTACCGATCTTATCCGGCGGCTGATGCCGTTAATCCGGGTGAGTACCTGGCTGACGTTGCTGAGTGCGGTACTGTTGCTGGCGGCCCAGACAGGACAGATGGGGGACGGCTGGCAGGATACGCTTGAAGGTGATATCTGGCTGGCGGTGTTACAGACGCAGTTTGGCCGCGCATGGCAGTGGCAACTGGCGCTGGCCGTATTGTGTTGTCTGGTGCTGTGCTTTCGCAGACGACTGAGTGGGCAAGGGTGCCAGCAGACGGTGCTGCTGTTAGCCATATTGCAGCTCAGCGGGCTGGCCTTTACCGGACATGCTGCGATGCTGGATGGCTGGAGCGGTGTATTCCAGCGCGCCAATCAGATAGTGCATCTGCTGAGCGCGGCATTCTGGGCGGGTGGCCTGCTTCCGGTCGTTTACCTGATGCGCGCAGCGCGCAGCCCCGAGCATCGTTACGATGCCATTGGCACCATGATGCGTTTTTCACGCTACGGTCATCTGGCCGTCATGCTGGTGGTCATCAGCGGAGTGATCAATGCGTTGCTGCTGCTCGGCTGGCCGCCTGCCAGTTTCCGCCTGTACAGCCAGCTGCTGGTGCTGAAATCCCTGCTGGTTGGCGTGATGATGGGCATTGCTCTGTTTAACCGCTACTGGCTGGTACCGCGTTTTCAGCATTGCGGGGCAGGGGCGCAGCAGTCATTTATCACCAGTACGCTGGTGGAGATCGCTCTGGCGGCGGTGGTACTGCTGGTGGTGGGCATTTTTGCCACACTCGAACCCGCCTGATCGACACCTGTTTTCGCTTATCCCGATTCAGTTTATGTTTTATCGTTTGAGGTACTAACAAGATGAAAAAGTTGGCATTATTTTGCGTCGCACTCGGCATCAGCAGCAGTGCAATGGCTGGCATCGAAACCGTGAGCCGTTTCGATATGGGCAAAGAGAACTGGCCGTTTGTGCGTGAAGAGATGATGTTAAGCTGTGAAAAAGGCAATGTGCTGCTCGCCATTAACGATGGCACGCTGGTGCAATATCCGCTGAACGATGCGGCGGAAGCCAAAGTCAAAGCGGGCCAGATAAAGGCCGGATTCCCAATCAGTAAGATTCTGGCTGACGACCCGGCCAACCCGGGCCAGAAGAAGAGCCTGGCCCCGATTATCGCGCGCGCCGAAAAGCTCTGTAACTGATTGCACGACGCTGGCGCATACCTTTCGGTGCGCCAGTTATTTCCCATTCCACTCTCGCTGAAAAGCGCAGCCCGCCCGTTTCTGCCGCCGTGATCACAATGCTAACAATCAGTTATTACGTTGTTTACAACTGGCTGGTAAACCCCCACAACTGGTCTATCTTTTAAAGTGCAAGGCGAATCGCCTGCAATAATGCCAACTTTTAGCGCACGGCTCTGAAAAGAGCCATTTCCCTGGACCAAAGACAGGAATCGTCTTTGGTCTTTTTTTGGATAGTATTTTGTACTGACGCCGTACCGTGCCCCCAATCCCAACATCTCCACCTCCGTTTGCTTTTCCCCCTAACATAACGCAGTATCTTCAACGGCTTGCCGCTACATGGGCAACTTGCACTGCGGCATTACGCTGCCACGGGTTCCGATGCCCGATATCAATAAATCACATGTACAAAAGGGTATTGCGATGGGAACCATGTTGGGGCTGCTGGGATTGATGTTGGGTGCATGGGCGGTACGCAGTATCTGTATGAAACCCATAAACAATGTGAAGAAGGTGATCCTTGCACTGATTGCCGGGCTGTATTTTCTCTCAGCAGGCGGGATAGGGGGCACGGAAGAGGACAAGATCCCGTACGTTATCGCTGCGATGCTGATTGGGGCGGCGGTGGTGTGGTACGGAAATCGTGTCTATAAAGAAGATGCCGCCAACGAAGAGTAAAGCCAACATTTTGGCCCCTGCAATGACGTTGCAGCGGAATGCTGCTCACTGCCTCTCAAGGAACCTCGTATGACCGATCGCGCCACGCCTAATCTGCCCTCGCGGAATTTCACTGAGACAGAACATTTTTATCGTCAGATGGGTTTTACCACGCAATATAAAGATGAGCACTGGTTGATTATGCTGCGTGGGGACCTGACGCTGGAGTTCTTCCCGCACAGGGATCTTGACCCTTACAGTAGCTGGTTTAGCTGCTGTCTGCGGCTGGATGATCTCGATGGGTTTTATGCGGTGTTGCAGGCGGCCGGCATTGAGGAGAAGTGCGAGGATTTCCCGCGTATTCATCCGCCCGTGGAACAACCCTCGGGGCTGAAAATGGCGGCGCTGGTGGATCATGATGGAACGTTGATTCGCTTAATCAGCAATTGAGCCAGTCGGATACCTGAGAGTTGCCGCCGACAACAAGCACACGGTGCCCAAATACGTCAGCCGTCATCGTTGTGCTAACGGTCAGCGTTCTTGTGAACACGATAGAAAAAAGTGGGGCTGATTCAGCCCCGTTGTTGTTTATGGCTTGCTCTTGTGCTCGAGCTTCTCTTTTTCCAGCTGTTCTCTTTCCTGACCCTCTCTCTCCTGATTTTCCTGATGTGTCTGACCTTCTTCAATAAAGTCAGGATCAATCCCATCGGTATTGCCTTTATGGTCCTTACCGGACAACAGGTTCCAGCAGGAGATAAACAGCGCGGCAATCAAGGGACCAATCACGAAGCCATTGAGACCATAGATTTCCATGCCACCGAGGGTCGAAATGAGAATCAGGTAGTCCGGCATCTTGGTGTCTTTCCCCACCAGCAGTGGGCGCAGGATGTTATCGATAAGACCGATGACCACCACAAAGAAGAACGTCAGTGCCAGACCTTTCACCATCGCACCGGTGAAGAAGAAATACAGCACCACAGGCAGCCAGATAATCGCTGAACCCACCGCCGGGATCAGTGACAGGAAGGCCATCAGCGACCCCCATAAAATACTGCCCTGAATATCCGCAAACCAGAATGCAATACCACCCAGCGCACCCTGTACTGCAGCTACGACGATGGTGCCTTTAACCGTTGCGCGCGATACCGCCGCAAACTTCACAAACAGATGTTGTTTAACAAACTGCGACAGCGGAATGGCATCCAGCGCCAGGCCGACAAGATAGGCTCCATCTTTCAGAAGGAAGAACAGCAGATACAGCATCACACCAAAGCCGATGGCAAAGCTGAAGGTGCTTTTACCAATCATCATCAGGCTACCCGCAAAGAACTGGCCGCCTTTCATCGCCACACCAGACAGCTTTTCCTGAATGGCGCTGGCATCGTTCATGTTGTTTTCTTGCAGGAAGTGACGCAGCCAGTCAGGCAAATGATTGATAACGCTTGCGGCTACCGTGGTGAGTTCAGTCTGGTTGCCCTGCAAACGGTTGTAGAGGGCGTTGAACTCCACCGCCAGTGAGGAGGCGACTACCGCCAGGGGGATAAATACAATCAGGCAGATCACCACCAGTGTCAGCAGCGATGCAAGGCCGTTTTTATCACCAAGGTGTTTTCTGATTTTGGTTTTGAGCGGATGGAAAATAATCGCCAGAATGGCGGCCCAGAGTATCGCCGAAAAATAAGGCCCCAGTATGTGAAAAAAAGCCAGCGTGGTTGCCGCCAGTATAAAGATAAAGAATCCCTTACTAATGCCCTGAATGATCATTTTATTGTCTCTGTTTATGGTCTCGGTAATGAACGTATTCCCTTTGATCGCTAAAAATAGACCACGCTCCGGTTACCAGCAATGTTCGCCGGAAAATTTAAAGGAAATGAAGTCTGAACAACGGTCTCAGGCCGGTTGACCAGGCCAGCGATAGATCTTATGCGCCAGCAGAGAGAAATCAGACTGATACCCTTCACCGCTGGCTTTCATCATGGCGCGCAGTTGCGTCAGCGGTGTGCGGCAATGCCCGACGCTGGCATAGATCACCACATTGCCACTGGGTGTGGTGCAATAGAGTACGGTGCGAAACAGGGTTGTGAGTGCATCGGAAAACGCGGAGTCTTCATCCGGGGCCTGCGGATGGTTCAATACCAGCCAACCGTCAGGCTTCAGCGTTTGCGCACACTGACGCAAAAACTCACGTGAAGACTGCAAGGGCACAATGGCACTGGCGGAATACAGGTCAGAAAAAATCAGTGAGTAGCGGGCAGGGTCTACCTGCGCCATGAAGTGGGCGGCATCATCCACCCGATAATGAATATCTGGGGTCACCGGCAGGTGAAAATGCGCCAGGGCAACATCCAGCACTGCCTGGCGCAGTTCCACGACGTCCATCGCGATCTGTGGGTTATTTGCAAACAGCGGACGTACCAGGCATCCCCCTCCCAGCCCAAGCATCAGTACGTTGGTCGCGGGAGTCAGCGCCGTGGCCATCAACATCGCACAAATGTATTTATGCACGGGGATCGCCGGGTTGCTTTTCTGCATTTTGCTTTGTTCGAAAACCCGGTCAAAGCTAAGAAGGCGGTAGACCTTATTATCGATCACGGTAACTTCACCGTATGCATCTTCTGCGGTGGCCACAATGTCGCCCCGAATGCGAAACAGCATGGAAGAAGTATAAACATCGTTGTCAGACATGATGGTGATTCCGTGACTCTCAGCCGCAGCCGAGTCCTTGATGATCATTTTTTTACTATGTTTACATTTTACCGCAGGGCAGAGCAATGTGTGCTGATCCTATAAGGGGGAGACCCTGAGGCTTTTTACCCGCAAGAAATCATTCAGAATATCGTAGCATAAGGGTTTCATGATGAAATAGGGACAATTCGACCCCACTTTCTGCCATCGTGACTTGTACATCATCGTCCGGCACTCTACGATGTCACGTGGCCCGGTGCTGCGGATAACCGCAACACTGATGACTGGCCAGGAGCCTGTTGCATGAAAAGCGAGAAAGAAATTTCCATCGACCAGTTTACGGATGATGAAAAAGTATTGGTGGAGCAGCGGGTTAAAACGTTGACCGATAAACTCAGTCACGTCGCCAGTAAGAAAGAAGAGAAAGAGATCCTCAAAGAGGCCAAGCGGTTAGTGATGAAAGAGCGCGTTGTGCGCGAAAGCAGCAAAGTGGTACTGGCTAAGAAACCGCGTAAACCGTCAGCGGCAAAAGAGAGCGAAGTGAAAGATTTTAGCTGGAGTGGTTCACTGCGTAAAAATCCGCGCGCACTGAAATAATGCTGTTATCGGGGCTGTGATGGCCCTTGTATTCCTGCCTACTTATCTCGCCTATCCCACGATAATCAGATGTACCAGTCGCGCCAGCACCTCAATAATTAATAAACTGCCTGTGGTAATCAGGGCCAGCGTCAGATAAAACTGCTTGCGTTTGCTCATCTCTGTCAAATCCGTGAAGGTCAGAAAGACGTCATTTTAAAGCAATTGCGCTAAACCATGCCTCAATATCGTGCGAATTGGCCGTGCCCTGAGGGCACTGGCGGCTCCGAAAAGCCGCCAGTGAGTTACATGCTGAACAGCTTGCCATCGCGGACCAGTTCTCGAGGGTAGTTATTTTTAATGCGGCTTCCGACCTTTTTAGCGATACCAATCGGCTGCTGCTGATAACAAATGATCAGTTCATCACCTGGCAGTTCACGCTCAGGGTAAATATCCCGTCCACGATACCACTCTTCCGCTTCGCTGCTGCTCAATTCAACGGCATGGGCTGCAGCCGGATCAGCCAACGCGATAGCGGCTTCATGCTGCCAGCGATAACCTTTCGGGAATGTTTCAGCCAGCTTCAGGCCAATTCGAGAAAAACGTACGCGGCCCAGCAGTGCTTCCATCGCGCGTGGGAACAACCACAGCTCTTTATCACGCTGCCAAAGCGCCATGTCATCTTCCCAGTGCAGTCCCGATTTTGCCGCTGCAGCGATCACCTCGTCCTGCTGTTTACGATTGAGCGGGCTGAAGGGCGGTTTCCCCACTTTATAGCCGGGCACCGGCAGAGGAGGTACGCTGGCCGTTTTGCGTAGACGGGCAACAAAGAAGCCTTCGCTGTCGAAAATGTGCGGGAATACATGGAGGAAACCCTCCGGCGTGGTCGCCTTTTCCGCACCCTCGAACAGCGAGTTCAGGGGCTCAATCTCTACGGCATCCGGGTACTGTTCCTGCAACCAGGTAATGACCTGCTGATTTTCACTGCGGTTCAGGGTGCAGGTGGAATAAATCAGTGTGCCGCCCGGGCGCAGGGCATGAAACGCACTGTTGATCAAATCCTGCTGTGTGGCGGCAATCTCTGCGTTGCTGGCCTCAGACCAGTTACGCAGCGCGTCCGCATCTTTGCGGATAACGCCTTCGCCCGAGCACGGGGCATCCAGCAGAATAGCGTCAAAGCATTCGGGTAGCGCCGGGCCGAAGACGCGTCCATCGAAATGGGTCATCGCGGTATTACTCACGCCGCAGCGGCTGAGGTTTGCGTGCAGCACTTTCACACGGCTGGCGGAGAACTCGTTGGCGAGGATGGCGCCACGATTGTTCATCCGGGCAGCAATCTGCGTGGTTTTTGAACCTGGCGCAGCCGCCATATCCATAATCCGCTCAGGGGAGGTATCACCGGAAAACAGTGCACTTACCGGCAGCATTGAACTGGCTTCCTGGATGTAGAACAGCCCGGCGAGGTGTTCAGCGGTGCTACCCAGCGGCAGGGTGTCTGCATCGTCACGGCTGATCCAGAATCCTTCTGCACACCAGGGGACCGGCGTTAATGCCCACTGATACGGCGCCACCAGGGCGAGGAAGTCCGCCACGCTAATTTTTAACGTATTGACGCGAAGGCTGCGGCGAAGAGGTTGTTCACTGATGGCAAGAAAACGTTGGTATTCGGTGTTATCTGGCAGTAACTGCTGCATTTGATCGAGAAAGGCTTGCGGAAAATAGACGCGGGAAGAGTGAGACACAGGCTGAATCCAGGGGAAATAAGTGCCGGGAGTTTAGCATGGTCACGCCGGAGGTAAAAAATAAGAAGTCAAAAAACCCTGTTTTTTCCTATAAAAAATCGCGGATAAAGAACGGGGCCTTATGTTGCGACATAAGGCCCCGTTGTATTTTTTCTCCGGTGTATTACCGCACTACTGTGGCAGGGCGGTGCCCCATTTGCGCCACTCTTTCGGTTCTTCATCCTCAAGCAGGAAGTGTTTACCGGAAGAGGCTTGCGGAGCCAGTGGCACGGTTGGTGGTGTGGCGAAGGCAATGCCACCCTGAATGAACTGCTGGAAGGTTCCGGTTTTCACTACCCCACCGATCAGGCCAAATTTCAGGTTGTAGCCCGATGCCAGCCAGAACACCGAGTTATTACGCACCAGGTGTTGATATTTTTTACTGATGCGCAGCGTAATCTGTACGCGGTCGGCCATGGCTCCCAGTGATGTCCCTGTCACCGTACCGACTTCCACGCCGCGGAACAGTACCGGTGTACCGACCGACAGTGAGCCGCCTTCCGGTGCGTCCATCACCACATTCAGTCCGTCAAGATAACGCGCATCGGTGATGGTGGATTCCTGGAGCTCAAAGGTGCGCTGAGCACGGCCTTTGCCCGGGTCAACGTTGATATAAGGCTGAAGCAGGGTTTCCAGGTGGTTAACGCCGGCAGCCGAAATCTGCGGCGATACCACGGAGAAGCGGGTGCCAAGACGGGCGAAATCCTGCACGTATTCAGGGTAGAGCACCGCTTTGGCGATCACCTGATTATTATCGGCCCCCAGTGCCAGTGATTCTAACTGTCCAATGGTGATACCGAGATAGCGGATAGGCATACCCGCTGACAGCTTACTGGCATCATAAGTCCGCAGGGTGATCTGGCTGCCCACGGCGCGGGCTGTGGTTTCTGAATCATACAGAACGCGTTTATCCTGACGGGTTAAACCCACGCCCGCACCGGTTAAGTTATCAAAGCTGATGGCACCTTTCAGAGCACGATTCAGCGGTGAGGCCTGCACGGTCAGGCCGCTACCGTTCAGCTGCACGCGTGCACCGCCTTCGGCCCAGAAGACGCTGCTTTGTGTCAGCAGGCGTCGGTATTCCGGCTTGATATGTACGTTGACGTCGAAAGCATCGGAGCGCGGGTTCACGCTGACAATCTCACCGACCTGGAACTTACGGAAGAGCACCACAGAACCTGCCTGGATGTCGGGCAGACTGCTGGCGGTCAGGGTGAGGGTGGTGGGCAGAGTGTCACCGAGGATGCCTTCCTCAGCTTTCTCACTGTTGGCATACAGCGGATAACGGGCTTTCACCGCGCCTTTATTACCCGGATCGAGGCGAATGCCTCCGTCGACCCACTCGCGGGCGCTGGCGCCCAGCACTTCCATCCCGTCGATGCCGAGCTTCACATCCAGGCGACTGTTAATGATAAATTTGCTGTCACCATGCACCAGGTGGCGGTATTCGGCCGCCACGGCAACATTAAAAGTTACGCCTTTTTCATTCAGGGTACGCTTGATCACCTGGCCTATGCGCATTCCGTGCAGCATCAGCGGCTGCCCGGCATCAATGCCGTAGCTTTCCGGGGCGTTGAGCGTCAGCTCAAGTGCGTTGGGTTGCTGTAACAGCGATTCATTGCTAGGCAAGACCGTATAATGAGTTTGTGGCTCTCCATCACCCGGGATCAGCTCGAGCGTATTGCCTGTCAGCAGGCTGCTGAGGCTGGAATCACTCAGGCTGATTTTCGGGCTACGCATTTCAATGCGGGTTCCTGTTCGCATCAGGTTGGTCACGGACGGATCGAGTGTCAGTTCACCGCTGACTTTGCCGCTGTCAAGCAGCGTCATTTTTGTCAGTGTGCCGACCTCCAGCCCCTGATAAATCAGCGGGGTACTGCCTTCTTTCAGATTCTTACCATCCGGCAGATCGAGCGAGATCATCACGCCGCGCTGGCTTTGTGCCAGGTCAGGATAGAGGGCGTAACTGTCGTCAGATTTCGCGGTCTCCGATGTTTCTGGTGAATCGAAAGCAATGGCACCATTGACCAGCGCGGCCAGGCTTTCCAGCTGCACTTTTGCGCCGCTGAGGCCGACATCAGCTTTCACGCCAGAAACATTCCAGAAGCGGCTTTCTTTTTTCACCAGATTGGTAAAACGCCGTTCAATCAGCACGTCGATGCTCACGCCCTTGTTGCCCGAATTCAGGCTGTAGTCGTAGACGCGTCCGACCGGGATTTTGCGGAAATAGACCAGCGATCCGCTGTTCAATGCCCCGAGATCCGGGGCATGCAGGTGGATCATCATTTCACCCGTATTGACGCGATACTTCGGCTGAGTATCCAGCGCTACAAAGTTCTCGCGCGGTTCGCCTTTGCCGGGCATCATCCCGATGTAGTTCCCGCCAACCAGCGCATCCAGGCCGGAAACACCCGCCAGTGAGGCTTTGGGCGTGACCAGCCAGAACTGCGTATCTTCACGCAGCGCATCCTTCATATCGCTTTTAATACTGGCCTTGATCTTAATGGTGCGCAGATCGTCAGTCATGCTGATGCCCTGCACCAGACCGACTTCCACCCCCTGGTAACGCACTGGCGTGCGGCCGGGCACAATACCGTCGGCGGTAGCGAAATCGATGGTGACCGTGGTGCCGCGCTCCTGGTAATTGGTCCAGATCAGCCAGCCGGCAATCAGCAGCGCAATAAACGGCAGCAACCAGAACGGCGATATTTTGCGCCGATTTTTGATGCGTGCGCTAGTCGGTGTAGTCGGCGTTTCCTGTTGCATGAGCATCCCAAAGTAAACGGCTATCCAGCCACTCAACGGCAAGGATAGTAAGTATGACCGCCGATCCGAAGTAGAACGCAGCGGGTCCCATTGTAAAAGCCAGAAGCTGGTCGCGATTGACCAGCGACATGGTTAACGAAATAACAAAGAGGTCGAGCATTGACCAGCGGCCAACCCATTTCACGACGCGCAACAGGCGTATGCGGGTTTTCAGCCCTTGTTCGCAATTAAAGTGAATACTGATTAACAATGTCAGTAACACGATGACCTTAGTGAAGGGCACCAGGATACTGGCAATAAACACCACGGCGGCCACCGGAATATTACCGGAGGCCAGCGAAAGTATCCCGGAAAGAATCGTGTCTTCCTGGCGTGCGCCATTCAGATAAATGATTGAGATTGGCAGCAGGTTTGCCGGGATCAGCAACACGATGGAGGCAATCAGCGATGCCCAGGACTTTTGCAGACTGAAGTGGCGGCGAAAACGTAGTGGAGTATGGCACCGAGTGCAACGCCCCCGATCGTCAGCCACGCCGGTATGGTGGCAGCTCAGACAAACCTGCAATTGCGCGATGGGCACATTGGGGTTTGGCTGCGGATAGAAACGGTGCCAAAGCTGTTCAACATTCAGGTGAATTAACGTCAGCAGGCTCAGTAGTGTCAATATAATGAAGGCAATCAACCCGATGCCTGGTGTGATCGCCGCATAGTCCTGAACCTTGATGGAGGCGATGGCAACACCCACCAGATAAATATCCAGCATCACCCACTCCTTCAGGCGATCGAGCATCAGGAGTACCGGGCGCAGGTTCATGCCCAGCTTTTCACCAAAATAGAGATAAGCAATGGAAGCGACCAGCGTCACCGGTGCACCAATGGTACAGAACGCTACCATCGCAGCGGTGATCACATCGCCCTGTTGCGCCATCTGCATGATGCCGCCCAGCAGGCTGGCATAAATGTTGGTTCCCAGCAGACGCACCGACATCAACGATTCATTAAATGCGAAAGGCATCAGCAATATCATGGTGACGGCCATGGCCGTCAGACGCGTCATTGACCAGTCACGTCCATTAAGGATAAGCGCATTGCAACGTGGGCAGTGTGCTGACTGACGCGATTTCACATCTGGTAAGGAAAAAAGGGTATCACATTGGGGACATCGCTGATAACGTGCCTGTGGCAGAGCATGACTGATGGCGTGTATTTTCATATTCCCGATCGTGCTTTAGCCCAAACAGCGCAGGTGCAGGGCAGGGTTAGGCTGATTAACGCCATGAGAGCAAGACTCAGTATAGCCATGCTTCAGTATTCGGATAATTCTAAGGTTATAGTAACTAACAGAATGATTCATCTAATCCGCTGGTTTTTTAATGCTTAATTTTTTGGACGATGCAGCCCGGCTGTGTCGTGTTCGTTTCTACAATTGTTAAACAATGACAAAAGCAGAATTTTATACCGACCTCAATCGTGATATGCGTGCATTACTCAGTGGCGAAACCAGTTTTCTGGCAGTGATGGGCAATTGTAGCGCGCTTTTATACGAACGTCTTGATGGGGTTAACTGGGCAGGTTTTTATTTGTTAACGGAAGAAAAAACGCTGGTTCTGGGTCCATTCCAGGGAAAAATCGCCTGTGTGCGTATTCCTGTGGGGCGTGGTGTCTGTGGTACGGCTGTGGCAGAGAATGCCGTTCAGCGCGTTGATGATGTGCACGCATTCCCCGGACATATCGCTTGTGATGCCGCCAGTAATGCAGAAATTGTGTTGCCGCTGGTGGTTAATGGCAGTGTCATTGGTGTTTTGGACATTGATAGTGTGGAATATAACCGCTTTGACAGTGAGGATGAAGCGGGGCTTAAAGCGTTGACGGACGGGCTTTGTGAGGTGCTTGCCGGATCGGATGTGGAAAAATTTATTCACATGAAACGCACCTAAAGCGCTGGATCACGTAGCAATTGCTGATGGTGTCATTATAATGACGCCTGTTCATGCCCGCGCTGATTGGCAAACCCGTTGTAATCAGGAAATTTCATGGAAAATCAACCTAAGTTGAATAGCACCAAAGAAGTCATCGCCTTTCTGGCAGAGCGTTTTCCACAATGCTTTAGCGCAGAAGGGGAAGCTCGACCACTTAAAATCGGCATCTTTCAGGATTTAGTCGACCGCGTGCAGGGCGAAATGAACTTGAGCAAAACTCAGCTTCGTTCAGCACTGCGTCTTTACACATCCAGCTGGCGCTATCTTTATGGCATCAAAGCTGGTGCAGCGCGTGTTGACCTCGATGGCAATGCCTGTGGTCAACTGGACGAACAGCATGTTGAACATGCGCGTAAACAGCTTGAAGAAGCCAAAGCGCGCGTGCAGGCACAACGCGAACAGCAGCAGGCGAAAAAGCGTGAAGCGGGTGAAGACACCACACCGCGTCGTCCGCGCAAACCTGTTCGTAAACCTGCGGCAGAAGGTGAGCAGCCACGTAAAGTGCGCAGCAAGCCCGCTCGTCCTCAGGTCGAACCGGGCTCTTCCGCACCTCGTGCAGAAACTCAGCCGGAGCCACGCAAACCGGTTACCGACACATCAGCGTTGCAAGTTGGCCAGAGCATTAAAGTTACCGCAGGTAAAAGTGCAATGGATGCCACTATTTTGGAAATTTCCAAAGATGGCGTTCGGGTGCAGTTAGCTTCCGGCCTGGCAATGATAGTACGCGCAGAACACTTGCAGTTCTGATACGGAGGCTAATCAGGGCATGAACACTCTTTTTAAAAGCACCATCATTGCGGGCCTGTTTATCGCAGGCAATGTTTTTGCGGCTGACAATATTACACGTGCCGATCAAATCCCGCAGTTACATCAGGAAGCACAACATGCCACTGTCAGTGAGCGTGTCACCTCCCGTTTCACCCGTTCCCATTATCGCCAGTTCGATCTCGACAAAGATTTTTCCGTTAAAATCTTTGAGCGCTATCTGAACTTGCTCGACTACAGCCACAATGTGTTGCTGGAGTCGGATATCACGCAATATGCGGACAAGAAAACAACGCTGGGCGACGAGTTAAAAACCGGCCAGCTTTCGGCGTTTTATGATCTGTATAACCTGGCACAGAAACGCCGTTTTGAACGTTATCAGTACGCACTCTCCGTGCTGAATAAGCCGATGGTTTTCACCGGTAATGACACCATTGATATCGACCGCAGCAAAGCGCCATGGCCTAAAAGCACCGCAGAGCTCAACGCCCTGTGGGACGCGAAGGTCAAATATGATGAGCTGAGCCTCAAGCTGGCCGGTAAAGATGAGAAAGAGATCCGTGAAGTTCTCACTAAACGTTATCAGTTCGCAGTGCGCCGCCTGGCGCAGAGCAACAGCGAAGACGTTTTCCAGCTGGCAATGACGGCGTTCGCGCACGAAATTGATCCGCACACCAACTACCTCTCTCCACGTAACACTGAGCAGTTCAATACCGAAATGAGTCTGTCTCTGGAAGGTATTGGTGCGGTGCTGCAAATGGATGATGACTACACCGTGATCAATTCCATGGTGGCGGGTGGCCCTGCTGCTAAAAGCAAAACGATCACCGTTGGCGATCGTATTGTCGGTGTTGGCCAGCCAGGTAAGCCAGTTGTCGATGTGATCGGCTGGCGTCTGGACGATGTGGTTGCGCAGATTAAAGGACCAAAAGGCAGCAAAGTGCGCCTGGAAATCCTGCCTGCCGGTAAAGGAACCAAAACCCGTACCGTCACGCTGACGCGTGAGAAAATCCGTCTGGAAGATCGCGCGGTGAAAATGACCGTGCATAACGTTGGCAAACAGAAAGTCGGCGTGCTGGATATCCCCGGCTTCTATGTGGGTCTGACCGATGACGTGAAAGTGCAGTTGCAGAAACTGCAAAAGCAGAATGTTGACAGTATTGTTATCGACCTGCGTACTAACGGCGGTGGGGCACTGACGGAAGCGGTATCGCTTTCTGGTCTGTTTATCCCGGGCGGCCCTGTTGTGCAGGTGCGTGATAATAACGGCAAAATTCGTCAGGATAGCGACAACGACGGTGTGACCTATTACAAAGGTGCGCTGGTGGTGCTGGTTGACCGCTTCAGTGCTTCAGCGTCTGAAATCTTTGCCGCGGCGATGCAGGATTATGGCCGTGCGCTGATTGTCGGTGAACCGACGTTCGGTAAAGGCACCGTGCAGCAGTATCGCTCACTGAACCGTATCTACGATCAGATGTTGCGCCCTGAGTGGCCAGCGTTGGGGTCCGTACAGTACACCATTCAGAAGTTCTATCGTATCAACGGCGGCAGCACACAGCGGAAAGGGGTGACCCCTGATCTGCTGATGCCAACCGGCGTGGAAGCGGTGGAAACCGGCGAGAAGTTTGAGGATAACGCCTTGCCGTGGGACAGCGTTAAAGCGGCGACCTACGTGAAAATGGGTGACCTCAAGCCGCTGGAACCGAAACTGATCCAGCAACATCAGGATCGCATCGCGAAAGATGCAGAGTTCCAGTACATCATCAAAGATATTGCTCGTTTCAATGCGAATAAAGAGAAACGCAATATCATCTCGCTCAATCTGGCCGAGCGTGAAAAAGAGAACCGGGAAGATGATGCGCTGCGTCTGGAACGCATCAATGCGCGTCTGAAAGCAGAAGGCAAAAAGGCCCTGGTAAAACTGGATGATTTGCCGAAAGATTATAAAGAGCCTGACCCGTATCTTGATGAAACGGTGAAGATTGCTGAAGACCTGGCGCAGCTGGAAAAACAGCAGCCGCCAGCGACCCCAGCCGCGGCGAAATAAGCCCAACAGGCACAGCATTCGCTGTGCCTTTTTTATTCCCTCCTGGCGTGGTGCGTAAAAAGTAAGACAAAGTGTAAAGTTATGTCTTTTTAAGCACTTAAAGATTAAGAGTGCTTGAAATGCACAGTATTGACCTTACGATGGTGTTACGCGAATAGCGGAATAACTGAGGAAGAATAAATTTTATGATGCGTATTGCGCTTTTCCTGTTAACCAACCTTGGGGTTATGGTGGTGTTCGGGCTGATCCTCAGCCTGACAGGGATCCAGTCAAGCAGTGTTATGGGCCTGATGATCATGGCGGGTCTGTTTGGCTTCGGCGGTGCGTTTGTCTCACTGCTGATGTCGAAATGGATGGCGTTACGTTCCGTTGGCGGTGAAGTGATTGAACAGCCGCGTAACGAAACCGAACGCTGGCTGATGGAAACCGTAGGCCGCCAGGCACAGCAGGCAGGCATCGCGATGCCGCAGGTGGCTGTGTACCATGCGCCCGATATCAATGCTTTTGCAACGGGTGCGCGTCGTGATGCTTCACTGGTCGCGGTATCAACCGGCCTGTTGCAGAACATGAGCCGTGATGAAGCAGAAGCGGTGCTGGCACATGAAATTAGCCATATCGCTAACGGTGACATGGTCACCATGACGCTGATTCAGGGTATTGTGAACACCTTTGTGATCTTCATCTCGCGTATTTTAGCGCAGCTGGCGGCAGGCTTTATGTCTGGCAACCGCGATGAAGAAGGGGGCAGCAACGGTAACCCGATGGTGTACTTTGTGGTTTCAATGGTACTGGAGTTGGTCTTTGGTATTGTCGCCAGCATCATCACCATGTGGTTCTCACGTCACCGTGAGTTCCATGCGGACGCGGGGGCTGCACGCCTGGCCGGCCGTGAGAAGATGATTGCCGCGCTGCAACGTCTGAAAACCAGTTATGAGCCACAGGAAGCCAGCAGCATGATGGCGTTCTGCATCAACGGGAAGTCTAAGTCGCTGAGTGAGCTGTTTATGTCTCACCCGCCGCTGGACAAACGTATTGAAGCACTGCGTAGTGGTGAGTACCTGAAGTAACCACCCACTCTGCTCAATTAAAAACCCGCCTTCTGGCGGGTTTTTTTATGCTCAAACGTTACGTGGTTGAGTGATGCGCAGGGCGCTGACCAGCGCGGCTACGGTGGCGAAGCTGCCTGCCAGTAGCAGCGAAAGATGAGTACCCTGGGTGGCAAAGAGGTTAAACATCAGTGCCACCAGCGCAGCACCGCTGGCCTGACCCAGCAGTCTTGCCGTACCCAGCATCCCGCTGGCACCCCCGCTACGATGGCGCGGGGCAGAGGAGATAATGGTGTGGTTGTTGGGCGACTGGAACAGACCAAATCCGGCACCGCACAGTATCATGCGCCAGATAATATCGCCGTCAGCCGGGCTGGCAGGCAACAAAGCCAGAGCAAATAACCCGCTGGCAAACATTGCCAGCCCAATAGCGCCTAACAGCCCGGCGTGAACGCGTTCAATCAGCCTGCCAGCAATCGGTGCCATCACCATGGTGGCCAGCGGCCACGGCGTTAGCAGCAGCCCCGTGGCGACCTCGCTCCGCCCCAGTGCGCTTTGCAAAAAGAACGGCAGTGAAACCATCGCCAGCATCTGCGCACAGAAAGAACAGACCGATGTGCCAATTGACAATGCAAAGACCGGGATGCGGAAAAGATCCACCGGCAGCAGCGGAAATGCCATTCTAAGCTGACGGCGAATAAACAGGGTGCCAACAACCAGGAGCAACAACAGCTCTGCCAACAGCAGCCTGCCATCCACCCCCTGGGCGAACCCACTCAGCAGCGAGATAAGCAGGCCGAAGGTGAGGGCGTTCATCACACCGCTGGCGACGTCAAAACGCTGCCCCTGAGACTTCTGCTGATTGTCTGGCAGGAAACGCAGGGCGAGATACAGTGCGGCAATGCCGACCGGGATATTGATCAGAAACAGCCACTGCCAGGAGGCGAAAGACAGTATCGCAGCGGCCACCGTGGGCCCCGCGGCGCTGGAGACGGCGACAATCAGCGAATTAATTCCCATACCGCGCCCGAGGTGGCGCTGAGGATAGATAATGCGTATCAGTGCGGTGTTGACGCTCATCAGCGCTGCGCCGCCGAACCCCTGCAACACGCGGGCGAAGGTTAACATGCTCAGTGAGTCAGAAAGCGCGCAGAATAATGACGTGCAGGTAAACAGCACCAGGCCGCACTGGTAAACGCGGCGATAACCCAGCATATCACCGAGAAAAGAGAGCGACAGCAACGAGACAATAATCGCCAGCTGGTAGGCATTCACAATCCAGATGGACTGTGCCGGGCTGGCATGAAGCTCGCGGGCGATGGTCGGTAGTGCAACGTTGGCAATGGCACCATCAAGCACAGCGACAGTAATGCCGAGCGCAATCGCCACAATGGCCCCGTAGCGTTGGGGTAACGGTAAACCGTCAGTCGGTGATTCAGGCGGCATGGTGATGAAATAGTCAGAGGGGCGAATATCACCATGCTAATGGTTTTTACGATTTTTTCCAGTCTGTAACTGGCTGAAAACTATCACCGGATGTGTCCGTCATCACGCGCAGGTCGTTGCACACTCAGGGTGCGGGCCGTATAATGGAAATAGCGTTCCATTTTTTATAAAACACTTAAAGGTAAAACATGATCAGTGCCGATTCAGATAAACAACCAGACTCCGTCTCTTCGGTCATGAAAGTGTTTGGCATTTTGCAGGCGCTGGGCGAGGAACGTGAAAATGGTATCACCGAGCTTTCACAGCGGGTGATGATGTCGAAAAGTACCGTTTACCGTTTTCTCCAGACCATGAAAACCCTGGGCTACGTCTCACAGGAAGGGGAGTCTGAGAAGTATGCGCTGACCCTTAAACTCTTCGAGCTGGGCGCAAAAGCGTTACAGAATGTCGATCTGATCCGCAGTGCCGATGTGCAGATGCGTGATATTTCGCGCCAGACGAAAGAAACGATCCACCTTGGGGCCCTGGAAGAAGACAGTATTGTTTACATCCATAAGGTGGATTCATTATACAACCTGCGGATGTATTCCCGTATTGGTCGTCGTAATCCACTCCACAGTACGGCAATTGGTAAAGTGTTGCTGGCCTGGCGAGACCGCGCAGAAGTCGAGGAGATTCTGACGGGGGTCGAGTTTACTCGCAGCACGTCAAGGACGCTCGACAGCGCTGCAGCACTGTTACCTGCGCTGGACCAGGTGCGTTCTCAGGGTTTCGGTGAGGATAATGAAGAGCAGGAAGAAGGGCTGCGTTGTATTGCCGTGCCAGTCTTTGATCGCTTTGGCGTGGTGATTGCCGGTCTGAGTATCTCATTCCCGACTATTCGTTTCTCAGAAGAACATAAAAAAGGATACGTCGCGATGCTGCATCAGGCGGCGAAAAACATCTCCGAGCAGATGGGTTACCACGACTATCCTTTTTAATCCTCAACGGGCCAGCAGTGCGCTGGCCCGATTGTCTGTCAGTTGTCGACCACTTCCGAGCTCTTCCTCAGCAGAGGACAGTCTGTCACGCCGATGATCCCGCTATCAGTATGCAGATACTGCGCAATCACCATGCCGCGCGCTGTCAGATACTGGCACTGAAGCCCCATTCCCGCGACATTTTTGTTGCTGCCTGTCAGAACGCCATAGCCTGTCAATAGCATTGCCAGCCAGATGATGACCAGCAGTGCAACGATCCGTAGCAAAAATTTCATGTGTATCCCCTTATTATTGTTCAGGCGGTGTCCTCACTGCCCGCGCTAAGCATAGCACCATGCAGGTTACTGGTACTGAAAACGATAAGAGGATACTGAAAGCGCGGAACATTTCTGTCGCAGTACGTTGAGTATTTTGTGATGCAGCTATCAATTAACGCCCGAGCAGGTAAAATCATCTCGGCGGCGCTAACGTACTTCGGTAGCCCATTTTCAGTTTTGAGGCATGTATGAACGAAATGACGACAGGTGCGATGGATATCGCATCAATGGGTGTGGTGACTGTCCTGGTTATTATTGGGCTGGTCGTCTGGTTTTTTGTTAATCGGGCCAGCGTCAGGGCAAATCAGCAAATTCAGTTGCTGGAAGCGCTGCTGGAAGAGCAGAAAAAACAAAATGTGTTGCTGCGCCGTCTGACCGATTCGGTTGCGGGTAAAGAGCAGGCAGAAAAAACCACGGATACCACTGAGAACAAAGATTTTACCCGTCTGATTCCGGAGCGTTAATTTCATCAAGGAGCCGTCAATGGCCTGGCAGAATCCCTGGTTCGACCCAGAAAAACCTCACCATACCCCGGAGGGGTTTCGTAACCTGGAACCAGACCTGCGTCAGAACGGCGATCTCAGGCGCTGGCGGCAAGAACGTAAGCAGCAGGGATTACCCCGGCCCCCGGCGCAAGGCTATGAACCGTTCATCAGGCAATGGTGGCAGCCCGCCGATCTGAGCGGTGAGCAGGATGCCGTCTGGTGGCTGGGTCATGCCTGCATGCTGCTACGTACCGCCGGACATTATACCCTGATCGATCCGGCGCTCTCCTCACGCGCTTCTCCCCTCAGTTTTTATGGTCCACAGCGTCAAACACCGCCTGCACTGGCGATTGACGATTTACCCCGGCTGGATGTGGTGCTGATCTCCCACAATCATTACGACCACCTCGATCGTCCAACGATAAAAAAAATTCTCCGTCGTTTTCCGCAGGTCACCTTTGTGGTGCCGCTAGGACTGGAAACGTGGTTTAAGCATCGCGGTGCACGTCAGGTCGTGCCGCTCGACTGGTGGCAGCAGACTCAGGCGTGCGGGTTAACCTTTCACGCAGTGCCTGCACGCCACTGGAGTATGCGTGCGCTGTGGGACCGAAATCGTTCATTGTGGTGCGGCTGGGTCATAAAAAGTCAGACGCTTAATTTCTGGTTTAGCGGCGACAGCGGTTATTGGGAGGGGTTACTGGAGATCCCAAGACGGTTAGGGCCGTTTACACTTGCTGCCTTGCCGGTCGGTGCTTATGCACCAAAATGGTTCATGCAGTCTCAGCATATGGACCCTGACCAGGCCGTCTCGCTCCATCAGGCAATAGGTGAGCCTGTGACGATCCCGATCCACTGGGGGGTATTTGAGCTTGCCGATGAATCACTGGATGAACCCCCTCAGGTACTGGAGCAGGCAATGCTGTCCGCAGGGCTGGATTTGACCCGTTTTAAGCCGTGGATAATCGGGGGTAAAATGCTGCTGGATAATATCGATTCGGATTGACCTTAACCCTGTTTTCTTATATCGCAGTGAAAATTAAGAACCCGGATCTAATAATGCAAATAGAGTGATTTGATTGTGATAATACGCGGGGTCAGATCAATGCTTTTAAATGGGGCAATGCGTTAGCGACTTTCATGATTTTGGTGCAATACAAATATACACTGGCGCTAATGCCGGATTTTTGTACAATTCGAGTTGGCCTTACCCCAGTTATTCTGTGTTTATCAACGATATCTTTCGTCAATGCTTTGCCATATTTATGCAATAATTTTCGCGCAAAATATCAGGTTTACGCAGTATCAGCATAGACTTCATGCCATCTGCGGTTTAAAATATCGTTCAGCCTGAGCAGGCAGTAAAAGGGGTCAGCAGGGGGCTGGTGTGTTCATCGTTGATGAAGCGTCATGCATGTACGTGCAATCTGTATCAGCTATCGTTTCAAATGTGTGCGACATCACTATCTCTGTTTAAAAATGACTTGCCATTAATTAACGGATATGTGATAAAACATTCGGGTAAAACGAGGTACAGTTCTGTTTATGTATGGCATCTTCAGTAAAGAAGTTCTGAGTAAAGACGTTGACGTTGAATTCCACTTCCTTGCCGATCTTTAATTTAGTGCCTCATGCAGTTATGTCTCTGGTTTTTCTGTAAGTAAAGCCCACGGGCGAATAAACACTCTAAGGAATTTGCAAAATGGCAAAGATTAAAGGTCAGGTTAAGTGGTTCAACGAGTCTAAAGGTTTTGGTTTCATCACTCCTGCTGACGGCAGCAAAGATGTATTCGTACATTTCTCTGCAATCCAGGGTAATGGCTTCAAAACTCTGGCTGAAGGCCAGAACGTTGAGTTCGAAATCCAGGACGGCCAGAAAGGCCCTGCTGCTGTGAACGTCACCGCTATCTAATTTTCGATCTGAGCCTGTCATTGCCGCCCTGCGTGTAATCCAGGCTGAAATCTGAATACTAAAGCCTCGTCAGAAATGACGGGGCTTTTTTGCATCATTGTCTGCGGGATTTTCATCGGGCTTTGCAGTAAACTGCCGCGTCATCTGTTTATGGAGTGTTGTTATGTCGTACCAGTGTCCTCTTTGCCAGCAACCGCTGCTGTTGAATCAGCGCGTTTACAGCTGCTTAAATCATCATCAGTTTGATCAGGCGAAAGAAGGCTATGTCAATTTGTTGCCGGTACAGCATAAACGCTCCAAACAACCCGGTGACAGCGCGGACATGATGCAGGCAAGACGTCACTTCCTGGATGCCGGGCACTACCAGCCGCTGCAACAACAGGTCTGTGATTTACTGGTGCGTGTTTTGCCACAGCCGCCTGTCAGCGTGCTGGATATTGGCTGTGGGGAGGGGTATTACACCCATGAAGTGGCCAACCGCCTGGAAGCGCAGGGGGAGGCGAAAGTCTACGGTCTTGATGTGGCGAAGATTGCCGTTCGTGCCGGGGCAAAGCGTTATGGCAACGTTGAGTTCTGCGTGGCTTCCAGCCATCGTCTGCCGTTCAGTGATAATCAGTTTGATGCCGTGCTGCGCATCTACGCACCCTGCAAGGCTGAGGAGTTGGCACGCGTAGTCAGACCTCAGGGCTATGTGTTGACAGTGACGCCCGGTCCACGCCATCTGATGCAGTTTAAAGCGCTGATTTACCAGGATGTGCAGTTGCACGACACCACGCCTGAAGAGATGCCTGGCTTTACGCTGGTTGAAGAGCAGCAGCTAAGCTACCCCATGACATTGAACAGCGAAGAGTCTGGCGCACTGTTGCAGATGACGCCTTTCGCCTGGCGTGCGCGCCCTGAAGTGTGGGGCATTCTGGCCACCACCGAACAGTTCTCCTGTGAGACCGACTTCACCCTGCGTCTGTGGCAGCGCGACAGCGCTTCTGCCATCGCGATGGACGTTAGCGACTCTCCAGCATAACCTGATAAATCTTCTCCAGATCATCGAGCTGACGCACATGGATCAGTAAACGACGGTTTTCCAGTGCAATCACCAGCACGCCATCTTCAGACAGGTTGATGGCGCTGATACGCCCCCAGGGGATAAAAACGTTAGCGTAGAAAAAGCCATGCTGTTTAAGCAGCAGCTTCGGTGCGCGAATCCAGAATAACCACGCCGTCAACGCACCCAGCGCCATGAGCAACAGCGTGGTGAGCTGCGGACCCTGGTCACTCACATTCTTGTACAAGAGAATACCCAGCAGGACGATGAAAATCAGGCTGTCGAGCTTATTACGCCGTTGCAACAGGACTTTCAGCCGTGTTGGGCCCTGCAAACGGTCCATGATGAGTTCGTCGTAAAGCCCATAAAGAAAAATCAAAACAATAAACAGAATAATCAGGTAATCAGTCAAAAACATATCAGCGTCCAAAAAACGGGCCAGACTGTGCTGGCCCCTGAGAGAATATGTGATGAACTCGTCATACTTCAAGTCCCCAGGAGGGGACTTGAATGATGTAGAGTTGAGTTATACGTTGTTAAACGCCCAGCAGGCCGACCCAGTAACCGAAAATACCAATCACGAAGAAGCCCATAATAATCCACAACGCGTTGACTTTGCGACGCAACAGCCACATACACCCGAAGGTCAACAGCAGCGGAATTAAGCCCGGCATCAACTGATCAAGAATGGATTGCACAGTGGTGACCGTGGTTTTTCCGGTCTGGTCGGTGATCCTTGATACCACCAGCGGTACGTTAACGTGGGTCCATTTGTTGACCAGTGCCCCCATCACAAAGAGGCCGAGAATGGACGCCCCCTCAGTCAGTTTTTGCAGGAAGCCGCCGCCCATATCACTGACGATATCCACCCCTTTGCGGTAGCCATAAGCCACGCCGTAATAACGTACCAGTAAACGTACCAGGTTAAACAGTACGAAGAACAGCAGTGGGCCCAGAAGGCTGCCACTCATGGCAATACCCGCACCCAGTGCCGCAAATACCGGGCGCACGGTTCCCCAGAAGATCGGGTCGCCCACGCCGGCCAGCGGCCCCATCAGACCTACCTTGATACCGTTAATCGCCGCATCATCGATGGCGGCACCGTTCGCACGCTGCTCTTCCATCGCCATCGTTACGCCGAGCACGGGGGCAGCAACGTAAGGATGGGTATTAAAGAATTCCAGATGGCGTTTGATCGCCTGTTTACGGTCGTCGTTGTTGTCCGGATACAGACGGCGGATCACCGGGACCATGGAATAACAGAATCCCAGTGCCTGCATACGTTCGAAGTTCCACGAACCCTGGAACAGGTTTGAGCGTAAGAACACACCGCGGATGTCGCCTGGTGTTAATTTCTTCTGCGTAGTGGTAGTTGTATCAACCATTTCTCTCACCTTTCCTTAATCGAGTTCGTTATCAAGGTCATTATTCGCCGGGCCTGAGGCCTGCGCACCAGCTACACGGTTATATTTCGGTGCCAGCTGGATATACAGGATGGCCATCACCACACCGATCACGCCCAGTGCAACCAGGTTGAAGCTGGTGAATGCCGCGGTCACGAAACCGAGGTAGAAGAACGGCATCAGATAACCGGCACGCATCATGTTGATCACCATCGCGTAACCGACGACCACGATCATGCCACCGGCAATATTCAGGCCGTTAGTGACCACGTCTGGGATCGAGTTCAGCAGTTCCTGCACGATGTGGGTACCCACAGAGACGCCAACAATCAGTGCCGGGATGGCGATACGCATAGCCTGTAAGACCAGCGCGGAAACGTGAATCCATGAGATAGCGGTTAAATTACCTTTTTCGGCAGCTTTATCGGCCGCATGCTGGAAGGCCACGGTGATGGTACGCACAATGATGGTCAACACCTGACCGGCTGCCGCCAGCGGGATAGCAAGGGCAATACCGGCACCCACGCTCTGCCCACCCGCAATAACCAGAATGGTCGAGATGATAGACGCCAGTGCGGCATCCGGGGCCACGGCGGCACCGATGTTCATCCAGCCCAGCGCGATCATTTCCAGCGTACCGCCGATGATAATGCCGGTTTTCATATCGCCGAGAACGGCGCCAATTAACGTACAGGCCACTAATGGCCGGTGGAACTGAAATTCATCGAGGATTGATCCCATACCTGCAATACAGGCTACGATAAAAATCAGAACAATTTGCAGCGTGGTAATCTCCATTACACTTTTCCTCTTTAATGCCAGAACGGAGTTCAACCTGAAACATCAGGCCACGGGCTACTGAGCTATTTTGCCGATCAGGTCCATCATTTTCAGTTTCTGATCGCTGGACACTTTGCGCACTTCCAGTTCGATACCGCGATCGTTCAGCTTTTTAAACGCCTCAATATCTTTCGCATCGACCGAAACGGCATTGTTCACCTGGGTTTTACCCTGACGGAATGCCATACCTCCGATGTTCACTGAGGGGATGGTGACACCTTCTTCGACCAGGCGGACAACGTCGGTGGGATTGGTGAATAACAGCATGACTTTGTCTTTGCCGTATTTCGGGTTATTCCACACACGGATCATCTTAGCGACATCAACCACATGCGCGGTGACACCGGGTGGGGCAACCTGGGTGAGGAGCGTTTTACGGACGTTGTCAGCGGCCACTTCATCACTGACGACAATAATACGTGTGACGTTGGTTTCTTTGGTCCAGCGTGTAGCAACTTGCCCGTGGATCAGGCGGTCATCGATGCGCGCCAGCCCGATTTTCATATGCTCACCGGGCTGAAGAGGAGCCTGCGGAGCGGCAGGGGCTTTCGTTACAGCGGCAGGTGTCGCTTCAGGAATTTTGGCTTTCAGTGCTTTGACGCCCTCGCGTCCGGTTTCAACGGCCAGTGCGACCAGTTCATCGAACGTGGGGTTATCGTCACGTGCCATCAGCACTTCGACCAGCATCGGAATATTGACCCCGGCGACAACGTCATAACCTGGTTTATCGACAACAAGGCGGCTGGCGGCGTTAAACGGGCTGCCTCCCCATGTATCAACCAGAAACAGCACACCCTGCGTACTGTCCATCTCAGCCAGCCGCGCCTGGTATTTCTCCATCAGCGTTTCGGCATTTTCCCCGGGGACAAAGTCGATCCAGCCGACATTTTCCTGTTCCCCTAACAGCATTTCGGCGGTTTTCAGCAGTTGCTCTGCTGCCCAGCCGTGCGTGCCAATCATAATAGCAATAGTCACTTGCTACCTCCTGTATCAGTTGGCAACGGCTTTGTCTGCAAGCCGCGCGAGGTTCACCTGAATCCTGTTGCATCCAGTATGATTGAGGTCCAACTTTTAGTGCAGCGCGGTGAGAATGTATCAGCGCCTTTAAACACACAGCGTAGTAACGGGAATTATTTTAGTACGCGAAAAAATAAATTATGTGACGGTGCTCAGCTATTTAGACGTTAATCGCGATTTCTGGAACGTTGATGAAACATTATCCAGAAATGCGCAGCATGCCGCGGTAGTGTAAGAAATTATTTTGACGCGCATGTTTCACCTGATAGAGTAGGGATCCTTTTTCAATACAGGAGTAACGGGCCTCAGCCCTCCCTATGGACTGTCACCGAAGTCGCTCAATGATGCCGCCGGGCTTTCCGGTACCGCTTTTAACGTCTCCTGACGTAACCGTACATTCCTCTTGTTGTCATCCCTGCTGCACGCTCATTCGAACGTCTGCTGCGTATTGCCGTTCCTTTTTCCGGAGTCTGTCATGGAATTTCTCTTAGACCCCTCAATCTGGGCAGGTCTCTTCACGCTCATCGTTCTTGAGATCGTGCTGGGTATTGATAACCTGGTCTTTATTGCCATCCTCGCCGACAAACTGCCACCGAAGCAGCGCGATAAAGCGCGTCTTATTGGCCTGTCGCTGGCGCTGATTATGCGTCTGGGACTGCTGTCGCTGATTTCATGGATTGTGACGTTAACCACCCCGCTGTTTAGCATTGGCGAGTTCAGCTTCTCCGGACGCGACCTTATTCTGCTGCTCGGGGGACTTTTCCTGTTGTTCAAAGCCACGATGGAACTCCATGAACGGCTGGAAAACCGCGACATGAACGCCGGCGGTAATAAAGGTTATGCCAGTTTCTGGGCGGTGGTAGTGCAGATCGTTATTCTTGATGCCGTGTTCTCGCTTGATGCCGTGATCACAGCGGTCGGGATGGTAAACAATCTGGCGATTATGATGACGGCCGTGGTGATCGCGATGGGTGTGATGTTGCTGGCCTCTAAGCCGCTGACAAACTTCGTCAATGCGCACCCGACGGTAGTGGTGCTGTGTCTGAGCTTCCTGCTGATGATTGGTCTCAGCCTTGTGGCAGAAGGCTTTGGATTCCATATTCCGAAAGGTTATCTGTATGCCGCGATTGGTTTCTCAATCCTGATTGAGCTGTTCAACCAGATTGCACGCCATAACTTTATGCGCCATCAGGAAAGACGACCAATGCGTGAGCGGACGGCTGAGGCGATTCAGCGCCTGATGGGTGGCCGCCGCCAGAGCGAAAATCACAGCAGTGAGAGCAGCGAAGTTGCCGCCATCATGCCGCAGGAAGCGTTTAAAGACGAAGAGCGTTACATGATCAATGGCGTACTGACGCTGGCTTCACGCTCTGTACGCAGCATTATGACGCCACGCGGTGAGATTTCCTGGGTGGATGCAACGCGCCCGATGGACGAAATTCGCCTCCAGCTTCTGGACACGCCGCACAGCTTATTCCCGGTCTGTCGTGGAGAGCTGGATGAAATCATTGGCGTGGTGCGTGCGAAAGAGCTGCTGGTTGCCCTTGATCATGGGATTGATGTCGCCAGCTTTGCCTCGGCAACGCCGCCGATTATCGTCCCGGAGACGCTTGATCCGCTGAATCTGCTGGGCGTGCTGCGCCGCGCCAAAGGCAGCTTCGTGGTGGTGACCAATGAGTTCGGTGTGGTGCAGGGGCTGATTACGCCGCTGGACGTGCTGGAAGCGATTGCGGGTGAATTCCCGGACGAAGATGAAACCCCGGATATTATCGCAGATGGTGATGGCTGGCTGGTGAAAGGCGGTACGGATCTGCACTCACTGCAACAGTTGCTGGATACGCAGGAACTGGTGAGGCCGGAAGACGATCATGCGTCGCTGGCGGGGCTGCTCATTGAGCAGAAAGGGCAGTTACCTAAACCTGGCGAAGTGATTGAGCTGTTGCCGCTGCGCTTCCAGATTATCGAAGCCACCGATTATCGCATAGACCTGGTTCGTGTGACGAAACAGCGCGATGAGCACGACGAAGACGATAACTAAAAAAAGGGTGCCAGGTCTTTACCTGGCACCCCTTAATCATCATGTCACGGGCAGATCCTGCAAAGGTCTGCCCGTTTTCGATCAGGCATCCAGCGTTTCTTCATGATTGACCAGCCAGTCAGGGAAATCCCCTAACGGCATTGGACGAGCATAGAAGTAGCCCTGCAACACATCCACGCCTTTCTCGCGCAGATAAGCGGCCTGTTCGGCGGTTTCCACCCCTTCGGCCACCAGGCTGATGTTCAGCCGTTGGGCCAGCGAGATCACCATATCGGTCACCGTCGCGTTAATCGCATCTGTACCAATCGCCGCCGTGAACACCTTATCGATTTTCAGCACGTCCGGGCTGAGTGTCTTCAGGTAAGAGAGCGAACTGTGCCCCGTACCAAAGTCATCAATAGCCAGTTTGACCCCAATCTTATGCAGATGTGAGACGACACGCTGATCGACAACCGGCAATGAATCACGTTCCGTCAGCTCAACAATAAGCTGAGGTTTCGGGTTCGCCGGCCACCACAGACGCTGTAAATCATCAATAATCGCCCGATCGTGGAAGTGGCTAGCCGCAACGTTGATAGCAATATGAAACGACTTACAGGCGGGCAGATCGGGCAGATGGCGGACCACCTCGCTGATCACAAAGCGGGTCAGCGGGGCAATCAGATTCTGCCGTTCAGCCAGCGGGATAAACACATCCGGGGGTATCCATCCCTGACGGGGATTATGCCAGCGTAACAGCAGTTCAATACCGTCGCAGGCGCCGCTGCGGGCGTTGATCAGCGGTTGACAGTAAACCATAAACTCGCGAGCGGTAATGCCATAGCTGATTTGCCAGGACAAACTCATGCGGTTGGCGGTGGCCAGCCAGACAATGTATCCCATCAGCAAACTTAACAGCAGCGCCAGCGGCAGTTGCGAAGGCACGGTCATTAGCGCCAGTCGGGAAGGGGATGGCCCGAAAAGCGTAATGGAGAACGGGTAACGTAACGACGATTCTTCGTAGCTGACTTCATCTTCCGACGGTACCGCCGTTTCGATCATTGGGTTGCCGTATTAGAGACTCTTCCCGCCCACATTGAAAATGGCGCGCTCTACCCAGGGGAGCGTT
The DNA here is from genome assembly GCF_037479175.1 of Erwinia sp. MYb375. NCBI lineage: Bacteria > Pseudomonadati > Pseudomonadota > Gammaproteobacteria > Enterobacterales > Erwiniaceae > Erwinia > Erwinia sp. MYb375. The sequence goes on along the minus strand of NZ_JBBGZS010000023.1, from coordinate 1,013,213 downwards.
GGCTCCAGCAGATAGTTGGTCATCAGCTCAATGTTAATGATCTGAATAATGCCTGAACGGTTATCCAGCGAACGCGGTGTCCAGAAAAGTAATACCGGAGATCCTTTAATCAGGTGCTCATCCACGGCCAGCAGCATACGCTGATTATTCACCGCCAGTTCGGGGTAGTTATCCGTAAAAGGAATATCCGAACTGCCATAAATGCTCGAACAATAAATCCGGTCTTCATCGACCAGTAAAATGGATCTGACCGTCTGTAACGACGCCAGCTTTTCAATCAGTGGGAAACGAATTTCGCCACAGGTGAGCCCTACCAGACCAATGGTGTTATTCGCCGCCACATCCAGTGGCGAAAACATGCGATCAAAACGCTGGATGGCATTATCGGCAAATGTGCGCGACTGCTGCTCTATTCGGCCTTTCTCTTCCATAAAACGGAAGGTTAATGTGAGAATGAGCACCAACGCGGCAACAACCGCAGCGATGAGTAACCGCTTACGGCGAAACTGTCCGAATACTTCCTGGGACATTTGCATCAGTAACCACCCTTAGATCAAGACGCGTATATAGAGAGACCGAACACCAATTATCGGCAACTGAGGCATTAAGTTTAGTCGTGCTGAAGAGAAAAGCTGAATGGCTCTAAAACAGGAACTTACTCTCATAAGACCCGCCAAAACACTTTAGCTATTTCCTGTTGTTGGCGATAGCCGGGCGCTAAACTATTTTTGATGAATGGCGCAAAAAGAAACGCCACCGGGGAGGTGGCGTTGATGAATCAATCACACTGGACTTTTATCGCCAGCCCACCGCGCGATGTCTCGCGGTATTTGGCATTCATGTCCTTGCCCGTCTCGTACATGGTCTCGATCACTTTATCGAGTGAGACGCGTGCTTCGCTGGTACGGCGCATCGCCATACGGGCGGAGTTAATCGCTTTTACCGAGGCAATCGCATTACGTTCAATGCACGGCACCTGAACCTGTCCGGCAACCGGGTCACAGGTCAGCCCCAGATTGTGCTCCATGCCGATTTCCGCCGCGACGCAGACCTGTTCCGGGCTGGCACCCAGTAGTTCTGCCAGACCTGCCGCCGCCATGGAGCAGGCAACGCCCACTTCACCCTGGCAACCGACTTCCGCACCGGAGATAGAGGCGTTCATTTTATACAGAATACCAATGGCGCCGGAAGCCATAAAGTAACGGGTAAAGATTTCCGGAGTTACGGGCTCAATAAAGTGGTCATAGTAAGCCAGTACCGCAGGGACGATGCCGCATGCGCCGTTAGTCGGAGCCGTCACAACACGGCCACCGGCCGCGTTCTCTTCATTCACGGCCAGAGCAAACATATTGACCCAGTCGATGACAATCATCGGGTCGCTGGACATTTTATCAGACGACACCAGCAGGCGGCGCAGCGCAGAAGCACGGCGCGGTACGCGCAGTGGACCAGGCAGCACGCCTTCGGTGTTCAGACCGCGATCGATACATTCACGCATCGTTTGCCAGATATCGGTGAAATAGCGTTCGATATCTGCACGGCTGTGTACGGCCTGTTCGTTCTTCATGATCATGCCGGAGAGCGACAGTCCGGTCATCTGGCAGTGGGCCAGCATCTCTTTGGCTGAGTTGAACGGATAAGGAACGGCGACTTCATTCACCACCGATTTACCGAAATTCTCTTCATCAACGATAAAGCCGCCGCCAACAGAATAGTAGGTTTTGCTGTAGATACGCAGATCACCAGCAAAAGCGTGAATGGTCATGCCATTCTCATGCAGGGACAGGTTATCGCTGCGGAACACCATGCCGCCTTCACGTGGGAAATCAACTTCGTGGGCACCACTGGCCAGCAGCAGGCGCTGGCGTGCTTCGACATCGCGGATAAAAGCAGGAATCGCATCGATATCAACGCTCTCCGGCGATGCGCCAGACAGCCCCATAATGATGGCGATATCCGTATGGTGACCTTTGCCCGTCAGGGACAGAGAACCATAGACATCGACAGCAATACGCGTCACCGAAGAGAGCTGGCGATTGTTCACCAGATCGTCGACGAACTGTTTGCCGGCTTTCATTGGGCCAACCGTATGAGAACTTGACGGGCCAATGCCGATCTTAAACATGTCGAAAACGCTAATCACGTTGTACGCTCCTTGGAGGATTTTTAATCACGCAGTGGGAGAAGAATTCGGGTACCCACAATTTGCGTGAAATATAAATGAAAAAACGCCGTATTGCAGTGATTTGGATCGCCATGTGGCAATAATCTGGTGAAAAATAATGTAAAGGCGCTTTTTGAAGCAACTAATGGCTGTATTTTAGCCTGTTTATCGTTATTTAGCCACTTGCAGGCTTAACTGGCGAATAATTCCGGCGGTCATGCCCCAGATAAAGTAGTCATCGAACCATGAAAGCCAGACGCGGTGCATCTGTCCCGAGCGCTGGATATCCAACGGCGCATAACGCCCGAGACGCAGCGCTTCACGCAACGGCATCTCAAATACCGATTCCACTTCATCTTCATTTGCATGCCAGTTAAGACCCGGCGGCAGCACGCCAACCACTGGCGTGACCTGAAAACCGGTGCTGCTGGTCACCGGGGGCAGCACGCCAATAACCCGCACAGCATCGGGCGGTATGGCGACTTCTTCCTGCGCTTCACGCAGGGCGGTGGCGACCAGAGAGCTGTCGCTGCTGTCCATCATGCCACCGGGGAAGGCCACCTGGCCCGCATGCTTGCGCAGTGACGCGGCGCGACGTGTCAGCAGTAATGTCGGTTCAGGATGCGCAATAATCGGCACCAGTACGGCCGCCTGTCGACGAGGCAAATTGCGCTGGCCTGCCTCTGGCGGTTGCAAAATGAAACGCGTCAGAAAGCGCGTGAGTGATGGATGTTCAGTGTTCATCAGGCGGTGACTCCAGGCAGGGCAAAATGCGATTCACTTTATCCAGCGTCTCCTGATACTCAGAGGCTTCATCGCTGTCGGCGACAATACCGCCGCCGGCAGCACAATATAGCGTGCTGTCCTCAGCAATCAGGGTGCGAATGGTGATGCTGGTATCCATCCGCCCGCAGACGCTGATATAGCCGATACTGCCACACCAGGCATTACGCCGTTGAGGTTCCAGCGTTTCAATAATTTCCATCGCCCGTACTTTTGGTGCGCCGGTAATCGACCCACCGGGGAAACAGGCGCGCAGCAAATCACAGGCGGTCAGTTCAGGCTTCAGCACGGCGGTAATGGTGCTGACAAGATGATGCACTGCCGGGAAAGGCTCGACGACAAATAACTCAGGGACGTTGACACTGCCCGGCGTTGCTACCCGACCGATATCATTGCGCAACAGATCCACGATCATCAGATTCTCGCTGCGATCCTTCGGAGACTGCGCCAGCTTCTCGCCTTGCAGGCGATCTGCCACCGGGTCCGCGAGGCGGGGCAGCGTGCCTTTAATCGGGCGGGTTTCAATCTGCTGGTGGCGCAGTTTAATAAACCGTTCCGGAGAAAGGCTGAGGAGCACGCTGCCTGGCAGACGGATAAAGGCGCTAAACGGCGCGCGGTTAGCACGGCACAGCAGTAAAAAGGCCTGCCATTCATCACCGCAATAACGGGCGGCGAAGCGCTGCGCCAGATTGACCTGATAGCAGTCACCGGACAGTAACCACTGCTGGACCTGACGAAATTTTTCGCCGTATTGCTCACGCGTCATATTCGCCTGCCACGCGCTGGTGAGCTGGAAGGGGACGGCGGGTGTTGCCTGCTGAGCATCCAGCCACGCCAGACGCGCTGCGAGGTCGCCCTGAACCACCAGCGTTAGCGTCTTCTTGTGATGATCGGCGATTAACGCCCAGTCATAGATGCCCACCGCCATATCCGGTGTGGTCAGCTGTTGCTCGGCCGTCGTGGGTATCCGCTCAAAACGGCGGCCCAGATCGTAACCAAACAGGCCAAGTGCGCCACCCTGAAAAGGCAGGTCATCCTGCTGCTGCGCCTGTAATCCGCAGGCTGTTAACTGCTGCTGGAGCAGCGCCAGCGGATCGTCTTCGCTGACGCAGCGGGTGCTATCCTGTTCAATCACGGTCTGCATACCACGCGTGGTCAGCGTCACCCGGGGGTCAGCGACCATAATATCGAATCGGTTATCACTGTGATCGGCGAAACCGGAATGCAGCAGCATCGCCCAGGGCCGATGGGACAGGCGGGCAAAATGATGCTCAACGGCATCTGGCGTATACTTGAGAAGATGATAAACAGGCGACATGGTTCTTCAGCAGAGAAAATTTCAATGAGACGCCAAGCGTGACATATTTTTATGCTGCTGGCATCTCTTTGTCGCCCGTGGAATAATCCGCACCGCAAATCACCCCAGGAGTCACTATGTCTACAGGATTACCCGCGTTATCACACGAACAGCAGCAGGATGCGGTTGAACGCATTCATAAGCTGATGTCAGAGGGCATGAGCAGCGGCGAGGCGATTGGCCTGGTGGCAGCTGAAATCCGTGAGAACCACACTGGCGGCAATGTTCCGGTGATGTTCGATGAAGATGAAGAAGATTACATGGGTGACAACAACCACGACGACGAAGAAGAAGAGTACGACGAATAAGTGGTGAACCCCTGCCAGCCCGGCAGGGGGAAAAGCGTTACCTTGCGGCAATCACTTTAATTTCGACCAGATATTTCGGGTTCATCAGGTTGGCCTGCACGGTGCAGCGCACCGGTGCGTTACCCGGAGACACCCACGCATCCCACGCGCGATTCATCGCCGCAAAATCCGATTTATTCACCAGAAAAATGGTGGCATCCAGAATCTTACTTTTGTCTGAACCGACGCGGGTCAGTAGCTTATCGATCACCGCCAGAGCATTCGCCGTCTGCGCTTCAGCATCGTCATCCAGATTTTCCGGCACGCTGGTGTAATACACCGTATCGTTATGTATAACGGCTTCTGACATACGGTGTTCAGGATCAATACGTTCAATGGTCATGCTGGCTCCTTTTAAATGCACTCAAAACCGCGACAGACTGGCACAGATTAGCGGTGTCTGTCATCTAAAGGGTGGAGTGCGCTGGCGGATACTGCCATAATCACTGTCGATTTAACCAGGTGGTGAGGGTATGTGGTAGACGATTTTGCAGCAGATGGCGCTCTGGCGCAGGCGATTCCCGGCTTCAGGCCACGTGAACCTCAGCGCGAGATGGCGGCTGCGGTCGCGCATGCAATAGACAGCAAAAGTGAGCTGGTCGTGGAAGCGGGAACCGGTACAGGGAAAACGTATGCCTATCTGGCCCCGGCGCTGCGGTCGGGTAAAAAAGTGATCGTCTCAACCGGATCAAAAGCGTTGCAGGATCAGCTCTACAGCCGCGATCTGCCAACGGTGGCGAAGGCGCTCAAATTCAAAGGCATCATGGCGCTGCTCAAAGGGCGGTCCAACTATCTCTGCCTGGAGCGTCTGGAGCAGCAGTCGATGGCCGGGGGCGAACTGGCGGTGCAGGCAATGAGCGATCTCGTTCATCTGCGCGGCTGGTCAAACGAAACGGTGGATGGTGATATCAGCACCTGCGGTGGCGTAGCGGAAGACAGCACCATCTGGCCGCTGGTCACCAGCACCAACGATAACTGTCTGGGCAGTGACTGCCCGCAGTATAAAGACTGTTTTGTGGTGAAAGCGCGACGTAAAGCGATGGATGCCGATGTGGTGGTGGTCAATCATCATCTGTTCCTGGCCGATATGGTGGTGAAGGAGAGTGGCTTTGCCGAGCTGATCCCCGATGCCGACGTGATGATTTTCGATGAAGCACATCAGGTTCCGGATATCGCCAGCCAGTATTTCGGGCAACAACTTTCCAGTCGCCAACTGCTCGATCTGGCGAAAGACATCACCATTGCCTACCGCACCGAAGTCCGTGATATGCAGCAACTCCAGAAGTCGGCCGATCGCCTGGCGCAAAGCACCCAAGATTTTCGTCTGTCATTAGGCGATCCCGGTTTTCGCGGTAACCTGCGTGAACTGCTGAGCAACCCGCAGATCCAGCGTGCCCTGCTGCTGTTGGATGATGCACTTGAACTGTGTTACGACGTGGCGAAACTCTCACTGGGGCGCTCTGCGCTATTGGATGCGGCATTCGAACGTGCGTCACTCTATCGCGGGCGCCTGAAGCGCCTGAAAGACACCACACAGCCAGGTTTCAGCTACTGGTATGAATGTAACGCGCGTAATTTTGTGCTGGCGCTGACGCCGCTCTCCGTTTCTGACCGTTTTCGTGAAGTGATGGATGAGCGCCCGGCGAGCTGGATATTTACCTCAGCGACGCTGGCGGTGAATGAACAGATGACACACTTTGTTGAGCGGCTTGGTGTGGGGAAGGCGGAGACGTTGATCCTCAACAGCCCGTTTGATTTCGCCCGCCAGGCGCTCCTCTGCGTGCCGCGTAATCTGCCTTCACCCAATCAGCCTGGCGGTGCCCGCCAGCTGGCCAGAATGATGAAGCCGCTGATTGAAGCCAATAATGGCCGTTGCTTTTTCCTCTGTACGTCACATCAGGTGATGCGTGAGCTGGCGGCCGAGTTCCGTGCCTCGATGACGCTTCCGGTTTTGCTCCAGGGGGAAACCAGCAAGGGACAGATCCTCAAGCAGTTTGTTGCGGCAGGCAATGCGCTGCTGGTGGCGACGAACAGTTTCTGGGAAGGGGTGGATGTGCGTGGCGATGCATTATCACTGGTGATTATCGATAAGCTGCCGTTTACCTCGCCAGAGGATCCGTTGCTGAAAGCCCGCATGGAAGACTGTAAAGTCCGGGGCGGTGAACCGTTTGACGACGTCCAGTTGCCCGATGCGGTGATCGCGCTTAAACAGGGTGTGGGACGTTTGATTCGTGACGTTGACGACCGTGGCGTGCTGGTGATCTGTGATAATCGTCTGGTGATGCGTCCTTACGGGGCGGTATTTCTTAACAGCCTGCCGCCAACGCCGCGCACGCGCGATCTGCAAAAAGCCGTGGACTTTCTCCAGTCAACGACGCAGCAGTCATTAATCTAACGGCGATGTGCTATGATGCGCGCCGAAAATTTTCTCCCCTGAGGTTGGTATGTCCACGCGAATTTTAGCCATTGATACGGCAACGGAAGCCTGTTCGGTCGCACTACTGAATGAAGATCGGTTGCTGGCACATTTTGAACTTTGTGCTCGGGAACATACGCAACGCATCCTGCCGCTGGTGCAGCAGATTTTGCAGGAAGGCGGCGTTGCGCTGAAGGACCTGGATGCGCTGGCCTTTGGCCGGGGGCCCGGCAGTTTTACCGGTGTGCGTATTGGCATCGGCATTGCTCAGGGGTTAGCGCTGGGGGCAAACTTGCCATTAATCGGTGTGTCTACTCTGAAGACCATGGCGCAAAGCGCCTGGCGTCTGCACGGTGCCAGCCGTGTTCTGGCGGCGATTGACGCACGGATGGGTGAAGTATACTGGGCCGAATATCAGCGTGATGAGCAGGGCCACTGGCAGGGTGAAGAAACAGAAGCCGTGCTGAAACCCGATGCCGCTGCGGCGCGGATGGCAGCGCTGAGCGGGCAGTGGGCCTGTGTGGGCACCGGCTGGCAAGCCTGGCCGCAGCTGGCGGAAAACAGTACGCTGGCATTGACGTTATCAGACGTGACGCTGCCCTGCGCCGAAGATATGCTGCCGCTGGCGCAACAGGCGCTGGCAGCCGGTATGACAGTCGCACCCGAACATGCTGAACCGACCTATCTGCGTAACGAAGTGACATGGAAAAAATTACCGGGCCGCGAGTAGCGGCAGCAACTATTTGAATCGGTAGCAGTCGAAGTAGCATAACAACGGGGGAGTTTCTATGCGTAAATCCAGTGTCTGGCAGTGCAGTGTTCTGTTCTTAGCGTCGCTGGTATTAAGCGGCTGTGTTACCGTGCCTGATTCGATAAAAGGGCATTCAGAGACCCCGCAACAGGATCTGGCGCGTGTGCTGAATGCCCCTGAGCTGTTTACCGGCCAGGAGTCACGTTTTGGCGGTAAGGTCCTCAAGGTGGACAATCGTAACGGGATGACACGCCTGGAGATTGCCGCAATGCCCCTCGACGAAGGCGCCAGGCCGACGCTGGGTTCACCGTCTATTGGCCGCATTTTCGCCGATGTGAATGGTTTTATCGATCCGGTCGATTTTAATCAGCAGATGGTTACCGTTGTCGGCACCATCAGCGGGACTGAGAAGGGCAAAATTGGTGATGCGCAGTATAACTTCGTGGTCATCAAGGTCACGGGCTATCAGCGCTGGCATATGTCCCAGCAGATCGTGACGCCACCGCAGCCGATTGACCCATGGATCTGGTACGGCCCCGGCTATGGCCGCCATCGCGGAGGCTACTGGGGGCCCGCTCCATGGGGTTACTACAATCCCGGTCCCGCGCAGGTGCAGACCATTCTTACCCCATAATTCGCAACGTATAAAAGAGACACGGCAGATCCGCTGAATATCAGCGGATAGGCCTTTTTTTATTGATTCTCTCAGGATGAGAGAAATTTAGTGATGGACTTCGCAACCTCTCAACAGAGACCTGAGCAAACTGGTACGCTGAGTTAAAATAATGTTAACAGGCGCTGAACGGTTGAGGCTGCGATGACGACAAATTATCATTTTCGAGGTGATTCCTTGCATAAGGTTTGGTTAAACCGTTATCCGGCGGATGTTCCGGCGGAGATTAATCCTGATCGTTACGGCTCTTTAATTGATCTGTTTGAACACGCGGTGTTGCGTTATGCCACGCAAACGGCGTTTATCAATATGGGGAAAAGCCTTTCTTTCCAGCAGCTGGATGACCGTAGTCGGGCCTTTGCGGCCTATTTGCAACAGGGATTGGGGCTAAAGAAAGGTGACCGTGTGGCACTGATGATGCCCAATCTGTTGCAATATCCGATCGCGTTGTTTGGCATTCTTCGTGCCGGGATGATCGTGGTTAACGTCAATCCGCTCTATACCCCGCGAGAACTGGAACATCAGCTCAATGACAGCGGCGCCAGCGCTATCGTGATTGTCTCTAACTTCGCCCATACGCTGTAAAAAGTGGTGGCTAAGACGACAGTGAAACATGTGATCCTCACCCGCCTGGGCGATCAGCTTTCGCCTGCAAAGGGAACGCTGGTTAACTTCGTGGTGAAATATATTAAAAAGATGGTGCCCAAATACTATCTTCCCGGTGCGATATCTTTCCGTCAGGCGCTGCAAAACGGTGCGCAGATGGAATATATCAAGCCCGCGATCATTAATGACGATCTCGCTTTCCTGCAATATACCGGCGGGACCACCGGGGTGGCAAAAGGGGCGATGCTGACGCACCGTAATATGCAGGCCAACCTCGAACAAACGAAAGCGACTTACGGCTCGCTGTTGAAAGCGGGTGAAGAAACCGTGGTAACGGCATTGCCGCTGTATCATATCTTCGCCCTGACGGTAAACTGCCTGCTGTTTATCGAACTGGGTGGCGCTAACCTGCTTATTACCAATCCGCGTGATATTCCGGGCCTGGTTAAAGAACTGGGTAAACATCCGTTCACCGCCATTACCGGGGTGAATACGCTGTTTAATGCACTGCTCAATGATGATGCCTTTAATAAGCTGGATTTCTCCACGCTGACGTTATCCGCAGGCGGCGGGATGGCGGTACAAAAAGCGGTAGCCGAACGCTGGGAAAAACTGACGGGTCACTATCTGCTGGAAGGGTATGGTCTGACCGAATGTTCCCCGCTGGTTTCAGTGAACCCGTATGATATTCAGTGCCACAACGGCAGCATCGGCCTGCCGGTTCCCTCTACCGATATTATGCTGGTGGATGATAACGGTAATGAAGTGCCAGAAGGGGAGCCGGGTGAACTGTGTATAAAAGGGCCGCAGGTGATGCTGGGCTACTGGCAGCACCCGGATGCGACCGATGAAGTTTTAAAAAATGGATGGCTTCGCAGCGGTGATATTGTTACCGTTGATCACGAAGGTTTCCTGCGTATTATCGATCGTAAAAAGGATATGATTCTGGTTTCCGGTTTCAATGTTTATCCTAATGAGATTGAAGATGTTCTGATGCTGCACCCGAAAGTGCGTGAAGCGGCCGCTATCGGTGTTCCTAACGATGTGGCGGGCGAAACGGTGAAAATTTGTATAGTGAAAAAAGATGATTCACTGACCAAAGAAGAGCTGATAACCCACTGCAAGCGGCATCTGACAGGCTATAAAATACCCAAAATTGTTGAGTTTCGGGATGAACTTCCGAAGACCAACGTCGGCAAAATCCTGCGCCGTGAATTGCGCGAGGAAGCGATAAAAACCCAACCCCCCTTAGACTGAGAGGGGTTGCTTTTTGCCGATACGAATCATGCCGGGTTACCCGGCATTTTTATTGCGCACTTACAGTTGACCACTGGCATCATCCGTCAGTGGCGAGAGAACGCTATTTTGAATTACATCATGATCACCACCAATGACGCGCTGGCTGAGGTTTGTCTGCGTGCCCGCCAGGTTCCTGCTCTGGCGCTGGATACTGAATTTGTTCGCACCCGCACCTATTACCCGCGACTGGGTCTGATACAACTGTTTGACGGTGAAACCATCTCGCTGATTGACCCTCTGCCGATTACCGACTGGACGCCGTTCCGTGAGCTTCTGATGGACCAGCAGGTCGTTAAATATCTGCATGCCGGCAGTGAAGACCTTGAAGTCTTCCAGCATGAGTTTGGGGTGTTGCCGCAGCCGATGATTGATACACAGATCCTCGCCGCGTTCAGCGGCCGCCCGCTCTCCTGCGGTTTTGCTACCATCGTAGAGTCCTTCACCGGGATCGCGCTGGATAAAAGCGAATCACGCACTGACTGGCTCGCGCGTCCGTTAACGGAAAAGCAGTGCGTCTATGCTGCAGCCGATGTTTTCTATCTGCTACCGATTGCCGTCAAGCTGGTGGCAGAAACGGAAGACGCCGGGCAAATGGCCGCTGCACTGGATGAGTGTCGTCTGCTGTGCCAGCGCCGTACCACCGTGGTTGACCCGCAGGAAGCGTATCGTGAGATCACCAATGCGTGGCAACTGCGTCCGCGTCAGCTTGCTGCATTGCGCCTGCTGGCGGCGTGGCGTCTGACGCTGGCCCGCGAAAAAGATATGGCAGTGAATTTTGTGGTGCGTGAAGAGAACCTTTGGAAGGTCGCACGCTACATGCCGGGTTCCCTTGGCGAGCTTGATCATCTGGGGTTGCCGGGGCAGGAGATCCGTTTCCACGGTAAGGCGCTGGTGGCGATGGTCGCTGAAGCGAATGCGCTCGGGGAAGATCAGCTGCCGGAAGCGGTGCCGAATCTCATCGATTACCCGAACTACAAGCAGGTGTTCAAAAGTCTGAAAGCCCTGGTGGCAGAAACGGCGGAGCAGCATGGCGTCAGCCAGGAGTTACTGGCATCGCGTCGCCAGATTAATCAGTTGCTGAACTGGCACTGGAAATTAAAGCCACAGGCCGGTAAACCGGAGTTGGTGGATGGCTGGCGGGGGACATTGCTTGAAGACGGGATTGCTGAGATTTTAGCGGCACACTAAATCCTGCAATTTTCCCCTGCACCATAGCAGGGGAAAATCATGAGCAGGAGAAGGTCATTTCGGTGCTTCTTCCGTTTCCGTTTCCGGTAACGTTACGTTCAGTTCGAGAATAGAAATATCATCATCTTTTTGATCCAGCTTCACAGTGAGCATCTCCGGATCAATTTTCACGTATTTACAGATCACTTCCAGAATGTCCCTTTTCAACTGTGGCAGATAGTGGGGCTCGCTATCGCCCCTTCTGCGCTCCGCCACAATAATCTGTAGCCGTTCCTTGGCAATATTGGCTGTGCTCTTTTTACGGGATAAAAAGAAATCGAGTAAGGCCATGGTTTATCCCCCAAACAGGCGTTTCAGGAAACCCTTCTTCTCTTCTTCAATGAAGCGGAAGGGACGTTCTTCTCCGAGCAGGCGGTCAACAGTATCAGCATAGGCTTTACCTGCGTCGGATTCGGCATCCAGGATCACGGGCTCACCCTGGTTCGAGGCACGCAGTACTGACTGGTCTTCCGGGATAACGCCGGCCAGAGGAATACGCAGAATCTCAAGCACATCTTCCATGCTCAGCATATCACCACGATTCACGCGTCCCGGATTGTAGCGGGTCAGCAGCAGGTGTTCTTTAATCGCATCCTGGCCTCTTTCAGCGCGGCGTGATTTAGAGGACAGAATGCCGAGAATACGGTCGGAGTCACGCACTGAAGAGACTTCCGGGTTGGTGGTAATAATCGCTTCATCGGCGAAATAGAGCGCCATCAGCGCACCGGTTTCGATGCCCGCCGGTGAATCACAGACAATGAACTCAAAATCCATGGTCGCCAGATCATCCAGCACTTTTTCCACGCCTTCGCGGGTCAGCGCATCTTTATCACGCGTCTGAGAGGCAGGCAGGATAAACAGATTTTCCGTACGTTTGTCTTTGATTAGCGCCTGGTTCAGCGTGGCATCACCCTGAATGACGTTAACGAAGTCATACACCACGCGGCGCTCACAGCCCATAATTAAATCAAGATTACGCAGGCCGATATCAAAGTCGATAACGACAGTTTTCTTCCCTTTCTGCGCCAAACCGGTAGCGATGGCCGCGCTGGACGTGGTTTTACCCACGCCTCCCTTACCCGATGTAACAACAATAATGCGTGCCATAAAATATTTTCCTTAAGAAAAGAAAGGGCTCGAGAGCCTGGCTCAGTTCAGTGTCTGTATAGTCAATGCGCCGTCCTTGAGACAAAGACGAGACGCTTTTCCGAAAAATTCAGCAGGAATTTGATCCATAAGCCAGTAATTTCCAGCAATGGATACCAGCTCTGCAGATAAACTGGTGCAAAAAATCTGAGACTGCTTGTCGCCGGACGCGCCTGCCAGCGCGCGGCCGCGCATCATGCCATAAATGTGGATATTGCCATCGGCAATCAGCTCGGCACCCGCGCTGACGCTGCTGGTGACGATCAGGTCGCAGTTTTTTGCATAAATCTGCTGACCGGAACGTACCGGGGTACTGATAAGCCGGGTTTTTATGGCGGGTTGTTCGACAGGAATGGCCACAGGCGGTGCACTATCGGCACTGAATTTCTGTTCTTTGCCTTCGTTCAACACCGGCAGGCCGGAACGGGCGATCATGCGTTTCAGCTGCTCATCTTTGCAGCCGCTGATACCCACAATATGCAGACCTGTTTCGGCGATCGCCTGCTGCATTTGTCGCCAGTTCACCTCTCGGGTTAACGAGGATACGTTGATCACCACCGGAGCATTTTTCAGAAAAGCCGGCGCCTGGCTGACTTTTTCCTGAATGGCTTTACGCACCGTTTCAGGGTCGGTGTGATGCAAATGAACGACTGACAGCGTAAAACTGCTGCCCTTTAACTCGATTGGCGATTGTGACATCTGTCCCGCTCAGTCCTGTTATTTCCTATCCTGGCTAAATCAACGCCACTTTCAGGCGTTAAATCAAGACAGGCAATATTCCGAAGTTCTGCAAGCATGTTATAGTTACTGTAATATTCAGGCAAGTCACCATCCCGGTTAATTCGAGTAAAAAATATGTTTTGTGTGATCTACAGAAGTCCCCAGCGCGACCAGACTTATCTTTATGTTGAAAAAAAAGACGATTTCTCACGCGTCCCTGAAGCCTTGCTGAAGGGTTTTGGTAAGCCGAAGCTGGCGATGTTGCTGCCGTTGGACGGCAGCAAGAAGTTGGTGGGGGCGGATATTGAAAAAGTGAAAACCGCGCTGCGTGATGAGGGGTTTTATTTACAATTGCCTCCGCCGCTGGAAAGTCTGCTTAAGATGCATCTTAACGATGTTAAAAAAGATTAATTCGGAATCATCTGCAAATATATCTTCGCCGGTCAGGGATCCCCTTTTATTTTTAAATTCCCGGTGGAGATAGCGATAAAAGGATGCCCGCATGAAGCTCTCAGCCCGAAATGTCCTCGTATTCTCTCTCTTTCTGGTGGGGAGCTCTGCCAGCCACGCCGCCTTCCTTAACTCCGGTAACAGCACAAACACGTCAGACACAACGCTGGCACAGCAGGGCCGCGATCCGGCACAGTTTCCTGCTTTCGTTGAGCAACTCAAAGCGCAGGCTCGTCAGCAGGGCTATGATGATGCCACTATCGAGACCGCTTTTAGCGGTGTGCATTTTGTTGACCGGGTCATTAAATCCGATCGCGGACAGCTGGAAAACAAAGTCACCCTAAACGATTATCTGACCCGCGTGATCACGCCGGAAAAGATCGCTCAGGCCCGGGAATATTGGCAGCAATACCACAACCAGCTGCAACCGATAGCTGATACCTCCGGCGTTCAGACCCAATATATTGTCGCGCTGTGGGCGCTTGAGAGTCACTTCGGCAGGATTCAGGGCAAGGAGGAGGTGGTCTCTGCTCTGGCCACGCTGGCCTTTGAAGGCCGGCGAGAAGCCTTCTTCACCAAAGAACTGATGGCAGCGCTACGTATTATCCAACGCCAACAGATGACGGCCGCTGAGCTGAAAGGATCGTGGGCAGGAGCGATGGGTCAGAGCCAGTTTATGCCCAGCTCCTTCCTGAATTACGGTAAGGATGGTGATGGTGACGGCAAAATTGATATCTGGAACAATCTGGATGATGTCTTTGCCTCTACCGCGAATTATTTACAACGTGAGGGCTGGCGAGCCGGGCAAGGGTGGGGCGTGGAAGTGACGTTGCCGGCTGATTTTAATGCGCAACTGGCGGGATTAAAAACGGCACAGGCGAAAACCCCGGCGCAGTGGCAGCAGTCAGGCGTACAGATACTGCATCCCGAACAGAACAGCAGCGCGCAGCGCGCCTGGATCATCACGCCACAGGACGGTGACGGCCGTTCATTCATGGTTTATGACAATTTCCGAACGTTGATGCACTGGAATCGGTCTTATTATTTCGCTATCAGTATTGGCATGATGGCCGATGCCATAGCAGCGCAGTAAAAAGAACAGTCAGCAGATATGCGGCGGCATGATGTCGGCGCAGCCACTCTAACGAAGCAGGGGAAAAGCATGTATCAGCACCATAACTGGCAGGGCGCATTGTTAGATTTTCCGGTCAGCAAAGTGGTTTGCGTCGGGAGTAACTACGCAAACCACATCAAAGAGATGGGCAGCGCGACACCAACGGAACCCGTTCTGTTTATTAAACCGGAAACTGCGCTGTGTGACATCCGCCAGCCGCTCTCTATTCCAAAAAACCTCGGTGCCGTGCATCACGAGGTCGAGCTGGCGATACTGATTGGCGCCACACTCAAGCATGCGAACGAAGAACACGTCGCGCAGGCGATTGCCGGGTATGGTGTTGCGCTGGATTTAACCTTACGCGATGTTCAGGCAGGCTGTAAGAAAGCCGGACAGCCCTGGGAAAAAGCCAAGGGATTCGATAATTCCTGCCCGCTGTCCGGTTTTATTCCAGTGAGTTAATTCAAACACGACCCTCAGGATGTCGAGCTGAAATTGATCGTCAACGGAGAGGTCCGCCAGCAGGGGACTACCGCCGACATGATCCATAAAATCTTGCCGTTGATTGCGTATATGAGCCAGTTCTTCACACTGCGCGCGGGCGATGTGATCCTGACCGGGACACCGGAGGGCGTGGGCCCGATGGTCTCAGGCGATCGTCTTGAAGTGTCGATCGGTGGCCACGGTGTTGCCACGCGCGTGCTGTAAAACTTGCAACTGAAGCCTAAACCCTCTATAAGGTGCGGGCTTTTACTTTTACCGGACACCCAACATGACTGATACCCCTTTCTGGCAGCGTAAAACGCTGGAACAAATGAGCGACGAGGAATGGGAGTCCTTATGTGATGGCTGTGGCCAGTGTTGCCTGAACAAGTTACAGGACGCCGACACCGATGAAATCTATTTCACCAATGTTGCCTGTAATCAGCTGAATATCAAAAGTTGTCAGTGCCGTAACTATGAGCGCCGCTTCGAACTGGAAGAGGACTGTATTAAGCTGACGCGTGAAAATCTGCCCACCTTTCAATGGTTACCGCCAAGCTGCGCGTACCGTGTGCTGGCCGAAGGGAAGACCCTGCCACCCTGGCATCCGCTGCGAAGTGGTTCACGTGCGGCCATGCATGCTGCGCGTATTTCGGTACGGCATATTGCCGTGCATGAAAGTGAAGTGGTTGACTGGGAAGAGCATATTATCAACCGCCCGCGCTGGTACGGTAAATAGACGTTCAGAGTGGGTATGATAAGTAAAAAAGCTCCGCGAAGGCGGAGCTTTTTTTTAACGTGAGAACAGGTCGCGTCTTTTAGGTTTGCATGGCTGACCGATCAGCACCAGCACACCAACGACCAGGTACGCGGCAAAGATGCCGACCAGCCACTGCGGCATACCCAGGGTCAGAAATGACCAGGACTTCTCTGCACAGTCGCCGCTGGCGACAAACACGGAAGGTAACCATTTATCCAGCGGCAGCCAGGACGGAAAGCGGGCGGCAAAATCACAGGTCGCAAACGGAGAGGGATGCAACTGAATCATGGTATGTTCCCACGCCAGTCGCAGGCCTTCCCATGCACTGTATAACCAGATCAGAATAGCGGCCCAGCGCAAAGGTGATTTCGGTGCGATGGCGCCGACGATACCCGCACCCATAATGCCGAACAGGGCACAGCGTTCATAAATACACATCACACACGGCTTCAGCAGCATCACATGCTGAAAATAGAGCGCGGTCATCTCAAGAGCGAAAGCGGTCAGTGCCATCAGCAACCAGGCGCCCCGGCCACGGGAGCAGCTATTCAGGTATCTCAACATTAGTTTATCCGTCTGTAATACATTTAGACGGCAGTGTAAACGAAAAGCGTCCGCAATCCAGCCAGGAGGGAAAAATTTAAGCAGGAAAGTGACTTAAAATAATGTTTCCGATGATAAACGAAGATCGGTGAACGTGCTGCATCGTGCTTTCGGCACCAGGACAGCAATGTCAGATTTTTGCAGACGATCGTCTTTTCCCATACAGGCAGGCTAGGTGATGCCTGGTGCCTCTGGTATGATGAGCCGAATTTTTGACGTATTGAACGCAACGGAAGAAGAACGCTATGGTTATTAAGGCGCAGAGCCCTGCGGGTTTCGCGGAAGAGTACATCATTGAAAGTATCTGGAATAACCGTTTCCCTCCGGGTTCAATTCTGCCCGCTGAACGCGAACTCTCCGAACTGATAGGTGTCACCCGAACCACATTACGAGAAGTATTACAGCGCCTGGCGCGCGATGGCTGGCTGACCATTCAGCACGGCAAACCGACCAAAGTGAATAATTTCTGGGAAACCTCCGGGTTGAGTATTCTGGAAACACTGGCCCGTCTCGATCATGACAGCGTACCGCAGTTAGTGGATAACCTGCTGTCTGTTCGCACCAATATCTCGTCTATCTTTATTCGTCGCGCTATCCGTACTTATCCGGATAAAGCGCGTGAAGTGCTGGAAACCGCAAGTCACGTGGACGACCAGGCAGAAGCCTATACCAATCTCGATTACAGCATCTTCCGTGGGCTGGCGTTCGCGTCGGGTAACCCTATTTACGGCTTGATCCTGAATGGTTTGAAAGGGCTGTATACACGCGTTGGACGTCACTATTTCTCCAACCCGGAAGCGCGACGTCTGGCACAGGCTTTCTATCAGCAACTGCTGAATATCCTTCATACCCAACAATATGACCTGATTGTGGACAGCGTGCGCGACTATGGCCGTCGCAGTGGGGAAATCTGGCATGCCATGCAGACCAGTATGCCAACCGATCTGCCGCCTGCTCGCCGTTAAGTCGATAAAAAGGGCTGACCTCTTTATGCGGTCAGCCCGAAAAAACAGAAAAAGAGGGCGACCCATTGGCGGGTCGCCCTCTTCACATTAAGGCTGGCCTCAGATCAGAGAGTGGTGCCCGGGCGAGGAGGGCAGCGTTCGAGGATCTCCACTGTGCCATCATCGTTCTGTTGTTCCAGATTAATGTCAAAGCCCCACAGACGATGCACATGCTTCAACACTTCCCGACGACTCTTATCCAGCGGTGCACGGTTATGCGGCACATAGCGTAAGGTCAGCGATCGGTCCCCACGCAGATCCACGTCATAAACCTGTATATTCGGTTCGAGATTGCTCAAATTATATTGCGCGGAGAGCTGCTGACGGATCGCCCGGTAGCCCGCTTCATCATGAATGGCCGCAATTTCGAGGAAATTATTGCGATCGTCATCCATCACCGTGAACAGGCGGAAATCGCGCATGATCTTCGGTGAAAGGAACTGGCTGATAAAGCTCTCGTCCTTAAACTCCTTCATCGCAAAGTGTAGAGTATCCAGCCAGTTAGAACCGGCAATATCCGGGAACCAGTGACGATCTTCTTCCGTTGGCTCCTCGCAGATGCGCTTAATATCCTGGAACATCGCAAAGCCAAGCGCATACGGGTTGATACCGTTATACCACTGGCTGTTGTATGGGGGCTGGAAGACCACATTGGTATGGCTGTGCAGGAACTCCAGCATAAAGCGCTCAGAGACTTTCCCTTCATCATACAGATGATTAAGAATGGTGTAGTGCCAGAACGTGGCCCATCCCTCATTCATCACCTGAGTCTGTTTTTGCGGGTAGAAATACTGACTGACCTTTCTGACAATACGCAGACATTCTCGCTGCCAGGGTTCCAGCAGCGGCGCATTCTTTTCCATAAAGTACAGCAGGTTTTCCTGTGGTTCAGATGGGTAGCGTGTGTTGGCGAATTGCGCTTCCTCACGCTCACGTCGTGGCAAGGTGCGCCACAGCATATTCACCTGGCTTTGCAGGTACTCTTCACGGCTCTGTTGCCGCGCTTTCTCTTCCTGCAAGGAGATTTTCTGCGGACGTTTGTAGCGGTCAACGCCATAATTCATCAGCGCATGGCAGGAGTCGAGCAGCCGTTCCACGTTTTCCACGCCGTAGCGCTCCTCACACTGCGTAATGTAGTTACGGGCGAAGATCAGGTAGTCGACGATAGAGCTGGCATCGGTCCAGCTGCGGAACAGATAGTTATTCTTGAAGAAGGAGTTGTGACCATAACAGGCATGCGCCATCACCAGCGCCTGCATCGTCATGGTGTTTTCTTCCATCAGATAGGCAATACACGGATTGGAATTGATGACAATTTCATAGGCCAGACCTTGCTGGCCGTGCTTATAGCGCTGTTCTGTCTCGATAAATTTCTTACCGAAAGACCAGTGTGCATAGTTGATTGGCATCCCGACACTGGAATAAGCATCCATCATCTGTTCGGAGGTAATGACCTCAATCTGATGCGGGTAGGTATCCAGTCGGTAGGATTTAGCGACGCGGTCGATCTCCTTGAGATACACATCAAGCAGGTCGAAGGTCCAGTCTGGTCCATCATCGAGTCGTGTGGTGTGCTTTATAGGATCGTCAAAGATCGTGGTCATAGCGCACCCCTTTTTATAAAACCGGATTACCTTACGGCAGAATGTCCGTTTTCATCTCGGCTCACCCGCACAATGGAGGCGCTGATAAGCCTGGAATTAAAGCCAATATCTCAATGATAGTTCACTGTCTCGTATCCCTCTCGTTAAAACAATTGAAATCTTCGATACAAAATCCAGTGCTGTTTAAAAAAAGATTTTTACGTAACAATAAATTCATGAAAAAAGGTATTTAGCAGGATAATATCCTGTTTATAGCATTATGTTATGACAGAGTGGGATTGTTCTGATGCTTGCGCAAATATGCTGTCATTAAATTATTATCTGCTACTTAATGTGTTATGGCGGAGTTTTTAACTGAATTAGGTTGGGCATCTTGTTTTTATTTACCTGAAGGGTAAAAAAGATTTGAAATATGTCAGCGGAATGTGAATGTTATCACTGGTGTTTTCAACCATGTTGGTGCCGATCATCCAGTGCATAATTCTTTAATGTTTCTCTATGAGGTGGGTATGCGAGTTGTCATTCTGGGTAGTGGCGTGGTAGGTGTGGCAAGTGCCTGGTATCTGGCGCAGGCCGGACATGAGGTAACGGTGATCGACCGTCAGCCCGCAGCAGCACTGGAAACCAGTGCGGCGAATGCAGGGCAGATATCACCCGGATATGCCGCCCCCTGGGCGGCACCGGGTGTGCCGTTTAAAGCCGTAAAATGGATGTTTCAGCGCCATGCTCCGCTGGCGATCCGCCTTGATGGCAGCCGCTTCCAGTTGGAATGGATGTGGCAGATGTTGCGTCATTGCGATATGCGCCATTACCAGCAGAATAAAAGCCGCATGGTGCGAATTGCGGAATACAGCCGGGACTGCCTCAAAGCATTGCGCCAGGAAACGGGCATTGCCTATGAAGGACGTCAGGGGGGAACATTACAGTTGTTCCGTACCGCGCAGCAGTTTGACAGTGCAGCGAAGGATATCGCGGTCCTGAAAGAAGCCGGCGTCCCCTACGAGCTGCTGGAGGCTACGCAGCTGTTGCAGGCAGAACCGGCACTGGCGGCAACCCAGCACAAGTTGACGGGCGGTTTACGCTTGCCCAATGATGAAACCGGTGATTGCCAGTTGTTTACCCAGCGTCTGGCGGCGATGGCGGCAGACGCGGGAGTCACTTTCCGTTTCAATACCTCTGTCGATGCTCTGGTACAGGATGGTAATCGCATCAGCGGCGTCAAATGTGGCGGGGAGATGGTGACTGCGGATGCTTATGTGGTGGCATTCGGGTCATTCTCGACGGCGTTGTTAGAGGATATTGTTAAGGTGCCTGTTTACCCCCTAAAAGGGTATTCACTGACGATACCGATCAAAGATGCGGCTGCGGCACCGATTTCAACGGTGCTGGACGAAACCTATAAAGTGGCGATCACCCGTTTTGACGATCGTATTCGTGTGGGGGGAATGGCAGAAATTGTGGGATTTAATACCAAACTGTTACCGGCACGCCGTCGCACGCTGGAAATGGTGGTCGGCGATCTCTTCCCGCAAGGTGGGTATATTGAGCAGTCGGTCTTCTGGAGTGGTTTACGTCCAATGACACCCGACGGCACGCCAATTGTGGGTCGTACCCCGTTGAAAAACCTGTTCCTTAATACCGGACATGGTACTCTTGGCTGGACAATGGCCTGTGGTTCAGGGCAGCTTCTTGCGGATATTATTAGCGGTGTGACACCGGCGATTTCCGCTGACGATCTGTCTGTCATGCGCTATCTGCCAGGTTTTATTCCGGCGCCGGCTCGCTCACTGCACAGTGCCCATGTTCGCTAACTCAACGTATTTTTTTACAAGGAGAGAGTATGTCTCGTCCTATTCTCGCAACGATTAATCTCGCTGCGCTGAGGCAAAATCTGGCAGTAGCGTGCCAGGCGGCGGGGGTCGCGCGCCTGTGGTCAGTCGTGAAGGCGAATGCCTACGGACACGGTATTGCGCGAGTCTGGCAGAGTCTGGTGGAAACGGATGGTTTCGCCTTGCTCAACCTGGAAGAGGCGATTCTGTTACGCGAACAGGGCTGGAAAAAACCGATTCTGCTGCTGGAGGGCTTCTTCCATCAGGATGAACTGGCGATTATTGACCAGTATCGCCTGACCACCAGCGTTCACAGTAACTGGCAAATTCAGGCGCTGGCAAAAGCTAAACTCTCGGCGCCACTGGATATTTATCTCAAAATGAACAGCGGTATGAACCGACTGGGCTTCCCACCCGATCAGGTGCATAACGCGTGGCAAAAATTACGTTCACTGGATAACGTTGGTGAAATGACGCTGATGGCCCACTTTGCTGACGCTGAAACCAGTGAAGGTATTGCCGGACCCTTGCAGCGCATTGAGCAGGCGGCAGAAGGGCTGAATTGTGCGCGTTCGCTGGCGAACTCCGCTGCAACGTTGTGGCATCCGCAAACGCATCATGACTGGGTACGTCCCGGTATTATCCTGTATGGCGCATCCCCCAGCGGCCAGTGGCAGGACATTGCCAGCAGTGGTTTGCAACCCGTGATGACGATGACCAGCCAAGTGATCGGCATTCAGCACCTGACGGCCGGTTCTGCTGTGGGATACGGCGGCCAGTACCGTGCATCAGGTGAACAGCGTATCGGTGTGGTAGCTTGCGGCTATGCTGATGGCTATCCCCGTCATGCGCCGACCGGAACGCCTATTTTGGTTGATGGTGTGATGACGCAGACGGTCGGGCGGGTCTCAATGGATATGATCACTGTCGATTTAACCCCGTGCCCGCAGGCGGGCATAGGCAGCCAGGTTGAGCTGTGGGGCAATAACGTCAAGATTGATGATGTGGCCGCCGCCGCCGGCACCGTGGGGTATGAGCTGATGTGCGCGCTCGCCCCCCGCGTGCCGGTGATCGTTGAATAATCTCAGAGCGCGGTCAGCGTACCGCGCACATTTTTACTGATACGCCAGGCGGTCAGTGCCAGCAGCGCACCGGCCGCCATCATCAGTGCCAGCGCGGATTTCTCCGCAATCGGCAACGCCATGACTAAAAGACCCGCCGACGATCCTCCCGCCATCTGAATAAAGCCAGCCAGCGCAGAGGCGACACCGGCCTGCTGCTGATAAGGTTCCAGGGCGTAGCTGGTTGCAGGGCCCACCGTAAAGGCCAGTCCGGCAACGGAGATAGCAACGGGCAGCATATACAGCGCCCAGTGTGTCTGCATGGCCGCCGGGAACAGCATCACACCGCCCATTAACGTTATCGCACCAACAGTCATTGCCAGTGCGCCAATCGCCAGACAAATCGGCCGACCCAGTTTTCGGATCATCTTATTCACCAGCACGCTGACCAGCATAATCCAGAAGCCGTTAGCACCAAACGCGATGGAGAATTGCAGTGCACTGAGTTTTCCTTCGGTCATCAATACCTGCGGCGCCAGAGAAACATAGGTCAGTACCATGCCCAGTGCGCCCGCGTTGGCAAAAGCAAAAGCGAGGAAACGTGGTTGACGCAGGATTTGCCAGTACTGACGCACGGGTAAACCTTTCACCTTCTGCGTATCAGCAGGGCGGGTTTCCGGCAGGAACAGCATCACCAGTACGGCAATAAACAGCGCATAACCGGTCAGGAACCAGAAATTCGCCCGCCAGCCGAATGCGTCGGCCAGGAAGCCACCCAGCATCGGTGCCAGGGCCGGGACGATATTTAACGCACCATTTAAGAATCCATAAGCGCGCGCCGCTTCTTCACCATTAAGACGGTCGCGTACGCCGCTGAACGCCACGACGGCGGTACAGCACACGGCACAGCCCTGAATGACACGGGCGCTGAGGAACTGCGGCCAGCCGGTGGCAGTGGCGGCCAGGATGCTTCCGGTGACATACAGCAGAAGACCAATCAGCGCGATGGGTTTACGGCCCAGATTATCCACCAGCGGTCCGGCGATAATTTGCCCCAGACCCATCACCAGTAAAAACAAAGGGATCGTTGTCTGGATGGCAGAAACGGGCGTGTTCAGACCGACAGCGATATCGGGCAGCGTGGGCAAATAGAGGTCAATGCCTAACGGTGCAAGCAGCACCAGGCTGAGTAACAGTAGCGTAAATTTTTGCATGGCAGGTGTGGCGTCCAGATTAAAGCAAGCCGGACAGGGTAGAGATAACAGAGGGAAAAGAAAAGGAGAAAGTGATAAAAGCGCTCGGGGATGTGGCCATCGTCATGGCCGGATGCAGGCAATGACGATGGCTGGCACTGTTCAGCTCAGGTTAGTACGCGCCGTCGCGACGCAGTACCACACCGGCTGTTTTGAACAGAATGGCAATATCGGTCCACAACGCCCAGTTTTTGACATACCAGGAGTCGAAGTAAACACGGGTGTCGTAGTCAATATCGTTACGACCACTCACCTGCCACAGTCCTGTCATACCCGGTTTCGCCATCAGGTAGTAATCCACGTCACCGGCATAACGCTCCAGTTCTGCTTCAATCACCGGACGTGGGCCCACCAGACTCATCTCACCACGAATCACGTTCCACAGCTGCGGCAGTTCATCCAGGCTGGTCTTACGCAAAAATGAGCCAATCTTGGTGACACGCGGGTCGTTCTTCAGTTTAAAGTCTTTGTCCCACTCAGCGCGTGCTTCTTCACTGGTGGCCAACAGCGTTTCCAGCACTTCCTTCGAATTCATCACCATCGAGCGGAATTTCAGGCATTTAAACTTCTTCCCATCCTGGCCAACACGCTCGTGACCGTAGATCGGGCTGCCGCCATCACGGCTGACCATCCAGCAGATCAAACCAAATGCCGGAGCAAGGAACAGCAACAGCAGAGAGGCCACCACCACGTCAAAGGTCCGTTTGAGGAAGCGTGAAGAGCGCTTCGCCAGATTATTGCTGACGCGCAGCAGCATCACTTCATGGCTGAAGATAAAGGACATATCCGTACCGTACAGCGGCACGCCACGTAGCGTCGGCACCACGGAGACGGAGCGGCACTTTTTCTTCGACAGCAGCTTCAGCCACTTATCGCGGATGGCGCGCTGGTCGTTCTCCATCGCCACAATAAACTGGGTGTTATCGAGGTCGACAGTCTCCCAGACAATGTCTTTATGGGTGATCACCGGGATGCCATTGAAACTGTCAGCGCCGTTCTTTTCACCGCTCGGGGCAACGAAGGCTTTCACGTCGTAGCCCAGCAGCTCTTCGCTTTGCAGCGCGGCATAGGCCTCACGGGCATTTTTACCGGAACCAATAATGATGGTGTGTTTCTGCCACTGTCCCGCTTTCAGGATGGCATTCTTAACGCATGAGCGCAGGAGAGGCACCAGAATCAAGGCATACAGCCAGGTGAAACTCCAGAGCATGCGGGAGAAATCCCATTTGGAAAACGCAATCAGAGCCAGGTCTAACAATGAAAAGATCACCAGCGTTTTAATAATGTCTTTTAATTCAAACCAGAAGGGTTTGCGATAGGTATAGTGGCGCAGGCGCATCCAGAACCATGCGGTACACAATACTGACATAATGAATTGCGCGATAAAGCGGACTTCAACTTCTTGCGGCGGGATAAAAATATCCAGATTACCCCAAATACCCTGCAGCGTAGCTGCGGATAAAAACAGTGCCAGATTGATGGAGAGTAAATCTGAGAAACTTAACGCGACTTTCGCAATAATGTTTTTTCGTGTGCCGCTGAATGTCCGGCGACGTTCATTCAGTACCAGAGTACTTGCCATAATGCCTGCTCTCTTATCATGAGAAATCAATGACCTGACGAGGATAAAGCACGCGTCCAGGAGTCTTTTCAGTAAACCTTCTGGGTTTATCAGACTGACGTCGGTGTTGCCATTATCGTAACTGTGTTCAGGGCAGCGGAGCGGTGGGAGATGAGATAACCACGCTATATCCGTCACATAATGAAGTGATGAGTATGCAGGAGTTATTTGAGTTAGTTAATACGGGATAATCCTAAAAGAAGATGAAAAATCAAACAGGGGGATTAATCTTAAGTTCTGGCGCTAAATGAAAGATATAAATAAAAAATATGACACTACGATAAACAAAAAATCACTATTTGATGAATCTGAAACCGCCAGGGTTAAATATGACGGTTTCAGATAAATCTTGCGGAGTGGGATTCCTGTTCTGAATGAAATCAGGAAAAATTATTCTCTTTCTTCCTGAACCCTGACACCGATTTTGACGATCTCGTTAGCTTCTTTCTCAGCCACGGTCCAGACCATGTTTTTCCATTCCACCTGGTCACCGACCACGGGTGCGCCGCCAATCATCCCCAGCACCAGCTGTCCCAGCGTTTGCTGAGTATCAGAGTCCTCATCCAGTTCAATACCGTAAATCTCGGAGACATCGTGCAAGCGGGCATCGGCTTGCAAAATGAAGTCACCAAAGAAGCGCTGATCCAACGACACCGGCGGGGACTGGCTGAACAGCTTGCCAAGTGCGGGCAGGTCACGTTCACGGCCAATGACGCACAGCACATCATTCTCTCTCAGGCGAGTGCTGCCGGATGGGTGTAACAGCAGGTTATCGCGGAACAACGCGGCAATACGCGTTTCTCGCGGCATTCTGAGGTCACGCAGCGCGGCGCCCACACACCATTTGTCGGCACTGAGCTGATAAACAAACTGCTCCCAGGGATTCTCAGGGTGAATATCCAGACCAATGCGGGAAATAGGAGAAGCCATCGGCGGAACGACAACCCTGGCTTTACGCGCTGCCCAACCCAGTGATGTGCCCTGAACCATCAGTGACACCAGCACCACAAAGAAGGCAATGTTGAAGAACAGAGAGGCATGGGGCAACCCGGCCATCATCGGGAAGACGGCCAGAATAATCGGCACGGCACCTCTGAGTCCGACCCAGCTAATAAAAATCCTTTCACGAATATTGAAACCGCGAAACGGCAACAGCCCAATCATTATCGACAGCGGGCGTGCGACCAGAATCAGGCAGAGTGATAACAACGTGGCCGGAATAGCGATATGCCAGAGATCGAGGGGATTGACCAGCAGGCCGAGCACAAGGAACATGCCGATCTGACTCAGCCACGCCATGCCGTCAAAGGTTTGCAAAATGCCATGACGGTTGCGAATAGGGCGGTTACCCAGCACAAAGCCGCACAGGTAGACGGCGAGGATGCCGCTGCCTTCCAGAACAGTGGTCAGGGCGAAGACCAGAATGCCTCCGCTGACGGCAAGCAGTGGATAGAGACCGCTGGCCAGCGAGACACGATTAATCAGTTGCAGTAAGGCCCAGCCGCCGCCCAGCCCGAGCACAATGCCCAGTCCAAACTGCTGCACCAGGTGCACCACAAACATCCAGCTTAATCCGCTCTGACCCTGCTGGATCATCTCAATCAGGGTGATGGTCAGGAAGACTGCCATGGGGTCGTTACTGCCGGACTCTATTTCCAGCGTGGCGCTGACGCGTTCATTCAGGCCTTTACCGCCCAGCAGTGAAAACACGGCAGCGGCATCGGTGGAACCGATAATGGCCCCGACAAGAAAACCGTTCATCAGGTTGAGATCAAACAGCCAGGCGGCGGCAAGACCTGTCAGCCCGGCAGTGATCAGCACACCCACCGTTGCCAGCGACAGCGCCGGACCGAGTGCGACTTTAAACGAGCTGGCCTGGGTTCGCATACCGCCATCCAGCAGGATCACTGCCAGCGCCAGGTTACTGATCAGATAGGCCGCGGGGTAGTTGTCAAAGGCGATCCCCCCAATACCGTCAACACCCGCCAGCATACCGAGGGCCAGGAAGATAACCAGAATCGGGATACCCAGTTTCGATGAAAATGAGCTGAGTAAAATGCTCGACGCAACCAGCACAGAACCAATAATGAACAAACTATAAATCGCGCTGGCTTCCAATGGGCATCTCTCCTGTGATGAGTAAAAAAACCGCTTCACTCAGTGAAGGGGACAAAATCTGTACGCAATTCATTTGCGGCCAGAAGAATAAGGTCAGTCAGAATAAAATATCGTAAAACAGCCATAAGTAAATGCCGCTGAGTGCGACCAAAATGGGCTTTATTTGACGCATTAGCGGTGCAGACTCGAAAAAAGGCGTGAAAGCCAGATAAAAGCCTGACAGGGGGGCAGTATGACACGGGTTAAAAGCGGGGAAGGGACTATATGCAAAATTTCTCAGCCGACGGCAAGCGTCGGCTGAGGGCAGACATCAGTAATTCTCTTCTGCCTGTTTGTGGAACAGCGCGCGGAACACCGGATAGATATCTTCCGGTTCACGGATGTGCTGTATGGCAAAGTTATCGAAGGTCGATTGCAGATGTTCATATTCACGCCACAAAGTCTGGTGAGCGCGCCGGGTGATCTCGATATAGCTGTAGTAACGCACCACGGGCAGAATATTTTTTGCCAGGATTTCGTGACACAGCGGTGAGTCATCGGCCCAGTTATCGCCATCGGAAGCCTGTGCGGCATAGATATTCCACTGGGTCGGGTCGTAACGTTCTTTCACGACTTCATCCATCAGTTTTAGTGCGCTGGACACGATCGTCCCACCCGTTTCCTGTGAGTAGAAAAACTCCTGCTCATCGACTTCTTTTGCCTGAGTGTGGTGGCGTATATACACCACATCGACGTTTTTATAGGTCCTGCTGAGGAACAGATACAGCAGAATATAAAAACGTTTAGCCATATCTTTGGTGGCCTGGTCCATTGAACCCGACACGTCCATCAGACAGAACATCACGGCCTGGCTGGAAGGCTCCGGGCGTTTTTAGAAGTTTTTATAGCGCAGGTCAAAGGTATCAATAAAGGGCACGCGTTTGATGCGGGCACGCAGCTCTTCAATTTCTTTCCGCAGCCGGTCTTCTTCCAGCAACTGAGCAGGCTCACTGTTTTCAACCAGCAACAGCGATTCTTCCAGTTCGGCCAGCAGACGCCGTTTCCCCGCCGTCATGGCGGTACGCCGCGCCAGCGAATTCTGTAGTGAGCGCACCACGCTGATATTGGCCGGTACACCGTTAGCGGTATAGCCCGCACGGTGGGTTTTATACTCATTGAGCTGACGATGCTGATTCTTTTTCAGATTCGGCAATGCGAGATCTTCAAACAGCAAATCGAGATATTCATCTTTCGAGATATTGAAGACAAACTCATCCTGGCCTTCACCATCCTTTCCGGCATTACCCTGACCACTGCCGCTCCCGCCGCCACCGCCCTGTGGGCGCTCCACGCGGTCATTCTGCACGAAGTGGTCATTACCTGGATGAACGCGATGGCGCTGGCCGCCGCGTCCCTGATGGAAACTCGGTTCGTTAATATCTTCAATTGGAATAGAGACGGATTCACCGCTCTCAACGTCGGTAACCGAACGCTTATTAATGGCCTCGGAGATCGACTGTTTGATTTGCGATTTATAGCGGCGCAAAAAGCGCTGACGATTGACCGCGCTTTTGTTTTTACCGTTAAGACGCCGATCGATAAAATAGGCCATAGCTCCCCCAAACAGTGTTGCCAGACGGGTCAGGACATCAGCCCTGACCCGAATGGATGCGACTTCCGAATCAGGACGATTTTCTTACGCGCAAATACCATTCGCACAGCAGGCGAACCTGTTTGCGGGTGTAGCCTTTTTCCATCATACGGTCGACAAAATCGTCGTGTTTTTTCTGTTCGTCGGTGGACGTTTTAGCGTTAAAGGAAATGACCGGCAGCAGCTCTTCGGTGTTCGAGAACATTTTTTTCTCGATCACGGTACGCAGCTTCTCATAGCTGGTCCAGTTCGGATTACGCCCATTATTATGAGCACGGGCGCGCAGGACAAAGTTAACGATCTCATTACGGAAGTCTTTCGGGTTACTGATCCCGGCCGGTTTCTCAATTTTTTCCAACTCTGCGTTCAGGGACTCACGGTCAAACAGCTGCCCGGTGTCCGGGTCACGATACTCCTGATCCTGAATCCAGAAGTCAGCGTAGGTCACATAGCGGTCGAAGATGTTTTGACCATATTCAGAGTAAGATTCCAGGTAAGCCGTCTGAATTTCTTTACCAATAAACTCAGCATATTTCGGGATCAGGTAGCCTTTCAGGTGTTCAAGGTATTTCTCAGCCTGTTCCTGTGGGAACTGTTCACGATCGATCTGCTGTTCCAGCACATAGAACAGGTGCACCGGGTTAGCCGCGACTTCAGCATGATCGAAGTTGAACACACGGGAGAGAATTTTGAAGGCGAAGCGGGTAGATAACCCGTTCATTCCTTCGTCCACACCTGCGTAATCGCGATATTCCTGGTAGGATTTCGACTTAGGATCGGTATCCTTCAGGCTTTCACCGTCGTAGACGCGCATTTTCGAATAGGTACTGGAGTTTTCCGGCTCTTTCAAGCGCGACAGAATCGAGAAGCGAGCCAGTGTTTCCAGCGTACCCGGCGCGCAAGGTGCGTGGGTCAGCTCACTATTAACCAGCAGCTTGTCGTAGATTTTGATCTCTTCCGACACGCGCAGGCAGTAAGGCACTTTGACAATGTAAACACGGTCAAGGAACGCCTCGTTATTCTTGTTGTTACGGAAGGTCACCCACTCAGATTCGTTGGAGTGCGCGAGGATTATCCCGTTAAACGGCAGGGCAGAGATCCCTTCAGTCCCGTTATAGTTCCCTTCCTGGGTGGCCGTCAGCAGCGGATGCAGCACCTTGATAGGCGCTTTAAACATCTCAACAAACTCCATAATCCCCTGGTTCGCCCGGCATAACGCTCCGGAATAACCATAAGCATCAGGATCGTTTTGCGCGTGGTTTTCCAGTTTACGGATATCCACTTTACCCACCAGCGCCGAAATATCCTGGTTGTTTTCATCGCCAGGTTCGGTTTTGGCAATCGCGACCTGTTCAAGAATGGACGGCCAGACCTTCACGACCTTAAAGCGGGTGATATCACCGCCGAAATCATGCAGGCGTTTGGCGGCCCATGGCGACATGATGGTGCCAAGGTAACGACGTGGAACGCCGTATTCTTTTTCAAGAATGTTGGCATCTTCCTGAGGATTAAACAGGCACAGCGGATGGTCATTCACCGGGCTGCGTTCGCCATCTGCCGTGAGCACATAGATGGGCACACGCTGCATCAGTGATTTCAGACGTTCGGCCAGAGAGGATTTCCCGCCACCGACCGGACCCAGCAAATACAGGATCTGTTTCTTCTCTTCCAGCCCCTGTGCCGCATGTTTCAGGTAGGAAACGATTTGCTCAATGGCATCCTCCATACCATAAAACTCTTCGAATGCAGGATAGCGCGCAACAACACGATTGGAGAAAAGTCGGGAAAGGCGTGGCTCCAGCGCGGTATCCACCATTACTGGCTCACCAATAGCCATTAACAGTCGTTCCGCCGCATTGGCGTATGCACTGCGATCTTGCCGGCAAACCGTAAGAAATTCCTGCAGTGTGAACTCTTCGTCCTTGGCAGCTTCATAGCGCTGACGGTAGTGATCGAATATATTCATGGCGATGCCCGTCCTTTCGTTTTTAGCACAGGTACCAGGAGCCTAAGTTTGGTCAGCCCCTGAAGGAACTTACAGTGAGTACAGCAACCCTTATGCCAACCTGACTTTTTTTATCGGGAAACACAAAATTGCTGGTCACTCTGCTCGTTGGAATTTAGCGTCTTATAAATAAGCGTAGATCGCATTTAGGAAATTTCCTGATTCGCTTGGCATTTTCAATGAAATTTCAATAACAAAGTTATAAACCAGCTATACCAACCCCATGGTTGATGCGGTCTGACGAGCTTTTGTAAACCTCAACAACAGCCATCTTCAGCCGCATTCTCTCGGGTTATTGATTATATGTGCTACTAATAATGTAAATGTATGACTCAAAACGACCATAATGTTTAGACTGATGACCGATTGTTATATTAATGGACTGAATAAATTGTGAACCAATTCAAACTTACAGTGCTTACTGCACTTTTACCTGTCTGTTTTGCTGCGCCTCTCGCACAAGCCAATCCGTTAACGTTGGGCGCGTCGCTGCTCTATAGCCAGAGCCCTTATAAAAGCGGTCAGGACCGTTACTATCCGGTTCCCATCATCAATTATGAGGGCGACAGCTTCTATATCCGTAGCCTTCAGGCCGGGTATTTCCTGTGGAAAGACCAGCAGGACCAGCTGTCTCTGACCGTCCTGGGTTCGCCGCAGAACTATGATCCGGATGATGCCGATGACGGGGATATGAAATCGCTGAATAAGCGCCATATGACCCTGATGGGTGGCCTGGCGTATCGTCACTCTGCCGACTGGGGCATCGTGCGCACCACGCTGGTGGGTGACATGCTGGACAACAGTAACGGCATTATCTGGGACCTGACCTACCTGTATCGCTTTGAATTCGGACAGTTTAACCTGACTCCGGGGATTGGCGCGTTGTGGAACAGCTCAAACCAGAACGGGTATTATTATGGTATCTCGTCAGCGGAATCCCGCCGCAGCGGCCTGGATCGTTATGACCCAGACAGCAGCTGGAGCCCGTACGTTGAGCTGACCGCAGGCTGGGCCATCAGTGAGAACTGGAATGCGACCCTTTCAGGTCGTTACAGCCGTCTTGCGGATGAAATTAAAGACAGCCCGATGGTGGACAGAGATTCGCAGATGCTGTTGTGGACCGGGGTAAGCTATACCTTCTGATGACCTCACTCTGCACTAAAAAAGGGCGCTCTGCGCCCTTTTTTATCATGGTGTCGCCCTAAAAAAGTGCAAGGAGAGAAAGATGAACCGAGTCGTCACGTTTGCCGATGGCACCGAGCTGCCTGCGATAGGTCAGGGTACATGGTTTATGGGGGAAGATGTTGCTCAACATCATCAGGAAGTCGCTGCTTTGCAAGCCGGGCTGGAGCGGGGGCTGAAGCTGATCGATACCGCCGAGATGTATGCCGATGGCGGCGCTGAACGGGTGGTGGGTGAGGCCTTGCGCGGGCGTCGTGACCAGGCTTATCTGGTCTCCAAAGTTTACCCGTGGAATGCCAGTGAGGTGGATGCTGTTGATGCCTGTGAACGCAGCCTGACTCGCATGAACACCGATTATCTCGACCTCTATCTCCTGCACTGGCGGGGAAATATTCCGCTGGAAGAGACGCTACGTGCGATGCAAACGCTGCAACAACAGGTAAAAATTCGCCGCTGGGGTGTGTCTAATTTTGACAGCGATGATCTCCACGAGTTACTTGCTGAAGAAGGCGGTGCGCAGTGCGCCACTAACCAGGTGCTTTACCATCTGGCATCCCGTGGAATTGAGTACGATTTGCTGCCTGACTGTCAGCAGCTGGCGATGCCGCTGATGGCTTATTGCCCTCTGGCGCAGGCGGGTCGATTACGCGCAGAGCTGATGAGTCACCCGGCGCTGACCCGAATTGCACAACAAAAGGGCATCAGCGTGGCGCAACTTCTGCTGGCGTGGGTGATCCGTAAAGAAGGGGTGATGGCGATCCCGAAAGCGAGCAGCATTGCACATGTTGATGACAATGCGGCTGCGCTCGGGATGGTACTGACCAGCGAGGAACTGGCACTGATCAATCAGGCATTTCCGCCGCCAGAAACAAAGCAACCGCTGGATGTGGTCTGAATCTGGGGAAGGCAGAGCAGGGAGCGGCCCGAAAAGGGGCGCTCCGGCCCATGCTTAACGCTTGCTGCGTACCCGGAAGGTGGTCGCCAGGCGGGCAGGTTGTTCACCCGCGCTTTTCATCGGCTGGCTGACATGGGCTGTTTCAACGCACACCATGGTTTTAAAACCTTCGTTAGCCATATCACTCATACTGCATGACAGCTCCGCGCCGGGATTCCAGGTGACAACGTCACTTTGGTGATGATGATAAACCTCAATCACACGCTGACCCGTCTTGTCGTCAATCACACTGCAATCTGCCGGTTGGGTATAGATGCGGTCGATGCGTTGCGGATAGGTTTGCTTACCCTCCGCAGAGGTTCCGGTGACACCGTTGTTGACCTTGTCGATATAACTCGGGCCCAGACCGCTGACTTCAACACCGGCGATGTCAGCCACTTCGAAGTAGCTATGCAGTGCGGCGGTGGCATCGAAGTCACCGTGGGCTTCCAGTTCAATTTCACAGCGATCGCTCAAGCGGAAACGGGCAAACAGCGTAAAATCGTGCGGCCAGAGTTTCTTCGTTTGTTCACTGCTTTTTAATTCGAACGTCAGCATCACGCTGTTTTCATTTTCATCGTGAGCGGTCAGCGTCCACGGCAGGATGCGGGCAAAGCCATGCGCAGGTTCACCCGCCGGGCCAAACCACGGCCAGCAGATCGGCACACCTCCGCGGATAGCTTTACCCGCATTCCAGGCGGTTTTATCGCTTAACCAGATCACCGGTTTTTCACCGGCAGGTTGCCAGGCAATCAGCTGGGCACCCTGTAAGGTCACGGCAGCACGCACTTTAGGATGCGCCACGACAACAACGGGCAGATCGCCAATCTGGCGCTGGGAGAGGTAAGGGGTAATCTGGTTAATCACGGGCAGTGAAAAGAGTTTCTCGTTCATGAGTCAGCCTTCTGAAATTTAACCAAAAAAAAGGGCGACTTCCGTCGCCCTCAGTCTCATTCACGTCGCTTATTTAGCGATGTGAGCAACCAGGTCCAGGACCTTGTTGGAGTAGCCAGTTTCGTTATCGTACCAGGAAACCAGTTTAACGAAAGTATCGCTCAGTGCGATACCCGCTTTCGCATCAAAGATAGAAGTCAGCGTTTCGCCGTTGAAATCGGTAGAAACCACTTCGTCTTCGGTGTAACCCAGAACGCCTTTCATCTCGCCTTCGGCAGCGGCTTTAATCACAGCACAAATTTCTTTGTAAGATGCTGGTTTAGCCAGACGTGCAGTCAGGTCAACAACAGAAACGTTAGGGGTAGGAACGCGGAACGCCATACCTGTCAGTTTGCCGTTCAGCTCAGGAATCACTTTACCTACCGCTTTAGCAGCACCGGTAGAAGAAGGGATGATGTTCTGAGATGCGCCGCGGCCGCCGCGCCAGTCTTTGTGAGACGGGCCATCAACGGTTTTCTGAGTCGCGGTAGTGGCGTGAACCGTGGTCATCAGAGCTTCAACGATACCGAAGTTGTCGTTGATTACTTTAGCCAGCGGTGCCAGGCAGTTGGTGGTACAGGACGCGTTAGAAACGATATCTTGGCCAGCATAGGACTTGTGGTTTACACCCATAACGAACATTGGGGTGTCATCTTTAGATGGGCCAGTCAGTACAACTTTCTTCGCGCCAGCTTCGATGTGTTTACGTGCAGTTTCGTCAGTCAGGAAGATACCGGTCGCTTCTGCAACCACATCCACGCCTACTGCATCCCACTTCAGGTTAGCCGGATCACGCTCAGCGGTAACACGAATGGTTTTGCCGTTAACAACCAGATGGCCGTCTTTGACTTCCACGGTGCCGTTGAAACGGCCGTGAGTTGAGTCGTATTTCAGCATGTAAGCCATGTACTCTGCGTCCAGCAGATCGTTGATTGCAACGATTTCTACATCAGAACGTTCCTGAGCAGCACGGAAAACGATGCGACCGATACGGCCAAAACCGTTGATACCTACTTTGATAGTCATATATTCCACCAGCTTGTTGATAGTGAATAAAAGGTTGGCTGTAAAATTACAAAAACCATACCAGGCGTCAAGCGGAATCGTGTCAATTGTTGCGACAAATCAAACTGTCGACCAGGAATTATTCAACACAAAACCTATTTCTTGACGGGTGAACACCATTGATCTTGGGGCAAGTTGCCCGGATATAAAGGGGTGATGGATCCAAAGGGTGATCTGCGTCACAAATTCAACGCAGACTGGATCACCTTGTGCACCCGATACGAAAAATTCACCTGCTCTTGTTAAGTATTTGTTAGAATACTAGCCGATAATTTCAGAATAACACTGCCAGAGAGTCTAACATGGCTAAAGATGATACACCTTTCTCACCCGAAAATGTGTTAACCGAGATGCAGCGCTACGTGACCCAGCAGCGCGGCACAGAACCGCCGTATTCCGGCAAATTGCTGCATAACAAGCACGAAGGCATCTATCACTGCTTGGTTTGCCAGGCACCGCTGTTTCTGTCCGGGTCAAAATATGATTCAGGCTGCGGCTGGCCCAGCTTCTATGAGCCCTACAGTGATGATGCGATTCGCTATCTGGAAGATGACACTCATGGCATGCAACGCATTGAAATCCGGTGCGGAAGCTGTGATTCTCACCTCGGTCATGTGTTCCCGGATGGCCCACAGCCGACGGGAGAGCGCTTCTGCGTCAACTCCGCTTCGTTGAGTTTTACTGACGAAGACGGCAACAGTACTCAGGGCTAGGAGTCGCGATGGAACTGGATGAGATGATTGCCAGTATGACGCCAGACGTGTATCAGCGACTGGTGACGGCGGTAGAAACCGGCAAGTGGGCTGATGGCGTGGCACTGACGCCGGAGCAGAAAGAGAACAGCTTGCAATTAGTCCTGCTGTGGCAAGCACGTCACAATGAAAACCCGCAACATATGAGTGTCGCAAAAGGCGGGGAAATCGTGATGAAAAGCAAGAAACAGCTCAAAGAAGAGTTCGGGATCAGCGACGACGCGATCACACGAATAAAACTCCAGTAAATTATTCCTTCCGGAATAATTCGTCCTGGTGATATGACCGGGTGGGCCTCAGACCCGCCCGGAAATTTGTGGCCTTTAGATAATTTTCGCGCCCGCCACGGCCATTTCGGCCAGGGCTTTCTGGCTGTCATCAGCCTGCAAATTGACCCCACGGCATCCGGCGCTCACCAGAGTGACTTGATAGCCCAGCGCCAGTGCATCCAGCACGCTGTATTTAACACAGTAATCCGTTGCCAGCCCCATTACCGTCAGCGCCGTAATGCCGTTCGCCTGGAGCCAGGCATGTAACGGCGTCTGGTGACGCTGGCCGTTATCATAAAATGCACTGTAGCTGTCGATATCCGGGTTCTCGCCTTTGCATACCTGCAGTGTCAGCAGCGCCTGGTTAAGCTGAGGGTGTAACTGCGCGCCGTGACTATGCTGCACGCAATGATCCGGCCACCACACTTGCGGCAGGCCATGAAGCTCCCCCAGGGTTCCTGACGGCATGCCAGCGCTGCTGGCAAAACTACCGTGCCCAGCCGGGTGCCAGTCCAGTGTGGCAATCACCGGCTCGCCGCGCTGGTGGAACTCGGCAGCGAGGCGGTTTCCCACCGCAATCGTCTGATCGCCTTCACTGACAGCCAGCGCGCCACCAGAACAAAAGTCATTTTGCAGATCAATCAACAACAACGCCTGGCGGTCACGCATCAGTTACTCCGTTGGAATTAGTCCGGGGTCAGTTCACCACGCAGGTTCTGTTTCATCAGCTGACGAATTTCATCGCTGGTCAGGTCCTGGCTCAGAAGGAAGTGCAGTTTGGTCAGTGTGGCCTCAACGGTCAGGTCGGCACCACTCACCACGCCCGCAAGGGCCAGAGCGTTTCCGGTGGCGTAGCCCCCCATATTAACCTTACCGGACATGCACTGCGTAAGGTTAACGACCACTATGCCGCGTTCAGAAGCGTCTTTCAGCTCCTGCAAGAACTCTTTGTTTTGCGGCGCATTCCCCACGCCATAAGAACGCAGGATCAGTGCTTTTACCGGCTGTTGCAGGAAGTTACGTACCACGGCAGCAGAAATGCCCGGATAGATTGTCACTACACCAATCGGCTGCGGCGTAATCGGATGCACGATCAGCGCTCCCTGGCCTGCGGGCGCAGCAGGGGTATTCAGACGACGAATATGGATGCCGGCTTCCAGCAGCGGGGCGAGGTTTGGCGAATCAAACGCATTGAAACCGTCAGCGTGCGCTTTGGTGGTGCGGTTACCGCGATAAAGCGTGTTATTGAAGAATAACGTCACTTCATTAATCGGGTAATTTGCGGCGACAAACAGTGAGTTCAGCAGATTTTGCTGGCCGTCGGAGCGCAGTTGCTCCAGCGGGATCTGTGAGCCTGTCACAATGACCGGCTTGGCCAGGTTTTCCAGCATGAACGACAGTGCAGAGGCCGTAAAGGCCATGGTGTCGGTGCCGTGCAAAATGACAAAGCCATCGTAATTGTCATAATTCTGACGAATGTCATCCGCAATCGATTGCCAGTCCTGCGGTGTCATATCAGAGGAGTCAATCAGCGGCTGGTATTCATGGATGGTGAAATCAGGCATCTCCGGGCGGTGAAACTCCGGCATATTGGCCAGCTGACGTTGCAGATGGCCGGAGACCGGAATAAAGCCGTGTTCAGAACGCTGCATACCGATCGTACCGCCGGTATAGGCGACGTAAATGGATTTCTTTTGCATTAGTAAACTCAAGACTGGCCAAAAAAGCGCAGTATAAGGGGAAAGGAGAGGAAAAGCAGCCCGACCAGATGGCGTCGGGCTGAATAGTGATCGCGGTCACTGCTATTTGACGTTACCGCAGCTCAGACAGAACGCGTAACGGTTCTGAGGATCATTCAGATCGTTCATCAGTCCTGGCTGATCCTTCATGGCATTCATCACATCCATCATCGGAGCGGGCAGCCAGGCTTTCAGTGTTTCAGGCAGCGCCGCCTGTGCAGAGGCATCGACCTGGCTGAACAGTACCTCAATCAGGCTGGGGTCATTCTGATACCAGCTGAGCTGTGGCTGCGTGAGTTTAGCCAGCTCTGCGGCTTTGGCGACGGCATCGTCAAAGTCACCCAGGGCATCGACCAGTCCGTTCGCTTTCGCGTCGCTGCCGGTCCAGACATGGCCCTGTGCAATCTGGTCAATCTGCTCCGGTGTTTTGTTGCGCGACGCTGCCACCAGATTAAGGAAGTTTTTATAGCCGTTCTCAATGCTTAACTGCATCAACTGCTGTACTTCCGTCGGCAGCGCCTTGGTGCTGGCAATATCAGCCAGCGGTGAGGTCGCTACGCCGTCCGTGTGCACGCCAATGGCATCCAGCGAATTCTCAACGGTGTTAATCACGCCGAAAATGCCGATGGAGCCGGTCAGCGTATTCGGGCTGGCAATGATGTAGTTAGCCGGTGTAGAGACCCAGTAACCGCCTGAGGCTGCCATACCGCCCATCGAAACGACCACCGGCTTACCGGCTGCCTTCGCGGCTGCCAGCTCTTCACGGATGGTTTCAGACGCCGTCACGCTGCCGCCCGGGCTGTTCACGCGGAAGACGATCGCTTTGATTTTCGGATCAAGGCGGGCATCACGGATTTCCGATGCTGTGGTGTCACCGCCCACGCTGCCTGGTGTCT
Source organism: Erwinia sp. MYb375 (assembly GCF_037479175.1). Lineage (NCBI taxonomy): Bacteria > Pseudomonadati > Pseudomonadota > Gammaproteobacteria > Enterobacterales > Erwiniaceae > Erwinia > Erwinia sp. MYb375. The sequence continues at coordinate 974,419 of NZ_JBBGZS010000023.1, read as the reverse complement.
CTTCGCCATCCATAATCGCGCCATTAGCCATGATCACCGCGATGTTGCCATCGGTGGTGGGGGCATTTTTCAGCGGATAGTCATAAATACTGGTACCGTTGTAGTCTTTCGACTGTTTATCCCAGCCGAATGTTTTCACCAGTTGCTGGTCCACGATGGACGGAGAGGCCAGTTCATCCACCAGTTTTGCGTCTTTGGCATACTGAGCGGTATCGCCACCGACTTTCTTCAGGCCATCCAGCACGCCCTGTGCACCCGGGAAGACCTGGTCTGCCGTGATCTGACGGTTGGCCGCCAGCGTATTGACATAGTTTTGCCACAGCTCACCGACCCAGCGACTGTCGGCATCGCGTGCCGCAGGTGACATATCATCACGCAGGAAAGGTTCAACCGCTGATTTATAGGTCCCGACGCGGAAGACATGGGAACTGACTTTCAGTTTATCCAGCAGCGTTTTGTAGTAGAGACCATTGGTGGCAAAGCCATGCAGATCGACCGTACCCTGTGGGGAGAGGTAAATCTTATTAGCAAAGCTGGCGAGATAATATTGTGCCTGACTATAGCTGTCGCCCGTAGCGTAGATCGGTTTGCCGCTGTCGCGGAACTCGCGCAGTGCCTTACCAATATATTGCAGTGACGGCTGGTCCGCGCCAGCAAAGTTGCGCAGGTCCAGCACCATGCCAGTAATTTTGGCATCACCTTTGGCTTGGCGAATCGCATCCACCACGTCAAACAGTGAGTTTTCTTTTAGGCGATCGCTGCTGGCACCCAGCAGTTGGCGGCCCAGTTTACTCATGGTGTTGCTGACAGAAGGTTTGTCGACAACCACACCGCTGAGGTCGACAGTCAGTGCGCCTTTCTGAACATCGGCAGGCGTACTGGCACTGTTATACTGGAACCAGATACCCGCGCCCACCAGGATCAACAGGATAAGGAAAAGGTTGAGAATAAATTCGCGTACGAAATTCAGCACCCGCCATGTCCACTTAAAAAAATTAGCGATAATTCGCCACAAGACGCGCATAAACTCTCCATAATCGCAATAAAATACCCGATAAGCGGGATGTCGGTGACAGCGTAACCGCTAAACCGGGCAGTAATAGCTCACATCCTAATTAGCAGTGGCGTAATTGTCAGCAGGAAAAAGCGCAATGCTGTAACAAAACATCATCCTGTGCTAGTTTCTGCGGGATACAAATTATTATCAGGAGGAAGTTATGGACGCTCTGGAATTACTGGTTAACCGTCGCTCGGCATCCCGTCTGGCTGCGCCAGCGCCGACCGGTGAGGCACTGGAAAACATTCTGCAGGCAGGTATGCGCGCTCCCGATCACGGTACCTTACAGCCGTGGCGTTTTATCATCATTGAAAATGAAGGCCGTGACCGCTTCAGTACGCTGCTGGAAAACGTCTCGCGTGATGCACAGCTGGATGATAAAGCTATCGAAAAAGCGCAGCAGGCACCGTTCCGTGCTCCGATGATTATTACCGTGGTGGCTCACTGTGAAGAGCATCCAAAAGTCCCGCGCTGGGAGCAGGTGGTTTCTGCTGGCTGCGCCGTGATGGCAATGCAGATGGCCGCAGCGGCACAGGGTTTTAACGGCATCTGGCGCAGTGGTGCCTGGACAGAAGACGAAGCGGTACGTCAGGCATTTGGTTGCCGTGCACAGGATGCCATTGTCGGTTTCCTCTATCTGGGTACGCCACAGTTGAAATCCTCTACCACTATCCAGTCGCCAGACAGCGCGCCATTCGTCAGCTATTTCTGAGTGATGCAGATGAACGAGAACACGATTCGTCTGACGCAGTACAGCCATGGAGCAGGCTGCGGTTGTAAAATTTCCCCGGCGGTGCTGGACCGTATTCTGCACAGCGATCACCCGCTGCGCAAAGATCCCAATTTGCTGGTGGGCAACGAAACCCGCGATGATGCGGCCGTGTACGACCTGGGCAACGGCACCTCAGTGGTCAGCACTACCGATTTTTTCATGCCAATCGTCGACGATCCCTACGATTTCGGGCGTATTGCTGCGACTAACGCCATCAGTGATATCTGGGCGATGGGCGGCAAACCGATTATGGCGATTGCCATTCTGGGCTGGCCAGTTAACGTACTGGCACCCGAAATTGCGCGTAGAGTAATAGAAGGTGGGCGTAGCGTCTGTGAACAGGCGGGGATCAGCCTGGCGGGGGGGCACTCTATTGATGCGCCGGAGCCAATCTTCGGCCTGGCTGTCACGGGCATCGTCAATACCGACCAGGTAAAACGCAACAGCGAAGCCTTGCCGGGCTGCCGCCTTTATCTCACCAAACCCTTAGGGATTGGTATCCTCACCACCGCAGAGAAGAAATCGTTGCTGCGTCAGGAGCACCAGGGCCTTGCCACGGCCACCATGTGCCAGCTTAATCAGGTCGGTGCGGCCTTCGCGTCTGAAGCGGGGGTCAGTGCCATGACGGATGTGACCGGATTTGGTTTACTGGGACATCTGAGCGAGATGTGTCAGGGCGCCGGATTGCATGCCGATCTGTGGTTCCACGCGATCCCGCGTTTGCCGGGCGTTGAAGAGTATATTTCCCTGGGATGTGTGCCTGGCGGCACCGGGCGTAACTTTGCCAGCTACGGTCAGCTGGTGGGGCCCATGACCGACATGCAGCGTCATCTGTTGTGCGACCCGCAAACCTCGGGTGGCCTGTTACTCGCCGTTTTACCGGGCGCGGAAGCTGCCGTTGAGGCGATGGCGGCCGCCCAGGCTATTTCGCTAACACCTATTGGCGAACTCCTGACGGCGCAGGCCGGAAGGGCCGTTATTGAAGTCAAACCCTGAGCAGGAATTCACCCCCGGATGCGTTTGTTTATTGCCGAAAAACCCAGCCTTGCCCGTGCTATTGCGGATGTCCTGCCGAAACCACATCGCCGCGGTGATGGTTATATTGCCTGTGGCCCCGACCAGGTGGTGACCTGGTGCGTGGGGCATCTGTTAGAACAGGCGCAGCCTGACAGTTATAACAGCCGTTTCGCACGCTGGTCGCTGGCGGACCTGCCTATTGTGCCGGAAAAGTGGCAGTTGAAGCCGCGCCCCTCCGTCGCTAAACAGCTCAATGTGATTAAAGGTTTGCTGGAGCAGGCCAGTGAAGTGGTTCACGCCGGTGACCCGGATCGCGAAGGTCAGCTCCTGGTCGATGAAGTGCTGGACTACCTCACCATGCCGGTAGAAAAGCGGGCAAAGGTACAACGCTGCCTGATTAACGATCTCAACCCGCAGGCGGTAGAAAGAGCCATTACACGACTGCGCGAAAACCGCGAATTTATTCCACTGTGCGTTTCTGCGCTGGCGCGTTCACGCGCTGACTGGCTGTACGGCATCAACATGACGCGTGCGTATACCCTGCTGGGGCGTAATGCAGGCTACGATGGCGTACTGTCCGTGGGGCGTGTTCAGACACCTGTACTCGGGCTGGTGGTTCGCCGTGATGAAGAAATTGAAAACTTCGTGGCGAAAGATTTTTTTGAAGTCAAAGCGCATATCGTCACGCCAAAGGATGAGCGATTTGTCGCGTTATGGCAGCCCAGTGACTCCTGTGAACCTTATCAGGATGAAGAGGGGCGTTTGCTGCATCGCCCGCTGGCGGACCATGTGGTGGCGCGTATTGATGGTCAGCCCGCGCTGGTCACCAGCTACAACGACAAGCGTGAGAACGATACTGCACCGTTGCCGTTTTCACTGTCGGCGTTACAGATTGAAGCGGGTAAACGTTTTGGCCTGAGTGCGCAGAGTGTTCTCGATACCTGTCAGCGTCTGTATGAAACCCATAAGCTGATCACCTACCCGCGTTCTGACAGTCGCTATCTGCCCGACGAACATTTTGCCGGGCGTCAGGCGGTACTGAATGCCATTAATGCCCATCAGCCCGATCTGACACCGCCTGCTGATTTCAACAGCGATCAGAAAAATCGCTGCTGGGATGATAAAAAGGTTGATGCTCACCACGCCATTGTCCCCACAGCACGCAGCAGCCGGGTCTCTCTGACGGAGAACGAACAGCAGATCTATCGGCTGATCGCCACCCAGTACCTGATGCAGTTCTGCCCGGATGCGGTCTATCGTAAGTGCGTGATCGAGCTGGATATCGCAGGCGGCAAGTTTGTGGCGAAGGCGCGTTTCCTTGCTGAAGCGGGCTGGCGTGCGCTACTGGGCAGCAAAGAGCGTGATGAAGAGAACGATGGCACGCCGCTGCCCGTGGTGGCGAAGGGCGATGAGTTGCTGTGCGAGCGCGGGGAAGTGATCGATAAGCAAACCCAGCCGCCGCGACCCTTTACCGATGCCACGTTACTGTCGGCGATGACGGGCATTGCACGCTTTGTTCAGGATAAAGATCTCAAGAAAGTGCTACGTGCGACCGATGGTTTAGGAACGGAAGCTACGCGCGCCGGTATTATCGAGCTGTTGTTTAAACGCACGTTCTTATTTAAGAAAGGGCGTTATATCCACTCCAGCCCGGCGGGCCGCGCGTTAATCCATTCACTGCCGGAGATGGCCGCGCGGCCGGATATGACCGCGCAGTGGGAGTCAACGCTGACTAAAATCAGTGAGAAGCAGTGCCGCTACCAGGACTTTATGTTCCCGCTGGTAGAGACATTGCACAGTCTTATCCATCAGGCGCGGCAGCAACCCGCTGCGCATGCCTTCCGGGGCTTACCGGCACCGTCGACAAACAAAGCGAAAAAACCGCGCCGTAAGGCGGCAAAAGAGAAGGAAAGCGAGTGATGAAATTGCGTCTGGCTATGTTACTGCTGCTTGCTATCAGCGCCCCAACGATGGCTGAACGTTACATCAGTAACGGTCATGGTAATAATAATGGTAATAACGGCGGCGGAAATGCTGACGTCGTGGTCGATATGCCACCGGAAGTCTGGACTCAGGGTAGCCGCAACAGTCAGCCTCCGTGTCAACGCTGCTGTATCTATGAGAACCAGAGCTATACCGAGGGGGCCGTACTGAAAAGTGAAGGGGTGCTGTTGCAGTGTGTGCGTGATGAGCAATCGTTGGGAACGAACAATCTTATCTGGCGTATTGTGAAGTAACAGGCATCATCGTTGATGTTGCAGGGCGATGAATCGCCGCCCTGCAACATGACATCAGAACGATGAATTACAGTGAAAACTCTGCCCAAATCGGCGCATGGTCTGACGGTTTTTCCATCCCACGAATATCATAATCAATCCCGGTTGCGATGCAGCGCTCCGCCAGTGGTTTGCTGGCCAGCACCAGATCGATACGCAATCCGCGGTTGTCATCAAAACCCTTAGAGCGGTAGTCGAACCATGAGAAACGGTCGTTAGCGTCCGGATTCTGCGCACGCCATGTATCGACCAGCCCCCAGTTCATCAGACGATCCATCCATTCACGTTCTTCCGGAAGGAAAGAGCACTTGCCGGTGCGTAACCAGCGCTTACGATTCTCCTCACCGATACCGATATCGAGATCGGTGCTGCTGATATTCATATCGCCCATGATCAGAATCTGATTGTCGGTGCTTTGCTGCTCCAGATAGCTTTGCAGGTCGCGATAGAATTTCTCTTTTGCCGGGAATTTGGTCGCATGGTCACGGCTTTCGCCCTGAGGGAAATAACCATTCAGCACGGTCACAATGCCGGATGCCGTCGGGATATCGGCCATGATCATACGACGCTGAGCGTCTTCATCATCACCGTCAAAGCCACGGCGCACGGCAAGTGGCTCTGCTTTGGTCATCAGCGCCACGCCGTAGTGGCCTTTCTGCCCGTGGTAAAACACGTGGTAGCCGAGTTTAGCGACCTCTTCGAGGGGGAACATATCGTCGTGAACTTTCGTTTCTTGCAGGCCGATGACATCCGGCTGATGCTGCTCAACGATTGCTTGTAGCTGATGAGGGCGCGCACGCAGCCCATTGATATTAAAAGAAAGAAATTTCATAGCACAGGCCATTTTGCGTGGAAAAAGTGGGCGGAATGGTAGCAGGTTTTGCCAGCAGAAAGAAATATTGCTGCGATAGATAAAGAGAATATGAAAGTGTGGAAAAAGTTTGGAGGTGTTTGGGTATGTGAAGATGGTGGTGGGGGAAGGATTATTCGTCGCGTCGCTCCTCACCCTTCGGGCCGCCATCAATGGCGTTGTCTCACTGCGTTCGACGCAAACCTTCGGTCGAAGCTTCTCATTCTTCCCCAACGGGAAGTTGAAAGTGTGGAACACGTTTGGAAGTGTTTAGGTATTTGAAGATGGTGGTGGGGGAAGGATTCGAACCTTCGAAGTCGATGACGGCAGATTTACAGTCTGCTCCCTTTGGCCGCTCGGGAACCCCACCAGGGGAAGCGTGTTAACAAGTTAAGAAACTTTGCTGGGTAAGGGTAACTGCGTCGCTACGCGCTTCCAGAGATGGTGGTGGGGGAAGGATTCGAACCTTCGAAGTCGATGACGGCAGATTTACAGTCTGCTCCCTTTGGCCGCTCGGGAACCCCACCACTGGCCTGATTACTGTGCTTGTTAAGCGGGGCGCATCATATCAAATGAAGTGATGCTGTAAAGCCCCGTTTTGCATTAAACAGCGTGTTTGCCGGTTTTTTGCCCGGGATGCTGTTTTGTCAGACAAAACAGCATCATCCGGCTCACAAAATGATGGTGCGGTTGCCGTAAACAAACACGCGCTGGGCCAGTACCTGGTAGAGAGCACGGCTCAGGGCATTTTTCTCAACGTCACGACCCGCCCGCATCATATCTTCGGCGGTGTAGGTGTGATCAACATGGATCACGTCCTGCATAATGATCGGGCCTTCATCCAGATTGTCATTCACGTAGTGCGCCGTTGCACCAATGATCTTCACACCGCGCTCATAGGCCTGATGATAAGGACGCGCACCGATAAAGGCCGGCAAGAATGAGTGGTGGATATTGATAATCTGATTTGGATAACGCTGCACAAAGCCCGGCGTCAGCACGCGCATATATTTTGCCAGCACAACATAATCAGGCTGATAGCGGTCAATTTCCGCAGCCATATTATTATCATGCTCTTCACGGGTTAAGCCTTCATGGCTGACCAGAACGAAGGGAATGTCAAAACGCTCAACCAGCGTGCGCAGCGTGTCATGGTTACCAATCACAGCGGCAATTTCGACATCCAGACCACCGTAGGCGCTTTTCATCAGCAGGTCGCCCAGGCAGTGCGCTTCTTTCGTCACCAGAATGACAATTCGGCGACGACCGGCGGGTTGCAGCTCACGCACGGATCCAACAGGCAGGGCGCTGTCGAGATCGGCCAACAGCGTACTGTCGTTAAAGATGCCTTCCAGCTCAGTGCGCATAAAGAAGCGACCGGTGCGGTGATCAACAAACTCATTGTTTTGCACAATGTTCAGTTCGTGTTTGTAGCAAATATTGGTGATTTTCGCGATCAACCCTTTAGCATCAGGGCAGATAGTGCGTAGAACTTTACGTTGCAGTGTTTGCGCTTGCATTGCGATGGTAATCCTGTCGATACAAAAGGGAAATCCGGGTCACGACTGACCACAGCATTTCTTGTATTTTTTGCCAGAGCCACAAGGGCACCGGTCATTACGCCCGATTGGCGGGAAAGTTCCGTCAATATAGTACCAGCGTTGTTCCTCACGAAGAAAGCGCGAACGTTCATGAATAAAACTTTCACGCCCATTTTCCGTCAATCGGGCAAAAAATGTCACATAACCCTGGGGTTTATCCGGCAATATTTCACTGCTAAGAATGGTTAATCCCCGCCAGTGAGTGTGAGCATAGCTCTCTTCAATGCTGGTTGAGAACCGCTCTGCGTGGCACGACGGATGCCAGGTTGCCACCAGATAAGCCGTATCATGTTTCACATAAGCACTATAGCGCGAGCGCATCAGGCTTTCTGGCGTGGCAGGGAGAGCGTTCCCGTTTAGATACGATTCGCAACATAGGCTATACTGCAATCCGCTACCGCACGGACAATGTTCAGACACGTTGACTCCGGAAGTTTTATAACAGGTAAGAAGATTTTCAGGCGTAATGATAACCGGGCAGACGCGGTGATGCCATTTTGTTCGTTGAGCACTGGCCAGAGGTGGAATGAGAAAAGTAAAAATCGGGCTTGCGTTGGGATCGGGAGCAGCCAAAGGATGGGCGCATATTGGTGTGATTAATGCCCTTGAACGCGCCGGGATTCGCATTGACGTGGTAGCAGGATGCTCCGTTGGCGCGCTGGTGGGCGCAGCCTATGCCACTCAGCGCCTGCCGCTGATGGAACGCTGGGTGCGTTCTTTCAGCTACTGGCAGGTCATTCGCCTGATGGATTTCTCCTGGCAGCGTGGCGGATTAATCCGTGGCGAACGCGTCTTCAGTCATGTCCGTAGTGTGATCAACTGCGACACTATCCAGCAGTGCGACATGCCTTTTGGTGCCGTAGCGACGAACCTCAGCACCGGGCGCGAGCTGTGGCTGACGGAAGGTGATCTGCATCAGGCCGTACGTGCTTCCTGCAGTATGCCAGGCTTACTGGCACCAGTGAGCTGGAATGGCTACTGGCTGGTGGATGGTGCGGTCGTCAATCCTGTCCCTATCTCTCTGACGCGCGCGCTGGGAGCAGATATCGTTATTGCGGTCGACCTTCAGCATGACGCACATCTTATGCAGCAGGAACTTTTCTCCGTAACGCCAGAATCGGATGGCGATACTCACTTACCTGTGCCAGACAGTTGGAGCGGTAGACTGCGCCAGCGTATCGGGCGCATCACGTCGCGTAAAATGCACTATACGCCCGGTGCGATGGAAATCATGTCCACCTCTATTCAGGTTCTGGAAAACCGGCTTAAGCGTAATCGCATGGCAGGGGATCCTCCTGATGTACTGATACAACCACTCTGTCCGCAAATCTCCACTCTGGATTTTCACCGGGCAGAGGAAGCGATTGAAGCGGGGAGATTATCCGTTGAGAAAAAAATGGACGAACTGTTACCGCTGGTGCGTGACAGACAATAGCGTGGTCGATTAAGCATGCTACTTCAGGCAATTCTGAGAGGCGCAAAAGGCGTTTATAGACCACTATTGAGGTATCTGTCATGCAGGGGGACACAATGGAAAAACCATTAAGCGGAAAACATATTCTCATCGTCGAGGACGAAGTCGTTTTCCGGTCCCTGCTGGATAATTTCCTCACCGCGTTAGGCGCTATTGTCAGTCTGGCGGATGACGGTGTCCATGCTCTTGAAACTATGGCGCATTCGCTTCCTGACCTGATGATTTGTGACCTCGCTATGCCGCGCATGGGCGGCATTCAGCTGGTTGAGCATGTGCGTAGCAAGGGCGGAACACTGCCCATTCTCGTTATCTCAGCCACGGAGAACATGTCGGACATTGCGCATGTTCTCCGTCTGGGCGTGCAGGATGTCCTGCTAAAGCCGGTAAAAGACCTCGGACGCCTGCGCGAAGCCGTTTTTGAATGTCTCTATCCCTCTATGTTCACCTCTAAAGTAGAAGAAGATGAACAGCTGTTTCAGGACTGGGACGCGCTGGTCAGCGATCCGAAGGCTGCCGCAAAACTGTTGAAAGAACTGCAACCCCCCGTGCAACAGACGATTGCCCACTGCCGGGTGAACTATCGTCAGCTCACCATGGCCGAACAGCCAGGACTGGTGCTGGATGTCGCGGCACTGTCAGAGAAAGATCTGGCTTTCTACTGTCTGGATGTCACCCGGGCAGGCGACAACGGGGTACTGGCTGCCTTGTTATTGCGGGCACTGTTTAATGGCTTGTTGCAGGAACAGTTATCAGGGCAAGGACCGCGTTTACCCGAATTGGGTGCATTACTTAAACAGGTCAATCTTTTATTGCGTCAGGCCAACCTGAAAGGGCAATTTCCGTTGCTGGTTGGCTATTACCACCAGGGTTTAAAGAACCTGATCCTGGTTTCTGCTGGTTTAAACGCCACTCTCAATGTTCATCCTCACCAAATCCAGTTGAGCAACGGTGTCCCTCTTGGCACGCTCGGTGGTACACATCTTAATCAAATCAGCCAGCGTTGTGATGCCTGGCAATGTCAGGTATGGGGCGCCGGAGGGCGGCTGCGCCTGATGTTGTCTACAGAATGACCACCCCGTGACTATTTTCATCTGGCCCTGGCAGACAGGGCCAGAGATAAGCTTTACACTTGGGTAATAGTCTTAATTTACGCTGAAATGGTTTAACCAGGATAAATCCGCGTGGGTTCAACTGGTATACTCACTTCGTTTTTTAACTCGACATATCAAGTAATAACTTGAACGGCCTAAAGAGAGGTACTTTGATGTCTGCCTATAAGTCCAAAGTAAAAAAAGCGGTTATCCCGGTTGCTGGTTTGGGAACGCGTATGTTACCTGCCACAAAAGCGATTCCAAAAGAGATGCTGCCGCTGGTTGATAAGCCGCTGATTCAGTATGTCGTAAACGAATGTATCGCCGCAGGAATTAATGAAATTGTGCTGGTTACGCACTCTTCCAAAAACTCCATCGAAAACCACTTCGACACCAGTTTTGAGCTGGAAGCGATGCTGGAAAAACGTGTTAAGCGTCAGTTGCTGGAAGAGATTCAGTCCATCTGCCCTCCGCACGTCACCATCATGCAGGTCCGTCAGGGTCTGGCAAAAGGCCTGGGCCACGCCGTCATGTGTGCCTGGCCGGTGATTGGTAATGAGCCTGTTGCAGTGATCCTGCCCGATGTGATTATCGACGAATACGAATCTGACCTGTCTAAAGAAAACCTGGCAGAGATGATGAAGCGCTTCGACGAAACCGGTCACAGCCAGATCATGGTTGAGCCGGTCGCGGACGTAACGGCCTATGGCGTTGTTGATTGCCAGGGCGCAGAGCTGAAGCCAGGCGACAGCGCACCGATGGTCGGTGTGGTTGAGAAGCCAAAAGCGGACAAAGCACCTTCCAACCTCGCGGTTGTAGGTCGCTACATTCTGTCTGCGGATATCTGGCCACTGCTGGCGAAAACCCCTCCAGGTGCGGGTGATGAAATCCAGTTGACGGATTCTATCGCTATGCTGATGGAGAAAGAGACCGTAGAAGCTTACCACCTGAAAGGTGTGAGCCACGACTGTGGTAACAAACTGGGCTACATGCAGGCTTTCGTTGAGTACGGTGTGCGTCACAACACACTGGGCAGCGATTTTAAAGCCTGGCTGGAAACCACCGTCGGTAATAAAAAGTAAGTTTAATTTCTAACCGGGACAATTCAATGAAAGTCACCGTATTTGGTATCGGCTATGTTGGTCTGGTTCAGGCTGCAGTTCTGGCCGAAGTCGGACATGACGTTCTTTGCATCGATGTCGACGAGAACAAAGTCGAGAATCTGAAGAAAGGGATCATTCCTATATTTGAACCGGGCCTGACGCCGCTGGTTATGCAGAACTATGAGGCGGGTCGCCTGAAGTTCTCCACGAACGCTGAAGATGGCGTCAACCATGGTGTTATGCAGTTTATCGCTGTTGGTACGCCTCCGGATGAAGATGGTTCGGCTGACCTGAAATATGTTACAGCGGTTGCGCGTACCATCGCGCAGCACATGAAAGACCACAAAGTGGTGCTGGACAAGTCAACCGTGCCAGTGGGTACGGCTGACCGTGTGCGTCAGGTCATGGAAGAAACCCTGAAAGGGCGCGGCGCTTCGCTGACCTTTGATGTGGTCTCTAACCCTGAATTCCTGAAAGAAGGTGCGGCAGTCAGCGACTGTATGCGCCCGGAACGTATCGTTATCGGTACGGATAATGATGAGGTCGTCGAGCTGCTGCGTGAGCTGTACGAGCCGTTCAACCGTAATCACGATCGTATGATCCTGATGGATATTCGTAGTGCTGAACTGACCAAGTATGCAGCAAACTGCATGCTGGCGACTAAAATCAGCTTTATGAACGAAATCTCCAACCTCGCCGAGCGCCTGGGTGCAGATGTTGAAAAAGTCCGTCAGGGAATTGGTTCTGATTCACGCATTGGCTACTCGTTCATCTATCCGGGCTGCGGTTACGGTGGTTCCTGCTTCCCGAAAGATGTGCAGGCACTGATCCGTACTGCTGAGCAGATTGGCTATACGCCACGTCTGTTGAAAGCCGTGGAAGATGTTAACGACTCGCAGAAAAATAAGCTGCCAACGTTTATCAAGCGTCATTTTGGTGAAAATTTGCAGGGCAAAACCTTTGCCGTGTGGGGGCTGTCATTTAAGCCAAACACCGATGATATGCGTGAAGCCTCCAGTCGTGTTCTGATGGAAGCATTATGGCAGGCAGGGGCAACGGTTCAGGCCTTTGATCCAGAAGCCATGGACGAAGCACAGCGCATCTATGGTCACCGCAGCGATCTGAAGCTGATGGGAACCAAAGAAGCGGCACTTCAGGGAGCAGATGGCCTGGTTATCTGTACTGAATGGCAAAACTTCCGTGCGCCTGATTTTGATGTGATTAAAAATGCTCTGAAAGAACCCGTGATTTTTGATGGTCGTAACCTGTATGATCCAGAAAGAATCAGCAAACGCGGTTTTGTTTATTATGCAATCGGCCGCGGAGCATCTCTACAAATTGCATAATTAAACGAGGGTAGTATGAAATATCTGGTCACCGGCGCAGCAGGCTTTATTGGCTTTCATGTCACGCAACGTTTGCTTGCCGCCGGTCACCAGGTTGTCGGCCTCGACAACCTGAATGATTATTATGATGTTAATCTCAAGACAGCACGTCTTGATCTGATTAATACTCACCCCGAATTCACCTTTGTGAAAGGCGATCTTGCCGACCGTGAAGGGATTGCCGAATTGTTCCTTAACCAGGGCTTCCAGCGCGTTATCCACCTTGCCGCACAGGCAGGTGTGCGTTACTCACTGGAAAACCCGCTGGCCTACGCAGACGCTAACCTGATTGGCCATCTTAATATTCTGGAAGGGTGCCGTCACAATAAAGTGGAACATCTGCTGTATGCTTCTTCCAGTTCAGTCTATGGCCTCAATCGTAAAATGCCATTCTCGACGGATGACTCCGTTGACCATCCTGTATCGCTGTATGCGGCGACCAAGAAGGCGAATGAGCTGATGTCGCATACCTATTCTCATCTGTACGGTATTCCCACTACGGGCCTGCGCTTCTTTACGGTATATGGTCCCTGGGGGCGTCCGGATATGGCGCTGTTTAAGTTTACCCGCGCTATTCTTGCGGGTGAAAAAATCGACGTTTATAACCACGGACAGATGCGTCGCGATTTTACCTATATTGACGATATTGCCGAGGCGGTTGTACGCCTGCAGGACGTCATTCCGCACGCAGATAAAGACTGGACGGTGGAAAGTGGCAGCCCGGCAACCAGCTCTGCACCGTACCGGGTATATAATATCGGCAACAGCCAGCCTGTGACGCTGATGGCGTATATTGAAGCGCTGGAAAAAGCACTGGGGCAGGTAGCTGAGAAAAATATGTTACCGATGCAGCCCGGTGATGTGATGGAAACCAGTGCCGATACCACAGCTTTATATCAGGTTATCGGCTTTAAGCCGAAAACGTCGGTAGAAGAGGGTGTGGCGAGCTTTGTCGACTGGTACAAAGGCTTCTACCCGGTTTAATTTGGGTTTGCGTAACTAAAGAAAAAGGAAGCCATCGGCTTCCTTTTTTTATCCGTGCCCGGTGATAACGACTAAAAATAGGACCAAAAAAACCCCATTTAATTATGGGGTAGTAGAAAAGGACCCTGAGCAGAATTACAGAAGAAAGTCTTCCAGCTTTTTGCCTTGCTCTTCAATGGCTTTTTTGATAACTGCTGGAGTACGACCCTGACCTGTCCAGGTTTTGCTTTCGCCATTCTCATCGATGTAAGAATATTTAGCAGGACGTGCAGCGCGTTTAGCTTTACCTGGTGCTTTAGCCGCGGCCAGAGTAGACAGTAATTCATTTGGATCAATACCGTCAGCGATCAGCATATCGCGGTATTGCTGAAGTTTACGTGTACGTTCTTCAACTTCTGCCTGCGCCTGGTTATCTTCATCGCGACGTTCATTCACGACAACTTCCAGTTTTTCGAGCATTTCTTCCAGAGTTTCCAGGCTACATTCTCTTGCCTGAGCACGCAGTGTACGGATGTTGTTCAGAATTTTAAGTGCTTCGCTCATTGTCCAATTCTCTAAATTATATTGATAGGGATGTTTCTGCCTGATAATAATAGTGTTCGCCATTCGGAACTGCAATAGTTAATTTTGTAAGAAAGCTGAATGAGCTAATAAAGCATAATGTTGAGTTAAAAAATGAGAGCCAAAATATGATGTGCTAGCTAAATAATACGCTTTTTAGTCGATGATTGCACAGATGGAACACTCTCTCGTTAACATTTGTTAATTGTTAAACCCTGCACGGACTGTGCGATACATACCACTTTGCTACTATTTACCCCCTGGTTATTACATGTGGCAGGGCGTGAACAACCGTGTTTATGTTACACTCCGGCCATCTTAAGTGACATTCGGAGCGGAGCTCATGGCTCAACTTTATTTCTATTACTCGGCCATGAACGCCGGTAAGTCAACGGCATTGCTGCAGTCCTCATATAACTATCATGAGCGCGGCATGCGCACGCTGGTGTATACCGCAGAGATTGATAATCGCTTTGGGGCGGCCCGGGTGAGTTCACGTATTGGGCTTTCTTCTCCGGCTAAATTGTATAATAACAGCACGTCGCTGTTTAGTGAGATAAACGCAGAGCATGAGATCGAACCGGTTCACTGTGTGCTTGTGGATGAAAGTCAGTTTTTGACACGCGATCAGGTGAAAGCATTATCTGATGTTGTTGATAATTTAGATATACCTGTACTTTGTTATGGTTTGCGTACAGATTTTCGCGGGGAGTTATTTATCGGCAGTCAGTATCTGCTGGCCTGGTCAGATAAACTGGTTGAATTAAAAACCATCTGCCACTGTGGCAGGAAAGCCAGCATGGTATTGCGTCTTAATGAAACAGGAAAGCCCTTTAAAGAAGGGGCTCAGGTAGAGATTGGCGGCAATGAGCGTTACGTTTCAGTGTGTCGTAAACACTACTATGAAGCGCTGGACAGTGGCTCTTTGGTGGCTATCTATGGACATCGTCATTCTGAAGACAATGCCTGACAGTATTCTTTTACGTTAAAGGTTTAGGTAGTACGCGTTATTCCGTTTATAAGCATTGCTTACTATTCTATGCCCCTTTATGTATAAAAAAACCCGCCAGATGGCGGGTTTTTTTGTGTCACGATGGATTTAACGTTTCACTTTACGTTCTGTTTTCTTAACGTCGGCGGCAGAATCAGTCGCTGTTACCGCTTCGGCCAAATTGGCGAAGGGCTCAACAAAGTCACGGCCGTAGAAGCTATCCAGCATAATCTGTTTCAACTCAGCAATGAGCGGATAACGTGGGTTAGCGCCGGTACACTGGTCATCGAAAGCATCATCAGCCAGTTTGTCGACTTTTGCCAGGAAGTCTGCTTCCTGGACGCCCGCTTCGCGGATGGATTTAGGAATGCCCAGTTCCGCTTTCATGCCATCCAGCCAGACCAGCAGTTTTTCGATTTTCTGTGCAGTACGGTCGCCCGGTGCGCTGAGACGCAGGTGATCGGCGATTTCTGCGTAACGACGACGCGCCTGAGGACGGTCATACTGACTGAACGCGGTCTGTTTGGTTGGGTTGTCGTTGGCGTTATAGCGGATGACGTTGCAAATCAACAGTGAGTTCGCCAGACCGTGTGGGATGTGGAATTCAGAACCCAGTTTATGGGCCATTGAGTGACAAACCCCAAGGAAGGCGTTGGCAAAGGCGATACCTGCAATGGTCGCGGCGTTGTGAACGCGCTCACGTGCTACCGGGTTTTTTGCCCCTTCGTTGTAACTGGCTGGCAGGTTTTCCTGCAGCAGTTTTAACGCCTGAAGCGCCTGGCCGTCAGAGTATTCGTTAGCCAGCACGGAAACGTAGGCTTCCAGTGCGTGGGTCACGGCATCCAGTCCACCGAAGGCGCACAGGGATTTCGGCATATCCATCACCAGATTGGCATCGACAATCGCCATGTCCGGGGTCAGCGCATAGTCTGCCAGTGGGTATTTCTGGCCTGTAGCATCGTCGGTAACAACCGCAAACGGTGTCACTTCTGAGCCAGTCCCTGAGGTGGTGGTCACCGCGATCATTTTCGCTTTCACGCCCATTTTCGGGAACTTGTAGATACGTTTACGGATATCCATAAAGCGCAGCGCCAGTTCTTCGAAAGAGGTTTCAGGGTGTTCGTACATGACCCACATGATTTTCGCTGCATCCATCGGTGAACCACCGCCCAGGGCGATAATGACGTCAGGTTTGAACGAAAGCATCTGCTCAGCACCTTTGCGCACGATACTCAGCGTTGGGTCGGCTTCCACTTCGAAGAACACTTCGGTTTCAACGCCACGTGCTTTCAACACGTTAACGACCTGGTCTGCATAGCCGTTGTTAAACAGGAAGCGGTCGGTCACGATAAAGGCGCGTTTCGCCCCATCGGTAGCCACTTCGTCCAGAGCAATAGGCAGTGAACCGCGGCGGAAGTAGATAGACTTAGGAAGCTTGTGCCACAACATATTCTCTGCTCGCTTGGCCACGGTTTTCTTGTTGATCAGATGTTTTGGTCCGACGTTTTCAGAAATCGAGTTACCACCCCATGAGCCGCAGCCCAGCGTCAGTGATGGGGCGAGTTTGAAGTTGTACAGGTCACCGATGCCCCCTTGAGAAGCTGGGGTGTTAATCAGAATACGTGCGGTCTTCATTTTGTCGCCGAAGTAGTTCACACGTTCACGTTCGTTATCCTGGTCGGTATACAGGCAAGAGGTATGGCCGATACCGCCCATTGCCACCAGTTTTTCTGCTTTGCTTACTGCGTCATTGAAATCTTTGGCACGGTACATGGCCAGGGTCGGAGACAGTTTTTCGTGAGCAAAAGGCTCGGACTCATCGACCAGTTTCACTTCACCAATCAGAATCTTGGTAGTGCCCGGAACGGTGATGCCGGCCATTTCTGCAATTTTCACCGCAGGCTGTCCAACGATGGCAGCATTCAGTGCGCCATTTTTCAGGATGATGTCCTGAACGGCTTTCAGCTCTTTGCCCTGCAACATATAGCCGCCGTGGCTGGCGAAGCGTTCACGAACGGCTTCATAAGCGCTGTCGACAACAATAACGGATTGCTCAGACGCACAGATAACGCCGTTATCGAAGGTTTTTGACATCAGAATAGAAGCAACGGCACGTTTAATATCCGCCGTTTCATCGATCACAACAGGGGTATTACCTGCGCCAACACCGATGGCAGGTTTACCCGAACTGTAGGCCGCTTTCACCATACCCGGACCGCCGGTTGCCAGAATCAGGTTAATATCCGGGTGATGCATCAGCTGATTGGACAGTTCAACAGAAGGGACATCAATCCAGCCGATGATATCTTTCGGGGCACCCGCAGCAATGGCGGCCTGCAACACGATATCTGCGGCTTTATTCGTGGCGTTTTTAGCACGTGGATGTGGCGAGAAGATGATCCCATTACGGGTCTTAAGGCTGATCAGTGCTTTAAAGATAGCGGTAGAGGTTGGGTTAGTCGTTGGAACGATACCGCAGATAATGCCGGTGGGTTCTGCGATAGTGATCGTACCGAAGGTGTCATCGGTGGCGAGAATACCGCAGGTCTTTTCGTCTTTGTAGGCATTATAGATGTATTCGGAAGCGAAGTGGTTTTTGATCACTTTATCTTCAACGATGCCCATGCCAGATTCGGCAACGGCCATTTTAGCCAGTGGGATGCGGGCATCTGCTGCAGCAAGCGCAGCGGCCCGGAAGATTTTGTCTACTTGTTCTTGGGTGAAGTTGGCATATTCACGCTGTGCTTGTTTAACACGTTCAACCAGTGCATTAAGTTCAGCGATATTAGTAACGGCCATGGGGCTCTCCTGAAAGTTAAACTCTATTAGTAAACAAGTCAGAACTAGCAATTATAGTCATGTCGGGGAACACTGCCCGTCAGGGCTTGCCGAATGGCTAAAAACGTTCTAATAGGTTTACTAAAAGAGTCTGTGGTACAGGTCATTACAGACCCCTTTCGGTACGTTATCACTTCCCTTTGATGTCCTTGAGCATAGCGGTTGTGCAGGGGCGAAAACATGATTTAGATCATTAATTATGTAAGCTGATACCATTCAGCTGTAGGAATAATCTGTTCTGAAGCAAAGTGCTTTGTTACGCAAAAAAGCTGCGCATTTTTGTTTTTTATTGTGCTGGAATGTGATTCTCAGGCAGTCAGAATCGCTGGGTTTATGTCGATAATTTGGTGTGATATTCCAGTCTTCAGGGGATAGTCATTATCGGCAATTTCCATTACATTAGCCGCCATCAACCGTCCCCCTACAGGAGCGCATGTGAATCCTGCACTTTTAGATCTCTCTGGCTATATCAAATTTTTCGTTGGTCTGTTTGCACTGGTCAACCCCATTGGGATCATTCCGGTGTTTATCAGTATGACCAGCTACCAGATTCCGGCAGCCAGGAATAAAACCAATCTGACGGCCAATCTGTCCGTGGCGATTATCCTGTGGACAGCGCTGTTTCTCGGAGACGGCATCCTGCATATTTTTGGTATTTCGATTGATTCTTTCCGTATTGCGGGCGGCATTCTGGTGGTCACTATCGCGATGTCGATGATCAGTGGCAAGCTGGGTGAGGACAAACAGAACAAGCAGGAGAAGTCAGAAAGCGCTAACCGTGAAAGTATTGGCGTCGTACCGCTGGCGCTGCCGCTGATGGCCGGGCCAGGGGCTATCAGCTCAACCATTGTCTGGAGCACCCGCTACCATAGCTGGCAAAACTTACTGGGCTTTACCCTGGCGATTGCGTTGTTTGCTTTTTGCTGTTGGCTGTTATTCCGCGCCGCCCCTTTGATGGTCAGAGTGCTGGGGCAAACGGGTATAAATGTCGTCACACGTATTATGGGCTTACTATTGATGGCGCTGGGGATTGAATTTGTCGTCACAGGCATTCGGGCACTGTTTCCCGGGCTCACAAATTAACCCGGTTAAAATTCTGAATTGGTGAATATAAAGCGCATTTAATGCGCTTTTTTTAAACATCTCTACATTGTCATGCACTATAAAAGTGCAACACACCATTTTGGTGTATTGTTTTTGTGCATTTATTCATTTCTCTTACATTGGTACGTCGATCATTAATGTAATTACTGAAAACAATATGATTATCCATGCAATTGTAGGGGGTGTGATTTTTTTAACATTACAACATAGCGCATTTTTGTATATTTGTAGTTGTTGATGCTGGTTCTTATTTAGTTGGCAGTGTTAATGTAATTATTACTCATATTTTTACGATATTTGTTTAAAAATCACTCAAAAAAAGTTCTTTTTTTGAAGATCCTCACGATGTAACTCATATTTATTGATATTTATCATCAGGTTAGATGTTATTTTTCAATAATAAATAACGCTTTGCCCCTGCTTTTGATCATGATAAAAGAGAAATGGTTAACATTTTTGCTATTTAGCTTTAGCGGAAATGGAGTCCTTCTGATAATTTTTTAGTGGCTTTGATAAAAAGTGGCACTGGAAATGCAAACCGAAGGGGAGCGTTCTGAAGCGTTTCAGATCCCATGGTTAAACGAACACAACAACGTGCGGCACCGCCGGGCGTTGAAAGGTGATAGCAGCAGTTCTCAGCAGTACAGATTAAAAAAAAACAAGCCGGGTGGCCTCGTTCCGCTGCCCGGTTAAGTTTTCCCGAAAATAGGGTAACCGCGGTGCCTGTCACTCGTTGGTATTAATAAAAACTGGAGTAGGTAAAAAATGATCAACATCACGAAGAAGAGTCTGATCGCCATGGGCGTGATGGCTGCCTTTGCAGGTAACCAGGCCTGGGCGGCTAACGTCCCTGCGGGCGTTCAACTGGCGGATAAACAGGAGCTGGTAAGAGGCAACGGTGCTGAATTGCAGTCCCTTGATCCACATAAAATTGAAGGCGTCCCGGAGTCGAACGTTAACCGTGATGTGCTGGAAGGCCTGGTGATTAATGATGCTGACGGCAAAATCATTCCCGGCGTAGCCGAAACGTGGGAGAGCAAAGAGGGCGGTAAAGTCTGGGTATTCCACCTGCGTAACACCGCTAAGTGGTCAAATGGTGAGCCTGTGACCGCGCAGGACTTCGTGTACAGCTGGCAACGACTGGCCGATCCGAAAACCGCCTCGCCTTACGCCAGCTACCTGCAATATGGTCATTTGCTGAATGTTGATGAGATCATTGCGGGTAAAAAAACACCGGATACACTGGGCGTGAAAGCGCTTGATGAGCACACGCTGGAAGTGACGTTGAGCGATGCCGTTCCCTATTTCTATAAGCTGTTGATTCATCCTTCCATGTCACCTGTCTATAAGCCGGTGGTTGAGAAATTTGGCGAGAAGTGGACTCAGCCCGCTAACTTTGTTGGCAATGGTGCGTTCAAACTGAAAGAGTGGGTGGTGAACGAACGTATCGTCGTTGAGCGCAATCCTCAGTACTGGGACAATGCCCACACCGTGCTCAATCAGGTTACCTTCCTGCCGATCTCTTCTGAAGTCACTGATACTAACCGTTATCGCAGCGGCGGTAGCGATATCACCTATAACTATCTGCCCATTGAGCTGTATCAGAAACTGAAGAAAGAGATCCCGAACGAAATTCATGCCGATCCGTATCTCTGTACGTATTATTACGAGATCAATAACCAGAAGCCTCCATTCAACGATGCGCGCGTGCGTACTGCCCTGAAACTGGGTCTGGATCGCGATATTATTGTCAATAAAGTGAAAGCCCAAGATGAAGATCCTGCTTACAGCTTCACGCCGCCATTCACCGACGGCATCAAACTGGACAAGCCTGAGTGGATGGGCTGGTCGCAGGAAAAACGCAACGAAGAAGCGAAAAAACTGCTGGCTGAAGCAGGGTATACCGCCGACAAACCTCTGACGTTTGACCTGCTTTATAACACCTCAGATCTGCACAAAAAGCTGGCGATTGCAGCGGCGTCTATCTGGAAGAAAAACCTCGGTGTGAATGTGAAGCTGCAAAATCAGGAATGGAAAACCTTCCTTGATACACGTCATCAGGGCACGTTTGATGTTGCACGTGCGGCATGGTGTGCTGACTATAATGAACCGACCAGCTTCCTGAACATCATGCTGTCTGACAGCAGCAACAACACCTCGCATTATAAGAGCGAGGCGTTTGACAAAATCATGTCAACCGCACTGGCGGCAGGCGATGAAGCAAAACGTGCAGAGGTTTATGCTCAGGCTGAAAAAGTGCTTGATGCCGACTCGGCCATTGTTCCGGTTTACTACTATAAAAACCTGCGCTTAGTGAAACCTTATGTGGGCGGTTACACCGGTAAAGATCCGCTGGATAACAGCCACGATAAAGATCTTTACATCATCAAACACTAAAACTTCGGGCAGCGTGGCTGCCCTTTTTAAGCAATGTCACCGCAGGGTTTCCCTCTGCGGTTCAAAGCCAGCAGGTATGGGCAATGTTAAAGTTCATTTTTCGTCGTTTTCTTGAAGCGATTCCGACGCTATTTATTCTGATCACCATCTCCTTCTTTATGATGCGTCTGGCACCCGGTAGCCCGTTTACCGGTGAGCGTGCGCTGACGCCGGAAGTCATGGCTAATATTGAAGCCAAATATCATTTAAACGACCCGATGTGGAAACAGTATTTCAACTATCTTGGACAACTGGCACACGGGGATTTTGGTCCATCGTTTAAATACAAAGATTACTCTGTCAACGACCTGGTGGCCGGGTCATTCCCTGTGTCGGCCAAACTGGGGGCGGCTGCGTTTCTGTTTGCCCTGGTACTGGGCGTCAGTGCTGGCGTGATTGCCGCGCTGAAACAAAACACCAAATGGGATTATGCCGTTATGGGCGTGGCAATGACCGGGATCGTTATCCCCAGTTTCGTGGTCGCGCCGCTCCTGGTGTTGCTGTTCTCCATTACCTTGAAGTGGTTGCCCGGAGGAGGCTGGAATGGTGGGGCGCTGAAATTTATGATCCTGCCGATGGTGGCGCTCTCGCTGGCCTATATTGCCAGCATCGCGCGTATTACCCGTGGCTCCATGATCGAAGTGCTGCACTCCAACTTTATTCGTACCGCACGCGCCAAAGGGTTGCCGATGCACCGCATCGTTTTGCGCCACGCGCTGAAGCCCGCGCTGTTGCCTGTCTTGTCTTACCTTGGCCCGGCCTTTGTCGGCATCATTACCGGTTCAATGGTCATTGAAACCATTTATGGTCTGCCCGGTATTGGTCAGCTGTTTGTTAACGGCGCGCTGAACCGAGATTATTCGCTGGTATTAAGCCTGACGATCCTGGTCGGAGCCCTGACCATCCTGTTCAATGCGATTGTTGACGTGCTGTATGCGGTCATCGATCCAAAAATTCGTTACTGATCCGGGAGCTGGAGATGATTTTTGTTAAGAAAAACAGCGAAGCTCTGGATAACTTCAGTGAAAAGCTAGAGATCGAAGGACGCAGCCTGTGGCAGGACGCGCGCCGCCGTTTTATCCATAACCGTGCGGCCGTCGCCAGCCTGTTTGTGCTGCTGCTGGTCGCCCTGTTTGTCATTTTCGCACCGATGCTGTCTGCGTTCACTTATGACGACACCGACTGGGCAATGATGTCAGCGGCACCAGACATGAGTTCGGGCCACTATATGGGCACCGACTCGTCAGGGCGTGATCTGCTGGTGCGTGTCGCCATTGGCGGACGTATCTCCTTAATGGTGGGGATTGCTGCGGCGCTGGTGGCGGTGGTGCTGGGAACACTTTACGGCACACTGGCGGGCTACCTGGGCGGTAAAATCGACTCCGTGATGATGCGTGTTCTGGAGATCCTTAACTCCTTCCCGTTTATGTTCTTCGTTATCCTGCTGGTTACCTTCTTTGGTCAAAATATTCTGCTGATTTTCGTCGCTATCGGTATGGTGTCGTGGCTGGATATGGCACGTATTGTCCGTGGACAGACCCTGAGCCTGAAACGTAAAGAGTTTATTGAAGCGGCGGAAGTCGGCGGTGTGTCCACGCTGAATATCGTGCTGCGCCATATCGTTCCCAATGTGTTGGGCGTGGTCGTGGTGTATGCCTCACTGCTGGTGCCGAGCATGATCCTGTTTGAATCCTTCCTGAGCTTCCTCGGCCTCGGCACGCAGGAACCGCTGAGCAGCTGGGGCGCGTTGCTCAGCGACGGTGCTAACTCGATGGAGGTTTCACCCTGGCTGTTGCTTTATCCGGCCGGTTTCCTGGTGATTACCCTGTTTTGTTTCAACTTTATTGGCGATGGCCTGCGTGATGCCCTCGACCCGAAAGACCGTTAAGGAGTTTCCCTATGAGCGTAATTGAACTTCAGCCAGCAATGGCAAAAACCCAGGGAAGCGAACGGCTGCTGGATGTGAAAGATCTGCGTGTGACGTTCAGCACTCCCGATGGCGATGTCACGGCAGTGAACGATTTGAATTTCAGCCTGAGTGCGGGTGAAACCCTCGGGATTGTCGGCGAGTCCGGCTCGGGAAAATCGCAGACCGCGTTTGCCCTGATGGGGCTGCTGGCCAGTAATGGCCGCATCGGCGGTTCAGCACGGTTTAACGGCAGTGAGATCCTTAATCTGCCGGAAAAACAGCTCAACAAGCTGCGTGCCGAACAAATTGCCATGATCTTCCAGGACCCGATGACGTCGCTGAACCCGTATATGCGTGTCGGCGAGCAGCTGATGGAAGTGCTGCAATTGCATAAAGGCATGAGCGGGGCACAGGCGTTTGAAGAGTCAGTCCGTATGCTCGATGCGGTAAAAATGCCGGAAGCCCGCAAACGCATGAAAATGTTCCCTCACGAGTTCTCAGGGGGAATGCGTCAGCGTGTGATGATCGCCATGGCGCTGTTGTGTCGTCCAAAACTGCTGATTGCGGATGAGCCAACGACGGCGCTCGATGTGACGGTGCAGGCGCAGATTATGACCCTGCTGAACGAACTGAAGCGCGAATTTAACACCGCGATTATTATGATCACCCACGATCTGGGTGTGGTTGCAGGGATCTGTGACCAGGTGATGGTGATGTACGCCGGGCGTACGATGGAGTATGGAAAAGCGCGTGACGTCTTCTACCATCCGTCACACCCTTATTCCATTGGCCTGTTGAATGCAGTGCCGCGCCTGGATGCTGATGAGGGTGACACACTGATGACCATTCCTGGCAATCCGCCAAATCTGTCACGTCTGCCGAAAGGCTGCCCGTTCCAGCCGCGCTGCCCGCATGCGATGGACATCTGTGCCAGCGCGCCGCCTCTTGAGGCGTTCGGTGACGGACGGCTGCGTGCCTGCTTTAAGCCCGTGGAGGCGTTGGTATGACAACGGTTGCAGAGAAAAAAGTGTTGCTCGAAATCGCCGATCTGAAGGTGCATTTTGATATCAAAGACGGACGTCAGTGGTTCTGGCAGCCGCCAAAAACCCTGAAAGCCGTTGATGGCGTCAGCCTGCGTCTGTACGAAGGGGAAACCCTGGGCGTGGTGGGTGAGTCCGGTTGCGGTAAATCCACGCTGGCGCGCGCGATTATCGGGTTGGTGAAAGCGACAGAAGGCAGGGTAGCCTGGCTGGGGCGCGATCTGTTAGGGCAGAGTGCAGACGAATGGCGTGCCGCGCGCAGCGATATCCAGATGATCTTCCAGGACCCGCTGGCATCGCTGAACCCGCGTATGAATATCGGAGAGATTATTGCGGAGCCGCTGCGCACCTATCACCCGCGTATGCCACGCCAGGAAGTGAAAGACCGCGTGAAGGAGATGATGCTGAAGGTGGGGCTGCTGCCTAACCTGATCAACCGTTATCCTCATGAGTTTTCGGGTGGACAGTGTCAGCGTATCGGTATTGCGCGTGCGTTGATCCTCGAACCAAAACTGATTATCTGTGATGAACCGGTATCGGCACTGGATGTTTCTATTCAGGCGCAGGTGGTCAATTTGCTGCAAAAGTTGCAGCGTGAGATGGGGCTGTCGCTG
This sequence comes from Erwinia sp. MYb375, assembly GCF_037479175.1. Taxonomy (NCBI): domain Bacteria; kingdom Pseudomonadati; phylum Pseudomonadota; class Gammaproteobacteria; order Enterobacterales; family Erwiniaceae; genus Erwinia; species Erwinia sp. MYb375. The sequence goes on along the minus strand of NZ_JBBGZS010000023.1, from coordinate 949,316 downwards.
ATCTTTATCGCGCACGATCTGGCTGTCGTAAAACATATTTCTGACCGCGTACTGGTGATGTATCTAGGGCACGCTGTGGAGCTGGGCACCTATGATGAGGTGTATCAGAATCCGCAGCATCCTTATACGCGGGCGCTGATGTCAGCGGTACCCATTCCCGACCCCGATCTGGAAAAGCAGAAAGTGATTCAACTGCTGGAAGGGGAACTGCCATCACCGATCAACCCGCCATCCGGGTGCGTGTTCCGCACACGTTGCCCGATTGCCGGGCCGGAGTGCGCAAAAACACGGCCCTTGCTGGAGGGCAGTTTCCGTCACGCTGTCTCCTGCCTGAAAGTGGATCCGCTCTGACCGTTCGTCACAACCCTCTCGTTATCTTCCCGCATTGAGCTTTCAATGCGGGTTTTTTTTGTTTATCCGCATATTGCTTGATCTTCCGTCTGGCCCCTTCTAGTAATACAAATTCGCAAAGGATGGCCTGAGGGCATGCAGATGGCTAAACAGGATCGGAGCTGGCGTCAGCGCCTCTATATTTTTTTGTTTGATGTGAGCAGCCCGGCGGGTCGCCGGTTTGAAATTTTATGGGTTATTACGACGCTGGTCAGTGTGATTACGCTGTTTATTGAGTCTGCAGAACCACACAAAATAACCCTGCAGTTGAAAGAAGCCTCGGTGTTTCTCCTGCTTGAGTATGCTTTTACCCTGCTTTTCAGTCTGGAATATGTACTGCGGGTACTGACCACGCAACGCCCCATGCGGTATGTATGCAGTTTTTTTGGCATTGTCGATCTGATCACCACGCTGCCGTTGTATATCTTCTGGCTTTGGCCGGATATCGCCCTACGTTACATGATGGCGATAAGGCTGCTGCGTGTGTTGCGCCTGCTTCGGCTGATAAAGCTACTGCGTTATATGGGCTCTGCCAATGTGCTGTGGGACAGTCTGGTCAGTGCGCGGAAAAAGCTCTCGCTGTTCTTCGGCGGGGTAATGATATTGCTCTGTGTTTTTGGCGGATTGATGTATGTCATTGAAGGGCCGGAGAACGGCTTTACCAGCCTGCCGGTTGCCGTCTACTGGGCGGTGGTGACCATGACCACGGTCGGTTATGGAGACATTACGCCACATACACCGCTGGGCCGGATGATCTCATCAATACTGATCTTGCTCGGTTATTCACTGATCGCTATACCGACTGGGGTGATGAGCTCGTATATGACGGAGGTAATGCAGCGTAATCGTCACCGGCGTCACTGCAACCTGTGTCAGCAGACGGGCCATGAGGATGATGCGCATTTCTGCAAAGGGTGCGGGGGGAGACTGGGCTATAAAAATAAAGAAGGCCCGGATTAACCGGGCCTGAAAGCAGTAACAGGGATTACTCTTTCCACAAAATATGGCAGAGCTTATGGTCCTTCTCGCGGCAGAGAAGCACGCGGGCAAACACATCGGTAATCGGTTCGCCGTCTTCTTCGCCCAGCCCAATCACCACTTCGGCGAAAAAGTCAGGGTTCAGATCGAAATCGACATGTTCCGCCCAGTCTTCAGCAGGATCATACAGCTCTGCGCCGCCGCGCTCTTCAAACTGGAGGTTGAACAGAATAACATCGGCCGGGTCGAGATTATCGACCGCCAGCTCAAGGAAAATATCGTAAGCCTGTTCCAGCGTCTCGTCTTCGGTAAGGCGGTTGTTCAAATCCATAATATGTCCTGTGGTGCCCTTGGGGTGCTGTACATTTTCGCTCGTTTTACAGCAATGGACTGAAGAAGTAAAACAGTCGTTCAACAATGCGCTGCCAGTAAGCACGGCGTGACCAGCGTTTTCCGTCAACCAGACGTGAACGGGCGATATAATCATCCTGCACGCGTGCCAGATCGCTGCCAAAGCCATCATCATCGATTACCAGAGTAATCTCGAAATTAAGCCACAGACTGCGCATATCCAGGTTTACTGTCCCCACCAGGCTGAGCTGCCCATCCACCAGAATACTTTTGGTGTGCAGCAGACCGCCTTCGAACTGATAGATTTTTACCCCGGCTTCCAGCAGCTCACCAAAGAAGGCACGGCTGGCCCAGCCGACCAGGACGGAGTCATTGTGTCGCGGCACAATAATGCTGACGTCAACGCCCCGGTACGCAGCCGTACAAATAGCATGCAGCAAATCATCACTGGGAACGAAGTAGGGCGTGGTCATGATCAGCTGTTCACGCGCGGAATAGACCGCGGTGAGTAGCGCCTGATGGATCATATCTTCCGGGAAACCGGGACCTGAGGCGATCACCTGAATGGTGTGGCCGCTCTCAGCTTCAAACGGCATCACATTATCATCGGGCGGTGGCGGCAAAATACGCTTGCCGGTTTCAATTTCCCAGTCGCAGGAGTAGATAATACCCATCGTGGTCGCCACCGGCCCTTCCATACGCGCCATCAAATCCACCCACTGGCCGACGCCCGCATCCTGTTTAAAGTAACGTGGATCGACCAGATTCATGCTGCCGGTGTAGGCAATATAGTTATCAATTAACACGACTTTCCGGTGCTGACGCAGATCCATACGGCGCAGGAAAACACGCAGCAGGCTGACTTTCAGCGCTTCCACCACATCGACTCCGGCGTTACGCATCATGGCAGCCCACGGACTGCGTAAAAAGTCGACGCTGCCCGCGGAATCGAGCATTAAACGACAGTGAACTCCCCGGCGTGCCGCCGCCATCAGTGCTTCTGCCACTTCATCGGCCTGTCCGCCAGGCTGCCAGATATAGAACACCATCTCAATGTTATGGCGTGCCAGCTGAATATCGCGCACCAGCGTACGCAGGGTATCGTCAGTGCTGGTCAGCAGTTGCAGTTGATTGCCTTTTACCCCGGCGATCCCCTGACGGTTCTCACACAGCTGAAACAGTGAACGGGCAACGTCACTGTTGGTTTCAGCAAAAATATGATGACTGGATTTCAATTCGACGAGCCAACGGGCCGTGGAAGGCCACATGGTCCTCGCGCGCTCTGCCCGTCGCTTCCCCAAATGAAGTTCCCCAAATGAAAGATAAGCGATAATACCCACCAGCGGCAGGATGTAGATAATCAGCAGCCATGCCATAGCAGAGGGCACCGCGCGGCGCTTCATCAGAATGCGCAAAGTCACACTGGCAATCAGTAACCAGTAACCAAATACCAGCAGCCAGCTCATCACGGTGTAAAAAGTGGTCATTAAGTGAAAGTCCTGTTCACGCGGAAGTCTTTGGAGTTTACGTGCAGATGACAACGCTGGGAACCTTTAAACCATCATCAGGCTAAAGACATCGGACCTTATGAGGGTAAAGAAAGGTCTATAATGCGCCGCGAGTTTTTCCGTACACAGAGCTACAGACTGAGGGTGTAATGAGACGAAGCAGAAATGAAGTTGCGCGCTGGCGCATGAGTCGCCAGGTTCAGCGTCGCCGGGCACGTTGGTTAGAAGGGCAGTCACGTCGTTATGGCCGCATGCACTCTTTCCGACATATGGTCAGCCAACTGCAGCGTCGTTCAATTCTGTTTATTACTCAGCCTCACTGAGGCTCGCCGTACTTCCGGCGGTTCATCGAACCGCCGGCCGCGATTAAAATGCGCGCTTGAAAGGCTTAACATCCACCTTTTTATAAACGCCAGCAGCGATATAAGGGTCATCCTGAGCCCAGGATTGTGCCGCCTCCAGTGAAGGAAACTCGGCGATAATCGTCGACCCGGTAAACCCTGCCACGCCAGGTTCATTCGTGTCCACCGCAGGCATTGGGCCAGCAATAATCAGACGACCTTCATCACGCAGTAACTGCAGGCGCGCAAGGTGGGCAGGGCGCACAGCGGTGCGTTTATCCAGTGAGTCAGCATTATCTTTAGCGTAAATTACGTAGAGCACCTTCAGAACTCCTGTCGGGGATGAGATTCGGCATCACGTTAAGTGATCGTTAACATTTGTGCAAATGAAAGATAATTTGCCCTTGATAAAGGTCAGGTTGTTGCCCTTTAAAGCGTTAATCCGCGATTGATTGTGAGAGGTTATTGAAATTGATTGCTATTTGCATTTAAAATCACCCCTTCACATTTTGACCAGAAAGATTATGACGACGCTAACAACTGATCTACCTCGCCGCTCACCTTTGCCATTGCTGATTTCGGTCGTACTGCATGGTTCGGTGATCGGGGCACTGCTGTACGCCTCATTTCATCAGGTGGTCGAAATGCCCAAAGCGTCTCAGCCCATTAGTGTGTCGCTGGTGGCCCCTGAAGTGCAGCCGGAACCGCAACCCGCGCCCCCTGTTGTTGAACCTGAGCCGGAGCCGGTAGTGGAACCTGAACCGGCTCCGGAGCCACCGAAGCCCGAACCCGTGCCGATCCCGAAACCGGAACCTAAGCCAAAACCTAAACCGAAGCCGGTGAAGAAAGAAGTGGTGAAGCCGAAGCAGGAAGTGAAACCGCGTCCTGCCGCCCCGGTGGAAACCCGGCCGACAGAGCAGACAAAGCCCTCTACGGCACCGAAGACCTCTCAGGCGCCGTCTACGGCCGTTTCAACAGGCCCGCGGGCGTTGACCGTCGGTAAGCCATCCTATCCGTCACGCGCCTTTGCGCTGCGTGTGGAAGGGCGTGTACGTGTGCAGTTTGACGTCGATAGCTCAGGGCAGGTCGATAACATCCGTATCCTGTCTGCGGAACCTCGTAACATGTTTGAGCGGGAAGTGAAGCAGGCGATGCGTAAATGGCGCTATGAAGCAGGCAAACCGGGCAAGGACATTACGATGAATATTGTCTTCAAGATCAATGGCGGCACCAGCATCGAATAAAATTAGCCAGCATCTTTTGCACCTTAGCGGCGTTGGCTGCTCTCGCTAACCCCGGTCACTTACTTGTGTAAGCTCCCGGGGATTAGCTTAATTGCCGCCTTGCTCTGGCACAAAATCCACAGGCTAAAATTAGCCAGCATCTTTTGCACCATAGCGGTTTATACCCGAAATAATTCGAGTGGCAGGAAGGCGGCAAACGAGTGAATCCCGATGAGCTTACTTGTGTAAGTGATTCGGGTGAACGAGAGCCGCCAACGCACCTGCCGCTTGAAGTATGAAGGGTATGGCTGCTCTCGCTAACCCCGGTCACTTACTGATGTAAGCTCCCGGGTATTAGCTCAATTGCCGCCTTGCTGTAATGCAAAATCTACTCGCTAATTAAAGTGTTCTTCCGAAACCATTTTTTAAAGTGAATTACTGCGAAGTATCTAACGTGAAATTGATTTTATCATCCGGCAGGGAGCGCGGTTTTCCGTCCGGGTCGACGGCGACGTAAATAAACACCGCTTCGGTGGTGCAGTAGCGTTGCCCGATGGGTTCTGACGATACTTTTTTTATCCACACTTCAATATTGATGGTGATGGAGCTGGTGCCGGTGCGGATGCAACGTGCATGGCAGGTGACGACATCCCCCACCGCGACCGGCTTCAGAAAGGTCATCCCGTCAGCGCGCACGGTAACCACACGTCCTTCAGCAATCTCTTTAGCCAGAATGGCGCCGCCCATATCCATCTGCGACATCAGCCAGCCACCGAAAATATCACCGTTAGCATTGGTGTCTGCTGGCATGGCGAGGGTGCGCAGCACCATCTCACCCTGCGGTGTTCTTAATTCTTCGCTCATTGTTATGTTCCTGACATTGCTGATTTCAAATAACCAACGTGCCCGACCGAGTGTTCGGTGGGGCATTTAACGCTTATTTTTCTTCTTGTTGTGGCATCAGACGGTAAATATAGACACCGCTTAATAGTGTAAACAGCAGCGTTAACGCACTCAGACCGAAGACTTTAAAGTTCATCCAGATGTCCTGGGAAAGCCAGAACGCCACGTAGATGTTAGCCAGCCCGCAGGCTAAGAAAAAGAGCGCCCAGGCGATATTCAGACGTCGCCAGGCAAATTCTGGCAGTTGAATCTCCTTGCCCAGCATTTTCTGGATAAGGGGTTGTTTCATAAACCACTGGCTGAACAGCAGTGCGACAGCAAACAGACCGTAAATAATGGTGACTTTCCATTTGATAAAGTCCGGGTTATGCAACGCAATCGTCAGGGTGCCAAAAATAGCCACCAGTGCGAAGGTGATCAGCGACATTTTTTCCAGCTTGCGATACAGCAGCCAGCTGGCGACCAGCGCCAGACCTGAGGCCACAATCAGAGCACCAGAGGCAACAAAAATGTCGTACAACTTGTAGAAAACAAAAAATACTACAAGCGGGAGAAAGTCGAGTAACTGCTTCATAGCGGCTTCCAAATAACAGACTAAACCGGAATATTATGAATCGGGAATGACTCTGTCGAGGCATTCCCGATGAATTAACGTAACAGCATATACAGACGTGACAAATAGATAATCAGTATGGCTGAAATCAGATTGCTAATGGCGTTCAAGAGGACGGAGGCGACATCAGGCGGCAACCACAGCAATGAAGATGCCAGCAGTAACACAATCAGTTTCGCCACAATCCACAGCACGACGGCCGGCGCCACCAGTTTCATCTGGCTCCATCCAAGGCGAACGCTGGTGCGCATGGCCGCGAAAACGCCGATTTTCTCTGTATTCATGATCATCGGTGACAACGCCAGCGTCACGGCCAGCAATACACCCGGAACCACCAGCACCATAAAGCCAAGCTGGATCACTAACGTCATCAGGAACGTCAGCAGCAGCAGGCGCGGTAACAACGGCGCTGAAGCACCAATCGCTCGCAGTGCACTGACACGCTGACCGGATGACACCATCGGGATCAGGCACAGCATGCCGCCCAGCAGCAGCACATTCCCTACCAGCGAAGCAAAAGTCCCCGCAGCGGAGGCTTTTAACAGCACCTGTTGTTGCTCCGGCGACATGTTTTGAATCATTTCCATCAGGCTGCCGGCTGAACCTGCGGCACCGTCACCCAGGATCTGCATCTGATCGGCGTCAGGCGTAAAAGCCTTGCCGAGCATCATGGTGATAAATGAGGTCAGTAGCGCCATCAGTGTAATGGTAACCAACTGATGACGGAAAAAATTCCCCGTGTCACGGTATAGCGAACCCGCCGTGATAGACATGTACTCTCCTTGAAAGGCCGGTGTTATAGACCCGGCGATTGTACATGCTCTCATGGGGTGCTGGCACTCAGATTGACATAACTTTCGATTTAAGAAGGTATTACCGCAACTTTCACACCCTGCTGCGTCACATTTCCCTGCATCTGAACTGACGGTGCGTCATTTTTCGTTTTCCCTCTCTGGATCATTAAGATTCATCCCGGGGTTAATTGGTTAAAATTGATCTAAATCAACTCTATGTTTTTTATCAAGTTTATACGGATTGATTCACATGATCTTTTGCGTAAATCAGCGTAAATATGTTCGTGATTTCGCACTAAGGCCTCGTAGCAGGCCACATGCTGACAACAATTCGACAAAAGGAATGGTTATGAAACTGAAAGCACTGGCACTGGCTCTTGTTACCCTACTGCCTGCTGTTGCCTCCGCCCACGAAGCCGGGGACTTCTTTATGCGCGCCGGTTCAGCGACCGTACGCCCGACCGGTGGCTCTGATGATGTCATGGGGCTGGGTGAGTTCGATATCGATAACAATACCCAGCTTGGTCTGACTTTCACCTATATGGCGACGGACAATATTGGTATTGAGTTGCTGGGTGCAACACCGTTCAAACATCACGTAGGACTTAAGGCCACCGGAACACTGGCAACGGTGCATCAACTGCCGCCAACGTTAATGGCACAGTGGTACTTCATGGGCAATACCAGCAAATGGCAGCCTTATGCCGGTATCGGCGTTAACTACACCATGTTCTATGACACGGACTTTAACGACACCGGGCGAGCGGCAGGGCTGAGTAACCTGAAAGTGAAAAACTCCTGGGGTGTGGCGGGGCAGTTAGGCCTGGATTATCAATTAACGCCTGACTGGATGCTGAATGCGTCACTGTGGTACATGGATATTAATACGAAAGTCAGTTTCGACTCTCAGACGGCAGGTCATCAGAGTATTGATACACACATTAATCCGTTCGTGTTCTTCTTCGGTGCGGGTTACCGTTTCTAAGCCTGTCTGGGCCAGAAACAAGAAAGGCGCGAAGTTCGCGCCTTTTTCTTTTATACAGTTCGTTACTTAATCTGCATATTGTTGACTACCGATTTCACCCCTGCCACACCGCGAGTGACCTGCACGGCACGGTTTGCCGCCTGTGGTGAACTGACAAAACCACTTAACTGCACGCGACCTTTAAAGGTCTCAACATTGATTTCCGTGGACTTCAGTGATTTATCATTCAGCAACCCGGCTTTCACCTTAGTCGTTACTACCGTATCGTCAATATACCCGCCAGTACCTTCTTTGGTTGCCGTCGGCGCGCAGGCGCTGACGGACAGTGCCACAACAGCGGCAATAACCATACCCGATAAGACTTTAAACAATTTCATTGCATCTCTCCCTGTCATCATCAAAAGGCAGTCATCCGCGTGATTGCGGTTCACAATAATAGTTGTTCACAGAAGGAAAGAAAGCAAATCAGGATTGTGACAAACAGAAAGAAAATAATGCCTTATCGCGCAGATAAGGCATTAACAGAGATTAGCTGCGGGTAGCGGCCTTCAGTGCACTGGCGAAGGCAGTCAGCTCTTTCAGCATCACGTCCGGGTGGGAGGCGTTCCGCTCAATGATTTTGACAATCGCCGAGCCTGAAATCGCCCCGGCGGCACCGGAAGCGATGGCCTCTTTAACCTGTGAAGGTTCAGAAATGCCAAAGCCCTGTAAGGCAGGCGCAGCGTGGTATTCGCGCAGCTTATCGACCAGATGTTTCAACGGCAGATTGGCACGGGTTTCGGAGCCGGTGACGCCAGCACGTGACAGCAGGTAGGTATACCCCCGGCCGTGCGAGGCGATTTCACGCAGCAGATCGTCACTGGCGTTCGGCGGGCAGATAAAGATCGGGGCGACGTTATGGCGCATCGCCGCCTGACGGAAGGGGGCGGACTCCTCCACCGGCACATCCGCAATCAGCACGGAATCAACGCCAGCCTGCTGGCAGCGGGCATAGAAATTATCGATGCCGTTTGAGAATACCAGGTTCGCGTACATCAGCAGGCCAATCGGCAGTTCCGGGTATTTCTGGCGAATGGCGGCCAGCATCTCGAAGCATTGTGATGGCGTCACGCCTGCGGCGAAGGCGCGCAGATTGGCATTCTGAATGGTCGGGCCATCCGCCAGCGGATCGGAGAAGGGGATGCCAAGTTCAAGGGCATCCGCGCCTCCGGCCACCAGCGCATCAATAATCTGCAATGACAGCTCCGGATTCGGGTCACCGAGGGTAACGAAAGGCACGAAAGCGCCTTCTTTACGTTCTGCCAGGCGTTTAAAACAGAGGTCGTAACGTTCCATCAGATTTCTCCCTTAGCGGTAAAGATGTCATGCACGGTGAAGATGTCTTTGTCACCACGGCCGGAAAGATTCACCACCAGCAGCTGCTCTTTCTCAGGGTTTTCACGCATCATTTTCAGGGCATGGGCCAGCGCGTGTGACGATTCCAGCGCAGGGATAATCCCTTCGCTGCGGCACAGTGTTTTAAAGGCATCCAGCGCTTCGTCATCCGTAATAGAAACGTAATCAGCGCGGCCAATGCTGTTGAGATAGGCGTGCTGAGGGCCGACGGACGGGAAGTCGAGACCGGCAGAGATAGAGTAAGACTCTTCAATCTGGCCATCGTGGGTTTGCATCATGGGCGCTTTCATCCCGAAATAGATGCCTACGCGGCCGTGCTTCAGTGGTGCGCCGTGCTCACCGCTTTCAATCCCGTGACCCGCCGGTTCAACGCCAATCAGGCCAACACTGGTGTCATCAATAAAATCAGCAAACATGCCGATGGCGTTAGAGCCGCCACCCACACAGGCAATCAACGCATCCGGCAGGCGGCCCTCTTTTTCCAGAATCTGCGCTTTGGTCTCTTCACCAATCATGCGCTGGAACTCACGCACGATGGTCGGGAACGGATGCGGGCCCGCTGCGGTACCCAGCATGTAGTGAGCGGTTTCATAGCTGCCCGACCAGTCGCGCAGCGCTTCGTTACAGGCATCTTTCAGCGTTGAGGAACCGCTGTGAACCGGGATGACTTCCGCACCCATCAGCTTCATACGGAATACGTTAGGAGACTGGCGTTCGATATCTTTCGCGCCCATATAGATGCGGCATTTCAGGCCAAGCAGTGCGCTGGCAAGGGCAGACGCCACGCCATGCTGACCGGCACCCGTCTCAGCGATAATCTCCTTTTTCCCCATGCGTTTCGCCAGCAGTGCCTGGCCCAGCACCTGGTTAGTTTTGTGCGCGCCGCCGTGCAGCAGGTCTTCACGCTTCAGATACAGGCGGGTTTTGGTACCTGCCGTCAGGTTCTTGCACAGCGTAAGCGCGGTAGGGCGGCCAGCATAGTTTTTCAGCAGGTCAGTAAATTCCGCCTGGAACGCCGGGTCGCTCTGAGCGCTGATAAAGGCATCTTCCAGTTGGAGCAGTGCAGGCATCAGGATCTGCGGCACATACATGCCGCCAAACTCACCAAAATACGGATTTAATCGGGTCATGTTGTTTCTCTTTATCAGTAGGCTTTCAGTGTCTGAAACACGGAAGCAATTTTACCGGCATCTTTCACTCCAGGGGCACTTTCCACGCCGGAGTTGAAGTCGAGGCCCGCACAGCCAAGCTGTGCCGCCTGTACGCAATTTTCTGCACCCAGACCACCGGCCAGCAGCACATTGTCCAGCGACTGGTTGGCAAGCAGTGACCAGTCAAACGCCTGACCGCTGCCCCCGTTTCCGTGGTCGAAGACGTAGCGGTCAACGCCAGCCCAGTCACGGTCAGGCAGGCTGTCGCTGATGCTGAACGCTTTCCAGATTTTTACCGTTTCCGGTAGCTGGCTGCGTAACTGGCTGACGTAGTCGCGGTCTTCGTCGCCGTGCAACTGTACGGCGGAGAGATTCAGCTGTTGCGCACAGGTGACAACGTCACTGATGACATTGTTACGGAACACGCCGACATACTTCAGTGTAGCGGCAGGGATAATCTGCTGAGCCTGTTCGATACTGAGCTGGCGAGGGGAACCCTCGGCGAAGATCAGGCCGCCATACAGTGCACCTGCCTCCAGCGCGTTGCGGGCATCTTCGGCACGCGTCAGGCCGCAGACTTTGTTATCGCCGATAATCACCCGACGCACGGCGGCAGCCAGGTCATCTTCTGACATCAGCGCCGAGCCAATCAGGAAGCCGTTAGCAAAGTGGCTCAGTTCGCGCACTTGCGCATAATTGTTGATGCCGGACTCGCTGATCACCGTGACGCCATGCGCCACTTTCGGTGCCAGGCGGCGGGTGCGGTCCAGATCGATGGAGAGATCGCGCAGGTCACGGTTATTAATGCCGACCACTTTGGCACCCAGCGCGGTGGCGCGTTCAAGCTCTTCATCGCTGATCACTTCCGTCAGGACGCCCATGTGCAGGCTGTGCGCCACGGCAGCCAGCTGGCGATACTGATCGTCGTTGAGCACGGAGAGCATCAGCAGGATGGCATCGGCCTGGTAATGGCGCGCCAGGTAGATCTGATACGGGTCAATAATAAAGTCTTTGCACAGTACCGGCTGGGTGACAATACTGCTGACGATCGGCAGAAAATCGAAGCTTCCCTGGAAGTATTTCTCATCCGTCAGCACCGAAATGGCAGAGGCATAATGCTTATACACGCCGGCAATCACCGCCGGGTCAAAGTCTTCACGGATGACGCCCTTTGAGGGCGAAGCCTTCTTACATTCCAGAATAAAGACGGTGCGCGCACCTTTCAGCGCATCGTAAAAGCTGCGCGTGGAGGGTGTGATGTCGTTCTGAAAGGTGGCCAGCGGCTGCTGCTGCTGACGTTCTGCCAGCCAGATTGCTTTATCCTGAACGATTTTAGTGAGTACGGTTTCCTGCATGATTATCCTCTTGCTGCCAGTGCGACCACGTGCTCGTAGGCTTTGCCGCTGCGAATGGTTTTCAGCGCCTGTTGGGCATTGTGTCGTAAGTCTTCATGACCAAAAATTTTCAGCAACAGGGCGACGTTTGCCGCGACGGCTTCTTCGTGCGCCAGCTCGCCATTACCCTGGAGTAAACGGGTTAAAATGTCACGGTTTTCTTCCGGTGAACCCCCGGCCAGCGCCTCTTGCGGATGGTAGCTCAGGCCAAAATCTTCAGCCGTTAACTGATAGCTGGTGATCTCGCCGTCACGCAGTTCGGCCACATGGGTGGCGCTGTGCAGAGCCACTTCATCCATCCCCCCGCCATGCACCACTGCTGCACGCTGGTAACCCAGCACTTTCAACGTCTGAGCAATGGGTAGCACCAGCTCCGGGCTGTAAACACCGATCACCGCCAGCGGCGGACGTGCCGGGTTAATCAACGGGCCGAGCACGTTAAAGATAGTACGGGTTTTCAGTTCTTTACGCACCGGCATCGCATGGCGAAAACCGCTGTGATACTGAGGGGCAAACAGGAAACACACGTTTAAATCATCCAGTGCCTGGCGCGCCTGCACTGCGGGTAAATCCAGGCTGATACCGAAAGCGGCCAGCAAATCTGACGAACCTGATTTGCTGGAAACACTGCGGTTACCGTGCTTCGCCACCTTCAATCCACACGCGGCGGCAACAAATGCGCTGGCGGTGGAAATATTAATGCTGTTACTGCCGTCACCGCCGGTCCCGACAATATCCGCAAACGGATAGTCCGGGCGCGGGAAAGGTTTAGCGTCTTCTAACAAGGCGGTGGCTGCCCCGGCAATCTCCTGAGGACGTTCTCCACGGATCTTCATGGCGATCAGCGCTCCCGCCAGCTGGGTTGGCTCCAGCTGCCCGGTAATAATCGCCGAAAACAGCTGGTGGCTTTCTGCCTGCGTCAGGATCTCGGCCTGGTATAATTTTTCCAGAATAGTGTTCATTGCTGTCTCCTTGATCACGCCAGCGCCCAGGCAAGAGTTTGTTCCAGCAGGCGTGCGCCCTGGCTGGTAAGAATAGATTCCGGATGGAACTGGAAGCCACAGACACGGTTGGCGTCATCACGGACGGCCATCACCATGCCGTTATAGGTGGCGTTAACCGTTAATCCATCGGGAATATTGCTGCCGACCAGCGAGTGGTAGCGTGCTACCGGTAACGGGTTGTTCAGCCCGGCAAACATGCCCTGATCGTCATGATCAATCGCAGAGGCTTTCCCGTGCAGGATTTCGCCCGCCTGACCCACGTGGCCGCCATAGGCTTCAACAATCGCCTGATGGCCGAGGCAGATACCGATAATCGGCAACTGGCCGCGTAAGGCCTGCAGCAGCGCTGGCATACAGCCCGCTTCTGATGGCGCGCCCGGACCGGGAGAAAGCATCAGTACCGGATTTTCCATCTGCTGCAGACGGGCAATCAACTGGTCCGCCGGGACGTTGTTACGGTAAATCACCACGTTATGGCCAAAGGCACGTAACTGGTCGACGAGGTTGTAGGTAAATGAGTCGAAGTTATCGAGCAGCAGAATATCGGCCATCAGAACATCTCCTTGCTGTGGTGCGCTGTCGCGATGGCACGCAGAACCGCGCGCGCCTTATTACGGCTTTCATCCGCTTCCGCCTGCGGATTGGAATCCAGAACCACCCCGGCACCGGCCTGAACCGTTGCCACGCCGTCTTCGACGTACGCAGAGCGGATCACAATGCAGGTATCCAGATCGCCGCTGGCGGTGAAGTAACCGACGGCGCCACCGTAGCTGCCGCGACGGGTGCCTTCGGCTTTGGCAATCAGCTGCATAGCGCGGACTTTCGGTGCGCCGCTCAGCGTGCCCATGTTCATGCAGGCACGGTAAGCGTGCAGCACATCAATATCCGCACGCAGCTGGCCGACCACGCGGGAGACCAGATGCATGACAAAGGTGTAACGGTCAACTTTGGTCAGGTCTGCCACATAACGCGTTCCCGGCTCACAGATACGCGCCAGATCGTTACGGGCGAGGTCAACCAGCATCAGATGCTCGGCCATCTCTTTATGGTCAGTGCGCATTTCCAGCTCGATGCGGCTGTCGAGGTCGCGATCCAGTGAGCCATCCGCATGGCGGCCGCGTGGGCGGGTGCCGGCAATCGGGTAGATTTCAATCTGGTTACTGGTGGCGTCATACTTGAGTGAGCTTTCCGGCGAAGCGCCAAACAGGCTGAACTCGCGATCCTGCATAAAGAACATATACGGGCTTGGGTTACTGTTCTTCAGCGTGTCATAGGCGGCCAGCGGGGACGGGCAGGGCAGTGAGAAGCGACGGGATGGCACCACCTGGAAGATCTCGCCGATGCGGATCGCATCCTGCATCTGGCGCACCACCTGGCAGTAATCCTCATCGCTCTGGCTGACGCTGAGCGTCATGCTTTCGACGGTCTTCACCGGCAGTGCGCTGGCAGGCTGCAGCATCTGACCGTGCAGTTGCTCAATGCGGCTTTGCAGGCGCATAAACTCGGAAGGTGAATGGGTGAAAAGGCTGGCCTGCAGTCGCGCGCTTTGCGTCTGATGGTCAATCACCAGCAGCGTTTCTGCCAGATAGAAGCAGTAATCCGGGCAGCGCTGTTCATTCTTTAATTCCGGCAGAGACTCAAAACCTGCTACCAGATCATAAGCAAACAGGCCGCCGAGCAGCACGGCTTCACGCTCTTCTGCCGGGGCATTAACCAGCTGTGGGATCAGGCGTAATGCATCAAAGACCGACAGCGCACGAAGATTGGCGTCCTCATCGAGGAAAGCGTGGTTAATCGGGAACACCAGTTCGCGGCCATCCGGGCGCACGCGGTTCTCAACCGATTCCGGCAGCGCGGCATCCAGCAGCGGCAGGAGCGCGCGGCCATTCTCAGACAGTGCCTGCACCTGTACCCGGTTATCAAGGGCGCTAATGCGCAGGGCACTATCCACAATCAGCAGGCTTTTCAGGTTGCGCTTGCTGTCAACGTCCGCAGATTCCAGCAGCAGCGTCTCGGAACGGGCGGCACACAGCTTATGAAAAACAGCGGCCGGATCTTCACGGTAAGGTGCGTTGCCGGTAATCAACTTCACTGTAGGTTTGGCATTTTGCATGTGATGTTCTCTGTTTTTTGCTCAAAAAAAAGCCCGCATCAGGCGGGCTTGAGTATCTGCACTACGTATTGACCGTGCATGACAACCTCGCCCTTTCAGGGAGAAGTACGCCACCAACCAGTCATCAGAGAGAATGAATACGTCATGATACAGATACCTTGCTTGTGAACTTGCGTACTAGTTAACTGGTTCGCAGGAGAAAAGTCAATACTCTTTTTCCCTTAGGGCAAAATGTCGGTATCATGCTGCGATATTTTTCTGTCTTTCCCGGAGTCGTTTTGACCGCAGTTGCCGCCTCACTCAGCGCTTTTCCTATCTATGATCTTCACAGCCACACGCGGGCTTCCGACGGGTTACTGACCCCGGAGCAACTGGTTCTGCGTGCGGTGGAACAGCGCGTGGGCGTGCTGGCCATCACCGACCACGATACAACGTACGGCATTAAACCCGCGCGTGAAGCGATTGCACGTCATGCGTTGCCGTTGCAGTTGATCAATGGCGTGGAGATCTCAACGTTGTGGGAGAACCATGAAATCCATATCGTTGGCCTGGGTATTGATATTGACCACCCAGAGATGATCGCCTTCCTGGCTGAACAGGGGCAGAGGCGCCTGGCGCGTGCGGAACTGATCGCTGAACGGCTGGAAAAAGCGCATATTCCCGGCGCATTAGCGGGCGCGCTGGCGCTGGCAGAAGGCGGTGCCGTGACGCGCGGGCATTTTGCCCGCTTTCTGATTAACGCCGGGAAAGCGGACACCATGCAACAGGTGTTCAAAAATTATCTGGCACGCGGCAAAACCGGTTATGCCCCGCCACAGTGGTGTTCAATTAAACAAGCTATTGATGCTATTCATCATTCAGGTGGCCGTGCCGTGGTAGCCCATCCGGGTCGCTACGGTCTGTCGGCAAAATGGCTGAAACGTCTGCTGGCTCACTTCAGTGAGCAGGGCGGCGAGGCGATGGAAGTGGCTCAGTGTCAGCAGGCGCCCAATGAGCGTCAGCAACTGGCACGCTATGCGCAGGACTACCAGTTAGCGGCCTCGCAGGGTTCTGACTTCCATCAGGCCTGTCCCTGGATTGAACTGGGAAAAAAATTGTGGCTGCCGGGCGGCGTCGAAGCGGTATGGCACCGTTTTCCTGAAATTGTCAATCAGGTTTGTGGCAGTGAAGCGCAAACAAGAGGTGTGTAATGAGTCAATTTTTCTATATTCATCCTGATAATCCTCAGCCGCGTCTGATCAAGCAGGCGGTTGAAATGCTCAATAAGGGCAGTGTGATTGTCTATCCGACGGATTCTGGCTATGCACTGGGCTGTAAGCTGGAAGATAAAAGTGCGATGGAGCGTATCTGTCGCATTCGTCAGCTGGATGGTAACCATAACTTTACCCTGATGTGTCGTGACCTCTCAGAGCTGTCGACCTATGCGCACGTGGACAACACCGCATTTCGCCTGATCAACAACAACACGCCGGGGAACTACACGTTTATTCTGAAGGCAACCAAAGAAGTGCCACGCCGTCTGATGAGCGAGAAACGTAAGACGATCGGTCTGCGCGTCCCCTCAAACCCGATTGCGCTGGAACTGCTGGAAGCACTGAACGAGCCGATGATGTCAACGTCGCTGATGCTGCCGGGAAATGATTTTACCGAGTCCGACCCGGAAGCGATCCAGGATGAAATTGGCAAGCTGGTGGATTTGATTATTCATGGCGGGTATCTCGGGCAGCAGCCAACCACCGTCATTGATTTAACGGAAAATACCCCGGAAGTGATCCGCGAGGGTGTGGGCGATATTCAACCCTTTCTCTAAGCGATAAATAACAGGCCGCTGAGAATGGGCCTGTTATTTATTCTCATTCATTGTTATTACGATGTTGATTTGCCCAGCCACTCTTTAAAATCCTTATAGGGGATATACAGTGAAACATCCTTAAGCGGAACTGGAGATTTACGCGGTCTTTTTATTTCGCTAGTAAAGCCAACAATGACGCCACCAATGGTGTCATCGCTATTATAAACCGCACCACCCGACATGCCTTTTACCACGCCAGCATTGGATGCCATCGCTACGCAAGGTCGTTTATTCCATTCATTGCGAATTCCCGTCAGGGCCAGATTGACGCCTGCTGATTCAACGGGCATGGCGGAAATAAAGCTGTAACCGTACATTTTCACTGACTCGCCAATGGCACCGTCGCGAAATTTAGGCAGCGTTTTGATGTCGTTCTTGTGGTAGATGATCGCCAGGTCGCAGTAAGGGTGATAGGCCTTCACTTTCTGTACGGAAAGCTTTGCCACATGCGCTGCAGTCAGGCTGTACTCCGGGGTGATAGGGATACTGCTGCCCAGCGCACCGATGCCGAGAATGGTCGGAATGCCGGTAAAGTTCATATCTACGCGTTTCATAGCTTCGCTGCTGTAGTCATATTTGCCTACAGAGCAGCCGGTCAGCATTAGCAATGCCAACGCCGGCAGGGTGTTTTTAATTTTCATAATATTCACATTTTGTCGGACACGTCAGTAAAATCCCTGGTGAGGAGTAATGACGTGTAATGCCGATGCCGAGTGTGACTCAGCGTATTTTTTTCAGGAGCATTCACTCCCGTGTACTGCTAACAACGAAAAGAAAAACGAAATTTTTATGTTCACGTTAAACGTGTATTTATAATATTTATTTAACTATCTATTTATATGGCGCTCTTCTGCCTGAGTGAATTCTACACAAACTTATAAGTTCAGCAAATTAATATCTGAGCCTTAATCTTAATATGCCGGATAATCCAGAATTAACCCAACCTGCTGTGTAAATTAACTGAATATTTGGTATTTATTCTCCTGTATCCTCGGTTGATAGTGATTATGGCAGCATAATATAATGTAAAATAGTTTCAGTCTGGTATTTGAAACTAAAAAAATCAAAAAAACTGGAGTGGCGGGCTGGTGTTCACGCGTAGATACGGGATTTTTGGGCTGGCGCCAGGCCTGGTGCGGGCTGAAAGGTTCAACAAATAAGGGGAGTGTAAGGCAGTAACCTGCTGTTATTTCGGTTAATTCATTTTTTAACGAATGAATGAAAAATACGCTAAATGATAAGTATTTATACTTTCATTCAGGTGGGTAACTGTTAAGTCTTTTAAATGCAATGAAAATGGTGCGGTCACGCACTGCGTCCTTTGGGTTTGATGACCAATGGCACGGGGCGCAATCAAATCTTTGCCTGATTGACGGCGTTGAACGACGGCGACCCGCCGCAAACTCCGTCACTGCCAGCGTTTTTCCCTGAGAAGAACAGATCAACGTGTTCAGCATCAAGGGCTGGAAATGCTGGCATAGGAAATTTTCCAGTGATTGAAATCCACTTTTACTTTTAACATATATGAATTATCATATTTGTCTTGTTTTCACTGGAACGTTTGATTATGCATCCTGTTCAACTTTTCAAATTGCTTGCCGACGAAACGCGGACAACCATTATTTTGCTGTTACGGGAAGCGGGAGAGTTGTGTGTGTGCGACCTTTGCGCAGTGACAAACCAGTCGCAGCCGAAGATTTCCAGGCATATTGCCCTGTTACGTGATGCAGGATTAGTGCTGGATCGCCGTGAGGGCAAATGGGTTCATTATCGTCTTTCACCTCATATGCCGGCATGGGCTGCCTCGATTATTGATACCGCATGGAGCAGTCAGCGTGAGGAAGTACGTGAATCACTCAAAAACGCTAACGCTAATGTGTGAAGCTGATCGCAAAAACGCATTCACAAAAACGTATGTATTTTTTCGAGGTGGGAGATTTCAATGTTACTCGCAGGCGCAATATTTATCCTGACCATTGTGTTGGTTATCTGGCAGCCTCGCGGGCTTAGCATTGGCTGGACAGCGTCAATAGGTGCAGTACTTGCGTTGGTGACCGGAGTCATTCAGTTGAATGACATTCCGGCTGTCTGGCATATCGTCTGGAACGCAACGGCTGCATTTATCGCAGTAATCATCATCAGCCTGCTGTTGGACGAATCAGGATTTTTTGAATGGTGTGCGTTGCATGTTGCCAAATGGGGTAACGGGCGAGGGCGGTTGCTTTTTACGTATATCGTGCTGTTAGGTGCTGCGGTGGCCGCGCTATTTGCTAATGATGGTGCAGCGCTCATTCTGACACCCATTGTTATCGCTATGCTGCTGGCATTAGGTTTTAGCAAAGGAACAACACTGGCTTTCGTTATGGCAGCCGGGTTTATCGCTGACACCGCCAGTGTGCCGCTGATAGTCTCCAATCTCGTTAATATCGTTTCTGCAGATTTTTTCCAACTGGGGTTTAGTGACTATGCGTCAGTCATGGTGCCGGTTGATCTCGCCGCTATCATTGCCACGCTGATTGTCCTTCATCTTTTCTTCCGTAAAGACATTCCCGCTACCTACGATCTTTCACTGTTGAAATCTCCTGCGAATGCCATCAAAGACCCGGCGACATTCAAAATGGGCTGGCTGGTGTTGGTTCTGCTGTTGGTTGGCTTCTTCCTGCTTGAGCCGCTCGGCATTCCCGTGAGTGTTATAGCTGCGTCTGGTGCGATCATTCTGTTTGTTGTGGCTAAACGCGGCCATGCCATTAACACCGGGAAAGTGCTACGCGGTGCACCTTGGCAGATTGTTATTTTCTCACTGGGGATGTACTTGGTTGTCTACGGTCTGAAAAATGCGGGCCTCACCCAGTATCTCACCTCACTATTAAATACCTTCGCAAACGGGGGGCTGTGGAGTGCCACCTTTGGTACTGGGCTGGTCACGGCGATGCTTTCATCAGTGATGAACAATATGCCGACTGTTTTGATCGGCGCGCTCTCAATCGAGGCAAGTGCGGCGGAAGGTGTCATCAAAGAAGCCATGATTTACGCCAACATTATTGGCTGCGATCTGGGGCCGAAAATTACACCGATTGGAAGTCTGGCGACGTTACTTTGGCTGCATGTACTCGACCAGAAAAACATCAAGATTAGCTGGGGTTACTACTTCCGGGTTGGCGTGGTGATGACACTGCCCGTGCTGCTTGTCACCCTGAGTGCGCTGGCTTTGCGCCTGGCGCTGACCCAATGAGATGAGAATGAACATGACAGATATTACCCTCTACCATAATCCGGCCTGTGGAACATCACGTAACACGCTGGCGCTGATTCGTAATAGCGGTGTTGAACCAACAATTATTCTCTATCTGGAGACACCGCCCGATCGCGATAAGCTCGTACAGTTGATCACTGCAATGCAGATTAGCCCCCGTGCATTGCTTCGTCAGAACGTGGAACCTTACGAGCAACTGGGATTAGCCGAAGAGCGCTTCAGCGATGATGAATTGATTGCATCCATGCTGACATATCCGATCCTGATTAATCGCCCGATTGTTGTCACACCGATTGGCACGCGGTTATGCAGGCCGTCAGAAATCGTTCTTGAAATATTGCCAGACCCGCAGCAGGGCGAATTCAGCAAGGAAGGGGGTGAAAAACTGATCGACAAACAAGGAAAGCGGCTGGTGTAGTCCAACAATGCTCACTCTTTCAATGGGTCGCACGGGTTATGGGGACGAGGTGTAGGGCTTTTTTTGGGCCTGCGCGGTGTAAGAAGGTTACACCGCAGTAAAAAGGCTGTATAATGACACGCGATACACACTTTAAGTTATTGAAAACAAAAGAAATTCTGTTTTCACCATGACGCCTGGGAAGGCGACACAGAGGTAGCTCCATGAGCGAGAAATTACAAAAAGTTTTAGCACGCGCCGGGCACGGTTCCCGTCGTGAAATCGAAACCCTGATCTCTGCCGGACGCGTCAGCGTTGATGGCAAGCTGGCCACACTGGGTGACCGTGTTGAGCCAAGTGCCTCAATGAAGATCCGTGTTGACGGCCACATTGTTCCTGTCAGTGAATCCATTGCCGAAGTCTGCCGCGTACTGGCGTATTACAAGCCGGAAGGTGAGCTTTGTACCCGTAATGACCCGGAAGGCCGTCCAACGGTATTTGACCGTCTGCCGAAGCTGCGCGGTGCGCGTTGGGTGGCCGTTGGCCGCCTGGATGTGAACACCTGTGGTCTGCTGTTGTTCACTACCGATGGTGAACTGGCAAACCGCCTGATGCACCCGAGCCGTGAAGTTGAGCGCGAATATGCCGTCCGCGTATTTGGTGCCGTCGATGACGAGAAGATCAAACAGTTAAGCCGTGGCGTGCAGTTAGAAGACGGCCCGGCAGCCTTTAAAACTCTGAAGTTTACGGGCGGGGAAGGGATCAACCAGTGGTACAACGTCACGCTGACCGAAGGGCGCAACCGTGAAGTTCGTCGTCTGTGGGAAGCGGTCGGCGTGCAGGTGAGCCGTCTGATCCGTATCCGCTATGGCGATATCGACCTGCCGAAAGGTCTGCCGCGTGGCGGCTGGACAGAGCTGGAACTCCAGCCGACCAACTACCTGCGTGAGCTGGTCGGTCTGGCGCCGGAAACGGTCACCAAAGTTGCCGTGGAAAAAGATCGCCGCCGTACTAAAGCGAACCAGATCCGCCGTGCGGTCAAGCGTCATACCACCACGACCACGAAAGCCAGCAAGCCGGGCAGCAATCGCCGCTCGTCTAAGCGTCAGCAAGGCTAACGTTGCGTGATGCAGTTGTGTGATGTCAAAAGGGACCTTCGGGTCCCTTTTGCGTTATAGCGCTTACCAGTCAATGCCCTGTTGTGCCTGGATCCCGGCATCAAAGGCATGCTTAACCGGGCGCATTTCACTGACAGTATCCGCCTGCTCCAGAATGTCCCGATGACAGCCGCGGCCAGTGATAATCACACTCTGATGAACAGGGCGTTGTTGCAATGCTTCAAGCACCTCTTCCAGCGGCAGATAGTCAAAACTCACCATATAGGTCAGCTCATCCAGCACCACCAGGTCCAGCGTGGGATCCTGCAACATGCGTTTGCCATGCTGCCACACGCTCAGGCAGGCGGCGGTGTCCGTTTCACGGTTTTGCGTGTCCCAGGTAAATCCGGTGGACATCACCTGAAACTCTACGCCATGAGGCTCCAGCAGGTTCCGCTCACCGTTGGGCCATTCGCCTTTGATAAACTGGATGACGCCGACACGCTTCTGATGCCCGACGGCACGCGTGGCGGTGCCAAACGCCGCCGTGGTTTTTCCTTTACCGTTACCAGTAAATACCATCAGAATACCGCGAACATCGGTCGCCGCCGCAATGCGCGCGTCCACCTGCTCTTTCAGCCGTTGCTGGCGCTGTTGATGACGATCTTCTGCGGCCATTATTCTGCCGCTCCGGGTTTACGTCCAGGCTGCGCATCAAAGCTGATCCCGGTTTTACGTTTACTGTCATCACCCATCAGCCAGAGATAAAGCGGCATAATGTCGGCAGGGGTTTTCAGCTTATTGGCATCTTCCTGTGGGAAGGCACTGGCGCGCATTTTGGTGCGGGTGCCTCCGGGATTTATGCAGTTCACCCGTAGCTGGCGTGCATCGTACTCTTCGGCAAGCACCTGCATCATGCCTTCGGTGGCAAACTTCGACACCGAATAGGCCCCCCAGCCTGCACGCCCCTGGCGGCCAACGCTGGAAGAGGTGAACACCAGCGAAGCCGCATCGGACTTCAGCAGCAGCGGCAGCAGGGCCTGGGTCAGGAAAAACGTGCCGTCGATATTGACGCGCATTACCTGCTGCCAGGTGGCCGGGTCCTGCTGATCCATCGGTACGACGTCACCTAACAACCCGGCGTTATGCAGCACGCCGTCCAGGCGCGGCACCTCTGCTGCCACCGACTGCGCCAGCTGGTGGCAGCTTTCCGGCGTCGCGGTTTCCAGATCGAGGGTAAACCACAGTGCCGGGGCTTTGCTGTGCTGATTCACTTCCTCACAGACCCGTTGCAGTTTTTCGGCATTGCGGCCCAGTAACACCACCTGCGCGCCGTAGCGGGCATAGGAGAGGGCGGCCTCGCGCCCGATGCCATCGCTGGCGCCGGTCACAAGAATAATTCGGTGATTAAGCAGATCGCTTTTCGGTTGATAATGCACGTAAAGATCCTCTGGCGATGGGGATGATATCCGCGGGCTGATGGTTCTGGCTGACGTAAGCCTTTGCACGGATTGAATAAAGTGATTTATGCCTGAAAACGGTGATGAGTTCAATCGCGCTGCCCGGATTTACGGTGAAGTCACGTCAGCAGGCGACTCCTGAGCGCGACTCCGCTACAATAAGTCAATCTCTAACATAATGTAAATCAAGGCGGTTTGAGTGGACTTACTCTCTTATTATGGACTTTTTCTGGCAAAAACCGTCACCGTTGTGGTGGCGATTGTGGCCATCGCCGTGGTGATCGCTAATCTTGCCATGCGGAAACGCGCCCAGAGCGGCCAGCTAAAACTGACCCACCTGGATGAACGCTACACGGAAATGCAGGATACGATGCGGCTGGCGAAGATGAAGCCGTTACAGCAAAAACTGTGGCACAAAGAGCAGAAGAAAAAAGAGAAGCTGGAGGCAAAAACCGCCAAACAGCAGGCGAAGCTGGGGCGTCCACCGGCAGCGACGAAACCCACGCTGTATGTGATCGATTTCAAAGGCAGCATGGATGCCGGTGAAGTCTCCTCGCTGCGTGAGGAGGTGTCGGCGGTCATGGCGGTGGCGACGGCCGGGGATGAAGTCCTGCTGCGTCTGGAAAGCCCTGGCGGCGTGGTGCATGGTTACGGCCTGGCAGCCTCTCAGCTTCAGCGCCTGCGTGAGAAAAAAATCCCGCTGACGGTGGCCGTCGATAAAGTGGCGGCGAGCGGCGGTTATATGATGGCCTGTGTGGCGGATCGTATCGTTGCCGCTCCGTTCTCGATCATCGGATCCATTGGCGTGGTGGCGCAAATCCCTAACTTTAACCGTCTGCTGAAGCGCAATGAGATTGACGTTGAGCTGCACACGGCCGGGGAATACAAACGTACGCTGACGCTGTTTGGTGAGAATACCGAGCAGGGACGCGAGAAATTCCGTGAGGACCTGAATGAAACGCACCTGCTGTTTAAGCAGTTTGTACACCAGATGCGTCCTTCGCTGGATATTGACAGTGTCGCGACCGGGGAGCACTGGTACGGGACGCAGGCGCTGGATAAAGGCCTGGTTGATGCCATCAGCACCAGTGATGATCTGATTATCGCTCAGATGGAGAAACACCAGGTGATTGGGGTGCGTTATGCGCGCCGCAAAGGGGTGATGAGCCGCTTTACCGATAGCGCGACGGGGAGTGTTGAACGTCTGCTGCTGCGTCTCTGGCAGCGTGGTGATAAACCGCTGCTGTAATCCTCATCACGCCCGCGTCTGCGGGCGTGATGCTTTTAACGGGCGTTCGCGTCCTGCGGCGTCAGCAGACACTGTTGTTCCAGTTCATCCCGCAGCAACACAATCGCGTTCAGCGTATTCACCCGTCGTTCTTGATCCGTGCCCGCCAGCAACTCAGGCAGTTGGCGGAGCAGACGTGCCAGCCGTTCAAAGCCACATTCGTTCAGCGCCTGCGCCAGCGTTTCCGCTTCACGACAGGCACGCTGTTCCTGGTGGCGCAACCCGTTGTGCAACCACTGGATCAGCATCTGCTGGCACTGCTGTAGCAGGGCCAGAGGCAGCGGTAATGCCGGAGGGGATGCGCTGACGGGCAGCGCCTGAGATGGCGCATTCCCGGCATTCAGCACCCAGGCACGCTGGCGCGTCATGATCACCAACGGTTCCAGCACCAGAACACCTTCAAGCACCGACACCCGACCGGAGACCTTGCAGGGCGGATCATCATGCTGTTGCAGCAGGGCTGTCAGGCAGTCAATGGCGCGTGGGGCCGAAGGCGATGCACTCAGTGATAACCGCAGTACATTCTCTTCACCTGCACCGCTGATAACATCGGCTTCCAGCGTTTGTCGTCCGGCATCCCAGCGGATATCCAGACATTCACCCAGCGGCAGGATAAACAGGCTATCACTGTGGCTGAGTGGTCGGGTGAAAGCGGGCGGGCGTTGTTGCAGATGGTGCCGCAGGGCTTCGACACCCGGCTGGCAAAGGGGAAACTCGGGCATCTCCCATGCCGAGGGCGTCAGGGGCGCGACGGTGCTCAGACGATCGCGGGCCGCCAGGTGCAACTCCCCGCGCGCATCGCGCTGTGCCGCCTGCGAGATGATTTGCCCGCCTGCCAGAATCGAAGCCTGGAACCCCGCAATACGGCGCTGCCAGCCGGGTGCATTCTGCTGTTCGGCCAGCGGCCACTGACGTGACAGATGCAGAACGCTGCCCGTATCCGGATCGGTAAACCAGATGCGTACCCCGTAATGGCGGTTGTCCTGCCAGCAATCCATGCCGAGTGATACCAGCCGCAGATGGTCGAGTTTGACCCGATCCTGTATCCCGAGGCCAACAATGTTGCGCCAGGGGTGTACGGGCGTCTTGCCCTCCGAGGCCACGCGTGCCATCTCGCGCGCAGCCAGCACGCGAGCCGTTAACCCGGCGAACTGGCTGAGAAACGGCCCGGCGCGATAATGGGATGCACGCTGGTGAAAGTGGTCGATACCCTCAGTCATTTGCTGGAGTGACAGTGTCACCCAACGCCAGTTGGCCTGCTGAGCGCTGCGTTGTGCCTGGGTCAATCGCGGCGCAAAGGTAACAGAAGGCTGGCTGAGACCCCCGCTCCATAGCTGGTGGCTCAGGTGACAAAGCTCTGCCAGATTGCCTTCACTCTCCGCCAGGTCAGTCACATCATCCTGCCGTTCGCCCTGTAATTGCCAGACGAGGTGTTCAAAACCCGGATGTTGTGCTTCGGCCGCGGCAAAGGCCTGCACCGCGAGAACAATATGTTCGCACAGCGTGCCTTCAACACAGTCGCAGCGGGCAAACTGCATGCTGCTGCGTGAGAAAAAACGCACATCGCTCATCGGCAGTTTCGCTGCGGGCACTTTGCCTGGTTCGCACTGGAGTTCTATCACCAGCCCTTTATCAGCTAATTGCTGTGCGCGTTTTAGCGTTGCCGCAGGCAGTGAGCGTAGTTCCGCCAGCCACTCGCCGGGCTGCCAGCGGACAGAGGCGGCGGGTGCCGTCGCCTCGGTGGCGCACAGTTGCTGATAGCCGAGCACCAGCATAACCCGATGGCGGCACATGCCGCTGGCCCCACAGCTACACTGTGCTTCTTTCAATGCCTGACCCTGGCTCAACCGGGTCAGGATGCCATCGCTAAACTGCGCTGTCAGCACGCCGTCCTTATCGCTGAACGAGGGCAGATTTCCGGCGGCGATCTCTTTCTGGCTGCGTTTAACAAAACCCGCATTGCTGAGGGCGATTAACGCCTGCGGGGTCAGTTCGAGCAGCTCGCTGCGTAGCATCTCACTCATGATTGCAGGTTCTCCGCCAGCCAGGCCGCCAGTTCACCCGGCGTCATGGCTGCAATCTGCGCCCCGGCATTGACCAGTCGTTGGGCCATATCACGGTCATAACTGGGGGCGGCTTTACTGTCGAGTGCGGCCAGTCCCAGCACTTTACTGCCGCTCTGCACACACTGCCTGACCTGGTTGACCAACAGTGAGGGCGATCCGCCCTCGAAGAAATCGCTGACCAGTACAATCGCGCTTTTTTGCGGCTGTTCGATCAGCTGCCGCGCATACTGCACGGCTTTACCAATATCGGTGCCGCCACCCAACTGAACTTTCATCAGCAGGTCAACCGGGTCCTGCACGTCAGCCGTCAGATCCACTACGCTGGTGTCGAATGCCACCAGATGGGTACGGATCCCCGGTAGCTGCCAGAGACAGGCGGCCATCACGGCGGAGTGGATCACCGAATCCACCATCGATCCGCTCTGATCGACCAGCAAAATGAGCTGCCATTTCTCGCTGTGGCGTTTTACCCGACTCATAAAGACCGGGGATTCAATAAACAGCCGTCCGCGCTGTGGGTCCCAGCGGTGCAGGTTATCACGCAGTGTGCCTTTAAAATCGAAGTTACGGGCAATGGCCACCGGCGATCGGCGTCGGCGGTCGCGGGTGCCGGAAAACGCCTGCCGGACCTCCGTCGCCAGCCGCGCCATAATCTGTTCCACCACCTGACGCACCAGACGTCGGGCGGCCTGTAACACCTGTGGATTCATCAGGTGTTTGGTGTGCAACACCGCGCGCAGCAGGCCTTCAGAGGGGGCGATGCGTTCCAGTACCTCAATGTTGGTGACCACATCATCGATGCCGAAGCGCAATACGGCGTCACTTTCCAGCCGTTCAATCACCTCTGCAGGGAACAGTTGATGGATGGCGTTGATCCATTGCGGAGTGGTGAGCTGCGATCCCTCGCTGCCGCCGTGGCGCTCACCGCGTTGCAGGCGCTGTGGATCGCGGCCGTACAGCCACTCCAGGGCGTTATCCACCGCGCGGGCATGTTCATCAAGCCCGCCGAGACTGCTTTCCGCAGCCTCACCGAGCATCAGCCGCCAGCGTTGTAGCTCAGTACTGGTTAACATATCGGAGAGTTCAGGCATCCGGGGTCCTTACAGTATGCCCCAGGCGCGGAGCGCATCGACGGCGCGCTGCTCCTGCTGCTGGTGACGAAGAAAATCGGCAGGTGCACAGGCAGCCGGCAGCGGCGTTTGTAACAGATGTTCTGGCAAGTGGGAGAGTTGGTAATGCGCCAGCACCTGACGTGCAAGCGCAGCCCGTTCACGCGGCGGCAGCCACGCCAGTGCGGCACGCAGATCGGGCAGGGCGGCGATAAACTGATCGTCCGCCAGCAGCATCAGTTGCTGATTAAACCCGGCCACAAAGGCCGGATGCGATGCCAGCTGGTGGCGTGCCAGCGCGATGAGTCCGTGCAGCGCCTCGCCCAGCCGTGACGGAGGCAGCGCCGCCAGCAGCGCCAGTGCCGCCTCTGCATCGGCACTGGGATGTTCAAGACGAATTAACGCACCCAGGGCCGCGCCGCGGCTGAGCGCACTCGCCTCCGCTGCACGACAGCGGCGTTCCAGCACGGCAAGCGCACGCGGCAGCAGCACCAGAGCGCGATCGGGCTGCGGGTGGCTCTGCTCATCGCGCAAAATATGGCACAGTGCCTGCCAGCTGTGCAGATGGGCATTGATCTGCGTGGCATCAATCAGCCCGGTCGACTCCGCCAGCCACAATGTGCGGTCTATCGCTGCACGTAGGGTGGTGTGCAGGATGGCGGCGTCACGCATTCCGTTGAAGGTGTCGTGGCGCCACAGCGCGTAGAGGATCTCCATCGCGGGGCCCATCTGTTCAAACTGGCTCTCCAGCGCGATCTGCTGCTCCAGCCGGGAGAGCAGTTGCAGGCTGAATGTGGACAGCCCGGCGAGGGCGGCGCGTTGCAGCCAGGCGGCCAGTGACGCAATGTCATCGGCCCCGGCCATCGCGGATTCCAGACGGTTGCGCGCGGCCTCGATCAGCGTGGCGCCATAGCGTGCGGCTTCGATCAGGGCGGCATGTTGCTGCAATGGCCGGGTCAGCGTCCACTGCTCTTCACCGTCGCCGGAAAGCGCCAGTGTGTGGCCCTGCTGGCAGAGAATGCCGGGGATATCCAGCACCGCAAGGCGATGCAGTACCTGACTTTGCCCTAATCCTGCCGCATCAAAGCGGTTAAGGGTCAGGGTGGATGGGAGCGTAATGCTGGCGTGCGCAAGCTCACGTATCACATCCCGGGGTAAGGGAGGTTGGGGTGTGTCGGCGGCCAGTTCGCCAAAGCGATGTCCTGCCAGCACGTCCACCAGGGTGATCAGGATCGGATCCGTGCCCGGCTGCAACTGACCACGATAGCTCCACGGCAATGGGGTATGCAGGGCTTCTTTGATCAGACTGCCAGCCAGCGCATCCAGCCAGTCGTTGCGCAGCGGCAGCCTGTGACCGCGCAGTGCCGCCAGCCCCCGCGCCATGGAGACGACATTCGCCATATCCGCGGTTGAGGCGGGCAGATGCTGGCGGCGCAGATGGGTCAGAACGGTCTCCAGCAGGCGCATTCCGGCCTGCCGCTGCCCGTATTGCCAACACCAGTGCTGCCACACCGGCGCGGGCATCCCGGAGAGATAGCCTGTCAGCACATCCAGCCGCTTTTCACTGTAGGGGGTCAGATAGCTGCCGGTGACGGCACCGGGAAGGGGCGGGTCAGGCAGGCCGGGTTCACCGGTATCTGAAACGCTGCGCCACAGACGGGCAAGGACAGGAGCATGCCAGCCTCCGCAGACCACCAGCACCGGGCCGTTATCCTGTGCCATCGCCCAGGCGATCCAGCGTGCCATATACGCCTCGCGCTGCCGATCCTGCGGGCTGCCAGGGCAACCGTCACGCAGCTGCTGAAACCACAGATCCAGCGTGCGGGGGAGCTCGTTATGCTGATCGTCATCTTCGAACAGATGGTCCCATAACGCATCGCTGCTTTCCATTCCGCAGGCCGCCATCATCGCCTGCTGGCGCTGGTGATAGTGCTGGCTGTCGCTGTCGTCTTCGTCATCGTCAGTTGTCTGCGCCCAGATCGGCATATAGATAAAACGCGTTTAAGCCTTCAGCCGTTGTGCGGCCAGCAGTGCCTGCCATTCAGGTGACCATTCGGCAAACGGTGTCCAGGCACCGATACCGGGCGTATCGTGATCCTGAAACTGGCAGTAACCGTAAATGGCGATCGGCAACTGATGCGCCAGCCGCAGTTCATCGAGTCGGGGGTTAAAATCCGCCGGGCCTTCAATCAATACCCAGGCCGGGCGCAGCTGTTCGATGCTGTGCTTAACCCTCCTGGCGCAGGCCGGGCTGTGGTGGCGGATGCCGAGGATGAGCGGTTCACCGGCCGGGGGCATCGTGACTGGAGGACGATCTGTTGCCGGGAGGGTCATGGCAGCCGGTGACGCGCCTGGTAATACGCCTGCCAGTGCGCTTCTTTACGGCTCCCCACGCGCTGCTCAAAGTAGCGTTGCAGGCGTGCGCGATCGTCTTCATTATCTTTGACGATGGTGCCACCAATGCAGTCAACCAGGTCAGCCGGTTCACCGGCGCGCTGTTGCAGGAACCAGGCGCGCACGCCCACCGCATGTGCCACATTGACCGCTTCAGCCGTCGACATAATGGCGTTCAGGCTGTCCATCGCGCTTTTTCTCTCTCCACCGCTGCGCAGATCGCGGAAGGTTTGCACCAGCAGTTCCAGCACGTCATCCGGCACTTTATGCGGGATGCCGCTGTGCGTCAGCAGACGTGCAGACGCAGAAGAGACCAGCGCCAGCTCCTGCTCGAAATTCATAATCGGGAACACGGTTTCGAAGTCAAAGCGGCGTTTCAGCGCGGCACTCATCTCGTTAACGCCACGATCGCGGGTGTTGGCGGTGGCGATAATATTGAAGCCTTCACGGGCATACAGCTGGCTGTCATCACCGCTCAATTCTGGCACTGCCATCACGCGGTCAGACAGCATCCCCAGCAGGCAGTCCTGCACTTCGAGCGGCGCGCGGGTGATCTCTTCGAAACGTACGATTTTACCCTCACGCATGCCCTGATAAAGCGGGGCCGGGACCAGGGCATCAGTTGATGGCCCCTGGTTAATCAGTAAGGCATAGTTCCAGGCGTATTTAATCTGATCTTCGGTCACGGATGCGCCGCCCTGAATGGTCAGCCCGGCATCACCGCTGATGGCGGTTGCCAGCAGCTCTGACAGCAGCGATTTTGCGGTGCCGGGTTCACCGACCAGCATCAGACCGCGCCCGGTAGCCAGTGTCACCAGCATGCGCTCAACGCTGGCGATCGACGTGACGACTTTTGCACTGATATCCCGGGCATCATCGCCCAGGATAAATGCCCGTGCTGCCGGCAGACTGAGTTGCCAGCCGGGGGGCAGGGGGCCACTGTCA
The DNA here is from genome assembly GCF_037479175.1 of Erwinia sp. MYb375. NCBI lineage: Bacteria > Pseudomonadati > Pseudomonadota > Gammaproteobacteria > Enterobacterales > Erwiniaceae > Erwinia > Erwinia sp. MYb375. Next base: position 918,312 of record NZ_JBBGZS010000023.1, on the reverse strand, counting down.
TCCTGTTTCAGCCGCGCCAGTTCCGCAGCGTAAAGTACCGCGGCCGGGGGCCGCGGCAATACATCAGACATGGTCTTTCCTTAACAAACGGGTTCAGGCATTAATCAAACAGCGCATCAATATCACTCAGCATTTCGCTGGCGGTAATCGGATGCAGTTGTGAGAACGGATGCTTTTGCGGGTGCTGCTGGCCCCAGCCATACTGGTGGGCATCGCCGTGCCACAGCCAGATGCTTGCCAGCGACTGCTCCTTGTTAAATTCATCCGGCGCCATGCCAACGCCCAGGCCTTCACCCATTTCCAGCACCAGTGTCAGGTTCCCCAGGGGTTTTAACATCCAGCAGATCCATCCCGCATCCTGTGGCACGCCACGCAGCCAGCCTTTGCTGGTCAGTCCGGCCAGACGTCCACTTGGGCATAGCCTGCCCTGCCAGCGTTGTAAATCGGTGGCTTCACGCTCTTCATCGGTCAGCAGATAGCGGTTACGATCCAACTGGCGGAAGGGAGGCAGCAGCTCATAATCCGCAAACAGCTGACCAAAGGCGGCGGCATCTTCGGGCGGCATTTCCAGAATATGCGGAATACCGATTTCAACAGCGTTGTGTGGCAGTGTGAACAGGTCATCGTCTGCGGTGCTGTAACTGTTGTCTTCCGCGACGCGGAAGCAGCTCAGCAACTGGTTATCGGCATCATAGGCGCCCCAGACCAGGCGGCGGGTCAGGTGACCGACCAGCGGATGCCCCACCAGGAACTGGATGAACTGAGCTTCCGTCCAGCGGCGGCGCAGGCACATTGCGCTTTCCAGACGGGCGATCTGCTGGCTGGCGATGGTGCGCGCATCTTTTTTCAGTAATTTGAAGCGATTGACCGCCTCTGTCGCCAGCGCAGCATCGTCACTCTTGTTCGGTTTTGGCAGGTCTTTCAGGCGGCTGCCGCTGCTGTCACGTACGAAAGGTTTGAGCGACTCATCAAAACTGACGCTGAACTGGCGCGGACCGAAATCAAGCAGCAATGAGCCATTGTCATCCAGCCCCAGGTCTGGTGCCAGACGGTCTTCCAGCTCTGCGACACTCAGTTCGCGTTTTTCGGCAATCTGGCTGATTTTTTCACGCGCCCGCTCCTGCAGCGCTTTGAACTTCAGCTTCTGTGCAATGCCGTTGAGCTGCATCAGCGCGATATCCGAGCCAATATCCGCCAGAATATCCAGACCCGCAACGGCACGTTTATGCTGAGATTCCCCCGGCCAGCTGCGGATCAGCGGGGTTAACTGACGGGCGATATCATCGTTGCCGAACAGCCCGAGCGTGCTGAACGCCCAGCCCTCTTTTGACGGTGCAGAGGCGGCCATCCACGCGGTGTACAAATCCCAGGCAAACGCTGCCAGTGAGTCCGGTGTGCAAGCTTCTTTGACCTGGACCAGCCCCGGATACAGGCCATTTTCCGTCGGGAATCGTAGCATGGTGCCGAGGTGCATCAGGGCATCCTCTGGCAGGGCTTTACCGTTATGGAGCAGAGGACGCGTCCACAACACGGGTTGCCAGAAGTCCGGCAATGCAGGGCGCTTTGCCGGGAAATCGTCCAGTGGGTCAAGCTGTACCAGGGCATTGACCGCCGCCAGCACCTCGGGTTGCGCATAGCGTCCAGCCACCGCTTCCAGCAGTTCCTGATAGCCGTTATCCAGCAGCAGACGCAGCGCCAGACGCGCGTGATCCTGCGCTTCTCCGGCTTTGCCGAAAGCCACCGGCAGCAGGCCCGCTACCGCATGTTCCGGGTACTTCAGCAGCCAGTTACGCGCCTCTGCACGCAGGGTTTTCAGTTTGGAAAACGCACGTGAAACCAGCGGTGCGAGGTCGGTGCTACCCACGCAGAGTGCGACGGGCAGCGCTTCCTGCGGCTGGCGGCCAACACTGTTGATAAAGCCGGGTAGCCCGTCCAGGCCGAAATGTGCCATGACCAGCGCAATACCGGTGTGATGCTCCGTACTGAGTGCATTCCACAGGTTGAGGCCTTTTTCACGCGGCAACCCGGGTAAAATAGTGAGGTTCCAGTCACTGGCGTAATGCGAGTGGTTGGTCGCCCAGTCGGCAATAAGCTGACTGTAATTATCCTCTTCATAGGCCTGCACCGCTGTGTCTGGTAATGACTGGTTCCATGAATTGAAGCCAAAACGCGCGAGGATCTCTTCTGTCTTCAGACCCTCTACCTTGAGCTTACGATGATTCGACCACATCGACAGCTGGTCTTCTGGCACGCCGTCGAACTGCGGCGCGACAGGCTGCACCGATAACGTCAACTGCGGAATGGTGCCGACTTGTTTTTTGACGGTCCACGGCGGAGACACGAGGATCGCCGGTAACATCTCCGCGCTGGCGCAGTCGGTTTTAACGTTCAGCTGCGCAAGACTGCTCTCCACCAAAGCGCGTTCCTCCGCGGAGAGCCAGGGGGCAACCTCAGCAGCCAGCTGCGGCTGAGTGTGCAGCAGGGCATGAAGCTGACTACGCCACAGCGCATCCTCTTTACCGTTCAGCAGGCGAACCAGGGCCGCGAACGCGGCGTGAGGGAAGCGTTTACTGGCTTTTGCTGCGCGCTCATAGCTGCGTTTTCCCTTACCGGCAGCGTCAATTAACATCATGAGTGCCTGCGGATGGTTGACGTGCATCAGCACTTCGCCACAGCGATCGCCGTGAGCGTAGGGCGCCAGACGCGGTAGCGCGCGCACACCCTGCTCCAGCAGCACAGTGCTGGTCAGTATTTCGCCGTAATACCAGCTATCAAACAGTTCTAACGCCTGGTAATACTCCAGCACGTGCAAGGTCGCTGCATCCGTCGCGGTCATTTTCAGCCACTCCAGCGCCGTCAGATCCCGGTCGCGTCCTGCACGCAGGGTGATTTCATCGGCCAGTTCGGGGCGCTCCGGCAGCAGCAATGACACCAGCGGCTGACGCCAGAGTGGGATCAGTGGCAGGGCGGCGACCAGGCGGTCTGCGCAGCGTTGCCACAGGTCTGGCTGTGCCGCAGAGAGGTGCCAGCGCAGACGCATTTCATAATCAACGATATTCTGCTGGTAACCCGCAGGTGGGTTATCCGCCGGATAAAACGAGATGTTGCGCGAGCGGTAATCCCGGTCGAGACCAATCTGCAGGCTGGCGATGATCATCTCAACGGCATACTCCAGGCCATAACTGGCCACGATGGCATCGATCAGCAGCGAAGTGTCGCGCCCCGCATAGGTTTGATTGATTTTCATCAGGGCCGCAGCGGCCATCGGGGAGTCCTGCGGCAGCGGTTTCGCCTCGGCGAGACAGGCCTGCGCGATGGCGAACGCCTGCTGCCAGCTGCTATCGCAGCGACTGCCGTCCAGGACCATGCCGCCGTTCTTTTTGGTTTCCTGGCTCAAGACCTTCAGACGACGTAACTGTTCTGCGGGTTCTTCGACTTTACCGATGGCCGGGAGTGGCCTGTCACGGTGGCTGAGCGCCAGTACCGACAGCTTCTGCGGCAGCGTAATGGCATCATCTTCTGTCAGCCACAGCGGCGCCGTAGGGCTGACAACGGGGTTGAGTGGGGCAGCTACGGGTGAAACGGTGAGAGGCTCGTCAGCCGTTGGCGCGGCGGACGGTGTTTTTTTCGGGCTGGCTGGCGCCACGGCTGCGGGTGGCACGGCCTGGACTGAGGCTGCACTGCCAGCAGAAGCGATGCTCTGTTGTTTATCTTCACCTGCCGCCAGATAGCCTTTACGGCTCTTCTCTTTAATGAGCTTCTCGCACGCTTTTCTGGCCTGTTCATCATCGTCAAAACTTTTTATCTGGCTTTGACCCTGAGTTCCCACACGTCCCCAACTGAGATGGAGTTCCTGTTGTTTTTGTACAATGGTCCAGAATTTGTGGGATTTTTCATCCTGATAAATCAACGTGGTCATGTGGTTTCCATTTGTGTTGAACAGGACATCGATAGCGCAGCGATATCCGTAAAAGAGAAGCGATTCTCTGCCTCCGGTCACTTTTTTTGCAGCAGCGGCGGTAGACCGGTGGGTCAATGTAATCAACGTCAGAAAGGGGTTCAAGCGGAAAAATCTCGCTTTTATCAATCGGTTGATTATCCAAATATCATATCCGCAGGCAAATCGTTTTTTTCTTCCTTTATAAGGCAGTCGTCTCAGTGAACAAATGCTGTGCTTCGTGGTGCCCGGGCATTGCGGCGAACAGCACAAATTTATCTCTTTTTGCTGCCTTTCCTGGCGTAAATGGGGGCTTGATGCTAATTAAGTTGCGTAACAGATTTTATCAGGTAGAGTGTGGGCGTTTCGGGTTCCGGGCGTAAAACAGACTTTACGCTCTGTTAGAGATTCGCTTAACAGGTGGTAAAAAGTACCGTTAATCAACTAGTTGCAACGTGCGTTATTATGTTGGAATGGATAAAAAGTTAACCGGGTTGAATCTGTTATCCCGATAACCCTATCGTTAGTGCGCGATGTGACGAGTGCAAAACGGCACACTTACTCTCGGATGTTTTAATCAGGTAAAGGTAACTATGGGAAAAGCTCTCGTAATAGTTGAGTCCCCGGCAAAAGCCAAAACGATCAATAAATATCTCGGTAATGACTTCGTGGTGAAATCCAGCGTAGGCCATATCCGTGATTTGCCGACCAGTGTATCAACAGTTAAAAAGAGCGCTGACTCTACAACCAGTAAAACAACCAAAAAGGTCAAAAAAGACGAGAAGACGGCGTTAGTTAACCGTATGGGCGTCGACCCTTATCACGGCTGGGATGCGAATTATCAGATCCTGCCGGGCAAGGAAAAAGTTGTCGCTGAACTGAAGGCGCTGGCTGAGAAAGCTGACCATATCTATCTCGCAACGGACCTTGACCGCGAAGGGGAAGCCATTGCCTGGCACCTGCGGGAAGTGATCGGTGGCGATGAATCGCGCTATAGCCGCGTGGTGTTTAACGAAATCACCAAGAATGCGATTCGCCAGGCATTTGAAAAGCCGGGTGAGCTGAATATTGACCGTGTTAATGCCCAGCAGGCGCGCCGCTTTATGGACCGCGTTGTGGGTTACATGGTGTCTCCACTGCTGTGGAAAAAAGTAGCACGTGGTCTTTCCGCTGGCCGTGTTCAGTCGGTGGCCGTTCGACTGGTGGTTGAGCGTGAGCGCGAAATCAAAGCGTTTGTTCCGGAAGAGTACTGGGATCTGAACGCGGATCTGACCACGCCGAAAGGGGTGGATTTGCCGATGCAGGTTACGCATCAGGGCGATAAACCGTTCCGTCCAGTCAACCGCGAGCAGACCTACGCCGCGGTCAGCCTGCTGGAGAAAGCCCGCTATGTGGTGGCCGATCGTGAAGATAAGCCCACCAGCAGCAAACCCGGTGCACCGTTTATTACCTCTACGCTGCAGCAGGCGGCCAGTACCCGTCTTGGCTTTGGCGTGAAGAAAACCATGATGATGGCCCAGCGTCTGTATGAAGCCGGTCATATCACCTATATGCGTACTGACTCAACCAACCTGAGCCAGGATGCTGTCGGCATGGTGCGCGGCTACATCGAAGATGAGTTCGGCGCGAAATACCTGCCGAAAGCCGCTAACGTCTACAGCAGCAAAGATAATTCTCAGGAAGCGCATGAAGCCATCCGACCATCGGATGTGAAAGTGCAGTCTGAGCAGCTGAAAGATATGGAAACCGACGCGCAGAAGCTGTATCAGCTGATCTGGCGTCAGTTTGTTGCCTGCCAGATGATGCCGGCGCAATACGATTCCACCACGCTGACGGTGGAAGCCGGCGATTTCAAACTGAAGGCGAAAGGGCGTACATTGCGCTTTGATGGCTGGACGCGTGTGATGGCTGCGCTGCGTAAAGGTGATGAAGATCGCGTGCTGCCAGCGGTGGAAGTGGGCAGTGAGCTGAGTCTCCAGCAACTGGTGCCAAGCCAGCACTTCACCAAACCACCGGCCCGTTTTAGCGAAGCCTCGCTGGTTCGTGAGCTGGAAAAACGCGGTATCGGCCGTCCTTCTACTTATGCCTCTATTATCTCGACCATTCAGGATCGTGGATATGTGAAGGTGGAAAGCCGTCGATTCTATGCGGAAAAAATGGGTGAAATCGTTACAGACCGTCTGGAAGAGAACTTCCGTGAGCTGATGAACTATGACTTCACCGCGCACATGGAAGACAACCTCGACAAAGTCGCGAAGAATGAAGCCCAGTGGAAAGCCGTGCTGGATAAGTTCTTCAGTGAGTTCAGCGAGCAGCTGGCGCAGGCAGAGAAAGATCCTGAAGAAGGCGGTATGCAGCCTAATCAGATGGTCCTGACTTCAATTGACTGCCCAACCTGTAGCCGCCAGATGGGGATCCGTACTGCCAGCACCGGGGTATTCCTCGGGTGCTCTGGCTACGCGTTGCCGCCGAAAGAGCGTTGTAAGCAGACCATTAACCTGATCCCTGAGAATGAAGTACTGAATATTCTCGAAGGTGATGACGCGGAAACGAACGCACTGCGCGCCCGTCGCCGCTGCCAAAAATGTGGCACGGCAATGGACAGCTATCTGATCGACCCTCAGCGTAAGCTGCACGTCTGTGGTAACAACCCAGAATGTGATGGTTATGAGATCGAGCAGGGCGAGTTCCGCATCAAGGGTTATGACGGTCCGATCGTTGAGTGTGAGAAATGTGGTTCCGAAATGCACCTGAAAATGGGTCGCTTTGGTAAGTACATGTCCTGCACCAATGACGATTGCAAAAATACGCGTAAAATTCTGCGCAGCGGCGAAGTCGCGCCACCGAAAGAAGATCCGGTGCCGTTACCTGAGTTGCCGTGTGAGAAGTCAGACGCTTATTTCGTTCTGCGTGATGGTGCTGCTGGTGTGTTCCTCGCGGCCAATACGTTTCCTAAATCGCGTGAGACCCGCGCGCCGCAGGTGGAAGAGCTGCAACGCTTCCGTGACCGTTTGCCGGAAAAACTGCGTTACCTGGCCGATGCGCCAGCGACCGATGATGAAGGCAACAAAGCCGTTGTGCGTTTCAGTCGCAAAACAAAACAGCAGTACGTCAGCACAGAAAAAGACGGAAAAGCCACTGGCTGGTCTGCTTTCTTTGTTGATGGTAAATGGGAAGTCACCAAGAAGTAACGTTGCGTGAATTATCCCTGTCGGGGGCGGTCAGTCATCGCTGCCCCCACACCTTTTTTTCTTCTGTTCCCGCTGATGAATTCCCCTGGCTGTGGTATACATATCCCACATTTTTGATATAGTTGTTATAGATAACCCCTTTCTTATTATCTAATTGCATTAGAGCGATTGCCTGATGAGAGCGCCAGCCACAGAGTTGAACACTGTTGCTCGGTTTTCGGCGCATTGTTTCAAACCCTGGATGGAACGAAAAATGAAATTGCAGCAGCTGCGCTACATCGTTGAAGTGGTGAATCACAATCTCAACGTCTCTTCAACGGCCGAAGGGCTGTATACCTCGCAACCGGGCATCAGTAAGCAAGTACGTATGCTGGAAGATGAGCTTGGCATTCAGATCTTTGCCCGCAGCGGCAAACATCTGACTCAGGTGACGCCTGCCGGGCAGGAGATCATCCGCATTGCACGAGAAGTGTTATCGAAAGTGGATGCGATTAAATCCGTTGCCGGAGAGCACACCTGGCCAGATAAGGGTTCTCTGTACGTTGCCACTACGCATACACAGGCACGTTACGCTTTGCCCAATGTAATAAAAGGGTTTATTGAGCGCTATCCGCGCGTCTCCCTGCATATGCATCAGGGATCGCCTACGCAGATCGCAGAGGCGGTTTCGAAAGGCAATGCTGACTTCGCGATTGCCACCGAAGCGCTGCACCTTTACGACGATTTGATCATGTTACCGTGCTACCACTGGAACCGTGCCATCGTCGTCACGCCGGATCACCCCCTCGCGGCGAAGAGCAAAGTCTCCATTGAGGAACTTGCAGAATACCCATTAGTAACTTACACCTTCGGCTTTACGGGCCGCTCAGAACTGGATACCGCATTCAACCGTGCCGGGCTGACCCCGCGTATTGTCTTTACTGCGACCGATGCAGACGTGATTAAAACCTACGTCCGGCTGGGACTGGGTGTTGGGGTAATTGCCAGCATGGCGGTCGATCCGGTGTCCGATCCGGACCTGGTGCGTATCGAAGCAACCGATGTATTCAGCTTCAGTACGACCAAAATCGGTTTCCGTCGCAGCACATTCCTGCGCAGCTATATGTATGACTTTATTCAACGTTTTGCCCCACATCTGACGCGCGATGTTGTTGATACTGCTGTAGGTTTGCGTTCGAATGAAGATATTGAAGCGATGTTTAAAGATATTAAATTGCCCGCAAAATAATCACTCAGGTGATGAAAAAACCTGTCCGGAGCCGCTTTGCGGCTCTTTTTTTTTCCATTGATGCCTGCTGGCACCCCATTCGTTAATGTCCTTTGATTATTTTTTCGTAAATGAAAGATGTATCACATGTTCTCCTATTGTTATTTCTTAAATGAGAAACAGTACACAGTTTTCATTGTCCCCCTTTGCGCTCAGCTAGTATGATTCTCATACTCTAGTTAAAAGCGGGTGAGAACAGCTGCAACGAAAGGATGAGTAAAGAAAACTCTAATTTAGAATGGACCTGTAATGGAGCCCGGCGTTGTTAATTTGTGTTAAGTGATAATTAATCAGACTGAGTTGAGTGAGCGTTTTTAATTAATGTTGTTCATGGTTGATGAATCCTGTTAATCGTTTTGTTCAATAAAAATTACTGGATTTTGCAACAGAGAATGTTTAGGATTCATCCTAATTTCTGATTGGTTCAAACAATCGTTTTAATGAGAGTGATTATCAAAAACTATGGCGACTAGATTATCTGTACAACCCGGCTTCGGGGACAAAACCATCAAGGTTGAGCGTAACAGCAATCTGAAACGCAAAGCCTGGATGACGGTATTCGCTGCTTCAGCCCTGTTTTGGGGAGTGGTTGGCTTATTCGTATGGCGCATATGGGGATAACAATGTACCTGAGACAGCCAGAGCAAAAAGCACAGCAAGTCCGCAAAACGAACGATCGTTTCTGTAAGGGCAAGAACAAGCCTCAGGACGCCATTCCGGCATCATGGGATTTGAATGACCTGCAGCGCAATTTTATTGAGTCAATGTTCGAAGAGAAGAAAGTTAAATAAAGCAGTTATTAAAATTCACTCAGCGTTTTGCTGAGAATCAAAATTAAAACAGCGTTAATTATCATTCAGGCCGAATCACTGGTCAGGGCATCTTGACGCCCATTTTTGATGCTAACCCCATCATTTAACGGTAAAACCCTCGCTTTAAATGCAGAGTGTTTAATGTGGTACGTTTTGGTCAGAGATGGCCTGTAGGAGTTTAAAGATGAACTTAACCCAAATTACCTGGTTCAGCACCTGGACATTCTCAGCATTGTTCTGGACCAGCGCGGTATGGATTGGAATGATGGTGCGTTAATCGCACTATTTAATCATCACCCGCGTAATAACAAATAACGCCTCGCTGGCCAGTACAGCGGGGCGTTTTTGTATTTTAATTTCAGTTTGTTTGAGCTGTTGTGAATTAGTGTTGTTATAAAATAGTTGCGATTTGCTTGTGCTATGTTTAAACAAACCTTGTGCTTACTAAGGTCATACTTTTATCTCCGCAGCAACGGCTCCGGTGACTTAAGGTCAATGTTAAAATAATACGCAATGGAGGAGCAATGTCGACGACCCTACGCCAACTCAGTCAGGATGTGCTGTCTGTCCATGAGCAACGCTACCAGTATTACAGTCTTCACCTGGCTGAGGCTGAACTGGGCGATATTTCACGCCTGCCGAAATCAATGAAAGTGTTGCTGGAAAACCTGCTGCGCTGGCAGGACGGTGACTCCGTGACCGCAGAGGACATCCATGCACTGGCCGGCTGGCTGAAAAATGCGCATGCTGACCGCGAAATTGCCTATCGCCCGGCACGTGTCCTGATGCAGGACTTTACCGGCGTGCCTGCTGTGGTTGATCTTGCCGCCATGCGTGAGGCGGTGAAACGGCTGGGCGGCGATGTTGCTCGGGTGAACCCATTGTCGCCTGTTGATCTGGTCATTGACCACTCGGTAACGGTTGACCACTTTGGTGATGACGATGCGTTTGAAGAAAACGTGCGTCTGGAAATGGAGCGTAACCATGAACGTTACGTCTTCCTGCGCTGGGGGCAGAAGGCCTTTAATCGTTTTAGCGTGGTGCCACCGGGGACCGGTATTTGTCACCAGGTTAATCTGGAGTACCTGGGTCAGGCTGTCTGGCATGAAGAACAGGATGGAAAAGAGGTGGCTTACCCCGATACGCTGGTGGGGACCGATTCACACACCACAATGATTAATGCGCTGGGCGTGCTGGGCTGGGGCGTTGGCGGGATTGAAGCGGAAGCCGCGATGCTGGGGCAGCCGGTGTCAATGCTGATCCCGGATGTGGTCGGGTTCAAACTGACCGGTAAGCTGAAAGCGGGTATCACCGCCACTGACCTGGTGCTGACCGTAACGCAGATGCTGCGTAAGCACGGCGTAGTGGGTAAATTTGTTGAATTCTACGGCGACGGGCTGGATGATTTGCCGCTGGCCGATCGTGCCACCATTGCCAATATGGCCCCGGAGTACGGTGCGACCTGCGGGTTCTTCCCGGTGGATGCCGTAACGCTGGGCTATATGAAACTGACCGGCCGGAGCACAGAGCAGGTGGCGCTGGTCGAGGCCTACAGTAAAGCGCAGGGATTATGGCGCAATACCGGTGATGAACCGGTCTTTACCAGCACGCTGGCGCTGGATATGGGGGAAGTCGAATCCAGCCTGGCCGGGCCGAAGCGCCCGCAGGACCGTGTCGCGCTGGGCGATGTCCCGGCGGCCTTCCGCGCCAGTAATGAACTGGAAGTGAATCACGCGCAGAAGGCCCACAAAGCCGTCAGTTATCTGGACAGTAAAACGCATCAACAGTATCAGCTGGATGACGGTGCGGTGGTGATTGCCGCGATTACCTCCTGTACCAATACCTCCAACCCCAGTGTATTAATGGCGGCGGGTCTGCTGGCGAAAAAAGCGGTAAACCTGGGTTTGGTTCCTAAACCCTGGGTAAAGGCGTCTCTCGCACCCGGTTCCAAAGTGGTGTCTGACTATCTTGCCGCTGCACGTCTGACGCCGTATCTCGATAAACTCGGTTTTAACCTGGTCGGTTATGGTTGCACGACGTGCATCGGTAACTCTGGCCCGCTGCCGGATGAGATCGAATCCGCGATCAAACAGGGCGATCTGACCGTCGGCGCGGTGCTGTCGGGAAACCGCAACTTCGAAGGGCGTATCCATCCTTATGTTAAGACCAACTGGCTGGCTTCGCCGCCGCTGGTCGTGGCCTATGCGCTGGCAGGCAATATGACCCTGAATCTGCAAACGGACCCACTCGGCGAAGATGCAGCAGGTCATCCGGTGTATCTCAAGGATATCTGGCCTTCGCCGGAAGAGATCGCCGAAGCCGTGCAGATGGTTTCTACCGATATGTTCCATAAAGAGTATGCCGAAGTCTTCGAGGGCACGCCGGAATGGCAGCAGATCAAGGTCAGTGAAGCCGCGACCTATGACTGGGACGGCAGCTCGACCTACATCCGCCTGTCGCCGTTCTTTGATGATATGGAAAGAGAGCCGAAGCCGGTTAAGGATATTCAGGGTGCACGCATTCTGGCCATGCTGGGTGATTCGGTGACCACAGACCATATCTCACCGGCCGGCAGTATTAAAGCTGACAGCCCGGCCGGACGTTACCTGCTGGAGCACGGCGTCGAGCGGACGGATTTCAACTCTTATGGCTCACGCCGTGGTAACCATGAAGTGATGATGCGCGGCACCTTTGCCAATATCCGTATTCGTAACGAAATGGTACCAGGCGTGGAAGGGGGGATGACGCGTTACATTCCTGGCGATGAGCAGATGGCGATCTATGATGCCGCCATGCGTTATCAGCAGGCTGGCATTCCGCTGGCGGTCATCGCCGGGAAAGAGTACGGCTCTGGCTCCAGCCGCGACTGGGCAGCGAAAGGCCCCCGTCTGCAAGGGGTTAGGGTGGTCATTGCCGAATCCTTTGAACGTATTCACCGCTCGAATCTTATTGGGATGGGGATCTTGCCGCTGGAGTTTCCGTCAGGCGTCACACGGAAAACGCTGGGGCTGACCGGGGATGAGCAGATTGATGTGCAGGATCTCAAGCAGTTAACACCGGGAGGGGGGGTGAAAGTGACGTTGACGCGCATTGATGGGCGTCAGGAAGTGCTGGAAGCGCGTTGCCGTATTGATACCGGCAATGAGCTGACGTACTACCAGAATGACGGCATCTTGCATTACGTGATCCGCAATATGTTGCAATAGCCCGCGCCGTGTTTCTCTGGCGACCTGCAAGCTGCCGGTCGCCAGAGTGCTAACCCGGAAGGGTTATTTGGATAGCAGATGGCCCATTTTCGCAGCTTTCGTATCCAGGTAATGCGCATTGCTAGGGTTTCTTCCCACAATCAGTGGTACACGCTCAACAATATTGATACCCGCTTCAGTGAGGATCTCAACCTTGCGCGGGTTATTGGTCAGCAGGCGGACTTCGTGGATACCCAGCAGTTTGAACATATCGGCGCAGAGGGTGAAGTCGCGCTCATCAGCCGCAAAACCTAACTGGTTATTGGCCTCAACCGTATCAAAGCCTTTGTCCTGCAGCGCATAGGCACGGATCTTGTTCAGCAGACCAATATTACGGCCTTCCTGACGGTGATACAGCAAAATTCCACGTCCCTGTTCAGCAATCTGCGTCAGGGCCGCTTCCAGCTGGAACCCGCAATCGCAACGCAGGCTGAACAGCGCATCGCCCGTCAAACACTCAGAATGGACGCGTGACAGCACAGGTTTGCTGTCGGAAATATCGCCGAACACCAGGGCGACATGATCGTGCCCGGTGGCGAGTTCTTCAAAACCAACCATGAGGAAATCCCCCCAAGGCGTGGGCAGATTGGCTTCTGCTACCCGTTTAAGCTGCATGTGACTCTCCAGAAACTTCAGGTGTTGCGCTATCATCAGATATCGCGTGTCAGTTGCCTGACACAAACAATTGTGCCTATTTTGCCACAACATATCGCGTGGCAGTTAACACGTTAGAGCGATTGTTGTAATAACGCAGAATTATCACTATAACAATCCTTATGTTATTATTTTTTAAGATAATCTTATAACAAACTCGTGAACATAACGGTTCGAAAGGAAGATAAATGGCAGAGATCCTCAAACGTACCACCCTGGGTATGCTGGTATTGTTGATGATGCCGGTCGGGGTGATGCTGTCAGGCTGGCACTGGCAGCCTGTATCAATGGGATGGGGGCACAAGCTGCTATTCTGGTTTACCGAAACGGTCACCAGCCCCTGGGGGACACTGACCAGTGCGATTCTTTGCGGCTGGTTCCTCTGGTGCCTGCGCTTTCGCTGGAAACCCGCGGTATTTCTGCTGGGGATCATTATTGCCACACTGCTCTCCGGGCAGTACACCAAAAGCCTGATTAAAGAACATGTACAGGAGCCGCGCCCCTATGTTCTGTGGCTGGAGAAAACGTACGGTATTAATGAGCAGCAATTCTATGACCAGAAACGCAAACAGCGCAGTGAGATGGTCAGCGCCGCCGTTGCGGAGAATAGCCAGTTACCTTACTGGCTAAAAAAACACTGGGCATTTGAAACCGGTTTTGCTTTCCCATCGGGGCATACCATGTTTGCCGCCAGCTGGGCGTTGCTCGGCGTGGGGCTGCTGTGGCCACGCAGGCGCTACGTCACTATCGTGTTGCTGATGAGCTGGGCGATAGCGGTAATGGGCAGCCGCCTGGTGCTGGGGATGCACTGGCCGCGTGATTTGGTTTTCGCTACGCTTATCAGCTGGTTATTAATTACCCTCGCAACCTGGCTGGCTCAGCGGTTCTGTGGGCCTCTAACGGTGCCTCCGCAGGAGCAGCAGGAGATCGCGCAGCGGGAAAATGAGGCCTCCTGATTGTAAAGACGGTATCCTGTCCCCATATCTTTTGTTCGGCTCTTTTATGGCTGCCCGCTGGCAGGACGTGCAGTGCAAAATGATGGGGCGGCCAATCGCACGTGACATCAATGCAAGCATCAGACCGATTTTTTTGGCATAATTCATCTGGTTAACACCAGGTTATGGGATGAACTGTGAAATATTTGCTGATTTTTTTAGTGGTCCTGGCGATTTTCGTCATTTCAGTCACGCTGGGCGCGCATAACGATCAGGTAGTGAAGTTTAACTATCTGCTGGCGCAGGGTGAGTTCCGTGTTTCAACGTTGCTGGCTTCACTGTTTGCCGCTGGATTTTTACTGGGCTGGGCGATTTGTGGGTTGTTCTGGTTACGTGTGCGGGTTTCACTGGCACATACGCAACGCAAACTTAAACGTCTTCAGCAGCAACTGGGGCAGACAGAGCCATCCGTGACAGTGTCACAGGCACCTGCCGTCAAGGAATAATCATTTATGTTAGAACTGCTGTTTCTGTTACTTCCCATTGCTGCCGCCTATGGCTGGTATATGGGGCGCAGAAGTGCGCAACAGGATAAGCAACAGGAAGCCAGCCGCCTGTCGCGTGACTATGTGACCGGGGTGAACTTCCTGCTCTCTAACCAGCAGGACAAAGCCGTCGACCTGTTTCTCGATATGTTAAAAGAGGACAGTGGCACGGTGGAAGCGCACCTGACACTGGGTAATCTGTTCCGCTCCCGCGGTGAAGTCGATCGCGCTATACGCATTCACCAGGCGCTGATGGAAAGCGCCTCCCTCACTTACGATCAGCGCCTGCTGGCGATCCAACAGCTGGGCCGCGACTATATGGCTGCGGGGTTCTACGATCGCGCTGAACAGATGTTCGGTCAGCTGGTGGACGAAACGGATTTCCGCATCAGCGCTTTGCAGCAACTGCTGATTATCCACCAGGCTACCAGTGACTGGCCGAATGCCATTGAAGTGGCTGAACGTCTGGTTAAGCAGGGCAAAGATCGCCTGAAGATGGAAATCGCGCATTTCTATTGTGAACTGGCGTTGCAGGCTATCAGCAGTGATGATCTCGATCGTGCCATGAATCTGCTCAAGAAAGGGGAGTCAGCCGACCGCAACAGTGCCCGCGTCTCCATTATGATGGGCCGCATCCATATGGCGAAGAATGAGTTTGCCAAAGCCGTGGTGCATTTGCAGCGGGTGATCGAACAGGATAAAGAGCTGGTCAGTGAAACGCTTGAGATGCTGGAAGGCTGTTATGAACATCTTAATCAGCCTCAGGCCTGGTCCGAATACCTTAAACGCTGCGTGGAAGAAAATACCGGTGCCGCAGCCGAACTCTACCTGGCGGGGATCCTTGACCGTGAAGAGGGCGCTGAGGTGGCGCAAACTTATATAACCCGCCAGCTTCAGCGCCATCCGACGATGCGTGTTTTCCATCGGCTGATGGATTTCAATTTGCAGGAAGCCGAGGATGGCCGCGCGAAAGATAGCCTGATGGTGCTGCGCGATATGGTTGGCGAGCAGATCCGCACCAAACCCCGCTATCGGTGCCACAAGTGCGGCTTTACGGCCCATGCGCTTTACTGGCATTGCCCGTCGTGCCGAGCCTGGTCTTCTGTTAAACCTATTCGTGGCCTCGACGGCCAGTAATACGTGGGCGTTACGGCTTACTTTATCCCACATTAGTTACAACATACTAGTGAATCGGAATAAAGAACGATGCCAGCAGCACCGCGTTCTTTATTTTCTACAGGATAAAAGGCGAAAAGGCATAGCCAGGGAGGTTGGCTATGCCGGGGTTGTGCAGGCCACGTGTGTATTACGCGGTCAACACATTGTCACAAGGTTCACCTTTCTCCAGACGACGCAAATTTTCCAGTGTGGTCTCAGAAATACTGGTCAGGGCTTCCGCGGTGAGGAAAGCCTGGTGGCCGGTGAACAGGACGTTATGGCAGGCTGATAAACGACGGAACACATCATCCTGGATCACGTCGTTAGATTTATCCTCAAAGAACAAATCACGTTCGTTTTCGTAAACATCCATGCCCAGTGCGCCGATTTTTTGCTGCTTCAGCGCCTCAATGGCTGCCTGGGAGTCAATCAGGGCGCCCCGGCTGGTGTTGATCACCATGACGCCATCTTTCATCTGTGCAAACGCACTGCTGTTCAGCAGGTGATGATTATCCGCCGTCAGCGGGCAGTGCAGGGTGATGACATCGGACTGGCTAAACAGCGTTTTAATATCGACATATTCCGCACCCAGTTCCAGTGCCTGCGGGCTTGGATAAGGGTCGAACGCCAGCAGGCGCATACCGAAGCCTTTCAGAATACGCATCGCGGCGATACCAATTTTCCCGGTGCCGATCACCCCGGCGGTACGTCCGTGCATGTTGAAACCAATCAGCCCTTCGAGGGAGAAGTTCGCATCACGCGTACGCTGGTAGGCGCGATGAATACGGCGGTTCAGGGTCATCATCATGCCGACCGCATGTTCAGCCACCGCTTCCGGAGAGTAGGCAGGAACACGTACCACCTGAATACCCAGTTCACGCGCCGCGTCGAGATCAACGTTATTGAAACCGGCGCAGCGCAGCGCAACACACTTCACGCCCAGTTCTGCCAGCTCCTCTAACACCTTGCGGCTGCCGTCATCGTTGACGAAAATGCAAACGGCATCGCAGCCCACGGCGTTTTTCGCCGTACGTTCACTCAACAGAAAGTCGAAAAACTCCAGTTCAAAACCAAAGTCCTCATTAACCTGTGTGAGGTATTTCCGGTCATACTGCTTGGTGCTATATACCGCAAGTTTCATCGCCTTTTCCTTTCGCCATGCGTCAGTGATAAAGCAGTGTAACAATAATTTATCCCAACGCGGGAGAGGACCGCTGTTTAGCTGGTGTTAAAAGCAGCGAATCGATTGATTACAGGCGAAAAACTTCACCCTTCAGGGATTCCATGCCATCATTCAGGGATAATCACGGAATGAACAGGATGTCACCGCCATGAACCGGGGCTGGAAAATAGCGCTTGCTGTGCTGATGGCAGTTATCCTGCTGCTGACCGGCATACTCCTTACTGTTACCCAATGGCTGCCTCGGCTGGCCGGCCTCTGGCTGCCCGCAAAAACCTCCGTCGTCCTTGACGGTAACCCCGGCTGGCATCAGGGTGCGTTACGCCTGCCGGGCGTGCATTATCGGGTGGGAGACTGCGAACTGGCGAGTGTGAAAGGCGTGGCGCTCAGTTACCACCAGAGCCGCTGGCAACTGATGGTCGATGACGCCACCGTGGATACTTCATGCGCAGCTAACCTTGCCAGTGCCGACAATAACAATGCACCGCGTACGTTGGCAGAATGGCAACAGATGCTTCCCGCCGCCAACGTCACTCTCCGACAACTCACGATTACGCCCTGGCAGAACTGGGCCGGGCAGCTTCAGCTTAATCTCGATCCTCAACGTCAGCACCTGCACTATCAGGGAAAAAACCTGTCACTGGCTGCCGAACTCAACGGACAGCAGCTGACGCTGACATCATTGAACATTCAGGCACCTGGCGTGCCGAAGCCCGTGAGCCTGAGTGGCACGCTGACGTTACCGCGCATCCCTGACTCCTTACCTGAAGGCGGTGCATTACAGGGCGATCTGGCGCTGGATAGTGTGCCTGAACCGCTGCATCTGCGCCTTGACTGGCAGCAGCAGGTCGGCACGTTGGTCGTGACCGCGAAGGATCAAAAACAACCGCTGTTAACGCTGCCCTGGAACATCACGCGTGAGAACATCGTGGTGCAACAGGGGCAGTGGAACTGGCCCTGGGCGGTCCAGCCCCTTTCTGGTGGTTTCGCGCTGACGGCAAAAGGCTGGCAGCAGGGTTTACCTGCCACGGAACTGAACGGCCGCTTTAATATGGTGACCGAGGGACGTGGTGGGAAAGGTAACGTGGTATTAACGCTGGGGCCGGGAAATCTGGACTGGCTGAACAGCCAGCTACCGTTCCGGCTGACAGGAGAAACCAAACTCGACAGCCTGCAATTTTTTGCCGGGTTGCCGGGAGAGTTACGTGGACCGCTGCTCGATCCACAGATAGTGATGCGGCCGGGTGCATTACTGCGTATGAAAGGGCGGTTGCTCTCCACCCTGGAAGTGGATGAAACACGCTGGCCGCTGGCGGGCGTCTCGCTTTCTTCCGCCGGTATTGATGGGCGCCTACAGGCGATCCTCAGCGCTCATGACCGTGAAATGGGGCGGTTTCGTCTGCATCTGGACGGACGGGCCACTGACTTCTGGCCGGACAAAGGCACGTGGTTATGGCGTTACTGGGGTGATGGTTATCTGGCCCCGCTGAACGCAAAATGGGATGTCAAAGGTCAGGGACGCTGGCAGGATCGGTTGATTGAATTAACCTCGCTGTCGACCGGGTTTGATCATCTTGCCTATGGCAGCGTCACGATGGATGCCCCACGATTAACGCTGGACCAGCCTGTTCGCTGGCAACGTGACCCGGAGTCACCCTCATTCAACGGGCAATTAAGCCTGAACGCCAGGGAGACGCACTTCAGTAGTGGCGGCTATTTGCCCCCATCGACCCTGACACTGACTGTCAATGGGCGCGACCCGGAGGCATTTCTTTATAAGGGGAGTTTGCAGGCGAAGAAAATTGGCCCGGTTCAGGTACGGGGCCGCTGGGATGGCGAGCGTCTGCGTGGCCAGATGTGGTGGCCGGAACAGCCATTAAACGTGTTTCAGCCGCTGATCAGTCCGGAGCTGAAACTGGCGATTCAGGGGGGCATGTTAAAAGCTCAGGTCGCTTTCTCTGCGGCCAGCGATCAGGGGCTGAAAGCCGGTGGTCACTGGCTGGTGAGCAATGGCAGCGTGCTACTGCCGGATAATGAATTTGAAGGTATCGACTTCTCGCTACCGTTCCGCCTGGAATCCCATCGCTGGTATTTCGGCGCTCACGGGCCCGTATCATTACGGATAAAAAAGATTAACAACCAGTTTGCGATGCACAATGTCACGGCCGATCTTCAGGGCTGGTATCCCTGGAGTGACAGGCAGCCGCTCACCCTGAGTAACGTGAACCTTGAGCTGCTGGGCGGGCAGTTGAGTATGGCCAGCTTGCAGATGCCACAAACGGAGGCAGCCACGATCCATGTCACGCATCTGAGCTTGTCCGAACTGGTCACCACCATGAAGCTTAAACAGCTGGCGATGTCGGGCTACATTAACGGTGCGCTACCGTTGTGGCTGAATAACTCACACTGGCTGGTGAAAGAGGGCTGGATTGCGAACAGTGGGCCGCTCACTGTTCGCATGGATAAAGACATGGCCGATGCCATCAGTCGTAATAATTTTGCCGCCGGGGCGGCCATCGACTGGCTGCGTTATATGGAAATTTCCCGCAGCTGGGCCACGATCGATCTCGATAATTTAGGCGTGATGAACATGACCGCTAAAGTGGATGGCACCAGCCGTTTCAGCAACAAAAACCAGCGTGTATCGCTGAATTACAGCCAGCAGGAAAATCTGTTCCAACTGTGGCGCAGCCTGCGCTTTGGCGATAACCTGCAATCTTGGGTGGAACAGAATGCCACCTTGCCGTCGCAAAAGGAAAACAGTGATGAAACCCCTCATTAGCCTTTGGATAACGGGTGGAACGATGCTGCTTTGCGGATGTATCCCGCGCATTGAAGTGGCCGCCCCGAAAGAGCCGATCACCATTAATATGAATGTCAAAATCGAACATGAAATTCATATCAAGGTGGATAAGGACGTGGAAGCGTTATTAAAAACCCAGAGTGGTCTGTTCTGAGGACGGGCATATGAAACGACTTAACTGCGGTATATTGCTGGGCTGTTTGCTGCTGTCACCTGCTGTGATGGCACTGACGCTGGATGAAGCCCGCCAACAGGGTCGTGTGGGTGAAACGCTGAATGGCTATATTGCGGCGGTTCAGCAGGATGCGGAAACCCTGACGCTGGTTAAACAGATTAACGAGGGTCGTACACGTCAATATCAGTTGCTGGCACAGCAAAATAATATGACCACGCGCGACGTTGCCAGTATTGCGGGTTCCAAACTGGTTGAGAGAGCGAAATCAGGGGAATATGTACGCGGAATAAATGGTCAGTGGCTGAAGAAGTAGCGGTGGCACCGACACAGTGCCACCGCGCAGGTTGAGGAGGGTTAGCTCAACCTGTTTTTCGGATAATCAGGCCGTCACGATCTGAGAAATCACCGCTTTCGCATCGCTGGCGGCTTTCGCTGCCACTTCAGGACCGTAACCGATACCTTCCGCAAACACGAACTGCACGTCAGTCAGACCCAGGAAGCCAAGGAACAGGGTCAGGTAAGGGGTCAGCAGGTCGCTTGGGGTGTCTTTATGGATACCACCACGGCTTGACAGAACCACGACTTTTTTGCCTTTGATCAGGCCTTCAGGACCCTGTTCGGTGTAACGGAACGTTACGCCAGCACGGGCCACCAGGTCAAAGTAGTTCTTCAGCTGAGTAGGGATATTGAAGTTGTACATTGGCGCCGTGATCACGATGGTGTCATGGGCCTGCAGTTCAGCAATCAGTTCGTTGGACAGGTCCAGCGCTTCCTGCTGACGTGGGGTCAGGGCGGCATCGGATGGACGCAGTGCGCCAACCAGCTCACCGTCCAGTACCGGGATTGGGTTAGCAGCCAGATCGCGTTCGGTCACTTCATCACCAGGGTGGGCCGCTTTCCATTCGGAAACCAGGTGGTCTGCCAGCTGGCCAGACTGTGAATAACCGGCAAGAATACTTGATTTCAGGACTAATACTTTGCTCATGGTTCTTTTTTCCTGTTTTGTCACGCGGATCACATACCGCTCAATAAGGAACACTTTACGGATAAATTGCCGACAGTGTAAGTGCGAGTTTTCGATAGCAATGTTCGAAAATCTTGAATAAGACGCGCCGGGCAATTAAAACCCTAAGTGCTTGTCTGTGTTACACTACGCAAAATTCTTATCCCCTGTTTAATCCATGTCGCCCGATGTCGCGGCGACAAAGCGAGCTTTACTACCATGTCTGATACGCCACAATCTGCCCTGACGCCGCTCTATTCGCGGCTGGATTCGCTGATGCTGCGTGACCGCCAGCGTCTGCAGCGCCGCCTTCAGGGGGCAAAAAAAATTAAAAATCCAACGGCGCTGAATGCGCTGATTGAGGAGCTGAGTGGCGATATTGCGGCCGCAGAGTCGCGGGTCAGTGCACGTCTTGCCGCCAGGCCGACTATCCGCTACCCGGAAAATTTACCGGTCAGCCAGAAGAAACAGGGTATTGCTGACGCGATCCGCGATCACCAGGTGGTGATTGTGGCGGGGGAAACCGGATCAGGTAAAACCACGCAGTTGCCGAAGATTTGCATGGAGCTGGGTCGTGGTATTCGTGGGCTGATTGGTCACACTCAGCCGCGCCGTCTGGCAGCGCGTACCGTTGCCGATCGTATCGCCGCCGAACTGGAAACCTCGCTGGGTGGCTGTGTGGGTTACAAGGTGCGATTCAACGATCAGGTTGGCGATACCACGCAGGTCAAGCTGATGACCGACGGCATCTTGCTGGCTGAAATTCAGCAGGATCGCCTGCTGATGCAGTACGACACTATCATCATCGATGAAGCGCACGAACGTAGCCTGAATATCGATTTTCTGTTGGGCTATCTGCGCGAATTGCTGCCAAAACGCCCTGACCTTAAAGTGATCATCACATCGGCGACCATCGACCCGCAGCGTTTTTCCCGACATTTCCATAACGCGCCCGTGATTGAAGTTTCCGGCCGTACCTACCCGGTGGAAGTACGCTACCGCCCGGTGGTGGAAGATGCTGACGATACTGACCGCGATCAGCTTCAGGCTATTTTTGATGCGGTGGATGAACTGGGCAGAGAGAGTCGTGGGGATATACTGATTTTAATGAGCGGCGAACGCGAAATTAGCGACACGGCTGATGCCCTGATGAAACGCGATCTGCCGCACACTGAGGTGTTACCGCTCTACGCGCGTTTGTCGAATGCAGAACAGAACCGCGTGTTCCAGTCCCACGTTGGACGGCGCATAGTGCTGGCCACTAACGTAGCCGAAACGTCACTGACGGTGCCGGGCATTAAATATGTGATTGACCCGGGTACGGCGCGTATTAGCCGCTATAGCTTCCGTACTAAAGTGCAGCGCCTGCCGATTGAGCCGATATCACAGGCGTCAGCCAATCAGCGTAAAGGGCGTTGCGGGCGCGTATCCGAAGGGATCTGTATTCGTCTGTATGATGAAAATGATTTCCTCAGCCGTCCGGCATTCACCGACCCGGAAATTCTGCGTACCAACCTGGCCTCCGTCATCCTGCAAATGACTGCGCTGGGGCTGGGTGATATTGCCGCCTTCCCGTTTGTGGAAGCCCCCGACCAGCGCAATATTCAGGACGGTGTGCGCCTGCTGGAAGAGCTGGGTGCGATCACTCTGAATGAGAGCCAGCACTATCAGCTGACGACGTCGGGTCGTGCGCTGGCCCAACTCCCGGTTGACCCGCGTCTGGCAAAAATGGTGCTGGAAGCCCAGAAATATGGCTGCGTGCGTGAAGTGATGATCATTACCGCCGCACTGTCGATTCAGGACCCGCGTGAACGTCCGGCCGAGAAAAAGCAGGCATCAGACGAAAAGCACCAGCGATTTGCCGATAAAGACTCTGATTTCATCGCCTTTGTTAACCTGTGGAACTACGTGCAGGAGCAGCAGAAAGCGCTGTCTTCCAGTCATTTCCGTCGTCAGTGTAAAACGGACTACCTGAACTACCTGCGGGTGCGCGAATGGCAGGATATCTACACGCAGCTGCGTCAGGTGGTGCGTGAACTGGGGCTGCCGGTGAACAGCGTTCCGGCCGAAATTCGCGAGATTCATACCGCATTGCTCACCGGATTACTGTCACATATTGGCCAGAAAGACGCCGACAAACAGGAGTTTACCGGCGCGCGTAATGCGCGTTTCGCCATTTTCCCTGGTTCTGGCCTGTTTAAGAAGCCGCCGAAGTGGACGATGGTGGCCGAACTGGTAGAAACCAGCCGCCTGTGGGGGCGCATTGCTGCCCGTATTGAGCCGGAGTGGATAGAGCCGGTGGCACAGCATCTGCTCAAACGCAGCTACAGTGAACCGCACTGGGAAAAAGGCCAGGGCGCGGTGATGGCCAATGAAAAAGTGACGCTTTACGGGCTGCCGATTGTCGCGGCGCGCAAGGTGAATTACGGCCAGATTGATCCGGTGCTGTCGCGTGAGCTGTTTATCCGTCATGCGCTGGTCGAAGGCGACTGGCAAACGCGCCATGCGTTCTTCAAGGCCAACCTCAAGCTGCGCACGGAAGTGGAAGAGCTGGAGCACAAATCCCGCCGCCGCGACATTCTGGTTGACGACGAAACGCTGTTTGATTTTTATGACCAGCGCATCAGCCACGAGGTGGTCTCTGCCCGGCATTTTGACAGCTGGTGGCGAACCGTCAGTCGCGAAGAGCCGGACCGCCTTAATTTTGCCCGCGAGATGTTGATCAAGCAGGGCGCGGAGAACGTCAGTAAGCTCGACTATCCGAACTTCTGGCATCAGGGCAACCTGAAGCTGCGTCTGAGCTATCAGTTTGAACCGGGTGCCGACGCGGATGGGGTCACGGTTTATGTTCCGCTGCCGTTGCTCAATCAGGTGGAAGAGCGGGGCTTTGAGTGGCAGATCCCGGGCGTGCGCCGGGAACTGGTGATTGCGCTGATCAAATCACTGCCTAAACCGCTGCGTCGTAACTTTGTCCCGGCCCCGAACTACGCTGAAGCATTTCTCGGACGAGCCACGCCGCTGGAGCTGCCGCTGCTGGAGTCGCTGGAGCGTGAGTTCCGCCGTATGTCGGGCGTCACGCTGGATCGCGAAGCCTGGCAATGGGAACAGGTGCCCGATCATCTTAAAATTACCTTCCGCATTATCGACGAAAATAACCACAAGCTGGCCGAAGGCAAAGATCTCTCTGCGCTGAAACTGCAACTCAAAGGTAAGGTTCAGGAAACGCTGTCTAAAGTGGCCGATGACGGACTGGAACAGAGTGGGCTGCATATCTGGAGCTTTGGCGATCTGCCGGACCATTTCGAGCAGAAGCGCGGCAATTACAGTGTGAAAGCCTGGCCTGCGCTGGTGGATGAGAAAGACAGCGTGGCGATCCGCCTGTTTGACTCTCAGCATGAACAGCACAAAGCGATGTGGCGCGGGCAGCGGCGTTTACTGCTGCTGAATATTCCCTCACCGATTAAGTATCTGCACGAAAAATTACCGAATAAAGCCAAACTGGGGCTGTATTTTAACCCTTACGGTAAGGTGCTGGATTTGATTGACGACTGTATTGCCTGCGGTGTCGATAAACTGATCGCTGAGTCGGGTGGCCCAAGCTGGCAGGAACAGGGATACGCTAAGCTGCATGACAAAGTGCGCGCTGAGCTGAACGACACGGTGGTGGTAATAGCCAAAAAGGTCGAGCAGATCCTGACCTCGGTATTCAATATCAATAAACGCCTGAAAGGGCGCGTCGATATCACGATGGCGCTGGCGCTATCGGATATCAAAGCGCAAATGAGTGGCCTGGTGTATCGCGGCTTCGTGACGGGTAACGGCTGGAAGCGGCTGGCAGATACCTTACGTTATTTACAGGCGATTGAGCGCCGTATGGAGAAGCTGGCGGTCGATCCGCACAGCGATCGTGCGCGTATGCTCAAGGTGGAATCTGTTCAGCAGGCATGGACACAGTGGTTCAACAAGCTGCCGCCGGAACGTAAAGATGATGAGGAAGTGCAGGATATCCGCTGGATGATTGAAGAGCTGCGTGTCAGCTTCTTTGCTCAACAGTTAGGGACGCCTTTCCCCATCTCGGAAAAACGTATCTTACAGGCAATGGAGCAGGTGACGTTGTAACGAAGAGTTGGGGAATAATACCCTGCCAGCCGGTTCAGGCTGGCAGGGACAACGTTATAAATCGCTATTGCTCTCCTGTTGCGAAGCGATACGTTGCATACCACCGCGATATTTTTCCACCAGCGCAGCGGCAATGGCCTCGGTTTCTGCATCGGCGATGCCGCTGTAATCAGACGGACGAAAGTGCATCTGAAACACCGCAATCACCTGCCGGGTAGTGGCATCCATGACCCCCGTCTGCGGGATTGAATAACCATAACGCGCCAGATAAGCCTGAATTTTACCTGGTGAGCCGGTATCACTGGGTGCGCGGCCCGCCAGAAACTGCTGTACGGTGGTGCTATCCGGCCAGGCACCGATACCCTCATCGGCTAACTGTTTCCACGGGAAGAGTGGGCCCGGGTCAACTTTTCGTGTGGGGGCCACATCGCTGTGACCGAGCACGTTATCCGGCGTAATATCATAGCGTTTGATGATATCGCTGGCGAGACGGGCAAGCAGTTTGATTTGCCTGGCATCCCACGCATACCATTCCCGCTCCATCAATTTCTGTTCATAGCCCAGATTCACATTTTCGATGCCAATAGCGCTGTCATTCAGGTTCGTGCGACCATTCCAGGCGCTGACACCCGCATGCCACGCGCGCTTATCTTCGGCAACCAATTGATAAACCGTATTTTTTCTCAGTAACGGGTTGTTGGCGGATGGCACGAGGTAATGTGCGCTGACATTACCCTGGGTGAGCAGACGCATTGAGTCAGTATCATTTGCCGCGGTGTAATGGAGGATCAGAAATCGCACGCGCTCATTCTGGCTTTGAGAAGGGTGTTGGGTGTTAACCAGATAACCCGTCCGTTGGATCGGATTACCTGATTGCGGGGGATTTTGGGTTTTGGTGCAGCCCACGATGGACAACATCAGGGCCATCAACACTATTTTTTTCATACCTCATCCTTGAACACTGAAAAGTCAGTGGCATTATCGACGAGGGACTTAAATGGAAATATCCACTAAATAGCGATAAAAACGGCGATGCCACGCCGGCGCATTTTTTACCGTGCCAGCTTTACTGTGCCAGTGCTTCCAGGCTGTCACGAAATGCGGTCACAGCAATGGCCCGGTTATCCGCCAGATAGCGATCTTTGGGCGCCGGTGCCGAACTCTGCACCGCGATCAGTTGCCAGTTACCATCAACCTTTAACAATAACGGTGAACCGCTGTCACCTGGTAGCGTATCACACTGATGTGACAGCACGTTTTTTTGCGCCCAACCGGTGATCAGGCAGTCGTTGTGAGAGTAGAGCGTATCGAGATGGTCTTCCGGATAACCCGCCTGAGTGACGCGGCGCCCCGTCATTTTTAACGCGGCAGTAAGATCTTTGCGCGAACCGGAAAACAATGGAAGAGGGACAATCCCGGAAGGGGGATTGCGCAGAATAATCAAGCCAAAATCATAAGGTGCAGCGGACGCCGGGACAATCCAGCCATCACCATCAGCTTTCAGTTTTTTCCCCAGGGCCGGATCCACACGGGCTTCAATATCGTGGATCTCATAACGCCAGCGGCCGTTATCACTGGAGATAAAGCGCAGGGCAACGGCTTTATCGGGTTTTCCCGGTGGGGCAAGGAGGCAGTGTCCGGCGGTCAACGCCAGATGAGGAGCAATCAGCGTGGCGCTGCACAGGTTGCCGCTTTCAGTTTCCAGCTGGCCAATGGCTTCCCAGGGCGCAGAAGCGGTCTCGCTGACGGGCTGGCGGTCATCTTTACCAAAAAACAGTGTTTGCGTGTCGGCGTCGCTCCGCTCGGGATCTTCAGCATGGGTGTAACAGGACACGGCAAGGAAACCTATCAATAACACAGCGGTCAGACGCATATTTTTCTCAGGCTGGAAAAACGTTGATATCAGTGATTATGCTAGTGCAGTAACTATAGACGGATAGTGCTGGAAAAGGGAGATTAATTTGGAATATCAGCACGCTACAGCAACCCTGATTACAGGTAGAAGCTGGCGGCCACCAGGCCACATAAGATCATCACAGCCAGAATGATTTCGAATAAATAGCGACGAACCATCATCCGAAACTCCTTAAAGAAACACCCGGCAGAACCGGGTGTTTGAGTGAACTAATGTACGTGAGGTATGACACCCCGGCCGTCAGTCATTACGCTTTAGGAGCGGCTTTCTTCACTGCTTTGTGGTGTTTTTTAGCAGCCTGGGCTTTCTGAGCAACAGGTTTGGTTGCTGCTTTATGGTGCTTTTTAGCCGCCTGAGCTTTCTGGGCAGCAGGTTTGGTTGCTGCTTTGTGATGCTTTTTAGCTGCCTGGGCTTTCTGAGCTACAGGTTTGGTTGCTGCTTTGTGGTGTTTTTTGGCAGCCTGAGCTTTCTGAGCTACAGGTTTTTTAGCCGCTTTGTGGTGCTTTTTAGCGGCCTGAGCTTTCTGTGCAGCCGCTTTTTTCGCTTTGTGATGTTTTTTAGCGGCCTGGGCTTTCTGAACAGCCGCTTTCTTATGTTTTTTCACATGTTTAACAGACGCTTTCACTGGTGCTGGAGCAGCGGTGGTGTTGGTAGCAGCAACAGTCGGTGCAGCGGTGGTTGCTGGAGCAGCCGTTGTTTCAGCCGCGAAAGCAACAGAAGACAGACCCATTGTAGCAGCGACAACCAGAGCAAATAATTTTTTCATTGCAAAACCCTCAAGGTGTTTTTAGTTCAGGTGTCAGCCCACTCTGGGGCCGGTGAAAAGACTATAAGGGAATCAGTGAGGGCTTTCCGTGAGTGATTGGTATCGGCGTGTAACCGATTGTACAAGAGGGGCGATACGCAGAAAAAGGTCGAGGCATGCCTCGACCAGGGGTAGAAACGCGCAGGGGTCAGGCATGCCTCGACCAGGTGTAGAAACGTGTAGGGGTCAGGCATGCCTCGGCCAGGGGCCGGAACGTGTAGGGGTCAGGCACGCCTGACCCACAGGCAGGTTACTTCAAATAACGGCTTTCCAGGTGCTGACGGAAATAGTGTGGATTCAGATCTTCCCCGGTGGCATTTTCAATCAACTGGCGGGTACTGAAGCGGCTGCCATGTTGCCAGATATTCTGCTGTAACCAGTCAAACACCGGCTGCAGGTCACCCTGACGGATCTGCTCATCAACCTGCGGGATTGCGCGCTTCACGGCCTGGAACAGCTGTGCGGCATACATCGCGCCCAGTGTGTACGTTGGGAAGTAACCGAATGCACCATCTGTCCAGTGAATATCCTGCATACAACCGTCACGGTAATTGCCACGCGTATCCAGGCCCAGCCAGGCCAGCATTTTCTCGTCCCACAGCGCCGGAATATCCTCGACTTCAATCTCGCCGCTAATGAGCGCACGTTCAATTTCATAGCGCAGAATAATGTGTGCCGGATAGCTGACCTCATCGGCATCCACGCGGATCAACCCAGGCTTCACACGCTGGTTCAGAGCAATAAAGTTCGCTTCATTGAGTTCCGGGCGGTCACCCAGCAGCAACTGTACCTGCGGGCGGATCAGGCTGAGGAATTCAGGGCTGCGGCCGAGCTGCTTTTCAAAGAACAGGCTTTGCGATTCGTGAATGGCGGTGGAACGCGCCAGCGCCACGGGTTGATTGGCCCACTGTTTAGGCAGATTTTGCTCGTAGCGCGCGTGTCCGGTTTCATGGATAACCCCCATCATGGCGCTGATAAACTCGGCTTCGTTATAGCGCGTGGTGATACGGACATCTTCCGGAACGCCACCACAGAAGGGGTGTGCGCTGATATCAAGGCGCCCGGCGTTAAAATCAAAGCCCAACTGCTGCATAATCGCCAGGCCCAGCTGTTGCTGTGATGCCTGGGGGAAAGGGCCTTCAGGGCGATCGACAATTTCGCCTGCCTGCTGTTCAACGATCTGCTGTAACAGATTCGGCAGCCACTGCTTCAGGTCACCAAAGGTTTTATCCAGTTTGGCGCTGGTCATGCCGGGTTCGAACACGTCCAGCAGGGCATCGTAACGCGATTGGCCACTGGCCTGAGCGCGAATTTCAGCCTCCTCACGGCTCAGCTTTACCACTTCTTTCAGATTGGCGGAAAACCCGGTCCAGTCATTTGCCGGTCGCTGCTGACGCCAGGCATGTTCACAGCGTGACCCCACGATAGACTTGGCTTCAACCAGAGATGCCGGCAGTAACGACGCCTGCTGCCAGGCGCGCTGCATTTCAGCCAGGTTGGCCTGTGCCACATCATCCAGATCTTCCTGCTGTGCCTGTTGCAGCCAGACGCCCACCTCTTTCGCGGTGAGGATTTCATGGCGCAGGACGCTCAGCTCTGCCAGCGCTTCACCGCGCGCACGGCTGCCGCCAGCAGGCATCATGGTCATCATATCCCAGCCAGCAATGGCCGACAGATGGCCGAAGCGGGAAAGGCGCTGGAAGGTACGTGTCAGGTGTGCATAGGAAGAAGACATAGATTTCCTTATTGAGAGATTAAGAGTGCAGAGCGGGGGTCACCGGCCAGCAAAAACGTACGCTGGCGCCCCCAAGCGGACTGCTGTCGATAATGACATAGCCGCCAAAAGCCTGGGCGATCGAGTGGACAATGGCCAGGCCAAGTCCACAGCCTCCGGTCGCGCGGTCGCGGCTGGGATCAAGGCGTACAAAGGGTTCGAAGACCCGCTGACGTTCGTCCAGTGGGATCCCCGGACCGTCATCCTCAACCTGCAAGAACGCCATATCGCCATCAAACCACAGGCCGACCCGCAGACGCTGCTCGGCGTAACGCAGGGCATTATTCACCAGATTATCAAGCACGCGTTCCATCAGACGGGTATCCGCAACGCCAATATTCTCGCGCTGCGGTGTATCCAGCGCAATATCAAACGCCGGCTTCACCGAACGGATATCCTCCAGCCGCTCGTGCAGCCAGAGGGCCAGATCGAGCGTTTGCAGATTCAGGTTAACCTGCGGACGGTCCAGGCGGGCATAGGTTAACAGTTCTTCGATCAGTGACTCCAGCTGGCCGATATCGCGATTAAGCGCCGCAGACTCGGCTTCCGTCAGGTTA
Source organism: Erwinia sp. MYb375 (assembly GCF_037479175.1). NCBI lineage: Bacteria > Pseudomonadati > Pseudomonadota > Gammaproteobacteria > Enterobacterales > Erwiniaceae > Erwinia > Erwinia sp. MYb375. The sequence continues at coordinate 888,237 of NZ_JBBGZS010000023.1, read as the reverse complement.
TCACTCATTTCCAGGCGGTAACGCAGGCGAACCAGCGGGGTGCGTAATTCATGCGCGATGCCGTCAATCAGCTGTTTCTTACTGGTGACCAGTGTATTGATATTATCGGCCATCTGGTTAAATGCCACGCCAAGGCGCAGCAGGCTGGAGGTGCTGTCAAAATGAATACGTTCCTCAAGGTGGCCCTGACCAAAGCGTTGCGCAGCATTCTCCAGTTTTAACATGTCCTGCCAGTGCGGTCGCATCCAGATAAACACGGGCAACGCCAGTGAAATACCGATAAACGCCAGCAGTGCGATATCCAGAATGCGCATCTCATGCAGGTAAAACAGATAGGGGATCGGGCCGACGGCCAGTACATAGTGGCTGCGCGGAATATGCTGTAAGAAGGTGTATTCATCGTCCAGCGCCACGATCTCACCCGAACGCAGGCGGCGCAGCGTCCCGGGGTCGAGCTGGTATTTGCTCATTGGCTCAATATGCAGCTTAAATGACAAATTGAGGTCGAGGTTGTCGATGGTTTTGTTCCAGTCGCGTGGGGGGATCTCCCTCAGCTCGCTGCGCATCAGGTACAGCGAGCTTTTCATCAGATCGTCCATCGACTGTCGCCCGGCGCGCTCGGCGGTAAATTTGTACACCAGCCCGACCAGCATTGCCATCACCAGGAAACAGACAAACAGCAGCAGGTAAAACTGGATAAACAGTTTTTTCATTGTGCATCCCAGGCGTGCGGCGCAAACAGATAGCCCTTATTGCGGATGGTTTTAATCCGGTAAGGCTCGGTGGCGCTGTCCAGCAGCTTCTTACGCAGGCGGGAAATCGCCACATCTATACTGCGGTCCATGCCGTCATAACTGACGCCGCGCAGCGTTTTTAGCAGCGCATCACGATTAAGAATGGTGCCTGCATGGGTTGCCAGCTCCCAGAGCAGGTCGAAATCGGCGGTGGAGAGGGCGACAATCTCATCGGAAAGCGTGACCTGGCGGTTAATCGGATCGATGCTTAAGGTGCCAAAACGCAGGGCTTTCTGACCCGCAATGCCAGGGGCTATCTCTTCATGCTGGCTGCTGATCCCGGCCTGGCGCAGATGCAGCCGCAGGCGGGCAAGCAGCACTGCAGGCGGCGTGGTCTTGAGGATATAGTCGTTTGCACCCATCTCCAGCGACAGAATATGATTCATATCACTGTCCAGCGACGTCAGCAGCACGATAGGGCCTGACCAACTGTGACGCGTACGCAAATCGCGGCACAGTGTCATGCCATCTTTGCCAGGCAGCATAATGTCCAGCATCACCAGGTCAGGATTCGCGGCAGCGATCGTCTCTTCCGCACGATCGCCGCGGCTTTCTACAATAACGTCAATGTCATGCCGGCCGAGGTAGGCAGCAATCAGTTCACCAACATCTTTATCATCTTCGACAAATACAATTTTGTTCATAGGGCCGGGTATCAGGCTATTGGAAACCGTAGCTTATCCTTTCCTGGTCGCAACGACCATTAATCAGCGCTAAATGTTAGGGGGAATGTAGTACAAACTCAGCCGAATATGTCATTATATCCCGCGCCTGAAAAGGCGTGCGGTGTCGGGCCCAGTCAGGGCTGTTCTTGCGTTGAAATGGATAAGGAGATAAGCGTGTCAGAAGAGAAGCTGGCTGCAGCAGAGTACAGTGATCGTATCTGCCTCAACTATATCGATTTCCTCTCCGCATCCTGTAAAAAACGCTGGAGCTTTGTTGACGCCATCTATGGTGTGATCCCGTTTTTTGGCATGATTACCCGCAAGTCAGCCACCAGCCCGCCTTCATCATCCGAACCGCTGAAAGATCTCGCGCTGCAAATCATCTCGACTCAGGTCAGTGATGAAATCAATATTGCCCGTCTGATCACCCTGGCGCAGCAGCAGCATATCGGGCAGTTTGATATCCTGATGCCTTACCCCTTGTCCGAATCACAGCTCGTTGCTATTCGCCAGGAGTACGCCAGGCCGCTCGACCTTGAGCAGCTCGACGATCGCCTCAGTGTGATGCTTCCGCAACTGGCACACTGACCCTCAGCGGGTCAGTATCCATACGGCAGGCAGGGCGGTGATCGCCAGCAGCACCATGATCGATTTTTCAACGCGGTGCAATGACGTCCCGGCGCGGCCACCACGGCGGGCAAACAAAAACACCACCATCCCCGGTGCGTACAGCACCACCGACAGCAGCAGATGCATCGGGCCTGACGCGTACAGCAGCCACACACCATAGACGCTGGCACCCAGCGCTACCATCATCGCCCCGGGTTTATTTAATTCACGCGCGACCTTAAACAGATAAGCACCGACCAGCAGATAGGGCACCAGAATCATCTCAGAAGCAATGGTCAGCAATGTGTTGTAGTCGGAGCCGGTCAGCCAGATCAGGATCAGACACACCTGCACACAGCCATTGGTCAGCCACAGCGATGCAGAAGGGGCCCCCCGCGCATTCTGCCGACTCAGACCGCGTGGGAACGCGCCATGCTGTGCCGCTACCAGCGGCACTTCCGCTGCCATGATGGTCCAGCTCAGATAAGCTCCGCAGACAGAAACAATCAGGCCGCTGACAATCACCAGGTTGCCCCAGGGGCCGATCAGCGTGGTCATCAATCCGGCCATTGAGGGATTACGCATTTCAGCCAGTTCGGCACGCGGGACGATCCCGAGCGACAGCAGTGTCACCAGCAGATAGATTGCCAGCGCCGCCGTGACCGCCAGCAGCGTGGCACGGCCCACGTCATGACGGTTTCGCGCACGCGATGAAACGACCACCGCACCTTCAATACCGATAAATACCCACAGCGTGATCAGCATGGTGTCTTTCACCTGCTGCCACACTGGTTTACCCAGCGCGACACCACTGAAATCGAAGCGAAAACGATCGTAATGGAACGCGGCAATAGCCAGCAGGACAAATAAGCCCAACGGCAGCAGTTTGCCCAGTGTCGCGATCAGATTAATGCTGGCCGCCGTCTGCACACCGCGCAGCACCAGTGCATGCACCAGCCACAGCAGGATTGAGGCTGCAAGCATGGCCTGCCAGGTGTTGCCATCGCCGAAAATGACATGGCCGGGAGAGTCAGTGAAGAAGCTCATGGCGGAGAAAACGATCACCAGGTAGGACACATTGGCAATCACGGCACATAGCCAGTAACCCCAGGCAGAACAGAAGCCAATCAGTTCGCCAAATCCCGCCTGTGCATAAGTGAAAATGCCGCCATCTAATTCGGGTTTCAACCGGCTCAGCAGCAGCATGGCCAGCGCCAGCAGCACGATCCCCACACCGGTGATGGCCCAACCAATCAGCAGGGCTGCCGGGCTGGCGACCGCCGCCATATTTTGTGGCAGGCTAAACACGCCCGCGCCCAACATGGAACTGAGTACCAGTGCCGTCAGCGCAGTAAGACCTAACTTTTTGTCCAAGAAAAACTCCGGTTACAGAATAAAATACCAGTTGTAACGACCATGTTGGTTTTAACTCAGGATGTGAGGCCAGAAAAAGCAACGAAACGCCTGAAAGTGGCGGGGGATTTTACGGACAGCGGCGGCAGGATGCAATGACTTACTATGCAAAAAGAGACGGGGATTATTCAGAACGACGGGGCAACCAGGCGGCTGCCCCGAAAAGAGACGTTACTTAAACAGGTCCGCAGAGACGGTCAGGTTACCGCCGCTCTGATTCGACCACTGACGGGTGACGTGATAATACTTGGCACCTTTGGCGATCGCACGGCGACCCACTTCTTCAGACACTTCAGTCGGGGTGCTGTAGTGGCCGGTAAAGGTCACGCTATCGTACGGCTGCATCTGCGCCGCCGTAATGGCATTCACTTCCTGCACACTTTTGCCATCCGGGGTAGTCACGGTATAACGCTTACCGGTTGAGCTTTGGGTTTCATAGAAACGGCCCACTTTGTTGCTTGGGGTTTCATTGGATGCCACACCCGGCAGTTCAACCGTTTTCGCTGCCGCACCGCCTGCTGCCAGCGCGGCTTTACCTGCTTCAGAATCCGCCGGGATCAGGTTAGGAGACTGTACCTGACGCTTAGGCGCATCGGCTTTATAGATGTAAGCCGTGATGATCTGGTTGCCACCGCTGTTGGTGTCGATCTGACGCACGATAAAGAAAGACTCTGCACCTTTCTCTTTTGCTGCGCGCGTAATGGCATCATTGACATCCGGCTGGCTGCGGAAAAAGCCGCTGGCGCTGACGGTGTCGTAAGGCTCAATAGTAAACGCTTCTGCTTTGGTCAGCTCACGCACGCCATTAATGATGCGATCTTTATTTTTCGGCGCGGCAGGCGCATCGGCATGATAGAGATCGGCCGTCACATTCCAGTTGCCGCCGTTGCCGTTGGTATCGTTGATACCCTGAATATAGTAAGAGGCTGCGCCAAGCGCATCAGCACGTTTTGATACGGCGTCGCTGGCCTCGTAGATGGCATTAAAACGCCCGCTAATGGTGATCCGATCAAACGGTTTCAGCGCAGCGGCTTTCTCCGGCGTCAGTTCCTGCGCCGCATGGGCGGTCAATGCTGTGAGTGACAACAGGGCTGATGCCAGAATGGTATTCTTCAGCTTCATAAAAATTAATCCTTCGCCTTACGCAAAAAATGAGTACAAAAACGTGCTGGACTCTTGATGTGTAACAGATTAGCGGATGATTATTGCATGTAATAATGTTCGCTGTCTCAGCCATTTTGTGGGGATTTGATGTCAGTGCAATTCCCGTTTTCAGAATAATGAAGAAAGCTGGCTGAAGCGTATCATTTTTCGAATATTAACCACTTAAGCGGGTAATTGTTAACACTTATATCGTTAAAGCATTGTTAATCAATGTTTTTTGATAACAGTTGTCGATGAATGTTAAAATTTATCGTAGCAGAACATGCGTTCTTTATGCCCTGATTCAGGCTCAATATATCGCTGGAAGGGGGGTGTACTGCTTTTTTATCGGTTAGTCATCATCAGGCACTGACTGCAGGTGGATCGGAACACTTATTTTCAGTAGGTTATAACCAGTTTGAGCCTGTTACGTTTCGGTCATAAGGGCCGGGACGATGAGAACATACCATCGTACTCTCTGAAGAAAAGGGAAGATTATGCTTATTGGTATTACCAAAGAGCGGTTACCCAACGAAGCCCGTGCTGCTGCCACACCGAAAACGGTTGAACAGTTATTAGCTCTGGGTTTTAGCGTCGCTGTAGAAAGCGGCGCGGGTAAACTCGCCAGTTTTGAAGATGCAGCCTTTGAAGCGGCTGGCGCAACCATTACCGATTCGGTGAATGTCTGGCAGTCCGATATCGTATTAAAAGTGAATGCGCCGACCGACGAGGAGATTGCTCTGACGCGTGCCGGAAGCACGCTGGTGAGCTTTATCTGGCCTGCGCAAAACCCGGAGCTGCTGGCAAAACTGGCCGCGCGTAACGTCACTGTGATGTCAATGGATGCCGTGCCGCGTATCTCGCGTGCACAGTCTCTTGATGCGCTAAGTTCGATGGCCAACATCGCCGGTTATCGTGCGATTGTTGAGGCCGCGCATGAATTTGGCCGCTTCTTTACCGGGCAAATTACCGCCGCCGGTAAAGTGCCACCTGCGAAAGTGATGGTGATTGGTGCCGGGGTGGCCGGTCTGGCCGCTATCGGTGCAGGGCGCAGCCTGGGCGCTATCGTACGTGCCTTTGATACTCGCCCTGAAGTGAAAGAACAGGTACAAAGCATGGGTGCGGAGTTCCTCGAACTTGATTTTGAGGAAGAAGCGGGCAGCGGTGATGGTTATGCGAAAGTCATGTCAGAAGCCTTTATTAAGGCCGAAATGGCACTGTTTGCGGCTCAGGCGGAAGAAGTGGACATTATTGTCACCACCGCGCTGATCCCGGGCAAACCGGCACCGACGCTGATCACCGCAGAGATGGTCGCCTCCATGAAACCGGGCAGCGTGATCGTCGATCTGGCTGCGCAAAACGGCGGTAACTGTGAGCTGACCGTGGCCGATACCATCACCACCAGCCCGAACGGGGTGAAAATCATCGGTTACACCGATCTGCCAAGTCGTCTGCCGACTCAGTCTTCACAGCTTTATGGCACCAACCTGGTGAACCTGATGAAGCTGCTGTGCAAAGAGAAGAACGGTGAAATCACTATCGACTTTGACGATGTGGTGATCCGCGGTGTGACCGTGATCCGTGATGGCGAAATCACCTGGCCTGCACCGCCGATTCAGGTATCTGCTGCGCCGAAAGCGGCCAAAGTGGAAACCCCGATCGAAAAACCGGTGGAAAAACCTGTCTCACCGCTGCGTAAATACGGGCTGCTGGTGCTGGCGATTGTGCTGTTTGGCTGGCTGGCCAATGTGGCTCCACCTGAGTTCCTTTCGCACTTCACCGTCTTTGCGCTCTCCTGCGTGGTGGGTTACTACGTGGTGTGGAACGTCAGTCATGCTCTGCATACGCCGCTGATGTCGGTGACCAATGCCATTTCAGGCATTATCGTCGTCGGTGCCGTGTTGCAGATTGGTCATGGCGGCTGGGTCAGCTTCCTGTCCTTCGTTGCGGTGCTGATTGCCAGCATCAATATCTTTGGTGGCTTTACCGTCACCCAGCGCATGCTGAAAATGTTCCGTAAAAACTGAGGGGAAGTCCATGTCTGGCGGATTAGTGACGGCAGCTTATATCATCGCTGCGATCCTGTTTATTTGCAGCCTTGCCGGGTTGTCTAAACATGAGACCTCGAAGCAGGGGAATATTTTTGGCGTAAGCGGAATGGCGCTGGCGCTGGTGGTGACCATCTTCGGTCCGGATACGGGCAACGTTGCCTGGATCCTGCTGGCGATGGTGATCGGTGGTGCTATCGGTATTCGTCTGGCGAAGAAAGTCGAAATGACCGAAATGCCAGAGCTGGTGGCCATGCTGCACAGCTTTGTGGGGCTGGCTGCGGTGTTGGTCGGTGTTAACAGCTACCTGGATCACGGCCCGGGCCTGCTTCCGGTGATGGAAAACATCCATCTGACCGAGATCTTCATCGGTATCTTTATCGGTGCGGTGACCTTTACCGGTTCTATTGTGGCCTTTGGTAAGCTGTGCGGCAAAATTTCTTCGCGCCCGCTGGCGTTGCCACATCGTCATAAGCTGAACCTGCTGGCACTGGTGGTTTCACTGGCATTGTTGATTATGTTTGTGCGCAGTGACAGCACCGGAACCCAGGCCTTTGCGCTGGTGATAATGACGCTGATCGCTCTGGCGTTCGGCTGGCATCTGGTGGCGTCTATCGGCGGTGCGGATATGCCTGTCGTGGTCTCCATGCTGAACTCCTACTCGGGTTGGGCAGCGGCAGCGGCGGGCTTTATGCTCAGCAACGACCTGCTGATCGTCACCGGGGCGCTGGTCGGTTCAAGCGGTGCCATCCTCTCTTACATTATGTGTAAGGCGATGAACCGTTCATTCTTCAGCGTGATTGCCGGTGGGTTTGGTACTGACAGCAGCTCAACCGGTGAAGGCGAAGAGATGGGCGAGTATCGCGAAATCGATGCCGCGGGCACCGCTGAACTGCTGAAAAACTCCACCACGGTGGTTATCACCCCAGGCTACGGCATGGCGGTGGCGCAGGCTCAGTATCCGGTGGCAGAAATTACCGCCAAACTGCGTGAGCGCGGCATCAAGGTGCGTTTCGGTATTCACCCGGTAGCGGGTCGTCGTCCTGGTCACATGAACGTCCTGCTGGCCGAAGCCAAAGTGCCGTATGACATCGTGCTGGAAATGGATGAGATCAACGATGATTTCAGCGATACGGATACCGTACTGGTTATCGGCGCCAATGACACCGTAAATCCGGCGGCACAGGAAGACCCACGCAGCCCAATCGCAGGCATGCCCGTGCTGGAAGTGTGGAAAGCGCAAAATGTGGTGGTGTTTAAGCGTTCGATGAATACCGGCTATGCGGGTGTGCAGAATCCGCTGTTCTTCAAAGAGAACACCCAGATGCTGTTCGGTGATGCGAAAGCAACGGTAGAAGCGATTCTGAAAGCGCTGTAACAACATAGCGGGGCGACAGGACCAACGTGGCCCCATACACCAAGAGCTGACCCTGGATACGGGGCAGCTCTTTTTTTTGCCGGTGGTCTAGCCCCGGCTATCCGGGTTCTGCTCGCCGATAAACCAGTACCACAGTGGGATAGACAGCAGCACGGTAAACACGGAGCTGTAAATCAGGATCATAAAGAACTCAGAAACATACAGTTCTACCGGCCAGGTAGAGAAGGGCATATTATATTCATCGATGGCACCACCGATGATCGCTTTGGTCATCACGATCGCGGCGCACACCCACAGGCAAGCCTGAGCGATAAAGAAATTCCGGCGTTTTTTGCCCGGAGGGAATAATGACATGATGTGTACTCCTTTACTGTTTTCTAAAATTTAACGTCAAGTGGCATCAACGTTACCCGCCCGGCTGATGCGGACATTGTAGCGTTTCTTCCACACGGGCCGAAAGCACTGAAATTACATTCCTGCGAGTGTCGCATATTCATTTCAGGCGTAAGCAGTGACTAAAATAAAAATAACAACCTTAGAAAGAGAATGAAAAAACAGGCGGTGCGCGCGGTTGTACAATACCCGGTAAGAAGGCGGAAGGGTGCCAGGATTCATAGCGTGAGGGTGGCATCCGTAACGTCAGACGGTACAGCAGCCAAATTAGTGGGATAAAGACGATGAGCAGTACGGGGAAATGTGCCAGCAACTGGCAATATCCGCAGGCAACGTCATCCATCATACCCATACCGCCCGGCATCGTATGATGCTGGCCCTGGTATGACGGAGGCGTTGCTGCCATTGACGATGGCGCTGAGTGCAGAGTAGACATCTCATCCATCGTCATGCCGCTCATGTCTCCATGATGCATCGACGCCATTTCTGCGTGATCTTCATGTGCAGTGGCATCCGGTGCGGATACACGCTGATGTTCCAGACGTTGAGAGACATCCGGTGCAATGAACAACAGCAGGACAGCCAGAATAGCGATAAATGCCGGTATTCGACGCTGCGACAGGCGATAAAAAGAAACCAACAGGCAACCCATAGCAGAGTGAAAAGATAGATGAAGTGTAGCGATTTTTATTCCCGATGTTAACGGGAAATTTAATTAATCATCTTCTTTCCCTTTTATTTGGTTACAGGGGGAATACCCGCGATAAATAAGGTGTGCGATTCAGTGACAGTACAGGGTTTGTCCCGCCTGTGGGACAGTGTTTGGTAGTGTTTTTCCCATCTGCCTCTGTTTAGATAAGACTCCGGCCGGAACCGACAGTTATTTTATTGTTACCGGAGAACACCATGAATATTATCGCCATCACCGCCTGTCCCACCGGGGTGGCCCACACTTATCTGGCCGAAAGTAATTTGAAAAAAGCCGCCAGAAAGCTGGGCCTTTCCCTGCGAGTGGAGACTCAGGGTGCTATTGAGAGCAAGTACATCCTCAGCCCTGATGATATTTCTGCCGCAGATATTGTCCTGATCGCCGCTGATAAAAAAGTTGATATGGCGCGTTTTCAGCACAAGAACATTGTCGAAGTCCCGGTCGCCCGGGCGGCAAGAGACGCCGAAGGGCTGCTCAACGCCATCACCGCCGGAGAGTTAACCCCACACCGGCTGGAGATTGCCCGCGAAGAGGGCGATGTGGTGCCCGTAGTCAGTAGCAACAGCTGGTATTCCAGCATCTATGTCCACCTTATTACCGGGGTCAACCTGATGATCCCGTTTGTGGTTGCCGGAGGGATACTGATTGCTCTCAGTTTCTCATTTGGGATCACCGCCGCCACGCCGGGTGATGCCAACTTCAGCCCGCTGGCGAAAATGCTGTCCGATATCGGCGGGGGATCGGCGTTTGCCCTGATGCTGCCGATCCTGTCACTGGGTATCAGCCAGTCCATTAGTGGGAAAATGGGTATCGTCTCCGGTGCGGTCGGCGGAATGATGGCCATCCACACCGGCTCGGGCTTTCTTGGCGCGCTGCTGGCGGGTTTTCTTGCGGGTTACGTCACACTGATGATTGTCCGCTACATTCGCCTGCCAGAGGTGATTGCCGGGCTGAAGCCGATTTTGATTGTGCCGTTACTGAGCGTGTTGATCACCGGGGCGCTGATGGTGTGGCTGATCGGCGAGCCGATTAAATTACTGCTTGGCTGGTTGACGGACTTCCTCAATGCACTGGGACACACCAACTCGGCCATTCTTGGTCTGCTGTTTGGCATGATGGTGGCCTTTGATATGGGGGGGCCATTGAATAAAACCGTGTGTATGTTTGCCATTGGCCTGATGTCCAGCGGCATCTACGGGCCGATTGCCGCGTGTATGGCTGCCGGAATGGTGCCACCGCTGGGGATAGCGCTCGCTACATTGCTGTTCCGGCGTAAATTCAGCCGCAGCGAACGTGAGACGGGCAAAGTGACGTGGGTGCTGGGGCTGTCGTTTATTACCGAAGGCGCTATCCCCTACGCGGTGTCCGATCCGCTGCGGGTAATCCCGGCGATTGTGGCGGGTTCTGGGCTGGCTGGCGCATTATCGATGGCACTGGGTTGCGCATCGCGTGCACCTCATGGCGGTATTTTTGTGATGTTTATTCCGAATGTGATCGCTAATCTGGCCGCGTATCTGCTGGCTATTGCTGCCGGCTCACTGTTAACGGCATTGATCCTGTGGTTCCTGAAAAAGGATGTCGTGGAGACAGCAACGTCATCATAGGGGTCCGCTTGGAAAACGGAAAATATCCTACGTTAAGGCCGTTTCTTAAGCAGACATGACAGGCAGCTCTGAGCGAAGAGCAGACATTGCTAACAGCTTTAAGCGTGTTTAAAAGGAGATTGGGAGGTTGTAGCAGTCTTAGCAAGCCAAGTCTTACTAAAAGGGTTCAATCTCCTCCTTCCAATCTTTACCGAGAGGATGCTTAAAATAATGTTCATTCAGAGCATCAACTATCGTATTTAGGCGGTCTTGACGGGCAATCTGAAGAATCTGCTGACCGTCTTTCCAGTCAACCGAAATGCGTTGATTTTTATCTCGAAAAGCTTTCAATTTTTCTTCTGCTTCCGGGGTGAAGGTGGAAGAGGTCCAGTATTCAAATGTGAGTTTCCGGTCTCTGTAAGCTTCGCTATTCTGATAAAACCGGCGTATGCGCTGTACTCGATCAAACCATTTCTCGACCATATCAACGGTAATGTGTCTGCGAACCTCGTATCCCTTACACTCATAACATTTGATCTCAACCTCATGCCTGAAGCCGATTACGTCTATCTCTGCGCTCTCATTTTCATGAGTAACAACTTTATTCATATCAACGTTTGAAACGTTCTGAGTCTTCAGAACCACATGGCAGGCCAGCATCTCAAACATTACGCCGCGTAGGTTGATTGCTGCGCCTTCAATGCGATTAATACCCTTTAACAGTTCATTTATCTTCCCCGGATTTGCCGCAGCAACACGCGCTGCCCGAGCAAGAGTACTAAGAAGACTGTCGAGAAGGTGCGCAATATCTGTTCCGAGAAAATTATTCACAGTTGTGAGCACCACTCCCGCATTTCGGGCCAAAAGAATGGATTCATTATCGAATGATGCTGCGATCAGCATTGCCATGAAAGGTCTGCTGTTTCGCAAACTACGGCATCGGTTGACCTTGGCAATAAAGGCTTGAATGCCTTCTTCTGTAATATTGGCATAAACAATATCTGCGACCACAAATCCGTTCTGAGTATCCTGATTGGCAACAGTTGAGATGGGACGGATATAAGATGGGGCTGTTATATCCCAGTGATGGTGAGAAAAATCAGGCATTTTTTCCGGATTTCGCACCTGCACTTTATTAAAACTGGCCATACCATTCTTGCGCAGCCATTCTGACACCCCCTTTATAAGGATTTCTTCGATAAGTAACTGTCCGCGAACATCTCGCGGCGACTTATGGCCCTCATGCAAATGGACGTAAGAAATCAGGCACGCGCCAAGGGCATCATCTTTATCACGCCTTATGAGTTCCCCCCTTACCATCTGGTCTTCAAGCAGTTTAACGGGCACATGTTTGGTCAGTTTGACAGGCGCACCTGAAACTTTTGCAAGGAGATAAGCTGGTATTACGCCCTGATAGGCTCTCAAAGCGAAGAATGTATTCGCATAAACCGAACGGGCCTCACTATGGGCTGATAACAGTGCATTCCAGAAGTTGCGAGTATTGTAATCTTTGTTCAAATACAGAAATGCCTCACGCTTTGGTAAGGGCATATGGGGAAAACGCATGATGTTTTCTCCAGCACGGGAAATGCGCTGGCGTGCAGCCTCCTCGGATAGTCCCTTTTTGATCAGGATTTCTTTCATTTTCGAAGAAGCCATTGGGCCATGCGTGTACAGCAGTCCTTCAATATCGACTTTCATAAGATGTCACACTGCGCTATTTATAATAATACTACTATGGCTGGTCTCCTTTTCAAGAGGAACCGATATCCATTCTTAACTATATGATTTAATTAGCTCACGTGCATCCAAATGTTGTGCAAAAAAAAAGCAAATGTCACAGTACTTTTTTTGACCTGCTTTTTTCAGTGATCATTTGCATCAATTTATGCTTTTATCTCTAAACTGCTAGGTGACTAATGACCATATGATCCATATGGCAAATATGAACATTTTCTCTACTGCTAATCATTGCTACCGCCTGAATTACAAGGTTTTTTTGTAGAGCTGTGTCCCAATAAATAATGCTGAATAGAGATAGCAATGTCCGCTTCTGGCACTCAGCAGACGTTCAGGCCTATCAAGATTCCTGCTTTGCTGGCGGAAGCAATTTTTTAGCTTCGTGAATGAGCTTTTCAATCTCTTCCAGAGGGATGCATCCTTCGTAGCAAGAAAAAGAGAACTCATGAGTGACATCGGAATAGAAGACTTCAGCAATTTGCCGGAGCGGGGATGTTCCAGTCTCAGAAAGCTCGAGGAACATCCCATCACGGATGACATCGCTTCCACGGGTGAGGTTGTATTGGATCTTAGTCATAGATTTAATTTTCCATCTTTCCTATTAACAAGGCCTCTGTTCGAGCGCAGTAAAACATACCCCAGAAGATAACGTGCACAGATCCGCAAAGAGCGACAAGCCGATGTTCTGTTCGCAGAAGACATGGCAGTTAACTGTCTATATGGTCGGGATCAGTCCTGCTTGCTGATATGTCACCATCAGTTCGTCAAACAATTCAATGTCCTGACGAGTACGTGCTATCAGCTGAGCCCCCGCAACAGCTGTATAAATAGCCAGAGCATGCTTTTTATAATCCTCAGAATCGCCTCCACCTTTCTCACTAAGCATTTGGCTCAGCCACACTACATTGGCATCAACAAAAGCCTGCACTTCGGCCTTAACTTCTTGAGGCAGATCTTCATATTCAGCAGCCATGAAGCTGGACAAACAAAGCCTGTTGTCGTTTTCAAGAGATTGTCGGAAAATGCTGGGATAACGCTTCAGCGCCTCGCCGATGCTGGGACTCGTGTTGCGTATTGTCTCTAAATGCTGAGCAGTATCCTGCCAGTAGCGGTGAGCAACCGCAGCGCCAAGCTTCGCCTTACTGGCAAAGTGATAATAGATACTGGCATTTTTAATGCCTACCTTCGTCGCAATACTGCGAAAGTTTATCCCGTTATATCCGTGCTTCTGAGCCGCACACTTCGCTTCGGCCAGTATCGCTTCCCGTGCATTTACGCTCATATTAGCCTCTTTCTGAAACGTTCAGAACGTCACTATACACGGTCCGAAGTCACCTGCCAATTGACAGGTAGGTATTGACATCAGTCAAGAGCGGGTTCACTCTTAACCCTGAAACTACCAACTGGTAGGCAGTTACTGTCTTTTACTTATGAACTCTTACTCACAGAAGTTAAGGAACTCCCTCACATGAAAATCTATGACTGGTATGACGGCCCCTATCCTGCACGTGTCCGTATCGCGCTTGCCGAGAAAGGGATGCTTTCCACAACAGAATTTGTCCCGGTTAACTTATGGACTGGTGAGCATAAAAAGAACGACTTCCTCGCCATCAACTATTCAGGCACGCTGCCTGTTCTGGAGCTTGATGATGGCACGCTCATCGCAGAGTGTACGGCTATCACGCAGTATCTGGATGCCCTTGACGCGCCATACAGTCTGACCGGTACAACTCCAGCAGATAAGGGCATCATTCATATGATGACTAAGCGCGCTGAAATTGAGTTTCTCGATGCAGTTAGCACTTATTTTCATCATGCCACGCCAGGGTTGGGACCGGAGGTTGAACTGTATCAAAATCCTGAGTGGGGCAACCGGATGCGAGACAAGGCAGTCCGGGGGATGCATTACTTTGACCGAGTTCTGCAAATGCAACCTTATGTTGCCGGTGATACTTTCTCAATGGCAGATATCGCGGTAATCGGAGGGATGATCTTTTCTACGTTAGTGAAGCTTTCCGTACCGTCAGAGTGTGCAGCCTTGCATGAGTGGTATAACCGAATGCAGGCAAGGCCATCCGTTCAGCAGTGGAAGGCGATGGTTGATGCTGAACGTTTGCAGAGAAAGGTGTGATTACTATGCCTGCTTAATTTGCTTAACCCTCCGCATACCCTGTGCGGAGGGGCTGGAACTGACAAGGGCAGTTGATTCCGTTCGATATGCCATACCCAGAATGAGCGAACTGTTCACCGACGCGCCTTCCGACATGCTACGTCCGCTTTTGGCTGTGAGTTCAACCGATGGATGCAACACACTGATTGAACCGCTCTGCGGGTGATTCATAGTCTAGCGTTTTCCTTGGTCTCTCGTTGAGCTGTCTGGCAACATTGTTTAGTCTTTGCTGACTGTGAACTGATAAGTCAGTTCCTTTTGGAAAATATTGTCTGAGCAATCTGTTCGTATTTTCATTTGAGCCACGTTGCCAGGGAGATTGGGGATCACAGAAATAAACCTGAATGTCTGTGGCCACAGTAAATCGGGTGTGGTTGGTCATTTCAGCACCCCGATCCCATGTTAATGTTTTATAAAGCTCAACGGGTAATTCCCGGGCTTGTTTGATGAGTGCAGATATAACCGTTATGGTCTTGTTGTCTCTGATTTTAGCCAGCATAACAAAGCGGGAATGGCGTTCTACGAGAGTGACGATATAGGAGTTTTTCGAGCCCTGGATCAGATCGCCTTCCCAGTGACCTGGTATGGCTCTGTCTGCGGCTTCAGGTGGCCTTTCTCTGATAGGTATCGCATCCGGGATTGACCCTAATCCTTTCCCTTTAAGCGATGACGTTCTGGATCTACGCACAACTCTTCCGCTTCTGAGGCATTGCTGTAGTTCTTTTTTTAATGCTCCCCGGGTTTGTATAAAAAGCGTTTTATAAATCGTTTCGTGTGACACATGCATTTCCTGATTATCCGGATAACAGCGTTTCAGCCAACCGGCGATTTGTTCCGGCGACCAGTCCTGATGCATCTTCTCTGCGATGATTTTACACAGTGTGGGTCTTTCAATTAGCTTGCAAGGTTTTGGTCTCAAAGCATTTTCCCACGCAGCAGTGTCCGCTTTTGATGCACGGTATTGTTTTGCACCTCCGTGCCTCTTGATCTCGCGGCTAATCGTTGAGGGGGCTCTTGATAATTTGTCAGCGATGTCCCTGATGCTACGTTTTGCTACCAGCCCTCTGGATATCTCCTCTCTTTCATCAAGCGAAAGCGCTAACCGGTGCCGCTTTCGGACAGGGGGACGGTATCCACCAGTCTGATGGATAGTGGGCATGATCGAAGAATGGTATCTGTCGAACATTCTGGCGATATCATGCAGGGAATCCCCTTGCTTATATCTGTCCCAGATAATCGCTTTCTGTTCTGGCGTGTAGTTAATTCGAGTTCTTCGTTTCATGGTAACGTCCCCCCTTGATTAAGGATAGCGTTGCATCGATCCGTTGAACTCACAGCACAAAGCGGCCTGTCATACCTCATTAAGACACAGGCCTAGCGTAGGATATTTTCCGTTTTCCAAGCGGACCCCAAAAAGGATGTCGTGGAGACAGCAACGTCATCATAACGCAGGGGAGTGAGAGGGCGAACCTGGGGTTCAGGCTCGCCCATGCCCATTAATCGTCTTCGTCATCATCCAGTTCGACCGGAGAGGTGAAACCGTCAGGCTTGATCGCCAGCAGGTCACAGCGCAGATGGTCAATGACCTGCTCGGCGGTATTCCCAAGGAACGCTGCCGACAGCCCGGTACGGCCTATAGTGCCGAGCACCACCACACCCGCATCCAGGTGTGCGGCCAGTTCCGGGATCACCTCTTCAGGTAGTCCTTTCTCCACATGGGTGAACTTCTCATCAATACAGAATGACTGACGCAGCGCCTTCATTGCCACCAGATGCTGACCACGGATGGCATCGTTGTAGACGCTCGGATCAAAGTCTGGCAGCTCAATGGCGATATTGATTGGTGTAACAGGGTAAGCGCCGACCAGATGCACTTCCGTATGGTTAACCCGTTCGGCCAGCTCCAGCGTTTCTCTGACCAGTTTGCTGTTTAACGGATCGTGATGTGGCTCTTCGCTGGCGAGGTTTACCGCCACCACCGCCTTGCCGCCTTCCGGCCAGGCCTGATCTTTGACCATCCAGACCGGGCACGGGCATTTGCGCAGCAGGTGCCAGTCGGTTGGGGTAAATACCACCGCCTGTAAGCGGTCATGCTGGTGGGCCATCTTAATCACCAGATCGTGTTTGCTGTTCAGCACTTCCTGGATAATCGCTTCGAACGGACGATTGTGCCAAATCACCTTGATATCAATCTGCACGCCGGCCGCGAGATAGGCCTGCGCCTGTTCGCGGATCCACTCAGTGCGTTGGCTGATGACCCCTTTACGCATGGTGACGCGTTCATCGGGTGAAAGCAGCGTGGTCATCTCATAGGAGAAGTCGTAAATGGGAAGAAAACAGGTAATCTTACCGCCAAGCCGCTGATTAAGGTAAACAGCACGACGAAGTGCGGGCTGGTCGTCCTGTTGCGGATCGATCGCCACCAGAATGTTTTGATATTGAGCCATAACGGTTTCTCCTTACACTGAGCGTGTCAGCTTAAAGATAGCCCAATCGCGGCAAAGGAAGAAGAGGAAAAGTTGTTGCCGGATCAATAAAATAAGAAATATTGATCCGGCAATGGTCAGGCGATGGCACGACTCTGGCCTGCCAGTTCTGACAGAATTTCATGATTTTCGATGGTGATGTATTTACCTTTCACCGCCAGCATGCCGCTTTTCTGGAAGCGACCGAGCAGACGGCTGATGGTTTCTACCGTCAATCCAAGGTAGTTACCAATATCACCACGGGTCATGGTCAGACGGAATTCACGCTGTGAGAAACCACGCTGGCCGAAGCGGCGCGACAGACCGTAAATAAAGGCGGCCAGACGTTCTTCCGCATTTTTCTTCGACAACAGCAGGATCATTTCCTGGTCGCCCTTAATTTCGCCGCTCATCAGGCGCATCATCTGCTGACGCAGGCTGGGCATTTTACCGGAAAGATCGTCGAGGGTTTCGAAAGGAATTTCGCACACCATGGCGGTTTCTAACGCCTGAGCGAAGCTGGGATGCTGGTTACCGCTGATGGCATCAAAGCCGACCAGGTCACCCGCCAGATGAAAGCCGGTAATCTGCTCATCACCTTGTTCGGTGATGGTGTAGCTTTTAATGGTCCCGGAGCGAATCGCGTACAGGGAACGCAGTTCGTCACCCGCTTTAAACAGCGTTTGTCCTTTCTGAATCGGTTTTTTACGCTCGATGATGTTATCAAGCTGGTCCAGCTCATGCTCGTTAAGCGTGAAGGGAATACAAAGCTGACTGATGCTGCAATCCTGGCAGTGAATGGCGCAACCACCCGATTGTATGCGTCTAGTGATAATTCGCTTTTCCGGAATCATAATGTACGCTCGATGATAATTGACTGACATCAATTTACCATTTTTCCTGCGCATAAGGGAACTCATCTGAGCAGTTTTAGGCACAATAAATATGTGGACGTTATTAACAATCGTCATCTCTGTAAAAGTTGTGTGAAAAATAATCCGTAATCAGATGATTCGTAGGCTAACCTCCGCCAAATTAGGCTTGATACCCGATTTTTTAGTTAAGCTCACCACAGAATCCACCTCCATGATCCGTATCAATAAGCGGACAAACACAACCCGGATGAAGCCTGTCCGTTTTTTGCTAAACTCACAGCTGTAGAAAAATGCAGAAAACGCGCGCAGGGCGCGTATTGATCGGGGATAACGTGATGAGCGACAACGCTGATGAGCTTGAGCTGTTTAAACAGGCGATGGGAGACGTTAAGCCACTGAAAGCCTGTTCCAGCACCTTATGGTTACCTTCTTCGCAAAATAAAGTGCGCCAGGTGCTCGATCCACAGCTGGATAATCCGCTGACCACTGGCCTGCTGGATATTGTCCCGTTGACCACGCCGCTGGAATACAAAGCAGAAGGAATTCAACAGGGCGTGCTGGACAAACTCTTTCAGGGAAAATACCCGCCGCAGGCCACGCTGAATCTCATTCGTTACACCGTCGAACAGTGCCGTCAGGCCCTGTATCTGTTTATGTTGCAGTGCGTACAGGATGGTCTGCGCAATGTGTTGATCGTGCATGGAAAAGGGCGTGATGATGCCTCACATGCCAATATCGTGCGCAGCTATCTGCTGCGCTGGCTGCCGCAGTTTGAGGACGTACAGGCATTTTGCTGCGCCCGGTCACAGGATGGCGGCACGGGGGCCTGCTACGTTGGGTTGCGCAAGAATGAGCAGGCACGGCTGGAAAACCGTGAACGTCATGCCAAACGCAGCCGATGAGGTGTTAGCCAGAATGGGATTTTCGGATCGTGGCCAGCAGGATTTCGGCACTCAGCGTTAGAGATGTACCTGAGCGGGTCATGATGCCGACTGCTTCGCCAGGGCCATGTGAGGCAACCGGCAGCGCAGCCAGCGCATTATGCAGTAAGTCTTCTTTAATCGCGCCCGATGGCACAAACCACACATAGTTGTAACGCAACGCCAGTTGGCGAGCCAACGACGTTGAGGATGTCTCCACCAGGGTGCCGGGCAACGTGCAACCTTGTTCTTTCAGCATGGCTTCGGCAATGCGACGCGGGGCGGTGCCCTCCGGTGAAATGACCACGGGCCAGGAGAGGGCTTTAGAGAGCGTGACGTTGTCACTTAATAGCGGGTGGTCTGGCCTTACCACCAGGCGCAAGGACTCCAGAAACAGCAGTTCGTAGGTCAGCCCGGTCATCAAATCGGGATCGGCCATGCGCCCAATCCCAACGTCAAATTCTCCGGCTTTGAGTGCCGCGATCAGCACGTTGTTATGTAACGTTGCCACTTGCACAATCGCCTGCGGCTGTTGCTGATGAAAACGATCGAGAATAGACGGCAACATACCCAGCGCCACAGTGGTCAGTACCCCGAGGCGCATCACTTCAGGGGATTTCTCCTGCGGTAACGTAAACGACTGCCCGGCATGATTCAGTGCATCAAGAACACGTACTGCGTGGGTGAGAAACTGTTCTCCCATTGTGGTCAGCTGTGCACCCAGACGCCCGCGATCAAACAGCCGCACTCCGGCCAAATCCTCCAGCTCGTTCAGTGTCTTCGACAGAGCGGGCTGGCTGAGTGACAAGGTTTCGGCGGCACGCCCCAGCGTCCCTTGCTGTGCAACGGCGACGAAGGTATGTAAATGGCGCAGACGAATACGCTGATTAAACTGATATTTTTTGTCCATTACGCAGAATAATAACGGCCCGGATAAACTGGCAAGTTTTCTGTGAGTATTTTGTTAACCTTATTGCAAAATTTAATTAACATTTGCCGCATTTCCGACGTTATCCATTACTTCTGGTATGACTACAGAGTGAAAGGGTATTGCAGAGATTATTAATCCTTTGAAAAAGTGAGCGAATATCGTCATACCGTATTGAGATCATTCCTGTCACATTTCAGGATAAAACGGACATATTTTTCCAGGAGAATTCCATAACAATCCGTTATGATAGCCGGCACTTTTTCTGTAAACCTCTGCAACGTTGTCATCCGGGCGAGGTTAACACTGGCCTGTTATGGAGCGCGAAGTGGACAGTACCGCAGCGATCGATATCCGTACGTTGATTAATCAGGGATCGTTGAGTCGTTATCAAAAACGCATCATCGCCCTGAGTTTTGCCGTGGTGGCAATGGATGGTATGGATATTGCGCTGATGGGTTTCATTGCCCCGGCGTTAAAAAGCGCATGGGGAGTGACGAACCATCAGTTAGGTGCCGTCATCAGTGCTGCGTTGATCGGGCTGGCGTTGGGCGCGATGTTTGCCGGGCCGCTGGCCGATCGCTTTGGCCGCCGGGTGATCATCATTTGCAGCGTGTTCTTCTTTGGCTTATGGACGCTGGCCACCGCCTTTTCGCAAAACCTTGACCAGATCATGTTGTTCCGCTTTCTCACAGGGCTTGGGCTGGGCGCTGCCATGCCCAATGTCGGCACGCTGGTAGCGGAATACTCTCCCGAACGAAAACGTGCCTTTCTCATCACCGTGGTGTTCTGCGGCTTTACCTTTGGTGCCGCCAGCGGCGGGTTCGCCGCCTCATGGTTAATCCCGAACTTAGGCTGGCATGCGGTGCTGGTGATGGGCGGTATTCTGCCGCTGCTGATGGTGCCCTTGCTGCTGCGCTGGCTGCCGGAATCCGTGCGTTTTATGATCACCCGTAACGCCCCGGCGGCGCAGATCCGGCAAATCGTTGAGAAGATGCATCCCGGCAGTATAGGAGAAAAGTGCATCTTCACGCGCAGCGAAGCCGCCACCAGTGAAGGTGCGGTAAAAGTGGTGCTGTCGCGCCGTTACTTCTTCGGCAGCATGATGCTATGGGGCAGTTATTTTATGGGGCTGTTTCTGGTCTATCTGATCGGTTCCTGGCTGCCGTCGCTGGTGAAGGATGTCGGTATGACGGTGACGCAGGCGGCGCTGGTTACGGCGATGTATCAGGCGGGTGGCACCGTGGGGTCGTTGTTTGCGGGCTGGATGATGGATCGTTTTAACGCCAATCTGGCGTTGGCGGCGATCTATTTCACCGGCTCAATTGCCACGGTGTGCATTGGCTATGCGCCAGCGGATGTCTGGGTACTGGGGTCGGTGGCCTTTTGCAGCGGTTTTTGTCTGAACGGGGCGAATACTGGCATGAATGCACTGTCAGCCAGTTACTATCCTACCCATGCCCGCGCCACGGGTTCCAGTTGGATGCACGGCGTGGGGCGTATCGGGGCCATCCTGAGTGCGTTCGCGGGTGCGCAAATGCTGTCGCTCGGCTGGAATATCACGGATGTTTTCTCTTTCCTGGCGATTCCGGCAGTGCTGACCACCCTGATGCTGGTGGCGAAATACCGTTATGGTTATCAGCGCGAGGCGTGATGTATGCGGTCGACCCGAAAGGCCAGGGTCTTAAGGTCAACGTCTTAAGGTCAACGGCGTTTCGCTTTCCCGCTGTCGCGGGCGAAGCGACAAGGGGCGGCCAGTCGCCGCCGCCCCTTGACCCCCGGCTTGCGGCAGGCGCCCCGCCCGTTTCACGGGTGCCTTCGTCAGTTCCGTTCACCGACGGACCGCTCGTGACGGCACTTCCCTGTGCCGGCCCGAGCTTTCACCGCCGTCCTGGCGGTTCATCCTGGTTCACATCACTTCCTCAGCGCAGCTTAATTGCCGCCTCAACATCAAAACCCAGGTCAAAATCTAAAGAATAAAAATGAGTCAAAAGGTTCTTTTGTATTAGGTTTATTTTATTTTGTCTTTGATTTTCTTTTGATTTTGACCTTTTGAGCGGCAATTAAGCCTCGCCGAAGGAGAGCGGATTTCCAGGACGAGCCGACAGGACGTCGGCGAGAGGGTGAGCCGGGACAGGGATGTCCCGTCACGCCCGGTCCGGCGGGAAAACCGACCGACTGAGGGAACCCGCTTTAGCGGGCGATGCGCCTGCCGCAAGCCCGGGTCCCCAGGGTGGTGGCGATTGTCCACCCTGGGTCGCTCAGCCCGCGCAGCGGGAAAGCGAAACGCCCTTGACCTTAAACATGAAAATTAACGCATCACCAGCCCGCCAGGCATACTATTGCAACTGACTATTACTGATCACAGTAAAACGGCCCGCGCCCAGAAACATCACGGCCAGCGCGCCGAAGAAATAGAGCGCTTCCCCTTCCAGTGCCCAGGCCCCCACGCCAGTGCGGTCCCACACTGCGCCTGTTTTCACCAGCAGGGTGGCCACCGCCAGATTCACGACGATCACAAACGCCGCCGGGCGCGTCATCAGGCCAATGATGATCATCAACGGTGCCACCACTTCCCCAAGATAAGCACCATAAGCCACAAAGCCGGGGATTCCATGCGCATGCAGCAGTCTGGCTATCCAGCCAACGCCATGCTGCACTTTAAACACGCCATGAAACAGCAGCAGTGCACCAAGCGAAACGCGTAAAACCAGCTTGCCCAAATCCGGGTGATCGCTGAGGCGGGAAAATCCATTATTAATCGCGGTAAACATAACGTAATCCTTGAAGGTAACGGCGGAATGCGCATGAAGCGGTGTGTCGATCATCGCACTGAGTAAAACACGCGTCATATCAGCATAATCTGCAAATCAAAAGCCGTGATGGACTTTCTCCCTTCGTCTGCAAATAATTAACCCAGAGATGATGTGGAAAAACCTATGAGAAACGAACGATCATTACGGATTATGACGGCGGAAGGCAGCCTGCGTGGGAGTGTGGAAGAGGGGATTTTCGTCTTCAAAGGGATTCCTTATGCGGCACCGCCCGTGGGCCAACTTCGCTGGAAGGCGCCGAAACCGGTGAATGCCTGGCAGGGAGATAAAGACGCCACAGACTGGGGGCCGGCCAGCTGGCAGAGCCGGGAGTATTGCCTGGCGGTAGGCGGCGGCGACCCCGGCCGTGTTGATGAAGACTGCCTGTACCTCAACGTCTGGACCCCGGATATTTACCCGACAACACAGCTGCCGGTCATGGTGTGGATTCACGGTGGCGGCTACGCCGTTGGCTCCGGTGGATTAACCCCGTATCTGGGGGAACCGCTGGCGCAGCGTGGTGCGGTGATCGTGACGATAAACTACCGCCTGGGCCAACTGGGCTTTTTTGCTCACCCGGCGCTGGATCGCGAATATGCCGACGGTGAAGTGGTCAATAACTTCGCCTTACTCGATCAGATTGCCGCCTTGCAGTGGGTGCAGCGCAATATCCGTGCCTTTGGTGGAAACCCGAAAAACGTCACGCTGATGGGGGAATCCTCCGGTGCCCGCAGCGTACTCTCGCTGTTTGCTTCACCCCTGGCCGAGGGGTTATTCCATAAAGGCATTGTCCAGAGCGCCTACGGTGTACCGGATGTGTCACGTGCAGAGGCACTCAGAAAAGGGCAGGCGCTGGCCAGCCATTTTAATCTGCCTGATGCCAGCGCGGAACAGCTGCGTGCCTTACCCGCTGAATCATTCTGGCCACTGGATCGTGCGCTGAGTATTGGTCCTGTGGCGATTCACGGCGACCGCGTGCTGCCGCAGCCGATGCTCAGCGTGTTTACCGCAGCCAGACAGCAGCGCCTGCCGCTGATGATTGGCAGCAACAGTGATGAAGCCAGCGTACTGGCCTATTTTGGTGTGGATGCGGCTAAGGTGATTGCCGATATGCGCCGCAAGCATCCGCTGGCGCTCCGACTGATCAAGCTGCTGTACCCGGACGTCTGGGATGATGATGAACTGGGCAGGCAGGTGGCGCGTGACATGACCTTCACCACGGCAGGGTACATTGTGGCGCTGGCGCAGCACCGCATCGGGATGCCAGGCTGGCGCTACTATTTTGATTATGTTTCTGAAAACGCGCATGATCTCTATCCTCATGGCACCTGGCATGGCAATGAAATCCCGTACGTCCTCAATACGCTGGGCCAGTTAGATCCTGTTGACATCGCACGTCCTTTCACTGAAGGAGACCATGATTTTTCCCGGCGTGTCAGCGAATACTGGCTGCGTTTTGCCCGCGATGCGACGGTATTCTCACATCAGATAAACGGGGAAACCGACTGGCCGGCGTGGCATCCCTGGAGTGACATCACGCTGCGCTTTGGCCGACACGGCCTGGCCTGTATTGCCCCTGAAAAACGCTTTATGCGGCGCAGAATGCAGGTTTTTCGTCTGCTGATGCGGGCATTTGTGCATCTCAGACACGATTAATTAGGGTTGCTCAGGGGATAGTTAATTTTTACTGCTGTATTTTAAATGACCTAAATCGTCAGAAAACGGCATCATAGCAATAACTTATGATTTACCAGGGAGAATATAAGGAATAAAACGCAGCAATATAAATCGTGTTAATTTCTTAATTTTTTAAAGTCTCCGTGCCGATAATCTTTCCTGATAGCCCCAGATAACAACACTTTTATCGGTATCACCAGGTCACGGAGTCATTATGAAACTATTAAAAAATTATACCATCCGCGCAGTTTTGCTGTGGATTTTGGGCTTTTTCTGCCTGCTTTGGGGCGCTGTGGGTCTGTACAGCGTGTATTCACTCAATCAGTTAAGTGAAGGTAATGCTGTTGATCGCCATCTGGTCGGTCAGATGAGCACCTTAAGCAAAGGTAACGATCAGTATTTCCGCGTGATCACCCGTTTAACGCGCGCGATAGATTCCAAAAAACCGGAAGATATGGCGTCGGTGCAGAAAGCACTGGATAACATGGCCACGTTGCTGGCTGATTTCAAACAACAGTCGCCGGGCCCGCTGGATCAGCAGTACGCTTCCGGCGCCATTGACAGCTGGCAGAAGCTGCTGGATGACGGGGTTAAACCGCAGGTTCGCCTGGCACAGCAGGGTTCACCGGATGACTACCGTCGCCATGCCGCCAGCATTACGCCAGCCCTGAGCCGTGATTTTGGTGCCAGCGTAGAGAAATTCAACGTGGCGGCGGCGGCTAAACTCGATGCGACTCGTGTTACGGTCGACCATCTGACCCACGTCACCAAAACCGTGCTGGTACTGGCGGTGATTGCCGGGTTGCTAATTCTGGTGTTTACCGACCGCTATCTGGTGGTGATGCTGGTGCGTCCGCTGGACACCATCCGCGAGCACTTCCGTGTGATTGCCGAAGGGGATCTGACCCAACCGGTTAACGACTTTGGCCGTAACTGTGTCGGCAAACTGGTGCCACTGCTGCGGGCGATGCAGGACAGCCTGCGTGACGCCGTCAGCGCTATTCGCAGCGGTACGGAAAATATTCATCGTGGAGCGGCAGAAATCTCCTCCGGCAACAACGATCTGTCCTCACGTACTGAAGAGCAGGCCTCGGCGCTGGAGCAGACGGCAGCCAGCATGGAACAGCTGACCGCCACGGTGAAATTCAATGCCGACAATGCGCGTCAGGCCAGCTCACTGGCGGATACTGCCTCGTTGACCGCAAGCAAAGGGGGCAAGCTGGTGAATGAAGTGGTTAACACCATGCAGGGCATTGCTGGCAGCTCGAAGAAAATTGCCGAAATTACTACGGTCATTAATAGCATTGCCTTCCAGACCAATATCCTCGCACTGAACGCAGCGGTAGAAGCCGCTCGCGCCGGAGAGCAGGGGCGCGGTTTTGCCGTGGTCGCCAGCGAAGTGCGTAACCTTGCACAACGTAGTGCCGGTGCAGCGAAAGAGATCGAAACGCTGATTGCGGACTCTGTTTCCCGCGTCGATACCGGTTCGAAACTGGTCGGTGAAGCCGGAAGCACGATGGGCGATATCCTGACATCGGTGGCGGAAGTCACCGAAATCATGAAGCAGATCGCGTCAGCTTCCGAAGAGCAGAGCAAAGGCATTTCTCAGGTGGGCACCGCGATTTCAGAAATGGACAGCGTCACCCAACAGAACGCCTCGCTGGTTGAACAGGTTTCTGCGGCGGCCAGCGCGCTGGAGCGCCAGACGGAAGAGCTGACGCTATCGGTGTCGAAGTTCCGCCTTTCCGCCAACAGTGCACCTGCCAGTCATTCTGCCGCAGCACCGGCAGCGTTGAAAAGCCCGCTGAAAACCCTGGGTGCGCCAAAAAACCGCGCCGCCTCTGCTGACGAGTGGGTGTCTTTCTAAGGCTGTTCACATAACCAAGCCACCAGCTCATCCAGCAGCGGTGGCGAAACTGACGGCGGGCGACGGATCAGGCTGTAGACCGCGCCCGTTTTTACACTGCCCGCAAAGGGCGCGACCAGGCGCTGCATCGTCAGATATTTCGTCGAAAAATGTTAATTTCGCTTCTTTGTCAGCGGCTGTCGCGTTGCTGTTTTAGATAGTGAGATAACCAGGACAGGAACGCTACCGGGGAGGGGCGTAAAAAAGCCATACTCACACTGCACACTTGCTCCAGGGCCCGGTTTGCAGAGTCATCATCAGGATAGTGTTTTAGAAAGTCGTCAATTTCCTCAATCAAGTTATTATAAACCTCATCCTGATCGTCAATATATGCATCCACGATTTCTTGATAACTGTCTCCCCAGTCGGGGCCAAAAAAAAACCGAAAAAAAATCCTTATCGATTCGTATTTTTTCATCGTGTTAACCCAAAATTGGAAACGCAGTTAAAATATAATAAGCTTTGTTATTATATTGTTTTTTTGAAAGAACAAATTCAATTTTATTTGTTTCAATCATCTTACCTGACCGCACTGCGATAACGCTCCCTACCGGGCTACTGTGAGTGTAGCTAAGCTCTAAATAGTTTCCTGTACGATCAGGTGAAGTACTCTTGGCCCAGATTCGGATCCGACTCCGATTTGCTTTGATTGCTTTGCTAAGAGCCTTCTCAGCAATATTTAAGTTATAGAATGAACTGGTGGCGCCACTAAAAGGGTTTAGAGATCCTGATTGCAGGCCTCTTTTTATTTTATCCCTCATTTCCGACTCAGACTGACCAATGTGTTTTTTAATCGTATGTCCGCCTCCCTTAGTCCCTTTCACTGCTTCATGTTTCATCAGACTCATCTGTCCCATCCTGACAGAGGCTACACGTGCTACCCCGGCAATTGAGAATGGAATAACAACATCCACAGCGATACCAATCTGGTCAGCGGTGGGCTTATCCACGCCTAAATCTTTTGCTATTCCTGCCGTAGCGCGTGCAGTCATTGAAGCCGTTGGTTTGCCTGAATAGACCTGGTAAGCCGAGGCACTCATCCCGTCCAGGCTGTGTGCCCCAACAATGATGCATCCCGCTTTCGTTACCCCAGTAGGCTCAGGGACCAGACAAAGTGTAGTGGCACTGGCAAGCTCGAGCACACTACCGAGAAACCCGATGCTGCCCCAGATACGCTCAGTGAGCACAGATTCATCTGCCATGACGGCTGCCAGCTGGACCGGGGTTAATGCAATACTAAAACCGTTTTCCATAACATTTCCTTGTTATTTAATAATCCAGAACGGATGGTAAAGGAGTGGGATTAACGGGTAAATATTATCCTGTTCATCATCGGCTTTTTCATAAAAAACACTGACTTTGCACTAAGCTGGCATGTCACCAATAAATACGCCATTTCTCTGATGGGTACCTGGATTTCCGGGGGTAACATCACCCTGCATGTCGCTGGCAACGCAACCCGCGCCGCCTCTGCTGACGAGTGGGTGTCTTTCTAAGGCTGTTCACATAACCACGCCACCAGCTCATCCAGCAGCGGTGGCGAAACTGACGGCGGGCGACGGATCAGGCTGTAGACCGCGCCCGTTTTTACACTGCCCGCAAAGGGCGCGACCAGGCGCTGCATCGTGAGATCTTCCGCTATCAGTGTGACATCGGCCACGGTCACGCCAAACCCCTGAATGGCTGCGCTAATCGCCAAATCCATCGTCGAAAAATGCTGATTCCGTTTCATCGCCAGCGGCTGTTGCTGTGCCTGTAACCACAGCTGCCAGTCGCGGTTGTCGGCAGTGGGATGCAAAAACGTCATGTCTGCCAGGGATGTCGCTGTCGCAGGCCCGTCGGGGAGCAGGGAGGCGGCCATGACCGGTGTCAGCGCCTCTTCAAACAACAACACGCTGTTGCGCGGGCTGCTGCCATACAGAATGGCCGCATCAAAGTTATCCAGCTGGCTGCTATGATCCACGGTCGTGGTCAGGGAGACGTGCAGTTCCGGGCGTGGTTTCTCCAGCGCCACCAGCTTTGGCACCAGCCAGCGCATCGCGCAGGTCGGGGCTTTCAGACGGATCATCGCATTCTGCCTGCTGGCCTGCTGCGCCGCTTCGTGCATCTGCTGATAGCCACTTTGCAGCGCGGGCAGCAGGCTGGCACCCTGCGGGGTCAGCGTCAGACCGCGTGCATGGCGGTCAAACAGCGCAAAACCCAGCCAGGCTTCCAGCGCGGCAATTTTACGGCTCACAGCACCCTGGGTAATACAGAGTTCGCTGGCGGCACGCGTCAGATTGAGATGACGGGCAGTCACAATAAAAGCATGGATGGCATTTAACGGCAGCGGGCGCTGAGGCATGGGGTTCTCTGAGCTATGATTAAACGTCATGGCTATTATGACAACAATTCGCTTGTCGCCTCAAGTGCCGCCGCGTTGAATAGGGCTAACGAAATTTACCCTGTTTGGCTAATGTCCTGACCTGGAGCTTCCATGACCATCACCTCTTCGGTGCAGCAACGTTCTAAATTACCCGATGTCGGTACCACGATTTTTTCGGTGATCGGCCAGCTCTCTGCACAGTACAACGCGATTAACCTGTCGCAGGGTGCCCCTAACTTCCCGTGTGATCCTCAGTTGGTGAACGGTGTGACCCGCGCCATGCAGCAGGGTCATAACCAGTACGCCCCGATGACCGGCCTGGCCGCGCTGCGTGAGGTGCTGGCAAACAAAGTTGAAACGCTGTACGGCCAGAAGTATGACGTTGCCAGCGAAGTGCTGATCACCGCCAGCGCCAGTGAAGGGCTGTACTCGGCCATTGCCGGGTTGGTTCATCCGGGTGATGAAGTGATTTTCTTCGAACCCGCGTTCGACAGCTATGCGCCAATTGTGCGTCTGCAAGGTGCAACGCCCATCGGCCTGAAATTACAGGTGCCTGATTTCGCCATCAACTGGGATGAAGTCAGTGCGGCGATCACGCCGAAAACGCGCATGATCATTATCAATACCCCGCATAACCCGAGTTCACAGGTCCTCAGCCGTGACGATCTTGACCGTTTGGCATTACTGACCCGCAACACGGATATCGTGGTGCTGTCGGATGAAGTCTATGAACATATTCTGTTTGATGGCCGTCAACACCACGGAATGGCAACCCATTCTGAGCTGGCGCAGCGCAGTGTGATTGTTTCGTCCTTTGGAAAAACCTTCCATGTGACCGGCTGGCGCGTCGGTTATCTGCTGGCCCCGGCTGAGTTGATGGATGAAGTGGTGAAAGTGCATCAGTTTATGATGTTCTCCGCCGACACCCCCATGCAGGTGGCGTTTGCCGACTATCTGCATCAGCCCGCTAACTATCTGGGCCTGGGGGCGTTTTACCAGCGTAAACGCGATACGCTGGCCAGCCTGCTGAAAGATTCACCGTTTACGCTGCTGCCTTCGGCCGGATCGTTCTTTATGTTAGCCAGTTATGCAGATTTCAGTGACGAGACTGACAGTGAAATGGTAAAACGTTTGATTGTTGATCACGGTGTGGCCACCATTCCGCTGTCGGCGTTTTATACCGATGGCACCGACAATAAATTAATCCGTCTTTCTTTCGCAAAAGACGAAGCCACCTTGCAGGCGGGCGCGCGCGCACTCTGTCAGGTCAAGCCTCGCTAACAGCACCACTCTGAGGGTAAATGAATGAAAAAACTGAATGCGTTGTTTGTGGCAGTAGGGTTGCTGACGTCCATGTCAGCGCTGGCGCAGGACACACTGCGTTACGGTCTGGAGTCACAGTACCCACCGTTTGAAAGCCGCAACGCCTCAGGCGAGCTGGAAGGGTTTGATATCGAACTGGGCAAAGCGATTTGCCAGGTGGGAAATTTCAAATGCAGCTGGGTGGAAAGCAGTTTTGATGCCCTGATCCCGGCGCTGGCAGCGAAGAAATTCGATGCCATCAACTCGGCGATGAACATCACCGAAGCGCGTATGAAAAGCATCGGTTTCACCAATCCTATTTACCGTATCCCGAGCATGCTGATTGCGAAAACCGGTTCCGGTCTGCTGCCAACCGTTGACAGCCTGAAAGGCAAGAGCATTGGTGTGTTGCAGGGTTCCGTTCAGGAAACCTTCGCCAAAAAACACTGGGAGCCACAGGGTGTGACTGTGACGCCTTACCAGGATCAGAACCAGGTTTACAACGACATGGTCGCGGGCCGCCTTGACGGTACGCTGGTGATGTCGGCTGCCGGGCAGTCTGGCTTCCTGGAAAAACCGCAGGGTAAAGAATTTAGCTTTGCCGGTAAGGCCGTGGAAGATCCGGTGGTACTCGGTGTCGGCATTGGTTTTGGTCTGCGTAAAGACGATGCCAAATTGAAAGAAGCGCTGGATGCCGCCATTGTGAAAGTGCAGAACGACGGCACCGTCACCAAACTGGCCGCGAAGTTCTTCCCAGGTATTGATGTGGCAGTGAAATAACGTTACGCCACTCCGGCGGCCAGCCCTGCTGGCCGTCCCTGACATCCTCCCCGAACCGCCGATAACCACTATGTCACGTGCTCAACGTCTGCTCGATCTGCTGCAACTTTTGC
This sequence comes from Erwinia sp. MYb375, assembly GCF_037479175.1. Classification (NCBI taxonomy): domain Bacteria; kingdom Pseudomonadati; phylum Pseudomonadota; class Gammaproteobacteria; order Enterobacterales; family Erwiniaceae; genus Erwinia; species Erwinia sp. MYb375. The sequence continues at coordinate 857,448 of NZ_JBBGZS010000023.1, read as the reverse complement.
GTAACCACCGTTTCCCCATTACGGCTGAACAACTTGCCAGCGAATTGCGTGTGAGTACGCGAACGCTTTACCGTGATATTGCCACTTTGCAGCAACAAGGGGCGGATATCGTGGGTGAACCCGGATTGGGCTATGTTTTAAGACCCGGGTTTACCCTGCCGCCGTTAATGTTTAACACTGCGGAAATTGCGGCGCTGGTACTCGGTTCCCGTTGGGTTGCGCGCCGGACCGATAACGAACTCGCCGCCGCGGCGCACTCCGCATTAAGCAAGATTGCCGACGTTTTGCCACCCGAACTGCGTTCGCAGCTGGAGTTATCGCCGCTGATGGTCGGCCCGGCGAAGGCGGAGTTGGCTATCAGTATTGATGTTGGCGCATTACGTCAGGCTATCAGCCGGCAGAACATCATAGAAATCGACTACCTTGATCTGAAAGACGTTAGCTCCCGGCGCAGAGTCTGGCCCATTGCGATTGGTTTTTTTGACTCTGTGCAGGTGCTCGTAGCCTGGTGCGAAACACGCGATGATTACCGCCATTTTCGCCTTGATCGTTTCACCCACCTGCAGGTCACCGCGCAGCGGTATCCACGCGCCCGCACACAGCTGCTGAAAGAGTGGCGGGAACGCCATAATATTTCTGCTCAGGGATTTGGCTACTGACAAAAACTGTCAGTCGCATCGCCTAGTCTGTTCCCGTCCAGCCACTAAACGGGAAACCCCAAATGAAAGCACTTGATTTCACCATTCTGTATGTTGCCAGCCCGGCTAACAGCGCCGCTTTTTACCAGCGGATACTGAACGTCGATGCCGTCGAATTTTCACCCACCTTTGCGATGTTTATCCTGCCTTCCGGCGGTCGTCTCGGGTTGTGGCTTACATCAGGAGTGACGCCACCGATCAGTGCCGGCGCCAGCCAGTCAGAGATCGTGTTTACTGCCGAAAGTCGTCAAGAGGTGGATAGTCTCTTCAGCCAATGGCAGGAAGGAGGCGTTGAGATCCTCGACCCGCCAGCAACACTGGATTTCGGGTATACCTTTACCGCCTGCGACCCGGACGGGCATCGTCTGCGTGTGTATGTTTATGAGGAGTGAGGCGTACTCGCGGGTGCAGGTCAACGTCAAGGGTGTTTCGCTTTCACCCGAAGTGGGCGGAGCGGTCGAGGGCTTGCGTCAGGCACATCGCACACTTGCAGCGAATCCCTTCGTCTGCTTCGTTCACCGACGCACCGGTTGTTGACGGCACATCGGGTTGCCGGTTTTAAAACCGACAGCGTGCAACCGTGCTGCGGGGATGGGGCCAGTTTGAGGTAAGCCGGACGTCACGCGACAGGACGTCGCGTGCCGAGGCCCGCAGGGATGCGGACTTTGCCGATCCGGCGTGCTCAAACTGGCCTCAGACCTGAAGCCAAACTGTCAGCCACAAAAAATCCCAGGTGATCCTTCAGCCCCACGGAAGGTCGTATTTCCCGGTAAGCCCACTAGATATTACTCCGCTGCCAGCAGGCAGATTTTCTCAGCCAGCTGGTAAGACTTCACAAAGGACGGGATCGGCAGGAACTCAAACTTTGAGTGGAAATTATGCGCGCCAGTAAAGAAGTTCGGCGTTAATAACCCTTTTGCAGACAGCGCTGCACCATCCGTGCCGCCGCGCATCGGGATCACCTTCGGTTCAATATCCAGCTGTTTCATCGCGGCAAAAATCAGGTCAATCGGGCGTTTATCCGTGCCAATAGCATTGCTGATATTGCTGTAGGTATCCGAAATACTGACCTCCACCTTGCCCGTTGGATACGCCTGGCGAATGATTTCCGCCACCTGATGCATCTGCTGTTTACGTTGCTCAAAGCTTGCGAGATCGAAATCACGAATCGAGGCCTTCAGGCGCGTTTCGCTGGCGTTGGCCTGCATATCATTAAACCAGGTGTAACCTTCACGTCCGGCAGTATGTTCCGGCGTCTGCTGGCGATCAAAGTGGCCGATAAAGTCCCAGGCCATCAGCAGCGGGTTCACCAGCACGCCTTTGCCTGACATCGGGTGGGCGGTAACGCCCGTCAGGATGATCTCAGCGGCGGCGGCATTGAAGTTCTCATACACCACTTCGCCCAGTTCGCAGCAGTCGATGGTATAAGCAAAGTCCACATCAAAGCGCGTCTTCAGATCCAGTGCTTTCGCGCCGCGCAGGCCGATCTCTTCATCCGGCACAAACGCCACCACAATATCGCCGTGCGGCTGCGCATCGCTCAGGTTTTCCATCAGCGTCATCACCACCGTCACGGCGGCTTTATTGTCGGCACCCAGCACGCTGGTACCATCGCTGAAAATAATATCCTGCCCGTGATAAGCGGCGATCTCCGGGTGTTGCGCCTGGCGCAGCCAGATGTCCTGTTCTGCATTCAGGCACAGATCTTCGCCCTCGAAGCGCAGGGTCTGCGGGTGAATATGCGGCGAGAGGCCGACATCCACGGTATCAATATGCGTAATAAAACCGATGCGCGGGGCGCCAGGGCGATTACCGGGTTTCACGGCGGTCACGGTGGCGAATTCATCAATCACCACGTTGTGTAACCCCAACTGACGCAGTTCATCCGCCAGCAGCCGTGCCATATCATGTTGTTCTGGCGTGCTGGGCAGCACGGTGGACGCGGCGTCACTCTGGCTGGTGACCGCCAGATAGCGGTAAAAACGTTGAGTCAGCTGACGTGCCAGTAAATCAGTCATAAGCTTTCCTTATTTGTCTCGAGCGGTATGATTTCGGTAATGTGCAAAATCATGTTATTCATGAACAGGTTATTTACAGGTTTACGCACCACCCCCTGATAATGTCAAATAAAAAGCGAGGATGGAGATGAAGAAAGCGGTATTACGCACGGTTCTGGCGGCTCTGGCGCTGACCGTCGCTTCAGCGGTTTCGGCGAAAACGCTGGTGTTCTGCTCTGAGGGATCGCCAGAAAACTTTAACCCGCAGCTGTACACCTCAGGCACCAGCGTGGATGCCAGCGCGGTGCCGATTTATAACCGGCTTGTCGATTTCACCCCCGGCACCACCCAGTTGATCCCCTCGCTGGCCGAAAGCTGGGATATCAGCCCGGACGGCACGGTTTACACCTTCCATCTGCGTAAGGGCGTGAAGTTCCATAGTAATAAAAACTACAAACCAACGCGTGATTTTAACGCCGACGATGTCATCTTCTCGTTTATGCGCCAGAAAGATCCCGCGAACCCTTATCACAAGGTGTCTAACGGCAGTTACACCAACTTCGAAAGCCTGGAGTTCGGCACCTTGCTGAAAGGCATCGATAAGATTGACGATCACACCGTGCGCTTTACGCTTGCCCATGCGGAGGCGCCATTCCTCGCCGATCTCGGCTGGTACTTTGCCTCGATTCTCTCGGCCGAATATGCTGATGCGATGCTGAAAGCGGGCACGCCGGAAAAAGTGGATCGTGAACCGATCGGCACCGGGCCCTTTGAACTGGCGCAGTACCAGAAAGATTCGCGCATCCTGTACCGTGCGTTCCCGCAATACTGGCAGGGTAAGGCGAAGCTGGACCGTCTGATCTTCACCATTACGCCGGATGCCTCAGTACGCGCGGCCAAGCTGGAGAAAAATGAGTGTCAGGTGATGCCGTTCCCGAATCCGGCCGATCTGAAGCGCCTGGAGGAAAACCCGAATATCACCATGATGCAGAAAGCAGGGCTGAACACCGGATTCCTCGCGTTCAATACGCAAAAAGCCCCGCTGGATAATGTCAAAGTGCGTCAGGCACTCAGCATGGCGATTAACAAATCTGCGATTATCGAAGCGGTATTCCAGGGGACGGGCACCGCAGCAAAAAACCTGCTGCCGCCGGGCGTATGGAGCGCGGATAAAGACCTGAAAGATTACGACTATGCGCCAGATCAGGCCAAGGCTTTGCTGAAAGAGGCGGGTATTGCACCGGGTACCACCATCGACCTGTGGGCGATGCCGGTTCAGCGGCCCTACAACCCGAATGCACGGCGTATGGCGGAGATGATCCAGGCGGACTGGGCGAAGGTCGGCATCAAAGCCAATATCGTCAGCTTTGAGTGGGGCGAATATCTCTCAAGGGTGAAAAACGGCGAACATCAGGCGGCACTGATGGGCTGGACCACGGCAACGGGCGACCCGGATAACTTCTTCGGCCCGCTGTTCAGCTGCACCTCTGCCAACGGCGGTTCTAACTCAGCGAAGTGGTGCTATGCGCCGTTTGATCAGCTGATCACCAAGGCGCGTGCCGAGCAGGATCACGACAAGCGGGTAGTGATGTACCGCGAAGCGCAGCAGATCATGCACGATCAGGCGCCAGCGGTGATGATTGCCCACTCCACCATTTTCGAACCCGTACGCAAAGAAGTGACGGGTTATGAAGTGGACCCGTTTGGCAAACACATCTTCTATCAGGTGGATGTGAAATAAAACGCAGTGATGCTGATCTGCGCGATTGTCCAGATCAAGGTCAACGTCAAGGTCAACGTCAACGTCAAGGGCGTTTCGCTTTCCCACTTCGTGGGCTGAGCGACCCAAGGCGGCCAGTCGCCGCCGCCCTGGGGACCCGGGCTTTGCGGCAGGCGCTGCGTCCACTGCGTGGATGCCTTCGCAAGCGCGGTTCACCGACGGACTGGTCGTGACGGCACCTCCCTGTGCCGGCTCTCCCTCTCACCGCCGTCCTGGCGGTTCGTCCTGGTTCACTGCGCTTCCTCAGCGCTGCTGAATGCCGCCTCAACGTCAAAACCCAGGTCAACCTCCAAACCAATTCGCAGAGAGCGTCATGTTATTGCTGTTTTAAAACTTACAGCGAGCAACGGTTCTGCGGGGAGGGGGCCAGTTTGGGGTAAGCCGGACGTCACGCGGCAGGGACGCCGCGTGCCGAGGCCCGCATGGATGCGGCTGTTGCCGCTCCGGCGTGCTCAAACTGGCCCCAGACCTGAAGCCAGGCTGTCAGCCAATACACCCCGTGCCACATTAAAAAACAAACGCCGCCCGGATACTCTCATCCTTCTGCTTCAACTCACTGCGCACAAATTCCAGAAACAGCGTCAGCGCCGTCCCCGGTTTACGGCCAATGGCGGTCTGAACCTGCAATGAACGCTGGCTGAGCTGCTCAGCACCCACTGATTTCAGCATCAACCCGTGTTCAACCGCCTGGTACATCACCGTGAACTGGCTGCAAATGGTAATTGCCGTGGGGGTCTGTAACAGGAACGTATACAGCGTGCTGAAGTTATTGCAGGTCAGCACAGGTTCAACAAACGTCCCGCTCATACGGCAGGAGAGGTCAAACAGCTGGCGTACCGTGGTTCCCGCATCCGGTAATGCCAGCGGGTACGCCATCAGGTCACTGAGCTGTATCTGCTGTTGCGCCAGCGGGTGACTTTCATGCATCACCAGCAACACCGGGGCGGGCCAGGCGGCCACCACCTCCACGCCGCGTTCCGGGTGAAGACTGAACTGGAACGCCACGTCACATTCGCCACGCCGCATAATTTCGGCCACCTCCAGGGCACTGGCGACCGTCAGATCAAAACTGACGCCGGGATGCAACTGACGAAACTGGGTGCACAGCACAGGCAGCAGGCTAAACGCCATGCCGTCGGTGCAGGCCACCCGCAGCGCGGTGCGGCGAATGGCTTTCAGTCCTTTGATCTCGGCGATGGCATGTTCCATATCCATCATGCTCTTGCGCACGTGGTTTTCGAATATCTGCCCGGCATCATTCAGCACCATGCCCCGTGCATGCCGTTCAAACAGCGGAGCGCCGACCCGCGCCTCCAGACGCTGGATCTGGCGGCTGATTGCAGACACGGCAACAAACAGCTGCTGACTGGCGGCACTCAGCGAGCCACTGTTGGCGACGGCAAGAAAATAGCGAATTTCACTGCTGTGCATCGGGCTGCCTCGTTATGGTGCATGTTCACTGATCGTGCAGAACAGCATTGCTTTTAAAGCAACGCTAACTTGATTATTTGATGATTGTGGCAAAGAGCGATTCTAGCTTAAAACGGAGGGGCAAACACAAAAAGTAAACACAATAAAAACGGACCGACATATGACAGGTGAACAGGCGGTAGCGCTGGCCACGGCGTACTTTGACAGTGGCAAATTCAAACAGGTGCTGGCACGCCGCGTCGCCCTACGCAGCGAAAGCCAGCGTGACGATCGCGATGAGGTGATCCAGCGCTATCTTGATGAAGAGATGGCGCCAGTTATGCAGGCGCTGGGCTTCACCACGGAACAGCTGGCGAACCCGCAGGCGCCGTTACGGCCTTTCCTGTTGGCAACCCGCATTGAAGACCCGGAACTGCCGACCGTGCTCTGCTACGGCCACGGTGACGTGGTGTTTGGTGATGATGAAAACTGGCGCAGCGGCCTCACGCCCTGGGAACTGATGGAAGAGGGCGACCGCTGGTACGGACGTGGCAGCGCGGATAATAAAGGCCAGCACTCGGTGAATATCGCCGCGCTGGAGCAGGTTGCAGCCGCGCGCGGCGGCACGCTGGGCTTTAACTGTAAATTCCTGTTTGAAATGGGCGAAGAGATCAGCTCCCCAGGCCTGATGGAGCTGTGCCAGCGCCACGGCGAGAAGTTGAAAGCCGATATCTTTATCGCCTCCGATGGCCCGCGTCTGAACGCCGTGCGCCCAACGCTGTTCCTTGGCTCACGGGGGGCGGTGAACTTCCGCCTCAGCATTCAGGCCCGCGACCGCGACTACCACTCAGGCAACTGGGGCGGCCTGCTGACCAACCCCGGCACCCAACTGGCCAGTGCGCTGGCCTGCCTGGTCAATCAGCACGGCCAGTTGCAGGTGTCAGCGCTGAAGCCGCCCGCGATCAGCGCGGCGGTCAAAGCGATCCTCAGCGACATTGAAGTGGGCGATGAAAATGGCCCGCAGATTGATCCGAACTGGGGTGAGGCCGGTTTGACGCCGACAGAGCGCCTGTATGGCTGGAACACGCTTGAGGTACTCTCATTCCTCGCCGGAAATCCGGCACGACCAATGAATGCCATTCCCGGCAACGCGACCGCTGTCTGCCAGCTGCGTTTTGTGGTGGACACCGACTGGCAAAATATTGCCACGCATCTGCGCAACCATCTGGATGCGCACGGTTTTCCGCAGGTGACGGTTGAGGTGCTGCGCGGTTCCCCGGCGACACGTCTTGACCCGAGTGACCCGCTGGTGGACTGGGCGCTGGAGGTGATTGCCAACACCAGTGGCAAAAAACCGGCGCTGTTGCCCAACCTTGGCGGTTCACTGCCGAATGATGTCTTCGCCCACGCGCTGGGATTACCGACGTTGTGGATCCCGCACTCCTATCCGGCCTGCGGCCAGCATGCGGTGGATGAACATATGCTGAAATCCATTGCCCGCGAAGGATTACAAATCATGACCCGGCTGTTCTGGGATTTAGGCGAACAGGGCAGCACGTTGCTGGCCCGTCATCGTGCGCATCGCGCACAGGGGGAAGGCCAGTGAGCACTATCGTACAGCAACAACAGCCGGTCACACCGAACCTGTATAAAACCCTGTTTGCCACCTGCGTCGGTAACGCGCTGGAGTGGTTTGATATCGCGGTATACGGTTTTTTTGCCAACTATATTTCCCACGCCTTTTTCCCGACGGAGGACGCCTCAGTCTCCATGCTGCTGACCTTCGGCAGCTTTGGTGTCGCGTTCCTGATCCGTCCTCTGGGGGCCGTTGTGCTGGGGGCGTATGCGGACAGAGTCGGACGTAAAAAAGCGTTGCTGATGTCGATCACCCTGATGATGTTGGGTGGTCTGATGATTACCGTGATGCCGTCATATGAAAGCATTGGCCTGCTGGCACCGATCATGATCCTGCTGGCGCGTCTGATTCAGGGTTTATCCGCCGGGGGGGAATTAGGCAGTTCGACGGCTTTCCTGGTCGAGCATTTCCCGGAACGTCGCGCATTTATTTCCAGCTGGCAGTTTGCTACCCAGGGTGCCAGTACCCTGATGGCGTCGGCGTTTGGCCTGGGGCTGACCGCCTGGCTGACAGAGGCGCAGATCCAGGACTGGGGATGGCGCATTCCGTTCGCGTTTGGTCTGCTGATTGGTCCGGTGGGTCTGTATATTCGCCGTCATGTGCATGAGCCAGCCAGCTTTGTTGCCCAGCCTAAATCACATGCCCCGCTGAAGGACCTGATGGGGCGCCAGAAAACATTGCTGCTGCTGGCCATCGGGCTGATGGTGATCTCAACGGGCGTTAACTACATGCTCAACTATGTGCCAACGTATGCAACGAAAACGCTGCATCTGCCAGGTTCAGTGGCCTTTACCGCCACGCTGGTCGCCGGGATTATTCTGACGGTGGTCACGCCGCTGATGGGGCTGTGGGCCGAGAAAGTGGGACGCGTGCCGCTGATGTGGGGATCGCTTATTCTGCTGGCGCTGACCATTTATCCTGCCTTTAAGATGGTGGTAGATAACACCACACCAACAACGTTGATCCTGTTGGTTGGCTGGATGGCCTTACTGAAATCGGTCTACTTCTCTACCGTGCCGTCGATGATGGCTGACCTGTTCCCGATGTCGACCCGCGCAAGCGGCATGGCCATCAGCTACAACGTTGCGGTAACGGTGTTTGGTGGTTTTGCCCCGCTGATTTGTACGCTGTTGATTAGCATGACGGGGTCCAGTCTGGCACCGAGCTATTATCTGATGCTGCTGGCGGTATTCAGTGCGGTGGCACTGTTTAAAAGTCAGTACCGGGTAGGGCGTTAAGCTGCGAGAGGGCCGGATTATCCGGCCCTTTTGCTTTAGCTGGTTTTAACGCGGAAGGTCATTGTGGCACGCTTCTCAATCATCCAGTAAATCAGATAACCGACTACGGCCGACGCCGCGCTGAGGATCACCATCGCCAGATACATCGTGGCAGTACTGGGGGTCGGCAACAATACATGGAGTACCTTCTGCAGCGCGCCCATAAACAGACGGTGGCAAAGATAGATAGAGTAAGAGGCCAGGCCAATGCCGGTGACGATTCGCGTAAAGTGGGTCTGACGCTGTGAGGCGAACTCCATCCCGGTGAGAATAAAGAAACTGAGCGACAGCAGCAGTAACTGCGGATAGCCCTGCAACCACAGCGTCGATACCGCCAGTAATCCAGTAATCACGGCAAGCGATAAAACATTATGGGCATAACGTTGACTGAATCGTTTTTGCAGCATAAAACAGACAATGCCACTGAGGAAATAAAGCATGATCTCATCGGTATAGAATTGGAAATAGGGCCGCTGTGAATCGCCCACTGATCCGATCGCAATGAAGGCGAAAATAGTGATGAAAATAAACCACATTCCACTGCGGCGATTGAATAACATACCAATGGCAAACACCAGATAGAACAGCATTTCATAACACAATGTCCAGCCTACCGATAATACCGGTGTCAGTGTGTCCAGTTCTTTAATATATACAGAGGGAATAAACAGCAAGGAGAGAATATCATCCAGCGGCGTTAATACCGTCGACGGGAACCAACCCGGATTAATGACCCAGGCCACAATCGTCAGCAGGGTGAACAGATAGTACATTGGCAAAATACGCACGAGACGTTTTTTGACAAACAACCCCATCTTGCCCTTACCAAAGTCCTCCCAGTGCACGCAGGCCATCAGGTAACCGCTGATCATAAAGAACAGGTATACGCCGAGTTTCCCCACGGCGCCGCCGTAACCAAACAGACCGGAAAAATAAGCCGGACTCAGTTTGGCAGAAAAACTTTCAGCATGACAAACGACTACCAGCATACAGGCAATGGCCCGTAGATAAGTAATCGACAGGATATTTGTTTTCACCGACAACCCCCTCGGATTTTTAAATTTCCAGGAACCACTCAATAGCAAGGATGTAAAATTTAATCTTCTTAAATAAAATTAAGGCAAAAGAGGGCTAATAACAGCCAATTCTATAAGTCTGCTATGGAGGAACGATCCCCTGGTGTTATTGCGCAACCGCATATCATCTCGGATCATGGCGATCTGACAGGCTACGGCGAATAAACTTTACTCCAACAGGGAGATGAATTCCAAAGGTAAACTATTGTCAGGAAGTATTTAGGAATAACTCGCAGGGTGGCGGAATAAACTCATTAGCCTGGTGTGACTAATTTATCAGTTTATTTGATGTTTTCTCGCCGAAATGGCGATTATTATCTTTCTGATTTATAACGATAACCTTACATAAAGCTATCGGTTACCATTGGAAACATTATCAGAAAGTTGAAATTATTCAGACAAATTTTGTGACAAGTAAGCTTGGCTAATCATTGGCCTTATCCACGCCACACGGCATCACGTACATTCACCGCTTTCGGCAGTAACCCCAGCGCAAAGAAACGGTCAGCAATCGCCTGCTGGGCGCGGATCACCGACAAATCCATGCGGCGGGTTTGATGGCTGCGGCGCTGTAAAGCATGTGACACCGCCTGCGGGGAGAGGCCGAGCTCAGCAGAGAGCAGGGCAGCCGCCTCCGGGCGATGGGCATCAATGTAGCTGCCAGTTTGTACCAGCGCCGCCAGCAGCTGATGCAACAAATCTGCGGAGTGGGCGGCAAAATCACGATGCGCCAGATAGAACTGATGGTTGTTCACCCGCCCGCGTCCATCGGCAATCACGCGCAGCTGACCGCTCAGTTCCGCATCGCTCAGCAGCGGGTCCCACATCATCCAGGCATCAACGGCATGATGATCGCTGGGGGTCAGAGGATATTTGGGCGGTGCGTACAGCACACGGACATCATTCAACGTCATACCTGCTTCATCCAGCATCTGCACCAGCAGGTAATGCACATTAGACCCTTTATTCACCGCAATGCGCTTACCGCGCAGATCGGCAATCATCTGGATTGGGCTGTCCGGTGTCACCAGCAGGGCGACGCTCTGCGGTGCCGCGGGTTCCCAGGCAACGTACAGCAGTGGGCTGTTGCCCGCCTGGGCAAAAACAGGCGGCACTTCACCCGTGGTACCAAAGTCAATTTCGCGATTATCCAGCGCATGTAACAGCTGTGGCCCGGCGGGAAACTCGCTCCACAGCACGCTGATCCCCCGCTGGGTAAATTCAGCTTCAAGGCTCTGGCGCGCTTTCAGGATGCCGAGATTGCCAAACTTCTGATAGCCGATACGCAGTTCACGATCCTGGTGGCCCTGGCGTGAGGCATCGTGCCGTGCTGTGCTGACCAGGCTACGGCGGGCTTTAATCAGGCCAAGATGGCCTAAGTGAGTGCGCAGGGTATTACGGCTGATCCCCAGTAAAGCAGCGGCCTGAAGCTGATTTTCGCCGCTCAGTTCAAACGCATTACGCACCAGCGCATCCAGTACCCGTTGATACAAGGGGCCGCCATCGCCCTGTAACTGCTGGCGCAGAAACGTATCCAGCGCCTGTTCGCTGACGGGGTGTGGTTCGAGTCTTTCGGTGTTCAGCCGGAGCTGATGCGGCGAGATCAGCGACTCTTTACTCAGCAGTACGGCGTTATGCAGGGTATTTTCCAGCTCACGCACATTGCCCGGCCAGGCATAGTCCATCAACGTGGCGATGCTCTCTTCACTCAGCCGCAACTGTGGACGCCCCAGACGGCGGGCATACAGCGTCAGAAAGTGGTCGGCCAGCAGGGGAATATCTTCGCGTCGCTGACGCAGCGGGGGCAGGGTGACCGCTGCCACATTAAGACGATAAAACAGGTCTTCACGGAAACGGCGCTCGCGAATGGCATGGGCAAGGTCGACATGCGTGGCAGCAATCACCCGAACGTTGACCTTCACGGGGCGGCGTGAACCCACGCGCGTGACTTCCCGCTCCTGCAAAACACGCAGCAGTTTGACCTGCAACGGCAGGCTCAGCTCACCGATCTCATCCAGCAATAGCGTGCCGCCCTCAGCCGCTTCAAACCAGCCCTGATGACGTTCAGTTGCCCCGGTAAATGCCCCTTTCTCATGGCCGAACAGTTCCGACTCCGCCAGACTCTCGGTCAACGCCCCGCAGTTCACTGCCACAAAGGGCTGTGACTGACGCAGGCTGTGATGGTGCAGATAGCGCGCCACCACTTCTTTGCCGGTGCCGGTTTCACCAACAATCAGCACCGTGGCGTCGGTGGGTGCCAGCCGATCCAGTACGCTTTGAAACGCAATGGAGGCGGGATCAATCAGTAATGGGCCGGGATGCGACATGCTGTATTCCTGACGAGAGAAGAGAGGAAAAGAGTATCCTGGCGCGCCATCCGGGGCGAGGGGGTAACCGGCAGGATTGCTGCAAATGCAACAGACTTCCGTCAGTGGCTGCTGCATTTGCAGCAGAGAAGGCCGATTTTTATCAACGGCAATGTAATGATAAATAACGATTTTTACACCGATAACAGTTGGCACACTTCCTGCTAATGGTTTTATAACCAAAGCGTAACTTTGTATCGAATAAATTCAGATATAGTTATATAGGAAACAGATAATGAGCGAGTCAGCGCAGGACAATATCAACGTATTTTGGTTTCTCCCGACCCACGGAGACGGCCGCTATCTCGGCACCACCGAAGGCGGGCGTCCCGTCGACCTGCCGTATCTGCAACAGGTGGCACTGGCCGCCGACAACCTCGGCTATTACGGCGTGCTGATCCCGACCGGAAAAAGCTGTGAAGACTCCTGGCTGGTCGCTGCTGCGCTGGCACCGATCACCAAACGACTGCGCTATCTGGTTGCCGTGCGTCCAGGCCTGCAACCACCCAGCCTTGCCGCACGAATGGCTGCCACGCTGGACCGACTGTCCGAAGGGCGCCTGCTGATCAACGTGGTGACCGGGGGCGATCCGGTGGAGAACAAAGGTGACGGCATCTTCCTCAGCCATGCGGATCGCTACCAGGTGACGCGCGAATTCCTTGAAGTCTATTCACGCCTGCTGAAGGGTGAAAAGGTTGATTTTCACGGCGATCATATTCGCGTGGAAGGATCGGAGATCCTGTTCCCGCCCGTGCAGGAAGATGGCCCGCCGCTCTACTTTGGGGGGTCTTCCGATGAGGCGATTGATGTTGCCGCCAGCCAGATCGATACTTACCTCACATGGGGTGAACCCGTTGCGCAGGTGGCTGAAAAGCTGGCGGTAGTACGGAAGCGTGCAGAAGAGCGCGGCCGCCAGTTGAGCTACGGCATCCGTCTGCACGTCATTGTGCGGGAAACGGAAGAAGAGGCCTGGGCTGCCGCTGACCGTCTGATTTCTCATCTGGATGAAGACACCATCGCTGCGGCTCAAAAGATTTTTGCCCGTATGGACTCCACCGGCCAGGCCCGCATGAGTGCGTTGCACAGCGGTTCGCGTGATGACTTAGTGATTGGCCCGAACCTGTGGGCCGGTGTTGGCCTGGTCCGTGGCGGTGCAGGCACGGCGCTGGTGGGCAGCCCGCAGCAGGTGGCGGACCGCATCCGCGAATATCAGGCGCTGGGCATTGAGAACTTTATTCTGTCGGGTTATCCGCATCTGGAAGAAGCCCACCGTTTTGCCGAACTGGTGATGCCGCTACTGCCACTGGCATCGAACGCGGAAAAACGTCAGCGTACGGTCAATACCGGTCCATTTGGTGAAACGATCGGCGGCGACCGCCGTCCGGCGAAAAACAGCAGCGCCAGCTGAGGAGAGAACGATGAGTCATCAACCAATACAGTTTGCTTACTGGGTGCCTAACGTTTCTGGCGGGCTGGTGATCAGTAACATCCCCCAGCGTACTGGCTGGGATTTCGACTATAACCGCAAGCTGGCACAAATCGCGGAAAAAGCCGGTTTTGACTATGCGCTGACCCAGATACGTTTTACGGCCGGATACGGTGCAGATAATCAGCATGAGTCGGTCAGCTTCTCGCAGGCATTGCTCGGCGCGACTGAAAAACTGAAAGTCATCGCCGCCTTGCTGCCCGGACCGTGGAATCCCACGCTGGCTGCGAAACAAATTGCGACGATCAGTCATCTGTCGAATGCGCGTATTGCCGTGAATGTGGTCAGCGGCTGGTTTCGTGGGGAGTTCAAGGCGATTGGTGAGCCGTGGCTGGATCATGAAGAGCGCTATCTGCGTTCAGAAGAGTTCATTCGCTGCCTGCGCGGTATCTGGCAACAGGATGTCTTCAACTTTTCCGGCGATTTCTATCGCTATCGCGACTATTCGATGAAGCCAAAACCGCTCGATCCATTGCCGGAAATATTCCAGGGAGGGAGTTCACGCGCCGCCCGGGATATGGCGGCACGGGTATCTGACTGGTACTTCACCAACGGCAACAGCGTGGAAGGCATCCGCCAGCAGGTAGACGATATCCGCCAGAAAGCGGAACAGAACCAGCATCAGGTCAAAATCGGTGTTAACGGTTTCGTCATCGCCCGCGATACAGAGCAGGAAGCTCAGCAGGCGCTACAGGCGATCCTCGACCATGCCAACCCGGATGCGGTAAAAGGCTTCCAGCATGAGGTCAAAAATGCGGGAAGCGCTTCACCCGAAGGCGAAGGTAACTGGGCGAAATCGACGCTGGAAGATCTGGTGCAGTATAACGATGGCTTCAAAACCAATCTGATCGGCACGCCGTTGCAGATTGCTCAACGTATCATCGCGCTGAAAGAGGCTGGCGTCAGCCTGATGCTGCTGGGGTTCCTGCATTTTCAGGAAGAGGTCGAATTCTTTGGCCGCGAGGTGATTCCTCTGGTGCGTGAGCTTGAACGTCAACAGCAGCGAGAGCACAGTCATGGCTGAGCGTCATATCGTTATCGTCGGCGGCGGCTTTACCGGCACCGCAGTGGCCATCCATCTGGCAAGGCTCGGTGACGCCGGGCTGACGGTAACGGTGGTGGAGCCGCGTTCACAGCTGGCACGCGGAGTGGCCTATGGTACCCGCGATCCGGCGCACCGCATTAATGTCCCCGCTGACCGCATGCAGCTTTCGGGGGCGGAACAGGGGGATTTTGATCGCTGGTTCCGCGTCTCACCGGCTTACCAGACGGACCCGGATGCACGTTGGCACGATGGCAAGGTTTATCCACAGCGCGGTCAGTTTGGCGCGTATATCGCCGAACAGTTTGCCCGCGCGCAGCTGCACTCTCCGGTCAAACTGCACCATCTCTGTGACCGGGGGGTGGCGCTGGAGCAGGGAACGCTACGTACCGCGTTGGGTAAAAAGCTTCAGGCCGATGATGTGGTACTGGCGATCAGTCATCCGCCTCCGGCGCTGCCGCGTGCGGTGGCACTGGCGCTGGAGGGGCATCCGGGGCTGATTGCCGATCCCTGGCGTCATGATGCGTTGACCGCGATTGCCCCTGATGAACGGGTCGCCGTTATGGGCAGTGGCCTGAGTATGTCGGATGTGGTGGCAACGTTACACCGTCACGAACATCGCGGGCCGATTGTGGCGTTTTCACGCCGGGGGCTGCTGCCTCGCCCGAACCTCAGTGGCCCGTTTGAAGCACGTCCACTGGACTACCAGCAGCCGCAACACGCCTCGGCGCGCGCGTGGCTGCACCGTATTCGCCAGGAAGTGGCTGCTGCCGCTTTGCAGCAACTGCCGTGGCAGCTGGTCCTCGATGATATTCGCGTTAACGGACAGCGCCTGTGGCAGCAGCTGTCCCTCAATGAACAACGCCGGTTCCTGCGGCATCTGCGCCCGTGGTGGGATGTGCATCGCTACCGTATTGCGCCACAGGTCAGTGCGGTACTGCAACAGCTGCAGCAGCGCGGCCAGTTAACGGTTCAGGCTGCGCGTCTGGCAGCGGTTACCGCAGCAGGTGCCGACATCACCCTGCGGCTGCAACCGCGCAGCGGTGAAGCGCAGAGCCTGAACGTGGATCGGCTGATTATCACCACCGGACCTGCGCACGGCGGGCTGCTGCAAAGCGATGTATTGCTGCACCAACTGGCCGCGACGGGCGTAATACAGGCCGATCCGCTGGCGCTGGGGATCCAGGTTAATGCGCGTTCGCAGACGGAACGTGCTGACGGTAGCGCCAATCCACATCTTTATGTTGCCGGTCCGGCGGCGCGCGCCCGCTTCGGTGAACTAATGGGGTTGCCGCAGGTGGCAGAACATGCGGAAAGCGTTGCCCGGCAGTTGCTGGGGCTGGATGCGGAGCGATGTCCCGTCTGACGCGTTAACTCACCGAAAAATAACCTAAATAATTCGAGACCCTAAATAATTCGAGCTGAAGGAAGGCGGCAAGCCCGAGAGTTCCCAGGAGCATAGATAACTATGTGACTGGGGTGATCGGCGCAGCCAACGCACCTGCAGCTTGAAGTATGACGGGTGTCGGCTGTCTGGAATCTGGAGTGTGCTATCTATGTCTCAACAACGTGAAATTCGCCTGAATGCCTTTGATATGAACTGTGTCGGTCACCAGTCGCCGGGCCTGTGGGCGCATCCGCGTGACCGCTCCTGGCAGTACAAAGATTTAAGCTATTGGACCGATCTGGCGCGTCTGCTGGAGCGCGGCAAGTTCGATGGTCTGTTTATTGCGGATGTGCTGGGGGTTTACGACGTGTTGAACGGCGATAACCAGGCCGCGATTCGTAACGCCACCCAGGTACCGGTCAACGATCCGCTGGCGCTGATCACCCCGATGGCGCTGGTGACCGAACATCTCGGCTTTGGCCTCACGGCCTCGCTGTCGTTTGAACATCCGTATCCGTTTGCCCGCCGCATCTCAACGCTCGATCACCTGACAAAAGGGCGCATTGGCTGGAACATCGTTACCTCCTATCTGGAGAGCGGGGCACGCAACATTGGCCATCAGTCGCAGACCGATCACGATGCGCGCTATGACTATGCCGATGAGTATCTTCAGGTGATCTACAAACTGCTGGAAGGGAGCTGGGAAGAGGGGGCAATCCTGCGCGATCGTGAGCGCCGCATCTTCAGCGACCCGAGCAAAATTCATCCGATTAACCATCAGGGCACCTTCTTCCAGGTGCCGGGCATCCACCTGTGTGAGCCTTCGCCGCAGCGTACCCCCGTGCTGTATCAGGCCGGTGCGTCCAGCCGTGGCAAACAGTTTGCTGCCGAACATGCTGAATGCGTGTTTGTCGCCGCACCGTCCAAAGTGCTGCTGAAGAAAACCGTGGCGGATATTCGCCGCCGCGCAGCCGAAGCCGGACGCGACCCGCGCAGCATCCTGATTTTCAACCTGCAAACGGTGATCGTCGATGAGACGGACCAGGCGGCACAGGCCAAATGGCAGGAGTACAAAAGCTACGTCAGTTACGAGGGCGCGCTGGCGCTGATCTCCGGCTGGACGGGCATTGATTTCGGCCAGTATCAGCCTGACCAGGTGCTCAAACACCTGCACACCAATGCGATTCAGTCGGCCGTGGAAACCTTCTCTACCGCCGATCCTGATCGCCAGTGGACGGTGCAGGCACTGGCCGACTGGGTGGGCATTGGCGGCTTTGGTCCGTTGCTGGTCGGCAGTGCGCAAACGGTGGCCGATGAGCTGCAAAGCTGGGTGGAAGAAACGGATGTTGACGGATTTAACCTCGCGTATGCGGTAACGCATGAAACCTTCAGCGATGTGGTGGAACACCTGATCCCGGAACTGCAAAAACGTGGCGTGTACAAGAAAGAGTACCAGCCCGGCACCCTGCGCGAAAAACTCTTTCACCAGGGCGCTCGTCTGGCCGAACCACATCCGGGCGCGGGCTACCGCCGGGCGTCACAGCCTGCGATCGTGGCAGAAGATGAGGTCACTCCATGATTGAAATCGACGGTCTGCGTAAACACTACACCGCGGCAGGGGGCCGCACGGTGGAGGTGCTGAAAGGCATTTCACTGACGGTGCCCGCCGCGTCGATCACGGCAGTGGTTGGCCCGAGCGGTGCCGGGAAGTCGACGCTGGCAAAGTGCATCAGCCTGCTGGAACGGCCCAGCTCCGGCAGTATCCGGGTCAACGGCGAAGATCTCTCTCGCTTGTCCGGTGTCGCGCTGCGGCGTGAACGGCGTGCCATTGGCACCGTCTTTCAGTCCTCCGCGCTGCTGCAACGCAAAACCGCCTGGGAAAACGTCGCGCTGCCGCTGGAGTGGCTGGGCGTGGTGCCTGGGGAAATTAAACGCCATGTTGGTCAATTGCTGGACAGCGTGGGGTTGTCGGACAAAGCGGGGTATTACCCGGCTCAGCTCTCCGGCGGTCAGCGTCAGCGCGTCGGTATTGCCCGCGCCCTGGCGCTGAAACCTTCCGTATTGCTGGCCGATGAAGCGACCTCCGGGCTGGACCCACAGGCCACCGCTGCCATTCTGCTGTTGCTGAAACAACTTCGTCAGCAGTTTGGATTGTCGATCATCCTGATTACCCACGAGATGGACGTGGTGCGCAGCACCGCCGATGCCGTGGCAGAAATCCGCGACGGTCAACTGGTGCAGCAGGGGCCATTACAGCAGCTGCTCAGCACCCCGGATTCGGCGCTGGCCGCACAGCTGTTCCCGCTGCGTCCGGTTACCGCCAGCGGTGACCTGCTGCTGCGTCTGACCTGCGCACCGCCGCTGGCCACCGACTGGATCAGCCGGCTCAGCGTGCAGCACAACGTCCAGGTCGATCTGCTGGCGGCGCATGTGGAAGAGGTGGCGGGGCAACTCGCCGGGCGGATGCAAATTGCGGTGCGTTTTAACCAGCGCCCGCTGTCACCAGAGGCGCTGATTACCGCTCTGGCACAGCTGGGCATGAAGGCACAAATCATTGAGGCGCGTCCGCGCTTGCAGGAGGCCGGATGAAACCCATTGACGTCACCAGTCAGGACACCCCCTGGAACCAGATCCATGAACTGATGCTGCCTGCCTACGGTGAAACCTGGCTGATGGTCGGCATTGTGATGCTGTTTGTTGTCACTCTCGGCGGGACGCTGGGCGTGGTGTTGTTTAACACCTCGCGCGCCGGATTATTTCCGCAAGCGGGGCTGAACCGTATCCTGAGCGCGTTGGTGAATATTGGTCGTTCACTGCCGTTTCTGGTGCTGATGGCGGCGATTATTCCGTTCACCTTCTGGCTGACTGGTACCACCATCGGCATTCCGGCGGCGGTGATCCCGATGATTGTTGCCGGAACGCCGTTTTTCGCCCGCCTGGTGGAGAACGCACTGCGTGAACTGCCGCCGGAAGTGACGGCGGTCGGACTGGTGTCCGGCGGTTCGCGCTGGCAGGTGATCACCGGGGCGCAGCTCAGTGAGGCGCTCCCCGCCATCGTCGCTGCGATCACCCTGAACGTTATCTCGATGATCGAATACTCCGCCATTGCGGGCACCATTGGTGCCGGGGGCATCGGCTATCTGGCCGTGGTGTATGGCTACCAGCGTTTTGATAATCACATCATGATCGCCACCATTGTGGTGCTGATTGTGACCATCCAACTGATTCAGTTTATTGGCGACCGCGTGGTTGCCGCACTTCAACACTCACAGGGTACACACTCATCATGACGCAGCAGAATTTTGAACTGAAAAAGAAGAAAACCTGGCCGTGGCAGGTCGCCATTGTGGCTATTGTGCTGATCGCCGGGCTGGGCTGGTACTTCACTGCCCAGCAGCGTCACAGCGTGACTTTCGGCACCACGCTGAAAGTGCATTTTGAACCGGCGATGGCCGGAGAGCAGCGCCTGATCGAATATGTCGCGCAGAACATTGCGCCAGATTATGGCATCAAGCTGGAAGCGGTAGGGCTGCAGGACCCGGTGCAGGCTGACCGTGCGGTGGCAGAAGGCCAGTATGCGGCAACCATCTATCAGCACCAGTGGTGGCTGAAGCAGGTGGTGGATGCCAACAAGTTTGAACTGACCTCGACCCTGCCGGTATTCCAGTGGGCATTCGGCATCTACTCTGACCGTTACAAGACTATTGCTGACCTGCCGCAAGGCGCGGAAATCGTGGTACCGAATGACGGTGCTAATCAGGGGCAGGCGCTGTGGCTGTTACAGCGTATTGGTCTGATTGGTCTGGATCCGGCGGTAGAACCGCGTACGGCGAAATTAAAAGATATTACAGAGAATCCACATAAGTTTAATTTTAAAGAACTCGATCTGTTAACCATGCCACGGGCATTAAATTCTGTGGATGCGGCGATTGGGTATGTTTCCCAGTTTGATGCCGGTAAAGTCTCCCGTGATAAAGGCATATTATTCCCGCCTGCGCCACAGACCTTTGCCTCACAGTTGGTGATTGGAACGCCTTATTTAAATGATGAGAATATTATCAAGCTGAAAAAAGCGTTTGCCGATCCCCGTGTTCAGCAGTGGTTAAAGGAAACCACCGATCCGCTGGTGCAGGGTGTGCTGGTGCCTGTTTCCGATAAGTAAGTATTAAATAAGAGTAAAAAAAACCGGACTGGCGCAAGCCTTTCCGGTTTTTGTGCTGAGGCTGAAGAAGTTAATTATCTTATTGATTTAAATGGTATTTAAATCATATTTTGTTGTTTGTTATTACAGGTTTTCCTCTTTATAACAGTATTCAGATGCCCAAAATAATTTTAGCCGTAGCCCGTTCCTGCGCAGCTTGAATATGAAGGGTGCACCTGCCAGTAAAATAATAGAGATAGGGGATACTATGAGTTCAATTAATATTGACGATGGCATTGCAATACCGCCATCCCATTCAACACCGGTTCGATCTGTCAGTGACGTGGCACAACTTATTAATACCCGTACCAGTAAAAATAGTTACGCACGCTGGATAGTCTTTCTGGCTCTGGGCGGCGTGTTTCTCGATGCCTACGATCTGACCACGCTGTCCTACGGCATTGACGATGTGGTGAAAGAGTTTGGCTTAACGCCGGCGATCACCGGGCTGGTGACGTCATCGATCATGATCGGCACCATAGTGGGCAACCTGCTGGGTGGCTGGCTGACCGATAAATATGGTCGCTATTCCGTCTTTATGGCCGATATGCTGTTCTTTGTGGTCTCCGCGATTGCCGCCGGATTAGCGCCGAACGTTTGGGTGCTGATCGGTGCCCGTTTCCTTATGGGCATTGGCGTTGGCATCGATTTGCCCGTGGCGATGGCCTATCTGGCTGAATTCTCGAAGTTTGCGGGCAAAGGCAACAAAGCCGCCCGGCTGGCGGCCTGGTGCCCGATGTGGTACGCCGCTTCGTCCGCCTGTTTCTTTATTATCTTTGCGCTCTACTTCCTGCTGCCTGCCGAACACGCCGACTGGCTGTGGCGCGCCTCGCTGCTGTTTGGTGCGGTGCCTGCGCTCTTGATCATCGCCGTGCGCAGCAAGTTTATGAATGAATCCCCGCTGTGGGCCGCCAATCAGGGTGACCTGGAAGGGGCGGCACGTATTCTGCGTGACTCCTATGGCATTACGGCGCATGCCGCCGAACCCGATGAAAGAGAGCCCGTGAAGAAGGCCCCCCCGAAGGTGAGCTTCCGCGTTTTGTTCCAGAAACCGTACCGCGAACGCACCATTGTGACGGCGGTCATGAATATCTGTATCTCGTTTGAATACACCGCGATTGCCTTCTTCCTGCCGTCAATTCTGGCGCAGTTCCTGGGGGCAGGCGTGTTTGAAACCATCTCGGCTTCACTGGGGCTGAATGCGCTGTTTGCCTTCACCGGCGGTCTGCTGGGCATGCGTCTGGCATGGAAATTCCCATCCCGTCATGTGGCGATTGCCGGTTTTGCCCTGCAATTTATCGCGTTGATCTCGCTGGCGCTGATTGGTCACCCAAGTGCCACGATGGGTGTGGTGTTCGCCATCCTGATGTTGGGTCTGTGGCTGTTTGCTGAAGGTTTCGGCCCAGGCGCGCAGATGATGATCTACCCGGCACTCTCTTATCCAACGCATATCCGAGCCACCGGCGTCGGCTTTGGCCGCTCTCTGTCAGGTGTCGGCAGTGCGCTGGCGCTGTTTATCCTGCCCATTTTGCAGGCTTCTTTTGGCACTAATATGTTCTGGATTGTCTCGCTGGCCGCGATTATCCCGATTATTTTCCTGCTGGTGATCCGTTTTGAACCGACGAAGCAGGACATTGATGACCCATCCGAAAAGGAAGAATCCTATGTCTGAATCTGTTGCTGATTACGCCGCGCTGGCGGCCCGTTTTCGCCCGGTATTTGCCCGCATTGCTGCAGGCGCTGCCGAACGTGAAGTGACGCGTACGCTTCCGCTGGAGCCGATTCGCTGGTTGAAAGAAGCCGGGTTCGGCACCCTGCGTATCCCGCAGGCGGAGGGCGGTTTTGGCGCCACCTTGCCGCAGCTGTTCCAGCTGCTGACGGAGCTGGCGGAAGCCGACTCTAACCTGCCGCAGGCGCTGCGCGCCCATTTCGCTTTTGTGGAAGATCGCCTGAATCAGCCTGACAGTGAAGAGCGTCAGCGCTGGTTCCGCCGCTTCCATGATGGCGAGCTGGTGGGCAGTGGCTGGACGGAAATCGGCAATCTCAAGCTGGGTGAGGTGATCACCCGCGTCACCCCGTCAGAGAAGGGCTGGTTGATCTCCGGCGAGAAGTTTTACAGCACCGGCACGCTGTACGCCGACTGGATTGATGTTTATGCCCAGCGCAACGATAACGGTCGTGATGTGATTGCGCTGGTGAACACCCATCAGCAGGGCGTGGAGCGTGAAGATGACTGGGACGGCTTCGGCCAGCGTCTGAGCGGCAGTGGGACCACCCGTTTTCATCAGGCAGAGGTTGAGCAGGCGCATGTCTATGATTTCACCGAGCGTTTTCGCTATCAGACCGCGTTTTATCAGCATGTTTTACTGTCGACGCTGGCGGGTATTGGCCGCGCCGTGAAACGCGATGCCGCGGCAGGCGTTGCCAGCCGTAAACGTGTCTACAGCCACGGCAATGCCACGCAGGTGAAAAACGATGTACAGATATTACAGGTAGTGGGGCAGATCTCCAGCTGGGTCTATGCGGTGGACGCCGCCGTTCAGCAGGCAACGCATGCGCTGCAACGTGCTTATGAGGTCCATAACAGCGGGGATGAGGGGATGATCCAGCAGGCCAATGTGCTGGCGGAACTGGCGTCAGCACAGGCGCAGGTGATTGCCACCGAGCTGATCCCGCGTGCCGCAACCGAGCTGTTTAATGCACTGGGGGCATCAGATACTCGCATCAGTAAAGCGCTGGATCGCCACTGGCGTAATGCGCGCACCGTGTCGTCGCATAATCCGGTGATTTATAAGATCCGTAATGTGGGCGACTGGGAGGTGAACGGTAAGGAACCGACGTTTATCTGGCAGATTGGCGAAGGGGAGTAACACCCAAACCTACCCACTCTTAGCAGCGGGGGGCCCTTTTTGGTGGGCCCCCGCATTGTTGGGGGGGGACCTTTTCTGGGCCACCCGCGATTTGGATGGGGTGGAATTCAGGCCGAAATTATTTCTTATCCAGCGACCATGTCGCCGAACTGACATCCACCTTCACTGGCAATAATCCAATCTGGGTAAACTTATCCGCCAGTGCCTGCTGCTGCTTAAACACTTCCGGTGTCATGCGCTCTGCACCGTAGGGCATTCTCGCCAGTGCACGCTGCCAGATGGGCTGAGGCAGGCCGGTCGAGGTTGAGAGGATCTTCGCGGCGTCTTCCGGGTGGGCGTTAGCCCAGGTGCTCAGGGTTCCCAGCTCATCGACCACCTGTTTCGCCGTCTGCGGATAGGTATCGGCAAACTTGCGGCTGGCGAGATAGAAGGTGTAGTGCGGTACCAGACCTTCGGCATTTTTCACCAGACGCGCTTTGGCGTTGGTTTCCACTTCGGCGTAGTACGGGTCCCAAATCACCCAGGCGTCCACCGCGCCGCGCTGGAATGCGGCGCGGGCATCGGCCGGAGGCAGATAAACCGGGATGATGTCTTTATAGCTCAGACCGGCATCTTCCAGGGCGCTGACCAGTAGATAGTTTACGTCAGAGCCTTTGTTCAGCGCCACGCGCTTGCCTTTCAGGTCCGCGACGGTTTTGATCGGCGAGTTCTCCGGTACCACAATCGCTTCTGTTTTCGGGTTTGCCGGGGAGTGGGCGAGATAAACCAGATCGGCCTGGGCTGCCTGGGCAAAGGTCGGCGGGGCATCACCCGTAGCCGCGAGGTCAATGCTGCCTACGTTGAGGCCTTCCAGCATTTGGGGCCCGGCAGGGAATTCAACCCAGCGAACGGAAATGCCCTGTTTTTTAAACTGCTCGTCCAGCGTGCCGCGATACTTCAGCAACGCGAAGATATTGGCTTTTTGGTAGCCGATATTGATGGTTTTTGGTGCGGTTTCAGCGGCGGTGGCCGAAAAGGTCGAGCCAATAACGATCCCGGCAATCAGTCCGCTTAGTAATGCTTTATTCATGTTATTTCCCCAGGTAATAAGCGCTATGGGAAAAACATAACAAACTGCATGAAACGGGCTTAACGAGTAGTTGTGCTAACGATATGTGCAGGATAGATAAGGGCGGAGGGCGATCGGAAAAAATGATCGCCCCCTACGACAAATACGGCAGGAAGATCGGTTACTGGTATTGCAGATACGCGACGTGGGTTTGCAGGTATTCCTCCAGGCCATGACGGCCATCGGCCCCACCGATACCGGACTTACGCCAGCCCGCGTGGAAGCCCTGCATGGCTTCGAAGTGTTCACGGTTAATGTAGGTTTCACCAAACTTAAGCTGCTTCAGGGCCAGCATCGCGGTGTTCAGATTCTGGGTAAAAATGGAGGAGGTGAGGCCATATTCACTGTCGTTGGCCAGTGCAATGGCTTCATCCAGCGTGCTGAACTTCATCACCGGCAGCACCGGGCCAAAGGTCTCTTCCTGCATAATATTCATCTTTTGCCCGACATGGGTCAGCAAGGTGGGCTCGAAGAAGAAACCGGTGTTGCCTGCACGCTTGCCGCCTGTCACCACCTTTGCCCCGGCAGCCACTGCATCCGCCACTTTTTGTTCCACGCGTTGCAGTGCTGCCGCCGTGATCAGTGGCCCCATGTCCAGACCTTTTTGGCTGGCCGGGTCGCCCCAGGTGACCTGCTTAAAGGCAGCACTCAGACGTTCAACCACCTCGTCATACACTCCGTCCTGCACATACAGACGTTCAGCGCAGTTACACACCTGCCCGGTATTGATCATGCGCGATGCCACAATCGCTTTTACCGCCAGATCGAGGTCGGCGTCGTTCATAATGATGGCCGGGGCTTTGCCGCCCAACTCCAGCGAGACCCTGGTAATGTTCTTTGCCGCCGCCTGCATGGTGGCGATCCCGGCACCCACGCTGCCGGTCAGGCTGACCAGTCCGACCTTCGGGTTTGCGGCCAGTTCGTGGCCGACCACCGGGCCATAGCCGGTAACCAGGTTAAACACCCCGGCAGGCAGACCAATCTCATCAACAATCTGCGCAAAGATAATCGCGTTGTTCGGGGTCAGTTCACTCGGTTTGACCACGATGGTGTTGCCCGTTAACAGGGCCGGCGCGGCTTTACGGGCAATCAGGAAAAACGGGAAGTTCCACGGCAGAATCCCTGTCGTGACGCCAATCGCTTTCTTAAATACCAGGATGTTCTCCTGCGGGCGATCGCTCTGCACGATTTCACCTTCATAGCGGCGCGCCCATCCGGCCATATAGTCCAGATAGTCCGCGGTAAAGAACACTTCCGTTTCGGCGAGCTCCTGGGTTTTTCCCCCTTCGGCAACGATGGCGGCGGTCAGCTCTGCGGCACGCTGGCGCACACCCTGGGCGATTTTTTGCAACCAGTTACCGCGTTCGATAGCGGGCAGCGCTTCCCAGGCGGGCTGGGCCGCCTCTGCCGCATCAATAGCACGCTGCGCATCTTCTGCGCTGCCTTCAGGAATGCGCGACAGCACGGCTTCGGTTGCCGGATTGATCACTTCTATCCAGCGATCGGCGCGATTTTCGACAAACTCACCATTGATATACATGTGTTGCTGAACTGGGTTCATGGCTGATTCTCCGTGACACACTTTTTATAGGGTTGTTAATTAACAGCGCAAAAACTGTTGCAGGTCTGAGAAGGTGCTACAGCTGGCGGTGAATCACCTTGATGTGGCTGCCATCAATGAGAGCTGGCTGGCAAAAACGGCAAGAACCCCATGCCTGCGCTGGCATTATCTCTATTTAGTGATGAATATGAGCGGCTTAGGCAAAAATCACGATTTAGCACGTTGCGGCGAATCAGATGATTGATTTGTGACAGCGGAGGGGAGAAGGTGCTCAATTTTGCCAGGTTTGGTGCCAGAGGGGCAACCAGCCTAAGGTTGAGCACCTGACCTTCTCCGTAGACTCCTTCGTCATCAGGGCAAACAACAACGAAGGATTAAAAAATGAGTGAAGCCATTGTCTCCGGTATTTTGTGGCATCTGGTCGGGGCCGCAAGTGCTGCCTGCTTTTATGCACCGTTCAAAAAAGTGCGCAACTGGTCATGGGAAACCATGTGGTCGGTGGGCGGGATCATGTCGTGGATCGTGCTCCCCTGGGCCGTCAGTGCGATCCTGCTGCCCAATTTCTGGGCTTACTACAGCGCGTTCTCGCTTGAACAGCTGATGCCTGTCTTCCTGTTCGGCGCGATGTGGGGGATTGGTAACATTAACTACGGTCTGACCATGCGTTATCTCGGTATGTCGATGGGCATCGGTATTGCCATCGGCATCACTTTGGTGGTCGGAACGTTAATGACGCCGCTGCTTCAGGGGCGCTTTGTGGAGCTGTTCAGCTCTGACGGAGGACGATTGACGCTGCTGGGCGTGCTGGTTGCTCTTGCCGGCGTGGCGATCGTCTCCCGTGCCGGGTTGTTAAAAGAACGGGCAATGGGCATCACTGCGGAAGAGTTCAACCTGAAAAAAGGGCTGGTACTGGCGGTGATGTGTGGGATTTTCTCGGCCGGGATGTCCTTTGCCATGGACGCCGCCAAACCGATGCATGAAGCGGCAGCGGCGCTGGGTATCGATCCGCTGTACGTAGCGTTACCGAGCTACGTGGTGATTATGGGGGGCGGGGCGCTGGTGAACCTTGGTTTCTGTTTTATCCGTCTGGCCACCAAGTCAAACCTGTCAGTGAAAGCGGACTTCTCTGTGGCGAAATCACTGCTGATTGCCAACGTTTGTCTGTCATTGCTCGGCGGCATCATGTGGTATCTGCAGTTCTTCTTCTATGCCTGGGGCCATGCACGCATTCCGGCGCAGTATGACTTTGTCAGCTGGATGCTGCACATGAGCTTCTATGTATTGTGTGGTGGTCTGGTGGGTCTGGTTCTGAAAGAGTGGAATAACGTGGGGCGTAAGCCGGTGCAGGTCCTTAGCGTGGGATGCTTCGTGATTATTATTGCGGCTAATATTGTTGGTCTGGGTATGGTTTCCTGACCTGGGAGAGAGCCCCGGGACTCTCTGGCTTGATGTCAGTTTAAGGTCAAGGTCAAGGTCAAGGGCGTTTCGCTTTCCCGCTGCGCGGGCGAAGCGACAAGGGGCGGCCAGTCGCCGCCGCCCCTTGTCCCCGGGCTTGCGGCAGGCGCCGCGCCCGTTTCACGGGTGCCTTCGTCAGTTCCGTTCACCGACGGACCGCTCGTGACGGCACTTCCCTGTGCCGGCCCGAGCTTTCACCGCCGTCCTGGCGGTTCATCCTGGCTCACATCACTTCCTCAGCGCAGCTTAATTGCCGCCTCAACATCAAAACCAAACCCAAGATTAAAAAAACAAAAAGACTCAAAACATTTTTGTGTTTTTTGATTTTGACCCGGCCGTTGACCTTTTGAGCGGCAATTAAGCCTCGCCGAAGGAGGGCGGATTTCCAGGACGAGCCGACAGGACGTCGGCGAGAGGGTGAGCCGGGACAAGGATGTCCCGTCACGCCCGGTCCGGCGGGAAAGCCGACCGACTGAGGGAACCCGCGTCAAGCGGGCGATGCGCCTGCCGCAGCCCGGATTCCTAAGGGCGGGGCGACTGCCGCCCTTAGGTCGCTTCGCCCACGAAGTGGGAAAGCGAAACGCCCTTGACCTTAAGACCTTGACCTGGGCTTGACCTGGCCTTGGCTCAAGCCCAAGCCCCTGGCCTTATGCCTCAAAGGTCAACCCTCCCGCATTATGGCCATCAGGCCTTTTCCGACCGAACGTGCAAAGTGGAAGGACGCACAAATCGCTGGCGCCAGGCGCTGGGGGTCAGCCCGGTATCACGGGTGAACACCACGGAAAAGTAATTACTGTCATCAAAGCCACAACGTGCGGCCACTTCACCGATCAGACATTCGCTGGTACGCAACAGGTGCTTCGCCTGGCATAGCTGCAACTGACGTAAATAGTGCCCGATGGTCATGCCAGTTTGCTGACGGAAGAGTTGTTTCAGCGCACGCTCTGACAATTGGTGCTGGCCACAAAAGGTGGCAAGGTCAAAGGGGACAGCAATCTGCCCCTGAATCGCAGCCATCAGCAGATCGAGCTGTTCTCCCTCCGGCATCTGCCAGGCGCGATCGGACGCATAACGATGGCGTTGCAACACTAAGGCCAGCTGTAAAAACAGCGCCTCCGTCAGTTGACGTGACAGCACATCACTTTTCCTGCTTTCCTGTTCAAGCTGCTGGATCACGCCACGCGCCAACGCCATGCCACGTGTGGTTAAACGCCAGGCGGCGGATTCACGCGGGGGAATAAGTTGCTGCCAGTCGAGGCTCAGTTGAAAACGCTCCGGGCAGTAAAGAATATTATCCAGCGCCAGTTCATTGACTGATTCATAGCTGTGGCAGTCATGGGCATTGAGATATAAAATATCACCGCAGGTGACCAGCCAGGGGCGGTCATTCATCACGTGCAGGCCATTACCGCGCCAGACCAGCACAATCTCATTGAATTCGTGGACGTGAGGCGGGAAAGAGGGTTGAGAGGTGCGTTCAGCCACCGCGACAGGCATCTGTTCAGAAGGGAAGTAGTCAGCTTTTGCCAGTCGCAGGGGAGCAGTCACGGGTCACCTCATCAGTCATTTTGTCGCAGTGTACGTGGAGAAAGGCCAAATTCACGCTTGAACAGCGTAGAAAAGTGATTGCTGTCACCAAAACCGCAGTGAAACGCAATATCTGTCACCCGCATTTCACTGTGACGCAGCAGGTGGCGTGCTTCCAGCAATCGCAGCCGATTAAGGTAACGTTGAGGTGTGCTGCCGGTCTGCTGTTTCAACTGGCGGTGCAGCGTGCGCAGCGACAGCGAAAAACGGTCGGCAAGATTTTCCCAGTCCACATCCTCACTGTAGTGATCCGCCAGCCAGTCCAGCAATCCACGCAGGCGACTGTCCTGATCGTCGTTGCTGGCGCTGCCCCCCTGGCGTAACAGCAACAGCAGACGCATAAAATGCATCTCCTGTTCTGCCTGGCAGGCCAGGCTGTCACTGAGCGGTGGCTGCTCTAACTGCTCGATTAACTGCCTGGCCTGGGCCAGTACCTTGTTACCGATGCGCCAGTGCGAAGGGTAGTTTCCGTCCTGCTCCTGCGGTAGCAGATGCTGCAGGCCGGAGAGAAAACGAAAGGATTCCGGCCCGCGATAGAGCACGTTGGTCAGGCACAGATTTTCCGTTTGTTCATACAGATGGCGATCATGACTGCGTACAAAGCAGACGCAGCCGCTGCATAAAGGCTGTGACTGGCCGTTAAAAACATGAATACCTGCACCCTGTTCAACAATGACAATTTCATGAAAATCATCATGATAATGCTCCGGGAACACCCCTTGTGGCGCACGGGGTTCAATGGCAACCGGGAAATGCCCTGTCGGGAAGAAATCAGCGCTGTGTAACACGGTCATGATCGTTTCCTCTTTAACATATCAGCAACAGAGTCTACGCAGCGTGATGGCAGTCCACCTTGAATTTTTGACAGCGAAAGCGACTATCCCGGTGATATTTTTAAGAAAGTGGGGGAAAGAGTGAGAAATGAGGGCAGGGTCACATCCCGTGATTCTGCGTGCCAGTAATCAAATTGTGATCTTCTTCACGTTCATCTTTGCCAGGCTGCCAGCGGTCAGATCCGGCTGGCAGTAGCGAGAAGGTGGCAAAATCAGGCTCTTTTACACTGGTGACATTGAATCATCAGGAAGCGAACACATGAGCCTTCGTCACTTTGTCGCCATCGATCTTGGCGCGTCCAGCGGCCGCGTTATGCTGGCCCGGCACGACTCAGAAAGCGGTGCGATGACGCTGAATGAAGTCAGCCGTTGCGTAAACCAGCTGGTCACCGTTGATAACCATCAGTGCTGGGATCTTGATGCGCTGGAACAGTTTATTGTTGCGGCACTGGAAGACATTGACCGCCAGGGCATCGTGCCCGAAAGCATCGGGATTGATACCTGGGCGGTCGACTATGTGCTGCTGGATGCGCAGGGGAACCGGGTGGGTCTGCCCGTGGCCTATCGCGATGACCGTACCCAGGGCGTGATGGCACAGGCCTGCCGTGAACTCGGCCATGACCGTATTTATCAGCGCACCGGCATCCAGTTCCTGCCGTTTAACACCCTGTATCAACTGCGTGCACTGTGCCGTGATGCCGCGCCAGAACTGGCGCAGGTGGCGCATGCACTGATGATCCCTGACTACCTGCATTACCGCCTGACGGGTGAACTTAACTGGGAATACACCAACGCCACCACCACGCAAATGCTGAACATCACCAGCGGTGAGTGGGACGCGGATCTGCTGCGCTGGAGCGGGGCGAACCCGTCATGGTTTGGCAAACCGTCACAGCCAGGTAAACGCGTCGGGGGCTGGACCAGCCCGTCAGGCAAGGTGATCCCGGTGGTGGCCGTTGCCACCCATGACACCGCCAGTGCCGTACTGGCGACGCCGCTAGCGGGTGACAATGCGGCTTACCTCAGCTCCGGCACCTGGTCATTAATGGGCTTTGAAAGCCGTCAGCCCTTTACCTGTCAGGCTGCCCAGGACGCCAATATCACCAACGAAGGTGGGGCCGAAGGGCGCTTCCGGGTGTTGAAAAACATTATGGGTCTGTGGCTGCTCCAGCGTGTGTGTAGCGAGCTGGCCATTACCGATCTCTGTCAGTTGATTGCGGATGCGGAGCAGCAGCCAGCCTGTCAGTGGCTGATTAACGCGAATGACGCTCGCTTTATTAATCCCCCCAGCATGGTGCGTGAAATTCAGGATGCCTGCGCCGGGCAGCGAATGCCGGTGCCGGGCACCCCGGCTGAGCTGGCGCGTTGCATCTTTGACAGCCTGGCCTTCTGCTACCGCCAGGTGTTGCAGGAGCTGGAACAGCTGCGCGGTGCGCGCTTCAGCCAGTTGCATATTGTCGGTGGCGGCTGCCAGAACCCATTCCTTAATCAGTTATGTGCCGATGCCTGTGGCATTTCGGTGTTCGCTGGCCCGGTGGAGGCCTCCACGTTGGGCAATATCGGCTGCCAGCTGATTACCGCCGGTGCGGTGGCGGATGTCACGGCTTTCCGCCAGCAGCTTGGCCAGCATTTTCCTCTTATCCGTTTTGACTCTCACGGGAGTGACGTGTTTCGCCGCAATCTGGCGCGTTTCGTGTCACTCACCTCTTCAGCAAAGGAGCTATGTATATGACCCAGGCCATCGAACAGGCTTTCGTCCTGGCGAAACAGCGTTTCGCCGATATCGGTGTGGATGTAGAAGCCGCACTGTCACAGCTCGACCAACTGCCCGTTTCCATGCACTGCTGGCAGGGCGACGATGTGCGCGGTTTTGAAAACCCGCAGGGCGCACTGACGGGCGGTATTCAGGCCACGGGCAACTATCCTGGCCGCGCACGTAATGTGGAAGAGTTGCGTTCGGACCTTGACCAGGCGATGGCGCTGATCCCCGGCCCGAAACGTCTCAACCTGCATGCGATCTATCTGGAAAGCGAGCAGGCCGTCAAACGCAATGAAATCAAACCCCAGCATTTTGCCGGGTGGGTCGCGTGGGCGCGCGATCGCCAGCTGGGGCTGGATTTTAATCCCAGCTGCTTTTCGCATGAGCTGAGTGCAGATGGCTTTACCCTGGCACATAACAATGCCGACATCCGTCAGTTCTGGATTGAGCACTGTCAGGCGAGCCGCAAGGTGTCGGCGTACCTGGGTGAGCAGCTCGGTACGCCCTCAGTGATGAATATCTGGGTGCCGGATGGCATGAAAGATCTGACTGTGGATCGCCTTGCGCCACGCCAGCGCCTGATGGAATCCCTGGATGAAGTGATTGGCGAAAAACTCAACCCGGCTCACCATATTGATGCTGTCGAAAGCAAGCTGTTCGGTATTGGCGCGGAGAGCTACACCGTGGGTTCGAACGAGTTTTGCCTCGGGTATGCCGCCAGCCGCCAGATCGCGCTGACGCTGGATGCCGGTCACTTCCATCCGACCGAAGTGATCTCCGATAAGATCTCTACCGCGATGCTGTATGTGCCACGCCTGCTGCTGCATGTCAGCCGTCCGGTACGCTGGGACAGCGACCACGTGGTGCTGCTGGATGATGAAACCCAGGCGATTGCCAGCGAAATCGTGCGTCAGCGTCTGTTTGATAAGGTGCACATCGGCCTCGACTTCTTTGATGCCTCCATCAACCGTATTGCGGCCTGGGTGATCGGCACGCGCAATGCCAAAAAAGCGCTGCTGCGTGCACTGCTGGAACCGGTCGATATGCTGAAAACGCTGGAAAACGACGGGGATTACACGGCACGGCTGGCGCTGCTGGAAGAGCAAAAATCCCTGCCCTGGCAGGCCGTGTGGGAAACCTGGTGTCTGCGCCACGATGTCCCGGCCGGTGCCAGCTGGTTAAACGACGTCCGTCATTACGAACAACAGATTCTCAGCCAACGTTAAGGGTATGACATGCAAAAAATTATCAACGCCTGGTTTGTCCAGGGAATGGTCAAAGCGACCACCGATATGTGGCTGAAGGGCTGGGATGAACGTAACGGCGGTAACGTCTCGCTGCGGCTGCTGGACGAAGAAGTACAGCCGTTTGCGGCAGACTTTGACCGTCAGCCGCGTACGCTTGAACTGAGCCAGCCTGCACCTCAGCTGGCTAATGACTGGTTCCTGGTGACCGGTTCGGGCAAGTTTTTCCGCAATGTGCAGCTCGATCCGGCTGACTGTCTGGTACTGCTGCGCGTTAGCGAAGATGGCCGTGCCTTTACCATCCACTGGGGCCTGACCAACGGTGGTGTGCCCACCTCTGAGCTGGCATCACACTTCCAGTCGCACAGTGTGCGTAAGCAACTGACCAACGGCGCGGATCGCGTGATTATGCATTGCCATGCCACTCACTTTATGGCGTTAAGCTATGTGGTGGATTTGGATTCAGCCAGTTTCACCCGCCTGTTATGGGAAGGCAGCACCGAGTGTCTGGTGGTGTTCCCGGATGGTGTAGGAATTGTGCCGTGGATGGTGCCGGGCACCGATGGGATTGGTCGTGCAACCGCCGAGAAAATGCAGTCACATACACTGGTGATGTGGCCGTTCCATGGTATTTTTGGTGCGGGACCGACCCTCGACGAAACTTTTGGCCTGATTGATACCGCTGAGAAATCATCCGAAGTGGTGGTGAAAGTGCTGTCAATGGGCGGTATGAAGCAGAGCATAACGACTGAAGAACTGGTGGCGCTGGGTGAACGTTTCGGCGTGCAACCCTGGCGCGCGGCGCTGGAGGCGAAGCATAACCATGTTGCGTAAAGCGTTTGTGATGCAGGTGCATCCTGATAAGCATCAGGAGTATCAGCAGCGACATAACCCGATCTGGCCGGAACTGGCGCAGACGCTGAAGGATCACGGCGCGCATCATTACAGTATTTTTCTTGATGCGCCGCGCAATCTGCTGTTTGCGGTGGTGGAGGTGGAGTCAGAAGAACGTTGGAATGCCGTGGCTGAGACGGCGGTGTGCCAGCGCTGGTGGCAATCGATGTGTGAGTTGATGCCGTCGAATGCGGATCATAGTCCGGTGAGTGCGGAGTTAACGTCGGTGTTTTATCTGGCGTGAGGGGGGCCGGTTCTGGGCTAAGCCCAGGGCCAGGTCAATGTCTTAAGGTCAACGTCAACGTCAACGTCAAGGGCGTTTCGCTTTCCCGCTATCGCGGGCGAAGCGACCCACGGCGGCCAGTCGCCCCCGCCCTGGGGACCCGGGCTTGCGGCAGGCGCCGCGCCCGCTTTCAGCGGGTGCCTTCGCAAGCGTTGCTCACCGACGGACCACTCGTGACGGCACATCCTTGTGCCGGCCCGAGCTTTCACCGCCGTCCTTGCGGTTCATCCTGGTTCACATCGCTTCCTCAGCGCAGCTTAATTGCCGCCTCAACATCAAAACCCAGGTCAAACCCTAAAACCCAAATTTAAAAAAATAAAATGACCAAAAGCCCAAAAAGGCTTTTTGTGTCTGGTTTGTCTGACTTGTCTTTGATTGTTCTTTTGACCTGGTCGTTGACCTTTTGAGCGGCAATTAAGCCTCGCCGAAGGAGGGCGGATTTCCAGGACGAGCCGACAGGACGTCGGCGAGAGGGTGAGCCGGGACAGGGATGTCCCGTCACGCCCGGTCCGGCGGGAAAACCGATCGACTGAGGGAACCCGCTTTAGCGGGCGATGCGCCTGCCGCAAGCCCGGGGTGCAGGGGCGGCGGCGACTGGCCGCCCCTTGACCTGGACCTGGCCGTAGATCAGACCGTAGACCTGGCTCTGACCAAGCGCCTGGCCCCGCCAGCCCAAAACTGCCCCTACGCTAATGGCCCACCCTGAATCGTCTCACACATCCCACTGATAATACGTTCCCCGGATTCCTGCCTCAGCCCGGCGTACCACTCCGCGGTTAACAGCGGGTCCTTCGCATGAGTTACATCGCAGCGCTTACGTGCTTTCAGCACCAGATCTTTCACCCGATCGGCTCGCTTGTGCTGATAACGCAGCAGAGCATCCTCAATCCCCA
Organism: Erwinia sp. MYb375; assembly: GCF_037479175.1. Taxonomy (NCBI): domain Bacteria; kingdom Pseudomonadati; phylum Pseudomonadota; class Gammaproteobacteria; order Enterobacterales; family Erwiniaceae; genus Erwinia; species Erwinia sp. MYb375. Next base: position 822,605 of record NZ_JBBGZS010000023.1, on the reverse strand, counting down.
GCGAGTTGCTGTGCAGCGTCATCGCCAGAACCACCGCATCTTCCATCGCCGCACAGCCACCCTGACCAATATCCGGCGTGGTACTGTGTGCCGCATCGCCCAGCAGCGCCACGCGGCCCTTAACCAACTGCGCGAAAGGCTCAATGTCGTGGATCTCCACGCGATTGGTCGTTTCCGGATTCAGCTGCGCAATAAGCTGCTGCACCGGCGCTGCCCAGCCAGCGAAGTAACGGGATAAATCATCACGCAGGCTGATGCGATCCTCCGCCAACCCCTTCGGCAACGGCACGTCGAAGAAGAAGTAAAAGCGGTTACCCGCAATCGGCATCAGCGAAACACGTTTACCTTCACCCACAAAGGTCGTCCACTGGTTGGCCGGGGCGAGTGACTCATCAATCTCGACCAGCCCGTTCCAGTTCACATACCCCGCATATCGGCGCTCGGTGGCGTAACCCAGCACGTGCTCGCGCACCACCGAGTGGGTGCCATCACAGGCAATCAGCAGATCCCCCTGTGCTTCACTGCCATCTTCAAAGAAAGCCGTGACACCGTCACTTTGTTGTTCAACGCGACTCACGCGTTTACCGAACTGCACGTTATCAAAGCCCCAGGTATTCAGTAGCATCGCCTGGAGTTCGGAACGCGCCACCGGGTAAGGGCGTTCGCCAGAATCCTGTACCAGCGCATCAAGGCTGAACTGCGTCAGGGTTTCCGCGCTCTGATAATCTTTATACGCCATATAATGCATCGGGCCGCCAATGGCGCGCAGGGCATCTTTCATCCCAAGATAGTTAAGGCATTTCACACCGTTGGGCCAGATGGAAATAGCCGCGCCGACCGGCTTAATCTCTTTCACCGCTTCATATACTTCGCTGTCGATCCCGCAGCGCTTCAGCGCAATCGCTGTACACATCCCACCAATACCGGCACCTATGATAATTGCTTTCATCCGTTCCTCCTCTCGATCTATATGTAAAGGAAGCAATTTCCATACCAGCCTCTCAAGGCACACTGCATGCCGCCCTGCGGGCCACCGATGAAAGAATGAAACAAAGGTTGCAACGATGTGCGGCGCGATAATGATGCAGTGCACGCTTATGGTGCTATAAGAGTGAAACTTTCGTTCGGGTGTGAATAGTTTCGCTGGCAATTTCTGTTATTTTTGCCAAAGTAACCTTCTGCCCCTTAAGAGAGATGCGGTTATGACCATCATTGCCTGCCTGCACGCAGCCAGAAGCAATATCGAGGTGTTTGAGCAGGCGTTAACCACGCTGGATTACGACGAGGTTGAACTGCTGCACCGTGTAGAGGCTGAGCTGTTTGCACAGACGCAGGGCGAACAGGGCGTCACTCCCGAAATTGTGGCCGCTACGCGCCGTGCGATTGAAGAGTTGTGCCAGCAGGCCGATGCGGTCATTGTCACCTGTACCACATTGGGTGTGGCGGTGTGGGAAGCCGAGTTCAGTAAACCCGTGCTGCGGGTGGATGCCACGCTGGCCAAAATTGCCTCGCGTTATCACGGCACCATCCTGGTGCTGTGCACCGCTCAGTCGACGCTGGAGTCGACCAGGCAGCTGTTCAGCGCATTTATCCCCGGCGATCGTCTGTATGTCGAGCTGGTTCCCCGTGCCTGGGCCTGGTTTAACCAGGGCGACATCGACGGTTATCATCAGCAAATTGCCGACTATATCCAGCAACGACCGGAATGCGCACTGGGCTGCATCGTGCTGGCGCAGGCGTCGATGAGCGGGGCAGAGAAACGCGTGAACAGCACGCTGGCGGTGCTCAGTGGCCCGCAGGTCAGTTTGCAGGCCGCGCTTGATCTCCTGGATTAAAGGCGCTGGCCGATGGCCTGCCGCTGGTGCCAGGCATATATCGCCACCAGCAGTGTCAACAGCGCCAACGTGGAGAGCATGGCTCCGGCACCCAACCGATCCAGCAGCAGCCCGCTGAACAGCGGCACCGTCAGGCGCGACAGCGTAAACAGGCTGGCCTGCAAACCGTAATCCACCGCCCGATTTTCCGCACGGCTGAATGCCATCATCAGCATAAACATCAGTGCTGACAGCCCGCCAATCGCCGCCGCCATCAGCGTTGAAATTGCCAGCAGATAACGGGCAGGCAGTTGCCCAATCACACCCAGCGCCATCACGGCCAGCGAGAGGCTGGCAAAAGCCAGCCAGCCCGGCAGTGCCGCCGCCGCATTGCGGCGTGTCAGCCAGTGGGCGCTGAGTAAACTCACCCCCGCTCCCAGCGCACTGCCACCAACACCGACCCAGAGGATCACCTGTTGCAGCGGTAGCCCGGCATCCAGCAGCAGGGGTTTCAACCACAGCCAGCCGCAGCCGAGGAAGGGAAAGGCCAGCAGGCAGATCGGCAACCAGCTTTTACCGCCGGGCTGGTGCAGGAAACCCCGTACCGCCACGGCAGGAGGGTCGTCCCGGGCTGGTTCCGGCAGCAGGCGCAGCAGCAGGGCGCTGCTCAACGCCGCCGCACTCATCAGCCAGCAGGGAAGCGCCCAGCCATAGTGCTGCCATAGCAGCAGCATAACGCCGCTGCCCCCCACCGCACCGGCAAACAGCGCCGCCGCACGTACGCTGCCCGCCCGGGGTTGCTCGCCGTCATGAAACAGCGCGATGGCCAGCGCATTCACCGGCACATCGCACCAGGCCAACAGCAGGCTGCCCGCGAGCAGCAGCATAAACAGCACGGTTTTATCCTGCTGCAACGATATCTGGCTCAGCAGCGCAAACAGTGCCGCCAGCAACAGCCAAAGGAGGCTGCCCCAGTCTTTATAGCGCTGGCGAAACAGACGGCTGCGCTGCACCGGAAACGCCAGCCACAGCTTGATCACGGCGGGCAGGGCGGCCAGCTGAAACAGCCCCAGTTCACTGCCGCTCCAGCCCTGCTGGTGCAGGATCAGCGGCAGCCCCAGCATCAGCCAGGTGACGGGCAGCGTCAGGCTGAAGTTAAACCAGAAAAACAGCAGCTGTAATCCTGCGCGCCTCATGGTGTGGCGTCCTGAAACGCCACATGCACCATCAGCGGTGCCATTGGGAACGGATACGGCTGGCAGCGGATACCGCTGAATCCGGCATCAGCCAGCATCTGCGTCATCTCGCCGTGATGGAACACATGTTTCCCGCGCAGTATCAGCGGCAGGAAGAAGGGCAGCACTTCGCGCGCCTGGTCGGGCTGTGGACCAATTTCGGCATGGGCGGCGATCAGCACGCCACCGGGGCGCAGCCGTGCCCGCAGCTGGCGTAATGTTTCCAGTGGATCAGCGACAAAATGCAGGAACGAGGAGCACCAGATAATGTCGAAACGCGCCTCTGTTGTCAGCTCACTGCGCGCGCTAAAGCGGCCATCCAGTCCGGCGGCACTGAGATTCTTTTGGGCAACGGCGGCGGTTAATGGCAGGTCCTGTACCACGCCGTGCAGCTGAGGATAGCGCTGCCCCAGCGCGGCGCTCACCAGCCCGGGGCCACCCCCCATATCCAGCAGGGTTGCCGGGCGGGTAAAGTGCGGTAGCGTGGCGGCAATGGCGCAGGCCGTATCCGCCGTCAGCGCCCGCTGCTCCTGAGCAATCTGTGTGCTGGCGGCTTCGGCCCAGGCCGCATCCTGCGCCAGCTGCGCGCTGAAACCAGGGCGCGGTTGAGTGACCCGCGCCGGAAGCTGCTGGCCTAAAGCACGCAGTGAACGCAGACGATAGCGCCAGGCATCGCCCACATAGCGATCCCCCTGCGGGCAGAGCAACGCGTGTACCGCCTCCGTTACCCGATAACGATCGCCTTCGCGATTCAGCCACCCGTCACTCCACAGCAGCTCCAGCAGCGGGGCCGTGGGGTCCGGGTGCCAGCTCAGTCTGGCCGCCAGCTGTGCCGCCGTTTGCGGCTGTTGCAAATGATGGAAAAGACGATGGTCGAGGGCCACCGCCAACGCGTCGGCGATCACGCTGCTGGCGGCCAGCCGGTCCAGGTGTTTCAGCACAGTATTCATAATTGATAGCTCACTTTAAGGCCCATTTCACGCGCCGGGCTGTAAACACGTACGGTGCCATTGATGTAGCCCACCGCGTCGTACTCTTTGTCCGTCAGATTATCGACGTACAGCGACACATCGAGGTCGCGCCAGGCATAGCCGATGGTCATATCCAGAACACCGTAGCCAGCCTGCTGATATTGATTAGCGGCATCGAGGAAGCTGCGGCCTACGCCGTGCCATTGCAGCTGGCTGTAAGCCCCGCTTTTATGGTCGTAACGCAGACCGAGGCTGGCGGTGGCATCCGGGGCGAAGGGGTTATGGTTCCCGGCATAGTTATTCGCACCGTCCTGATAACGATCAAAGCGCGTATGGTTAAGGCCCAGCGAGCCTTGCACGCGCAGCTCTGGCAGCAAGGCGTAATCTGCCTCCAGCTCCCAGCCTGTCGAGCGGGCTTTGGCGGCATTGCCGATGTACACCACGCCCGCCTGAACGATCTGCTGCACCTGCATATCGCTGATATCCATCAGATAGATGGAGCTGCTGTAGCGCAGGCGTTTATCGTCGGACAGCCCTTTGATCCCCAGTTCCCAGGATTTCACTTTCTCCGGGTTGTAGGGGGCATACTGCGTGGCCGGGGAGAACAGGTTAAACCCCCCGGCACGGAAACCCTGGCTGTAGCTGGCGTACGTCTGTACGTCAGGTCGCCACTGGTATTGCAAGGCCAGTTTGGGTGACAGGCTGTGCCAGCTGGCTTCGCGCTTGTCCACTGTTGAAGGCGTGACGCTGATGGCGCTGCGTTCAGCGCGGCCGCCCAGCGTCAGGCTCCACGGCCCGCTCAGCATTTGCGTCCATTCACCAAACATCGCCTGCGTGTTACCACGCTGCGCAATGCGTTGCTCAGTCAGCATCAGCGGCAGTTTCTGCTGATAGCGGAAATGATGATCGTCGGCGTCAAAATAGAGCCCGGCCAGCCAGCGGTGGCGGTCGCCTTCGCCCTGTAAGCGGAACTCTTGCGAACGGGTGGTCAGATGGTAGTCGCGTTGCAGATGCAGACGATCGGCGGCGATAAAATCGGTGTCCTGCTGCACACGATCCCAGAAGTCGCTTTGTGCGCTGATGGAACGGAACTGCCAGCCGTTCGCCAGCAGATGGCGATAGTCGAGGGAGATCACGCTGGCACGGGAATGGTTCCAGGAATCGGTGCCGCTGTTGACGACCCGATCGCGGCTGGCCACCGGACCCCATTGTGAACCGCCATCGTGATAGTTCTGATGGCTGTAACGCAGACGGAGATCGTCAGCATCGGTGGGCGTCCAGCGCAGTTGCAGCCGCTGATTATCACGCTCACGGTCATCGGCTTTACCGCCGCGCAGGGCATTGTCAATGTCGCCATCATGGGATTTCCACTCCCCGGCAACGGCCATATACAGCCGATCCTCAACCAGCGGCGTGCTGAAACTCCCGCGCAGCTGCTGACGGTTGCGGCTGCCATAAATCGCGTCGATCCTGCCGCGTTGCAGGTTGTCCGGAGTGCGGGTTACCACATTGATCACCCCGGCCTCGGCGTTACGGCCATACAGCGAGGATTGTGGCCCACGCAGGATCTCCACGCGCTCCACGTCCATAAAGGCATTATCAAACCCCTGATTCGTCAGCTGCGGCACACCGTCTTCGCTGAGTAATACGGAGGAGGAGAAGCCGGTCGCACTGCCGCTCAGGCCGCGCATCACGGGCAGGTTGGTGCCCGACTGTCCCCAGGGTTGAAACACCAGGCCTGGCGTGCGTGCCGCCAGCTGGCTTATCTCCTCCACCCGTTGTGCCTCCAGATCCTCGCCATACAGTACCGACAGTGAGGCAGGCACCTCGACGGCAGGCAGGGCCGTTTTTGTGGCGGTCACCACCATCTCATCGCCGGCGGTTTGAATAGGGGTATCGGTGGCGGCAGCAGCGATGCCGGGCAGGGCCAGCAATAGCCCCCAGTAACCTGTACTCATGGTGATCCTCATTGTTGTCGATAGCGCAGAAACGCCAACTATGCTATCTATAAATGAGAATGCTTATTATCCTCGTTTATCTGCGAGGCGGTGATTTTACTCTGGGAAACGGTGAACCTGATGATCCAGCCTTTTCAGGGCACACAAAGCTATCGCATCAGCGCCGCTGATGCGCAGGTGACGGGTGCCATCCGCGCATTACCGCCAACGGTCGGTGACTGTCGTTCGCATTTCACCACGCTTGCGGACGGCATGACGCTGGTGCGCTCGTTGTATCAACCTCAGCGGCCGCTGATTGAAGAAACCTGCAATCCTCATGCACAGCCGATGCTGGTGCTGACCTTCGGTCTGGCAGGCCATTCGGTTTATCAGGGGCGGGAAGGGCAGGAAACCCGCTTCAGCCAGCACTATCTGACCATGACCAGCTTCCACGGCAGCGTGGGCGAGCGGCACTATCGTGCATGCGAAACGGTCAGTCAGCTGCGTCTGCTGATTGGGGCCAGCGGCGTGAAACACTATTTTGGTGAAGAGGTGTGTGAACGCCTGTTCCGGCTGCCCATACTGACCCACCATGCCTGGACGCCGTTTAACCCGGCCACAGAGACGCTACTGGCACAGCTGGAAGGCAGCCGCCATGATCCGCTGATGCAGCAGATCCACGCGCTGAATCTGCTGGCGCTTTACCGGCATTTGCTCCCGTCGGCGGAGAACCGGCCGCTGCACCCCCAGGACGATCGGCGGCTGGAGCAGGCACGGGAATGGATGCTGGCGCATCTGGACGAGCCGTTCTCCCTCAGCACGCTGGCGATGGCGGTGGGGTTGAGTGATTACAAACTAAAGCAGGGTTTTCATCAGCGTTTTCATACGACGCCGGGACAGATGCTGTTACAGCTGCGCATGGAACAGGCGCACCGCCTGCTGGAGCAGGGATATCAGGTGGCGCAGGCGGGCTGGCAGGTAGGTTATCGCCATGCGAATAACTTCAGCGTGGCGTTTCATCGCTATTTTGGCCGTCATGCCAGCGCGGTGATGGGAAAAAAACAGTAGAGTCGATACGGAAAATGCTTATGCTGTTAGCACAAGATGTTATGTAACTGTTATTTCAGGAAGAGAAAAATGTTCGATCTGACCCTCGTTATTCTGCTGTTTCTTGCCGCTTTGAGTTATTTCAGCCACAACCTCACTGTCACCATTGCCCTGTTAGTGCTGGTCGCCATCCGTATGACGCCGCTGCAACAGACGTTCCCGTGGATTGAAAAGCAGGGGGTAACGGTCGGGATCATTATTCTGACCATCGGCGTCATGGCACCGATTGCCAGCGGTACACTGCCTTCCACCACCCTGATGCACTCCTTCCTGAACTGGAAATCACTGCTGGCGATTGCGGTGGGCATTTTTGTTTCCTGGGTTGGCGGGCGCGGCGTGGCATTAATGAGCAGCCAGCCTACCGTGGTCGGGGGGTTGCTGATTGGGACGATTATTGGCGTTTCGTTATTCCGTGGCGTTCCGGTTGGTCCGCTGATTGCCGCAGGGCTGGTCTCGCTGATGATCGGGAAATCCTGAGCAAATATGTTATCCTGCCGCCAGAATTTTATCTGACAGAGAAACAGTGTGAGCACTAAACAAGATAAACGTAATAAACGCGCCAAACTGAAGCAGAAACAGGCCAATAAAACCCGCGCCCACGGTCGCCAGATGGATGCCATCGGCCGCCAGAACTATGAAGCGACGCCAGAGATGGTAGAACTGTTTGCCACGCTGCCGGAGCTGGATGAAAGCGGCGATATGCCGTTTGTCGTGCCGGTGTATCACTGGTCGCGGGCCGAGTATCAGTTTGATGGCAGCAACGACGAGGGCGATAAGCTTCAGGTTGCGGCATTGTGCGTGATGTACATCCACTGGAAAACCAGCGAGGGTGCAACCACCCTGGTGCAGAACGAGCTGGTGGAAGCGGCACTGCGTCTGGTCGAAGAGAACGAGGCCTTTAAGCAGCGTTATCAGCAGGCAGAAGTGGAAGCCGGTATCAAAGAAGCCTAAAAAAAGGGCAGGCGCCCTACGGTGCCTGCCTAGTCATCCTGCCAACCCTACTTCAATTTATCCTTCATACTTCGAGCTGCGCCTGCGTTAGCTGCGGCTGCGCGCCCCGGTCATAGAGTTATCTTAGTTGCGCTGTACGCGTTCGTCCCAGGCTTCACCCGGGAGCCACATGCACTCAGAGCTATCAGCATTAATGATAGAAAACTATCTTACTTTAGCGGTTTAATGCTCGCTCTGAGGCGAAACTGTCTGTTGCAGAAGGGCTCAGACTAAGTGAAAAGGAATTTAAATTCTATTTATTGTCACAATGAAATATAAATTCTTTGAAGTATGTCAAAGTTAACAGAGGGAAATGTCAGCCAATGATAGGTTTGATAGAAATTATCATCCGCTGAAAGAGGTCAGGATCGCTGGGGGAGGCGGGTAAAAAGCGGGGTGGTGGAGACCACCCCGTTGGGGATCATCCAGGGTAGATGCCGCGATCTTTACGCGCCATCAGGATGCGTTCGCAGGCCACAATGTAGGCCGCTGTGCGCAGGCTGCAGGTTTTCTCACGGGATTTATCCCAGACGTGGACCATCGCTTCGGTCATGATCTTATCCATGCGCTCATTGATTTCGTCTTCGCTCCAGAAGAAGCTGGCCATATCCTGAACCCACTCAAAGTAACTGACGGTCACGCCGCCTGCGTTACAGACCACATCCGGCACCACGGTAATGCCGCGTTCCGCCAGCACATCATCGGCTTCCGGGAAGGTGGGGCCGTTAGCGCCTTCCAGCACCAGACGGCAGTGCAGTTTTTCCGCGCGCTGACGGGTGATCTGACCTTCCAGCGCTGCCGGGATCAGGATATCCATTTCAACGTCCCAGAAGGCCTCATCATCAATCACCTGCGCACCGCTGAACCCGGCAATCTTCTTGTTGGCCAACTGCCATTCGCTCAGTGCCACCAGGTCAATCCCCGCCGGGTTATACAGGGTGGCGGTATGATCCTGAATAACGATCACGCGGGCGCCTGCCTCATTAAACAGCCGCGCCGCTTCGCTACCAACGTTACCGAAGCCCTGCACGGCGACTTTCGCCCCTTCAATCTCGATACCGCTGCGGCGTGCCACTTCGCGCCCGGTAATAAACACCCCGCGTCCGGTCGCGTTTTCACGGCCCAGAGAACCGCCAAGGTGAATCGGTTTGCCCGTGACCACGCCCGTGATCGTGGTGCCCTGGTTCATGGAATAGGTATCCATCATCCATGCCATCACTTTGGCATTGGTGCCCACGTCCGGCGCAGGAATATCTTTTTGCGGGCCGATAATCAGACCAATTTCGCTGGTATATCGGCGAGTCAGGCGTTCAAGCTCACCTTCTGACAGGCTAAACGGATCAACACGAATTCCGCCTTTCGCCCCGCCGTACGGCAGGTTGACCGCTGCACACTTGATCGTCATCCAGGCTGAGAGCGCCATCACTTCGTTCAAATCGACGTTAGGATGGTAACGCACACCGCCTTTGCCCGGGCCGCGCGACAGGTTGTGTTGCACGCGGAAGCCTTCAAAGTGGCGAATGCTGCCATCGTCCATTTGCAGAGGAATATCAACAATCAGGGAACGTTTAGGGTGACGCAGGGTATCCACCCAGCGCGACAGGTCACCGAGATAAGGTGCGACACGATCGATCTGTTGTAAGTAAGTTGACCAGGCCGTTTTGCTGCCTTCAGAAACGTAAGAGAGCTTTTCCATAACAAACCTTTTTTGTTTAGCGCCTGTCCGTCTGGCGTATGACATAGCGGGCGGGTGGCGCTTAGTTATAAATACTGTAATACCGTGGATGGCTCAGTGCATCTCACTGAGTTGCCCCTAACTTAACATCAAAAAAAGGTTTCCAACTCTTTAAAATATTGTGAAATTCTACGTTAGTGAGGCAATTTCCGGGATGTAAATGCATAGTTAGCTGGTCATATTGCATTGGCCTGTTACGCTGCCCGTTGGCAGGTGGTAATTATGCAGATAAAATGCATATCAGAATTTTCTTTATATTTTTCAAAAATTTGAATGAGATCAAACTTTGGGTTTTAACGCGTGTGCCTGTGGCAATGGTCGGGCGTTACCCCCGAATATTTTCAAAGACAGGAGAAGTCACCATGTTAACGGACCTCGAACATCTCAAGCAGGATTTTCCACTGCTTAACACGCTAAGTGCCTTACAACCGGTTACCTGGTTCAATCCCGGCACCACACCGCTGGCCGAAGGCTATCCTCATGTTGGATTGACGCGTGAACAGGTTGCCGATGCCAGCGCACGACTACAGCGATTTGCGCCCTGGCTGGTGGAGGCATTTCCGGAAACGCGTGCGCGGCAGGGGATTATCGAGTCTGATATCTGTGCACTGCCACGGCTGCAGCCGGTGCTGGATGCCCGTTACGGGCAAGTGCTTGCGGGTAAACTGTGGCTGAAAAAAGACAGCCATCTGCCGGTATCGGGTTCGATCAAAGCGCGCGGCGGCATTTATGAAGTGCTGGCCCATGCCGAGCAACTGGCGCTATCCGCCGGACTCTTGACGCTGGACGAAGATTACCGTCGTCTTGCATCGCCTGACTGTCGTGCACTTTTCCGCCAGCAGCGGATTGCTGTCGGCTCAACGGGAAATCTTGGCCTGTCGATTGGTATCATCAGTGCCAGCCTGGGGTTTGATGTCACGGTACATATGTCGGCCGATGCGCGTGCCTGGAAGAAGCAGAAACTGCGCGATCATGGCGTGAATGTGGTGGAGTACCAGCAGGATTATGGCGTGGCGGTGGCTGAAGGGCGTCGTCAGGCGGCATCCGATCCACACTGTTTCTTCGTTGATGACGAGAACTCGCACAATCTTTTCCTCGGCTATGCGGTGGCCGGAGAACGGCTGAAACAGCAGTTTGCCGCTGAGAATATAACCGTGGATGCCGACCATCCGCTGTTTGTTTATCTGCCCTGTGGCGTGGGGGGCGGCCCCGGCGGTGTGGCCTTCGGCCTAAAGCTGGCTTTTGGCGATCACGTGCATTGTGTTTTTGCCGAACCGACGCACTCTCCCTGCATGCTGCTGGGGGTCCACACCGGGCTGCATGATGCGATCTCGGTGCAGGATCTGGGCATTGATAATCGCACGGCAGCCGATGGCCTGGCCGTGGGGCGCGCCTCCGGTTTTGTCGGGCGCGCCATGGCGCGGCTGCTCAGCGCCTTTTATACGCTGAGCGACGAGGAAATGTACGCCCTGTTGGGGTTATTGCACCAGCATGAGTCGCTGGCATTAGAACCTTCGGCACTGGCGGGAATGTGCGGGCCGTGGCGCATCAGCGCTGAACCGCAGCGCCTGGCAGAGCAGGGCATCAGCGCCTCATCGCTTGCCGGTGCCACACATCTGGTGTGGGCAACGGGCGGCGGTATGGTGCCGGAAAGCGAAATGGCGCATTACCTCGCGCAGGCTCAGAGTTTGCTCACTCCCTGAGCAAAGCGTGGTGATAAAGTGACGGGATAACGATAAGAATGTTTCGGCACTTTGCCTGAACCGGCATACGCGGTATTCTAACGCGCTAATTTTATGGAAAAGACGATGAATTATACCCGGAAGCGTCCTGTTGCGGGCTACGCACCAGCAACAAGAAGCATGACGGGTATAGTGACTATTACTGAGGTCAATATGATTATTAAACCACGCATCCGTGGCTTCATCTGTGTTACTGCCCATCCAGAAGGCTGTAAAGCTAACGTAGAAAAACAGATCGAGTACGTCACCGCTCAGGGCGCGATTGCCTCCGGTCCGAAAAAAGTGCTGGTGATTGGTGCCTCTACCGGTTACGGCCTTGCTGCCCGTATCTCTGCGGCATTTGGCTGCGGCGCTGACACACTGGGTGTGTTCTTCGAGCGTGCAGGCGAAGAGACCAAACCCGCTACCGCTGGCTGGTACAACTCTGCGGCATTTGAAGAGTTCGCGACTGAAAAAGGCCTGTATGCAAAAAGCATCAATGGCGACGCTTACTCCGATGCGGTTAAGCAGAAAACCATCGAACTGATCAAAGAAGATCTGGGTCAGGTTGACCTGGTGGTTTACAGCCTGGCTGCGCCACGCCGTACCCATCCGAAAACCGGTGAAGTGTTCAACTCAACCCTGAAACCGATCGGTAAGCCGTTGACCACGCGCGGCCTGAACACCGATAAAGAAACCCTGACTGACGTGTCGCTGGAGCCTGCTTCTCAGGAAGAGATCGATGGCACCGTCGCGGTAATGGGCGGCGAAGACTGGCAGATGTGGATTGATGCGCTGCTGGAAGCCGGTGTGCTGGCGGATGGCGCGAAGACCACGGCGTTCACCTATCTGGGCGAAAAAATCACCCACGACATCTACTGGAACGGTTCTATCGGCGAAGCGAAAAAGGATCTGGACAAGCGTGTTCTGACCATTCGTGACACCCTGGCCGCTCACGGTAACGGTGACGCACGCGTTTCTGTACTGAAAGCGGTTGTGACCCAGGCAAGCTCTGCAATTCCTGTGATGCCACTGTATCTGTCACTGCTGTTTAAAGTGATGAAAGAGAAGGGTACCCACGAAGGTTGCATCGAGCAGGTGTACGGTCTGTTTAAAGACAGCCTGTACAACGCCTCACCGATTCTGGATGACGCTGGCCGTCTGCGCGCTGACTACAAAGAGTTGCAGCCAGAAGTGCAGGACGAAGTCGCCCGTCTGTGGCAGACCGTGACCGACGAGACCCTGAACGATGTCTCTGACTTCGCTGGCTACAAAACCGAGTTTATGCACCTGTTCGGCTTCGGTCTGGACGGCGTAGACTACGCTGCGGATGTTAATCCCGATGTGAAAATCAAAAATCTGGTACAGATGTAATTTCTGTTAAGGATATTATCTAAGGGCGGCCACGGGTCGCCCTTTTTTTATCTTCATCACCCTGTCATTTGTCATGCGATATCAGGTAAACAGGATGAAAATAAGGATCGAGAGTAATCTGATGGTTGATTGAATAACAATATTAATACAATGAATCTTAATTTGAAGAAGGAAGCTCGAATAATGAAATTATCAAAATCAATGACTCTGGCAGGATCACTGTGTATGGCGATGGCATTAAGCAGTGCGGCAAATATGGCTGTTGCGGCAGAAGCTAAAGCACCCGCAGCCAACGCGGCCGCGGCAGAGAAAGTCTCCTTACTTGGCGGACATCTGGCGTTTAACCTGAAGGGTTATGAGATGCAGCCTGTTCCTGGCGGCGGCCCGGGTAATATGTACGTCAGCAAAGCGGAAAAACGCGTATTGCTGATCGGTGAAGATGCTATCCCGGTTGTGGCCCGTGGCGCCACCGATGCTGATTTCATTGATGGCATGAAATCCATCAAAGACAAACAGAAGCAGGCTTCGCCTGATTATACGGTGATCAGTGAGAAAACCGAGAAGGTGAAAGGCCTTGAGGTTTATCACATTGAAGCGACCGATAAAATGGACGGCAAGAATGTCCAGCAGGCCACGCTGTTATCGGCCGCTGATAATAAATTCACCGTGATTCAGGTGATCTCCGGCTCAAAAGATAAAGTGGGCCACGCTGCTGCGGTGAATAATATTCTCGCGAAGTAACGATTACCGTGTAATGACGGCATGAACCTCGTAGGGGCGACCTTTTTTCCGGTCGCCCCTGGTTTATGGTGTGCGCTAAAATCAGGCAGGTACTGATGGCCGACGGAACAAAAAGCCGGTCATGATGGCTTCATTCCCCTCCCGCTGAGGCTCCAGCAGCAACACTCTCCGTACCCCAGGCGTTAACGTCAGGTTAAAATATCGCTAAGGTATTAAAAATAAAATTTTATGTTTGCTGAACACCTTTGTGGTAATCAGGCGACATTTTTTGCTATTATTTGCTGAGAACGTAAATATATCCTGCAAAAGCAGGACCCTAACTCGGGTGATATAATGACGAAATTTGCACCGGTTTTGATTGCCGCATTACTGGCAACGGGTTGTGCCATGCCTCCTGAACGTGCTCCATCTCATAATCCACCACCGCCACCTGTCGTGTCTGAGCAGAAGTCTCTGTCCAGCTTTGACGCACGTGTCGACCAGTGCCGCAAAGAATTGCAGGTGATGCAGGCTTATAACGTCACGGTATTCGAGCAATACAACCAACGTTTCCTGCGAGCGAATGGTCAACTGGAAAAATATCGTGAAATCCAGGACAAGGTGGGCAGTGAGATCGATGAAATCGCCACACCAAAATATCAGTACAACGTGCGCCGTGTGTGTGAAGAAATTCGCAGTACGCTGATGCAGTTGATCATCAAAGAAGTGTGATTCCCGTCAGGGCCGGTTATTCCGGCCCTGGTGACATATTCTCCCGCGTATAAAGCATGAATTCGACTTTCCCGTCCTGATATTCATCAGGCCTCTTTTGCCATTCCAGTTTTTCCAGCATCAGTGTCAGCGCGCGCTGCGCATGTTCACGGGTATTTTGATCCAGCGTCAGTATCACGGCCTCTTCCGCCAGCAATTGACGCGTGGTGGGGTAGAGTTCGTGGGTGATAAATAACGATTTTTTCAGCAGACGATGACGCGCCAGGACGTCAGCGATCTCCCGGTTGCCCAGCCCGGTGTTATAGATGCCGTGCAGCTCCCGGTTGTGATAGAGCTGCTCCTCCAGCAGGCGGCCGACCTGCTGACGATCGTCGAGCGCTGCCAGCACTTTGTGGACACGCAGATGTGGAAATTTGCTGGTGATGACTTCGCTAAAACCGTCCACCCGCTGGCGGTGCGCCAGATAGTCAAAACGCCCGCTGATAATGATGATGTCGCCAGCCGCAGTCAGCATATTGCCCATCAGTAACCCGGCGGTGCGTCCGGCCTGGCGCTGGTTAATCCCCACATGACACAGACGCGGTGCGCCGGGCAGATCGGTGACCAGGGTGATCACCGGAACCTGCTGCTGCTGGCACTGTTCCAGCGCGGCAAAAATGGCCGGATGCTCATGGGCAAAAATGATGATGCCATCGCGCCTTGCAGCGGCCTTTATGATCTGCGTCGCCAGCATGTCAGGTTCCGATTCAGCAATCAGGGTGCGATGCAGCGTGACGTGACCGTAGCCGAGCTGCCCGGCGAGCTGGCTGAAATCCTGAGAAAGCTGGTGGAAGAAAAAGGCATCGCTGCTGCTGAGGAGCAGCTCAATTTGCCACGGCTGGCGATGTTCGTCCGGTAACGGGCGTTTCAGCCCAACCTCCTTTGCCGCCTGCAATACCCGTCGGGTGGTGGCAGGGGAAACGCCTCCGCGTTCATTCATGACCCGGTCAACGGTGGCGACGCCCACACCCGCCTGTTTAGCCACCGCTTCCAGCGTGATCTTCTTCACTCTTTGCTCCGCATGATGGCTTTCCATCAAAATGTCGTTTCAGCAAGTATATTCGCGGACGCTATTCTGGCAACGAAACGTTAACATTCTATCGATACAGGCGTCGCAACAATGGTACAGAAACGACACTTTGCCCTGCTGGGCACAGGATTTATTGGTCAGGTCCATGCAAAAAACCTGGCGGCACATCCGGACATTGAACTGGTGATGGTGGCGGATCAGGACAGCGCCCGCGCGGATGCCATTGCCACCTGCTACGGTGCCCGGGTGGGCAGCGTGCTGGAGGCCATCAACAGCGATGCGATCGACAGCGTGCTGATTGCCACCTCCACGCCGTCCCATGCCGAATTTCTGACGGCCGCTGTGGCCGCAGGCAAGGCGGTGTACTGCGAAAAGCCGATCGATCTGTCGCTGGATAAAGCACGCAGAGTCGTGGATGAAGTGTCACGTTATCAGGCTGCCGTCACCGTCGGATTTAACCGGCGCTTTGATCCCAGCCACAATCAGTTGAAACAGCATTTTCAGCAGGGATTGTTGGGCAAAGCCGAACTGATTCAGATGGTGTGCCGCGCGTCTGAATTGCCCCCGCTAAGCTATCTGCAAACCTCGGGCGGGCAGATGCGCGACCAGGCGATCCATTTCTTCGATCTGCTGCGCTGGCTCACCGGGGATGAAGTCGACACCATTGGTGCGCTGGGTTCGGCGTTGGCGATGCCGGAGATCGCTCAGTTTGGCGATGTGGATACCTCGGTGCTGATCATGAAGATGCACAGCGGGGCACTGGCACAGCTCGATAACACACGTCGTACTGGTTACGGCTACGAGGAGCGGATTACGCTGTTGGGGGCGAAAGGGATGTCAGAGTCCGGTGCGCAAAGCCCTGCGGGCGCCACGCTGTATACCACTGAGGGTATCACGCGTCCCGCGCTGTATGCCGACTGGTTTAACCGGGTGAAAGAGACGTATTACCTGCATCTGGATGCGTTTGTGCGTTCGCTGAACGGTGAGTCAGTGTCTGTGCCGGGGTTACAGGATGGTTTGCAGGCGCAGGCAATTGCTGAGGCTGCGGTGAAATCGCTGGAGACGGGGCGTTTTTGTCAGGTTCAGACGTTGTAACCGATCGTTTTCCCGGTCGACCCATGCCAATGATATGCACATAATTCATGTAGGGGTCGATCATCTTTTCCGATCGACCCGTGCTGATGATTTGCACCTGCGCCGCTGGCCCCCCCAAACAGAAGGCCGCCCACTACGGGGAATTCTTTTTAATCAATGTGTTAAATTTTGTTCCTCGTTAAACACCTGGCCAATCTGCCGCCGCACTTCATCCATCGCACTTAACGTTGCCAGCGAGGCCGACAACGGACGCACCGGCGACTCGGTTTTCCCCTGACCGACACACCAGGCAAAATGTACCGCCTCGTGGAACAGCTGGTCATAACGGTTGCGCGGTTCGTCGAAATGCAGCACGTTGCCACCCTGGCTGGCCGTCAGTGTAAATGGCCCCGGCGCATAGAATGATCCGGCAATATTCAGTGACGCATCGCGTCCGGCAATCACTGCGCCTCCCGGTGTGTTGCTGAACAGGGTGGTATTCAGCACGGAATGCATGCCGTTGTGATGCGTCAGCAGCATTGATGCCTGGCCGTTAACCCCGCCGGGTACCTGCTGCCCGGTGGCATAAATCGAGTCAGGCGCACCGGCGACCTTAATGCTGAAGCCAATCAGGTAGCTGCCAAGATCCAGCATCGGGCCACCGGCAAGGTCGGCATTAAAAATACGGTGATCGGGCGTGAAAAACTCGCCGTGGTCGGCCAGCAGCGTATGCAGGTCCCCCAGCACGCCATCTTCCAGCAACTGGCTGATCACATCGTATTTTGGCAGGAAATCACACCACATTGCCTCCATACACAGCAATCCTTTCGCCTGCGCCAGCTCGGCCAGCGCCTGGCCTTGTTGCGCGTTGAGTGCCAGCGGTTTCTCAATGAGTACATGCTTGCCGGCCTGCAATGCCTGTAGCCCGTCCGGATAGTGATGATTATGCGGTGTGGCGATATACACCGCATCGATATCCGGTTGTGCCAGCAGTTCAGCGGCGCTGCCAAAGGCCTGTGGGATGCCCATTTTATCGGCAAATGCAGCGGCACGTTCCTGTGATCGTGACGCGATAGCCACCAGCTGTTGCGAGGTGCCTTCTTTCAGGGCTTTGGCAAAACGTTCAGCAATCCAGCCCGGTCCGATAATGCCCCAGCGCAGGACAGGGACAGCCTTGGGGTCAACAATACGTGGTTGAGGTAACTGTGACGGAAACATGGAGGCTCCTGATTATTATAGAGAGTAGGGTCACCGCCCGGTCACGCCCGGCGGCGATCCTTTCACTATAAATAGCCAGAATCGCAGGGGAAAACGCTTTGATGATGGAAAACCATCAAATGAGATTGAAACGTGCGTCCGGCTGATGGGCGGCAGGCAGCGGCGTCAAATCGTTCATTTCGCTGAGGATGCGTTCAATGGTGTTACAGATAGCATCCAGCGGCAGATCGTTAGCCGCCGTGCCGAACGGATCTTCCAGCTCTTCAGCCAGCGATTCCAGCGACAGAAAGGTGTAAGAGATAAACACCGACACCAGCGGTGTCATGTAGTGCAGGTCTGCCACCAGCGCGAACGGCAGCAGGGTACAGAACAGATATACGGTACGGTGCACAATCAGGCTGTAGGCAAAAGGAATTGGTGTGGTACTGATGCGTTCGCAGCCGCTAAGAATATGCGCCAGTTCATTCAGGTTGCCGTCCATACCGTTATACAGCAGGTCGGAAATCGCCCCTTCTTCCCGTCTATCCGCCAGCCAGCGCCCCATACAGAGCAGCAGACGGTTGGCGCGAAACGGGCTGGCCAGCACCTCATCCTGCACACTTTTCGGTGCCAGACGGCGGATATCGTCACTGGCATCGGTGCCGCGTAGCTGATGTTTCAGGCTCCAGCTAAAGGCCATCAGCAGGCCGCCAAACTCGCGTACCGCTGCCGGGTCGCGGCGCAAAGCCCCCTTCGCCTGGCGCAGCAGCGAACGCTGCGCCACCAGCAGGCCGCCCCACAGGGTGCGCGCTTCAACAAAACGGCCATAGCTGGCGCTGTTGCGAAACCCGAGGAAGATAGCAATCGCCACGCCCAGCAGGCTGAAAGGCGCTGTCGTCAGACGAATGCCCAGCGTCTCATACCACTGAAAGCAGATCACCGCGAAGATGGCCATCATCAGATTCAGGCTGAGGCGGAACAGAATTTTTGATAACACCGCACCGTGCCAGGAGAAAAGGCGCGGGAACCAGTGTTGATGGGGGCGAACGATCATAGCGAAGGTATCCGAATAAGGTGCAGGCAAACAACATTTGTATAACCAAAGTGCAGCATCATACGCCTCTGGCCGGGTCAGGAAAATGGGAACCTCTTTCCATGCGCGCGACCCACCGTCACGGGGTTTGCCACAAAGCGGCATTACAAAGCCGATATTGGTATTTAATTCCGTCGGGGTTTTATGAAAATCTGAGCTCATATTCCATCGAACAGGGAGCAGCACACATGAGCCAGAAAACCCCACAACGGATTAAACTCGGCCTGATGTTACAGGGCGCAGGCGGCTTTATGAATGCCTGGCGGCACCGTAGCGTTCCCGCCGACGCCAGTGTTAACGTCAACTGGTATCACCAGTTAGCGCATCAGGCGGAAGAGGCCGGTCTGGATTTTCTGTTCGTTGCCGACGGTCTGCACATTAACGAAAAATCACTGCCACACTTTCTGAACCGCTTTGAGCCGGTTGCACTGCTGTCGTCGCTGGCGGCAGTGACCCGGCGTATCGGGCTGGCGGGAACCATCTCGACCTCTTACAGCGATCCCTTTACCGTGGCGCGCCAGCTGGCATCACTCGATTTGTTAAGTAACGGTCGTGCGGGCTGGAATGTGGTGACCTCGCCGCTGGCGGGATCGGCGCGTAACTTTGGTAAAGATCATCCGGAACACGGGCAGCGTTATCAGATTGCCCGTGAGTATATCGAGGTGGTGCAGGGCTTGTGGGACTCCTGGGAAGAGGGTGCATTTATTCGTGACCAGCAGAGCGGCGAGTTCTTTGACGCACAGAAACTGCATAAACTTAATCATCAGGGCGAACACTTCTCGGTAGAAGGTCCGCTGAATATTCAGCGCTCCTCGCAGGGCCAGCCGGTGATCTTCCAGGCGGGCGCTTCAGAATCAGGTATTCGTCTGGCGGCGGCCTCGGCGGATGCCGTGTTTACCAATGCGCGTTCGCTGGAAGAGGCGCAAACCTATGCGGCCCAGTTGAACCAACAGGTGAAGCAGCAGGGGCGCGAACCGGTGGGGATCTTCCCGGGCATCAGCCCGATTGTTGGTGCCACAGAGCAGGAAGCGGAAGAGAAATATCGCTATCTGCTGTCGTTGTTATCACTGGAGCAGGCGCTGAACTACCTTGGCCGCTTCTTCGACCATCACGACTTCAGCCAGTACGATCCGGACGGCCCGTTCCCTGAGCTGGGTAATCTGGGGGAGAACAGTTTCCGCTCCACCACCGATCAGATCAAACGCCTGGCGGCAGAAGAAAAGCTGACGCTGCGCGAAGTGGCTTTCCGTACCACCCTGCCAAAAGGCGAGTTTTTCGGCACCCCTGAGCAGGTGGCCGATACCTTTATTCGCTGGGTGGAACAGGGCGGTGCCACCGGCTTTATTATCTGTGGCCCGGTGCTGAATGAAGCGCTGGAGGATGTGGTGCGCTATGTGCTGCCGATCCTCGAAGCGCGGGGTTACTGGCATCAGGATGACAGCAGTACGCTGCGTGAGCGCCTGGATATTCCGGCGCGGCCAAACCGTTACAGCCAGGCCCGCGAGCATCTGCGCGAGGCGGGTTAAGCCGTTTTCAGCTCACGCAGACGCGCCAGCAGCCAGTGGCAGGCCTCGCGCTGGCTGTTTTTCTGCCAGCTGTAGACCTTCACCCTGAACGGAGGGATGCGGAACGGCAGGGGGTGGATCACATAGTCCGCGCTGGCATTCAGCGTCTGCGCGGCGTGGCGCGGTAGCGTCAGCAGCAGCGGGCTTTGGGCAATAATAAACGGTGCGCCCAGCATTGAGGGCATCCTGAGCGCCACTTCGCGCTTCAGACCGATGGCGGCCAGTTCACTATCAATATACCCCGATTCCTCATTCCACGGGGTGATCACCAGATGGCGGGCAGCGATATACTGCTGCTGCGTCAGCGGCGGGTCAGCGGGGAAAAACGTCGGGGAAGCGATGGTGACATACTCATCTTCCAGCCAGTCCAGTTCATCAATTTCCGGCCATTTTCGGTCGTGATTCTCACTGAATCCCAGCGCAAAATCCACGCGGCCCGACATCAGCTCATGCAGGGCCACTTTCTGCTGGCTGTGAACCAGTTGAAAACGCAGCCCCGGAGCCACGTGCTGTAAGTGACCGATCAGCCGCGGGAACAGGCTGAAGGCGGTAAAATCGGTCACGGCAAAGGTAAAGCTGTGCTGACTGCTGGCCGGGTCAAAGCGCGGGCGTTTCTGTACGCCCTGATTCAGCAGGTGCAGGCTGTCGTGTACCGTCACGGCCAGGTCGCTGGCGAACAGGGTAGGCTGCATCTGATGGCCGACGCGGTAGAACAGCTCATCGTCGCAGTAGCGGCGCAGGCGGCCCAGCGCATGGCTTATCGCCGAGTTGCTGAGTGCCAGTTCGCTGGCAGCACGCGTCACCGATTGATGGTGGTACACCGCATCAAACACCAGCAGCAGATTCAGGTCGAGGGAACGAAGATTAAGATGCATGGTATTCACTATTCGCTGAGGATAATGCACTTCATTCAGCAGAGATTAGCGGTTATGCTGGCGACCATCAACTGTCTGCTCCAGGGAATGATTATGAATACCGTTATCCGCCGCGCCGAACGCCAGGACGCCAAACTGATCCTCGCGATGATCGCCGAACTGGCTGAATATGAGAAAGCGCTGCACGAAGTGGTCGCCAGTCAGCAGGATATTGAAACGTCACTGTTTGCTGATGATTCCACCAGTGAAGCGCTGATTTGTGAAGTGGATGGTGTTGCAGCGGGCTACGCGGTGTTCTTTACCAGCTACTCTACGTGGCTGGGGAAAAACGGTATTTACCTTGAGGATCTGTATGTCAGCCCGCGTTTTCGCGGTCAGAAAGCCGGTAAAACGCTGCTGCGCCATATTGCACAACTTGCGGTGGCGCGCGGCTGCGGACGACTCGAATGGAGCGTGCTGGACTGGAATCAGCCTGCCATCGATTTTTATAAAAGCATTGGGGCTGCGCCGCAGGATGAGTGGGTGCGTTACCGGATGGAAGGGCAGGTATTGACGGATTTTGCTGAATCCTGAGTTTTTTGCGCTCTGCGTTGAGGTCAAGGTCTTAAGGTCAAGGGCGTTTCGCTTTCCCGCTGCGCGGGCGAAGCGACAAGGGGCGGCCAGGCGCCGCCGCCCCTTGACCCCGGGCTTGCGGCAGGCGCCGCGCCCGTTTCACGGGTGCCTTCGTCAGTTCCGTTCACCGACGGACCGCTCGTGACGGCACTTCCCTGTGCCGGCCCGAGCTTTCACCGCCGTCCTGGCGGTTCATCCTGGTTCACATTACTTCCTCAGCGCAGCTTAATTGCCGCCTCAACATCAAAACCCAGGTCAAACCCTAAAACCCAAATTTTAAAAAAAACAAAATGACCAAAAGCCCAGAAAGGCTTTTTGTGTCTGGTCTGTCTGACTTGTCTTTGATTATTCTTTTGACCTGGCCGTTGAGCTTTTGAGCGGCAATTAAGCCTCGCCGAAGGAGGGCGGATTTCCAGGATGAGCCGACAGGACGTCGGCGAGAGGGCGTGCCGGGACAGGGATGTCCCGTCACAACCAGTCCGGCGGGAAAGCCGACCGACTGAGGGAACCCGCTTTAGCGGGCGATGCGCCTGCCGCAAGCCCGGGTCCCCAGGGCGGCGGCGACTGGCCGCCCTGGGTCGCTCAGCCCGCGCAGCGGGAAAGCGAAACGCCCTTGACCTTAAGCACTTGACCTTGACCTTGCCCTTGTTTTTCGGGTCGACCAAAAAAAGGTCATCCCCTACATTTGTAAGACAAAAGAAATAATGACGCCGCCAAGGGTAATCTTTTGCAACATTAGTGTTGATAATGATTATCATTCATATATTATGTCGCAAATTATAAACGTTGTTTGCCCTGCCACAGGGCTTTGCTAATTGCTATTCCTGAAGCCGTTGTTGAGCGAATACCCATAATAACATCGCAGGTATTTCGCATGATTAAGTTTTCATCCCGCCAGGGATTACTGCACACGTCTCTCGTCGTGGGGACACTGTTCACCGCAGCCGTCTCCACGCCGGTTACCGCGGCTGAGCAGACCGATGAATCGTCCGCCAAAGCCCGCCAACAAAACACGCCGCAGAATGATGCGGTGATGACCGTCTTGTCGCCAGAAGTGAAGAAGGCGGCAGGAAGTTCAGTTACCCTTAATGCTGCTGAAATGCAGCAGCGTGGTGGCAATAACTTCGGTACCATCATGCGTTACCAGCCGCTGATCGGCGCGGTAGGCAGCAGCAGTGGTTCTTCCTCAGGCAAAAGCGGCTTCGACCGGGGCGGCTACACCGGCTATAACATCCGTGGTCTGGAAGGTAACCGCGTGGCGCTTGACGTCGATGGCATCCCGCAGCCAGAAGCGACCGGGCGCAGCTACGCCAGCCGTGCCGGGGTGAACACCTTCGGCATCGGCCGTGACTACATTGACCCTTATCTCTACGGTCGCGTCGAGATTGAATCCGGCGCAACGATAACGTCACGTGCGAATACCGCACTGGGCGGTACCGTCTCCTTCCTGCCGAAATCAGCCGATGATTATCTGACGCCGGGCAAACACACTGCGTTTGGCTTCCAGAGCGATTACGACTCCTCCAGCCGCAGCTGGCATAACGGCATCACCGCTGCAGCCGGGGATGAAACCCTGCGTGGTCTGATGGTGTACAGCCGCCGTGATGGTCAGCAGACCCGTAATAACAGCGATGAACTTGACGCTTACCCGGAAAACTGGCACTCCGACGCGTTGCTGACGTCCGGTATCTGGCAGCCGAACGATGAGCACAAGCTGACCGGAACGGTCGATTTTTACAGCAAAGTGAATCACAGCCGCTATGACAGCTGGGCCACTGACGGCAATACCTTACTGGGCGATGCGAACCAGCAAAGCAACACCCGCCGCTGGGGTGTCAGCCTGAAAGATGAGTGGACACCGGGTAACGACTGGGTCGACAGCCTGAGTAATAAAATTTATTACCAGCACACTGAAGCACACGACAATACGCTGATGCCATTAGGCACTGCGGGTGCTATGCAGCGCGTGTACTCTGATTACAACGTGGAAACGTACGGCTACGAAGCCCAACTGGCGAAGACGCTGGGTCGCCACGATCTGCTGGCCGGGATCAACGGGCGACTTTCAGAAACCGAACGCCCGTTCAGCCAGTCTCCGGCACAGAGCGGCACCAGCATGACCACCAAACCTGAGGGTGACAGCCGTACCCTGGTGCTGGGCGCGTTTGTGCAGGACAGTATCCTGTTTGACCTTGATGGTCATGCGTTCTCTGTGGTGCCGGGCGTGCGTGTGGCGCATCAGGAAACCAAACCGCAGAACCTCGCCAATATGGCCGCGGGCACGGATGTGCTGACGCCTGCCGATGCAGAGAAGCTGTACGGAAAAACCAACAGCGATACGCAGCTGCTGCCGTCCATCAGCTTTAACTATGATATTACCCCGCAGCTGATGACCTACGTGCAGTACAAGCGCGGCGCGCAGTTCCCGAACGCCAGCCAGCTGTATGGTTCATGGAACCTCGGTTCCAGCTACGCCGGAAACCGTCAGTATGCCTTGCTGGGCAATACCGATCTGGAAACGGAAACCAGTAACAACGTTGAATGGGGCGTGAAGGGCCAGGCAACGGAAGGCGTAACGCTGCATGGTGCGATGTTCTATAACACCTATAAAAACTTTATTGCGTCGACCCGTTATTCTCGCGCTACGGCACCGGACAAATTCGTCAATGTTCCTGCGAATATAGCCACTATCTATCAGGCAGAAAACCGTGATAAAGCCTATATCTGGGGCGGAGAAGTCAGCACCAAAATCAACTATGGCACCTGGTTTGATCAGGTTAACGGCCTGAGTACCACCTTTGCGTTGGGTTACAGCAAGGGCCAGGCCAAATCCCGCTATGATGGCGACAAGTATGTTGACCTCGACAGCGTGGCCCCGATGAAAGCCGTGGTTGGCGTGGCGTTTGACGATCCGGCGCAGCGCTTTGGTACGGCGATCACCGCGACTTTTGTTAAAGGGAAGCAGGCGCAGAGCACCAACCGCAACAGCTACCAGAACAGCGGAGGCGCCCTGACGGACGCCACCACGGAATATGCGCGCGTGCCGGGTTACGGCATGGTGGATATGACGGCCTGGGTGAAAGTGACGAAGAACGTGAAGCTGAGCGGTGGGGTATATAACCTGACCGATCGTAAATATTGGGATTATCTCAGCAGCCGTAATATGACCGGGGAAACTCAGGTGGATATCAACGACCGCTCACTGGCCGTCCAGCCAGGACGTAACTTCCAGTTAGGTGTGAACGTCGATTTCTGATGTAAAGCAAATGCTGAACACCAGCACGGGCGACCAGAAAAAAGGGTCGCCCCTTACAGGATGCGTAGGGGCTGACCTTCTTTTTTGGTCAGCCCTTTATTTTGCGTGCTGATCAATATGCCCCAAATCCCGCTCCGGGAAGCAGACGGCGCGCAGGCGGCGTTTGATCTCGGCGGCATCCGGAAAGCCGTCATCGGTTTTACGGTTCCAGATCACCTGCTGATTTACCGTGATCTCATACACGCCGCCGGTACCGGGGATGAGGGTAACCGCACCGAGATCGGTACTGAAGGTATGCAGCAGTTCCTGCGCCATCCAACTGGCGCGCAGCATCCAGTTGCACTGGGAACAATATTGGATCGTGACAACCGGTAATTGGCTCATGCAAGTAACCTCACCATCGTATTGAGAAGATTATTTTCCAGCCCCGGCCATAAACATCCGGACCGCGCAGGCTGTCATTTCACGTACCCGCTTCTCGCTCATTGGCGGAGCGGTGCGCTGATAAATACGGATTTCAATTTCAGCGGTCAGCAGTGCCAGAAACTGCAAGGCGCGTACCTGTGGATCGCCGAGGCGCAGCGCGCCGTTATCCATCGCTGACGAGAACAACCGCGCCAGTTTTTCCACGCTCTCACGCGGGCCGGATTCATAAAACAGCATGCCCATATCGGAATGCCCGGCTTCTCCCACCACCATACGATAAACCGACAGGGCGGTATTATCCGTGGTCATCACCTGCAACATCTGCTCGCCAAAGCGCTGTAGTTTCTCTTCCAGCGTGACGCTTTTCGCCATCGCATCGTTAAGTACATTGGCGGCGTCTGTCAAATGTTGAGTGGCATAGGTGCGGATCACCGCGCTGAACAGCTCCTCTTTCGAGGGAAAATAGTTATACAGCGTGGCTTTGGAGCCGCCAAGGCGCTTTGACAGCTCATTCATGGACGCGCGCTCGTAACCCATCTCCTGGAAAAGCTGTGCGGCAGCTTCCACGATTGCCTCACGGCGTGCTTCAGTTCGGACTTTCATCGGCTCTCCCGCGAAAAATAAACCCGAGTGTACATTTTATTGACAGAAAAATCCTGCCAGGGCATAACTATACCGTACAGTACGGTTCACTTACAAAAAAGGATATTCTTATGTTCACTCAACGCCAGGTTTTTACATCGTCTTTATTACTCCTCTCACTAATACTGGCAGGCTGTGCGGGCACGCAGCCGCCACGTTATGCCGGGTTATCGTCTGCTGAACAGCTGCGGCCTAACAGCGGTGAGGATGCCTATCGCCAGCCGTGGCGCACCGCAGGCCAGGTCGACTGTAAAAAATACACCACAGTGACGGTGGATCCGGTCATCGTCTATCAGGGCGCGGATAATCAGTTTGGCGATCTCAGCCAGGCCGATCGTCAGGAGCTGGCCGATTATCTGTACCAGCGCTGCAACGAGGTACTGAAAACCCGGTTTTCACCCAGCCAGCATCCCTCGCCACAGGCGCTGCGCATTAAGCTGACGCTTACCGGAGCCGAGACCACCACGCCGGTGCTGGGAACGTTCACCAAGTTCGATCTGGCGGGTGGGCCGTACAATATTGTGCAGGCGGTGCGTGGGCGGGAAGGGCTGATGAACGGCTCAGTCAGCTATGCCGTTGAGATCTATCAGGCCGACAATAACCAGTTATTACAGGCCTGGGTGACGAAACAGTATCCCAATGCAATGAATGTCGGGGCCAGCTTTGGTTCCCTGTCTGCCGCTAAAGTGGGCATTGATAAAGGGGCTGACCAGTTGCTGGCTGTGCTGAAATAGTCTGACGTCAACACCAGGAAATACCCGGAAACAGAAGCGGCCGCAGAGCCGCTTTTTTTCTAAATGCTTTTTAACGCTGAACTTTCCCCGATTTCTTCTTTGTTCTGTCTGTGCGGCTTTGTTATTGCTGTCGTTTACTTCAGGCAAAAAAAAGAAGGAAGCCTTAATGGAAATCTACTGGTATCTCACCGCCCCCGACGGGCCGCAGCCCTGGACCGCCTCCGGCAGTCGCAAAATCGACTATGCCTGGTTTCAGGAAGTGGCGCAGGCGGTGGATAATCTGGGGTTTACCGGCGCGCTATTGGCCACCGGCGCGCACGATCCCTGGATTGTCGGGGCTTCGCTGATCCCGCTGACGCAACGGATGAAGTTCCTGATCGCGATCCAACCCGGGCTGGTTTCCCCCACGCTGCTGGCCAAAATGGCGGTGACGTTCAACCAGTTCTCCCAGGGACGCGTGCTGCTCAATGTGGTGAGCGGCGATAAAAATACCCTGGGTGCGTATGGTCTGCATCTTGAACACGACCAGCGCTACCAGCTAAGCGATGAGTTTCTTACCGTGCTGAAGCCGTTGCTGGCTGAACAGACGGTGGATTTCGAAGGTGAACACCTGCATATCAGCAACGCCCGTCTGGCGCTGGGCAACGGTGGCTACCTACCGCCTGCGCTATGGTTCGGCGGTTCATCGGAGGCAGCACAGGATGTTGCGGCAAAACATATTGATACCTATCTCTCCTGGGGGGAAACGCCGCCGCAGGCCGCAGAGAAAATTGCCGCTGTGAAACAGAAAGCGCTTCAGCATCAGCGCACGCTGCGCTTTGGCATTCGTCTGTATGTGATCCTGCGGGAAACGGATGAAGCCGCGTGGCAGGCGGTGGAGGAGCTGTACCGTTCAATGGACGATAAAGCGATTGCTGCCTGCCAGGCGCTGGCCGCCGGATCGGATTCTGTCGGTCAGGCACGCATGAGCGCACTGCACAATAACGCCCGCCCGGAAAACCCGCGTGAGCTGGAGATTTACCCGAATCTGTGGGCTGGCATCGGCCTGGTCCGTCCGGGGCCGGGCACCGCGATTGTCGGCAGCCCGGAAACCGTTGAGCGCGTGCTGCGTGACTATCAGCAGGCCGGCGTGGAGGTGTTTATCCTGTCCGGTTTCCCGCTGGTGGAGGAAGCACAACGCTTCAGCCAGCTGGTGTTACCGCGTCTGTCGCTGGACGCGCCCACGGTGACGCACGTGGCCGATGATTCCGGTAATACTTTCACCTGGAGCAATCTGTGGGACAGCCCGGTGGGGCAGCAGGAGGATCGTGGATGACGTTACGTATTGGCAGTCACCCGAACAATCTTTCACTGTTTATTCTGCGCCATCGCGGCGTGCTGGAAACGGCACTGGCAGCGCAGGGCGGCGTGGTCTGGACGGATTATCTGCATGGGGGCGACAGTGCCACTTTTCTGGCAGAACAACGGCTGGATGTCGTCGGCACCGGGTCCACGCCGCCGCTGCTGGCACAGGGCAACGGTCTGGACGTGGCCTATCTGGCGGCTTCACCCGACCGGACGGCAAACTGCGCGCTGCTTGGGATGAAAGACGGGCCGCGTCAGAGCACCAACGATCTCAAAGGCGCGCGCATTGCCTGCATGAAAGGATCGTTTACCGACCATTTCCTCGCCCGGCTGCTGTTGCAGAACGGGCTGACCCTGGACGATATCCAGCTGGTTGATCTTAACGGCAGTGAGTCTGCCCGTGCGCTGCGCGAGGGACGGGTGGATTTGTGGGCGGCTATCGATCCCTGGCTAACCGCGGCACAGGATGCTAAAAAGGTGCGCTGCCTTGTTCAGGTGGGCGAGGTGATCCGCAACCGTTCCCTGTTCTGGTGCCGTGAACGCTGGCTGCATCAGTCTGCGCAGCAGGCGGAAATCCTGCTGACGGTGCTGGCCGAGAATGACCGCTGGATCGCCAGCAACAGTCAGCAGGCCGCGGAGCTGATCCATCGGCATCTTCCCGGCTCACTCAGCGTCACCAGCTGGCTCTCGACTATTCGGTCCCGCCCGTGGGGCATTCACCGGGTGACCCCGGAACTGCTGGCAGAGCAGCAACAGCAGGCCGACGATCTTTTGGCCGCCCGATTTATCACCCAGGCGCTGCGGATAAACGTCGCGCTCGACAATGGAGTACAGGCATGAATAAGGGAGTGCTGCGCTGGCTGGTCGCCGCGGCGTTAGGGGTAACGATGACGGCGCAGGCCGCAGACGAGATCACACTGAGAATAGGGTTTTTACGGGCACCAACCGACCTGGCGCTGGCGAAAGAGAATGGCAGCCTGGAAAAAGCGCTGGCTGCGCACAACGTAAAACTGGAATGGGCAGGGCCGTTCTCATCAGCGGCACCCGCCTATGAAGCAATGAATGCCAACGCTATTGATATGACCACCGGCAGCTCCACGGCCTTTGTCACCGCCATTGCCGCCGGGCTGCCGCTGGTGTTCTTTGGTTATCAGGCGATGTCGCCCGATGGCGAAGGCATTGTGGTGCGCAACGATTCCACGCTGAAAACGCTGGCGGATCTGCGCGGTAAAAAAGTGGCGGTGAACAAGGGCGGCACGGGAGAGTATCTGCTGTCACGCGCGTTGCAGACGGCCGGGATCAAAGAGAGCGAAGTACAGAAAGAGTACCTGACGCCGACGGACAGCGGCAGTGCCTTTGTCGGCGGTCATGTGGATGCCTGGGCGGTGTGGGACCCGTTCCTGTCGCTGGCGCGTCAAAGCTACGAAGGGCGTCTGCTGACCAATGGTAAACAGCTGGGGTCGGAGAACGCCGTGGGTTACTTTGTCACTGAGCAGTTTAACCGCCAGCATCCGGAGGTGGTGAAGATCGTCTGGCAGGTGATGAAAGAGCAGAATGTCTGGGCCAAAGCGCACCCACATGAAGCCGGGAAAATCTGGGCACAACAGATGGGCCGTCTGGGCGAAGGGCTGGGCGATCGGCTGGGCGAGGTCAATACCGTTCCGCTGTCGTCAGTAGGGGCAGAGCAGCGCCAGCATATTCAGCATGTTGCTGAGTGGTACTTGCAACAGGGGCTGATTAAGGCTATTCCTGATATTCAGGGGCACAGCGTGGAACTGTAACTCACGCGCTATCCTGCCAAACCGGGCCGACCAGTAACGTCGGCCCCACGTTTTATGCACCGTACGGAGCCTGGCTAATGACACGTATGACGGCAAAAGATTTCCCTCCTGAACTGCTCGAATATTTTGACTTCTATGTACACGGTAAAATCACGAAACGTGAGTTTCTGGATATCGCGGCGAAGTTTGTTGTCGGTGGCCTGTCGGCGGCGGCACTCGGCACCTTGCTGACGCCGAATTATGCCTATGCGCAGCAGGTTGAGTTTACCGATCCCGATATTCTTGCGGAGTATATTCACTACTCGTCCCCGCAGGGACACGGGAGCGTGAAGGGTTACCTCGTCCGTCCGGCGAAAGTCACGGGTAAGGTGCCTGCAGTGGTGGTGGTGCATGAAAATCGCGGGCTGAACCCGTATATCGAGGATGTGGCGCGGCGGGTGGCGAAAGCCGGCTTTATTGCGCTGGCCCCGGACGGATTAAGTTCGGTTGGCGGCTATCCGGGCAATGATGAGAAAGGGCGCGAGCTGCAACAGCAAATTGACCCGACAAAGCTGATGAACGACTTTTTTGCGGCGATTGAGTTTCTGATGCAGCACGATGGCGCCAGCGGCAAAGTAGGCATAACCGGCTTCTGTTATGGCGGCGGGGTGGCGAATGCGGCGGCCGTGGCCTATCCCGAACTGGGCGCTGCCGTGCCGTTTTATGGTCGCCAGCCGAAAGCGGAAGATGTGGCCAAAATCAACGCGCCGCTGCTACTGCATTATGCGGAGCTGGATACACGGATTACCGAGGGCTGGCCGGCTTATGAAGCTGCGCTGAAAGAGCATCATAAAGTCTACGAAGGCTATGTGTATAAAGGCGTGAACCACGGTTTTCATAATGATTCGACGCCGCGTTATGACAAAACGGCGGCAGATCTGGCGTGGGAGAGAACCATCGCCTGGTTTAAACAGTATCTGGTGTAACCGGACTCTGGCGTTTGATCATATCTACCAGCGCCCTCAGGCTGACGGGCATATGGCGATTCGCCGGGAAATAGAGGCATAAACCAGGGACTGGCGGGCACCATGCCTCCAGTACCCTGACCAGCGTGCCCTGATTGAGCGCTTCCCGCACATGGCTTTCTGGCACATAGGCGATCCCCAGCCCCTGGAGGGCGGCCCCGGCCATCAGGGCTGAGCTGTTCAGCGTCAGCGTGCCGGGAACATCCAGCGCAACCTGCTGCCCGTGGCGCGAAAATTCCCAGCGATAACGCCTGCCGCCGGGCAGACGCTGGCGAATGCAGCGATGCTGTGCCAGATCATCGGGCACGCCGGGGGCCGGATGCTGCGCCAGATAGGCGGGTGAGGCCACGGCAACAAACCGGATATCCTCACCAAAACGCACGGCGATCATATCGGCGGCTACATCCTCCGCCAGCCGGATCCCGGCATCAAACCCCTGTGCCACAATGTCAACCAGCCTGCCATCCACCACCAGATCCAGCTCCACGCCCGGATAACGTGCCTGATACTCCGGGATGACGGTCATCAGTAGCTGCTGAATTGCCTCTTCACCGCCGTTAATCCGCAGCGTTCCCAGTAATTGTCCCTGTGCATCCGCCACCTCTTCCAGCGCCTGCTCCAGCCCGTTGAGGTGCGGTGTAATGCGCCGCAGCAGCTTTTCTCCGGCATCGGTCAATGCCACGCTGCGCGTGGTGCGGTGCAGCAGGCGCACGCCAAGGCGCTCTTCCAGCCCGCGAATGGCATGGCTCAGGGTTGAGCGGGTCACGCCTGATAATTCTGCCGCCCGGCGAAAACTGCGTTGCTCTGCCACGGCGATAAAGACTTTCAGGTCAGAGATCGAGGGGGTTCGTATTGGTGATTTCATTTCACCTCTTCATGCCAATTGTTGAGTCTTATCATGCCAGTCAGCGTGCCATAAGCTGTGCGGGTGAGTAAACAACATTGATGGAGAGCAGCGATGAGCAACAAAACATGGTTTATTACCGGCACCTCGACAGGCCTGGGGCGTCTGATGACAGAACGCCTGCTGCAGCGGGGCGACCGCGTGATTGCCACCCTGCGCAGGCACGGCCCGCTGGACGATCTGTTAGCTCGCTGGGGAGAACAGCTCTCGGTCGTGCTGCTGGATGTGACGGATACCGCCACGATGCGCACGGTGATACAGCAGGCCTTCGACCGCGCCGGGCGTATCGATGTGCTGGTCAGTAACGCAGGTTACGGGCTGTTTGGTGCCGCGGAGGAGGTCAGTGACGCGCAGATCGCACGGCAAATCGCCACCAATCTCACCAGTTCTGTGCAGCTGATCCGCACCGCATTGCCGTTTCTGCGCCAACAGGGAGGAGGACGGATTGTGCAGATTTCCTCGGAGGGCGGGCAGATCGCCTGGCCTAATTTCAGCCTTTATCACGCCAGTAAATGGGGGATTGAAGGGTTTATTGAGTCCGTCGCGCAGGAGGTTGCGCCGTTCGGTATCGATTTCCTGCTAGCCGAACCGGGGCCGACCGATACGCAGTTTGTCACCGGGATTGATATCGCCGAACCGATGGCGTGTTACGACAACACGCCCGCAGGAGCCGTGCGGCGGGGGATTGCCGATGGCAGCATTGCGATTAATGGCGATGCGAAAAAAACTGTGGATGCGATTATTGCCGCAGCGGATCTCGATAACCCGCCGTTTCGTCTGGCGCTGGGCAGCAAGGCGTACCACTCTATTCGGGAAGCGCTGACCTCGCGTTTGCAGGTGCTTGACGCAACGAAAGACATCGCATTCAGCGTTGATAAACAGGGCTGAAGTGCAGAGCGCGCCGCCCGGCGCGCTCTGTCGGGGGGTTAGTGGGTGGCGGATTTTTGCATGGAGGTGGTGGTGACGGCGCGCTTATTCTGTGCCGCCTTCACGCGCATATATTTCACCGCAATGGCAATCACCGCCGTCAGCAGAGCACCGGTAAACATGGTCAGCAGGGCCAGTGACGGTTTGTTCATCGCGCCCAGCAGGACCACAATTGGCCCGCCGTGCGCAACCTGATTGGTGATGCCCAACTGGAACGCCATCACCGCTGCCGCCATACTGCCGATCACGTTAGCCGGGATCACGCTAAGCGGGTCGCGTGCCGCAAACGGAATGGCCCCTTCAGAAATACCCACCAGACCCATCGCAAACGAGGCTTTACCGGCTTCATTCTCTTCTCCGGCAAACAGCGACAGCTTACGGGACAGGAACGTGGCCAGACCCATCCCCAGCGGGGCTACCGGAATGGCGCAGGTGATTGCGCCCATATACTCCGCATGGCCAGCCGTCAGCATACTCAGGCAGAACAGGAAGGCGACTTTATTCACCGGCCCGCCCATATCAAATCCGGCCATGCCGCCGATCACAATACCCAGCAGCACCAGGCTACTGCCATTCAGCGACACCAGCAGATGATTCATTCCGGTCATGGCGCTGGAAATCGGTGCGCCAATCACAAAAATAAACAGCCCGGCAATAAACAGCGTACCCGTCAGGGGCACGATCAGGATCGGTACGAGCGGTTGTACCATTTTGGGGTAGCGGCGCGTGGCCAGCCAGCGCACCACATAGCCCACAATCAGCCCGGCGAGGATCGCACCGATAAACCCGGTTCCCGCTTCTGCGCCGTAGAAACTGCCGGTATTGGCAATCCAGCCGCCGATAAAGCCGGGAGCCAGCGCGGAGCGGTCGCCGATAGCGTAAGCGATATAGGCGGAAAGGATCGGGATCATCAGTTTGAAGGCCACCACGCCGACATCCAGCACCGACTGCCAGATACTGCCTTCAGGAATACTCATGCCGGAAGGGCCGGGCTGGCCGCCAATAGCCAGCGACAGGGCGATCATCAGCCCACCGGTGACCACAAAGGGGATCATATGCGATACGCCGTTCATCAGAAACCGGTAGATATCGCTGCGGCCTGAAGGCTGCGCAGCCGCGCTGCTGCTGCCGGAAGATTTATCCGCCTGGTACAACGGGGCTTCCAGCCCCTGGCGAATCACCTGCTGCGCGGCTTTAATCGGGGCTTTGACCGGAGTTTGAATCAGCTTCTTTCCGGCAAAACGCGCCATCTCCACCTGCTTATCACTGCACACCAGAATGGCGTCGGCCTCGGCAATTTGCTGTGCCGTCGGGCTGTTACGCACACCGATGGAGCCGTTGGTTTCCACAATAATCTGGTAACCCAGTTCACGCGCTCCCTGTTCCAGCGCTTCCGCCGCCAGGTAAGTGTGCGCGATCCCGGTCGGGCAGCCGGTAACGCCGATCAGCAAGCCTTTGGTTGCTGTAACCGTGGACGCAGACGTCTGGGTGGGGGCGGTCAGCAGCGCCATGACGGCCGCCGGGCTGTCGGCGGCCAGCAGACGTTCACTGAAACCGTCCTCAATAAACTTCCCGGAGAATGCCGCCAGCACTTCGATATGGTGGTCGGCACCCTGCTCAGGCGAGGCGATCATAAAGAACAGGCGGCTGGGCTGGCCGTCTTCAGCACCATAGTCGATGCCCTGGCGGCTGATGCCGATAGCGACGGCGGGGTGTTTCACCGCGGCACTTTTTGCATGAGGAATGGCAATCCCATCTTCAAACCCGGTGTTCGCAATGGCTTCGCGCGCCTGCACATCGGCAATAAACTTCGCTTTATCCGTAATATTGCCGGCACGGAACAGCAGTTCAGCCATCTCGCTGAACACCTGCTCTTTGCGGGTGGCGTGTAAATCAAGGCAGATTAATGTTTCATTTATAAGTGTGTTAATCATTATGCAGCCTCTCGGTCGGTCAGTAGGGGGTACAGCAATAAGATCGGGTGACTTACGGCAGGGTGCGTATCCAGTTCATGGTGGCCGGGTAGTCGGGGGCATTAAACGCCAGCGATCCCATGACCACGGTATCCGCTCCGCTGCGGCGCAGTTCCGGCACGGTATGTTCACGGATGGCACCATCGGCCGCGAGGAAGATGTGTTGCTGCGCAGGGGAATCCTGGATCAGACGGCGTGCCTGTTGCAGCCGGTCGTAAGCCTCATCGGCCAGTCCCTGACCTTTGACTCCCATGCGCGTGCCGAGCAGGGTGACAAACGCCAGGCGGGAGAGATACGGCGTTAAATCGCTGACCGGGGTATGCAGTTGCAACACCATCCCGGCGGCACAGCCGTGGTGTTCAATCCGCGCCAGCGCCTGTTCGATGGGCTGATTTTCCCCCTGAATCGAGATGATATCGGCACCGGCCTCGGCAAACTGGTCGATCTGCTCCAGCAGGATCGCGTCGGATACCATCAGGTGAACATGCAGCGGTTTGGTGGTGACCTTGCGCAGCGCCGCCACCAGGTCCGGGAAAAACAGCATTGAGGGGGTAAAGTGGCCGTCAGCAACGTCAACATGGTAGATATCCGCCAGCTCATCGACGCGAGTGATGTCATCGGCCAGATGGGCGAGGTCCGCTGACCATACCGACATTTCAGCCAGGAGGCGGTCAGTAGGCAGCTGTTGCAGGCAGTGGGTACGAGGGGTTGTGGTCATCATCATGTCCTTGTTCACAGAGTCGATTAATTCGGGCCAACAGGCTGACCCGCCTTATCTTCATCATTGATTTTTTGCTGTCGCTTAAAAACACAGCGTCACGGATAAATTCATTTCCGGTTTTCGTTAAAACCGGAAATGAATATGAATACGATCACAGTCAGGCAACATGTCTTGCCCTAAAATAGGAAAAAATGGCAAAACAGGTAAGATGATGGCCGCACTGGGTGAGCATTTTCAGCGACTCTATATGCTTTACGCCGCGCATGATGTTGCGCATTTGCAGGTGGATGAAGTGGCCCATGCCCTGAGCAGTACGCCGCGTAATGCGCGCATTCTGTTAAGCCGGATGCGGGAATCAGGGTGGATAGACTGGCAGCCCCAGCGCGGTCGGGGAAAACGCTCTTCGCTACGCTTTTTGATCACCCCGCAGGCGCTGCAACAGCACAATCTCAGCGACTTACTGGAGCACAGCCAGTTTGATAAAGCGCTGAAAATGGTCGGCGGCAGCAGTCCGAAGATCAAAGATCTGATCCGCGATAATTTCGGCACCTTTATCACCAACGATGAAGTGCAGCTCAAAATCCCGTATTACCGGGCGATTGACGGGCTGAATCCGCTGCTGCCGCAGCGTCGCACCGAGCGCCACCTGATCCGCCAGTGCTTTAGCGGCCTGACGCGTTACGATCCCTTTCAGCGTGCGGTGGTGCCGGACCTGGCGCACTACTGGCTAAACAACGACAGCTTTACTCAGTGGCAGTTTTTTCTGCGTAAAAACCTGCACTTTTCAGACGGCAGTAAAATCAATGCGGATGAGGTGCGCCGCTGCCTTGAACATGCCCGCCATTCGGCGCAATTTCGCGCTCTGTTTAGCGATATCAGCGAGATTTCACTTGATGGTGAGTTGAAACTGAGTTTTTTGTTACAGCGGTCACTGGAAAACTTCCCTGGTCTGCTTTCGGTGCTGGCCGCGCGGCTATTCAAAACGCGTAACGGTCAGTGGTTGTGCAGCGGTCCGTTTT
This sequence comes from Erwinia sp. MYb375, assembly GCF_037479175.1. Lineage (NCBI taxonomy): Bacteria > Pseudomonadati > Pseudomonadota > Gammaproteobacteria > Enterobacterales > Erwiniaceae > Erwinia > Erwinia sp. MYb375. Next base: position 786,053 of record NZ_JBBGZS010000023.1, on the reverse strand, counting down.
GCATCAGCGAGCATAGCGATACCGTTCTCTGTCTGCGGCGCAACAGTCACTACCATCAGAGCAGGCCGATGATTGACGAGGTGAATGTCTATCGCTTCGATACGCAGGAGCTGAACATGAGCTTTATCACGCTGCTGCATACGCATCAGGCCGAGTCGATCAATAAGCCCACCGAACGCAAGCTGGAGCAGGGCGGCTGTTTCCTGCTGATTGACAGTGAAGGTCACTGCGCGGATATGCACTGGCGGCGCTTTCTCAATGAGGTGCTGCAACCGCTGGATATTCTGCGCCGCAGCCAGCTGACGCCAAACTACTCAACGGCGCTGGCTTATGCCACCGGGATGCTGCCGGAATGGAACCACCGTATTATCGATTACGGCCAGCCGAACCCCTCCTTTGGCAATAATCGCCCGCTGGTGCTGGCCACTTTTGAACAACCGGAGCTGAGTGAGCTGGCGCGTGGCATTGTCGCTATCCTTCAGCAGCATGGCATCAGCTGCCAGATCAAACAGGTCAGCTGGCTGGAGTTTATGAGCGGGAAAGTGGAAGGGGCCGATCTGTGGCTGAGCAACTTTATGATCGACTTCGACGATATTTATTCGGCCCTGAGCTGGATGATCCCGGACCCGGTGTTAAAACATCTGCCGCAGGAGATGACGCAGAGCCTGCATCTGCTGATCCAGCAATACAGCCAGCACGAGAACGAGCGCTTTATGCCCGCCATCGCCCGCTGGTTTATGCGCATCACCCAGCAGCGCTGGCTGTTGCCACTGTTTCATCACTGGCTGGATTACGAATCGGACTCTGCCTTTACCTGGCGCGATCTCAGTACGCTAGGCTGGCCAGACTTCAGCCAGCTGTGGATTGAGTAATGTGAGGGTTATGCGTGTATCTGCTGCTGAAGGATGGCGGTCAGTTCGGCGAAATAGGCTGCTTTATCGCGGGATTTGGCCGTGATTTCATCACACGGAACGCGCAGATCGGCAGCCACCGCCTGCGCCAGTGCCAGCGGGTGGATCTCATCCTCCGCGCACCCCACCACACGAGGTGAAACCGGCAGGGCACGCAGTGCTTCGCTGTCGAAACCCGGGTCGCACAACACCAGACGCCGCAGTAACTGCGGGTCCACGCCCTTGCTGAACAGCGCCTCCAGCGCACTGGCATTATCAGGGGACAGGGCAGCCAGCGTGGTGAACAGGCCGCACTCACGGAAGGCCTCAAGCCCGGCGTGCACCGGGAAATAGTGCAAATAATCGGCCGCGAGGGCAAACGGCACCATATTGGCGGGGCTGCGCCGCTGGTGCCAGGCCGGGCGCACCAGCGTCAGGCTGCTCACACGCTGCGGCTGCTGTGCGGCCAACCGGGCAACGATGGCCGCTCCCATTGAAATACCGGCAAAATGCGCCTGTTCAATCTCCAGATGATCGAGCAACGCGCTCAAATCGCTGGCGAACGGGATAATGCCCAGCTGCGCTTCATCCCCCTGCGCAGTACCGCCGTGACTGCGGCACTCCAGAGTGATCAGACGGCAGTCATCGGCTGTATAACTTTGACGTGTCTGCTGGTGGTCCCCGGTCAGACCGTGCTGGAACACCAGCACCGGGCCCGCCGCACGATTATCGCTGTAAGTTAGCGCCAGCCCCTGATGCGTAAAGGTACTAAGCATGAACCCCTCCCGACTGCGGTATCAGGCGTGCCAGCAGAGCACTGACGCCAGCGGCATCGTCCGCTGGCAGGCCGTGCGTGACCACACAGCCGTCAAATCCGGCGGTATGCAGCGCGTTGATATACCAGGGATAATCGAGTACCCCGTGCCCGGCGGTAACAAACTCACCGCGGGCATCACGGTCTTTAGCATGGGCAATGGCAATGGCCGGGGCGAGAAGATCCAGGGCCTCACCCATCACGCGCTGCTGCTGCGCCGCATCCGCCTGTTCAAACAGGTTTGCTGGGTCAAAAATAATTTTCAGACGCGGGTGCTGAAGTTCATCGATCAACTGACGCGCCCGGGCAGCGGAGTTCACAATATTGGCCAGCTCCGGCTCAATACCGAGGTTGACCTGGTACTGGTCGGCGATCGCCAGCGCCTGTTCCATCGAGCGTAACAGCGTGCGCCAGGCGGCGGGGCTGTTGTTCTCCAGGTGCGCACGCCACTGGTCATCGGCATCCAGCGTACCGCTGCACAGGGTGAGCAGCGGGCAGTGCAGGCGGGCGGCCGCGGCCGCAATCACCTCCAGCGACGCCATTCCGCGTGCAATTACCGCCGGGTCAGGATGCGTCAGGTTAAAGGTGGCCGAAATAGCCTCAATCTTTATCTGATGTTTAATGCGTGCAGCGTTGATCTCTTCCAGGATACTTGCCGGGATCGCCGTGGGCAGGGAAGGCAGCCCGGCGCTGGCGTAGTTAAACTGGGTGGCCTGAAAGCCACACTGTTTTATCAGGGCGAAGTTTTCCTCCACGCTGGCGGTGGCGAACGTTTTCGAGAAGATGCCGCTATACATCAGACAGACCCCCGCGCGCTGGTGACCGATACGCTGCGACCTTCCCGTACCGACTGCTGGATAGCGGCCAGCACCTGAACCACATGCAGACCTTCCTCCACGCTGGTACCGGTCACCGGTTGTTCAGTCAGGATAGCGTGGGCAAAGGCCTCCAGCTGGCGGCGATAAAAATGACCATCGGCGGCTAACGGGCGCTGCCAGCATGCCGTTTTTTCATGGAAAATATAGACATCGCTGGATTTGAACAGCCACGGGTTATAGGTTTTTGCCAGCACGCTGCCGTTTTCGCCATAAAGCTGGAAACCTTCATGCCAGTCCATGCGTACACCAACGCTCAGATCAAGCTGGCCAAGCGCGCCGTTGGCAAAACCGATATCAATAAACCAGCAGTGGACCCCGCCGCGATGCAGGAAACGCGCTTCCACATCGGTGATGGTGCCATTAATGTAAAAGGCGGTATCCACCAGATGGCTGCCGTGTGCCAGCAGATAGTATTGCTGCAAGTCCGCTTTCGGATCGACGCTGGGTTTGCGTTTTGCTGCGCTGGTAATCATCTTTGGCTGCACTGCATCGGTGACAGTGTAACGGTGGCTGTTATCGCCATACCAGCCTTTATACGCCACCGCCTGGCCCATCTCCTGCTGAACGAAATCACGTGCTGCCTGAATGCCGCCATCAAAGCGTTTCATATGACCGACCTGCAATAATTTGCCGCTGGTCTGCGCAATCTGTACCAGCTCTTCGCTCTCTTCTACCGTGATCCCGAGGGGTTTCTCACACAGCACGTGTTTACCTGCTTTTAACGCTTTAATCGCCAGGGGCACGTGGAACGCATCGGCGGTAGCGATAATAATCGCATCGACGTTTTCATCATCCAGCATCTGCTGATAATCGGCATACGCCACTTCCGGCGCCCACATCGCGGCCATGCGCTGGCGCAGGTCATCGGCGCTGTCGCAAATGGCATACAACCGGGCGTTACTGGCTTTGATGCAGGATTCAAAATGGCCCGCCTGCGAGATCGGCCCGCAACCCAGTACACCGACGTTAATTTTACCCGAAGTTTCCATCACGCTCTCCTTTACCCCTACAGGGATAGTTGAGCTACGGCGGCAGCCGCAGCCTGATGGAGTGATTATCGTCAGGGAAAGAAAACCGGAAAACTGAACATCCATGCGGGGTTTTTTTCCGGTTTTAGCCAAAACCGGTCATTTATCGCGGGAGAGGTCACAGTTTACTGCTGTAAGAGGCAGTAAAAGCGGAAACTGCGTGTTTAAAGGGAGGGTGCAGCGGGGGCGGCAAACGCGTTCTGGCGCGGATAGCGCAGTGCCTCAATCATGCGTGAAAATGCCGCTGTATGCTGCTTACGGCTGGGATAATAGAGATAATACCCCGCAAAGGGTTCGCTCCAGTCGAGCAGCACACGCTCAAGTGTGCCGCTGGCAAGGTGATCGGCAACGGTATCTTCCGGTAAGCAGGCCAGCCCCAGGCCGGAGAGGGCGGCATCAATGCGTGGCACCAGCGAATTCACAATCAGCTGCCCTTCAACCCGCACGCGTATTTCCCGCTGATCCTTCTTAAATTCCCACGCATATAGCCCGCCCATGGTCGGCAGGCGCATATTAATACAGTTGTGCTGCTGCAAATCCTGCGGTATTTGCGGGCGACCATAGCGGGCGAAATAATCCGGTGAACCGACCACCGCCATACTCCAGTCGGGCCCGATACGCACTGCGATCATATCTTTCGCCACCTGCTCACCTAAACGCACTCCGGCATCGTAGCGGCCGCTGACAATATCCGTCAGGGTGTTGTCGACGGTGATTTCCACATTCACATCGTGGTACTGATGCAGAAACGGTTGCAGGGCTGGCCAGATGGTGGATTGCGCCGCGTGCTCCCCGGCCGTCAGTCGAATATTCCCGGCGGGTTTGTCGCGCATTTCTGTAATGGCGATCAGCTCAGATTCTATTTCTGTCAAACGCGGGCCAATGGAATTGATCAAGCGCTCACCGGCTTCGGTGGGGGCCACACTGCGAGTGGTGCGCGTGAGTAAACGCAGGGCAAGCCGCTCTTCCAGCGCCCGAATTGAGTGGCTGAGCGCCGACTGAGAGACCCCGAGTTTCGCGGCCGCTTTGGTGAAACTGCGTTCGCGCGCCACCACCATCAGGGAAATAAGATCGTTGAAATTATCTTTTAACACGCGAGACCTCGGCACATCTCAGGGGGAAGGCAGGCAGTGTAGCGCCTGACGGCATTCACGGGTAGGGGGCTTGTGTTCAGGTCGGGCGGGGCTGACCGGAGAAGGTCAGCCATCAAAGTCAGCCACTAGCGCTGATACTGCGCCTCGCTCACATGCTCCAGCCAGTCGACCGCTTTACCGTCCTGCGCCTCAGCAATCGCAATATGCGTCATGGTGGTATCCGCTCCGGCACCGTGCCAGTGCTTCACACCCGGGCGGATCCAGACGATATCCCCGGTGGCAATCGCCTGTGCTTCCTTATCCCACTCCTGCACCCAGCCCTGGCCTGCGGTGACAATCAGCGTTTGCCCCAGCGGGTGAGTGTGCCACGCCGTGCGCGCCCCGGCGGAAAACGTCACGGTCGCACCGCCCACGCGGGCCGGTTCAGTAGCGCTGAACGGTGCGTTGATTTCAACCTTACCGGTGAAGTAGTCAGCCGGGCCAGCCGCCGCAGGTTTACTGCCGTGTTTAATAATATCGATCATCATTTTTACTCTACATTGATATCTGTCCATCATAGAGGATTAGCGCCATACGATTGAGAACGTCTGGTGTATAGAAGTGATGAAAAAAATTCATAAATACGTGATCTGGAAAGTCACACTGGCATTTATCGGATCTGTTTACGCGCCTGAGCTGTTTTTTTGAGACGGAAAAGAGTGATGTGCATCACATTTATCAGTAAAAAATAGCGTTCGTCCGGAGACAAATCAACAAGGGGGAGAGCCGATATTTTTTGTTCTTCATCAGTTAGTTAAGCCAAATTTAAGTGACTTTTCACCTTTGGTGTAAGGAATATGTAAGGAAGAATGTCTAATTATTCCTATTGTTACCGTAAATGATAATGATAATAATCGCATTCGCATTACCACTGGTGCCCTTTGGCACATTTAACCTGCCCCAAAGCGGGTTTTTCTCCAGGTAAAAAGGATCGTGAGATGAAAGTCAGGGCGCTATGTTCGCTGATGCCGTTATTAATGGCAGGGCCACTTTATGCTGAAGAAACAGCCGATAGCGGGGGAGATATGGTGGTCAGCGCCAGCCGTACCGCCAGTGAGAAGAAAGATTCCCCGCAGGTCATCACCATCATTACCAAACAGCAGATTGAACAGCAGCGGCAGATCACCTCTGATACCTCACAGATTTTAAGCAACCTGTTACCGTCGTTTTCCCCCAGCCGTCAGAAAATGAGCGGCAGCGGCGAAACCCTGCGCGGCCGCATCCCGCTGGTGATGATTGATGGTATTCCCCAGTCGAACCCGCTGCGTCCTACCGGGCGCGAAATGCACACCATTGATGCCTCAATGATCGAACGTATTGAGGTGATCCACGGTGCCAACGCCAGCAACGGCATTGGTGCCGCGGGCGGGGTGATTAACCTGATCACCAAACGGCCGGAACCGGGTGCCTTTAATCAGCATTTTGGCGTGGAAGCCTCATCTCCGACCTCGCAGCTCAAAGGCGACACCATGGGGTACAAAACCACCTATGGCGTTGATGGCCGCGAAGAGTATCTCGATTACCTGTTCTCGGTAAGCTATGAAGATCAGGGGCTGTATCTGGATGGCAATAACCGCCCGGTGGGGGTGGATAACACCCAGGGCGATCTGATGAACTCACGCGCTTATGATCTGTTAGGCAAAGTCGGTTACTGGCTGGATGACGATCAGCGCATCCAGCTCAGCGCCAGCTACTACCAGCTTAAAGGCAAAAATGATTATCTCAGCGTCACCGGCGACCGTGAACGCGGCATCCCGACCACTTCGATCAAGGGTACGCCGGAAGGGGAAGCGCCACATAATGAGGTCTGGAGCACGGCGATAACCTACGACAACTACAATCTGGCCGGCATGAAACTGTCTGCGCTGGCGTATTACCAGCAGTATGAAGCGCTGTTTGGATCAACGCTGTCCGGCTCCTTCCAGGATGCCAACATTGCCCCGGTGGGCACGCTGTACGATCAGTCGCGCGCGGTCACCACCAAGTACGGCACCAAAATGGCGCTGACCAAAGACGATATCTGGGACGACTACCTGAAAGTCACCCTGGGCTTCGATACGCTGTTCGACCAGTCGAAGCAGGATCTGTGGGGCACACATCGCACCTATGTACCGGAAATTAAATACACCGATCTGTCGCCGTTTGTGCAGCTTGAAGTCGCCCCCGTGGACTCACTCAAACTGTCCGGTGGCGTGCGCTACGAATATGCACGCCTGGATATCGACAGCTACCAGACCATCGCCAGCGCCAACAGTGTGACGGTCGGCGGCGGGAAACCGAGTTTCGATAAAACGCTGTATAACGTTGGCGCGGTATGGACGCCGGTTGAGCCACTCAGCCTGTTTGCCAACTACTCTCAGGGCTTTGCCATGCCGGATGTCGGCCGTGTGCTGCGCGGCATTAACCAGCCGGGGATGAGTGCAGGGACCTTCCTGAACCTGCAACCGATTGTGACCGAGAATACCGAATACGGTTTCCGCATCGATCAGCAGCCGTTTGATTTTGAACTGAGCTACTACCAGTCCCGCTCCAAGCTGGGTAGCCGTGTTGACCGCGTGGGGGATGTCTACGTGACGCGCCGTGAGAAAACCGAAATCGACGGCTTCGAAGGCACCCTGGGTTATGCGGTCAATGATGATCACCGCCTGAAACTCAGCTACTCGCATATGCGCGGCCGCTATGACAGTGATGAAAACGGTAGCCTGGATGCCAAACTCGATGGTCTGAATGTTTCACCGGACCGCATTATTGCCAGCTGGTCGGCGAACTGGACGCCACAGTGGAGCTCCTTTATTCAGGCCAACTGGGCGTTAAGCCGTGAGTTTGATGAAGAGGATAAAGACTTCAGCGGTTACGCGCTGGTGGATGCCGCCGTAGGCTATAAACTGCCGCGGGGGCGGGTGAACCTGGCGGTCTCTAACCTGTTTGATAAGCAGTACATCACCTATTATTCGCAGAGTGCCCTGGTGGAGCCGGACCGCTACTTCTCCGGCCGTGGCCGTACGGTGACGCTGGGTTACAACGTTGATTTCTGATGCAGTAAACGATGATCGCCGCAGGGTGCTGCGGTTTGGTATGGGCATATTGGCCGCCGGTGCGCTGGTGCCCTTCAGGGCGCAGGGCACCGCTTCCTTACGCGTGATTACCCTGTTTCAGGGGGCGACCGATGCCCTCGTGGCGCTGGGGATCACCCCCAGCGCCGTGGTGGACTCCTGGAGTGAAAAGCCCACCTACCGCTATCTGCGCACGGCATTAAACGGTGTGCCGCACGTCGGGCTGGAAACCCAGCCCAGCCTTGAAGATATCGTGCTGCTGCGGCCAGATGTGATTATCGCCTCGCGCTTTCGCCACCAGGCGCTTGCGCCACTGTTGAAGCAGATCGCGCCGCTGGTGATGCTCGATAACGTCTACGAATTTAAGCAGACCGTTGAGGCGGTGGGCCGGGCGGTCAATCGTCAGCAGATGGCTGCCGCGTTGCTACTCCGCTGGCAACAGCGCGTTAATCGCCTGCGTCAGTTACTGGAACAGCACTATGCAGCACGCTGGCCGCTGACGGTCTCCGTGCTGGATATCCGCGCGGACCATCTGCGTAGCTATCTGCCACAGAGTTTTCCCGGCATGATCCTCAGCGAACTCGGCTTTCACTGGAATGAGGCCGCACGTCAGGCAACAGGCGTGTCGATCAAACTCAGCGGCCGTGAAAGCCTGCCGGTGGTCAATGCCGATCTGTTTTTTGTCATGCTGCACGCGGAAAAGTCCGTGGTGCGGGATAATTACCGCACGCTGGTCAGTCATCCACTCTGGAAACAGATGCAGGCGCCGCAACACCACCAGGTGTGGCAGGTGGACAGCGTGACCTGGGTACTCTCCGGCGGGATTATCGCCGCGAATGCGGTGCTGGACGATATCGAACGCCTGCTGATTACGGGGCAGCCAGCATGACGCCAGCGATGAAACTGTGCATCCTGGCGCTGCTGCTCCTGATGGCCGTGTTGCTCAGCCTGATGGCCGGGGCCAACTGGATATCACTGCCGCAGGTGCTGGCGGCGCTGACCCGGCACGATAGTATGAACCTCCAGCATATTCTGGTGACCACCTCCCGATTGCCGCGTACGCTGATGGCGCTGGCCGTGGGGGCCAGTCTGGCCGTTGCGGGTGCGCTGATGCAGGCGCTGACGCGTAATCCGCTGGCGTCACCCGGCCTGTTTGGCATCAATGCCGGAGCCACCTTCTTTATTATCCTGTGCAGCGCCGTATTCTCACTGGCTTCCCTCAACGCGTTGGTCTGGTGCGCCTTTGCCGGCGCCGCCGTGGCGGGAACGCTGGTGTGGCTGATCGGTACGGCCGGGCGTGGGCGCCTTAATCCGCTGCGTATTGTGCTGGCCGGGGCATCGATCACCGCGTTGTTTACCGCCTTTAGCCAGGCGATGCTGGTGATCGACCAGCAGGGGCTGGATACGCTGCTGTTCTGGCTGGCCGGATCGCTCAGTGAGCGTGAACTGACTGCTGCATGGCCGATCCTGACGCTCAGCGCTGTTGGGCTGGCGGTCACGCTCCTATTTGCCGGGCAGGTGAACGTGCTGAATGCCGGGGACGATATAGCCACCGCGCTGGGCCAGCGTGCCGGGCCTGTTCGCCTGCTGCTGGCAGGGCTGATTGTGCTGCTGGCTGGGAGCGCCGTGGCGCTGGCCGGCAGCATTGGTTTTATCGGCCTGGTGGTGCCGCATATGGTACGCAAAGGCCTCTCCATCGATCATCGCTGGCTGTTGCCAGGCTGCGCGCTGGGGGGCGGGTTACTGTTGCTGCTGGCCGATATCCTGGCCCGCGTGGTGATCCTGCCCCAGGAGGTGCCGGTGGGGGTGATGACCGCGCTGTTTGGTGCGCCTTTCTTTATCTGGCTGGCGCGGCGTGGAGGACGCTATGGATAAAATTATCGCGCTACGCTGGGGCGCTTTTTCACGCCAGATCAATCTGAACACCGTGTTACGGCTGTTGCTGGCGTTGGGTATTCTGCTGCTGGTGATGCTGCTGTCGCTGACGCAGGGAAAAGTGACAATGTCACCCATAACCGTGTTGCGGCTGCTGTTGAGCGATGACTCCGGCGGGCTGACGTTTATTGTGCAGCAGCTTCGTCTGCCGCGCATCGTACTGGCGGGGCTGGTGGGTGGGGCGCTGGCGGTATCGGGTCTGATCCTGCAAAACATTATTCGCAATCCATTAGCCTCGCCCGATCTCCTGGGGATCACCAGCGGTGCCGGGACGGCCGCCGTGATCTACCTGGCCTTCTTCAGTATGACGCTGGGCGACAGCCTGCTGCCGCTGGCGGTTATCGCGGGTGCCGGACTGGCTACCGCCAGCGTCTGGCTGCTGGCCTGGAAGCAGGGGGCATCACCGCTGCGACTGGTGCTGATCGGCGTGGGTGTGTCGGCGCTGCTCGGGGCGGTGACCACGCTGATCCTGGTGTTCAGCCCGCTGACCACCACGCTATCGGCCTACGTCTGGCTGACCGGCAGCGTATACGGAGCCACCTGGTCGCAGGCCGTGGCTCTGGCGCAGTGGCTGCTGGCGATCCTACCCTTATTGTTCTGGCTGGCCCGTCAGGTAATGGTGCAACAGCTGGATGAGGCGCTGGCAGGCGGCATTGGCGTGCGCGTGCAGTGGCAGCGCGGCGGACTGTTACTGGTGAGCGTGGCGCTGGCAGGCGTGGCGATTGCCTGGGGCGGGGCGATGGCGTTTGTCGGGCTGATTGCCCCGCATATCGGCAAACGCCTGGTTGCCGCCGAATTTGCCGGGCAGGCGTTGATGAGTGCGATGGTTGGTGCCATGGTGCTGATACTGGCCGATCTGATCGGCCGCGTGCTGTTTCTGCCCGCCGATCTGCCTGCCGGGATTTTTGTCGCGGTACTCGGCACACCGTTCTTTTTAACTCTGCTGATCACCCAACGTCACTAAGGAAGCTGAACTATGACGGCCATTGCCGCCCGCGATCTGACCCTGAGTTACCAGAATCAGACCATTATTGACGGTCTGGATATTGACCTGCCGCAGGGGAAAATCACGGTGCTGATCGGCAGCAACGGCAGCGGAAAAAGCACGTTGCTGCGATCATTCGCGCGCCTTCTGAAGCCGCAGTCCGGATCGGTCCGCGTCAACGGTCAGGATATTCAGCAGCAGTCGACCGTTGCGGTGGCCCGTGAGCTGGCGATCCTGCCGCAGAACCCGGTAGCCCCGGAAGGCATTAACGTGCGCCAGCTGGTGAGCCTGGGGCGTTACCCCTGGCAGAACTGGTTGCAGCAGTGGTCAGCCCGGGATGAAACCGAGGTTAATGCCGCTCTGCACGCTACCCATGTTGCGGGGCTGGCCGCTCGCCCGGTTGAGGCGCTGTCGGGTGGGCAGCGCCAGCGGGTGTGGATTGCCATGACGCTGGCGCAGGGCACCGAAATTTTGCTGCTGGATGAGCCGACGACCTTTCTTGATGTTGCCCACCAGATTGAGGTGCTGGATCTGCTGCGTGACCTGAATCGCCAGCAGAATAAAACCATTGTGATGGTACTCCACGACCTCAATCTGGCCTGTCGTTATGCCGACCATCTGGTCGCTGTGCATCAGCGCGGCGTGGTGGCGGCAGGGGCGCCGCAGGCGATCCTCAGTGAAGCGTTGGTAAAAACCGTGTTTGACCTGAACTGCCGCATTATCGATGACCCATTCTACGGTACACCGCTGGTGATCCCGCTCAGTAAAGAACACGGCTAGCGGGGGCACGCCTGCACGCAGCGTTGCAATGCGCCGCTGCAGCCGCTGTTTTTATCCCGATCGCAGCGGCTGTTCTGCACATAGCAGCTTTGCTGGCAGGCGCCATTATCGTTAGCGGCGATGGCGGCAACGCCGGGAGTGAGCAGGGCAATCAGTAACGCGATGAGCAGTGGTAGGTTGAGTGACATCGTCTGGCTCCGTCGTGGCTTTACTCTTAGCGTAATCCAGGTCTGTTAATAGCGCCTGTCCATACATCGAAATGATATCCCCCGCGGCTAAACCTACCCGTAGTGGTCGACCCTCTTTTTCGGTCGACCAGTGCTGATGGTTGGCACATCAGGCCAGGTCAAAATCCTGAGGTCAACGGCACAGGTGTTGCTGACATCATTTGCAACCGGGCTAAGGCCAGCTTGAGCACGCCGGAACGGAAAAACCCACATCCCTGCGTGCCTCGGCTCGCGCCATCCCTGGCGCGTGACGTCCGGCTTACCTCAAGCTGGCCTCATCCCCACCGACAGGGTGCACGCGGTGGGTTTTAAAACCACGACGGCGATCTCCTGTGGGGATGACATCTTTCCGGTGGGTCGGTGTCAAGAAAACGCCTGATATAGTGGTAGGATGGGACTGGCGGCTATCAGCGACAAGCAAACACAAGGATGGATAGAAACAGTCATGTTGGATAATGATTTTTAATATTTCTCAGACACAGCTCTGAGCCATTTTTCCAAAACATTTTTTTCGCCATTTTATGTATATTCTTTTTATCTTTAGAGGCTGTAATGCTAAAAGTCATTGCCGAAGATTTTATAAAACCTGATGGGGTTGAAAAAAGTTATGCCTTTGTACCGTGAGCTAATATCGGCCACAAAAAAGGAACCTCTTTGCATCGCTTATGATCTGTATATCGATGAAAAGGATCCGGGGCATTTTATTTTTATAGAGGAATGGCCGGATCGTGCAGCGCTTGAATTGCACTGTGCCGCCCCTCTCTTTTTGATGTGAGGTTATGTCTGCTCCCGGCACAAAGCTGCCCACCATTATGTCTTCAGCAATGATTCTGCCTGCAACCAGTGCTCAAAATCGTGCAATGCGGATTCATTGACTGCGGTTTCAACCGATTTGACTAAACAAAATGTCTTGCTCAGTTGTTCTGATTGCGGCCAGGGCGCAACCAGCGACCCACTGTTAAGCTCTTTTTCGATGTAGATGCGAGGCAGCATGGCGATCCCTTGTCCTGCTAATACGGCCGCTATCGCCATTTCATGAAGGTCATAGCGAACACCCTGAGCCGGGTTATCAAGGACGATCCCGCTTTGCCCGGCATAATGAGGCCACGCTTCCGGATTCTGCCGTCGGTGAATACGGGGCAGAGTATTCAACTGACTAAAGATATCCTCGTCTGTTAACAGGCCGGGATGGCACACCGGCACCAGTTTCTCCTCAAACAGAACGTGCATACGCATGCCTGCCCATGCGGGATGCTCAAAATGAATGGCTGCGTCAAAGCCACTCCCGGTGAGAATGAAGGGATCGGTTCTGGCCGCGATATTCAAGGTGATGTCCGGGTATAAAGACTGGAAGCCATTGAGGCGAGGGATAAGCCAGCGGCTGCAAAACGTCGGCAGGACGGCAATTTCCAGCGTTCTGCTACCTTCGGGCATTCCCATAACGTATTGAGTATCGCGTTCGAGCCGTTCCAGTATTTGCCGCACGTGATGGGCATAGCGAGCCCCCACTGGATTGAGCTTTACCCGGGTTCCCGTCCGGTCAAACAGTCTGCAATCGAGCAGAGACTCCAGGCGGGCAATCTGACGGCTGATGGCGCCTTCCGTTAATGACATTTCCTCTGCGGCTCGCGCAAAATTACCGTGCCTGGCGGCGGCCTCAAACGCCTGAAGTGAAGCACTGCTGGGAATTTTTCTGCGCATGAATATGACCTTCTTCAAAAAGGGTGGTGAGCTGTCAGTGACATAATGTCACTAATGGTTGAGTAAATATCGATTTATTACCGAACTGGCGGCTTATAGGATGAGTAAAAGTCACTAAGCAGGCTATTGAGCACCTGTTATTTATTCATGCCGAGGTCACTATGAGCAATCCGTCATTACCATGCCGTCAGATTGGGGATTTTTGGGTGACAGCCCTCAGCGATGGCACGATGTCAGCGAGCCTGGAGTTATTGTCAGGGATTGAGACCGCAGAAGCGGCGGCTATTCAGCATAACGCCCGGATCGCTGAACCCGGCAATATCCCTATCAACGGGTACCTTATTCAGGGCAGGGGGCGGACCCTGCTGGTCGATGCCGGTGCGGGAGGTCTGAACAACGTCGGCGGGCAGCTTAAAGAGACGCTTGCTACTGCTGGCGTCAGCCCCGATGACGTGGATACCGTATTACTGACGCACGGTCATCCTGACCATATTGGGGGGCTGCTGGATGCTGAAGGGCAACCAGTATTTAATCAGGCAGAACTTTATCTTCATCCGCTCGAAGCGAGATACTGGCAGGATGATGAAAAACGAAAAATGGCGAATGAACGTGGGCAGCGCAATTTTGATCTGGCCCGACGAACGTTAGACGCCTATGCCCGTAAAGTGCGCCTGATTGGGAAGGGCGAGGTGGCTGACGGCATTCTTCCGGAATGGTTGCCGGGTCACACGCCAGGGCATACGGGTTTTCGCATCACTTCAGGCGATGAATGTTTATTGATTTGGGGAGACATCGTCCATTTCCCCCATATCCAGTCAGCACGCCCCGACGTTTCAATTGTCTTTGACTGTGACCCCCCTCAGGCCAGAGAAACACGGAAAAAAATCATGGCTCAGGCGGTAAGAGAAAATCTCCTCATCGCTGGAATGCACTTAGACAGTACGGGATTTGCCAGGGTGTTTAAGGCGGGTGAGGGATACCGTATTGCCTGACCGGAAAATGAATGGGGGGTCACTCTCATCGTGTCTCCCCTCTATTCATGCCAGCAGCGACTGCCAAAATTAAGGCGACAGTCGCTAAGCCACAGGCCAGCCAGAGTGTATCTGTCAGGGCCAACCTGTCGACGATCTGGCCCCCGCTCCACGACCCCAGCGCAATCCCTGTATTGAAAACCCCGACATAAAGTGCAGCGGCGATCTCCACGGCACGGGGTGCGGCTTTCATCATCCAGGTCATTAGTCCGACCGAAAGCCCACCGTAAGCCAGCCCCCAGAAAATGAGGACACCGCTACCTCCTGTGACCGATTGCCCGGCGACAATGAACAGTAACGGCGTTAACACCAGCCCTGTCGCAATCGCAGTCAGGGTGAATGCCGTATAGCGCGCTGCGGTGATACCTGCCAGAAAATTACCGGCGATACCGGCGATACCGTAGGCCAACAAGATGGCACCTATCCATTGGGTTTCAAATCCTGACACTGAGATCAGTAGTGGGCGTACAAAGGTAAAGGCCACGAAATGGCTTGTTACGAGTAATAACGTCAGGAACAGACCGGTTTGTATTTTGCGGTTGCCAAGCAGCGCGATGAAATGGCTGAGGTTAGCCGAACCCGTAACGGGCAACGCCGGAATGACCGCAAGATGGAATGCCAGCACCAGTGCGCTGAAAATGGCCATGATGCCAAATGCCCAGCGCCAGCTGATGACATCGCCAATAAATGCCCCCAGGGGCACGCCCAATACTGATGCAGCAGCAACACCGCCGAAGATAATGGAGGTGGCCAGGCCAATCGCCTTCTCCGGGACCAGACGCGAGGCAAGCCCGCCGGCGATTGCCCATATTCCCCCCATGCAGAAGCCAACCAGAATCCTGGCTGCAAGCATGATGATCAGATCAGGGGCCAGCGCGGAGGCAAGGTTTGCCACAACCAGCAACGCCAGCAGGCCACACAGTATCCGTCGGCGATCTATTCCACCCGATGCAATGACGACGAATGGCGCGAACAGAGCGGCCAGCAATGCTGGCAGGGAAATCATCAGACCTGCGCTTCCTGTCGTAATGCTGAGTGTGCCGGCAATGGATGTCAGCAACCCCACCGGCAGCATTTCTGTTGTGACAACAGAGAACGTCGCCAGACCGACCGCGATCACTGCCGTCCAGGTGTGGCGAATAGAGTCCATGGAAGAAAATGTATTCATCATTCAGATCCTAAAGAATGCACCGAACTCAGGCGCGATTATCCTGCTTGTGCAGGGTTAAATGACTTAACAGTGCCATGAGCAGTACCAGGACTCCGGCACCTAAGGCGACATAGAATCCAGCGGGTGATCCATTGCTATCAACCACCTGACCCGCGAGGGCGGCGCCCAGCGCAACGCCCACATTCAGCCCGGCCAGCAGCCAGGTCATGCCTTCTGTTAACTGACTTTCAGAAACCTGACGTTCAACGAGCGACATGGCCACGATCAGGGTTGGGGCGAAAAAGAGGCCCGCCACCAGGACGGCGGCCGCCAGCGCGGTAAGATGGGTGACCAGTATCAGTGGGACAGTGGTTGTGGCAGTGGCCAGCCCGCCCAGCCACAACAGCCGATGAAGTGGGGTTTTCAGCTTGAGTGAGCCATACAGCAATCCGGATACACATGAACCCACGGCATAGGCTGATAACACCAGGCTGGCCGCCGCCGGGTGCCCCAGCGCTTCGGCCCAGGCGACACTCACGATATCAATCGTGCCGACGATAACGCCCATCGCTACCATCAGCAGCGCCAATAGCCGCACGCTGGTTATCCGGATGACCGAACCTGAGCCAGTCTTGCTGCAGGAGACCGCCATGACCGGAGGTTCCGTTCCGCGCTGTATCACCAGTGCAAACACGCCTGAAAACAGCAAAAGTGCCGTGAGCAGCAGACCCGCCTGGGGAAACAGCGCGATGGAAAGGCCAATCGAGAGGGGTGGGCCAACAATAAACGTCAGCTCATCGAGCACCGTTTCAAGCGAATAGGCAGTCTGCAAACGCGGCTGGCCCCGGTAAAGTGCCGTCCAGCGTGCCCGTACCATGGCCGACATGCTGGGCATAAACCCCGCCAGGAATGCACCAAAAAACAGAGCCCAGCTGGCAACACTCCAAAAGGAACAGGCGATGAGGATAACAAAACCCGCGACACTGATCGCCGTAGCCGCAGGCAAAACGCGGTGCTGCCCATAGCGATCCACATATCGGGAGATCTGAGGTGACAGCAGGGCGTAGGTCAGAACAAAGGTCGCGGAAATGGCTCCCGCCAGCGCATAGCCTCCGTACTGCTGCGAAAATAGCGTGATAATCCCGATGCCTGCCATCGGCAACGGGATGCGCGCTAACAGGCCTGCAACGGCAAAATGTGCCGTGCCAGGGGCAGTAAAAAGGTCTCGATACAGATTAGCCATCATCATCTCCGGTAGCATTTGCTTGCCACAACGAGGTGACACAGCGACAATACATACAACGCGTATGAATCCAATCCTATATTCATACGGAGTGTTTGTAAATAATCATTCATGTCGTATGTAAGGAGAAGATTATGGTTCGCCGCACCCGTGCCGAGATGGAAGAGACCAGAGCCACATTGTTAGCCACTGCCCGTAAGGTCTTTTGTGAATATGGCTACGCTGATACCTCAATGGATGATCTGACTGCGCAGGCAGGGCTGACCCGTGGTGCGCTTTATCATCACTTTGGTGATAAGAAAGGATTGCTGGTGGCAGTGGTGGAGCAGATTGATGACGAGATGGATCAGCGTCTGCAGGCGATTTCCACTCATGCAAATGATCCGTGGGAGGGCTTTTGCAACCGCTGTCGGGCTTACCTTGAGATGGCGCTGGAACCTGAATTTCAGCGTATTGTGCTGCGTGATGCTAAAGCGGTGCTGGGCGGTTCTTCACCTGAATCGCAGCGTCATTGCGTGGAATCCATGCGCGGCCTGATTCGCAATCTTATTCAGCAAGGTGTCGTAGACGACGTCGACCCTGAGGGACTGGCTTCGCTGATTTACGGTAGCCTGGCAGAAGCGGCATTCTGGATTGCCGAGGGTGATGAGAGCAATACGCGGCTGACACAAGGCATTACCGCGCTGAACCTGCTACTTCGCGGATTGCGACGGGCGGGCTGAGAGCATATTGGCACGCGCGGGTAGGGGGAGGCTACAGGAAAACTATCCGTATTGGGCGACGTACCGTCATTCACATCTACTCGCTAACGGCCTCGGGTGTTCCTTGATGGAAAACCAGTGTCCATTGCCCACGATGAGAGCATTCCCAGCAAGAAGAACGCAACGCGGGGCGACTGCCATCAGCATTAATCGTTCTGTAGTGTAATATCGCGGCATCATCGCTTACTCGGATAATCCGGAAGTCGCTGCTGAAAATAGTAGGTGCACAGACTTCTCCCACAAGAGATTCGATTGTCTGCGCACGATCAATCAACATACCCGATCGTGTGATTTCAGTGAATTCGTGATGAAGTATCTGTTCAAGCCATTCCCGGTCATTCCGTTTAGCTCCTTGAAGAGAGCATTCGAGCGCTTTCAGCTTTTCCAGGAGCATGGCATTCATCCTCATTAAATGGTGACGGTCACTTTAATGACCATGATAGTTCTGCGTCAGGATTTCCGCTCCTGGCACTAAGCAAGCATGGCGCACAGGGTTCAGGAATAACGCTGTAGCGCCACAGTAGGGCATCGAGAAAATCAGGAACTTTTCTTAATATCACCTTTACCATTTTTGCTTAGCTGGCGAAACGATAAGATCATTGACGATGACGTTCAGGGGCGGGACGAATACCCGCCATCAATGTTTATCAATGATTCGCTTCTGGCCAGTCGGTGTAGCCCTTCGCGCCACCGCCGTAATAGGCTTCTTTCGGCGCGATGGTCAGTTCGGCACCATAACGCAGGCGCTTCACCAGGTCCGGGTTGTAAATAAACAGGCGGCCGAAGGCGACGGCATCAATGATCCCGGCATGACGACGACTGATGGCCATCTCCAGGTCATAGTTGTTGTTACCGATGAACGGGCCGTCGAACTGGGCGCTCAGCGCATCCATATCCACATCAGCAGGAACTTCACGCGACGTTGCCGTTGCCCCCTCAACAAAGTGCAGATACGCCAGATTAAAGCGATTCAGCTGCTGGATCAGATAGCCATACATCGCCATCACATTGCTGTCCGGCGGCGTGTTACCCGCATCAGGGGTCACCGGTGACAGGCGGATGCCAACGCGTTCATTGCCCCAGATGTTGACGATAGCTTTCGTCACTTCCAGCGTCAGGCGGGCACGGTTTTCAATTGAGCCGCCCCAGTCATCGGTACGGTGGTTAGTGGAATCGCGCAGGAACTGATCGAGCAGGTAACTGTTGGCAGAGTGCACTTCAACACCGTCAAACCCGGCGCGCAGGGCGTTTTCTGCCGCATGCTTGTACTGCTCGATAATGCCGGGAATTTCGTCTGTTTCGAGCGCGCGCGGCGTGGAAACCGGAACAAAGCCGTTAACGGTGTAGGTCTGGCCTTCAGCTTTGATGGCCGACGGGGCCACCGGACGTTCCCCATCAGGCTGTAGCTCAACGCTGGAGAAACGGCCCACGTGCCAGAGCTGGCAGACAATTTTTCCGCCTTCAGCATGAACGGCATCGGTGACTTTCTTCCAGCCTGCAACCTGTTCTTCACTCCAGATCCCAGGCGTAGCCGCATAGCCACGGCCCTGAGCGGAGATGTTAGTCGCTTCTGAAATAATCAGGCCAGCGCTGGCACGCTGCGCGTAGTAAGTTGCATGCAGTTCGTCAGGAACACCTTCCTCGCCATAACGGCTGCGGGTTACCGGCGCCATGACAATACGATTCGACAGCTGAAGTTTCCCCATGGCAACGGGTGAAAATAAATCGGTACGGGTGGTGTTATCAGTCATAGATACTCCAAATAGTTGACCAGTCGTCTAGTTAATTGGTGAAAAAAAATGCGGCTATCTAAGCAGCCGCTTTGTCGCATTCATTGCTTTATCGAATGACGTATCCGGGTCGTGAATTTTTGCCATAAGTGAAGCACCCAGCCAGAGCTGGTAGAGCTCTTCAGCGAGATCTTCTGCATCATCATCACCGGATAATGAGCCATCCTGCTGGCCCTGGCGAATGCATGCCGAAATTCTCGCCACGATGTCGAGGGTTCCTGTCGCCAGAACACTTCGCATGCTGTCATATTGGTCGCACACTTCCGCGCCAAGCTTAACGACAAGGCACTTACTTTCCGGCAGGTCGGCACCCTGTGTCGTTTTCCAGAAGGAAAAATAACGCAGCAGCCGCTCGCGGGCGGGTTCGGCACCGCGCAGTTGTTCATCCACCTGAATAAGGTAGTTGCTGAAATAGTGCTCTAACAGCGCCTGAGCAAACTCTTCCTTGGACTGGAAGTAGTAATAAAACGATCCTTTGGGGATCCCGGCGGCTTTAACAATTTCAGCCAGGCCGACGGCGCTGTAGCCTTTGTGAGTAATCAGCGTTCTGGCCACATCGATGATGTGCTGACGCACGTTAGTCGCGTGTTTTTTCATAGTCCGGTTACTGTAAATTAAAAACTGACCAGTCGTCTAGTATTGTGAGTAGCATTTTGTGCGATCAGTTTTTGTTCACTGGCAGCAATCGGGTGGCATGCTGTCCGATCGTCTTGAGGCTCTGCAGCGTCGCGCCGTCTTTAGCTTCAATCGACATCCCTTCCAGCAAGGTGTTGAGAACGGTTGCCAGCGCGGCGGTATTGGTGTCTACCGGCAGCTGCTTTTCCCGTACGGCCCTGGTGAGTCGCTTATCGAAGAGATCTTTGCCTTCCTGCCTGAGCACGCTGACCGCCTTGACAACATCGGCGGACTCCTGCGAGACATTGATTGCAGCAAGCACCACCATGCAACCGCACGGCGCGGAGGGTGACAGCAGTATATCGGCCGATTCACTGAAGAAGTTATCAATCGCCTCGTGAATATTCTCTACCTCTTCCAGCCGTTCCCAGGTCGCTTTCCAGTAAACCTTTTCGTAATAGCTCACGGCTTCCAGAAACAGTTTCGCTTTGTTACCGAAGGCGGAGTAGAGGCTGGGCGGATTGATCTCCATCGCTTCACATAGCTCGGCGACCGATGCTGGCTCAAATCCTTTTCGCCAGAAGATATCCAGTGCGCGGAGCAGGGCTTTATCACGATCAAAACTTCTCGGTCTGCCCTTGGGCTTTCCGCTGGCTGTGTTTACACCTGGCGTTTTCATTTCTGGGTTCTCAATCTATCGCTTGACACTTTACATAGTGATCACTATACAATAATAACATTACTTAGTGGTCACTACAAAATGGTACCAGCAAGTGAAAGAGGGGATCTGAACGGATACCCGGTTTATCACTACGGAGAAAGAAGATGAGCGAAATAACTTACGTACAGGATTACAACGCCATTGTGGCTGTACTTAATCAGTACAACGAAGGCGGTAAACAGGCTAAGAGCGAGATCATGAAGCCCGCTTTCAGTGAGCAGGCCACCATTTTTGGCGCTGACGGCGACGGTAATCTCACCGGTGGCCCCATTCAGGGGTTGTTCGACGTTATTGACTGCGATTTCCGTCCCTCTCCTGAGGCGAAGGCCGCTATCGTTCGCGTGGATATCGTCGGAACCGCAGCTAGCGCACGCATTGATACCGATGACATTTCAGGCTTTCGCTTCACCGACTTTTTCAATCTTCTGAAGGTGAACGGCAGCTGGACCGTGGTCAGCAAGATTTACCATACCCACGTCGCATCCTGATATCCATTTGGTCAGCTCACTGATGCAGCCTGCAAGCACTACCGGACTCGTCGGTAGCCATGTGCTGGAGCTGGAGCTGGCCAGCTCAGCCTTGCGTACGGTGAGCCTGATTCTGCTGACGGGAAAAGAGGAAACTGTCATTGTGTGGCAGGCCAGTTTTGAAGCCCGCTCGCGCGGTGAAACGCAAAAGATGGAAGACGTCGTTATGCATCTCATCATGTCAGGGCATAACAGCCTGGCCGATTATCTACAGCAACAGTGAATACTGAGGAGACCGTCTGAAAATGAACGATTACATCCAGCCTGTTGAACTGGCAAAGGCATATCGTCTGATTAATCATGGCCCGACAACGCTGGTTTCGGCGCAGCATGACGGAACGGAAAACGTCATGGCTGCGTCATGGGTTTGTGCGCTGGATTATGGGCCAGCGCGATTGACCGTTGTCCTTGATAAGGCGACCTTCACCCGCGCGCTGATTGAGCAGAGCGGGCACTTTATGATTCAGGTACCGATCGCATCACAGGCTCCGCTGGTACATCATCTGGGCTCACAATCCTTCTTCAGCGATAAGGACAAACTGGCCCGTTCAGGCGCGACGCTTTTTCACCTTCCTGACGTAGATGCACCACTGGTTTCTGGATGTGCCGCCTGGCTTTACTGCGAGCTTATCCCCGAAGAGCATAACCAGCAGGCCTATGATTTGTTTATTGGCGAGATCAAGGCAGCGTGGGCTGACACGCGCATTTTCAGGGACGGACACTGGCAGTTTGAACACGCGTCTTCAGACTGGCGAAGCCTGCACTATATTGCCGGCGGACATTTCTACACCACCGGCGAGGTGCTTGAGGTGTCGGATGTCCCTTCAGACACGCCGGGTGCTCCGCAGGGCTGAAAATGCAAGTGATGTCCGTCACAACTTACCTCTCTTCTGGCCACGCGGTTCATGCCTGGCCAAAGAATACGTTTTTTCAAATGCGCTTTACGTCATCTTCCATTTACTGATTTGGGTGTGTGTAAAAAATCTTGCTGACCACAGTCCATTTGCCTTCGACCTTTAGCAGATGGAAGAAGTCGGTGAACGAGATGCCAGACATGTCGTTGGCGTCGATACGGGCGCTAGCCGCCGAACCAACGATCTCGATGCGGGTGATCGCGGCCTGGGCGTCTGGAGAGGGGGTAAAACCGTTGTCGATTCCATCAAACAGGATTGGAATCGCGCCGCCAGCGAGCTGACCATCGTCATCGACGCTGAACATCGTGGCTTGCTTACTGAATGCTAGCTTCATAATGCTGCTTTTGGCCTGTTTGCAGCCCTCAATGTACTGGTTCAGCACCTCGTTGATGGCTTGGTATTCGTGCACGTAAGTCGGCTTGTTCATGTCATTACTCCTGGTTGTTAATTCGAGTCGCAGCAATATCAGTGCCATTTTGCAAATGACGCACCTGGGCTTCGAAGGCTTTCAACTTAACGCTCTACAGTGCTCTCTAGTTCAGCTGCTGGCTGACGTGGCTGAGAACGTTGCCAGCCTGAACCATAACGCGTGTACTGCGCCGGAACCGGAAGTTCGACATTCAGATTATCCGCAGCTGTACGTGCCCAGAACGGATCTTTGAGCATATCGCGACCCACCAGAATGATATCGGCGCGACCGTTCTGCAAAATCTCTTCAGCCTGACGACCTGTTTCGATCAGACCGACTGCACCGGTTTTGATATCCAACTCGCGGCGCAGCAACTCAGCAGCCGGTACCTGATAACCGGGATAGGTAGTTACCGGCACCATGGCGATCCCACCGCTTGAGCAGTCGAGTAAATCAATACCTTGCTCTTTCATCCATTTCCCATATATCAGGAAGTCTTCTGGACGGTTACCACCTTCCACATAATCAGTCGTGGAAATACGCAGGAACAGCGGGCCTTTCCACTCACTGCGTACCGCATCGATAACTTCACGCATAATGCGGTAGCGGTTTTCGTGGCTTCCTCCGTACTCGTCGGTACGGTTGTTAGCCAGCGGAGACAGGAACTGATTCAGCAAATAACCATGCGCACCGTGAATCTCGATAACGTCGAAACCGGCTTCACGTGCACGACGCGTACTCTGGCGGAAAGCTTCTACAACCTCTTTGATCTGCTCAATGCTCATGGACTGCGGTACGCGGGACTGCGGCGTGAAAGGAATCGATGAAGGCGCGATTGACGGCAGGTCAATACCCAGTTGACGACCAGCATGACCGATTTGCGCGCCGGCTTTCCCACCAAAACGATGAATAGCGTCGGTTACGCGAGACAGCCCTTCAACGTGGCTGTCGTCCCAAATACCAATGTCGCCCGGGCCAATCGGGCCATTTGGCAATACGGAGGCGGTTTCCAGCATGATCAATCCCGCGCCGCCCAAGGCCCGCGAGCCGTAATGAATAACGTGGAAATCGTTAACATGGCCGTCCTCAGAAGCAGAGTGCATGCACATCGGGGACATGGCTATACGGTTACGGAATTCAACGCCATTAATGGTAATGGGCTCAAAAAGTAAAGCTGACATTTCTTCTCCAGAAAGTGTTTTATATTTGACCCGCTCAAAGTACCATGCGGTCATCTTTAGTAAATACGCTAAAAAAAAGCACCTACTTACCAAAAGGTAACCGTGAAAATTATGACAAAATTACGTAATTATAACTGCGCACCGGGATGTTCGATGGAAGCGGCTCTTCACATCATGGGGGGAAAGTGGAAAGGGGTGATCCTCTATCATCTCTTTAAGGACGGTACACAGCGTTTCAGTGAGCTTCAGCGATCTATGACCACTATCAATCAGCGGCTACTGACGAAGCAGTTACGCGAGCTTGAGGAGGATGGTCTGATCCTGCGAAAGGTTTATCCTGTTGTTCCGCCTAAAGTAGAGTATTCGTTGAGTGAGGAAGGTCGTGAGCTCAACAAGATCGTCATGGATTTAAGTATCTGGGGCAGAAAGTGGCTCGAGAGACGCGGTCTTAAAACCGCAGTGCAAGAAGATATGGATGAGCTAAAAGTTATTCTGGGCGAATAATAACTGTTTCATAATCATGAAATATTTTCATCAACAGAACCCTTGGTATTTCCTTTGCAGATATTCTGAAACGAGTGCTCAGGCGCGAGGCAATCACAGCGGATGTAAGTTTGTTACCGTTATAGGCGATGGTCATCTGCTTGCCGATGTTCTGTTGGGTCAGGGTCGATAATTTCTTCCCACATTCATCGGTGAATTTCATGATTATATTCTCATTATCCACTTCATCCGTCTCAACATATTGAATGGACTCTACACATCCAGAGTCGAAGGAAGTATTTTCCCCTGAGACCGAAAAATCAAAATCTCCTTTTGCTGCAACCGATGTCAATGGGATGAGTGCTACGATTAACAACGCCCCAGATTTGATATACATTCTCATCTCCTTGTTTTGGTAAGGATTATACATTAATCCTTATGAAACACAGCCTGTCTGCTTCCCATAAATTAGCCTATCGCAATGTAAGCAACACCCGCTCCTGGCACGGTGAACAGTCTCGGGAACATCAAGGTCCGCGGTGAGCGAGAAGCAAAGGTTCTGGTTGCTACTTAGAGTAGGATAAGATGTCGAAGTTAGCCGTGGTGATATCTGAAGAAGGGCTATAGAAGGGCGTTAAACATTTTGCCGTCTGGCCGCTATCGCAGGCCGCAAAATCATGCTTTGGCACAGAGCAGTGGCCAACTGAGCGCCCAATACGCCAAGGATAGGTTGAAATATAACATCTCCAAAGCGCCTTGACGGGCAATACACTAGAGCGTCAATGACTAACAAAAATCTATGGATATAAACCTTCTTGGCTTTATGCCAGCGTTACTCCCTGTTGCACTGTCCCCCGGAGCAAGCTTCACTCTTGTTATGAGCGGTGCTCTGGCAGGTGGTCAAAGAGGATTGTTCAGGACTCTTGCCGGAACGGCTTTGGGCATTTACACCCACGCAGTTCTAATAGGCCTTGGGATAACCGCTGTGCTCATCTCGTCTCCAGAAACTTTTGCTGTGTTGAATGTTTTTGGAACCGCCTATCTGCTCTGGTTAGGAGTGATGCTCATCCGCAACGGCATAAGGGCAAATCCAGGAGGGTTTGCTGATACAAAGCATTCTGTGACATTAAGAGAGGCCTGGATAGCGAATGTTTTGAATCCTAAAGCCATTATTTTCTATCTGACTGTCGTTTCGCAGTTCGCAGGGATACAGGGAGGCGTTTGCAACTATCTGACACTGGCGTCAGTACATGTCGTGGTGATGTGCATTTGGCTTTACGCCGTCAGTCAAACACTGATCTTTTCAGTTAAAAAAGCCAACCCAATAAAGCTCAAAAAATACGTCAACATTGCTGGCGGGATGTTGCTTATTGTTTTTTCTCTGCACAGCCTGATCCCGTAATTCATCACTTATAGCGATAACTGCCGCTCCTGTCACCTGGATGCCGAGGATAAGGCTTGAGGGGTAGCGGTGAGCGAGGAGTGGAAGTTATGCCTGAGCGCTTACGGTTCACTCTTCATATCAGTCAGCGCGATCAGAAAAACTACGCGTGGGCGATTGCCCGGCCTGATATCTACAACTACAGTCAAAAGTAAACATAACAAGCGTTCATAATGCCCGGCCACGAGTCCTTTGAGAGTACAAGTTCTGCTTTTAGCAGAAAACAGCGGAGGTGAATGAGATGGTTGATGAAAACATGCGAATTACGGACAGTCATGAGCTTGAGAAACTTTACGGTGCGGTCGCAAAATCTTCTTTAATGAAGGTGACAGACCATATTCATCCTGCCTACCGACCCTTTATTGAGGCATCAACATTTGTGGCGCTAGCGACTTCAGGGCCTGATGGTCTGGATGTATCGCCAAGAGGTGATCCTGCAGGCTTCATTTATATCGAGGATGCTAAGACTCTACTTTTGCCTGACCGCCGGGGTAATAACCGCATTGATAGTCTGCACAATATATTAAATGACAATCGGGTTGCGATTCTCTTTTTAATTCCCGGCATTGGCGAAACTTTGCGTATAAGTGGGACCGCTGAAATACGTAAAGACCCGGCTTTGCTTGATAAATTCGCCATCAATAATCAATCCCCTAAAACGGTGCTACGCATTTCAGTGGAAAGCGTTTTTTTCCAGTGTAGTAGAGCAATCATTCGCTCAAAACTCTGGGATCCAGCCGCACAAATTGACAGGCAGTCTCTTCCCAGCACAGGGAGTATCCTGAGTATGATTTCACGGTCAGAAATTGATGGTTTGGCTTACGACGAGGCCTTGCCGGAGCGGTTGAAAAACACACTTTACTGATTGTTTACCGCTAGTCTGGCGTACTACTTTTAGCCAAACTAGCGACAAGAATTTCGTATCAATGAGTTGCCATCGCAAGTGCTTTAAATATTGAACGGCGTGACGACAATGACGCGAGATGATGCCGTTTCATCTTCTGTTTTTGGCAAAAAACCATGAAAACGCAGGATGGCACCAAATGCAGCTCGCGCATCTTCTTGCAGATCATGGTCAATCACTGCATCCATCTCTTCAGCAGCCAGTAGCCTGCGATTCTCTTCATCAAGGTCGTGTCCAATAAAGACTTTTATGTCTCGTTGCATCGCTGAAAAAGCCTGCAAAACGGCACTATTTCCTCCGCCCACGCTGTAAACAGAATGAATCGAATGATCCTGTTCAAGCGCGGCACACATCTGTTTAAACGTCAGTGTATCGATACCGTAACCTTCACTGACAGCTTTAATCTGCAAATACGGGGCCCGCTGACTCAACGCCTGAATGAAGCCCTCCATTCGCTGCTCTTCTCCGCGAAAGCCCGTGCTGCTGATCACCACGGCGACCGTTTGCACTTCTGCAGATAGCCACCGCGACATCAGCCAGGCCGCCGTTCGGCCAGCACCTTCATTATCCATGCCGACATAACGGATCCGCTCGCTACGTGGCAAGTCAGTAACGAGCGTCACCACCGGCACGTTGATCGCCGCCAGTTCGGCAATTGCGCTCTCCAGCAAAAGGTGATCGCTTGCCTTGAGCAGGACCCCGTAGCTGTCATTGCCACAGCGGCGCAGCTCACGTTGCAGCTCCTCAGGCGCGATTTCCTCATAAATGTGGCAGCGCAGCGTCAGCCGAAAAGGCGCGAAGCTTTTAATTTGGCTGAGTAGTGCCGCTACCGTCAGCGAACTGAATCGCTCTGGCGCGTGCATCACCAGATCGATCGGTAACGTGCGACCGCTTGCCAGGCTCGCGCGCTGCTGTAATTCCAGATCGCGGATCGCCTGAGCAATCCGTCGGGCAGTGCGGGGACTTACGCTGCCGCGCTGATGCAATGCTCTGTCGACCGTGGCTTTGCTGACGCCAGACTGGGCCGCGATTTGGTTAATGGAGAATGACCTTGCCATAAATTGAGGTCTTTTTGAGGTTATGTCGACGTATTGTTAATCGAATGTAGCTGCTAAGGTCATTGTGAGCAAGCGGACAGATCTTACCTTACCCAAAATAAGAAAGGACAATAAATGAGCCCGAATGAAAGCAGCCAATTTAAAAACAAAGTGTTCGTCGTGACCGGCGGAACCCAGGGATTAGGCGCAGCCGTTGCCAGTCTTCTGGCAAATCGCGGAGCCCGGGGCATTGTGATTTGTGGTCGTAACGTTAAAGCCGGACACCAACAGGTGGATACCCTCAGTCATACCGGTTGTGAAGTGATATTTGTTGAAGCTGATATCAGTTCGCCAGAAGCCTGCGAAAAAGTGGTGGCTGCCGCAGAAACCGCGTTTGGAACCCTGCATGGGCTGGTGAACTGCGCTGGCATGTCCGATCGCGGCACCATCCTCAGCACCTCTCCGGAATTATTCGACGCGATTATGGCAGTCAACGTTCGCGCGCCTTTTTTCCTGATGCAGGCAGCGATCAAACTGATGATTGCCAAAGGCGTTGAGGGCAGCATCGTCAATATTATCACTATGACTTCTCACGGCGGCCAGAGCTTCTTAACGGCATACGCCGCATCAAAAGGTGCGCTGGTCACGCTGACCAAAAACGTGGCCTTCAGCGCCATGCGCAATCGCATCAGGGTAAACGGTCTGAACATTGGCTGGATGGATACGCCACACGAGCACGACATCCAGCGGCAATATCATGACGCTGAAGAAGACTGGCTTTCCAAAGCTGAGCAGGTGCAACCTTTTGGCCGCCTGCTGAAACCAACCGAAGTCGCGCGTGGCGTAGCATTTCTCCTTTCTGAGGAGTCAGGAATGATGACGGGTGCGGTGATCGATTTTGATCAAAGTGTGGTTGGCTGTGGTGACAACGGTGGCTTCCACCCACCGCACGCTCTGACTCTGTGAGGACAATAAATGAATAGCATCTACATTAATGACAGCCATATTTCTCTCGACGATTTCGCCACGATTTGCGCACAAACCCTGCGTAAAGACGATTTCCCGCTGGCACGTTCGGCCGAAAAAAATGTGCTGATTTATCATCGCGACGACCTGCTGGCGGCATCAACTGTCGATCGTCAGGCAATGCTGGCTGAACTTCATCGCGGATTGTCCAGCGGACCCGGCGTCCTGGTCGTTCAGGGGTTATATGGCGATGTTTCAACCGTGGATCGCAGCAGTAAAGTCTTTGAGGATATCCTGGCCTGTGAAGCGGCAAACGGCGGCGGTGGCGATCACTTTGCCAAAGCGGGCAGCAATGGGCGTATCTGGAATGCGCTGCAAAAAGTCGCGGAGCGTGATGCTGATGCCTTCATCGATTACTACAGCAATCCTTTGCTGGCGCTGATTTGTGAAGCATGGGTTGGACCCGGCTATGAAATCACAGCGCAGGTAAATCAGGTCCGTCCGGGCGGTAAAGCGCAACAGCCGCACCGGGATTACCATCTCGGTTTCCAGGTAAATGATGTGGTTGCTCGCTTCCCGTTGCCGTTGCAGATTTTGTCGCAATATCTGACGCTACAGGGCGCGGTGGCTCATAGTGATATGCCGATTGAATCAGGTCCGACGCAACTTTTACCCTGGTCGCAGCAATATGCTGAGGGATATCTGGCGTGGCGCGATCCGCGCGTTATTGAATTATTCCAGCAGCATGCCATCCAGTTGCCGCTGAAAAAAGGTGACGGGCTGTTCTTCAATCCGGCTCTGTTCCATGCCGCCGGAAATAACGTCACGCAGGATCACGTACGTACAGCCAATTTGCTGCAGGTCTCATCCGCTTTTGGCAAAACAATGGAGAAAGTGAATCACGTTAAAGTGATGGAAGCGATTTATCCAACCCTGCTGAGTAAACATTTGAGCGATGAACAGTTACAGGCAATTGTGGCGGCGAGCGGGGAAGGCTACTCCTTCCCGACCAATCTGGATACCGATCCACCACTGGGTGGCCTGGTCCCCAAAACACAACAGCAGCTGTTACTGGAAGCATTACAGCAACGTTGTTCACTGGAAGAGTTTACACGGCAATTAAACAACCACGAGAGTAAGAGAAAAGCGTAGGCGTGGTTTACATCGACATGACGCAATGCCATAAGGTTGGGTATTACGTCATACCCGTAAGGGTATCTTCACCACCCATTCTGAATTCGATAACTCTGCCATCATCAAACTGCATGAGTGCGATGGCACCGGGACTGTTAAATAATAAATTGGTCATGATATATCACTCAATTTCTGATGCATGTAATCAATGAGCGCTCGTGTTTTAGCGGGCAAGTAACGTCGATCTGAATAAAGTGCAAACAATCGCAATGGGGCTACCGATTGTTCAAACGCAATCTCAATTAACCGTCCATCGTTAATGTAGGGCTGGCAGGCTTGTTTCGATAGAATGGCAAAACCGACACCTGATACCGCCGCTCGTCCTGCCATCTCTCCACTGTTTACCCGATAATGCGCTTTAACCTTGACTGTCTCGAATCCCCCCTTTTTATTGACAAACTGCCAGGGTGCACCCTTCAGTGCACTTACTGTTGTAATACAGGGTAATTCTTCAAATTGCTGGATCTGGGTAGGGGTGCCATAACGCTGAATGACGGAGGGGGCTGCGACAATGGTGCAAGGGATAGTCACCAGATGACGGGCTATGTAGTCACTGTCATCCATCTGACCACGGGTAATAATGATCGCTAAATCCAGATCATCTCGCAGGGATTCGAAACCTGACAAATTTGTGACGCAGCTGATCTCCAGGTCCGGATACTGGCAGGCAAAATCGGCAATAACAGAACCCAGTAATGCAGGACCGACTTCATTGGGGATACAGAGGCGTAGTGGACCCTTGAATTGCATCTGCCTCAAGGTTAATTCTGTCTCAGTTTGCTCCAGGGCCTCCAGTAATGGTTTCGCCCGGATATAGAGTAAGTGCCCCGCCTGGGTGAGTTTCATATGTCGGGTACTGCGTTCAATGAGCTGAAGATTCAGTTTTTCTTCTAACTGAGAAATACAACGACTCACATTTGATGTCGGCATTTCAAGGACTTTCGCTGCCCCAACAAAACTTTCTCTTTCAACCACAGCAATGAACACTTTCAGGGTATTAAAATCAAGAGCTGGACGCATTAACTATCCCACATATGATAACAATTAGTGCCATTTTTACCATCTAATGAACAACAATGATAGCAGTTAAACTCGGATATCTTTCATCTACAGGTTGCTTGCTATGCCACTGGTCACACAGAAGTTTAATCATAAAGCCCTTATGCGGATAGCCTTTGTAATGGCTTTTATCCAGTTCACGAATGCGCTGGAATATATGATGTTCAACCCTGTTTTTGCTTTTATGGCGGCAGATTTCGCCGTTCCCGTATCATTCTCAGGCTATGTATCCGGTATGTACACATCGGGTGCTGTCATTTCGGGAATAATCGCCTTTTACTGGATTGGTCGTTTCAATAAGAAACATTTTTTAATCGCCAATATGGCACTCTTAGGCCTACTGACGTTTTTTGCGACATTTACCTCCAGTTTTAGTGTTCTGCTTACGCTACGATTCTGTGCAGGATTGGTTGGCGGTACGACAATGGGGGTGGGTATCAGTATCTTGATAAACAACGCACCGACTAACGTGCGCGGGAAAATGTTGGCGACGGTAATTGCGTCATTTTCAATGGTAAGCATTGTAGGAATGCCCACTATATTATTTTTGTGTGCACATTATGGTTGGCATGTCGCTTTGTGGTTAATAAGCATTCTGTGTTTGTTGGCGTTGCCACTGATTGTATCCATCATCCCCCACGAACCCGTCTCTTTAGACAGGTTCGACGCGCAACCTATCGATGTGGATACTTTGCTGTTCGCCTCCAGTAATGCGCTTGTACAGTTTAGTCCAATGCTGGTTATTCCTGTTATGGTGCCCTTACTGACACAGCAGTTGGGCGCTTCGCAAGACCTGTTGCCCTGGTTGTTCTTCGGCGGGGGGGTTACAGGTTACCTGTCCACAAAAATGACTGGCGTGTTAACCTTGCGTTTTTCTGCTTTGATTCTGGCGACAGGGTCAACGATAGTCTTTATATTGAGTCTGTTATTACCATTCCTGGGCTATCAGCATGCGGCGTTGTTTATTACTTTATTTCTCGGTGCATCATACAGCCGTCTGGTTTCATCTTCGGCAGTGTCTATTCAGTATCCTGATGACAGGCAACGCGCTGGATTTTCTTCATTACAGACATCGATAATGTATCTGATTACCACCGTCGCATTTTTCCTGTCTGCTTTTCTATTACCCGATTACGGTATGGCACCCCAAAATCTGAATACGTTGTTGGCGGTATGTGCAATTTCCGCATCAGGGTTCCCAATCATCGTGATCATTCTGCAAAAGAAACTGGCTAAACGTAAGATCCGGCCAGATCATCTCATCACTGATTAGCATAACGTCCGCTCCTTGCACTGAGCTGCCCATCATGACAAAGGGCAGCGTTGAGCGAGAAATGGACGGTAAAAGTGCCTTGTAAACATCCGGTAACTGTTTATTTTTATCTGGACGAAAAACGACGCTACTAGCCTATTTCTTTAACTGTCCGTATACCTCGAACCTGATTTATGCCATGCGTATCAATTCCAGTAAACCAGATAAGTCAGTGCGGCAGCTGAACATAAAGCATAGGGGCTTAAAAGCAAAACATCCGAATAAGGCGTTTCAAATATCCGGGTAACAGGCCATGCCAGTACAACCAGCCACATGAAGAGCGTAGAGAACACGATAAAAAAGCTCCCCTTTAAGGAAGCGTCAGGATAAAATCGCTTTGCAATCATGGCTAATGGCATGCCGATTATTAATGAACCCATCGTCGTCCCAATAATACTCGTCATCACGATGAAAAAATAAGTTACAATCAGACCCGGTACGGATGTGCTGCTATTTCCCCAGGAAAGATAGATTAAAACCAGCAATGAACCCACTATACTACTAAATATTGCTGATATCGTCGATTCCCTAATCAAGTTGTCGTCAATAATTTTCGGCATAATTTTCTCTACGTCTGAGCAGCTATATTTCATGCGGCGTACCCGCTTGAATTTTTCGGCATGAGGTTTGATCAAAAAACAGGCTTCAGGCACGACATCCTCTGCAGAGTCGCAGGACATTAAGGCAGCCGTCAGGTTTTTTTGTGGGCAGGCCAGTGAGTGTCTCGCATCGTTAAGGCTGAATCGCCTTTCCCTGCTCATCAAGCAGATCCGTCAGGAGTGCCGTACCATCACTCCCCACCCGGAATGCTCCGTAACGTGCCTGAGCAAAACGCTCGCCATGGCCTTCCTGAAAGAACCAGGCGTTGGTGCCGACGGTCAGCGAGCCGTCATGCTGATGGTATTTCACCCGAAGCTGATTCGGCTGCAAAGGCTCACCCTGATCAAAATGGGCCTGAGTCGCATGACGCTGCGCATCGAGGTCAACAATCAGGGTTCCGCTGGTCGGCAGGCATGGCGCTGACAGGGTCGCGCCGCAGGACTCAGCCTGTTGATACAACGTCAGCTCCAGAGGGCGGGTAAGGGCATAATTCAGCGCCATGTAATCACCCTGCATCAGGGAGCGCGGGTCAACCGGGGCAAGGGGTAAAATCATGATCACGCCTTGCTTCAGCAACTGCTCTTTTTGCCAGATGCTGACATTGACGGCCACCAGCGCCAGCGCTACTACTGCGCCAGCCAGCCATCGGCTCTGTTTATGCATTCTCACTTGCACCTCCGATCTGTGCGGGTAATATTTTTTTGACTGCCCACGCCAGCCCCAGTAAAACCAGACCGCTGACCAGCAGCAGCAGGGATTTCTGCAGCAGAATGACCTCCAGGAAGTAATACCAGCCAATAACATACAGCACCATGAAACCGCCACTTACCACCAGTAACCCCAGACTTCCCTGATAACGCGCCATCAGAATTAACCACAGTCCCAGCCCAATACCCGGTGCATAGAGGGCGGCAGCCCCGCAGATAAGCGCAGCGGGCAGTGTGATAATCGAAAATAGCAGCCGGCTGCTTTTTTTCTGAAAGATCGCACTCAACACTAAACCTGCCGCGATCCCTGTGCCTGTTGCAGACTGAAGCGTGGAAAATTGCGATTCTGACCAGAAGAAATCCGTGAGATAAGCCGCGTTTATCCCGAGGAAACTCAGTAACATCAGCCCCCCCGGAATGCCATACAGCAGCGGATGTAACGCCTCAGCATACGTTCCTGCCTGTAACCTCAACTGATGACTGACAGTCCACAGCCACAAAAATACGACCGCCGCCACCAGTACGGACACAGCAAGGTGTCCCCCCGTCGGCGACAGGTAAAGCCGGGCCAGAGAATGGCCCGCCAGCACCAGAAAAAAGGTCAGGGCAGTGATGGCCATAAACCGATAAGTGCGGTTGGGCATAGCCACCGCCATCGCGGCCAGGATCGGTAATGCAGTGAGTGAACTCAGCATAATAAAGCTGGCATCATTGCTCTGAATTTGCAGCAGAACGCCGGATATCAGCCCGCACGTTGCCGCAATCGCCCATGCCAGTCCGAGGTGATGATGACCGTCACGCTGACTGCTTAACAGGACATGCGCAATGGCGGCGAGCAGCAGCGAAGGAATAATAAGGGTGGCAGCATTCGGGTCTTCGAGCATATCAGCGACATAGAGCATCAGTATCATCAGTAACAGAATGATGACCGCTGCGACCCAGCCTCCGACGCTTAGCGCCAGCCTCAGATACCAGGGCAGGTCGGACGCGTGACCGCGTTGCTGAATTTCCTCAACCTGCGAGGCGCTCAGCAAACCCTCCTGACGCAAAGTGTCCGTGAGTAAGGTCAGCCTGGCCGGAACCCGATCGATCGGCCCTTTATCAACCAGTTTGCGATGCCACTTCAGCAGGATCGAACCATTTACCCCCATCCAGAATGCCATCAGGGCGCCGGTCAAAAACAGATCACCCGTATCGTAGGCTGAAAGAAATAACTGCATGATTAGCGCACAGCCAACAACGGTCAGGCTGGCGATGCCCAGCGTCAGCATGCAGAGATCCTGATAGCGGAAACGGTAGAGGTAATAACCTGCCAGCAGGATGATCACCCAGCCGCCCGTGATATAAGGAAGGGGAATACCGCCGCCCCAGTCAGAGAGGTTCCCGGCCACGATGCCGGTCAGCAGCAGCAGTAAAAATCCCGCCATGACTCGCGAGAACCAGCGGCTTGCCAGCCAGCTCTCGGGGTGATGCGTTATCGCCCGCCAGGCCAGCGCTTCCCTGACAATCAGGCAGGCTGCCAGCAACGCCAGATACCCGTGGAGCATAACCGACGGCAGCCTGGTTAAACTGTCAGACACGGCGAGATCCAGCAGTGACGTCGGCAGCGTGTTGTAGTAGAACTGGAACGCCAGGTTAGCGACCAGCCAGCTGCAAAACCACAGGCTGTTTTGCCGGGCAATCAGCGCCAGCGGCAGAAGAACGCATAACCAGGCCCGGAATAGCTCCCAACTGTCAGCACCGGTCTGATAAATCTGTCCATACAGCGCAAACAGGGCGCCGAAACTTAACCCTGTCGCCAGCAATGCGCTGCGTGCCAGCGTGCTGTACCAGCGCCACCAGACCACCGCCGCCAGCGCGACGATCAGCAGCTCGACCAGGGCAAATTTCGCCATTTTTGGCAGCCAGGCCCAGTTCCAGGCAACAAAGAACACTGCTCCGGCAACCAGCGACAATAATCCCAGACAGGAAAGAACCGTAATAAGAAACTGACGCCACTGAGCATCTGACGGTCTGATTCCACAAAAAGCATAGATACGCTGGCAGGTCTCCGGGGTCAGGCTTCCTCCTCTCACCAGGCGTGCGATCTGTCGGCAAAGATACTCTGCCGTCCGTGACGGCATGCCGGTGATGCCAACGGGTGCAAGCTCCCTCATACTTTCCCTGCCTCTGTTTGCGGTATGACTTTGATAAGTGTGTCATGAAATTGCTGTGGGGCTCAATGGGTTCTGTTCATGCAGGCTTTAGCACCACCACCGCATATCGGCATATCTCATCAGTCTCATTTTTGAAAACACAATCAGCCGGATCGCCTACCTCCAGACAATCCCCCGTGGACATTTTAAACGTATGCGCACCTTCTTCAAACGTCAGCCTGCCTTCGAGCACCCATATGAGCTGATGACGGGAAAGGTAGGCAATGGCCGGCATGGGCACCGCAGTATGGGCCGGAAGATCGATGCTGACCAGGTCGACAGGAATATGACCCGGTGAAACGTGGCGGCGAATATAACCGGTTTCGGGATCCTGCCAGACAGGCTGATTTTCAAACGTGACCAGCGTACCCGGACGTACTTCTGTCAGGGCAATGAGATGCGACATTGACATATCGAATGCGCCTGAAAGTCGAGCCAGCAGCGTCGCTGTGGGGCTGCTTTCTCCGCGTTCTATTTTGTGGATCATGGCGCGCGAGACGCCGGAACACTCGGCCAGCTCTGTGAGCGACCATCCTCTGGCTTCTCTTTCCTGCCGCACTTTCTCACCGATACGTGCATTAAGGTTGTCTTCTTTATTGGACATTTCATCTGACATAGTGGATAACTACAATAGTGTACGATTCATCTACTTTAGTGAATGACAAGAGGGGTGTCTACCATGCTTATTCGTTCTGCCCGAGAAAGTGACGCTGAAATGATTGCGGAAATTTATAACGACGCGGTACTGAACACCACCGCGATCTGGAATGAAAAAACCGTCGATCCGCTAAACCGGATTAAGTGGCTTAATGACCGGCATGATGCCGGTTTTCCTGTCATCGTGGCGGTGGATAACACCGATATCGTGCAGGGATACGCGTCTTATGGTGACTGGCGTCCCTGGGACGGTTACAGACACACCGTTGAACACTCTGTCTATGTTCATAAAAGTGCCCGTGGAAAGGGGGCAGGCACAGTGCTGATGCAGGAACTCGTCAGACTGGCGACAGAGCAGGGTAAGCATGTCATGGTGGCAGGGATTGAGTCTGAAAACACGGCATCCATCTCGCTACACAAAAAACTGGGCTTCTCCGAAGCAGGCCGTGTTTCTGAGGTCGGGAGCAAATTTGGCAGATGGCTGGACCTGACCTTTTTGCAATTGCGTCTGGATGCGCGCGAAGCCCCCTGAAGGGCATGTGTCATGAGTATCATCCGTCGTTTTAAGGTTTCTGGATTGACGGTGTCGATCCAGAACCGCATTCAAGAGGCATACCAGGATGATGTTCAATATATTCCCTGTGTCGCATAAGCCAGGCTTTCAGGTGTTCGCACGGAGTCAGATTGCGGTTATAAAGCGTTGCTGCTCTCATGTCCGTAAATGAGGCAAAATAAGCATTCACCGTTGCACAGACAGAGGAAAGACCATGCCACCCTGGAAAGCCATTACACCGCGCACGTCGGGACTCATTCTGGTGCTTTCATCAGCCATTCTGTGGAGCACGGCAGGTATTTTCGTGAGACAACTCGATATGAACACCTGGGCTATAGTCGCCTGGCGCTCCCTGTTTGCTTTCCTGTCACTTGGCCTGTTACTGGCGGTGTGCGGTAACCTGCGCCACTTTTCGTTCCGGCGCGATTTAGGGTTACCAGGTTTGATAACCGCTGCAGTTATGGCTTCATCAATGTTTTGTTACGTGGCGGCGTTGAAACTGACCAGCGTGGCCGGTGTGATGACGGTCTATGCCACCATTCCTTTCTTTGCTATGGGGTTTGGCTGGCTCATGCTCCGGGAAAAAATCACAAAACGTGCGCTACTGGCTGCGGTGGTGAGCCTGTCGGGTGTCATCCTGATGGCCACTTCAGCGGTGGGGCCGGGCGATATCCAGGGTAATCTGTTGGCTCTGACGATGACGGCGGGCTTTGCTGCAAGCATAGTGATGTCAGGCAAGTGGCCAGAGATGAACCTGCCAGCCGTAACTGCCCTGGCCTGCGCACTTTGTGGCGCATTCTGTTTTATCATGATGCCTCGCGGTCTCCCCCTTCCTGGTCTGAAGGATATAGGATGGCTGCTGGTTTTTGCGCTTGCCACTCAAAGTTTGAGTTATCTGCTGTTTATGGTTGGAAGCCGGTATGTCGCCTCGGCAGAGGCGAGCTTGATTGCCCAGGTCGACATCGTGCTGGGCCCCTTCTGGGTCTGGCTATTTGTTAGCGAACTGCCAACCCGATACACGTTACTGGGCGGGAGCATAACCTTCATTGCTGTCACTCTTTATCTTGCGAGTGAATATTATCTTAAAAGAAAAATTCAAAAGTCTGGCTGAGGGATAACGCTGCTTCTTTCACAGGGCCAGATCGCGTGCTTTAGCTAAAAGGCATTGGCATCATCAACAAGGAGGTGTGCGACAGGATAGGAAGTCGCTTAACGTGCTGTAACCGCAGGCGGCCCGGAGCGGGCCGCCCGTGGCATCAGGCAAATACCACCTGAACTTTAGCCGCCCGGGATTTATCGGCGGCCATCTCCAGCGCCTCGACAATTTGCTGCTGTGGGAACTCGGCAGAGAGCAGGGGCAGGGGATTGATGCGGCCGCTCTCCAGCCATTGCACCGCCAGGCGGAACTCATCGATAAAGCGGAACGATCCTGCCAGCGTAATCTCCTTCACCAGCAGCGGGCCGAGCGGGAAGTCCAGCGAGGCTGCCCCCATGCCCAACTGCACAATGCGCCCTTTAGGGCGCGTGAAACCGACGGTGGAAGCAATCGCCGCCGGGGCGCCAGAGGCCTCGAAGCACAGATCGAAATAGCCGCCATCCTCCTGCCAGCCTGCCGTCAAGGCGCTATCCGTCGGGTCAATGGCGCGCGTTGCGCCCATCTCCAGTGCCAGCTCGCGGCAGCGGGCGCTCATATCGGTGGCAACAATTTCTCCGGCGCCAGCGGCAAAAGCCGCCGCCATCACCAGGCAGCCTATGGGGCCAGAGCCGGTCACCAGCACTTTTTTTCCCACCAGATCGCCGGCCTGATGAATGGCATGCAGCGCGACTGCCAGCGGTTCGGCAAAAGCCACCACTTTAGGATCCACATGGTCGGAGAAGGGGATGCACTGCGCGGGGCTGACCGCCACATAGCTGGCAAAGCCGCCGTTCACATGGGGGAAGAACTGCGCGCTGCCCATAAATTTCATCGTGCGGCACAGGTTCTGCTTACCCTCCAGGCACAGCACGCAGCGATTGCAGGGCTGCGACGGATTGATCGCCACACATTGCCCGGCGCGCAGGCCACTTTCTAAGGGGGCCAGTTCAATGCGGCCGACAAACTCATGCCCCAGGATCAGCGGCTGTTTGAGAACCGACATGCCTGCGCGGCCGTGCTGGTAATAGTGGATATCGGAACCACAAATGCCGCCGCGTTCAACCTTCACCAGCACCTGATGATCGTCCCACGTCAGTGAACGGGTTTCATTACTGACGTGATGCGCCGCGCTGACGACGCTGGCCAGGATCGCTTTACTGTTCTGCATGATTTTCCCTCAGTGTGTTGACCGGTTTAGTGGATGACGTGTCGTCATCCGGCAACGCAATCACGTCGATTTTGCCGACCAGGAACAGGTACGCCAGGAAGCCCATCAGCGCCACGGCGGCGATGTACCACATGGCGTACTGGAAGTTATGGGTGCGTTCGAGGATCACACCGATCACAATCGGGCTGATAATCCCCGACAGGTTGCCAAAGATATTGAGGAAACCGCCGAGCGTGCCAATCAGATGGCGCGGGATAACATCACTGCACACCACCCAACCGAGGTTAGAGAAGGCGTTGGCGAAGAACGCCACTGACAAAATGGCAATAGCAATCGTCGGGCTATCCTGGAAGAAGTTGACCAGTGCGATGGAGGTGGTCACCAGCAAACCGGACATGACCGGCAGCTTGCGGGCAAAGGTGCGC
The DNA here is from genome assembly GCF_037479175.1 of Erwinia sp. MYb375. Taxonomy (NCBI): domain Bacteria; kingdom Pseudomonadati; phylum Pseudomonadota; class Gammaproteobacteria; order Enterobacterales; family Erwiniaceae; genus Erwinia; species Erwinia sp. MYb375. Next base: position 746,451 of record NZ_JBBGZS010000023.1, on the reverse strand, counting down.
GAATAGCCTTTTTTCAGCAGCATATCGCTTAATGTGCCGCCACACAGTACACCTGCCATCGCCATCAGATAGGGGAACATCGCACCGATCCCGGCCTTAGCAATTGACAGACCCAGCCCTTTCTCCAGATAAACGATAAACCAGGTGAGGAAGAAGTAGAGGGTGGATGAGGCAGCGAACTGTGCGATAAACAGTCCCCATACCGTGCGCTGGCGCAGGATATGCTTCACGCTGGCCCAGTTCACCTTGCCGCTGCTGCCCTGCTGATTCTGTGACCCATAGCCGCCGCCATCGCGAATGTAATCCAGCTCAGCCTGATTCACCGTTTTGCTGTGCTGCGGGTCGCGATAGGCAATCAGCCAGTAGATGCCGAACACAATGCCGATAGCGCCGGAGAGATAAAATGACATTTCCCAGCCGTATTCCGCGACAATAAAGGAGAGCAGGGGCGTCAGCAGCGCCAGGCCAATGTATTGCGCACTGGAGTAGAACGCGGTGGCACGGGCACGTTCATGGTCCGGGAACCAGGTGGCAATGATCTTGGTATTGGAAGGGAAAGAAGGCGCTTCTGCTACGCCGATCAGCGCCCGGCAAACCAGCAGCATGGCGAATGAGGCGCTGGCGGTGGCAAACAGATGATGCGAAGCAAACCCCATCACGAAGGTGAACAGGCTCCACAGCACAATAGCGCTACCGTAGAGAATGCGCGATCCCACGCGGTCAAGAATATAGCCCACCGGGATCTGGCTCATGGCGTAGAACCAGGTAAACATTGAAAACAGCAGACCAAGCTGAGTGGGTGTCAGGGCGAACTCGCCCTGAATATGGGAACCGGCCACCGACAAATTGGCGCGGTCCATGTAGTTTATTGCCGTGACCACAAACAGCATCAGCAGGATCGACAGGCGTGAACGGGTGGGTTTGACAGTCATTCAGCCCCCTTCGCGGCATGCAGGGCAGGGGTTGATGACGAGGAGTGGCTACTAAACGTGGTCAGTGCCGCCAGCAGCACGGCGACGACCAGCGAACCGCCCATAAAGATGTAGGAGGCCGCCGGGCTTCCGGTCAGGCCATTGAGGTAGCCGACGATCCAGGCACCCACGAAGGAGCCGAGTGCGCCAAAACAGACCACAAAGGACATCGCTCCGGCGACCACGTTACGTGGGATCATCTCAGGGATCGCCGCAAAGAATGGACCGTACGGGGTGTACATCGCCCCCCCGGCAATCACCAGCAGTCCCCAGGAGAGCCAGAAGTGGGTGGCACCCAGTGTGAACGAGGCGATAAAGCACACGGCACCCAGGCCGAGAAACACCAGTACAATCGCTTTACGTTGCTGATATTTATCCGAGAACCACGAGGCAGTGAGCATCAGCGGTACGGCCAGCAGGTAAGGGGCTGCGGAGAGCCAGCCCGTGGCGACAATGCCCATGCCGGAGGCGGTTTTCAACATTGACGGCAGCCACATAATGAAGCTGTACATGCCGATGTTCCAGAAAAAGTGAATAAACGCCAGTGCCAGCACCTTCGGTGAACGGAAGGCTTCACGGTAGTTTTTCACCGGCTTGATTGCCTGTTGCTCAGCCGCCAGCGCCTGTTCGATGGCGCGTTTTTCCGCATCATTCAGCCATTTTGCATCGCGAGGACGGTCGGCGTATACCAGCCACCAGATCCCGGCCCACAGAATGGCGGGTACGCCTTCGATAATAAACATCCCACGCCAGCCAAAGGCGTTAACCAGATAGCCGGAGAGAATGGACATCCACAGCACCGTGATCGGGTTACCGAGGAATAAGAAAGTGTTGGCTTTTGAGCGCTCTTCGCGGGTAAACCAGTGACTGAGGAAAATCAGCATGGCGGGCATGACTACGCTTTCGGCCACGCCCAGCAGGAAGCGGATCACTGCCAGCGCTAACACGCTATGCACCATCCCGGTGGCGGTAGCGAGTGCCCCCCAGAGGATCAGACTCCAGAAGATCAGCCGTTTGGCAGAGTGTTTTTCCGCATAAATGCCACCGGGCACCTGGAAGAAAAAGTAGCCGAGAAAAAACAGTGCGCCGAGCAGGGAAGAGATACCCGGCGTGATATTCAGATCCTCCGCCAGACCCGCCGCCGCACCGAAGCCGTAATTGGCACGGTCGAGATAGGCGAGGCTGTAGGTAATAAACGCAATGGGGATCAGTTTCCCCCAGCGACGGGTGGGTAATGCCCCTGCAATTGCCTGATTCATATTGCTGACCTCTGTTGTAAGGATGGGTTGAGTCTTAACGCTCAACTCCGGGTAAGGTGCCTCTACAGTGTGGCGAGCCAGCCGCCATCGACGTAAATCATCTGGCCGTTAACGTAGTTGGACGCGGAAGAGGAGAGGTACACGGCGGTGCCGATCAGCTCTTCCGGCAGGCCCCAGCGGCCCGATGGATTACTGCTGCGCACCCACTGGTCAAACTCTTTGTTCTCCACCAGCGCCTGATTCATATCGGTGAGGATGTAGCCCGGGCCAATGCCATTGGTCTGGATGTTGTATTGCGCCCACTCCGCCGCCATGGATTTTGTCAGCAGCTTGATGCCGCCCTTGGCCGCGGTGTAAGGGGCCACGGTGGCGCGGGCCGCTTCGCTGGTGAGCGATCCGATATTGATAATCTTGCCGCCCTGGTTGCGCGCCACCATTCGCGTGGCCGCTGCGCGTGAGACAATAAAGGCGCTGGTGAGATTGATATCCAGCACGCGCTGCCAGTCGCTGAGTGCCAGTTCCAGCATCGGTTTACGAAACTGAATCCCGGCGTTATTGATCAAGATATCCACCGCGACCTGCTCCTGGTCGAGCTGGCTGAACATCGCTTCGACGGCAGTTTCATCGGCCACATTAAACAGAAAACCTCTGGCCTGAGCCCCCTGAGACGCCAGCGTGTCGAGGGCCTTTTGCAGATGCTCTGGCTGTGTGCCATTAACGATCACGGATGCCCCGGCCGCCGCGAGTCCCCGGGCATACGCCAGCCCAAGGCCGCGGGTTGATCCAGTGATCAGTGCTGTTTTACCGTGAAGAGAGAAGAGGGAAGACATAATGGCTCCAGATAACGTGATATGTAACATGACTAACAAGTTGTGAGATAAGATCTACGTGATGGCGTGGAAATCGGCAATGAAGTGATAATAAAAATGTCGACTATGTCACAACATCGGCGTAACTTTTTAGCCTAAAACAACCTAATTCCATTAAAAACAGTGGTTTAATTATTTCTCAGCAACGCCTTGCCAATCATGGTGGGACAATGTTAAAACTAGATCCAGCTTGTAGGACAGGTATGAAGAGAGGAAGCCGGTGACTCTGGAAAGCGTGCAGAAGCACAATGTCGTGAATTTGATTTACGAACAGATGAAGCAAAATATTCAGGATGGCGTGTGGGAACCGGGCTGCAAATTGCCATCAGAGGCAGAGCTGACCGCCACCTTTAACGTTAGCCGCGTCAGCGTGCGCAGTGCGGTGCAGAAGTTACGCGACCTCGGCGTGGTCATCACCCATCAGGGGAAGGGCACCTATGTCACGCGGGACGTGGCGCGCTATGGGGCATTCAGCGACAATCAGCCGATCCTGCATCTGTCACAGGAAGAGTTTGATGATATGCGGGTTTTCCGCCAAACCGTCGAGTTTCGCTGTATGGATCTGGCGGTGGTGAATGCCAACGATGAAGATATTCAGCGACTGGAACAGGCGCTGAATCGGATGCTGGTGAGTAAAGACGACTACAAAAAATACTCGCAGGCTGACTACGATTTTCACCTGGCCATTGTAAAAGCGTCCCATAACAAGGTGTTTATCCATGTGATGGAGTCGCTAAAAAACATCTACATCCACTACCTGGAGGAGCTGAACCGGGTGCTGGGCATTACGCTGGAGAGCGTGGAAGCGCACATAAAAGTGTTTATGGCGCTGAAAAACCGCGATGCGGCCACCGCCAGCGATACGCTGAACAGTGCGATGGCGCATAACGTCAACGCCATCGAGGGAGTGAAATCCGGCGAGAAATAAACGCCCACATAAAGCCTCTTAACCGGGGCTTTATTTAATCTTATACCTGTAGGACATCATACATCATTGCGGTGATTTGGAGACATTTATGGAAACGTTGAAAATAACCAATATCAGAACCCTGCTGACTGCACCGGGCGGCATCGATCTGGTCGTGGTCAAAGTCGAAACCAACCAGCCGGGTCTGTATGGACTGGGCTGTGCCACCTTTACGCAGCGCATCTTCGCCGTGGAAGCCGCCATCGAAAACTATATGCGTCCATTCCTGCTGGGCAAAGATCCGCTGCGTACTGAAGATATCTGGCAGTCGGCGGCGGTCAGCGGCTACTGGCGCAGTGGTCCGGTCATGAACAACGCGCTGTCCGGGATTGATATGGCGCTGTGGGACATTAAAGGCAAAGTCGCGGGTCTGCCGGTGTATCAACTGCTCGGCGGAAAATGCCGTGATGCCATTCCGCTCTACCGTCATTGCGACGGGGCTGACGAGGTGGAAGTGGAAGACAACATACGGGCGCGGATGGAAGAGGGCTACCAATATGTGCGTTGCCAGATGGGAATGTACGGCGGCGCAGGTACCGACGATCTGCGGCTGATTGCCGGGAAGCTGGCCAAAGCACGGAATATTCAGCCGAAGGTGTCGCCACGCAGCCAGACGCCGGGGATCTACTTCGACCCCGATGCCTACGCGCGCGCGGTGCCGCGTCTGTTTGACCATCTGCGCAATAAGCTGGGTTTCGGCGTGGAATTTATTCATGATGTGCACGAGCGTATCGCGCCGATTGCCTCTGTGCAGATGGCGAAAAGCCTTGAGCCATATCAGCTGTTCTTCCTGGAAGATCCGGTGGCACCGGAAAATCTCGACTGGCTGAAAATGATCCGGGCACAGAGCAGTACGCCGATTTCGATGGGGGAACTCTTCACAAATATCAATGAGTGGAAACCGCTGATCCAGCAGCAGCTGATCGACTTTATCCGCTGTCACGTCAGCACCATTGGCGGCATTACCCCGGCGAAAAAGCTGGCGACCTACGCCGAGCTGCACGGCGTGCGCACCGCATGGCACGGCCCTGGCGATATTTCTCCGGTTGGCGTGGCGGCCAATATGCACCTGGATATGAGCGTGACCAATCTGGGAATTCAGGAATACACCCCGATGAATGATGCGCTGGTGGAGGTATTCCCGGGATGCCCGGAAATCGATCGCGGTTACGCCTATCTCAGCGACCGTCCAGGGCTGGGCATTGATATTGATGAAGAAAAAGCGAAACGCTATCCGGTGAGCGGTGGCCTGCCGGACTGGACCAATGCGCGCCTGCCGGACGGTAGCGCTGCACGCCCCTGATCCCACCTCAACAGGGCGGCGGCGAGGTTGCCGTCCTGTCATCCTTTGTTACCCTTGCCGTTAAGACTTTTCCCTCTTTGTGCCGATAACCCCCCCGCATGGCAGCGGAGGTAACATCGCCGTTCTGCCGCATCACCTGTGACGGATTACTTAGATCAATAAACTATCGTCAGCACTTAAGTAGGCAACAATGAGTCAATCTTCTTTCTGGAACACGGCCGCCCGGCTGAAAAGAAGCGGCAGTCAGCCGCGCGCGGGTGTCTTTGATTCCAGCCAACCCCCGGTGAGTATGAATGCGCTGGGGTTGAGCCGTAACAGCGCCGGCCTGCTGTTAAGTTTTGTTCCCCCTTTTGCGGAATTCAGCCGTGTCAGTCAGGCATGGCAGAGCCTTAACGGTACGCGCCGCAGCGTGGTGACCCTCTCTTCCAACGGTGCATTGTGCAGCGGTCGCGGGCAGAGCACCTATTGTGATGGCGCAAGCCAGCAGGGGAGCTGGCTCTGGCTGCCGGAATCTCTGATCGCCCGGCATGAAGTGCATGAAGTCGACCTGCATGTGCAGGATACGCAGACCGCCCAGCAGCGCGTGAGCGCGATCCAGCACGAGCTGGAGCGGGTTGTGGTGAATATGCCGCTCTCGGCCGATCGTACCTTTGCGCTCATTTTCTGTGATGGCTTATCCGCTTCCGAAGGGTTCCTGATGCAGGCATGGTATGCGTCCGGGCGTTTCCCGTGCCTGGCGATTGGCGGCTCTGCGGGCGGAACGCTGGATTTCGACGGCACCTGGATTGGCAATGGCGGGCGGATATTGCAGGGCAAGGCGGTGATCGTCTTTTGCCAGATGGCGGAAGGAAAGTCGTTTGCGCCGTTTAAAAGCCAGAACTTTGAGCCCACTCAGCAGAGCTGGCTGGTGGCCGAAGCCGATCCCGTGGCACGCACCGTCTCGTCGCTGTTTGATGCCCAGGGGCGGCAGCACAATGTGATTGAAGCCCTGTGCGCACGTTTGCAGTGTGTTCCCGCTGATTTACAGGCCCGTCTTCAGGGACTGACGTTTGCCGTAAAAGTGGAGGAAGAGTTCTTTATTCGCTCCATCGCTAAAATCTTGCCGGATCGCATCCAGTTCTTCTGCGATCTGGAGTTTGGTGACCGTCTGCATCTGTTGAAAGAGACCGATTTTGCCAGCGCCACGCGCACCGACTGGGAGACGTTCACCGCACAATACGGCCAGCCCGCAGCCATGCTGCTGAACGACTGCGTTCTGCGCCGCGTCGGTAATCAGGCCCGCCTGCCGCAGTCGCACTTCTTCAGCGGGATCCCGTCTGCCGGCTTCTCCAGTTTCGGTGAAATCCTCGGTGTTCCGATTAACCAGACGCTGTCGGCACTGGCGTTCTTTAACCGTCCGTCCGATGCGATGCGTAACTTCCCGGTGCAGTATGCCGCGTACGCCAGCCATTATGCCCAGCGCGCGCTGCGTCGCTGGGAAGCGCTGAATACGCTGCAAACGCGCATTGTGAACCAGGTGGTGGAGTATCAACAAAAGCTGGACCCGTTGATGAAATCGCTACCGTTGCTGGAAAATGCCACCCGCAGTCAGAGCGATGCGCTGAAGGCGGCGGAAAGTAATATCCGCTCCATCAGTGATGCCGCGCTGCACAGCCAGCAGGCCCAGCACCAGCTCAGCGCCGGGCTGGATGAGCTGGAAACCATCTCTTCCGGCATTACCACGATTAACAGCGGCATCAGCAATATTGCCTTCCAGACCAATATTCTGGCGCTGAATGCCGCAGTGGAAGCCGCACGCGCCGGGGAAGCTGGGCGCGGTTTTGCCGTAGTGGCAAGCGAAGTGCGCCGTCTGGCACAGTCATCGAAAGATCAGGCCGATGCCACCTCACACAGCATCAGCGATGCCGTCAGTACCATTTTGCACATCAGAAAGGTCGCGGTGGATACGGTAGAAAGTGCCAGGCAGATGGCGCAGGAGAGTATCGACGCGGCTAACGCCATTGCGGAGATGAGCAGCCAGACGGCCAATGAGCGTAAAAGCATCAGCGAAAATCTGGACAAACTGAGCGAGATGACCTCCGGTATTGATGCCATGCAGGAAGCCGTGGCCCAACTGAAGGTGTTGCAGAAACTGGTGGTAACGAAAGCATGACGGTGTCACCTTAATAACGACAAAAAGCCCCGAAAGGGGCTTTTTTATGGGCTTAATTCAGTGGTGCGTGACTTATTTAGTCAGTTCGGCGGTCATATGCACGCCGTTGTTGAAGTTGGCTTCGATGATTTTGTAGCTGCTGCCTGTCTGCTGTGCCTGAGCGGCAATCTGCGCTTCAGCGGCTGACAGGGTAGAGGCAGTGGCGGTCACGCTCTGTGCAAAGCTACCGAAAGAGATCAGTGAAAGAGCGGCAACTGCTACGAAAGTTTTGATGGATTTCATGGTTAATTCCTCAGAGTATTTTATGTAAGTTGAGACGTTCTGTCTCGATGTGATAAATACTACGCCTGCTAATAATAAACTTAAATCGGAATTTATTGCCAATAACTGTCAAATAATTTGAATGATAAAATGTACTAAGCAAGTAACAATTAACGTCATATTGCGCCGGATTTCTCTGGCATAATCAGGTCGATACCCGGGCTTCACCGGGATAACAATAAAACGAACAAAGCTGTCTGCCAGTCCTGCGCTGGCTGGAGCACTTGCAGGTAGGGATAGTTAATGACGTTGAATCACCGCCAACTGGACAGCAATGAATCGTTGCTGCGCCATCCTTCGTTCGTGCGCTTCTGGCTGGCGCGAACCTTCTCTTCATTCGGTTTCCAGATGTTCTCGGTGGCGGTGAGCTGGCAAATCTATGCCATCACTAACAGTGCAATGGCGCTGGGGATGATCGGTCTGATGCAGTTTCTGCCTTCGGTGCTGCTGGCATTACCGGCCGGGCAACTGGCGGATCAGTACGACCGTCGCCGGATTGTGTTGTTCGGGCAGGTGCTGGAGTGGGGCGCGCTGCTGGCGCTGATCCTGCTGACGTTCTATCAGTGGTCGGATAAAAACGCACTGTGGGGGCTGGTGTTCCTGATCTCTGTGGCAAAAGCCATTGAAGGCCCGGCGATGCAGTCAATGCTGCCTTCGTTGGTGCCGCCTGCGATGCTGGCACGCGCCACGGCGGCCGCCGCCGTTAGCGGGCAAAGTGCGGTGATTATGGGTCCCACGCTGGGCGGGCTGCTGTATGTTGCCGGGCCGGATGTGGTGTATAGCGTGGCTGCTGCGTTCTATCTGCTGTCGATTGTGATGATTGCTTACATCCGCTTTATTCGTGCGCCGCAGCCGCGCCTGCCCGCCAATATCAAGACGCTGTTTGCCGGGGTGAAGTTTATCCGTGAGCGGCGCGATGTGCTGGGGGTGATTTCCCTCGATCTGTTTGCGGTGCTGCTGGGTGGTGCGACCGCGCTGCTGCCGATTTTCGCCAAAGATATTCTGCATACCGGCCCCTTGGGACTGGGAATGCTGCGCGGTGCGCCGTCAGTGGGTGCGCTGCTGGTCGGTATCTGGCTCAGCCGTAACAAGCTGGAGAAAAACGTCGGTATGATCATGTTTGGTTCGGTGGCTGGATTTGGCGTTGCCACGCTGATTTTTGCACTCTCCAGCCAACTGTGGCTCTCGCTGCTGGCGCTGGCCGCGCTGGGCGGGTTTGATATGGTGAGTATGGTGATCCGTGGGGCGCTGGTGCAGCTGGATACCCCTGACGATATGCGTGGCCGCGTTAATGCGGTGAACAGTATCTTTATTAACACCTCAAACCAGCTTGGCGAGTTTGAGTCCGGGATGCTGGCCGCGCTGATGGGGGCAGTTCCCGCTGCGGTGCTGGGCGGTGTCGGCACACTGGTGGTGGTGGGGCTTTGGATGACGCTGTTCCCGCATTTAAGACGCAGGCAGAAGCTGGAAAGCGATCCTGATGCCGGTCTCGGCTAAATTTTTGGAATATTGCGTGTTAAACGCCGGCATCAGATTGAAATAAAAAGTTAATTAATTGACAGCTTATGCCAATTTCTCATAACGTGATTTCCAGTCCAATACCAATAAAGAGAATACGGAACATGACCACGCGTTACGCTGACAGAATGGAGGGCGTGAAGCCTTCGGCAATCAGGCAACTGCTCCAGTTCGGTGCAGATCCGTCGATTATTTCATTCGGCGGCGGTTACCCGGATTCCAGCCTGTTCCCGGCAAAGGCATTGCAGGATATTTTTGCTGAACTGCTGTCAGGGCCTGGCGAAGTATCTCTGCAATACACCCATTCCACCGGGATGCCCAGGCTGCGTCAGCAGATCGCGCAGCGTATGGCAGCAGACGGCATCGTCTGTGAAGAAGACCATGTTCTGATCCTGCAGGGAAGCCAGCAGGGGCTGGATCTGGCGGCCAGATTGCTGATTAACCCTGGTGACCTGGTGGCCACCGAAGCGCCCACCTTCCTCGGGGCACTGATCGCTTTTAATACCTGCCAGCCAGATTATCTGGCCATCCCGATGGATGAGCAGGGGCTGATGACCGAGGTGCTGGAAGAAAAACTCAAGGCCGGGCAGCGGATTAAGCTGCTGTATACCGTGCCGGACTTCCATAACCCAACCGGGATCACCCTGTCACTGGCACGCCGTCAGCATCTGATCCAACTGGCGAATCAGTATGACTTTATTATCCTCGAAGATTCACCGTACCGCGAAGTGCGTTACCAGGGCGACAAAGTCGCCACGCTGAAAAGCATGGATACGGAAGGGCGGGTGATCTACTTCGGTAGCTTCTCGAAGATCCTTGCACCGGGTCTGCGCCTGGGCTGGTCGGTGGCTTCTGCTGAGATCACTGAAAAGCTGGGGCTGCTGAAGCTGGCCGCCGATACGCAGTGTAGCACGCTGAATATGGCGGCGGTGTCGATGTATCTGGAACGACACAATATCGATGACCATATCCAGACCATCAAAGCACAGTATCTGCGCAAGAAGGAAACCATGCTCTCGGTAGTCAGAAGCGAATTCCCGCAGGGGATCAGCTGGACCGATCCTGACGGTGGCCTGTTTACCTGGATGGAGTTCCCGCAAGGGTTTGATACGGCGAAATTTATGCTGGAACACGCGGTGCCGGAAGCCAAAGTGGTCTGGGTGCCGGGCGCAACGTTCTTCCCGACCGTGCAGCGTGACAATTTTGCCCGCTTCAGCTATTCCACCCACAGTGATGAGAAGATCATCAAAGGCATGACGGCGCTGGCTGACCTGCTAAAGAAACACCTCTAATCTGCTGCTGAATGCGGGGCTGAACAGGGTTTGGCTCCGCATTATCTGTGATCTGCTTCATAAATCCCGTCTAATTTAGCGGTCTGCAACCGGTGCCACTTGCTCTGTTATCAGAATACTCGTTAGCATAAGTAATCGATTACAAAATGGTTAATAGATAAAGTAATCGATTACACGCAAGAAAGAGACTGACATTCCGATTACTGACCACTAAGGAACCGTTATGAAGCTGGTAAAAGCAGTGACTTCTACGTTATTCATTGGCGCACTGACGCTGGGCGCGATTCATCCTGTGCTGGCCGATGACACCGCAGCGAAAAAGCATCTCGCGCTGCAAATGTACACGTTGAGAAACGTCGGTACGCTGGAGCAGCAGTTTGCTGTGGCGCAGACATCAGGGTTCAGCGCGGTGGAGCTGGTGGGGACGCAGGGCGTCAGCGCCGATGAGATGAAAACGCTGCTGGAGAAATATCAGCTTAAGGTGACATCTGACCATGTTCAATTAGCCGATTTGCGCAGCAACGCCGCTGAAATCATCGCGTTTAACAAAGCGGTCGGCAATAAGGTGCTGGTGGTGCCGTACCTGCAAATTCCGGATCGCCCGGACTCTGCCGCAGGCTGGAAAAAGCTGGCGCATGAGCTGGATGCGCTCGGCAGTCAGGTGAGAAAGCAGGGCATGGTGCTGGCTTACCATAACCATGACTTCGAAATGAAAAAGTATGGTGGTAAGACCGCGCTGGAAATTCTGTTTGATAACAGCGCACCAGCAAACCTGCAAATTGAACTGGATGTGGCGTGGGTATCACGTGGCGGCCAGGATCCGGTGCGTCTGCTGAAGAAATATCAGGGGCGTATTTACGCCATTCACGCCAAGGATAATGCCGGTATTGGCATTCGTAGCGATGAGATGAATTTTGCCCCGGCGGGGGAAGGTCTGCTGGCGTGGAACGAGGTATTGCCCGCAGCGGTGAAAGCCGATACGCGCTGGTTTATTGTAGAGCATGATTTGCCGAAGGATCCGCAGTCGATTATCCGTCAGGCGAATCAGTATCTGGTGGGTGCGCTGTCTCCGCTGGAGAAGTAGTTTTTATCTTTTTTTTGGTCGACCATCCGTTTAGGTCGACCCGTCACACGGAGTTGATTTGTACTATTGTCCAGGTCCAGGTCCAGGTCCAGGTCCAGGTCCAGGGCGTTTCGCTTTCCCGCTTCGCGGGCTGAGCGACCCAGGGTGGCCAGTCGCCACCCCCCTGGGGACCCGGGCTTGCGGCAGGCGCATCGCCCGCTTACAGCGGGTTCCCTCAGTCAATCGACTTTCCGGCCGGAGCGGGTGTGACGTGACATCCCTGTCCCGGCACGCCCTCTCGCCAACGTCCTGTTGGCTCATCCTGGAAATCCGCTCTCCTTCGGCGAGGCTTAATTGCCGACTCAACGTCAAAACCCAGGTCAAAATCTAAAAATTAAAAAAGACAAAAAACTAAATAAGACCAAAAAGGGTTTTTGTATTTGGTCTGTTGTCTTTTTTTTGATTTTGACCTGGCCGTTGATGTTTGAGCGGCAATTAAGCAGCGCTGAGGAAGCGATGTGAACCAGGATTCACCGCCAGGACGGCGGTGAAAGGTCGTGCCGGGACAGGGATGTACCGTCACGAGCGGTCCGTGGGTGAGCAACGCTTGCGAAGGCACCCGCTACGCGGGCGATGCGCCTGCCGCAAGCCCGGATCCCTAAGGGCGGGGCGACTGCCGCCCTTAGGTCGCTTCGCCCACGAAGTGGGAAAGCGAAACGCCGTTGACCTTGACCTTAAGACGTTGACCTGGCCTTCGGGCTGACCGAAACAGAAGGCCAGCCCCTGCAACGGCAGACAGGCAGACGCATTCCCGCTTACGATCCCCGCGCCACATACCGCCACTGCAACGTGGTCTTCTGCGCCGGGCTAAGCGGGTCATTAATCTTCTTCAGCAGCAAACTCACTGCCTCGCGGCCAATATCCTGTGAGGGCAGCTCAATCGTCGACAGCGGCGGCGAGGTCATATGCCCCAGCTCCGTGCCATCAAATCCCATTACCGCCACATCCTGCGGCACCCGCAGACCGGCTTCATCCAGCGCACGGATAGCCCCGGCGGCCAGCGTATCCGAGACGGCGAACACCGCATCAGGACGCGGTGACAGTTGCAGCAGGCGCGTCATGGCCTCTTTCCCTGCCTGATAGCTCAACTCACTGGCGTATTCCACCGCCGGGGGCGCAAGATGCTGTTCTTCCAGCACCGCGCGGTAGCCCTGTTCACGCTGTTTAGCGTATTTATACGTAAGATCGTGATTAATCATCGCCAGATGCTGACGTTCGCGGCGGATAAACTCCCCGGCGACAAAGCAGGATGCCTGATGATCATCAATGCCCACGCTCGAGACCGCAGATGCCTCGTCGTACTCCGCACACTGCACCCACGGTGAATCACCAATCAGGGTGGTCAGCTCAGGCAGGGCGGAAAGGGCATCCATCGTGATCACGCCGTCAACCATCTTACCGGAGAGCAGTCTCAGGCTGGACTGGGAGCGGGCGATATCGGAGCCGGAGTTGCACAACAAAATGCGGTAACCGTTGCGCTCCGCTTCGGCTTCAATACCCTTTACCACGTCGGCACAGAACGGGTTGGCAATATTCGACACCATCACCAGCAGCATATTACTGCGTGCAGTACGCAGTTGTCTGGCGAGCAGATTCGGCTGATAGTTACTCTCTTTGATCGCGTTGAGCACGCGCTCCCGATTCTGCGGTTTCACCGAGCCGAGGTTGTTGATCACGCGTGATACCGTGGCGACAGACACCCCGGCGAGGCGGGCAATTTTTTGGATCGACATCCTGATAAGCCTTCCTGCTGACCATGTTGACCATGTTGACTATTGAAAAAACAGGGTAACACACTTCGGGAAACGGCTGAATTCAACGGATGAACGGCCACGGGAAACCGTGACCGGGAGAGCGTCAGTCCTGGACGGCGATCCAGCGCTGCTGTTGATGGCTTTGAACCATCGCGTCAATAATGAACATGATATTCGCGCCATCGTGGAAGGTGGCAAAGTTGCCGACATCGGTACCCGGCTGCTTGCCCGCCTGAATGTAACGGTAGAAGTTAAGCATCATGTTTTTAAAGGCATCTGGCCAGCCTTCGATATGCCCACCGGGGAAATGCGCCGACGCGGCGACATCCGGGTTCAGCAAAGAGGGGTCGTCCGACAGACGCTGATTCGGCCCGTCGCGCTGGCCGAGCCATAACGTCTGCGGGGCTTCCTGATCCCAGCCCAGGGACAGTTTGCTGGCGTTGATCTCAAATGCCAGGCGATTTTTACGTCCGGCGCTGACCTGCGATACCGTCATGCTGCCTTTGCTGCCGTCGTCGAAACGCAGCAGGACAGAAGCAAAATCTTCGGTTTCTACCGCCACCTCTTGGTAGTCCTCCGCTGCCTGGCCCGAGGTGAAGGTGCTGCCGCCGCTAAGGCTGGCTTTCCGGCTTGGATGAACGATGGCGAAATCGGCCATAACGGCGCTGATTTTACGCCCGGTGACAAATTGCAGAGTATCGCACCAGTGCGAACCAATATCCGCCACGGTGCGCGACACGCCGCCTTTATCCGGCAGAATACGCCAGTTAAAGTCCGTGTCATGCAGCATCCAGTCCTGTAAATAGCTGCCGTGAACCGCAAAAATACGCCCGGCCTGCTGATGACGGATCATACTGGCCGCCTGCTGCACCATCGCGAACTGTCGATAGACAAAACTCACCGCATGCACCACGCCCGCCTGTTCTGCCAGCGTCAACAGTTCGCGTGCTTCGGCGGCCGTCATACAGAGTGGCTTCTCGGAGAAGACGTGTTTTCCCGCCAGCAGGATCTGCCGGTTGATTGCCGCATGCAGATGGTTTGGCGTGCAGTTGTGCACCACCGCCAGCCCCGGATGCTGGAGCAGCTCGGCCACATCGCCATAGGCAAAAGGCACGTTGTACTGCTGTGCTTTCTCCTGCGCTACCGCCAGTGAACTGTCGCACAGCGCCACCACCTCAACGAAACCAAGGCGACGGATCGCCTCAATATGCGCCGGGCCAATGAAGCCCGACCCGACAATGCCCACTTTAATCATGTGAGTTGACTCCTGTGATGCCCAGCATCGAACGAATGGCGGCATCGGACTCGCCGGTAGCAGCGAAATCATCAAACGCGCGGTCGGCGACCGGAATAATATTCTGCGTAATAAACTGCGCCCCTTCGCGGGCGCCCGTGGCGGCGTCTTTCAGGCAGCACTCCCACTCCAGCACCGCCCAGCCGTCATAGCCGTACTGCGCCAGTTTGCTGAAAATGGCCTTGAAATCGATCTGCCCGTCGCCAGGTGAACGGAAGCGCCCGGCGCGCTCAATCCATGTCTGGTAGCCGCCATAAACGCCGCTGCGCCCTGATGGGGTAAACTCCGCATCCTTGACGTGAAAAGCTTTAATTCTGCTGTGATAAATATCGATAAACGCCAGATAATCCATCTGTTGCAGCAGCATATGGCTGGGATCAAACAGGATGTTGCAGCGTGGATGATGGTCCACTGTGGCGAGGAAACGCTCAAAACTGATGCCATCGTGCAGATCTTCTGACGGATGCAGCTCGTAGCAAACGTCCACGCCGTGATGGTCGAAAACGTCGAGGATCGGCTTCCAGCGCGCGGCCAGCTCGCTGAACGCGGTATCAATCAGTGCGGCTTTACGCGGTGGCCACGGATAGAAATAGGGCCAGGCCAGTGCACCGGAAAAGGTGGCGTGCGCCGTCAGCCCCAGGCGGGCAGACGCCTGCGCCGCCTGCATCAGTACCCCAGTGGCCCACTGCTGGCGGGCGCGGGGATCATGACGTACCGCCTCTGGGGCAAAGTCGTTAAACGCTTCGTCATAGGCGGGGTGCACGGCAATCAGCTGACCTTCCAGATGGGTGGACAGCTCGCTGATCGTCAGCCCGTATGCCGCCAGGCGTTCACGAATATCATCGCAATAGCTCTGGCTGTTCGCCGCTTTTTCCACATCGAAAATGTGTGGGTGATGACAGGGGATCTGCAACGCCTTGAAACCTAAATCCGCCGCCCACTGTGCGAGGTTATCCAGCGTATTAAAGGGCGCATCCTGGCCGATAAACTGTGACAGGAACAAACCCGGGCCTTTTAATGTCTTCATTGCATTCTCCTGAAGGGTAAAAATTAACGCTGTTCTTTGTAGCGGAACGAGAACAGGAAGATCACGGCGATCACCAGCGCGGCAACGGCCGGGATTAACCAGAACGTCGTCCAGTCACTCAGTGCATGAGGGCTCCCCGCCGTGAACAGATGGTTGTACAGCGCGCCGGAGATTTGCGAACCCAGCAGCATGCCGATGCCGTAGGTGAACATCACAATCAGGCTCTGCGCCTGGCCTTTCACCTGGGTGCCGGCCACGCGGTCGGTGTAGATAAAACCGATAACAAAGAAGAAGTCGTAGCAGACCCCGTGCAGCAGGATCCCGGCGTACAACAGCCAGCGCGCTTCATCGCTCACGCCATAAGCAAACAGCATGTAGCGCACGAACCACGCCACCATGCCGATCAGCAGCATGTATTTCACCCCCAGCCGGCGGAACAGCAGCGGGATAATCAGCATAAAGACGATTTCCGACATCTGACCGAAGGACATCGCGCTGCTGACATCCTGGATACCGACATCGGCAAGGAAGGTGGCGGTAAAGGCGTAATAGGTGCCCAGCGGGATAGAGATCAGCGTGGCGCAGAGAGCGAAAATCAGGAAGTGGCTCTGCTTCAGCAGGCTGAAGGCATCCGCACAGAACAGGTCCCGTACCCGGAACGGCAGGCCTTTGGCCGGAGCAGGGGTGTGCGGCAGCGTCAGGCTGTAGGCAGCCAGCAGCAGCGAACAGGCGGCAGCCAGCTGGAAGATCATCACGCTGGCGGAAATCCCACTGACGCCAATGCAGATCCCGGCAACAATCCAGCCGATGGTGCCGAACACACGCACCACCGGGAAACTTCTCTCACTGTTGCTCAGACTGTGAAACGCAATATTGTTGGTCAGTGCCAGTGTCGGCATGTAGCACAGCGTGTAAGCGAACAGCAGCGCAATCAGCAGCGAACCGTTTTGTGCTTCCAGCGCGCCGGGCACAAACCACAGGATCACAGCACCCGCCAGATGCAGCAGCGCCATCACTTTCTGCGAGGGGAAGAAACGGTCAACGATCATCCCCAGGACAAACGGCGAGAGGATCGAGGCAATCGGCCCGGCGGAGAAGGCATCGCCAATGATCGTCCCAAGGTTATGTTGGGTCATCACCAGGCCCAGCGTCACCGACCAGGTGCCCCAGATAAAGAACTGTAAAAACATCATTAATGCCAGGCGTGGCACCAGTAAAACCTGTTTACTGCCCGCAACGCCTGCATGCTCAACGGAAGAAACCATCGTCAGACCCCTTCATAAAGTAATCGATTACAATTAATCTCACGCACAATGTAATCGATTACTTTTATGCTTTCCTGTGGCATTGCTGCGAAGTGCGAGGCGAGTCACAATCAATCAGCTAAGATTGAGGCTGGTTCATGATCTGGAGATCGCAATGAGTAAGGTATTTATTATTGGTGCGGCAGGCAATGTGGGCCGCCGTCTGGTCAGCCAGCTCGCACAGCGCGGGCATCAGCCGGTGGCACTTCACCGCCATCCCGAACAGGGTGAAGAACTGCAAAAGCTCGGTGCCCAAAGTGCGCCGGGGGACCTGACACGGCTGACCGTGGCCGGGCTCAGCGAGTTACTGCGCGGCTGTGACAGCGTGATATTTACCGCCGGTGCGGGCGGGAAAGGAGGGAAGGAAACCACGCAGGCCATCGATGGTAAAGGACTGGAGCTGGCCGTGGCGGCGGCGCAGCAGGCGGGGGTCTCACGTTTTCTGCTGGTGTCCGCTTTTCCTGAAGCCGGGCGCGCTAAGACAATTTCAGAGACCTTTGAATATTACATGGCAGTGAAGAAACAGGCCGATGTCCATCTGGCCGCCAGCGACCTTGACTGGGTGATCCTGCGCCCTGGCACGCTGACTGACGAGGCCGGAACGGGCCGCGTCAATGCCGGGCTGGCGATCCCTTACGGGAATATATCGCGCGATAACGTCGCCGCCGCGCTGGTGGCGCTGGTTGAACAGCCGCAGGTGTCGCACAAGCTTATTGAGCTGACCGACGGCGATACGCCGGTGGATTCGGCTATCGGACGTCTGGCCGGGGAAGCATAAAATGAAGTTATTGCTGGCAGGAGCAACGGGACTGGTAGGCGGACAGGTATTGCGCCTGGCACTGCAAGATGAACGCGTCACATCGATAGTGGCTCCGGTACGACGGGCGCTGCCTGCACATCCCAAACTGCTGGCCCCGGTGGTCAATTTTGACAGCCTGCCGTGGAACGAACCCTGGTGGCAGGCCGATGCAATGGTCTGCACGTTAGGTACCACCATGAAAAAGGCACAAACGCGTGAGGCATTTAAGCGGGTTGATTACCATTACCCGCTGGCGATTGCGCGTCAGGCAAAAGCGCAGGGTGTTCAGACCTGTGTACTGAACTCGGCTACCGGTGCTTCTATCGCGTCGCGCTTTTTTTACAATCGGGTCAAAGGGGAGCTGGAGCGCGATCTTGCGCAGCTCGGGTTTGATTCACTGACGCTGGTGCGCCCGGGCCTGATTGGCGGAGAGCGTGAGGAAGCGCGGACGATGGAAGCATTGATGATGAGCTTCCTGCGGGTGGCGGGGCCGCTGCTGCCAAAACGGATGCGCCTGAATCCGGCGCAGAATATTGCGCGTGCGCTGCTGGAGTCTGCGCTGAATCCACCGCCGGGGACCCATATTATCCCGGCGGCGGCATTATCGGACTGAGGGCAGGGTGAGAAAAAATGGAAATGGAAATATGAATTTAGTCACTGGAAAAAACAAAATCCTCGCGTTTAAAATTCTTTTCTCACTGACTGGCTGCCTGGTTGTCGTTGTCGTCCATCAACTGGGGTATCAGTGGTATATGGAACATTATCGGCCGCGAAGCCGAGGTGTGACTTTGGGATTTGTTAAGTTTTATATGCAATATGCTGTTATGCCGTTTATTTTCATCTCATCTTTCTTGAAAATTACGTTTTCGCTTGCCGTCATGGCTTTTATTTTTATTTTGATGTTTTATGCCTGGTACGAAACTAACCCTCTCCGGGTATTATTGATGTTCATTTCAGGGTTGGCTGGCTATTGTTTTATCCTGCTATGTCTTTTGTTTGAAAAGAAAAAACTATCCAGGTGGTTTCTTAAAGATAAGTAATCAGCAAAACGTTTGAAACCGCTCAGCGTCATTATCATGATATTTCCAGAGGACAGATGGGCTGGAGGGCACCCCGGAGTTCTTTCCGTGGCGCCATCAAAAAAATCTGCCCGTCAGTCACTCATCCAGATCCCGGCGGTGATCGTCCCCCCGCAGTGTCATCAGCGCAGCGATGCTGATCACCGCAGTCGCCATCACATAAAATGCCGGGATGTCGTTGTTGCCGGTCTGCTTGATCAAGCCGCTGATAATCAACCCGGCGCAACCGGAGAAGATTGCATTGGAGAGCGAATAGGCCAGCCCCAGTCCGGTATAGCGCACCCGGGTAGGGAACATCTCCGACAACATCGCAGGCCCCGGCCCGGCCAGCAGTCCCACCAGCCCTCCGGCAAACAGCACCACCAGGCACTTCACCCACAAGCCGATATCGGGCATCTGCAATACCTTCAGCAAAGGCCAGGCGAAAATCAGTAACATCACGCTGGCAAACACCATCACGTTACGACGACCGAGGCGGTCGCTGAGTATCCCGGCGGGTAAAATCGTCAGGGCAAAGCCGATATTGGAGAGCACGGCAATCACCAGCGCCTGATTCAGCCCGGTATGCAACACTGACTGTAAATAGGTTGGCATCACCACCAGATAGGTGTAGCCCGCCGCTGACCACACCATTACCCGGCCAATACCCAGCAGGATCACCCGGAACACCAGCCCGCCGTCTGGCGCGCGGTGCTCAACGCTGGCCTTGCTGAAGGTGGGCGTTTCTTCCAGCTGCATCCGCAGCCAGAGCGCCACCAGCCCCAGCGGCAGCGCCGTCAGGAAGGGAATGCGCCAGCCCCAGCTGTGCAGCGCCTCACTGCTCAGGGTGGCCGTCAGCACCGCCACCATCGCCGCCCCGGCCAGCAGGCCAAAGGCCACGGTCAACGACTGCCATGCACCGTATAACCCTCTTTTCCCTTTTGGCGCAAACTCGGTCATCAGTGACACAGCACCGCCGTATTCGCCCCCGGCAAACAAGCCCTGAAGAATGCGCAACAGAGTAATAATCAGTGGGGCAGCCAGACCGACAGAGGCATAAACGGGCACCAGGCCTATCGCCGCTGTCGCCAGCGTCATCAGTATCAGCACCGCGATCAGCGTGGGTTTGCGGCCAATTCTGTCGCCGATGCGACCAAAAACAATCGCCCCCAGCGGCCGGAAGAAAAAGGCAATGGCGAAGGAGGCCCAGGTGAGGATGATCCCGGTCAGTTCAGATTCGCCCTGTAAGGTAAAAAAGTTACGGGCAATCACCGTGGCGAGAAAGCCATACACGGCAAACTCATACCACTCGATAAAGTTACCGACGGCACCGGCAATCAGCGCCTTTCTGCGGACAGATTCAGACTGTGTCATGGTTCTCAGGACCTTATGATGAATAGAACAGCGTACTGCAAGGGTAGACAGGCAAACCGTTACCGACAATGCATTGTTTTAACGGGAAGTGATGATCGGGTGTCAGTATCGGAATGCACACTTCTGATGCAGTCTGCCAGAAAATGATGCCCCATAAACGATCGTGAGCGTTCACGCGTGATCAATAACCTCTTGTTTTGCAGTGAAAACCCTCCTGGCATAACTCTTGCTTTATCTTTCCCAAGCAGCAGCGTTATACCGATCACTGAACACAATAGCAGGCTAGGGTTCCGGTCCACGACGTGGATGACTGGTCCGAGAGCTGGCGACCTCGGTTGGGGTTACACGGCGGGATAAAAGCCCGGGAGACAGCAACACCACTGGTGTAGCGCTGCCCCGTATTATCCGCCAACACCGAGGTTACAATGAAATTTTCCCACATCCTCAGCATTTGCCTTCTCAGCGTCACCGCGCTGATTAGCGTTCCTTCCCAGGCCGCCCCTAAGAAAGAGTTCAATGTCTGCTGGACTATTTACGCAGGCTGGATGCCATGGGGCCAGATTGCCACTTCCGGCATCATCGATAAGTGGGCGGCGAAATACGGCATTAAAGTCCACGTCACTCAGCTCAACGACTATATCGAATCCATCAACCAGTACACCGCCGGACAGTTTGACGGCTGCACGATGACCAATATGGATGCGCTGACCATTCCCGCCGCCGGTGGCGTGGACTCTACCGTGCTGATCCTGGGCAGCTATTCCGAAGGCAACGACGGTGTGGTGCTGAAGGGGAAAGGCAAAACCCTGAACGACCTGAAAGGCATGAAGGTCTATCTGCCTGAGCTGTCGGTGTCGCATTACCTGCTGGTACGCGGCCTGGAAAAAGCCGGATTGCAGGAAAAAGACGTTACGGTGGTCAACACCTCGGATGCCGATATTGTCTCTGCCTTTGCCACCAATGGCGTGCAGGCCGCTGTCGCCTGGAACCCGCAGCTGTCGGTGATCAAAAACACCCCCAACACCAGCGAAGTGTTTGAGTCTTCACAGGTGCCCGGCGAGCTGATCGACATGATGGTGGTGAACAGCGCAGTACTGAAAGATAACCCGGCACTGGGTAAAGCACTGACGGGTGCCTGGTATGAAATGATGGCGCAGATGAAAGCGGGCGATAAAGACGCGCTGAGCGCGATGGCCGTCGCCTCCGGTACCGATCTCAGCGGCTATCAGGCCCAGCTCAAAACCACCCATCTGTTTTACACCCCGGCCGACAACCTGAAGTTTGTCACCGATGCCGAACTGGCGAAAACCATGCAGCGTGTGGCGAACTTCTCCTTTGAAAAAGGCCTGCTCGGCGATGGCGCGCAGAGTGCGGATTTCATCGGCATGAGCTTCCCCGGCAACGTGACGCTGGGCGACAGCAGCAATATCAAACTGCGCTTCGACGATAGCTATTTGAAAATGGCGGCTGCCGGCACGCTGTGATCATCACTTTGAGGAGGCCACGCGATGCGGAAAATTAATCGA
Source organism: Erwinia sp. MYb375 (assembly GCF_037479175.1). Classification (NCBI taxonomy): domain Bacteria; kingdom Pseudomonadati; phylum Pseudomonadota; class Gammaproteobacteria; order Enterobacterales; family Erwiniaceae; genus Erwinia; species Erwinia sp. MYb375. Next base: position 724,540 of record NZ_JBBGZS010000023.1, on the reverse strand, counting down.
CACCCTGAAAAGGGCCTGCACCTGATGCTGATTCTGCTGCCCTTTGTGCTGGTGATCGCCGCGTACTTTATCGGTTCTGCGGTGCGGCTGGAGGCAAACCCCCACGACAAGCTGTTACCGGGACTGGGGCAGATGGCCGATGCGGTTTGGCGGATGGCATTTACCCCGGATAAACGCAGTGGCGAATACCTGTTATGGATGGACACTGCCGTCAGTCTCGGCAGGCTGCTGATCGGGCTGGGCATCGCCTCACTGCTGGGGCTGTGCTTCGGTATTGCGTCCGGGGTTTTCCCGATGTGGCGATCGCCGCTGTCGTCGTTTATGACAGTGGTCTCGATGGTCCCGCCGCTGGCGATCCTCCCGGTGCTGTTTATCGTCTTCGGCCTCGATGAACTGTCGAAAATCATGCTGATCGTCATTGGGATTACACCCATGCTGGCGCGTGATCTTGAGCAGCGGGCGCGGGAAATCCCGGTGGAAATCCTGATTAAGGCGCAGACCCTTGGGGCCAACAGCTGGACAGTGGTGCTGCGGGTGGTCTTACCGCAGCTGTTAACCCGGCTGCTGACCTCGCTGCGCCTGCTGCTGGGGTCGGCCTGGTTGTTCCTGATCTCCGCAGAAGCCATCTCATCCACTGCCGGGCTGGGCTACCGCATCTTCCTGGTGCGCAGGTACATGGCAATGGACGTCATTCTGCCGTACGTCATCTGGATCACGCTGCTGGCGTGGCTGATGGACCTCGGGCTGCGCCACCTTAACCGGCTGTGCTTCCCCTGGGCACAGGGAGAAAAATCATGAGTTTTATCGACATCAACCATCTCTGGCAGGAGTACGGCAACCACGTGGTGCTGGAGAACCTCAATCTGAGCATTAACGAAGGGGAGTTCTGCACCCTGGTCGGGGCCTCGGGCTGTGGGAAGTCGACGTTTCTGCGCCTGCTACTGGGCCAGGAGAAACCGAGTCGCGGTAGCATCCTGCTGGAAGGCCAGCCGCTGACGGCAGAGCCGGACGCCAGCCGTGGCGTGGTGTTCCAGCGCTACTCCGTGTTCCCCCATCTGAATGTGCTTGATAACGTCGCCATCGGGCTGGAACTGCCGCAGGCAGTGTTTCTCGGGCGTCTGTTTGGACGGCGTAAAAAAGCGGCACGTGAACAGGCCGCTGAGATGCTGGCGCGGGTTGGGCTGGGGCATGCACTGGAGAAGTATCCGGCCCAGCTCTCCGGCGGCATGCAACAGCGGCTGGCGATCGCCCAGGCCTTTATTATGCGCCCGCGCATTCTGTTGCTGGATGAACCGTTCGGCGCGCTCGATCCCGGCATTCGCAAGGATATGCACAGTCTGCTGCTCTCGCTGTGGCAGGAAACTCAGCTGACGGTGTTTATGGTCACCCACGACCTGTCAGAAGGCTTCAACCTCGGCACCCGTCTGCTGGTGTTCGACAAAGTCCGCATCGACCCCCATGAACCCAACGCCTGGGGCGCGCGCGTGACCTACGATTTGCCGCTGAATGAAACTCGCCTGCGGCAGCGGCAGCAGCCGGGTGTGGTGATCCCGCACCCGGCACTGGCAGCACAATTATTTAACCCGGAGATTTCACATGACACATCCCTATGAAGAGACGTTACCCGGCGGCGGTCATACCTCGTTTGTGGTGAAACAAGGGCAGAGCCTGCGTTTGACGGATATCGAGGGCGGCGCCAATGTCAGCCTGATGTTGTTTAACGCGCATGAGAAAAGCGAGCGGCTTAACCTGCCGGACACGTTGAAAGGGCAACACACCGCGCGGCTGGGCGCAGGGCACTGCCTCTACTCCGATATGGGCCGCGTGCTGGCGGCCATCGTCACTGACACCTGCGGCTGGCACGACAGCTTCGGCGGCGTGCTCAACGCGGAGGAAGTGGCGGAAAAATACGGTCAGGGGCGCTATCAGGAACGGCGCAACGGCTTTCATCGCAACGGTTTGGATAACCTGCTGGTCGAGATGGGTAAGTGGAATCTTAACCTCGAAGATCTGCACATGGTGCTCAACCTGTTCAGCAAAGTGACGGTAGATGAGCAGGGCGCATTCACCTTCCATGCGCAGCATTCGGCCGCTGGCAGCACGGTAGAGCTGTATGCGCCGATGGATATCCTCGTGGTGCTGACCGCGCTGCCGCACCCGATGGACCCAAACCAGCAATACACGCCACGTCCGGTACAGCTTGCGCTGATGCCTGCCAGCGATCCGGCAGGGCTGACGCTGTGCAAAACCTCGCGCCCGGAAAATCTGCGCGCTTTCCAGAATATTGAGCGCTTTGTCGTATAAGGAGCCACCCGATGACGTTAACCACCAGTGATAAAAACCCTGCCGATGCGGTCTATCGCCACACGATCCCGGCGGGAGAGCCGTTCCTGTTTGAGGTAAAAAAAGGCCAGACGGTGCGCCTGCACGATCTGGAAGGTAACCAGGCGGTGGATACGCTGTTTTACCGCGCCGCCAGCCCGCGTGAGCGCTATGACGCTCAGCGCACGTTACGCCGTCAGAACAATGCCTATCTGACCTGCGGCAGCGTGCTTTATTCCAACCTCGGCAACCCGCTGCTGACCCTTGTTGCCGATACCTGTGGCCGCCACGATACGCTTGGCGGAGCCTGTGCGCAGGAAAGTAACACCGTGCGCTATCACGCCGATACGCGCTATATGCACAGCTGTCGCGATAACTTCCTCTGCGCCTGCCTGCACGACGGGCGGCTGAACAAGCGCGATATCACTGCCAACATTAACTTCTTTATGAATGTACCGGTGACGCCTGAGGGCGGTCTGACGTTTGAAGATGGGATCTCTGCCGCCGGGAAATACGTGGAACTGCGCGCGGAATGCGACGTGATTGTGCTGATCTCCAACTGCCCGCAGTTGAATAATCCCTGCAACGGCTGGAACCCCACAGCCGCCGAAGTGCTGGTGTGGAACTGACCGCTGACACGCTGTTGAGATAACGTATTTTCCCCTGGGGACGACCTCAGGCGGCCAGGATTCTGGCGGGACGGCCCGCCCTGATGTGAGTCTGCCTCTATGTTTACAAAACTGCTGATTGCTAACCGTGGCGCGATTGCGTGCCGTATTTTGCGTACGCTGCGGGCGATGGATGTCACTGGCGTGGCGGTCTTCTCCGAAGCGGATGCCACCAGCCTGCATATCCGCGAGGCCGATGAGGCCATCAGCCTCGGCGACGGTCCGGCGGCGCAAACCTATCTGGTGGTGGAAAAAATCATTGCCGCAGCCCTGGAGAGTGGTGCGCAGGCGATCCATCCCGGCTACGGTTTTCTCTCGGAAAATGCCGCCTTTGCCGACGCCTGTGACGCAGCGGGCATCGCCTTTGTTGGCCCCACGGCAGAACAACTGCGGCTGTTTGGCTTAAAACATACGGCGCGTGCGCTGGCGCGAGAGCAGCAGATCCCGCTGCTGGAAGGCACCGACCTGCTGGAGGATATTGACGCGGCGCTGACGGCGGCCCGCCAGGTGGGATACCCGGTGATGCTGAAAAGCACCGCCGGCGGGGGCGGCATCGGTATGCGCGTCTGTCACGATGCCGAGGGGCTGAGCCAGGCGTTTGATGCAGTGAAGCGTCTTGGTCAGAACAACTTCAGCGATGCGGGTGTGTTTATCGAGAAATACATCGAACGCGCGCGGCATCTTGAAGTGCAAATTTTCGGTGACGGTCAGGGTGAGGTGATCGCGCTCGGCGTGCGCGACTGCTCCGTGCAGCGCCGCAATCAGAAAGTGATTGAAGAAACCCCGGCACCGAATCTGCCGGCCGGGATGGCGGAGGCGCTGTGCAGCGCGGCCATCACGCTGGCAAAAGCGGTGAACTACCGCAGTGCCGGTACGGTGGAGTTTGTTTATGACAGTGCGGTACAGCAGTTCTGGTTCCTGGAGGTGAATACCCGGCTTCAGGTAGAGCACGGCGTGACTGAACAGGTATGGGGCGTGGATCTGGTGCGCTGGATGATCGCCCTGGCCGCGGGCACGTTGCCGCCGCTGAATGACCTTTACGTGACGTTGTCACCTACAGGTCATGCCATTCAGGCGCGTGTCTACGCGGAGGATCCGGGCCGCCAGTTCCAGCCGTCACCGGGGCTGCTGACCGAGGTCAGTTTCCCGCCTGCCGATGGTCAGCAATTACGTATCGATACCTGGGTCGAGTCCGGCTGCGACGTTCCGCCGTTCTTCGATCCGCTGCTGGCAAAAATCATCACCTGCTGTGCCACCCGCGAACAGGCGATTGTCGCGCTGGACACGGCGCTGAACGAGACACGCCTTTATGGTGTCGAGGTCAATCGCCAGTACCTGCAACAGATCCTGCACGCCGCGCCGTTTGCCAGTGGTGAACCCTGGACGCGCTTCCTGGATGCCTTGCACTATCAGGCCACTACCGTTGAAGTCCTGAGCGCCGGAACCCAGACCACGGTGCAGGATTTCCCCGGTCGCCTGGGTTACTGGGCGGTGGGGGTGCCGCCGTCCGGGCCGATGGATGACCGCGCGCTGCGCTTCGGCAATCGCCTGCTGAACAACGCGACCGATGCCGCCGCGCTGGAGATCACCCTGATCGGGCCAACGTTGCGCTTTAACACCGCCAGTGTGGCAGTGGTGTGCGGTGCAACCATCCCCATCACGCTGGACGGGGAAGTGTTGCCGATGAACCAGAGTTTCCTGATCCCGGCAGGCGCGACGTTAACCCTCGGGGCCATCGAGGGCGCCGGGGTACGCAGCTATCTCTGCCTGCGCGGCGGCATTGCCGTGCCCGATTATCTGGGCAGTAAAAGTACCTTCACCCTCGGCCAGTTTGGTGGCCACGCGGGCCGGGCGCTGCGTACCGGGGATGTACTTCACCTCACAGAACTGACGGATACGACCGCTGGCGAGGTACTCCCTGCGGCACTGACCCCGGCACTGCCCGCCACCCGCACGCTCAGGGTGATCTACGGCCCGCATGCGGCACCGGAATATTTCACGCCTGGCTATATCGACACCTTCTTTGCCACTGACTGGGAAGTGCACTTCAACTCCAGCCGCACCGGGGTACGCCTGATTGGCCCGAAACCGGAGTGGGTGCGTGACAGCGGCGGCGAGGCCGGGCTGCATCCGTCCAATATCCACGACAACCCGTATGCGGTGGGCGCGGTCGACTTTACCGGAGATATGCCGGTTATCCTCGGCCCGGATGGCCCAAGCCTGGGCGGTTTTGTCTGCCCGGTCACCATCATCGAGGCTGACTTGTGGCAGGTGGGCCAGCTTAAAGCGGGCGACCGCCTGCGCTTTGTTCCGGTGAATATCACCACGGCGCGCCAGCTGAACGCCGCACGCCATACCGAGCTGCAACAGCTCGCCCCGGCTGAACCGGTCTGGCAGGCTTCGGCGTTGATCTCCCCGGTGGTGCTGGATATCGGCGAGGGCGATCGCCGCCTGGTGGCACGGCTGTCCGGGGATACCCATCTGCTGCTGGAAATGGGGGCGCCGGAGCTGAACCTGGTACTGCGTTTTCGCGGTCATGCGCTGATGCAGGCGCTTGAGGCGATCAAGCATCCGGCGATAATCGACCTGACGCCGGGTATCCGCTCACTGCAAATCCACTATCAACCCGACAGATTGCCGCAGGACGAACTGCTGACGATGATTCGGGATCGCTGGCAGACGGTGAGCAGCCGCGACGATCTGCGTGTACCGTCGCGGGTGGTGTATTTACCGCTCTCGTGGGATGATCCTGCCTGTCAGCTGGCGATTGATAAATACATGACCACGGTGCGCCGCGACGCCCCCTGGTGCCCAAGCAATCTGGAGTTTATTCGCCGCATCAACGATCTGCCGGATATCGATGCCGTGTTCAACACGGTGTTTGCTGCAAACTATCTGGTGATGGGGCTGGGGGATGTTTACCTCGGTGCACCGGTAGCAACGCCGCTTGACCCGCGCCATCGTCTGGTCACCACCAAATACAACCCGGCGCGCACCTGGACGGCGGAAAACTCGGTGGGTATCGGCGGGGCGTATCTGTGCGTGTACGGCATGGAAGGGCCGGGCGGCTATCAGTTTGTCGGGCGCACGCTGCAAATGTGGAATCGCTACCGCGAGGTCGCCGACTTTGGTGGCAAACCCTGGCTGCTGCGCTTCTTTGATCAGATTAAGTTTTACCCGGTGTCATCGGAAGAGCTGCTGCGCATCCGCCGTGATTTCCCGCTGGGTCGCTACCCGCTGCGTATTGAGCAGACCGAGCTGGCGCTGGCCGACTATCAGCAGTTCCTGGCGGAGCAGGCGACGGGCATCAGCGATTTCCGTCAGCATCAGCAGTCGGCGTTTAATGCCGAGCGCGAGCGCTGGATCGCCAGCGGTCAGGCGCATTTTGACAGCCAGGAAGTGGTGGTGGAGGTGACCGAGGACGCAGTACTGCCTGAGGGAAAACTCGCAGTAGAGAGCGCGATCGCTGGCAATCTGTGGCAGGTGAAGTGCGCAGTGGGTGACAGTGTCACGCAAGGTGATGTGCTGGTGATTATCGAAGCGATGAAAATGGAGATCCCGCTGCTGGCGCCAGTCAGTGGGGTGATTGAGTCCATCCGCGTGGAACCGGGGTCATCGGTGCGGGCAGGGCAATGTGTGGTGGTGATGGGCGTTTAATATCCTGGGCTGTGGCGCTGGCCGACCTAAACAAATGGCGACCTAAACAGTGGCCGACCGGAAAAAGGTCGGCCACTACAACAAATCCCGAAATGAGCACAATCCCGTAGAGGTCGACCTTCTTTTCCGGTCGACCTTTTTTACCTGAGTAGACGAACCCTCGACTCACACTCAATAAATATAGTTAGCTGCATAACCATTATTAAACCCCATCGATTAAAAACAAATTTAAATACTATTAAATAGCGTTGCGACATTTTATAAATAGCATTTGCTTATAAAGCATAATGCAAAAATAAATAACTCAGTATACTGCCGCTATCTGCCAAAAACGGCAGCAAATAACTTATTTCAGGACACTCTTATGCACACAAGCCTGGCGTATGCCAAAAATAAATTACACCGTACTCTGTTTGCCACTGCGGGCGTTTTCCTGTTAGCGGGCGCGGCGCTGGCACCGTTCTCCCTGGCGCAGGCCGCGGACAAAACCACGGTCAAAGTCGGCATCATCAGTGGTGAAGATGAAGACGTCTGGCGTGAAGTGATCAAACAGGCTGCCAGCAAAGGATTGACGGTGAAAACCGTGGTCTTCAATGACTACAACCAGCCCAATGAAGCGCTACAAAACGGCGAAGTCGATGCCAATGCTTTCCAGCATCAGCCCTTCCTCGATAACCAGATCAAGGTCAATCATTACGATGTGGTACGCGTGGGTGACACCGCCGTCTGGCCGATTGGTCTTTATTCTAAAAAGGTCAAATCATTGAGCGAACTGAAAGACGGGGCAGTCATTGGTGTGCCAAATGATCCGGCGAACGAAGCGCGTGGTCTGAATCTTTTACAGCGTGAAGGGGTCATAAAATTAAAACCGGGGGCCGGGATTTTTGCCACCATTGCCGATATCACTGAGAACCCGCACCATATTAAAATTAAAGAACTCGATTCCGGTATTATTGGCCGTTCCGTGCCTGATCTGGATGCTGCCGTAGTCAATACTGACTGGGCATTAAAAAGCGGCCTGACAAAAGAAGATCGTATTGCTCAGGAAAACGTTAAAGGTAACCCGTACAATAATTTTATTGCCGTAAAAAAAGAGAACGTGAATGCGCCGTGGGTGAAAACACTGGTGGCGTCGTATCAGAATGATGACGTTAAAAAAGTCTTTGATCATGTCTATAAAGGCACGGGCATTACCGCCTGGTAAGGACAATATCATGACGTTATTTGCAGGCACTGAGGTGCCTTTTAACGCCGTCATGCGCAATGTGGCAGAGGCGGAGCAGGACAGACTGCACGCCCGCGACAACCTGAGCGTGGTGCGCCTGCAAGGCGTATCACGCCAGTTTGGGGAAACCCATGCGCTGCGCGACGTCTCTCTGATGGTGAACAAAGGCGAAATTCTCGGCATTATTGGCCGCAGCGGTGCAGGAAAGTCCACGCTGATCCGCTGCCTGAATGGCCTGGAACGCCCCGATGCGGGCGTGATTGAAATTGAAGGCCGGGCGATTAATAATTTAAATGAGAAACAGCTCCAGTCGGTACGTAGCCGGGTGGGTATGGTGTTTCAGCACTTCAATCTTTTGTCGGCCAAAACCGCTGCGCAAAACGTCGCTTTACCTCTCAAAATCGCCGGAATGGACAAAGCCCAACGCACACGGCGGGTGGCGGAGTTGTTGAAACTGGTGGGTCTGGAAGACAAAGCCGATCACTATCCCGCCGCGTTATCGGGTGGGCAAAAGCAGCGTGTCGGGATTGCGCGCGCGCTGGCGGCCAACCCGGCATTACTGCTGTGTGATGAAGCCACCTCCGCGCTGGACCCGGAGACAACGCGATCCATTCTGGCATTGCTGAAATCGCTGAATCAGCAACTGGGCATCACCATTTTGCTCATTACCCACGAGATGGAAGTGATCAAGTCGGTGGCGCACCGGGTAGCGGTAATTGATGGTGGCGAAATTATTGAACAAGGCCCGGTGTGGCAGGTGTTTGCCCATCCGCAGTCTGAACTCACCCGCACGTTATTACGCGGATTACTGCCGCAGTTACCGGAGAATCTCAGCGCCTGCCTGAATAGTGAGCCGGATGGCGATGCCATCTTCAGCGTGCACTTTGCCGGAGAGAAAGCCGAAGGGGAGTTGATCACCCGTTTTGCGGCGGAATTTCCTGGAAAGTTTCGTTTATTGCAGGGTGGCGTTGACCACATTCAGCACTATGCGGTGGTACGTTTCTTTATCTCCGTTCCCGCGCAGAATCGTGCGGATCAACAACAGGTTATTGCCTGGCTGCGTCAGCAGCAGGCTCAGGTGGAGATAATGGGCTATGTCGCCAGTAATGATTGACCTACTGATTAATGCTGTTGGCGAAACGGTGCTGATGACCGCCGTTTCCGGGCTATTCTCGCTGATCGCGGGTCTGCCGTTGGGGTTAATTCTGGTGATGGCCAGCCCCGGCGGTATTGCCCAGCACCGGGGCATCAATCGCTCGCTTGGCCTGATCGTCAACAGTTTCCGCTCTCTGCCGTTTATCATCTTACTGGTGGCGTTGATCCCCTTCACCCGCTTTTTAGTCGGCACGTCGCTGGGAACCTGGGCTGCCATCGTACCGCTTTCGATCACCGCGACGCCGTACTTTGCGCGTGTGGCGGAAGTGTCACTGCGAGATGTTGATCGCGGGCTGATTGATGCGGTGCGGGCGATGGGTGCCAGCAAACTGCGGATTGTCTGGGATGTGTTGATCCCGGAAGCGTTACCCGGTCTGCTGTCCGGCTTTGTGGTGACGCTGGTGGCGCTAGTCGGTGCCTCGGCCATGGCGGGAGCCATCGGTGCGGGCGGGCTGGGCGATCTGGCTATCCGCTACGGCTATCAGCGCTTTGAAACCTCCGTGATGATGGCGGTAATTGTCGTGCTGATTGTACTGGTCTGCGGGATCCAGTGGTGCGGTGATAAGATCGTGCAAAAAATCGACAGAAGACATTAAGTCAAAACGGACAGGCCCAATAAGCGTATCAGGACCTGTCCGTGGGCCTTGTGATCTTATTTCCAGATCTCGTGGGCCAGACGCAGGAAGTTCTCCCCCAGTACCGCTTTCACGGTTTTCTCGCTGTGACCGCGTGCCAGTAACTCCGCAGTGACGTCAAACAATGCCTCCGGGGCGACATAACCATGTCCACCCTGGTACTCTTCCGCTGGCCAGTATTCAGCATGATTAGCGAGTATCTCTTCCACACTGAAGCTGCCTACCGGAAAGGCGTAGTCTAGTGCAATGCCGACGTGACGAGGCCCGGCCAGATTCAACAGATAGTCGATATGGTCGGCGAAACGGGCAGCATCCGGCTGGTCACAGCCTAAAAAGCCGCCGATGCCGTTAACGCCAATCAGGCCGCCGGTTTTGACGCAGGCAAGGATCTGTTCATCGGTGATATTGCGACCGTGTGGCGTGAGCTGGCGAGGATTGGAATGTGAGAAAATCACTGGCTGCTGCGAATATTCCATTGCTTCCATGCTGGTGCGATAACTGCAATGCGAAACGTCGACAAACATCCCGAGCCGGTTCATTTCATCAATCACTTCGCGGCCAAAAGCAGTCAGCCCGATATCCTCATCGTGACAGCCGCCTCCGGCCAGATTATTGCGGTTATAGGCGAATAACATCTGGCGAACACCCAGCCGATGATAAAATTCCACCATCTCTACGCGGCCATTCAGGGCGTTCATGCCCTCGATATCAAAGGTAATCCCCAGCCGACCTTCGCGACGGGCGCGGAGAATATCTTCAGGGCGCTCGACCAGCAGATAATCATCGCTGTGATCGAGGATCCAGTGCCTGAAAACCGCCAGATTTTCAACCGTCTGCGTCCAGGGCAAAACATCAAATCCGACATCCACCGAAAGATAGTGGACGCCTGCATTGCGCCATCGCTGAAGATTATTTAAATCAGCAGCCGGGTCCGGCATAAAACCGGAGTGGCCATCCCAGACCAGCGCCTCATTAAACAGCGTGCGGGCACGCTGAACGATCGCTTCATTTTTCATAGCACAGCATCCTTTAATGTCGTCGTAAAACAGTCATCTTCCGTCTCATCCAGCCAACCCGGATGTGCCGAAGGTTCAGCGCGCAACAGCTGCCCGGTATAACTATCGAAAGGGGGATTCAGCACCTGCTCCCGGTCGCCCTGACGCACAATGTTACCGCGATACATCACGGCAACCTGATGGGCGATGGCGCGAACAATCGCCATATCATGGGTGATAAACAGCAGCGTCAGGCCCTGGTCCTGCTGCAAGCGACGAAACAGAGCGAGGATCTCTTGTGCCACCAGGGGATCCAGCGCAAAGTCGGTTCATCACAGATTAAGATGTCCGGTTCACAGGCAAGGGCACGGGCAATGGCGACGCGCTGTTTCTGCCCCCCTGAAAGCTGCGCCGGAAAGCGACTGGCGAATGCCGGATCAAGCTCAACCTGGCGCAGGAGCTGATCGATACGGGCAGTGCGTGCCGCACCGCGTAAACCCTGCGTTCGTGCCAGCGGACGTCCGATCAGATCGCGTACCCGCTGGCGCGGATTCAGCGAGGTATCGGGATGCTGATAAAGATACTGAATTTTCTGCAATTGTTGCACAGTGCGTCGGCGACAGTTGAAATCAAGAGGCGATCCCGCAAAGGAGAGAATCCCCGTCGAGGGCTGCTGCAACCCCGCCAGCGTGCGGGCCAGCGTCGATTTTCCCGACCCGGATTCGCCGACCAGCGCCAGCGTACGCCCACGCTGTAAGCTGAGCGAGAGATCGTTGATCACCGGTGCGCCTTCGCCGTATCCCACCGTTAACGCGCTGACCTGTAACAATGCTGGCGTTGTACTCACGGGGGCGGGCGGTGAGGGATGTGTCGCTGCTAACAACGCCCGGGTGTAGGGATGCACCGCCGCAGAGACCAGTTGGGTTGGTGTACCGGCCTCAATCATTTTCCCGTCACGTAACACCAGCAGATGGTCGGCGATCTGATTGACCACGGCGATATCATGCGAAATATACAACGCTGCCGTATGCGTCTGGCGCACCGCGTGGCGGATCGCCTTGAGAACGTCCCGCTGAGTGGTCACATCCAGCGCGGTGGTGGGTTCATCGAACACCACAATGTCAGGATCGGGGCAGAGTGCCATCACCGTCATGGCGCGCTGTAGCTGACCACCGGAAACCTGATGCGGATAGCGTCTGGCAAACTGTGCGGGCTGCGGTAAATCGAGCAGCATCAGCAGTTGCAGCATGCGCTGACGGGCCTGGTCAGCGTTCAGTAATCCGTGATAACAGGCGGCCTCGACAATTTGTTCACCCAGCGTCAGCGCCGGATTAAACGCCGCGCTGGCCGACTGTGCCACATAGCCAATATGCTTGCCGCGCAGGCGCGCCAGTCGCACCGTATCGCGTGCATCCAGACGCTGCTGCTCGTAAGTCAGGGTGCCAGCAACCGGGGTTAACTCCCCGCGGTAGTACCCCATAATCGCCAGACCGAGCGTCGATTTACCGGCACCGGATTCGCCAATTAACCCCAGCACTTCGCCGCGCGCCAGGCTGAACGAGATGTTGTCAATCACGGTACGGCCCTGATGGGTGACCTGCAGACCTTCAAGTTTAAGCAACGGTGTGTGCATCATTGTCCACCTGCCTGGCGTTGCCAGTAACGACTCAGCGCATCAACTACCATATTGGTGGAAATCACCAACAGGGCAATGGCGATGGCCGGATAGAATGCGGCGCTGACGCCAAACAGTATGCCGTCACGATTTTCACGCACAATGCTGCCCCAGTCGGCGGTTGGCGGCTGAACCCCCAGCCCAAGGAAGGAGAGCGTGGAAACAAACAGCACGCAGTAGCCAAAACGCACGCCGAACTCGGTGAGCAGTGGCACCCAGGCATTGGGTAACATTTCATGAAAGATGCGCCAGCGGTGAGACTCGCCAGCCAGTAACGTCGCTTCCATATACTCCATCGCTGAAATCTGTTTCGCCAGCGCATACCCCAGACGATAGACGCGGGTGGCTTCAATCGCCGCCAGTACCACAATCAGCGTGAGGTTCTCCTGGGGTAATACGGCCAGCGCCACCAGTGAAAGGATCAGCGACGGCAGAGACATAAACAGATCGTTGATGCGCGAAATTACCTGCTCCTTGCGTCCACCGAGACTGACCGCGAGAAAACTGATTAAGGTGCCTGCTATCATCGCCAGCAGAGCAATGGCGAAGGCAAACAGCAGCGTTAAGCGCGTGCCGTACAGCAGACGGGAAAAGAGATCGCGCCCAAGATTATCGGTACCCAGCCAGTGCTGAGCGCTCATCGGTTGCCACAGATCGCCAGTAATCGCCGACCCGTCATACGGTGCCAGCCAGGGGGCAATCAGTGCCGCCGTCAGTAACAGGGCGAGCACAAAGATCGCTATCACCGTGCCCGGCAGTGAGCCTGGCGTCTTCATCGTGGATACCTCAGGCGGGGATTGGTGAAAAGGACAATGCCATCCACCAGTAAGTTGATCACAATATAAAGGCTGGCAAAGACCAGGCCACAGGCCTGTACCACCGGGATATCGCGTACCGTTACCGCATCGACCATATATTGGCCCATGCCGGGATAGACGAAGATCACCTCAACAATCATGGCACCGACAATCAGTGCGGCCAGATTGATAGCAATCACCGTCACCACCGGCGCAATGGCATTGGGGGCGGCGTGCTTCAGCAGAATGCGCAGAGGAGCAAGCCCCTTGAGCCGAGCCGTCTCCATCCACGGTGTATCGGTTAACTGCAACAGCGCGCTGCGCGTCGACCTTAACAGATGAGCCAGCACCGACAGCGCCAGCGTGCACATCGGCAGGATCATGGCGGAAAATCGCTGAGAAAAGGTCATATCATCGTAAAGCGTTGAAGGGAATGTAGTCAGCCCGGCCTGTACTACCACGGCTTCAATCAGCAGGTAGCCAATAAAGAACTCTGGTAGTGACAACGTCACTAAACTCAGCCACTGCAGCACCCGATCGGGTAAGCGATGCAGGTATCTCACTGCCAGAAGTCCACCACCCAGTGCTACTGGCACTGCCAGCAGCATCGCGCCGCCGGCCAGTGACAATGAGTTGATTAGACGGGGCCAGAGTAAGGTGCCGACCGGCTGATGACTGCCCCAGGAAATGCCCAGATCTCCCTGCAACAGCTGTGTTACCCAGCTGAAATAGCGTATTACCAGCGGCTGATCCAGCCCAAGGCTTTGACGAATGGCCGCCATGGCTTCCGGGGAGGCATTTTGCCCGGCCGAGGCCGCCGCAAAGTCGCCGGGTAAGGCATTGATAGACAGAAATATTAGTACGGACACACTCCACAGTAGCAGCAGGGCAATGAGCACCCGCTGGCCAAGCGCCTGTGCCAGTGGATGGCTGAACCCCGGGATCCGGATGCCGTGCAAGCGGTCAAACAGCATACGTTTCCCTTAACTCGTCAGCCACACGCGTGAAATCACATGGCCATTGGAGAGATCGTTGCCAACATCCTCCACATAACCTTGCAGACGGTTGCTACTGGCGTTCAGATAGTTATTAAACACCGGCAGCAGGGTGCCGCCCTCATCGCGGACAATCAGCGCGATATCGTGATAGAGCGCGCGACGTTTAGCTTCATCCTCTTCGCCACGAGCCAGTTTCAGCAGGCTGGCAAATTGCGGGTTGGCAAAATGGGTTTCATTACTGGCTGACGTCGGGCCCAGCTCCAGCGAATAAATTAAATCCTGAGTAAGTCGTGTGCCCCAGGAAGAGACGCAAAACGGCTTGCTGCGCCAGACATTGTTCCAGTAACCGTCGTCGGGCTGGCGGCGAATATCCAGCTTAATCCCGGCTTTCTGTGCGCTTAACTGAAACAGCGTGGCGGCATCGACAGCACCCGGGAAGACGCCTTCAGCGGTATCGAGAACAATCGGGCCGCTATAACCGGACTTTTTAAAATGAAACGCCGCTTTATCAGGATCATAAGTGCGCTGCGGGATCTCTGACGGGAACAGCGGATAGGCTGCATTGACCGGAAAATCATTGCCGAGTGAACCGTAGCCGCCCAGCACACGCTGTAAAATTTGCTCGCGGTCGATGGCATATTTCAGCGCCAGGCGCAGGTCATTATTGCTGAACGGCGCCTGGTCAACCATCATCGGCAGGGTGTAATGTCCGCGCCCTGGCGTGTTATACAGCGTGACGGGGCCGCGTTGCAGCAGCGCAACAATTTTCGGGTTCAGGCTGCTGATAAAATGGACCTTACCGGTGGAAAGGGCCGCAACACGTGCCGAAGCATCATTAATGGCAATCACTTCCGCACTGTCGACATGACCACGTTCGGCATCCCAGTCGTGTGGGTTTTTCTCCAGCTGCGCATACACGCCCGGCTCAAACTTCACCAGACGGTAAGGACCGGTGCCAATACCGGCGTTCGGATTGTCAAAGCCGCCGTCCGGCTGAATTTGTAAATTCCACAATGACAGCACCAGCGGGAAATCGACGTTACTCTCGCTCAGGACGATCTCAATTTTATCGCCCTGTGCGGTGACGCTTTTAATCGCGGAGAGATAGGCAATAACGCCAGAGCGG
Source organism: Erwinia sp. MYb375 (assembly GCF_037479175.1). Taxonomy (NCBI): domain Bacteria; kingdom Pseudomonadati; phylum Pseudomonadota; class Gammaproteobacteria; order Enterobacterales; family Erwiniaceae; genus Erwinia; species Erwinia sp. MYb375. The sequence continues at coordinate 709,287 of NZ_JBBGZS010000023.1, read as the reverse complement.
AATTTGGCATCGCGGTGACGTTCAATCGTCTTTACCACATCGTCTGCCGTTAACGACTGGCCGTTATGGAACAGCACGCCCTTGCGCAGGGTAAACAGCCAGCGCGTTGATTTATCGCTGGCCTCCCAGGATTCTGCCAGTCCGGGCAGCGCTTTGCCCGTTTTGGCATCGGTGCGAATGAGCGTATCGCCCCAGGCACAGCCCACCACCATCATATAAGCACTGATCCAGCTTGCCGGATCCAGTTGATCCGTGGTGGCGGCCCCGTCGATGCCCAGTTTGAGGTGTCCGCCTTTTTTGACCGTAGTCTCTGCCGCACGGGCCGTGAGCGTCAGCTATAAGCCACTGGCCACGACGCTGGCGGCCAGCGATGCTTTAATAAAATCCCGTCGATTAAATGAGTGCGTCATAAGATAACCTTAAGAAGGGGCCGAAACCCGCTGATGATGATGTTGGCATTAACATTCACTGCGCGCTTTCCAGCGCTCGCGTGCCAGATAACCTTTTACGCCGATATCCAGAACCGGGCGCGGCGGCAGCCAGTTGGCAAGACCCACTGAGGCCATGTCGCTGAGCAGCGGATGGTCCTGCTGCAAGGCGTATTCCGCCAGCAGGTGCCCAAAGGCACTCTGTTTGGAGATCCCCGCACCGTTACACCCTGCCGACGCATAAATATGGGGCGCGACCTTGCCCCAGACCGGGGCGCCATTCCCCGTAATCCCAATCATTCCCGACCAGCTCCAGTTCATCGCAACATCACTGAGTTGCGGATAGAGTCGATTGAACAACGCTTGATGACGGCGAGCATGCAGGCCGGTTTCACGCACACTGGTGGTCAGGCCTGGGGTGAAATTGACGTGTTCACGGATCAGGAAACGGTGATCGTGGGTGTAACGTAAGGTGGCACCCGCCAGCGCATTCATCGGCGTCAGGCCCCAGGGCTGAATATCCCCCAGGCGCTGGCGCTGCGCGGTAGTGAGGGATTCTGTCAGGGTGGCGAAGGTTGCCATGGCGAAGACGTTACTTTTGCCCGGCAACAAGCCGCGAATCGCCCCGTTCATGCCCAGCATCAACTGCGATGCCTGAATGTCACCGTGCGGCGTTTGCACGCGAATACCGCTGTGGGTATCGATGTTCAGCGCCGGGGTGTTGGGGTAGATCGTGACGTTGTCAGGCAACGATGTCGCCAGGCCCCGCACCAGCGCGGCGGGGTTGACGAGAATGCAGTTAGGCGTGTAAACCGCGCGGCGATAAAAATCGGTGCCCAGCAGTGAAGCAAGCTCAGCTTTTTCCATCACCTTATGGGGTTCATCAAGCCGGTTCAGTTCGGCGCAGTAGGCATCAATCAGCCCGTCAAACTGGGGAGTAACGGCGCAGTGATATTTGCCCGTATTGCTCCAGTGACAGTCAATGTTATGGGTCTGGACGGTTTTTTTTAGCTGGCTGACGCCAAACTGCAGCAGGCGGCGATAGGTCTGCGCGTGCGCCAGCTCTTCCGTTGAACTGCCGACATTGTGCGGTAAATCGATCATAAAGCCGGAGTTGCGTGCAGACGCATTATCCGCAATATCAACGGCATCAATCACCACCACCTGCTGATGCGGGCGCAGCTCGGCAATACGTCGGGCGAAAGCCAGCCCGGCGTAGCCGGCACCGATCACCAGCCAGTCTGCCTGGATGGAACGATTCAGCGCGGGCAGGCGCGCAAGAGGGGGCAACTGCGCCGCCCAGCCATTGATATTTTGATCAAAAGGAAGTGAACGAATATCCATACTATATGTTGTTCATCGGTGGCGTCGTCAGGTTGGAGACGGACACGGCCGACGCTATCAACGGCCGTGAAAAAACAAGGAAGAGGCGAAGCATAGGAGAAACGAGGCGGGAGACTAAACAATTTTAAATCATTAGCTTATGCGGAATTCATCATCTGTTGCTACCGACGTTTTTTAGGGTCGGCCAGTGCCGTTGACATGACTGTCGGGAAAAAGGTGGATCGAAGAAGGTCGACCTATGAGGGCGTTCCTGTCATTTTTTGTGGCTGACAGTTTGGCTTCCGGTCTGAGGCCAGTTTGAGCACGCCGGATCGGCAAAATCCGCATCCCTGCGGGCCGCGGCACGGGGCGCCCCGGCCGGGTGACGTCCGGCTTACCTAAAACTGGCCCCATCCCCAAAGAACGGTTGCTCGCTGTAAGTTTTAAAACCGCCACGGCATGACGATGTCAGCGGATTGATTTGGGATTGAGGTTGTATTGAGCTGGGCCATCGTCACGGCTCAGGTAAGCATCACTGGCTGGTGTAAAAATAAGCTCGTCAATTACGGGGAATGCGGGTCATGTTTTGTGGGGAAACCTCAGAGGTCAACCTTTGTGCGCTGTGCATTATGCTGCTCCGCGCTTGTGAGCTAGATTAAAGGATGAGCTTATACCTTTCTACATTTTGAAAGTATAATCACTATTAATATCTATTTTTACGAGTTCATTTTCGAATAACGCAGCAAGTTTATTCATTTTCATATTTAGTTTGTCCATCGAAATAGAGTCAGGATTTTGATCTCCCGACAACACAACTTTGGTTAAATCAGAAATGTAATCATTATGTTCATTTAAATATTCTTTTCTTGCTTTCATTATTTCATCAAAAAGACGATTGAGATGTTCACTGGTTAATATGTTATATCGTTCAAGTCTTATCTTGGTGTTGTTAATTTTAGCGTAATAAGATAATTGCGTTGATGTTGATTTTTCCTCCTCTAATTTAAGTGTCGCTAACAATTCTGCTGTTTTTTGGCTATCTCTATGTTTTTTAGATCTAAAATGGAGGTCTGCTCGTATTAGTACATCGTTGAATATTTCTTCATTTATTTCCCATAACAAACTGTCGAATTTTAGAGCAAAAACATGGGCGGAATCCAAAGTATTGAGAAGTGTTTTTTGTTTGAACCATTTTTTTGCTTTGAAAGCCGCATAGACTGCGGACAATGCCATAACTAAATTACATATAGTGCTCATCCAATCAGACAGATTCCCACTTTCCCAAGTTGGCAGAACACTGTTCTTGACAAGGAAGAACGCCAAAATCCAAAAAGGAAAGAGTACTAATACAATAATTATGACCAGAATAATTTTAAACATGATGTGTTTTCCACTTACCATTTACTTATTGCAATGCCAGTAGGCAGGATAATGACTTCGCGCTGATCTTCTGCTTTTGTCAACTGGCCTGCCAATGCGGTCATCATCGCACACTCTCCGCCAGCCACTGCTCCAGCTCCGTCAGCTCCACTTCTTGCTGAGGGAACGCCTCCCTCAGCCGTGCCACCTTAGCGGCCAGCGCCTCCGGGCGATATTCGGTGCCGGGCAGCAGTTCCGCCAGTTTCTCCAGCGGCGCCAGGTTCAGACTATCGCTGAAAATCTGGCAGCGGCTGACCTTGCCGCGCTCAACATCGACGTGGATTTCCACGCCACCCCAGCTAAAACGGGTATCCAGCAGGTGCTGGAACTGCGGTGCCTGGCCAAAATTCCACTGCCAGCTGCTCTGTTTGGCAAACTGCGCCTCAAAACCGGGCAGGTCGGGCAGGGAGGTCGGGGAGATATGTTCGGGCTGGCATTCTCCGCCAAAATGGTCGAAAAACGCCGCCGTTACTGCGCTGCAAATCGCTTCAAAGGTAATCCCTGGCACCAGCTCTTCCAGATTCGCCACGCGCGAGCGCACGGAAGTAATGCCTTTGGCCTGCAATTTCTTGATGTCAGGGTTGAGGTAATCGGCCAGGCGCGAGAGGTCCGCATCGCGCAGGATAGTGCCGTGATGAAAACCGCGATCGTGGGTTTCATGGTAGGCAGAACCGGAAATTTTACGCACGCCATCGGCGGTATTCACCACCAGATCGTTTCGTCCTGAGGCTTCAGCCTGAATACCCAACGACGCCAGCGCCCGCAGAATAATCCCGGTGGACACGCTTTTATCGTATTCCGGCTTCCCGGCCATAAAAGTAAAGCAGCAGTTACCGAGATCATGAAACACCGCGCCACCGCCGCTGCTGCGTCGCGCCAGGCGGATGCCGTCTTCTTCCATACGCCGCGTATTGCACTCTTTCCACGGATTCTGCGAACGGCCAATCACCACCGTTTCGGCATTGCGCCACAAAAACAGCACCCGCTGCGTCGCTGGCATCTGGCGTAAAATAGACTCTTCCACGGCCAGGTTAAACCACGGGTCCCAGGAATCCGATAACAGTAAACGCAGTGTGGACATGCTTGACTCCATTGAAGTTTTGGCGGCGCAGGGATAATACCATCATCGGGGAAAACGTCCAGATTGCCGCCTGATGCCCGTCATCAGCACGGGTTGATCGGAAAAGATGATCGACCCCTACATTAGATCGCGATGCCGTGGAGGTTTTAAACTCACAGCGAGTAACGGTTCTGCGGGGATGGGGCCAGCTTGAGGTAAGCCGGACGTCACGCGACAGGACGTCGCGTGCCGAGGCCCGCATGGATGCGTTTTTTGCCGATCCGGCGTGCTCAAATTGGCCCCGGACCTGACGCCGAACGTTCAGCCAGGGAATATAACCGGGGATCCCACCGTGATCGCCCATAGAGTTCGGCAATTTTATATTGCCAATAATTAACACCGTTATAAATTAACCGCGCCCATTATTATTTTTAAATAAAACCGCTATAGCTAAATATCAGCAATCCAACGTCATATTTGTCATAAGTACGACGCTTTACTTCATATTATCGCTCTGATTATATTAATGAAATCTGAAAAATCTCTTTGCTGATGGCCTGCGCCATCTGGCATTTATTTGCCTGTTAATTAAGGGACATCATGAGCCAATCAGCGAGTACTACCGGCCAGAATAAAACAGCGGCAGTGATCCTCAGTCACGAACAGGCGATCCAGGCCGCACAGGCCGTGGCCGACCTCGCCCGGTTCGATGTGGTGGCCCGCGACCGGGATCGCATCTACCCGCTGGAGGCGCTGGCACTGTTCAGTCGCAGCGGACTGGGCAGCATCTCTGTGCCTCGCGCCTTTGGCGGTGGCGGGCTGTCATACCGCACGCTGTCGGAGGTGTTCCGCATTATCTCGGCCGTGGACCCCTCACTGGGGCAGATCCCGCAAAACCATTTCGCCCTGATCCAACTGCTGCTCGATGAAGGTACACCCGCCCAGCAACACACCCTTTTCAGCGCCGTGGTGCAGGGGCAGCGCCTCGGTAACGGCGGCCCGGAAAAAAATACCCGGCATACCCGTGAAGTGACGGCTCGCCTGGTCCAGGGGCCGGATGGCCTGCGTCTGACCGGCAGCAAGTTCTACTCCACCGGCGCACTGTTCGCCGACATTATCGTTACCACCGCATTGAATGATGACGGGCAGGCGGTGATGGCCTTTATGCCGCGCAAATCGGTCGGTCTGGAGATTGTCGATGACTGGTCCGGCATGGGTCAGCGCACCACCGCCAGCGGAACAATCCATCTCGATGCGGTGCGGGTGGATGCCGCACTGGTGATCCCGATGCCAGCGGGCGACAAACCGTCACTGCGTGGCCCGGTCTCGCAGCTGTTACAGGCGGCCATCGATGCCGGAATTGGCCGGGGGGCCTTTGATGAGGGCTGCGAATTTATTCGTCGACACTCGCGCCCGTGGGTGGATGCCGGGGTAGAGCGAAACGCTGACGATCCCCATTTACAGGCCGATGTGGGCCGGGTGTTTATTGAACTGGTCGCGGCGGAATCCCTGCTGCGCCGCGCGGCCAGCACGCTGGATAACATCGACCCCGCCCAACTGGATGCCCGGACCGCCGCGCTGGCTTCTATTGCGGTAGCCGAAGCCAAAGTACTGACCACCGAGATTGCACTGAAAGCCAGCGAAAAGCTGCTGGAGTGGGGCGGCAGTCGCGCCACGCTCAGCGAGCATGGCCTTGACCGCCACTGGCGCAATGCACGCACCCATACCCTGCACGATCCGCTCCGCTGGAAGTTTCACGCCATCGGTAATTACTACCTCAACGGTCAGCTTCCGGTGCGTCATGCCTGGATTTAAGGAGCCCTTTATGCCTCTCAGCCAGGTGAAACCAAAACAGCAGGCCAGCCGTATCACCAGCGCCGCGCAGGCGATAGACGTTGCGCAGCAGCTGGCGCAGGATTTCCGCAGCGGTGCCGCACGCCGTGACCGCGAGCGTGAACTGCCTGTCGCGCCTCTGCGGTCGCTGTTTGCCTCCGGGCTGGGGGCGATCACCGTGCCCGGGGAATTGGGTGGAGCAGATGTGTCCACCGCCGTGCTGGCGCAGGTGATCGCCATGATCAGCGAAGCAGATGCCGCGATTGGTCAGGTGCCGCAGAACCACTTTTATGCGCTGGAAGTGCTGCGCCTGAACGGCAACACGGCTCAGCAACAGCGTTTTTATCAGGAAGTGCTGGAGGGCGTGCATCTTGGCAATGCGCTGGCTGAGTTCAGTTCGGCCGCCGCCCACCAGCGCAGCACTTCGGTACTGCCGCAGGACGACGGCTGGCAGCTTAACGGCCAGAAGTTTTACGCCACGGGCGCCCTGTTTGCCGACCGCATTCCCACCGCGGCACGCGGGGAGGACGGTAAAGAGCAGCTGGTGTTTGTGCCGCGTCATCAGCCAGGAGTGACCGTGACCGACGACTGGTCCGGTTTTGGTCAGCGCACAACGGGCAGCGGGACGGTACAGTTTGATGCGGTAGCGGTGGCGGCTGACGATATCATCCCGTTCCAGAGCGCCTTTGAGCGGCCAACCCGCCTCGGGCCGTTCGCACAAATCCTCCATGCCGCGATCGAACAGGGCATCGCCCGCGCCGCCTTTAACGACATGCTGAACTTTATCAATACCCGCGCGCGTCCGTGGCCGGATGCCGGGGTTGATCATGCCGGGCAGGACCCGCTGACCATTGACCGCATTGGCCAGCTGGCCCCGCGTTTGCAGGCCGGAGACGCACTGCTGGCCGACGCTGGCGATGCGGTGGATGCCGCACGGCATCAGGCCAGCGAGAGAACGGTGGCCGAGGCCTCGATTGCCGTCGCCACGGTAAAAGCCTGGACCACCGAACGTGCGCTGGAAGCCGCCAACCTGCTGTTTGAGCTTTCCGGCACACGCTCGGCGCTGCGTGAGCACAATCTGGATCGCCACTGGCGTAACGCCCGCACCCACACGCTGCATGATCCGGTGCGCTGGAAATATCCGGCCATTGGCAACTACGTGCTGAATGATGTACTGCCGCCGCGCCGGGGAACCTTATGAGCCAGCCGAAAAAAATCCTGCTTAACGCCTTCAATATGAACTGCGTGGGGCATATTCATCACGGCATGTGGACTCACCCCCTTGACCGTTCGACCGAATTTAACGATTTGCGCTACTGGCTGGATCTGGCGCGCACCCTGGAGCGCGGGCTGTTCGACGGGCTGTTCATCGCCGATATTCTCGGTGTGTACGACGTTTACCAGCAGGGGATTGGCCGGACGGCCAGCGAATCCATCCAGCTTCCGGTCAACGATCCGCTGATGCTGGTCTCCGGCATGGCGAGCGTAACCGAACATCTCGGCTTTGGGCTGACCGCCAACCTGAGTTATGAAGCGCCGTATCCGTTTGCCCGCCGCTTCTCCACCCTTGATCATCTCACCGGGGGCCGCGTGGGCTGGAATATTGTCACGGGTTACCTCGACAGCGCCGCGCGTGCGATGGGGCAGACTCAACTGCTCGGGCACGATCAGCGCTACGACCAGGCTGACGAGTTTCTCGATGTCAGCTATCAGCTGTGGGAAGGGAGCTGGCAGGACGATGCCGTGTTGGCTGACCGTCAGCGGCGGCAGTATGCCGATGCGGCAAAAATCCACCCGGTACATCATCACGGCGAGTATTACCAGGTGGAAGGCTATCACCTCAGTTCACCGTCTCCCCAGCGCACGCCGCTGCTGTTTCAGGCAGGCAGTTCCGATCGCGGCATTCGCTTTGCCGCCCGCCACGCGGAGTGCAGCTTTGTTAACGGCAGCACCCCGGCCGCCATGCGCAGTCAGGTCGATCGGTTGCGTCAGGCCGCGGTCGGGGCCGGGCGCGAAGCCGAGGATCTGAAAGTGTTTATGGGCGTGTCGGTGATCGTCGCTGGCAGCGAGAAAGAGGCGCAGGAAAAACATCAGGAGTATCTGCGCTATGCCAGCCCGGAAGCGGGGATCGCCCACTTTTCCAGTTCGATCGGCCTCGATCTGGCCGCCTTCTCGTTAGACGAGCCGATCCACAGCGGATCGGGGCGCGCCATTGAGTCGGTAAGTAAAACCTTTAGCGGCTGGACGCGTCGTCGCCTGCTGGAGCAGCACGCCCTGGGCGGGCGTTATCCGCTGATTGTCGGCAACCCGTCACAGGTAGCCGACGCACTGATCCGCTGGATGGATGAGGCGGGCATCGACGGTTTTAACCTGACGCGCATCGTCAATCCACAGAGTTATATCGATTTTATTGATCTGGTGGTGCCGGAATTACAGCAGCGAGGCCGCTATAAGACCGCGTATCAGCCAGGCACATTGCGTCACAAACTGTTCAGCCACGATCGTCTGCCCGCTCGCCACCCGGCGGCGCGCTGGCGTCGTGATGCCTGAACCCTCCGGGAACATAAGGATAAAAAAATGAAATTACTCAACACCCTGGTGCTGACGGCACTGTTAAGCACTACCGTGAGCGCCCATGCCGCCGACTACAGCGGGCCGCTGAAAGTCGGCACCACCGCTGCGTTTGCACCGCCGCTGGAAACCGCCGTTGAAGAGGCGAAAAAGCAGGGGCTGAAGGTGGATCTGATCGAGTTCAGCGACTGGACGGCGCCCAACGTCAGCCTGGAAAACGGCGACATTGATGTGAACCTGTTCCAGCATCAGCCGTTCCTGGATAACGCCAATCAGCAGGGCGGTTTCCACCTGGTGAAATACGCCCCAGCGATCATCAATAATGTCGGCCTTTACTCTAAAAAACATACCGCTATCAGCCAGTTCCCCGATGGTGGCACCGTGGCGATTGCGAATGACCCGATTAACGGCGGGCGCGGCCTGCTGCTGCTGCAAAAATCCGGGCTGATTACTCTCAAACCGGGGGCTGGCCTGAAATCTACCGTTGATGACATCGTCAAGAATCCGAAGCATCTGAAAATCATTGAAGTGGAAGCGGTGCAGCTCTCCCGTTCACTGGAAGAAGTGGACCTGGCCCAGGGCTATCCGCACTATCTGCGCGCGTCCGGGGTGATTGACCCGAATAATGCGCTGCTGTTCGACGGGCTGGAAAACCCGGAGTATGTGATCCAGTTTGTTATCCGCGACGGCCACCAGGATGACCCGCGTCTGAAAAAGTTTGTTGATATCTATCAGCATTCCCCGGCGGTGCGCGCCAGCCTGGATAAATTTTACGGCAAGCTCTATCAGCCAGGCTGGAAGCCGTAATTATGGTCAGCCTGAGCTGGCCGGACAGTGCCGAACAGAGCGCTACCGTCTCCCGTCAGCCGGGAGCGGCGCATGTGGCCATCGACGGCCTGTTTAAACGTTATGCCGGGCAGCAAACCGATGCGCTGCATAACATTAACCTGCATATTCCACGCGGTACTATTTTCGGCATTATTGGCCGCAGCGGTGCGGGGAAATCCTCACTGATCCGCTGCCTCAACCGGCTGGAAAACCCGACGGCAGGCAGCGTGGTGGTGGATGGCGTGGATATCGGCAGCCTGAGCGACAACGCGCTGGTGAACTGGCGGCGCGGCACCGGGATGATCTTCCAACACTTCAACCTGCTGTCGGCGAAGACGGTGCGTGAGAACATTGAGCTGCCACTAAAGGTCGCCGGGGTTGAGGCGCGCGCACGCCAGCAGAAAGTGGATGCGCTGCTTAAACTGGTCGGGCTGGAGGAGCGCCAGCACGCCTGGCCCGCCCAGCTCTCCGGCGGGCAGAAGCAGCGCGTGGGGATTGCCCGTGCGCTGGTGCATGAACCGCAGCTGTTGCTGTGCGATGAAGCCACCTCGGCGCTCGACCCGGAAACCACCGCCTCGATTCTGGCGTTGCTGCGCGAGATCAACCAGCAGCAGGGCATCACCATTGTGCTGATCACCCATGAGATGAACGTGATCCACGATTTGTGCCATCAGGTGGCAGTGCTGGAACAGGGCAAAGTGATTGAGCAAGGCCCGGTCTGGCAGGTGTATGGCGATCCGCAACAACCGACGACGCAGATACTACTCAGCCCGCAACAGCATGCGCTGCCTGCGGCGCTGGCTGACCGTCTGCGTCCGCAACTCAGCAGTGCCAATGACCGGGCGCTGCTGCGCCTGACCTGGACCGGAGAGGGCGCGCTGCCGCAGCTGGCGGCGATTATCGCCCTGGTGGGCAGTGAAACGCAGTTGATACAGAGTGCGCTGGAGTGGGTGCAGGATCGGCAGATTGGTCAGATGATCTTACTGAAACCGGCCGGACCTGCGCCGTTTGACGCCAGCTCACTTGAATCGTTAGCCGACCGTGTGGAGGTGCTGGGCTATGTCACTGCAGATTGATCGTTTATGGCAGGGATTGCTGGATACGTTAATGATGGTTGGGGTGTCCTCACTGGCCGCGCTGCTGCTGGGCCTGCCGCTGGCGGTGGTGCTGGTGATCACCGACAAACAAAACCTGTTTGCCAACCCGTTACTGAACCGTCTGCTGGGCTGGGTGGTGAATCTGTTCCGTTCGGTGCCATTCCTGATCCTGATGGTCGCATTGATCCCCTTTACCCGTATGGTGGTCGGCACCTCGTATGGCGTCTGGGCCGCCGTGGTGCCGCTGACGCTGGCAGCTACGCCCTTTTTTGCCCGCATTGCGGAGGTCAGCCTGCGTGAAGTGGATAAAGGGCTGGTAGAAGCGGCACAGGCGATGGGCTTTCACCGACGGCATATTATCTGGCACGTGCTGTTGCCGGAGGCGCGTCCGGGCATTGTCAGCGGATTTACCATTACACTGGTGACGATGATCAATGCTTCGGCGATGGCGGGGGCGATTGGCGCAGGGGGGTTAGGGGACCTTGCCTATCGCTACGGTTACCAGCGTTTTGACTCACAGGTGATGCTGACCGTGATTGTGGTACTGGTGGCGCTGGTCACGGTATTACAGCTGTGCGGCGACCGGTTATCGCGGCGGCTAAATCACCGTTAGTTCAGTTTTTCTTAATAACCAAAGATGCCGGATCCTTAGTTGAAATCGGCATTATTCCTGTCAGATGACTGTGCTACTTTGGCATTCATTCATCTGACAGGAATACTATAAAAATGGCTAAGAATAATAAAACAAAAATCGTCTCACTGATTAAAGCCTCACTGTCCGCGCTGGTCGCTTCGGCGATATTCATGGCCTTGCCGGCACAGGCAGAAAATAATGATGCCGATGTGCCGTCATTAAAAGGGAAACGTATTGGCATTACCGTGGCGGGCACCGATCACTACTGGGATCTGAAGGCCTATCAGGGTCAGATTGATGAAGTGAAACGCCTGGGCGGCACGCCCATTGCGCTGGATGGCGGGCGTAAAGAGGCGCAGCAAATCTCTCAGATTCAAACGCTTATTGCCCAAAAGCCGGATGCCATTATTGAAACCCTCGGCACCGCGTCGGTCCTCGAACCCTGGCTTAAAAAAATCCGCGCCGCGGGTATTCCGCTGTTTACTGTGGACACCGCCAGCCCTTCCAGTATTAACGTCACCACCTCGGATAACTTTTATATTGGTGAACAGCTGGCGCTGAAACTGGTTAACGATCTGCGCGGCGAAGGAAATATCCTGGTATTTAACGGATTTTATGGCGTGCCAGTGGTGGCAATGCGTTACGACCAGTTAAAAGCGGTACTGAAATGGTATCCGAAAATTAAAATCATTGAACCGGAATTGCGCGATGTGATCCCGAATACCGTGCAGGATGCTTATTCACAAATCAGCCAGCTGCTAAATAAATATCCAAAAGGCTCGGTACAGGCGATCTGGGCCGCCTGGGATGTACCACAGATTGGTGCCACGCAGGCGGTGGATGCCGCCGGGCGCAGTGAGATTAAAACCTATGCCGTCGACGGCAGCCCGGATGTGGTGTCGCTGGTGAAAGATCCAAAATCCAGCGCAGCGGCGGTGGTGGCCCAGCAGCCTTACCTGATTGGTAAAACCGCCGTACAAAACGCCGCACGTTATCTGGCGGGGGATCGCAACCTGCCGCCAGCAACCTATGTGCCTTCGCTGGTAGTGACCAAAGAGAACGCCGCCGAGGTGCAGAAAACGCTGGGTCAGAGCGATGCCAAATAAACCGCCGCTGTTAGCGCTGCATCAGATTGATAAAGCCTTTGACGGCGTACCGGCCCTGCGCGGGGTATCTCTCAGCCTCGCGCCGGGGGAGATTCACGGCCTCATTGGCCATAACGGGGCGGGAAAATCGACGCTCATCAAGATCCTCGGCGGACTGCAACCCGCCGATGGCGGAGAGATCCGCTTCGACGGTCAGCCGGTGCGCATTGATTCGCCGGGTAGGGCGCAGGCGCTGGGCATTGAGATTGTGCATCAGGAGCGCCTGCTGGCCCCCAGCCTGACGGTGGCGGAAACGCTGCTGCTGGGCGAGGAGCCGATTTATCCCGGCGTGCGGCTGCTGAATCGTCGTCGCCTGCGCCATATTGCGCGCCGGGCGATCCGCCAGCATTTCGCGTTGGAGATCAATCCGGACAGCCTGATTGCCGACCTCAGCGTGGCAGAACAACAAATTGTGCAGATCACCCGTGCGCTGCAGCACTCGCCGCGCGTACTGGTGTTTGACGAACCCACGGCGGCGCTGGCCCGCCATGAAGTGGACGCACTGTTTCGCGCTATCCGCACGCTGCGCGGCCAGGGGCTGGCGGTGCTGTACGTTTCACACTACCTCGATGAAATCACCGAGTTGTGCCAGCAGGTCAGCGTATTACGTGACGGGCAAAACGTGGCACAGCATCAGGTCAGCGAGGTCACCGGCCCGAAGCTGATCCACGATATGCTCGGCGATGCGCTGCAAACCCAGTCCCGGCCGACGTCAACGCGTCGTGAACAGACGCTACTGCGCGTGGACAATCTGTCGGCTCCGGGGCGTTTCAGTGATGTCAGCTTCAGTGCGCAACGCGGCGAGATTATCGGCGTCACCGGGCTGCTGGGGTCCGGCGGTAAAGCGCTGGTGCGCTCACTGTTTGGGCTGGAGAGTGGCCTGAGCGGCAGCATCACCTTGAACGATCGGCCCCTGTTGCCACGTTCACCCCATCAGGCGGTGCAGCAGGGCATTGCGTTTGTACCGGAAGATCGCCGTGCCAACGGCATCGCACCCGATCTCAGCGTGCGGGAGAATATTGCGCTGACTTCACTGAAAAGCCTGGTCCGGCGGCTGTTTATCGATCGCGGGCGCGAGAGGGCGCTGGTCGCGGGCAATATTCAGCAACTCGGTATCCGCACGCCGGGTGCGGAGGCACCGCTGCGGTCGCTCTCCGGGGGCAACCAGCAGAAGGTGGTGCTGGCGAAATGGCTGAATACCGATGCACAGCTCTACCTGCTTGATGAACCGACGGTCGGGGTCGATATTGGCGCAAAAACCGAGATCTATCAGGCGCTGCAACAGCTGGTTGCGCAGGGGGCACTGGTGATCGTCTTCTCAACGGACCTGCTGGAGCTGCAGTCCTTGTGTGACCGTATTCTGGTGCTGGCACGCGGGCAACTGGTCAAAACGTTGGACACTGCTTCCGCCGACCATCATGACATCCTCGCCTGGGCTTCGGGTGCAGCACAGGACCTGACGAAAGGAGCTGCCGCATGACAGAACTCACGTCACAAGACGCCGTGCTGACCCCGCCTGCCTCTGCGGCGCCGGTATCCGGGCAGGCCACGCAGTGGCTGCAGGGCGGTGCTCTGCTGATCATTATTGCGGTGCTGGCCGTGTTTGCCGTGCTGTCACCGATATTTCTCACCCTCGGGAATCTGGGTAACGTGCTGCAACAGGCCGCGGTGACCGGAACGCTGGCCTTTGGTCTGACGCTGGTTTTGACCGGCGGCGGCAGCCATTCTCTGACCGGGGGCATTGATCTGTCGGTGGCGGCTAATATGGGGCTGAGTGCGGCGGTGTTTGCCACGCAGCTGGCGGCAGGCCATTCCCTTGCAGTGGCGCTGGGCCTGGCGCTGTTAAGCGGTGCCGCCCTCGGCGCGCTGAATGCGCTGGCGGTAGTGTGGCTACGTATTCTGCCGCTACTGGCAACGCTGACCACCATGAATATCGCCATCGGGCTGGAGATGGTGCTGACGCAGAACTCCACCATTCCGGTCAGTGGGCCGCTGTTTGATGCTCTGCTGGCGGCAGGTCCGCTGACGTTGCCCTGGCTGGCCTGGGCCTTTGCCCTGCTGGCGCTGCTGGCAATTCTGTTGACACACAGCACCCGCTTCGGGCTGCGCTTACAGGCAGTGGGCAGCCATCCCCTGGCTGCGCGAGCAAATGGCCTGGTGGTGTGGCGCTATATCGCTGCCAGCTATGTGCTGTGTGGCGTAGCGTCGGCATTAGCCGCTTTCGGTTCAGTGACCGTGCTCAGCGGCAGTTCGCCGGGGGCGGGCGATAACCTGCTGATGGTGATTGCCGCCGTGCTGCTGGGCGTGGTGTTTTCACGGCGTCTGGTGCCGACCGTGGCCGGAACCCTGGTCAGCGTGCTGTTTCTCAGCCTGATTGCCAACGGTTTCCAGTTAATTAATGTGTCCAGCTACTGGATTAACGGTGTGGAAGGGGTGCTGATCCTCTCGGTGGTCTCACTGACCGCACTGCTGCGCCAGCGCCAGCAAAGGAGGAAAGTCCGTGTCTGAGTTAACTGTACGTCCTGTGGCGGCAAGAGCAGGCGGCAACCTGCTCAGCCTGTTGATGCTGCTGGCCTTTGCCCTGTTACTGCTGCTGTTCAGCCTGACCGCACCCGGCTTCTTTACCCTGAGTAATATCGAAAGTGTGCTGCTGAATAATGTTGCACCGCTGGCGATTGTCGCCCTGGCGATGACGGTGGTGGCTTCGATGGGTGCGGTGGATCTCTCCGTCGGCACCGCGATCGATTTTTCCTGCCTGGTGCTGGTGACCTTGGTGCTGCATCAGGTCGGGCTGCCGCTGGCGATCGGTGCGGCGTTGCTGGCGGCACTTTGCGTGGGATTGTTTAACGCATTTCTGATTGCGGTACTCGGGGTGGAACCCTTTCTGGCCACGCTGGGTACGCTGTTTATTGGTCAGAGCGTGCAGCAGCTGGCATCGAACGGCGGTCAGCCGATCTACCTGTTGACTCTGGTGCTGCCACCGGGCTTCTCGGCGATCAGCCACGGCAGCTGGCTGGGCATTCCCCTGCCGCTGTGGGTCGTTGCGCTGCTGGCGACAGGTTTACATCTGCTGTTGCAGCGCAGCCGTCATGGCCGGGCGCTGAACGTCTTCGGCAGCCAGAGTAGCGTGGCGCACTATTCGGGTATCCATACCAAACGGCTGATCACGCTGGCCTTTGTGATCAGCGCCGTCACCGCTGGTCTGGTGGGACTGATGCTGGCATCGAATGTGAAAGCCTGGGTGTCGTTGTCGGGCAATGCCTATCTGTTGAATGCCATCGGCGCGGCCTTTATTGGCAGCACCTTCTCCCGCTCGCGGCGGCCCAGCGTGCCGGGCACCTTGCTTGGCGTTGTCCTGCTCAGCTTTGTCGCCAATGGGTTACTGTTGATCGGCTGGAACTTTTACTGGCAGCAGGTGGCGACCGGGGTGCTGATCTTCGTGGTGCTGGCCGCCGGAGCGCTGAACCGTCGCCAGCGCGGAGGGGCATGATGAGTGCACCGAAGCCGCCGCTGATCCTGTTTGGTTTTATGATGAATGTGGTCGGGCATATCTCTGCCGGGCTGTGGCGTCATCCAGAGGATCAGGCCTCACGCTACACCGATATCCGCTACTGGGTGGAGATCGCGCAGCTGCTGGACGAGGCGGGGTTCGATGCGCTGTTCCTGGCGGATGCGCTGGGGCAGCTGGATGTATATCAACAGCAGCCCGATGCGGCGCTGCGCGGTGCCGCCCAGATGCCGGTCAACGATCCGCTGCTGCTGGTCTCCGCACTGGCGGCCGCCACCCGGCATCTGGGTTTTGGCGTGACCGTTTCCACCACTTACGAACATCCTTATCTGCTGGCGCGGAAATTCACCACCCTGGACCATCTCAGCAACGGGCGGGTGGCGTGGAATATCGTCACCTCAATGCTGGACTCCGCCGCGCGCAATCTCGGCCTGACGCAGCAGATCCCTCATGACGAGCGCTACGATCGTGCGCAGGAGTTTGTCGATGTTGCCTGCAAACTGTGGGAAGGCTCGTGGGAGGAGGAGGCCGTCGTCCGTGACAAGCAGGGCGGGGTTTACAGCCATCCGCATAAAGTTCACCCCATTCGTCACCAGGGTCGTTACTATCAGGTGCCGGATGCGCATCTCAGCGAACCCAGCCCGCAGCGTACCCCGGTGCTGTTTCAGGCGGGTACCTCCGCACGCGGTAGCCTGTTTGCCGCCGCCAACGCCGAGGTGATTTTTATGGCCGGGCTGACGCCGGAGGCCATTCGCCATGATATTGCCACCATTCGCCAGCTGGCGGTGGAGCAGGGGCGGCATCCCGATGCCCTGCGCTTTATTGCCGCCGTCACCGTGGTGACCGGGCCGGATGACACACAGGCCCAGGCACGCTATGCCGATTTTCAGCGTTACATCAGTGAAGAAGCAGCGCTGGCGCTGTTCTCCGCCTGGACGGGGGTGGACTGGGCAGACTACGATCCTGATCGCCCGCTGGAATATATCGAAACTGACGCCTGCCGCTCGGCGCTCGCCAGCCTGACGCGTATTGACGGTGGCCGACAGTGGACACTGCGTGAAGCGGCACACTACATCGGGATTGGGGGACTGCATCCCACGCTGGTGGGCGGCCCGCAGTCGGTGGCCGACCAGTTGGAACAGTTTGCCGCGGCATCGGGCGTGGACGGTTTTAACATCGGCTATGCCATCAGTCCCGGCAGCTTTGAGGATTTTGCCCGCTATGTGATACCGGAGCTAAAAGCCCGCGGACGCGTTGCACCCCGACCTGCGCAGCCACTGACCCTGCGCGAAAGGCTGTTTGGTGCGGGACAGCGTTACAGGCGGTAAATCGTAAAAAAAGACGTTTGTGTTAGCGGTACGCGTATTTTTTCTCAGAATACTTTTGATTAAGTTGTCCTTCGCACATTTTATGTTCAACGTAAAAAGGCTAAGGACAGCATATGGCAAAGGGCTATTTTCTTCGCGTGGGCGATAAAACCACCTGCGGTGGGGAAGTACTGAGCGGTCACTCGACCGTCTTTCTGCGTGGCGCGGAGCTTCCGCGGGAGGGCAGTCTGGTCTCCTGCGGTAAGAACCCGGGTATGACGTACAGCATCATCAGCGGGCCGGGCAAAATAAGGGTGGGCGGGATGCCGCTGGCAGGTACGCTCGACAGCGTCAGTTCCTGCCCCTGCGGGGCGACGTTTATTTCCTCAATTCCTGACGGTTACGGCAAAGAACCCGCCAGCGTAACGCAGCGCAAGCCAGAGCCGATTGAACTCTCCCTGTTCGCCCCCTCTCAGGCAGACGAACCGCTACAACACGCCCAGTCCGCGAAGAAAAAGCGGCGCGAAATCACGCTGACGATCGGGGTGTTTTTTGATGGGACGGGGAATAATGCGGATAACAGTGCTGACCGTCAGAATGCCTGTGCAGGCGAGCATTATGGCATGAGTGACGGGGATGCCGAATCTACGTTATCTCAGTGCGTAAGGCTGAAACGGAGTCATAGCGGTATTGCCGCAGGAAGTTATCTTGGTTATTACACCAATGTGTATTGGCTGAATAGGTTGTATACCACTAGTTTCCCCAATGATGACAAGCATGGCCAGATCAAGATTTATATTGAGGGGATTGGTACAGAGAGCGGCAAGGGCGACAGTGCCTATGGCGTGGGAACGGGCAGGGGCAACACCGGCGTAGTCAGAAAAACGGATAAAGCCGTCGCCGCGCTGGTTGTTGCTATCAAAAATCATTTAGATAAACCCTCCGAATACGGTATCAGCATCGTCAGGGAACTGCAGTTTGATATCTTCGGTTTTAGCCGGGGGGCAGCGGCAGCACGGCATTTTGCCAACAGGGTGTTTGATCAGGACGATGCCATTGTGGCAGCGATTAAAGCCGGATTAGGTGAGGTTAAGTTCAATGGCACGCCCAGCGGTAAAACCCGCTTCCTGGGGATATTCGATACCGTTGCGGGGATCGGTACGCCGGTGAACGGCTTTAATCCGCACAGTGCGGACACCGGGGAGGTGAATATTGTGCTGCGCCCCGGCGTGGCGGAGAAGGTGTTCCATATTACCGCGCAGCATGAGTGCCGCTTTAACTTTGCGCTGAACAGCGTAAAACCCGCGTGGCCGGAGCTGGTGTTGCCCGGGGCGCATTCGGATATTGGCGGCGGGTATAATCCTGACGAGCATGAAGCCTGTTTCCTCACCCGCCCGCAGTTTGAAACGGTTCTGGCTTCTGTTTCTGATAAGGAGACCGCAACGTATCGTCATGCCGGTGCACAGTTTGGGATCATGACGCGTTATCCGGCCATAGCGCCGCTGCTTGAGGGTAACGTGATTAAACTCAGAGCCTGGCATGACGACCGAATGCCCGCTGACCGCTATGGTATGCTGCAAAAACGCAGCGGTGCCGCGCTGATCCTCGAGCGTCCGACACGCAATGACTGGTCAAAAGTGGCGCTGCGGGTAATGATTGATGCGGCGCAGGATGCGGGGGTGGTGTTCGAGCCCATACTGCCTAAAGATGACAACCTTTCATTACCGACCGAACTAAAAGAGTTGTATAAAAAAGCGATTATGATGGGCCGCGCTGTCCGCAATGGTCAATCGGTCAGCGAGTATACCACCGCGGAAATTACTGCGCTGGCAGGAAAATACCTTCACTGTTCGGCCAACTGGAACAGCGTGATGCGGGACAGTCAGGGGAGGATCACCGGGGCAGTGAAGCCCGCGAAGCTGGTGACCTTTACCAACCGACCGGATGAACGCTGGCAACGGACGATTTACGATATGGACGGGAACAGAATATGGAAATAAAACGGATCGCTGTGCTGCTTTCACTACTGACGTTGACGGCCTGCCAGGGGGCAGACCAGGCCAACAAGACGGCTCAAAACACGGAACCAACGGAGTGGAAATTTAACTTTTTCACGCCCATATACTTACCCGCGTTGGTGACGTTTGTTGTGGTACAGGATGCCGCTGGCACCGTGTATCGCTTCAATACCCTGGACAGTACGCAGCCATTACATGATGTGGCGGGTGAGTGGAACGACAGTGCGCGGGCTCTCAATGGTTACTGGAATCATGTTGAAAAACCGCCCAAGCATATTATTTTTTGCTGGGATTCAGTGATTGATAAAAAAGTCTATGAAACCCATCTGACTTTCCCCTGGGATGTGGTGGATAAAATGCGCAAACCCAGCGTACACAAGGACTATCTTGGTAAGGCTGCGTATTACGACAGTGTACAGATGGGGCTGGCCCCTGAAGGAAAGGTGGCCGTCTGGGTAAATGGTATCCGCTTCGAGCATAACTACCGTATAACGCCGTCAGTGCTGAAGACGTTATCCGGGGATAAGTTAGATATTTGTAAAGGGATAACTAATTTTTCAAACGGTTATGAATACGGAGAAAATACAAAAGAATTTATTAAAAACAAAGTGTATCCGTATGGTGTCTGGTAGTTTTTAGAGCAAGGACGGGAACAGAATATGGAAATAAAACGTATCGCTGTGCTGCTTTCACTACTGGATATGACCAGGACATAAAAGATTTTATCAAAGGAAAAAAATACCCTTACGGCAACTGGTAGTCGCTGATTCAGGCCAGGGAAGTGACCCCGTTGGCCTGCATCTCTATTTCCCACTCGCCGGAAGCATAATCTGCATACAGGTGCCGCCAAGCCGACTGCGCAGGCAGCGTGCGGTGCCTCCGTGTGCCCGGGCAATGGCATAAACCACCGCCAGCCCCAGGCCGGAGCCATCCGGCTTTTGCACCCGGTCATTCTCTGCACGGAAAAAGGCGTCAAAAACCGCCCCCTGATCGGCGTCACCAATGCCGGGGCCTTCGTCTTCCACCGTGAGCACAATGGCATTACTGGAGCTGCGGCAGGTGATCATCACCACGCCAGGAAGGGCATATTTACTGACATTGCTGAGTAGCGCGGACAGCACCTGGCGCAGGCGCACTTCATCGACAAAACAGACAATATCTTCGGCTTCAATCACCGGCTCAAGCCCACGTAGCTTAAGCTTGTCACGAAAAGAATCGACAGATGACGTCAGTATTTCTTTAAGATGCAGCGTTTCACGGTAGAGGTAGAGCTGGCCGCTGTCTGACAGGCTGAGTACGCGAAGATCGTCGATCAGCCGAGATAATCCTTCCGTCTGCCGGAGTAAGATATCGAACTGCCGATCGTCTCTGTCGAAAATACCGTCCACCATCCCCTGTATGCGCCCTTGTAACACCGTAACAGGCGTGCGCAGCTCATGGGCGATGGCCGCATTCCACTTTTTCATCTCATGCGACATCACTTCGAGCTTTTCCGCCATGGAATTAAAGTCATCAATCAGCAGTGCGGTTTCGCGTATTTCTGCGGCGCTATGTTCTGCCCGGATGCTCAGATTGCCCTCGGCCACCTGGCGCGCACTGTGGGCAACCGCATTCAGCGGAATAATCACGCGTTTGGCAAAGCCCCAGACAAAATAGAGCGCCACTGCCGACGATAAAATACCCGCGAGCAGCGTCAGTATCCAGTCGTGAGAAGTCGGTATCCAGCTGTACTCATCTTTGCCATCATAAAAGATGCCGATATACACGCTGTACACCACCGACAGCAGCACCAGCGTGCTGACGGCGACTTTTAAGGTGAGGATAAACAGCTGATAGCGGATGCCAGGCGTTGCCATCTTAGTCTCCCAGCCGATAGCCGAAGCCGCGAATGCTCTCAGGCACTGAGGGTAGCCCGGCCTGTTCTATCTTTTTACGCAGCTTGCTGATGTGGCTGTCAACGGTGCGCTCACTGGCTTCACCTTCGGGAAGACAATGCTCCAGCAGCTCCCGGCGGGTGAAAACACGCTTCGGGTAACGAATCAAATGCATCAGGATTTTAAATTCCGTTGAAGTCAGCCTGCTTCCGATCTCGGTACCGCTATTTTTTATTTTCACCAGATGATTAACTGTATCCACATCGATATTTTTACTGCTGTAAATATTCTGGTTTTTATTATGACTGTAAAAGGGCAGGCGACGTAATATCACGTGAATCCTCGCCACCACTTCCGCTGGATTAAAGGGTTTAACGATGTAGTCATCGGCCCCGACTCTTAACGCATGGATTTTGTCCACATCAGCATCCAGTGCTGTCAGCATCATCACGGGGACGTCTGAGTCTTTACGAATATCGTTAAGTACCTGCCAGCCATCAATAAATGGCATTTTAATATCCAGGATGACAAAGTCAGGCCGGTCCTCAAAATAACGCTCCAGTGCTTCACGTCCGTTAGCGGCATGAATAATGGTAAAGCTTTCTTTTTGCAGGTAAGCAAAAAGGATGTCGGCAATATCTTTCTCGTCTTCAGCGAGCAATATTTTAATATTTTTCATCTTCGACCCGATTTTCGTGTCATCTCATTCCTTCTCCACACCATCTCCACATAACCTCCACGCAGCCTCAACGTACGGCCTTTATTATTACGTTAACACATAAGTTAACTTTAAAAATATCAGGAAAGCGGTCGGTATGTTTAACAAAAGCATAGCAAGATTATCATTGATACCGATGTTTTATCTTCTGTCGGGCTGTGATGCGCCGACAGAAACAACGGTCAGCGAAACACCTCCAGTATCGGTGATAGTTGAAACGCTGGTACTGCAGCCCGTTACGCAGGAACAGGTTTTTGCAGGCCGTGTCACCGCATTTCGCACGGCGCAAATCCGCCCGCAGGTCAGCGGCATTATTACGGCGATGCACTTCAGCCAGGGCAGTGAAATCCGTCCCGGTCAGGCACTGTTCCAGATCGACCCGGCGCCGTTCAAAGCTGACGTGAACAGCGCAGCGGCGGCAGTGGAGAAGGCCGAAGCCAGTTATCGCCAGCTGGTGGCGCGTGCTGCCCGGTTACAAAAACTGCACGGCAGCGGGGCCATCAGCCAGCAGGATCATGAAGATGCCGCCTCAAACGCTGCTCAGGCAAAGGCCACGGTGTCTGAAACCCGCGCGATGCTGGCGCGTAAACAGCTTGATTTGTCCTATGCCACCGTCAAGGCACCGATAGGCGGTCGCATCGATGAGAACTTCGTCACAGAAGGGGCGCTGGTCAGCAGCAGCGACAGCCAGCCGATGGCGATGGTGCAGCAAATCGATCGCGTGTACGTCGACGTGCGCCAGCCCGCCTCGGCCATACAGACATTGCCCGCCACCGCGCCCGTTCGGGCGGATATTCTTTCCGCTTCCGGTGAGCCGTTCAGCAACAGTGCACGCATTCTGTTTACAGGCATCAGCGTGGACACCGGAACGGGTGATGTGGTGATGCGCCTTGAAGTGGATAACCCGCAGCACGCGCTGCTGCCGGGCATGTACGTTCAGCAAAAAATTTCACGACAGCTGGCGGCTGAAGGCGTGGTGATCCCGCAGGAAGCCCTGGTGCGCAATGGTGATGTTACGCAGGTCTGGCTGGATAAGGGCGGCAAGGCGAAAGCCGTCACTATCCGGCTTGGTGAAACCCTGAGCGGCCACTATTTTGTGCGCGCCGGGCTTAACGCCGGGGACCGCCTGATAACCCAGGGCGGTGGCAAATTGCAGGAAGGGATGCCGGTGAATGCCGGTGATAAGAAACAACATCCTTAAGGCTGAGCCTCACTTTATCCAGGAACTCCTATGCCACAGTTTTTTATTAATCGCCCGGTTTTTGCCTGGGTTATTGCCGTGTTTATCATCCTGGTTGGGCTGCTGGCGATCCCCAAACTGCCGATCGCACGCTATCCGTCGGTGGCACCACCAAGCGTCAGCATCTATGCCAGTTATCCGGGATCAACCCCGGAGACGATGAACAATAACGTGGTTGCGTTGATTGAGCGTGAACTCTCCTCGGTGAAAAATCTGCTCTATTTTGAGTCATCAGCGGATACCAGCGGCCAGGCGACAATCACCGTGACCTTCCAGCCGGGCACCGATCCAGAGCTGGCGCAGGTGGATGTGCAGAACCGCATTAAAATCGTTGAGCCGCGTCTGCCGCAGGTCGTGCGACAAAACGGGCTTAACGTTGAGGCGGCATCGTCCAGCTTTCTGATGATCGTCGGCCTGACGTCAGAACAGGGGAATATCACTGAAGGCGATCTCAGCGATTACTTCTCGCGCAATATGTCGGAAGAGCTACGCCGAATGGATGGCGTGGGTCGCGTTCAGCTGTTTGGCGCTGAAAAGGCGATGCGCATCTGGCTGGACCCGATAAAACTGACGCAGTACCACCTGACCATTCGGGATATCAGTCAGGCGATCAGCGCTGAGAACGTACAGATATCGCCGGGCCGCATTGGGGATGATCCCGCCGTTACAGGCCAGCGCGTGACGTACCCGATGACGGTACAGGGCCAGCTCGGCACGCCGGAGGAGTTTGGGCGCATTACGTTACGGGCAAATCTGGATGGTTCGCGCGTGGCGCTCTCTGATGTCGCACGGATTGAGCTGGGCCCACAAACCTCCGGTTTCTCCACAAGGGAGAATGGGCGCGTCTCGACCGGAGCGGCGATTCAGCTGGCACCTGGCGCAAACGCCTTGCGCACGGCTGAAGAGGTGAAAGCACGGCTGGAAGAACTGAGTAAAGCCATGCCCGCCGGGATGAAGTACAGCATTCCGTTTGATACCACGCCGTTCGTGAAAGTCTCTATCGAGAAGGTGATTTATACCTTTATCGAAGCGATGGTGCTGGTGTTCCTGGTGATGTATCTGTTCCTGCAAAACGTGCGCTACACCTTTATACCGGCCATTGTTGCGCCCATCGCGTTACTCGGGACGTTTACCGTGATGCTGATGTCGGGGTTCTCGATCAACGTGCTGACCATGTTTGGCATGGTGCTGGCGATCGGCATTATTGTCGATGATGCCATCGTGGTGGTGGAGAACGTGGAACGCATCATGGTCGAGGAGGGGCTACCGCCAAAAGAAGCCACCCAGAAAGCGATGAAGGAAATTACTGGCGCGGTCATTGGTATTACGCTGGTCCTGAGCGCGGTGTTTATCCCGATGGCGATGGCCAGCGGCTCGGTGGGGGCGATATACCGACAGTTCACGCTGTCGATGGCCGTTTCGATCCTGTTCTCAGCGTTCCTGGCGTTAAGCCTGACGCCAGCACTGTGTGCCACGTTACTCAAGCCAGTGAACAAAGGTCATCACGAGAAAAAAGGTTTCTTTGGCTGGTTTAACCGTCGGTTTAACGCCATGACCGACCGCTATGAGAATGGCGTCAGTCGTATGCTTAAGCGGACGGGTCGGAGCCTACTACTGTATGGCGTGCTCTGCGTGGTGCTGTTCTTCGCGATGCGCAGTGTGCCTTCGTCGTTTCTGCCGGAAGAGGATCAGGGCTACTTTCTGACGTCTGTTCAGCTGCCGTCGGATGCCACGAGTGAGCGGACGTTAGAGGTGGTGAAATCCTTTGAAAAAACCGTGCTGGCGCGGCCGGGTATTGATACTAACCTGGCCGTTATGGGCTTCAGCTTTGCCGGTTCTGGCCCGAACTCCGCGCTGGCTTTTACCACGCTCAAGGGCTGGGATAAACGGGAAGGAGCCACAGCCGCTGCCGAAGCCCGTCATGTTCTGGAAACGCTGCACGATATCCCGGAAGGTGAGGTCTACAGTCTGATGCCACCGGCCATCGACGAGCTGGGTAATTCATCGGGCTTCGCCCTGCGTCTGGAAGATCGCGCGGGTAAAGGCTATGCGGCACTGAAGGACGCACAGAACCAACTGCTGGCACTGGCGGCGGGCAGCAAGGTGGTGCAGGGCGTTTATGTCGATGGTCTGCCTGAAGGTCAGGTGATCAATCTGCGTATTGACCGACAGAAAGCCTTCGCGCTGGGTGTTTCGTTTGACGATATCAGCCAGACGATTTCAGGGGCGACAGGTTCGCTGTATGTGAATGACTTCCCGAACGGCGACCGGATGCAGCAGGTGATCATTCAGGCCGATGCCCCGTTCCGCATGGAACTGAACGATATTCTGAAACTGAATGTGCGTAACACCAACAACGGCATGGTGCCGCTGTCGGAATTTGTTCAGGCGAAATGGGAAACCTCACCGCTGCAAATGGTGCGTTATCAGGGTTATCAGGCGGTGAAAATCACCGGCAGCGCCGCCGCGGGTTACTCCAGTGGTGATGCGATGCAGGAGATGGAGCGCCTGGCGGCTGAACTGCCTGAGGGTTTTGCGGTGGAATGGACCGAGCTGTCACTGCAGGAGCAGCAATCCGCCTCTGAAGCGCCGATGCTGATGGCGCTGTCGATGCTGGTGATATTCCTGATACTGGCCGCGCTGTACGAGAGCTGGTCCATTCCCATCTCCGTAATGCTGGTGGTGCCGTTAGGCCTGCTGGGTGCGGTGCTGGCAGTCATATTGCGTGATATGCCGAACGATGTGTTCTTTAAGGTGGGGATGATCACCATCATTGGGCTGTCGGCGAAGAACGCCATTCTTATCGTCGAGTTCGCCAAACAGCTTCATGACAATGGCAAAGGGCTGGCGGAAGCGACGCTGGAAGCGGCCAGAATGCGTTTACGTCCGATCCTGATGACGTCACTGGCGTTCACGCTGGGCGTGGTACCGCTGATGATAGCCAGCGGTGCGAGCGCTGAAACCCAGCATGCCATCGGTACCGGCGTGTTTGGGGGCATGATCAGCGGTACGCTGCTGGCGATATTTTTTGTTCCGCTGTTCTATTTCAGCGTGATGAGCATCGTAGGCAGGTTTAGCCGCCATCGTATAACCCACAAGGAAAGTTGATATGTCTTCCTCATTTCGCTGGGTAATCCTGGCGGTGATCTCCAGCGCGTTATTACTGGTGGTCATTGATATGACCGTGCTCTATACCGCACTACCGCGCCTGACGCACGATCTTCAGGCAACGGCAACGCAGAAGCTGTGGATCGTTAATGCGTATCCGCTGACAATGGCGGGTTTGCTGATCAGTATGGGCGTGCTGAACGACCGCATTGGCGCACGCGGTTTCTTCATTCTCGGGCTGGTCATTTTTGGCATCGCCTCGCTGGCGGCGGCATTTTCCGTTTCCGCTGAGAGGCTGATTGCCTCTCGTGCGCTGCTGGCCGTGGGGGCGGCGATGATGATGCCCGCAACCATGACGATTGTGCGCAGAGCCTTTGACGATCCCGCCGAGCGGTCACTGGCGATTGGCATCTGGGCCGCCGTGGCTTCCGGCGGGGCGGCGCTCGGTCCGGTGATTGGCGGGCTGCTGCTGGAGTATTTCTGGTGGGGATCGGTGTTTCTGATTAACGTGCCAATTGTAGTTCTGGTGCTGCTGTTTTCGCTGAAACTGATCCCACCGATACCGGGCGACCACACCCGGGTATTCAGTCTGACCGCTGCCGTTCAGATTATGGCGGGCCTCACCGGGCTGATCTATGCCATGAAGGAGTTCAGCAAGCCGTCACCGCAGCTCAGCATTGCGGTGATCGCCGGGGTAACCGGGGTGATGATGACGCTGCTGTTTGTCAGGCAGCAGCAGCGCTCAGCCAGTCCGATGCTGGATCTGGCCCTGTTCCGCAATCGGTTCTTTACCGCTGGCGTGATAGCCGCGATGGTGTCAACCGCCTGTGTCATCGGCGTTGAACTGGCCGTGACGCAGCGGCTGCAACTGGTGCTGTCTATGTCGCCTTTACTGGCCGGGCTGTTTATTTTGCCGCTGCCACTCGCCTCCTTTATTGCCGGGCCTGCGGTGGGATGGCTGGTTCCGTATATCGGATCACTCAGGGCGATTCAGTACTCTCTGTTGCTCTCTGCGGCGGGCCTGGCGGTGTACCTGATGGTGTATGACTGTGCCTTGTGGATGACGGTAATAGCCCTGGCGTTGACCGGTGCCGGACTGGGCGGTGCCATGACGGCGGCATCGACCGCCATCATTCTCAATTCACCGGAAAACAGCTCAGGGACGGCGGCATCGATTGAGGGCGTGGCGTTTGAGTTCGGTGGCGCAATCGGCATTACGATTCTCGGCGGCATTTTGGCGGCGGTATATTCATATGATATGTCTGCCATTCCGCATCTGCCTGCGCTGGCGCAGGACAGCATTGATGGTGCGTTAATTGCCGCCGGATCGCTGATACCTGCGGAAGGGCGCGTGTTGCTGAACCTGGCCGAAGCGGCCTTTAGCCGTGGCTTTGTTTCGGTGATCGGTACATCGATTGTTGCATTGCTTCTCACAGGCGGGGTGCTGGCGGTTTATACCCGTAAAAAGGTGTGACAAAGGCTGAAGCCAGTTTGAACACGCAGCATCGGCAATAGGCATGATTTTAAGTGTCGCGTATGATGGCATCCCAGCTGAGACATCTCACAGGGAGTGGTCAACATGATTAATTTCGATTATTTTATCGACCAGGCAAAGCACCTTGCCACATCTGAATTGCGTGTTTTGTCTTGAGGAGGGAATACAGCAACATCTTAACGCCCTGCGCCAGAAACGCGCCGTCTGATCATCAAGCCCGCTGATGCGCTGAGGGATCCCCACAAAACAAGACCTGCATTATTGGCAGCCACCTTCTTTTCCGGTCGGCCAGTGACGCGGGCCTGCACGATGGCCAGGTTCAGGTCAACGTCAAGGGCGTTTCGCTTTCCCGCTGCGCGGGCTGAGCGACCCAGGGCTTTGCGGCAGGCGCTGCGTCCACTGCGTGGATGCCTTCGCAAGCGCGGTTCACCGACGGACTGGTCGTGACGGCACATCCCTGTGCCGGCTCTCCCTCTCACCGCCGTCGTGGCGGTTCGTCCTGGTTCACTGTGCTTCCTCAGCGCTGCTGAATGCCGCCTCAACGTCAAAATCCAGGTCAAAATCCTGATTCAAATCAATCCGCAGAGGCTGTCACAGGGTGGGGGGGGGTAATACCCACAGCGAGCAGACGTTCTGCGGGGATGGGGCCAGTTTGAGGTAAGCCGGACGTCACGCGGCAGGGACGCCGCGTGCCGAGGCCCGCATGGATGCGTCTTTTGCCGATCCGGCGTGCTCAAACTGGCCTCAGACCTGAAGCCGAATGATCAGCCATTCATTTTTGTGGGGATACCTCAGCGCTGATGCGGGTTTTTTCTGCATTAACTCCACGCATGGCGCGGTGGGTTAACGCCGTTCAGATAGTAGTTCCCGACATGGAAATACTTCCAGCGCACTGGATCGTGCAGGGTGTGCGTGCGGGCATTGCGCCAGTGGCGATCAAGCTGATATTCCGCCAGCGTGGAGCGCGTGCCGGCCAGTTCAAACAGCTTGTTACCTGCAAGAATGGCGATCTCGGTGGACAGCACTTTGGCTTCGGCTGTGGCGACGGTAGCGGCGGCTACCGTTTCTTCACTGGGTGTGGTGATAGCAACGTCGATCAGCTCTCCGGCGCGCCACAGCAGCGCTTCGGCGGCATGCAGACGGATTTGCAGGTCGCCGATGGCAGCAATGGTAAAGGGATCATCGCTGGCGCGTTCCTGGCCGCTGTCGATCCACGGGCGTGATTTCTCGCGCACAAAGGCCAGCGTATCGGCCAGCGTGCCGCGTGCAATCCCCGTATCCACCGCCGCCTGAATAATTTGAGAAATCGGGCCAGCGGCAGTTGGGCGTTCAAATGCCTGCCAGACGGGAATCAGTCGTTCCTGCGGTGCATGAACATTGTCCAGCAGCA
Organism: Erwinia sp. MYb375; assembly: GCF_037479175.1. NCBI lineage: Bacteria > Pseudomonadati > Pseudomonadota > Gammaproteobacteria > Enterobacterales > Erwiniaceae > Erwinia > Erwinia sp. MYb375. Next base: position 680,291 of record NZ_JBBGZS010000023.1, on the reverse strand, counting down.
CGGTGCCGGACGCAGTAGTCCGCTGGCCAAAGCTCGACCAGTTGTTGATCACTGTCAGGCCCGCTGCATCGCGATCCAGCACCACCAGATTGGCGCGACCTTCTTCATCTACTGCCACGGTATGCACCAGATGCGCCAGCAACGCGCCCGTGGCGTAGAACTTCTCGCCATTCACCACCAGTTCACCGTTATGCGGACGCACCGTTGTTTTAAAATCGGCCACCGTGGCGGTGCCTTTTTCGGAGAACGCGTTGCCCCAGCGTAATCCCGATAACACGCCGGCCAGCAGCGTCTGCTTCTGGCTTTCCGTTCCGTCCTCCAGCAGATGGGCAACACCCGCCAGATGATTTTGCGGGATCTGCCCCAGCGCCGAGTCCGCAGCGGAGATAATGGCAATCACCTTCGCAACCGTGGCATAGGAAACACCAGCGCCACCGTATTCCTGCGGGATATTGATGCCCCACAGGCCGCTTTGGGAGAACGCGTCCAGCTCGGCCACCGGTAAAATACCGTCACGGTCGCGGCGGGCAGCCCCCGGTGCAAACTGCTGCGCCAGCCGTTCCGCGACAGCAATCGCTTCAGCATCACTGGTAATGATATGCGCAGGCTGTGACGGTCGCGGCAGCGGATCGAAGTGTTCCGGGGAGTTAACATAAAATTCAGTGGCTTCAGCCAGGGATTCGATAGCAGACACAGGCACTCCTTAATGACGGTGACAGGGCGCATTGCGCGGATAACACCATCCTGTCACACTGTGTTCACGTCGGTTATAAGGATTCATCGCATCGATTGTTACCGCGCTGATAAGGCGCGGGTTGGGAAACGGGAATAGCGACCGCAGTTATGAACTTATCAAATATTTAATTATAGAGATAAATCTTTCTTCTCCGCGTAAACCCATTGACTTTATTAATGCCCTGTCTATTTTATCACTCACAAGGAAGTAGAGCATTTCCATGTTGTTTATATATAAAGCATTATACAGGGAAGGTTATAATTCTCTTAATCTTCTCGCGCTCTGTGCGGCCATCTGAAATTTTCAATAAAAACAAGCCGCGGTAACTATGACAAGTGAGTATTTGTTTATTTTAATGCTAATGTCATATTTAAACCCTGCGGAGTTAATGATTAGCATTGACAGACTGCTGGCCATTGCTGTCTTGGTTAGTTTTCCGCTGGAATACCATGCGAGCGCTTTTGTTAGTTTTATATCAAGCGATTTTACCTTATCACTCCCTATGTTTTTAAGTTCTTCGTCGATATACATTTCCATCATGTCTGCAATAATATCTTTTCTTTTGTATATTTCAAAAGCTGACTTGATAAGCCTGGTATCTTCTTTTTTTTAGTTCAGAGCATACATTGGCATATTTATCGAAAAGGCATGAGCTATACCATGAAGCCCTTTCTACTCCACGTTTAACATCCTCTAAGATCACATGACTACTGCGATTTACTCCCTTAACTGCTTTCTCAAGCGCTAATGCAGCATCTCTTTCTGATGTGCTCCGGGATTGTAATGTTGATGATATACTCATTGCTGGTTTTCCTTTACCATGATAAAAATGCTTTAACACTAACTGTATCACGAGGGATTTGTTTTGAGAAAATGGATTTTGAAGGTTATATTATTTTTCGTTTTTTTTGCTATTGTTTCTATGGTTGTATTTGAATTATCATTTAGATTTTCGACTGCCGATTTTTTTATTCGCCTATTAGATGAAGTGGGTTTTTTAGGGTTTAAAACATCTTTTGATTCGTTGGTTATTCTTCTGGTTGTTTTTTCATTTTTTATTTCCCTTTTTGTTTTTTCTGTTTTAATAGCTCGCAAAAAAGGAAATAAATAAAAATGAAAATATTGTTATATTTCTTAAAGGATACGGCATCTGATTTTATCGTGAATATGGTGGTTATTTTCTTGTTTGTTTTTTATTATTTTGTTGTGCCGGATTATTGGTTTTTAAGTAGTCTTTTAACCATCGTTGCAGTCGGTACTGTCAGGATTTTTTTCTCTAAAAAAAACTGATCAACCGCGTCAGCCAATCTCTTCCAGTATCACCACGCAGTTCTCATTTATGCAGTAATCGCCTTTGTCTGTATGATCAGCCCCGTCATCGTGCCGGGGCTTTTTCATCAGAAGGCGTACGACAGGTTGACCGAGTAGCTACGCGGTTCGCCGTAAACCACATAATCGCTGCCCCATGAGTAATAAGAGCGGTCAAAGAGTTTATCGACGTTGGCCTGTACCGCCAATTGTCTGGTGAACTGGTAGCGGGCAAACAGGTTGGCCAGTGGATAGCTGCCCTGGTAGACGCGCTGCACTTCACCATCCGGGCCGGTGGCGTCCTGGAAGGTGCGGTTCTGCCAGTTAAGCCCGCCACCGATGGTCAGGTCCTGCAACATCGGTAAACGGTAGCGGGAGAAGAGTTTAAATGAGGTCTGCGGCATATTGCTGTTGAAGCGGCCGGAGGTATCTCGCGCCACATAGCGCGTTGCCCCGAAGGTCATTTGCAGGTTGTCGGTGACGGCACCGTTCAGCTCAAACTCCGCGCCTTTACTGACCGCGCCTTTAGCCGCCACATACGCCTGCTCGCTGGAGCCATTCACAAACGTGCCGCTGAGTTCCTGACCCACGTTCTCCTGCTCAATACGGAATACCGCAAAGGTGGCGGTCAGACGCCCATCAAACCAGTCAGACTTCAGGCCGGTTTCATAGTTTTTCCCGGTCACTGGCGACAGATAGGCCCCATCAGTGCCACGGTAGGTCTGTGGCTGGAAGATCGAGGTGTAGCTGGCGTAAGCGGACCAGGTGTCATCGATGTCGTACACCAGGCCGCCGTATGGCGTGATGTTATTTTTGTTCATGTTGCCACTGCTGCCAACGGTGCTCCACTGGGTGTAGCGTGCGCCGAGGATCAGCGACAGTGGGTCGGCCAGCGAGAAGCGGGCGGCGGTGTAGGCCGATTTCTGGCGGATCACGTCATCGGCATTCAGATACCAGTCACCCCATTCGGGCTCCTGAACGTTGCCGTTCCAGTTGTTATCAAAACTGCCCATCTGTGCATAATCCAGCGCACCGTCCACGCTGTAGGTCTGGTTATGCTGACGGCTGTAGCTGACGCCGGCCATCAACTCATGGTTACGACCCAGCAGTTCAAACGGACCGCTGGCATAGGTATCAATGGATTCCTGCGTGCGCTTACCGCGATCCAGACTGCCATAGCCGCTGACCCCGGTACCGGTCACCGCATCGGGGAACTCCATCACATACAGCAGCTTGTCAGCAAAGGTCTGCTCAGCGTGCGTGGCATTGACGCGGAAGGTCCAGCCGTTATCAAAGTCATGTTTGATGTTGGCAAAAACCTTACGCGAATCGAGGCTGTAACGCGTCCAGTCGGCCGACGGATTGAGGTTGCGGCTGTAATGGGTGCGCGAACCGTTGCTGTACCAGGTCGGCAATCCACCCCAGGTCGGGTTGCCGGTGTTGCTCTCCTGATAGTCGTAGCCGAGCGACACCGTGGTGTTGTCGGTCACATCGGCATCCAGCACGCCGTAGAGGAAGTTTTTGCTTTTATGGTAGCGATCCAGCCAGCCGTCCTGATCCTGGTAACCCGCGATAACGCGGCCACGTAAGGTGCCTTCTTCGTTCAGCGGGGCAGAGAGGTCGGCCACGTAACGCTGGGTGTTCCAGCGGCCATAGCTGGCGCTGAGATTGCCGGTCACCGTCTTGCTGTCGGCATGTTTGCGTACCATATTGACCGACGCCGACGGGCTGCCCGCACCGCTCATCAGCCCGGTTGCGCCGCGCACGACTTCGATGCGGTCATAGATGGCGGTGTCTTCTCCGGCATCGCCGTAGTTCCAGTTATCTGCCGCCGACGTAGGGATATCATCGAAGGTGTAATTGGTGATCTGGAAACCGCGAGAGAAGTAGGAGGAGCGTTCGCTATCGACCAGTTGGGTGGCGATCCCGGTGGTGTTATCCAGCACCTCACCCACGGTTTGCAGATTCTGGTCCAGCATTCGCTGCTCGGTGACGACGCTTAATGACTGCGGGACATCGCGCGGGGTCATCAGCATTTTGGTGCCGGCGCGGGTGGTTTTGACCGTGTAATCCTGCTTCTCGCTGGCGGCGGTGTCATCTGCCGTGGCATCCACCACCATTTCCTGCGGGGAGGCGGCTTCCTGTGCCATGGCCGGGTTAACCAGCGAATGGATCATCAGCGCAAGCAGTGAAACGGACAACGTCGTTTTTTGGCCCGGCGCGCGCAGAGGCGAGCCCATTCCCCTGGTGTGGGATGAGAAGGTGCGGGAAGACATGGTTTTTCCTTGTGCGAAATAGGGAATAACAAAAAGCGTGGCCATTTTTTTATCGGTCAGTCACGGGCCAGATGGCCGAGAGACAGGGTGGCGCAGCTAAAGTTCAATACTAATGATTATGATAATCATTTTCTTTTATAGAATCATTGTTATTTTTTTGACACCAGCTGAAACCAGGTGTGTGTTTGTTGTTAGATCAGTGGCTTGATAGTGATGTTGACCCGATCCCACCGCAATATGGCCTGAAGGGGGATCGCTGACTGTCCTGATATCATCGATAATGCGTTTCGGGCCAGGTTTAGCACCGGCACTGACAACAGGCATAACATTAAGGTGAATATCGATGAAAATTACTCAGGTGCGCAATGCGACTCAACGGATTGTTTATGCTGGAAAGACGTTTCTAATCGATCCCATGCTATCCAAAAAAGAGGCATGGCCGGGGTTTCCAGGTACTGTCCGCTCAGAAATCCGTAATCCGATGGTTGAGCTGCCCTTCGATGTGCCAGTATTGCTGGACGTTGACGCCATCATTGTCACGCATACGCATCAGGATCATTGGGACGAAGCGGCCGTGGCGCTCATTCCAAAAGAGAAGCTGATTTTTGTGCAAAATGACAGTGATGAACAGCTTCTGCGATCGCAAGGGTTCAGTAACCTGGTGGTGCTGGCTGAAACCAGTCAGTTTGGCGACATATCGCTCATCAAGACCCGCTGCCAGCATGGGTCTGATGAAGCTTATGCCAACCCTCAATTAGCAGAGCGGCTGGGAGAGTCCAGTGGGATTGTGTTTCAGCACCCGGATGAGAAATCACTTTATCTGGTGGGTGACTCCATCTGGATCGATGCCGTTGAGGATAATATGCGTAAATATCTGCCTGGCGTAGTGATAATGAACACGGGCTGGGCGCATGTTCTGGGATATGGTTCGATTATCTTCGGTAAAGAAGATGTCCTGAAAGCCCATCTTGTGCTGCCAGAAGCCCAGATTGTTGCTACCCATATGGAAGCCATCAATCATTGCCTGGTGACTCGCCAGGCGTTGCTGGAGTATGCACGGATTAATCATCTGGAGGATTTTGTCAGCGCACCTGCAGACGGAGAGTCAGTCACGTTCTAATATCCTCAAATCAGTCCGGGAGTGTTGTATGTCTGTGGCATCGGTTGCGATTGTTGTTACTGAAGGGTTCAGCACCTTTCACGTGTCAGTTCCACTGATTCTGTTTGGGGATGCCACGACAGATGACACGCTGTTTACACGCCTTATCTGTACCGAGACGCCGGGACTCATCTGGTCAAAAGAAGCAACCGCAATCCAGGCGGACCACGGGTTTGATGCGCTGGCGCAGGTGGATATTGTTATCGTGCCCTTCTGGAACCAGGTTGAGCAACGCCCGCCGCAGCCGTTGCTTGATGCCCTGGTCAAGGCGAGAGCAGGGGGCAGCCAGATTGTGGGATTATGTCTGGGGACGTTTGTACTGGCTTATGCCGGGCTGCTTGATGGGCACCAGGCCGCGACACACTGGGAATATGAAGCGATTTTCCGCACATTATTCCCGAACGTTCATTTGAATGTGAATGCGCTTTATGTGGAAGACGACGGCCTGATCACTTCTGCAGGGACCGCTGCCGCGTTGGACTGTTGCCTGCACGTTATTCGGCAGCGTTTGGGAAGCCAGATCGCGAATCAGATCGCAAGGAGAATGGTGACGCCTCCGCATCGTGACGGTGGCCAGGCTCAGTTCATTGAACAGTCAATCCCGCACAATACGACAGATAACAGAATGAATATGCTACTCGACTATATGCAAAGGAACCTTCAGTTACCCCACGATCTTGATTCTTTGGCTAACAGGGCGTCAATGAGCCGCAGGACGTTAACCCGGCATTTCAATAAAGCCACCGGCATGTCCGTGGTCGAATGGCTAACCGTGGCGCGACTCTATCGTAGCCAGGAACTCCTTGAAACGCTGGCGATGCCTGTAGAACAGGTGGCCGGGCAGGTAGGATTTCAGTCTGCTGTGACCTTTCGACAATTGTTTCGCGAAAAATTCGGCGTCAGCCCGAGTGAGTGGCGTAAAACATTTCGTCTCACGGAATAAAACAGGACGTTAAAAGGGGCGATTTTCCGCCCCTTTTAACGTCAGTACGAAGAAAATTCGACTTTCTTCGTACTGGGAAACCTCTGACTTATGCGCGACCAGGTTATCAAGCCCCCTTAACGAGAAGACGCCGCCGATCGCCCTGGTGACGTTCTGAGATGCTGCGTTGGCAGGGCGGTGGTGTATTTCACCTGGCTTAAGGCGAAGCTGGAACGAATACTGGATACGCTCTCTATCTGCGTCAGGCAATCCATCATCAGCAACTGATATTTTTGCAGATTTTCCACCACCACCCGCAGCAGAAAATCCGACTCCCCGGTCATCAGATAGCACTCCATGACCTCCGGGCGTTCGCTGATGGCATCGGTGAAATGCCGCAGTGACACTTTGTCCTGCTGCTTCAGCGAGACATGCACAAAGACGTTCACCGCCAGGCCAAGGCTCAGCGGATCGGCCAGCATCACTGCGCCTCTTAAAACGCCTTTTTCCTTCATTTCCGTGACTCTGCGCCAGCAGGGGGAGGTGGACAGGCCCACGCGTTCCGCCAGCTCAGCGTTGCTGATATCCGCATTTTGCTGCAACAGATCCAGTATGCGCAGACTGGTTTCATCCAGTTCAATCGTGTCTTGGGGCATATTTTACCTGTAAATTGTGTTTTTGACGGAAACCGTTTCTTTTTTTAGCGTTATGGCGGGTAATTAGAACAGCTTTTCCTGTAACGGGAAAATAAAATCATCACATTGATGCACAGTGAGTGATGACGATGAGTAACGCGAAAACAGCCGTACAGAATGCCGGGCAGCATTCAATGAAAACCACGGTTTTGTGGCTGCTGGTGATGGTGGTTTTATGGGGGCTGAGCTGGCCTGCCACCAAGATGGCGCTTAACGATGTGCCGCCGTTATGGCTTGCGGCCATCCGTTTCGGCAGCGCCGGAGCCTGTCTGTTTCTGTTTGTCGCGGTTAAAAAAGAGCTGAAACTGCCGGCCAAAAGCGATATGCCCGTGATCCTCAGCATCGGCATTTTCCAGATGGTGGTCTTCACCGGATTAGGGATGATCGCCATGCAATACACTGATACCAGCCATGCAGTACTGCTGGCGTATACCACGCCGCTGTGGGGGATCCTCTCTTCCTGGCTGCTGTTGCGCCATACGCCATCTTTCATTCAGATCATTGCGCTGTTAACCGGGCTGGTGGGTATCGGGCTGATCTGCTCCCCGCTGGAAATGAACTGGTCCGCACCCGGTGCCGTGATGGGCTGTGCGTTTCTGATTACCGGTGCCATCTCGTGGTCACTGGTGATTATCCATGTGAAGCACCATAAGTGGACGGCAACGCCGCTATCACTGGCCCCCTGGCAAATGCTGATTGCCGCCATTCCGTTGATTTTCTTTGCCCGTTTACTTGATGGCCCGGTTGAGGCCATCCATTTCAGCTCCGGCCTTCTCTGGCTGCTGTTCTTTATTGGCCCGGTTGCCACCTCAGTCTGCTTTGTCATCTCGTCTGAACACGGGCGGCGCATCAGCGTATTTGCCATGTCCAGCTTCACGTTGGGCGTGCCATTGGTTGGCGCGCTGGCATCGGTGGTCTTTCTGGGTACCTCGCTATCAGGGCTGTTTATGACGGGTCTGGCTCTGGTGTTCGCCGGGGTGAGTATGACCGCCTTTTCCGCCGGGAAAACCCGACCGCACTCCTGAATGCGATCGCACCAGAACTTCTGATATTCCAGGCAAAACCACGACTGACGTTGCCACAGATAACTGATAGGGTCCCCATTTCGTATGGGGCCTATCAGGTTATGCGCGCAGCACCCAAACAGAGGAAAGATTCACGTTATAACCGGATGCCCACCACAAGGAGGATGTATGGCTCAGGATATGTTTATCAAAGTCAATGGTATTGAGGGCGAATCACTGGATTCTTCTCATAAAGGGGAAATCGAGCTTTTAAGATGGAACTGGTCAGTCACTCAGCCCGCGAATATGCACTCGGGAAGTGGCGGAGGTTCGGGAAAATCGACCGTCCACGATTTATATTTCAAACATTTCATTGATAGATCCTCGACCACGCTCACTGAGTTCTGCCTGACGGGAAAACATATCCCGGAGGCTGTTCTGACCGTCAGAAAAGCCGGTGGAACCCCGTTGGACTTCTTAACAATAACCCTGCAAGAGCTGATTATTACCAGCGTAGAGCCGATGGGTATGAACCACATGCCAATGCCGATAGAAAGAGTCGGCCTCAGTTTTTCAAGAGTGAAATTAGAATACGTACCACAGAGCGCAGAAGGAAATAAACTGGGTGTGGTAGCGATGGGTTATGACATTAAAGCTAACGCGATTATTTAGTGCATTTATAAAGGAGTATAAAATGTATATCGATGAAGATGGTTATATTTATGATGACCGCATTGAGCGAAAAATATTTAAAACGATTGAGCGGGGAAGCCTCGATAGCGTTAATGGTATTGTGGTGCATCAAACTGCCAGTCCGACAGCTCAAAGCACCTTTAACAGTTATGGCAACAAATCGGCTAACGGCGCACATTTTTTGATCGACAAGGATGGCAAGGTTTATCAAACGGCTTCGTTATTCAAAATGACCTGGCATGTTGGTCTGGTGCAGTCCAAATGTTTTTTACAGAAAGTATGCCAACCGACTGAAGTGCGCTTATTGGCATTACATACCCAAAGATTTTGGGAAAGAGAGATTTCTCAAGAAATATCCAATATAGAGAGAGGGAAGAACTTCCCTGACCGGTTCCCAAATAATACTGACAGTATAGGCATTGAAATCGTTGGAATGGCTGTTGGGCCTGAGAATAAAAAAGTTTTCGAATCTGTCACTGATGAACAAAATCGATCCCTTAAATGGCTGGTATCAGAGCTGACTCGTCAATTTCAAGTGCCCATGACTGAGGTTCACCGACATCCTGATATTGGAAGGAAAAACACAACCGAAGCGAGCACAGCAAAATGGGAATGAAAGAAATATTAATTATTTTTTTATGTTCTACTTCACTAGCTGTACAGGGCAGGCAAGTAGAACACATTGAGGTTATTGAAGGGGGGCATTACGATGGCCTTGCTGAAGATAAAGATGGGTATGCTAAGTGGTGTGAATTATTCAACCCTACGACAGAACAACTTATCAATTATTTTTCTAAAGCTGAAGAGACTGATTATAGCGGTGAATGGCTGCATGAATATTACTCCCCGTGTATAGCATCTGGTACCGTTACGTTCAAAGATGGTGCATATGGCACCTGGGGACTACACTCCAGTGGTCTTGGTGGCGTTACTTTTAAAGATAAAGAAAATTACGGAAAAGAAAAATCGTTTCTTTATCTTGATAATGCATGGGAAGACTAATGCTACTGGATATGAGCACAGCTAAATGGGAATAATAAAAGTCATTTTTTTATTTTTATTACTTGTTCCTGTATTTACTCAGGCAAGAGAAGTAAGCCAGATTAACATCGTTAAGACAGGTGCTTACGATAGCGAGGGCAGATATGAGTACGAAAAGGAAGGATGTAAGACATTTAACCCAACCAAGGAGCAGCTTATCCATTACTTCACTAAAGCCGAAGAATCAGATGCTAGTGGTGAGTGGATGAACGAATATTATTCACCTTGTGTGGCATCCGGTACGATCACGTTTAAATATAGTTCTTCTGGTGAGTGGATAATACATTCCAGCGGGCTTGGGTGGGTTGATTTCACCGAGGGGAAAAGAAAGTATTTCTACTACATCGACAACGCTTGGGAGGACGAATGAAAATCGTAAGTATCCTGTCTCAATATCTCGGGATATAAGAACCCACCGCAAGTACATTTTCTGAGGGGATGGGGCCAGTTTGAGGTAAGCCGGACGTCACGCGACAGGACGTCGCGTGCCGAGGCCCGCAGGGATGCGTGTTTTGCCGATCCGGCGTGCTCAAACTGGCCCCGGACCTTACACTAAATAGCCAGCGACTAGAGACTGGAGATATCGCAGACACAAAAACATTACAACCCGGTACTAAAGGTAATCAATCCCAGCAGAATACCGGGGCTGTTGGCAATCACAATCGGCCAGTTTCGCCTCTCACTGAGCAACCCATATGACACCCATAACACGCAGTTAACGGCCGCCGCCAGTGGCTGCATGGGATTGGTTTTCAGGCCATTAAGGTTGTCGATAATCAGGGGGATATAGGAGATGTACATAAAACAGCAAGCGACGGTGGCCAGCCAGCCGATAAGAAAATGCAATTTAACCTGCGACATGATGTTTGCCTGTCTGCCTTAGACGTTATCAGCGGTGGAAGATGAGGTTGAAACCCCGGCGTGCCACTGCGTGGCACGCCGGGGTTTTTATGCCATCAGGAGAGGGTCATCAACGGTGTCAGTGGCTGAATCACACCCTGGGACTGATGTTTATCCAGCTGATAGTCGTCGCTGTTAACCACCAGCACCGGGGTAGTGAGGTCGTAACCCGCCGCTTCGATTTCGGCCTTATCAAATGCCAGCAGCGGCGTCCCGGCCGTGACCCTGTCACCTTCTTTCACCAGCGGGTGGAAGTGCTTGCCCTGCAGGTTAACGGTGTTCAGGCCCACGTGGATCAGCAGCTCGGCACCGTTATCACAGAGAAGCCCGATAGCATGGTGAGAATCAATCAACGTGGCCACCACGGCATCACACGGTGCCACCACCTGGCCTTCACTCGGACTGATGGCGATGCCGTCACCCAGCATTTTTCCGGCAAACGTTTCATCGTTAACACTTTCCAGCGCGATGGCCGTACCCGACAGCGGGCTGAACAGTGCCAGGCTCTGGGCCGGAGCCGGAGCCGCAGTGGCAGTAGTGGCAGTCGCAGCAGGAGCCTGCTGATTTTTTTCACTCAAAAGTTCTTCATCAATCGGATCTTCAAAGCCGACAAACTGCACCATGACAATCGTCAGGATAATGGCCGTGGCGCTGCCCGCCAGTTCACCAATAAACGACATCGGAGCATCGGGGCTGATGGCATTGACGAGGGTAAACAGACCCGGCAATGCAGCATACGCGTAGTAGAGCGAGCCAAACATACTGGCCACGACGGCACCAATGGCACCACCGATACAACCGCAGATAAACGGTTTTTTGAAACGCAGCGTCACACCGTAGATAGCCGGTTCGGTGATGCCGAAAATCGCAGTGACACCGGCTGATAAGGAGGTCGCTTTCAGCGCCCGGTTACGCGTTTTCAGGAACACCCCGAACACGGCGGCCATCTGGCCGATCACCGCAATCGTCTGGTAGGCCTGGAAGGAGTCATAACCCTGTGTATCGAAGTTCGCCATTATCACCGGCGTAATGCCCCAGTGAACGCCGAAGATCACAATAATCTGCCAGACCCCGCCGATCACGGCAGCCGCAACGGCAGGGGCAAAGGCAAACAGGGCGTTATAGCCGCTGGCAATGCCCATCGCCGCCCAGGTGGTGATCGGGCCAATCACAATCAGCGTCAGGGGCACAATCACCACGAAGCAGATCAGCGGCGTGAACAGGGCGCTGATCACCTCCGGCAGGATTTTCTCAACGCGTTTTTCAAGCCAGGAGAGCGCCCAGACCAGGAACAGCGGCGGTAATACCGATGAGGTATACACGGTTTTGGCCAGCGGGATAAACAGGAAGCTGATGGTTTCGCCCCCGGCAATCCGGCCCGCCATGGATGTCCATTCCGGGTTAATCAGGGCGCAACAGCAGAGCACGGCAATAAAAGGATTACATTTGAAGTGTCTGGCCGCGGTAATCGCAATAAACACCGGCAGGAAGGCAAACGGCGTCCACGACATAAAGTTGAAGATGGCAAAGGTGCCGGAGGTTTTAATATCCGCATCAATCAGGCCGACGACAATTAAGATCCCCTGAAGAATACCGGCGGCAGCAAGAATATAAACGATGGGCGCGAACACCGCCGACATGGTACCGATGACGGCATCCAGCACACGCGTTTTCTGTTTAGCGGTGCCGCCGGCGTGCTGCTCGCCAATCAGTGACGAGAGGGCATTGAACACATCGGCCACGTGGGTGCCGATCACCACCTGAAACTGTCCACCGCTCTCAACCACGGCGATCACGCCCGGCAGGCTCTGGACTTTCGCCTTAGCGCCGTCCGGCGTTTCGTTTAGTACCAGACGCAAACGTGTCGCACAGCGCGAGAAGGTATTGATATTATTTTCACCGCCAACCTCGTGAAGAATATCAGTTGCTAACTTATTGTAATCCCTGATAACTGCCATATTGTCAGACCTTTTTATTATGGGTAGCTGGTTATGTAACAGAGGGTGAAACTGATTTGATGCTATCAGTGAAACCGATTTCTGCAACCGGTTTCATATTAGAGCGTGAGCTGTTTCACAGGGTTTCATTTCGGGCTACAGGGCAGGGAATGTGAGAGCTAAACCACGGCGGAAACGCTGAAGGGGGGCTTATGCATCATCACGAATCCAGAGATTAAATCGCGTACAGGTCGCTTGTAGCAGGGGCTGGCGGGGTGTCTTGCGCAGCAAAAAACAGTGCCATTTTATAAGAATTTTTACCTGCCGGACGTCAACAACAAGGCCTATATTCGCAGCATTGGAGCAGCGGTTCTTCCAGGGGATGGAAAAGAACAATAAAACGTTAACTTTTTGCCTTCCATTATGCGTAATGGTAATGAGGTTTTTATGTTGTTAAAACGCAGCGGTACTATCGCCATTGTTTTGCTGGTGACTCTTTCAGTAACGGCCTGTGGCATGTCTCATCGCGGCAGAAACACCGCTATTGGTGCCGGTGTGGGGGCAGTGGGTGGTGCGGTCCTGACCGGAGGCAGCACCTGGGGAACCCTGGGCGGCGCAGCCATCGGTGGTGTGATTGGGCATCAGGTCAGCCGTTAAGCTGACCTGCGCTAACCCGGTAAGAAAGCGTACAGCTAAGGCCTGCGATACAGGGCAATGCTGCGACCTTCCAGCTCGACATTTTTCTCTTTGGTGATCACCTGGCCGGGTTTGGCTCTGTCCGATGTGCAGAGTTCCAGTACCCAGCCACCTTCGCCAAACTGCGGGATCAGGAAGGGCACATTGCCCTCAAACGGGTTAAACAACATCAGCACGTCATGCCAGATGCCCTCCTTCTCCGTCAGGTCTGCCCGGCCAATATAGACCCCGAGCGTTGAACCTTCATCCCACTGTTCCGGCTGCTGAAAACCGCCGCCTGCATTAAACCACTTGATATCCATATTATCGCGCCAGCTTTCACGGCGCAGCAGCGGCTGAGCGGTGCGCAGGGCGATTAGTTGGCGGGTAAATTCACGCAGCATTTCGCCGCTTTCCGGCACATCGTCCCAGTTAATCCATGAGATGTCGTTGTCCTGGCAGTAGCCGTTATTGTTGCCGCGCTGACTGCGACCAAATTCATCACCCGCCAGCAGCATCGGTGTCCCGTGGGAGAACAACAGGGTGGCGAGAAAGTTACGCTTCTGCCGTTCGCGTATCGCGTTGATCGCTTCATCTTCCGTTGGTCCTTCCACACCGTAATGCCAGGAGCGGTTATCATTATGACCATCGTTATTGTCCTCGCCGTTGGCATCATTATGTTTATCGTTGTACGACACCAGGTCATTCAACGTAAAACCGTCGTGGGCGGTGATGAAGTTGACGCTCTCCCAGGGACGACGCCCGCGCTGATCGTAGAGGTCGCCTGAGCCCAGCAGACGAGCCGCGAACTCGGTTGAGACATTGTCTCCCTTCCAGTATTCCCGCACCGTGTCACGGTATTTATCGTTCCATTCCGCCCAGCCGGGTGGAAAAGCGCCAACCTGATAGCCGCCCGGGCCAATATCCCAGGGCTCGCCAATCAGCTTCAGACGTGACAATACCGGGTCCTGCATAATGGCATCGAAGAAACCGCCGCGGGGATCGAAGCCACCCGGTTCACGGCCCAAAATAGTGCCCAGATCGAAGCGAAAACCATCGATATGCATTGATTCCGCCCAGTAGCGCAGGGAATCCATCACCATCTGCAACACCCGGGGATGTGAGGTGTTGACCGTATTGCCGGTGCCGGTGTCGTTGATGTAATAACGGTGCTGATCTGGCAAGGTGCGGTAGTAAGAGAAGTTATCAATGCCTTTAAAGGACAGCGTCGGGCCGAGTTCGTTACCTTCTGCCGTGTGGTTATACACCACATCGAGGATCACCTCGATCCCGGCCTCGTGGAAGGCGCGCACCATATCGCGGAAACCCTGAATGCCGTTAGGGCCAAAGTAGCGCGAAGCCGGAGAGAAGAACGCGAGCGAATTATAGCCCCAGAAGTTTTTCAGCTCTTTGTCCAGCAGGTGCTGATCGTCCGGGAACCAGTGGACTGGCAGCAATTCAACTGACGTCACGCCAAGGCTTTTGATGTAATCCACGACGGCCGGATGGCCCATGCCTTCATAGGTGCCGCGCAGCGCTTCAGGTACCGCACTGTTCAACTGGGTAAAGCCTTTGACATGCGCTTCGTAGATCACGGTGGTTGACCAGGGGACCACCGGGCGATTTTCATCATGCCAGAGGAATTCGTCCGGATCGATGACCCGGCATTTTGGGGTAAACGGGCCGCTGTCCCGGGTATCAAAGGTCAGGTCCTTCTCATCATCATACAAATCGTAAGCAAAGTGCGCCTCATTCCACTCAATATCCCCTGACAGTTCCCTTGCATACGGGTCAATCAGCAGCTTATGCGGGTTAAAACGATGTCCGTTCTCCGGATCATAAGGACCATAAACGCGGTAGCCGTAGAGTGCACCCGGTTGGAGCCCCCGCACATAGCCATGCCACACTTCATGGGTATATTCCGGCAGTTCCAGCCTGGCGATCTCCTGCTGTCCACTGGGGTCATAGAGGCACAGCTCAACGCGCTCAGCGTGCGCGGAGAAGAGGGCGAAATTTACCCCTTCACCATCAAAATTGGCCCCCAGCTGGTGGCTTAACCCGGCTTCGATGACATAAGGTGTTGCGTTCGACATAGCGTTCTTTTCATCCCTTGGCAAATGGTAAGCGGTAGCGTCTGTTATTCACTTTTCTGGGGGCTATTCACTGCTGAGTATCAGCGGTAAACCCGTGTCTGTGGCGGCCAGCGTGATCTGGTCGGTCACAAACATCACTTCTCCACTGAGGATATTACGGTAGCGACGGTGGGAAAGCGGTGCTGTCAGCGCGATAGTGGTCGAGGCAGAAGGCGCCCTCTGATCAGATTCTCCGGCGTTATCCGGCAGCTTCAGCGCCAGACGCGGGGCAATCACCATCAGCGCATGGGTACTGTCCAGCCGGGCGAACAGGATCAGATGATCTTCGCGCGGCCCTTGTGCGCTCAGCGGCAGATAATCGCCATGACGAAACAGTGCCGGACGGGCCTGACGCAGTTGTAGCAGGCTGGCGATTACGTGCTGGTTGAGCTGGCCGCTCAGCCAGTGCGCCGGGTCGCTATCCAGCGGCGTTTTGTGTGCCGTCAGCATCTGTTGCAGTGCGGGAAAGTCCGGCTCCCTGCGGTTATCGGGATCGATCAGACTGAAATCGAGCGTTTCACTGCCCTGGTAAATATCCGGAACGCCTGGCGCAGTCAGTTTCACCACCGTCTGGGTGAGACTGTTCACCAGCCCGGCCTGGATAAACGGTTGCAGCGAGGCGGTGAAATCATGCAAAAAGTCGGTATTAGCCGGCGAGAGCAGGTGACGCGCATAGTCGAGCACCGCATTCTCGTAGTCATCGTTCACGGCAGTCCAGTTGGTACGCTGCTTCGCTTCGCGCAGTGCTTTTTGCACATAGGCGAGAAAACGCTCTTCCAGCGCCGCCAGCCCGGCGTGATCCCGGGGCTGAAGCGTCGCAGGCCAGACACCGGCCAGCGCCTGGTAGAGCATCCACTCGACAGAGGGTTTTGGCGCCCGGCCATCGTCAAGCGTCACCACGCAGCTGCGGTTCATCTCGCACCAGCGCGCCACGCACGCAGCCCAGTGCGCCGGGGCTTCGGAGAGCGTATAAAGCCGCGCCCGGGCATCTTCGCCGCGTTTGGTATCGTGCGTGGTGGTGCCGGAAAGGGCATCCGGCTGTCGCTCAAGGCGCACTTTCATCTCTGCGTGAAAGCGGTCAAGCGAGAAGGCACGCGGCAGCGGTTCCGCGCCAACCTCATTCAGCGCCAGCGACATATGCTGGCGGAAGAACAGGGTATCTTCGACCGATTTCGCCATCAGCGGGCCAGTCAGTTGCTGGAAACGGATGCGGAACGTGGTGGCCTGCTGACGCGTGTGTGCCGGGATCTCGCCCGTGAGAATACGCAGGATCAGGTTAAGGGCCGCCGGGTCAGGGGCATCGGTACGGTTTTTAACGTGGTTTGCCACCTGTTGCAATAATTCGCTATCGGCCGCAGGCAATCCGTTTTCCGTGCCATAGGTGCGGTACACCGGGAAGGCAATCAGCAGTTCACGCAGCGCCTGGCGCAGGTTGCTTTCCGGCAACAGTGCACTTTCCTCTGCGGCAATATCACCGACGAGGGTCAGCAGGGTGCTGAACTCACCGGCAAAGTTCTTATCCACCATCAGCCGCTTGGCTTCTCGCAGTTCGGCGGCCATATTCACTGGCTTATCCAGCACATCATTGTAGATTTTGCGCAGGGCGCTGATTTGACTGCCATCGACCAGCGCATCGGAGAGCGCTGCCATAAACTCATAGCCGGTGGTGCCGGAAACCGGCCAGTCGCTCGGCAGCTGTTCATCTTTGCCAAGGATTTTCTCTACGGTGATATAGCAGTCCGGGCCTGCCTGCTGGCGCAGGCGCGTCAGATACGCCTGTGGGTTGGCCAGCCCGTCAACATGGTCAACCCGCAGCCCGTCAACGGCACCGGAATGCACCAGTTCGAGGATCAGACGGTGGGTATCATCAAATACGCCGCGATCCACAACCCGCATACCCACCAGTCCGGTTATTTCAAACACACGGCGGTAGGAGAGCTCATTGGCCGCATCACGCCAGCACATCAACCGCCAAGGCTGACGCTGGTGGAGTGCCGCCATCTCCGACCGATCGGTGAGTGCCAGCACATCGGCTTCACATTCCTGCCAGGTTTCCGGTTTCAGCGGGTAGAAGGTGTCGTAATACGCCAGCGCGGGTTTGCCGCTGTCGGGATCGGCTTGCACCGTGATCTCATTGTTATCCAGCGCCGTCTCAAAGGCATCGCCCAGGAACGGCAGCGTCAGACGGCGGGACCAGTCGATATCAAAATGTCGCGCGTAGCGGCTTGCCTCACCGTGTTCAACCACATCGCGCCACCAGGCATTTTCCAGCGAGGCCGCCATATGGTTCGGCACAATATCGAGGATCAGTCCCAGCCCGGCATTTTTCAGCGCGCTGACCAGACGGTCAAACCCTGCGCGGCCGCCAATCGACGGGTCGATCTCATTGGCATCCGTGACGTCATAGCCGTGAGTCGACCCGGTGGTCGCCGTAAAAATCGGGGAAGCATAGAGATGGCTGATGCCCAGCTGTTTCAGGTAGGGCACGAGGCTGGCAGCGCGATCAAACGTCATGCCGTTACGAAACTGAATACGCCATGTGGCGGTTGGAATGGTCATTTTTCCTCTCCTGGCAGAAGACGAACCACGATGGCGTGCTGTGGCAGATCCTGCGTATCAGCCGGCCAGGCGAAAATCGTTTTGCCGGGCAGCGCGGGCAGTGGCTGCGTTGAGTCACCGATGTTCAGAGCAATGGATAACTGGCCCCGGGGGAAGGTCCAGCTGACGGCCACAAACCCCGGTGCGGTCTTCAGCACCTGGCCTGCATGACCGCCCGCAGTCCCCAGCAGCGGCACGATAACGTTTTGACGCAGCGTCAGCAGCTGTCGGGTCAGCGCCAGCCAGGCTTTACCCTCTGCGCTGTCAGGCTTATGCCAGTCGAGCTTAGAACGGGTAAAGGTGGTTTCCGCGTTCGGATCGGGGACGACTTCCCCTTCATGCCCCGCGTGGCCTTCGAACTCTCTGGCTCGCCCTTCGCGTACGGCCCGCGCCAGATCGCCATGAAAATCAGTAAAGAACAGGAACGGGTTGGTCTCGCCATACTCTTCGCCCATCAGCAGCAGCGGGATATGCGGTGAGAGCAGCAGTGTGGCCAGCAGCACTTTGTTACGGTCGGCCCCGGTCAGGGTGATCAGCCTGTCGCCTTGCGCGCGGTTGCCCACCTGATCATGATTCTGGATAAAATCAACAAACGCCGCAGGGGGCTGACCGCGACTGTCGACGCCGCGCGCTTCGCCAGACTGAACGGCAACCTCACCCTGATAGACAAAGCCCTCCGTCAGCGCCCGTGCCACGCCTTTTTCTGGGCGGTCGGCAAAGTCCTGGTAATAGGCATGGGTTTCCCCGGTGGCGAACACATGGATCGCATTATGGAAGTCATCATTCCATTCACCGTTAAACCGCGGGGCGTTGCCGTCAGCGTCGCGTGGATGCAGGAAAATCACGTTACGGCAGTCTTCGGTCGTCAGATGGATCGGCCGCTCAGGCAGCTCAGCGCGGATGCGTTGGGCAATCTCAATCAGGATATGGGGGTCGGTGGTGTCTTCAATCTGGTCGATGGCATCGAAACGCAGGCCATCGAGGTTAAACTCCCGCAACCAGTAAAGCGGTGCTTCTGCAATATACTGACGCACGGCCTCGACATCATGGGCGATACCCGCTCCCCAGGGCGTCATCCGCTCCGGGTGGAAGAAGTCGGGGGACAGCAGCGGCAGATAATTCCCCTGCGGACCAAAATGATTTAGCACGATATCCAGCACCACCGAGATGCCGTAACCGTGCGCCGCATCGATAAAGGCTTTAAAATCATCCGGTGTGCCGTAGGCGGCATGGGGGGCATACAGCAGAACGCCGTCATAACCCCAACCACGACGGCCACCAAACTGCGCCACCGGCAGCACTTCGATCATCGTGATGCCCAGTTCTGCCAGGTAAGGGAGTTTTTCTGCCGCCGCCTGGAATGTGCCCTGTGGCGTAAAGGTACCGATATGCAGCTCATAGACCACGGTTTCTTCCCAGCGCCGTCCTGACCACCGGGTGTTCTGCCAGACGTAAGCGGTGGGGTCGATCACCAGCGAAGGGCCATCGACATCATCACGCTGGGCGCGGGAAGCGGGGTCCGGCACCGTCATGCCATTGGCAAGTACAAACTGATACTCCGCACCGGGGAACACACCGCTGATCTGCTGCTCAAACCAGCCGTTGCCCGTGGGTTGCATGTCCGTTTCTTTGCCAGAAAGCCGGAGTTTGACCTTGTTCTGGCCCGTGGCCCAGAGGCGAAAACGAACGGTATCGGTGGCCACATACTCGGCGCCCCAATGTTTTAAATATGATCGGGTTTCCATTCACTGTCCTCGTTTTATCCAGCGCTCGGGGATCGCTGGCAACACAACGGCGCTCCGCTACTCTGAGCGTTAGTCGGAAAAGGTGTTATCGGGATCGGGATAGCTGTCAGGCCATAACAATCATAGACTAAGATGTAGGGACAAGTGATCACCCCAGGCAAGATGGAGAACCGATGAGCATCACTATCAGAGCATTCCAGGCCAGCGATCTTGATGCTGCTATTACGCTGTTTCAGGGCGCAGTGCGTCAGATAGCCTCACAGGATTACAATCCGGAACAGATTGACGCCTGGGTACAGGTAGACAGGACGGCCTGGGAGAAACGATTCAAAGAAAGTCAGTGCTGGCTAGCGATCCGCAATGGGGAGCTCGCCGGGTTTGGCAACGTGGAGTATGACGGACATCTGGATATGTTATTTACCGATCCCAGGCATCAGCGCTGCGGTGTGGCAACCGCGCTGCTAAAGTGGCTGGAGCTGGCGGTAGTGAAGATGGACATCCCGGTTATCTATACCGAGGCGAGCATTACCGCGAAACCCTTCTTTATCCGACACGGCTTCCAGTTGGTTGAAGCCCAGCAGGTGTCGGTGCGTGGCCAGAGTTTTATCAATTATCGCTTGCGTAAAATATTGATGTAAAAGGGCACTTATGGGTTTAACACCCGATCCCCGCAGGACTAAACAGGGGATCAGGTAGGGCTGAGTTACTCAGACTTCTGCATCAAAAATCACATACAGCTTACGCATCTCGGTTTCCACCACCCAGGTGCCTTCGGTGTTGGCTTCGAAAAAGAAGGAATCACCCGCTTTGAAAGTTAACGTCTCTTCACCGTCGGGTGTAAATGACCCGGAGCCGCCGAGGAAATGCATAATCTCAGCCTGTTTAACCGAGCGACGATAGCTGCCCGTGCCACACTGAAAAATCCCGGTATCAATATCTTCCTTCCCCGGAATCACTTTTTGCAGGCCGGAGAGCTTGATGGCAGAGGTGCCCGGCAGGCCTTCAACGGTTCCCCATGACTCCAGCGATTCGATGGCGGCGGGCTGTTCTATTTTCTGCACTTTCATCAATATGATTCCTCAGGTGACGGTGTTACGGCGGCTATCAAGGATTAAAAAACACATAAGGGTGTTATCCCGGTTCGTTATCCAGATTAAGGGGTTTGCCGAACAGATTGCGGAATTTATCTGCCGTTAATTAACAGATTTGCGTGTAAAGCGGGCTGAGATTGGTAGAAACGTTTGCGGGGAGACAAGCGGGATAAAGCAGGACCGGCAGGGCGCTACCCTGCTGATCCTGTTAGCTTATTTGGCTGCGGCCTGACCCCAGCGGCTTTTCAGGTAATTTACCGCATCCTGAGTCTGTGGCTGATTGAGGTAGTTTTCTCTGAACAGGATGGTGCCATCAATATTCGGTAGCGACTCATTCAAGTCGAGCTGTTTTTTCAGCTCCGGCACGCCTCCCTGTACCGTCCAGTCTGGCTCATTCTTCGACGGTTCCCCGACTTTATACAGCGCAATGCCGATATACAGCCGCGTGCTGGTGGGTTTCACCACCTCTGCCCACCATTTTGCCAGCACATCGTAGCGTGCCGCCTGCCGTGCGAAAGGCCAGTACACCTGCGGGGCAATATAGTCCAGCAGGCCTTGTTGCACCCAGCGGCGGGTATCGGCGAAGGATTCATCATAGGCTGCTGCACCGCGCGTATCGGAGCCTGCCGGATCGTGTGACAGATTGCGCCATACGCCAGCCGGGCTGACGCCGAATTCGACATCCGGTTTTAACTGTTTGATGGTACGCGACACCTGCTCGATCAGCTGCTGCGTGTTGTGCCGCCGCCAGTCTGCCTTACTGCTAAATCCCTGACCGTATTGCCGGAACGTCTGGCTGTCATTGAGGGCAGAACCTGGGGATTCCGTATAGAAATAGTCATCGAACTGCACGCCATCGACAGGATAGTGCGCCACCACTTCAGCGACGATGCTGGTGATCCAGTCGCGCACTGCCGGGATGCCGGGGTCAAGCACAAAACGATCCCCCGAGGTGCGGATCCAGTCGCGATGCAGTACATAGACGCTGGCAGGTTGCTGCGACAGCGTTCGATTCAGCTCGACCGTGGTGGAGGCTTTGGTGTTAACAGAGACACGATAAGGGTTTAGCCAGGCATGCACCTTCATGCCGCGTTTATGCGCTTCGTCGAGCATAAACTGCAACGGATCGTAGCCCGGATCCTCGCCAATGTTCCCGGTCACCATATCTGACCACGGCAGGATTTTTGACGACCACAGCGCCGTACCATCGGGTTTTACCTGGAAGAACACGGTATTGATGCCGAGACTTTTCAGTTTATCCAGCTTATCGGTCAGCGCTTTTTGCTGCAGGCTGATACGCAGCGCCGCGCTACTGACATTGACCGAAGCGATCGGCGGCCAGTCCAGGCGCGAAACGGTCGCCAGCCAGACGCCACGCATCGGTTCCTTCGCCAGCTCAGGCCGTGTTGGCAGCGGCTGTTTTGCCACCGGCGGGAGCGGGGTGACCAGCGATTTCGGCGGTTCGGAAGAACAACTGAACAGTAACAACGCGGCGATAGCCAGTGCGGCCGACCTTTTAAGGGCGATGACGGCGGGAATACGGCGAGAACGGGTGATGGTATGCTCCGGTTCTTTCTGGTGGTCGAGTGATAAGAAGATTCTCTTATTTCAGGCCGTAAAGTCAATGGATTAGGGGGCAGGGAAGCGTACAGAGCCTCATCTGCCTGTCGACAGATGAGGTGAAAAAGAAAGGCGATCAGACGGCAGACTGAACGGTCACGACAATTTTACCCACCTGTCCATTGGCTTCCATATAGCGCTGAGCCTCTGCAATATCATCGAGCGGGAAGGTTTTATCAATCACCGGTTTGAGTTTCCCCGACCGCAGCCCCTCACTCACAAACGCTTTAGCGCGCACCAGTTTATCGGCATCGGTGGTGATTTCGAACAGTTCATAACCGCGCACAGTCAGATGCTTACCGAGTATATCGAAGACAGGAATGACCATATCGCGGCTGTCGAGCGCACCGTACTGGAAGAACATGCCCTGAGGTGCCATCACCTGGATCAGCTTTGCCACATCCGGACCACCAACGGGATCAAAAACGATATGCGCACCTTCACCGCCGCTGACGCACGTGATTTCCGCCACCATGTCCTGTTCGGCGGTAGCGATCACCGCAACAGCCCCAGCTTTCAACAGCATGTCTCGTTTTTCACTGGTGCGCGTCAGCGCGATCGGTTTCGCGCCCAGCATGTTAGCAATCTGAATTGCCGCCAGCCCGACACTGCTGGATGCGGCACGGATCACCACGTTCTGGCCTGCCTGCAGGTTGCCATACTCGACCAGCGCGCCATAAGCGGTGACGTACATCATCCAGCTGGCGGCCGCTTCTGCAAACGACAGGTTCTCAGGGTGTTTAACCACAGCATGAACCGGGGCATTGACCACTTCGCCGTACATGCCATATTGCGTAAAGGTAAATGAAGGAATAACGCTAACTTTATCGCCTGGCATGAATCCGACAACGTCTGCACCAACGGCGTCAACCACGCCCGCAGCTTCATACCCCAGCCGGGCCGGAAATACAGGTTCGATCACATACTCGCCATTGCGGTACATGATTTCTGCACGATTGAGGCCGATTGCCTGTACGCGGATTTGAACTTCATTCGCCGCAGGGGCAGGTACGTCAACATCAATAACCTCCAGCACTTCCGGGCCACCGGTACGGTTAAACGTCACCACTTTAGACATATTCAAACCTCATCAGTTAACGGCATACCCTGGAGCGGGTATGCACGGTTTATCTGCGAGTAATTTACGGGGTTAGACTCAAGGTAAAAACAGGCGTGGCGGAACATCACTATTACTGATTCAGTAACAATCGCCTGGTTTCAGCAGCGCTGTCGGGCAAAAATCTCGCTAAACCAGTCGATAAAAACACGCACTTTGGACGACAGATGACGTCTGTCCGGATACATCACGGAAACGGGTTTTGGGACGGAAGGATACTGAGTCAGTATTTCTTCCAACGCACCGGAAGCAATATGGGGAGCCAGAGCATGGCAGGTTGCCTGAATAATCCCCAGCCCGGCCAGGCCGCAGGAGAGTAAAATATCGGAGTTATCTACAAGCAGGCTACTGGCGGGACGTTTTGCAACAACCTCAGCGTTTTCAATGAATTTCCACGCCATAACATCGCGACTATGATCACTAAAGAAATGAATGGCCTGATGCGCGTCCAAATCCGCCAGTGTCTGGGGGTAACCGTATTTGCGCAGATAGGAAGGGGCCGCGCAGGTGACCATGCGGATATCGCCCAGCCGTCTGGAGATAAAACTGCAATCCGTCAACTCTCCCAGGCGCACAACGCAGTCGACGCCTTCGCTAATTAAATCGGTTTTCTTATCCGAGGAGACCAGAACGACCTCAATATCAGGGTACAGCGCTTTAAACTGCGCCAGATGAGGGATCAGAATGCTATGCGCCAGCGCCAGCGGCATATCCAGCGTAAGACGCCCACGCGGAGGGAGCGTGGGTGAGAAGTTTGCCATCATATCGTTCACTTCAGCCAAGAGATGCTTTGAACGCTGATAGAAGTCGTCGCCTTCTGCGGTGACACTCAGCTTGCGGGTGGTACGGTGGATCAGTTTCACCCCGAGATCATCCTCAAGCTGCTGAATCGCTTTGCTCACGGCAGGGCGATGAAGTTGCAGAACATCGGCCGCCTTAGTAAAGCTACCCTGTTCAACAACCTGCAAAAATATATTAATATATTCAATCATTTTAGCGTGCATACATTGCTCTGATCAGGCTTGAATCGCGACAGTTTGCGCCAATGGGGATAACGATGAAAGCCTTTCTTGACTTGAAAGAGTTGAAGTAGAGCGGGATTTTATATCTTATTCCGTTGCTAACGAATAGTGGGCAGTCGGCTCTTCTTATACCCTTGTGGAACCCGTTAATGGATATCATTGGCATTATTATGTCGGCAGGGCGAACCTCTGTTGATGTTGCGCTTTACACCCTGATCCCGGTGATGGTAGTCATGCTGATTATCATGAGATACCTGGAACAGAAGGGCGTGCTTGACGCGATTGTGCGTGTGATGACGCCGATATTCAGGCCATTTGGCATCACCGGGCTGGCTATTTTTGCGCTGATCCAGCTGAACTTTGTTAGTTTCGCCGCACCGCTGGCGGCGCTGGCGATTATGGAGAAACGCGGCACTTCCGACCGTCACCTCGCGGCAGCCCTGGCGATGCTTTTTGCCATGGGCCAGGGGAACGTCTTTTATCCCCTTATCCCTTTTGGCCTGCACTGGGGCGAAGCCGTGATCATTTCAATCGTCGGGGGGCTGGCTGCGGCGGCGTTCACCTATCACCTTAGCGGGCGAAGGCTGTCGACGGATTCCCTGCCGCTGGCGGAAAAAGAGAGACTGGAGGGCAACGCACCTCAGGGGCTGATCGCCGTCATTAACGGTGCCGGTTCAGACGCAATCCGCCTGGCGTTGGGGTCCGTTCCCATGCTTCTCCTGTCGCTGACGGTGGTGGGCATACTGAAAGCGGCCGGGGCGATTGAAGGGCTGACCGCACTGCTTGCCCCGCTGCTCGGCATGTTCAATATCCCGGATATCTTTGTTATGCCGGCACTGACCAAAATGCTGGCAGGGGGCACCGCATATTACGGCGTGATGACGGAGCTGATACAGAAAGGGCTGATCACACCTCAGCAGATTAACGCCTCTGCTGGCTTAATGATTCAGACCTTTGATCTGCCTGGCATCGGTATTTTTCTGGGTATTGCCAGTCGCTTTGTCAGGCTGTTTCGTTACGTCATTCCCGGTGTTTTGCTGGGTATCCTGCTACGCACAGTGATCCATCTGCTACTTAACCATTAATTCGTAACCTGAGGGAGTGCATCATGGTTTCCACAACAATAAAGTTAGGACCGACCGTCGCCCCGGTGAAATTTACCCAGGTCGAGCCTGTTCTCCTGACAGATGAAACGATTCTGGCGCGAAAAGAAAAAATCCTGAATGGGATGAAGAACGAAGGCTTCGATGCTCTTGTGATATACGCAGACAAAGAGCATGGCGCTAACTTCGCCTATCTGACGGGATTTATTCCGCGTTTTGAAGAAGGCCTGCTAATTCTGGAAACCAGTGGCAAATGTACGCTGGTGCTGGGCAATGAAAACCTGAAGCTTGCGCGCTTTTCACGCGTGCCGGTTACGCTGGCACACAGCCCGTACTTCTCTCTGCCAAATCAGCCAATGGATAACGAAGCGCCGCTGGAAAGTCTCTTCACCGCAGCCGGGCTTAACAATAAAAGTAAGGTAGGGCTGGTGGGCTGGAAGATGTTCACTCCGGCGGCCGGGAACGGCAAAACGTTCTTTGATCTGCCGTATTTTATTGTTGAGGCGGTCAGACGCATCCTGAAAGCCAGTGCAGAGCTGGAGAATGCCGCTCACCTCTTTATTAGTGGCAAATCGGGGGCGCGTGCGACCTGTAATGCGAACGAAATTGCTCACTATGAATACGGTGCTAACCTCGCATCAAACTGTATTCTTGATGCAATGAATGCGATTGAGGTTGGTGTCCGTGAAGTTGGTCTGGGTGCACTGCTGGCCGCGGAAGGCCAGGACAACACGGTGGTATCCATTGCCGCCACCGGTAGCCGCTTCGATAAAGCCAATATATACCCGAGTTATAAGAAAGTGCAGAAGGGTGATCCGTTATCATTGACCACTGGCTTTAAAGGCGGATTGTCCAGCAGAACCGGTTTTGTTATTGCCGATGAGAGTGAATTGCCTGCCGGGCAGGAAGAGTGGTTGCAGCGTATGGCTAAACCGTATTTCGCTGCGGTTGTTGCCTGGCTGGAAAATATTCACTGTGGCATGACCGGCGACGAGCTTTACCAGCTGGTGGAACGTGTATTACCGAAAGAACGCTATGGCTGGCACCTGAATCCGGGTCACCTCGTTTCAGATGAAGAGTGGATGTCTTCCCCGGTCTATGAGGGGTCGGATGAACCGCTGAAAAGCGGCATGATCATGCAGATTGATATCATCCCTTCGGTCGCGGGTTACACAGGCGTTAGCGCGGAAGAGTGCGTGGTACTTGCGGATATCACGCTTCAGGCAGAGATCAGCAAACACTATCCGGCGTTATGGAATCGTATTGAGACGAGACGGCGTTATCTGCGTGAGGAAATTGGCATCAACCTGAGTGCGGAAATACTGCCATTGTCCAATACCGTGGCTTATCTGAGGCCTTTCTATCTGGCAAAGAATCAGTCACTGTTTGTTGAGCGCTAACTGCTCCGGATTTATTGTTTCGCATAGAACATCGTCATTTTATTGAAGCATCTTGAAGAGTATGAATGAAAATTTTAATTGCTGGTTTATTTTTTCTGTCATTTACGTCTTATGCACAGTCTCATCTCGGCACATGGGGAACGACCTGTGATGACGAGGGTTTTTCAATTCAGCTAAGTAAAATCCCCAGTCCGTTTATTGTGAATGACAATCAAATCATCATCTCAATCCATTCAAAAGAGATCTCCGCTAATCAGGTTGCTGTGTATTTTGATAAGCCGCTTGATCTTGGTACAGGTGGAATGAACCTTGCGTGGGATAGTTACAGCACAACGAAATCGGTGGCTGAAATGACCATTAAGGGCAGCTCAGGGTTGTTCAGATGGCATGGTTTCTTTGATAAAAGTAAGAAAAAATATGTTTGGGTTGATGGCCCAGACTTTGTGCAAGATCATACGAAAAATGGTCTGATTAAACTTAAGAGATGCGATTAATATACTATTTTAACATGGGAGATAGGGCACTTCTTCATTGATGTCCGCCGGGTCCGGACGTGGTGCAAAGCCAGCAGCACAGGGCTGCTGGCCAGATAAGCTTGTTGCCGTATTCGCTCATCATTGCTCTTTCACCGGCATCTAAACCCGTCGACTGAACAGGGTGGATTACACATCCAGCCGATGGATGACGCTGACAAACTGGTGCACGCCGCGATTAATTTCCTTCAGGCTCCGCGAGAGGTCGCTGATTTTATCCTGTTCGGTGACCACGAATTGTTTTACCGCATCCAACTGTTGATACATCTGCTGGATCAAATCAGCATTCACTTCTACGACGGACGTTATTTTTTGCGTGGCGCTGGCGGTCGATGCAGCCAGTCGGCGGACTTCCGCAGCGACGACACTAAATCCGCGTCCGGCTTCGCCAGCCCGCGCTGACTCAATGGCGGCATTCAGTGCCAGAATATTGGTTTGTGCGGCAATAACGTTAATTGTATCAACGACTTCAGTAATGCTTTTGGCCGAAGCATTGAGCTTTGCACCAATCTCGGTTGCGGCATTTACCTGAACAGCAACCAGCCCGGAGTTACGCACCGTTTCTTCCAGCACCTCATTGGCATTATGCGTGATTTGCGAGGTTTCTTCTGAGGTGGTAACGGCGATATCGGCCACCCGTTTTGCGGCTTCGACACGGGTAGTGATATCAGATGCGATCTTAATCACCTTACAAACATGGCCATCAGCGTCATAGACGGGATTGTAACTGGCTTCTAGCCAAATGCGCTCACCGCTGGCCGTTTTACGTTCAAAGCGCCCAACAAAGTGCTGACCTTTGCCAATTTTTTTCCAGAAATCGGGGTTTTCATGATAAAAACTTTCATAGCAAAAGATGCGATGATGCTGGCCGACAATATCAGACAAGTTAAAGCCCATATGGGTAAGAAAGTTGCTATTAGCCGTAAGAATCTGACCATCAGGCGTGAATTCGATCACCGCCATGGACAGGTCCAGTGCAGTGATCACCGCTTCTTTTTGCTCTAACTCATGATGGCGGGCGGTGATATCGGAGGCGACCTTAATCACTTTATAAACAATGCCGTTATCATCGGTAACCGGGAAATAGGTGGCGCTGAGATAAAAGCGCTGATGCTGTTTGCTGAAACGTTCAAAGATACCCGTTACCGATTCGCCTGTTGCGAGTGTCTGCCAAAAGGCACTGTAGCTTGCTGAACGGCAGTAATCCGGTTTGCAAAAAATCCGGTGATGTTTTCCCTGAATCTCACTCAGTGAGTAACCAGTGACATCGAGAAATTGTTGATTGGCGTTGAGAATCTCTCCATCAGGCGAAAACTCAATCCATGCCACATGCTGTTTTATTGCATTGATGTCCCGGGTGATGCCGTTACTTTTGGACGAGGGCAGCGAAAAGCTCGATTTTTTCATACCAAACATAGAACACCTCAGGAAGTTATCAACATCTCGATGAACCAGATACGCGCAGGCCGGTTTGTGGCATAGCCATCGCAACTGAATTCTTCTCGGCAAGCCCATAGTGGGCAGAATGTTTTTTCCAGGCGGGACACTTGGTCATCAGTCAGTCACGAAAGATGGTATCTCTTTACACCCAAGGGGGTGCTTGCCGGGATGATAGTCTGTGCATTCCTGGTGTTCTAACAGGTATGGTGGCGGACACGTAAGTGGCTGTCCTTAACGGGTATCGGCAAATGCGTGGAAAGATTCAGGGAAAAATGAAAATAATTGCACGGCATTGCAGAGTTGGCGTCGCTACGCGAATTCTACGAAAAGAGAAGGGGAGTTATCCCCAACTTTTCACGTAGCGACACATTGGCGGACCGTTGGTACGGAGAGATGAGTAGATGTAGATTCAGTCAGGAAAAGAAGGCGAGCCGGTTGCAACCAGCGGGAGTGTTCCCTGATATCTAATTTAACATAATATACATTATGCGTACCAAGGTGGCGCTACGTGAAAACGATGACTTATCCGCGGTTTGAATCCTCTGCCGTTCACTGATGGCGTCTGAAGCTCTCTCTCCACCGATAAAACGTAGCGTTAAGGCTTGGTGTGACTGGCTAAACACGCTGCGCCAGTAAGTGCCAACCGAAGATGGTGTTCAATAAACGCCGTCTTGAAAGCACTGTAACGATGAACATCGTTGTCACTTGCCAGCACCGCAGCACGTTTTATTTCGGCATACTGTTCTGCTGCGTTCTTGTTGTTGATCAGATAATCCCGGAACGCCAGATGCTTTATGATTTGGCTGTCGCCTACAGCAAAAGCATGAACCTGATGACTGCGCTGATCGCCACCTTTAGTGAAATATCGACGATTGGGGATGCCATTTTCACCACGGGCTGTGTAGCCATTGAGCTTCATTGCAGCATTGGCGTTATCCAGTTCTGTCAGCCCATTAACCTCTAACAATATGTCTATGACGGGTTTTGCTGCCAGCTCGGGTACTGACGTGCTGCCAATGTGGTGAATGCGGAAAATAATATTGCCCAGGGTGGCCAGTAACAGCGCGCTTTCCGCCTCGAATAAACCGGGCCACCGCTTGTCGTAAGCGGTCACAGTCACGGTCCGCATGAGTGCCCTCCTCCTTTTGCTCTGTGTAATGACCTTAGCACTTAGATTAATACGGGATCTATGCTACAACTTTTCAGATTGTTCAGTGACCGATGCTTTTCACTTCATCTTTGCATTATCGTGCACCACTTTTTAAGGGAATATTGACATGTTTCACCTTATCTTCAGCATACCGAGTTGGTATGTTATCGCCCGTTTTCTTATCCCGCTTTCCATGCCCATTGCTCTAAAAATCCTGTTATCGCTGCTGGTGCTGCTGGCGTCTCAGTATCTGCTGGTTAGCCGGTTCACCTCTGGCAGCATTTTTGCCCCTGAAATGCCGCGCATGGTGATTATTCTCTTTAACTGGGCGTTCAGTGCGGTGCTGTTCCTCGCGCTCACGCAGTTGGTGATTGATGTGGTCGCACTGATTTCACTGATTGTCAGGCATCCGCTGGAGATTGCGCCAGGCATTCGTTACCTGGCTGCACTGTTTGCCATGGGTCTGGCTACGTACGGCGTTCAACAGGCCACCCGCGTTCCCGCGCTGAAAGATGTCACTCTTGAGGTCGCCAATTTGCCGCAGGCGTTTGAAGGTTATCAACTGCTCCAGCTCACCGATTTGCACATCACCCGGCTTTTCAATGCCAGCTGGACGGCATCCATGGTGAAGCAGGCAATGTCGCTGAATGTGGACCTGATCGTCATCACCGGTGATGTTATTGATGGCACCCTGGAAAACCGCCGTAACGATGTTGAACCGCTGCGCGGTTTGCATGCCCCGGATGGCGTACTGGCCATCACCGGCAACCACGAATACTTCTTCGAACAACAGGCGTGGACGGAGCATCTGGCTTCCTTAGGGTTAGATCCCCTGCTCAACCGCCACAAGGTGATCGCCCGCGGAGAGGCAAAACTGGTGATCGCCGGCCTGACCGATGCATCAGCCACCGCGCGAGGTGCTGATGGTCCTGATCTCACCCAGGCATTAGCAGGCGCACCGGAAAACGCACCGATTGTGTTACTCGATCATCAGCCCAAAAATGCGCGTGAAAATGCCACACAGGGCGTCGATATCCAGCTTTCAGGGCATACGCACGGCGGCTTAATCTGGGGATTCGATCGGCTATTTGCCAAACCTAATAATGGCTTTGTTTCAGGCCGTTATGATGTGGATGGCATGCAGCTGTACGTGAATAACGGTACCGGTCTTTGGCCCGGTATGGCGGTGAGGGTCGGTCGCCCATCGGAACTGACCCGTATCACCTTGACGCGTAAGAAGTAATACCGGCACCCCGCTCACGCCCTGAAAAAGGGAGAGCGGGAACGCCTGACGTCAGCGCAGTATTCCCCACTGGAATAAGATATTTCTATAGTTTTTTCTCCAGTTAACACCTTGAAACATTATGGTTTTACGACACAAAAAATGCCTGATAACAGAGTAGAGTAACAGGTCTGGTTGTTAATAAATTGATGGATGAATGTAATAAATGAAAGGAATGCCGCCAATTATTCTTGCCCTGCTTGCTGGCTCACTGGTGCTGACAATTGGCCGTGGGGTCACGCTGCCCTTTCTGACCATTTACCTGACCGAGCACTATCATCTGCTGCCCAAAAGTGTCGGCATCATTATGGGGGCAAGCCTTGCTATCGGTATTTTCAGCAGTCTCTACGGCGGCTATCTGGTCGATAAATTCAGCCACCGCCTGTTGATTGGTGTCTCTATCAGTCTGTTCGCCCTCAGTTTTTTCCTGTTGCCGCTTCTGCCAGAGGTCGGCAGTGTGGTCGTTGTGATCGCCCTGCTCAACGCATCCTATGCGCTACTGAGCATCACTATCAAAGCCTGCATTGCCGCGTGGCTTCCCGTCGAGAAACGCGTTAAAGCATTCTCGATGAACTACACGTTGATCAATGTGGGTTGGGCCGTTGGCTCTTCATTAGGTGTCTGGCTGGCGGGGTTTGACCCAACGCTACCGTTTATGATTTCGGGCACTCTGGCGCTGGTCACGGTTATTGCGCTGATGGTGGGATTACGCAATATCCCCAACAGCCCTGCGCGTAACGATGTTGAGCTAAAGCCGCTGGAAAAACCCGACTTACGCCAGACCTTCGCTATTATGATGCGTGACCGCTGTCTGATCTATTTCACGCTGGGCAGCACCTTCGGTGCGATTGTTTTTGGGCAGTTCACCGGATATCTGTCGCAGTACCTGATTATTATCGCGGATGCCGCTTACGCCTATAAAGTGATTGGCGCCATTATGATCACCAACGCGGTGATTGTTATTGCCTTTCAGTACGTGATGAGCAGCCGCATGAAACAGGACAACCTGCTGAGATGGTTATTTTTCGGCACGTTATTCTTTATCCTCGGTCTGGCCGGCTTTATGCTCGCGGGGCCATCGATACTGCTGTGGATGATAGCGATGGTGATTTTCAGTTTCGGCGAGCTGATTGTAATCCCCGTGGAATATATGTTCATCGATTTCATCGCGCCCGATAATATGAAAGGCAGTTACTACGGTGTACAGAACCTGAGCAATATCGGCGGTGCCGTTAACCCCGTACTGTGTGGATTTTTACTCAGCTATACACCACCGCCGGTCATGTTTATTGCTCTGATCGGTTTCTCCGCAGCCGGGTTGCTGTTCTTCCGCCATGGGCATCGGTTGGCGATTAAAAGAACGGCGGCCTGAGTCTCAATCAGAAACAGCTTTCCTGAGAGGGAAAGCTGTTTCGGGGCACTGATTACCCTTAAAAAATAGTCTTCGGCTTTGAATCAGTCATATAACCAGCGGCCAGCTCTGGCGGATTCGATCAGCATATTGATAGTGAAATCTGGCACTTGAGGAATATGGCTTTTACGAAATGGATTAAGTCGCTCACTTAAGGGTGGTTCTGGTGGATAGTAGGTTGTGATAGAAAAATTCCCACGCTCAACACTAAACCTGGAGAAAAAATCATCCATAAGTGCTAATGCTTCATCATCTTCCAGTCGCAGATCCGAATCAAAATCCGTTGTTGGTGCCAGTTCCATCTTCTTAAAAAGGGAAAATCCGTCATGGGCTCTGACAAGTTCATAGATTCGCTGTTCGAGAGTGGTGTTTACCATATTTTGTCTTTCGCCCTGGCAATAAGGTTGTAATCTCTGACCGTACAATATGTAATTTTCGAAACGTCTGAGGCCAAAATAATCCAGCCAACAACAGGAAATGTTTTTCAATTGTTACATAAAAAAATCGGCCACAACGAATGCGCGAGAATTTTACAACATTTCTTTTACGCGTTCTATTTTATACGCACCGATTGCACAGACTGAGAAACTCACCAGGTCCTAAGAATATAAATAATGAGTTTCACCCTCTTTAGATCAAAGACGCTTTGATGGGCTCTGATTATGATCTCGCGCCCTGCCAGGGAGTGCTGGCGAGGGGTGAAGCCTTTTAACATTTTAATCAATATTTCTGGGGATTTATGGGCACCGTTAAGTTAGCTAATCCGGCTCCGTTGGGCCTGATGGGTTTTGGCATGACCACCATTCTACTGAACCTGCATAATATAGGTTTTTTCCCAATGGATGGTATTATCCTGGCAATGGGTATCTTTTATGGCGGCATCGCACAAATATTCGCGGGTCTGCTGGAATATAAAAAAGGCAACACCTTCGGTTTAACTGCGTTTACCTCTTACGGTTGCTTCTGGCTGACGCTGGTCGCTATTTTATTGATGCCGAAAATGGGCCTGACAGACGCAGTAAACGGGCATTTCCTCGGGGCGTATCTGGGTCTGTGGGGCGTGTTTACGTTATTCATGTTCTTCGGCACCCTGGCAGGCAACCGCGCACTTCAATGTGTGTTCTTCAGCCTGACCGTGCTGTTCGCCCTGCTGGCGATTGGCCATCTGGTGGATAACCCGGCGATCATTCACATTGCTGGCTGGATGGGGGTGGTCTGCGGAGGCAGCGCGTTTTATCTGGCAATGGCTGAAGTGCTGAACGAGCAATTTGGTCGCAGTATCCTGCCAGTGGGTGACAAACACTAACTTACTCATGTGGCCATCGGCAACGTGGCCACTCAACTCCCTTTGTTAGCCACCTCCTTATTCTCTATCACATTAATAGGGTTATCCAGATGTACCGCACGCTCAGAATGCACTATTTTAAAACCACACAATAAAAAGGTGGATAGAGAAATGAGCCAATCGTCGGAAAACCCAAATGCTTCAGCCGCGCAGTGTCCTTTCCACGCGGGAGCCGCCAAACCCATTGCTGGCAGTGGCACCAGTAGCAATGACTGGTGGCCAAAACAGCTAAGAGTCGATCTTCTGAGCCAGCATTCCAACCGTTCCAATCCCCTCGGCGTTGATTTTAACTATCGTGAAGAATTCAAGAAGCTTGATTACCCTGCCCTTAAAGCCGACCTCAAAGCATTACTGACCGATTCTCAGCCGTGGTGGCCCGCTGACTGGGGTAACTATGCCGGGCTGTTTATTCGTATGGCCTGGCACAGTGCTGGCACCTACCGCATGGTGGATGGCCGTGGCGGTGCCGGGCGCGGTCAGCAGCGTTTCGCCCCGCTCAACTCCTGGCCGGATAACGTCAGCCTGGATAAAGCGCGACGTCTGCTGTGGCCGGTGAAGCAAAAATACGGTCAACAGATCTCCTGGGCTGACCTGATTATTCTGGCGGGGAATGTGGCACTGGAAAACTCCGGTTTCCAGACGATTGGCTTTGCGGCGGGCCGCCAGGATGTCTGGGAACCCGATCTGGACGTGAACTGGGGCGATGAAAAAGAATGGCTGACGCACCGTCACCCGGAAAGTCTCGCCAGCAATCCTCTGTCAGCCACTGAAATGGGGCTGATCTACGTTAACCCTGAAGGCCCGAATGCCAGCGGCGACCCGGCATCAGCAGCGGCGGCCATCCGGGCAACCTTCGGCAATATGGCGATGGATGACGAAGAGATCGTTGCGCTGATTGCCGGTGGCCATACGCTGGGTAAAACCCACGGCGCGGGCGAAGCGACCCACGTTGGCGCTGAACCTGAAGCGGCATCGCTTGAACAGCAGGGACTTGGCTGGGCCAGCACTCACGGTTCGGGCATCGGCGCGGACAGCATCACCTCAGGCCTGGAAGTGATCTGGAGCCAGACGCCGATGCACTGGAGCCATTACTTTTTCGAGAACCTGTTCAAATATGAGTGGGTGCAGACCCGCAGCCCGGCGGGCGCGATCCAGTTTGAAGCTAAAGACGCAGAAGACCTGATCCCCGATCCGTTTGATGCAACGAAAAAACGTAAACCGACGATGCTGGTAACCGACCTGACGTTACGTTTTGACCCGGAATTCGAGAAAATCTCACGTCGTTTCCTGAACGATCACAATGCCTTCAATGCCGCCTTTGCCCGCGCCTGGTTCAAACTGACCCACCGCGATCTGGGGCCGAAAAGTATCTATCTGGGGCCTGAAATCCCGGCGGAAGATTTTATCTGGCAGGATCCGTTGCCAGCCGCCGTTCACCACCCGGTGCCTGCGGATATCGCCGCGGTGAAAAAGCGGATTGCGGACTCATCGCTGTCCGTTAGTGAGTTAGTCTCAGTGGCGTGGGCCTCTGCCTCCACTTTCCGTGGTGGCGATAAACGCGGTGGTGCCAACGGTGCGCGTCTGGCCCTTGAGCCGCAACGTCACTGGGAAGTTAACCGTATCGCCAGTGGTGTGCTACCTCAGCTTGAGGCGATTCAACAGCAGTCAGGGAAACTCTCCCTCGCCGATACGATTGTTCTGGCAGGCACCGTGGGCGTTGAAAAAGCG
Source organism: Erwinia sp. MYb375 (assembly GCF_037479175.1). Lineage (NCBI taxonomy): Bacteria > Pseudomonadati > Pseudomonadota > Gammaproteobacteria > Enterobacterales > Erwiniaceae > Erwinia > Erwinia sp. MYb375. The sequence continues at coordinate 644,228 of NZ_JBBGZS010000023.1, read as the reverse complement.
GCCGCAGCCGCGGGCGTCCTGATCGATGTGCCCTTCTTACCTGGCCGTGTGGATGCGCGCATTGAGCAAACGGATGTGGCTTCCTTTGCGGTACTTGAACCGGTTGCTGACGGTTTCCGTAACTACAAAAGTGGCAGAAGCAGTGCATCGACAGAAAATATGCTGATCGACAAAGCGCAGCAACTTACGCTGACCGCACCTGAATTGACGGTGTTAATCGGTGGGCTGCGTGTGATCGGGGCGAACGTCGATAACACGCCGCACGGTGTGTTTACCGACCGTGTGGGTGTGCTCAGCAATGATTTCTTTGTCAATCTGTTAGATATGGGCACCGTCTGGCGCGCCAGTGATGACACTAAAGAATATTATGAAGGGCACGATCGTACCACTGGTCAACTGAAATACACCGCAACACGTGCAGATCTGGTGTTTGGTTCCAACGCGATACTGCGTTCACTGGCGGAAGTGTATGCCAGTGACAGTTACCAGCATCAGTTTGTGCTCGATTTCGTCGCTGCCTGGACGAAAGTCATGAATCTCGACCGTTTCGACGTTCAGTAACCCCTGTGGGTAAGCGGATCCATGCCGCTTACCCTTTTTCTCAACGCCTGCGTTATTTCCTCTCGCTGGGGACGTACGATAATACTCCCGCCACCCCGCCTGCACCGCCATCCTTCGGATGATTTACTCCGTCAGTGACATTCAAAGCGTTAAAATCAAACGGCGATACGCCTTCCAGGCAGGCCGCATTGACCCCGTACTGATGAGGATTAGAGCGGCTCTGGTGAAAGGTATAGATGCCGCAGACAGAACAGAAATGGTGCGCCACTTCGCGGCTGTTAAACCGATACTCCGTCAGGGCTTCTTTGCCCTTTATCACATCGATTGCTGACGCAAACACCACCACGGCGCCCCGCATCCGGCAAAAAGTGCAGTTGCAGCGCCGCGCGCTATTCAGGCCATCGATAAGCGTCACGTTAAAGGCCACTGCGCCGCAGTGGCACTGAGCAGAAATGTTCTCCGTCATCGTTATAATCCCGTTATCAGTTGAGGAGCCAGTTAACATTATCTGCGCTCCTGGTGACAATACTGTGATGTCGGCTCAGGAAAAGTTTTCCAACATCGACATAAAGGAATGCCGGTCACCATGGCCTTCCGTCAGCCGCACCCGCCCCTCAATATCGGCAAGATGGTGGTCCATCAACGCCCGGGCCTTACCTAAATCTTTCGCTTTGAGCGCCGCGACAATCTGGCGATGGTGGTCAGCACCGCAATCATCTTTGCGATCCTCCTCATACAGCGACATCACCAGCGACAGCCGCGCAACAATCTTCGTCAGCATCTCGGTCAACACCGGATTACCGGCCAGCTCTGCCAGAACGATATGGAACTTGCCGGACAACACTGTTTTCGATTTCTCGTCGCCATGATGATGGATCTGTTCTTCTTCATCTGCCAGCTTTTCCAGGCTATCCAGCTGCTCTGGGGTGGCCCGATCCACCACGAACGCCAGCAGGATACCCTCCAACTGACGCCGGGCTTCAAACAAGTGCCTGGCCTGCTCAACGCTCGGTTCGGCAACAAAAGTGCCGCGATTTCTTTTGCGCTCCAGCAGATGATCGCTTTCCAGCACGCCCAGCGCGCCCCGCACCACCGTCCGGCTCACGCCGAAATGTTCGGCGATAGCTTCCTCAAGAATTTTACTGCCGGGCTTTAGCGCCCCTTCACCAATTGCCGCCGCCAGCGTGACGCGAATCCGCTCGGATACGTCATCATGACTGTCGGCGCTAGCAACCGGTGTCGCCCTGGCACGCGTTTTTTTCATTAGCTTGTTCATCCTCTGTCTGAACCCTGACCGCATGCTGAGTACGTTACCGCAACACAACGGTGACTGCCTTCTATATCGTGATAATCATATTGATACGTAACCGGGTTATAACACGATGCCCTGAGCGCGACAGATGGCCCGGATATGTGCTGCCGATTGCTGAATAAAACGAATCGCTTCATTAAAGCCGTAAGACTGATGCTCGTAGCTTGGGTAACCGTAACGGGTACGTTCATAACTCTCCCAGTCTTCAACCTCGCCAGCGGCAACGCGCTGAGCACAGGCATCAATGGTGGCAAAATACGCCTCCAGCTCGCTGGCCGTCAGGTCGGGATGCCCGGCGCGCCAGAGCGGATCGTCAATCTGAATACACTGACGCGGATGAGGACGGCGTCGATTATCGTCGGTCGATTGGGCGATTTCCAGCGACAGATTCAGCTGTGGGTTGACCTGTGCCAGAATCGACAGAATAGCAGCAAAATCCACCACGCCGCTGCCACATGGGCGCGGCTGAAAATCCAGTCCCCCCGGAGCGCGTCCAATGTACGCATCTTTAATATGGGTCTGACGCACCCAGGGGGCCAGGCGTTGAGTGGCCAGCACCGGGTCTTCGCCGCGTTGCAGCATATTGGCAGTATCCAGCACCACCCCCGCGCACTCTTCCCCTACGGCCTCAATCATCCGCAGTATTTCGAAAGAGGTGATCTCATCGTGAGTCTCGATATTCATATGCACGCCGTGAGCGCGGGCAACCGGGGCCAGCTTGCGCATGACATTTGCCATGCCTGCCAGCTGCTCTTCCCATGTGACATCGGTACGGAAACGGTCGGCCGCCAGACGGCCAGGATAGGCAGGTTTAAAATTACCCGGTGAAACCCACATTTCCCGGCAGCCAATCGCTGCGCTGGCTTCAATCATGCGGGTCAGCCCTGCAATAATATCGCCATTGCCGATGGCCCGCAGTTCTGGTGCTTCTGCGCTGCAATAAGGGTTGATTTTTCCGAGGCCGCTTTCCAGATACAGACCCAGTTCATCGGCTTTTGCGCGGATATCCCGCAGTAAACCGCTGTCCAGATCGGGGCTCATATCCAGCACCGTGCTGAAGAAGATGCCCTGAAGCCCGAGAGATTTAACATGATCCAGGCTGGCCAGCGGGCCGCGGTTTTTTAATTAAGGTAGTTTCAACCCATCGATGCCTAACTTCATTGACGATTCCTTTAAGGTTAACAAATCACTGAGTGATAGCTCAGGATGTTGCAAGCCTTATGCCACCGACCCTTTTTCGTCATGACATTTAACGTATCTCATTGATAATTAATTGCTATATTTTTTATTTTATTTTGTATAACAAACTTTCGCATAAATATTCATATGACATCATCGTAATTGTACTGCCAGTACGTCAGAAACCTGACAGAACGGGCTTTCCGTCATCTTTATGGGCGGTCATTTTGCGAAAAAAGGGGATTTTATCGTCTGTTTCTGCGCGCTGCTGGTGATTATTTGCACCAAAATAATGCCCTTTCTGCACCACAATCGTCATTTCAAGTAAGGAATTTTCTTTCGAATTATAAGGTGTAATTTAATTCGCACAGAGTTGCGAATGTTATATTTAATTTAATAATTGTTTTATTTCAATGTATTAGATTATCTCTCGCACCACTTCCCAACACTCTGGCATACGGCTTGCAGTTTCCTTGTCATCAACCCATTCGTCTTATGACAGCGACTCATCACCAGGGAAGCCCTATGCAAGATAAGCAACATACCCTTGAACGTAAGCGCCTGAGCGTGCAGGGACTGACCCACAGTTACGGTGGCAACAACGCGGTGAGTGATGTGTCATTTACCATTGAGCCGGGTGAAATTGTGGCGCTGCTCGGGCCAAGTGGTTGTGGTAAATCCACCGTGCTGCGAGCCATCGCCGGGCTAATCCAGCCGAAGACAGGCAAGATTGTTCTGGGGGATCAGGAGCTCGCCAACGTGTCAGCCAGGGCGCGCGGCATTGGCATGGTATTTCAAAACTATGCGTTGTTCCCCCATCTCACCGTGGCAGAGAACATTGCTTATCCGCTGGCCTGTCAGCAGATATCCCGCGCGGAACGTAAGCAGCGCGTGGAGGAGATGCTCTCCCTCGTCAGATTGAACGAGTTTGGTCATCGCCTGCCGCGCGAGCTATCCGGTGGCCAGCAGCAGCGTGTTGCCGTGGCCCGCGCCATTGCCGGCCGCCCTTCACTGCTGCTGCTTGATGAACCTTTTGGCGCACTGGATCGGGCGCTGCGTTTCGATCTGCAGGTTGAATTGCTGCACCTGCAAAAAACCCTGGGCATTACCACGCTCATCGTTACTCACGACCAGGAAGAAGCGCAGAGTCTCGCCAGTCGTCTGGTGCTGATGAACAAAGGGAACGTTGAACAGATTGATACACCGATGGCGGTGTATGACCAACCGAAAACACTGTTCGTGAATACGTTTATCGGTCAGACCAATCAGCTGCAAGGTACCGTGCTGCGTTTCGATAACGACACCACATTGATCGGCCTGCCCGACCAGAGCACCGTGCGCCTGCCGCGCCGTCTGAACTTCACTACCGGTTCAAAAGTGACGCTGACTTTCCGTCCTGAAGAGGTGCGGCTTTGTTTGCAGCCAGGGGAAAACACCCAGCCCGTACGCATGACAGTATCGGTGCCGCTCGGGCCAACGCTGCTGCATGACCTGGCACTGGAAGACGGCACCCGTCTGAAAGCGTCAGAGGTACGCGGACCATCAACGTTTATCCCCGAACCCGGATCACAACTTTTTGCTGAGATTGACACTGCCCGCTGTCATGCCTTCCCGGCTGAACCGCTTCCCATGAATCAATAACCCAGGTGAACACTATGAAAAATGTAGAAATCAGTCGTCGTCGGTTTGGTCAGTTAATGGCGGGTGTCGCCGCTTCCGCCATGCTGCCGTTTTCACTGCGTGCGCTTGCCGCCGCAGGCAGTGGAACCGCCGTCGCCGCGACGTTCCCGGGGAACTGGGAAGATGCGTATCGCACTATCCTGACGCCGATATTGAAAAAAGAGGGTTTTGACCTGACGGTGTCCCCTGCGATGGCCCAGGACCAGCTGGCAAAAGTGCTGGCCAGCCCCGGAAAACCGCCTTACGACACGCTGTTGATGTCGCCTGGACAGATGACAGTCGCTATTGAAAAGGATCTGATCCAGAAAATTGATCCGTCACGCCTGAAAAACTGGAACCTGCTCGATCCGGCATTCCAGGGCGAATATGGCCCGACGGTCACCGTTGAGGTTAACGGCATCGCCTACAATCCCGATTTGGTGCCGCGCCCTAAAGGCTACCGCGACCTGTTCGAGAACCCGGCATACAAAGGCCTGGTGTCCTGGACCGGATTTGCCTCGAACACCGCCGTCATGGCGTATACCGAGCTGGCAAAAATTTACGGGACAGGCCCGGATGACATGGCCGCGGTCTTTAAACTGTTTAAGGAACACCCGGAGCAGCTGACGAGCATCGTTGACAGTACCAACCATCAGATGACGCTGTTCCAGCAGGGTGAAATTGCCGTGTTTATGTGCAGTACCGGCAATGTGGCGCGACTGAAAAGCCTGGGGTTAAACGCGGAGTTCGTGCACCCGGAGAGTGGCTCACCGGCCGCCCCGGTGAATATTCATCTCACCAAAGGCAGTAAAAATCTCGATGCGGCCTATGCCTATATGGATGCCGCCATCTCTCAGGCGGCACAAACCGCACTGATGCAACCCCCCGTCGAGATGTTCCCGACCAATAAAAACGTCGCCCTGACACCGGCAATTGCTGCCTATGTCACGCGTGAGCAGCTGAAATCGTTGGTCTACCCGGACTGGGCTGCGATTAACAAAAACCGTGATAACTGGATACGCCAGTTTGATTCCCTGGTTGCCGGTTAAGGTGATGTGATGAAACAGAGCGGCTTTCCTTATGTTGTCCCCATGTTATTGCTTTCACTGGTGTTCTTTGCCACACCGCTGGCGGTTCTGGTTGGTTTCAGCTTCACGTCCGGTGACGGTGTCACGTTAAGCCACTACGCGCGTTTCTTTGGTGATAGCTTTAACTTCCGTGTGCTGATGAACACCGCCAGGCTGGGGATTGAAACGGTCATAGGAACGACACTGCTGGGCGTGCCGATTGCCCTGCTTTACTGGCACAGCGGGCGTCACTTACGTCAGGTGCTGATCTTCCTGACGCTGATCCCGATGCTGACCAGTAACGTGGTACGCACCTTTGCCTGGATTGTCATCCTTGGCCGCCAGGGGCCGATCAGCGAGGCGCTGATGGCCATGGGGATAACGGGAATGCCGACCAGTCTGATGTTTACCGAAACCGGACTGGTGATGGCGATGTGCCAGATTGATCTCCCGCTGATCATCCTGCCGCTGATCGCCATTCTGTCGCGCACACCTTATCAACTGACCGAAGCCGCTCAGGTGTCCGGAGCGGGCGCATGGCGAATTTTGATCACCGTGCTGCTGCCGTTGATGCTACCCGGCCTGCTGGCAGGCTGGATACTGGTGTTTGCCAGTACCAGCAGTTCATTTGTTACCCAGGCGGTGATTGGCGGCGCGCGTAATGTGTATGTCCCTCAGCTGATTTACCGCGAAGTGGGTACGCTGTTCGACTGGCCGCTGGCTTCCGCTATTGCCGTGGTGCTCCTGGTGTCCACCGGGTGCCTGCTGGTCGCACTCACGATGATTTCACGCCACCGGAGACTGAACGGTCATGCTTAATCGACGCGAAAACCCTGTTCCCGGCCTGCTGTATAAGCTCTTTGTCTACGGATTTGGCTCGCTTTGCGTGATCTATCTGGTGGCCCCGATAGTGATTGCACTGATGATGTCATTCACCTCCGGGCAGACCCTGAAATACCCGCCGCAGGGTTTCTCTCTGCGCTGGTACGAGGCCTTGTTAGATCCGGTCCGATCAGCCACGGAGCACGTTGCCGCCGGAAATTCGTTAAAAATTGCCGCTCTGGCCGTACTGGGTGCGCTGATCTTCGCCGTGCCTGCCACCATCGGTATGACGCGGATGAAACGCAGAAATGTCAGCACCATCGAACCGTTGCTGCTGGCACCGCTGGTGCTGCCAAGCCTGGTCTACGGGCTGGCTGCGCTGATTGTTGCCAATTTTATCGGCTTCCCGCCGTCATTGTGGCTGACCATTCTTGGCCATGTGGTGGTGTTTGGCCCCCTGATGTATCGCGCCGTGTCGGTGGTGGCGCAGGGGATGAACCCTTCGCTCGCGGAAGCCTCGGCCACGATGGGGGCCAGCTGGTTTATGACGCTGCGCCGCGTCACCTTACCGCTGCTGATGCCGGGCATTATGGCAGGGGCGTTTCTGGTGTTTATTCAGTCTCTGGATAATGTCTCGGTTTCGCTGTTCCTTGCCGATGCCCGCACCACCGTCTTGCCGCTGCGTATGTTCGCACTGATCGAGGAGTCGCTCGACGTTCGTGTTGCGGCCATCTCCGGGATTTTAATCGCGATCACCCTGCTTGGTCTGCTGGTCGCCCGGCGCGTGCTGGCACCGCGACCACAGCAACCCTGATTTTTTGACGACAAGGAAAGACTATGAATACTCATGCGACTCAGGCCGCTGGCTATCGCATTGGCGCGCTGCTGGCCGATTTCCAGCCGGATTTTGAATTTTCAGCGCCGCTGCCGTTACCGTTAGAAGAGTTCGAAGAACGTCTGCGTAAAGTGCGTCGTCAGGCGGTGGAGGCAGGACATGACGCGATTATCGTCCATGCCGGGAGTGTTGGCTGGTTCCATGCCTCTAACCCCTGGCTGCGCTATCTCTGTGACTGGATGCGTGAAGGTGTGCTGATTATCCCGACCGACAGCGACAAACCGCTGGTACTGCTCTCCTTTTTCACGCAGTCGGTATTGCTTCCCCCCGGTGGTGAGCCGCTGCTGGTTCATGAAATCTGGCAAATTGGCCCGATTGGCCGCGAATACGCTGACCGCCCCGGCGATTCGGTGGTCAAAACGGCAGAAAAATGTGCCGAGGTGCTGGCCCGTTTCGGGCTGTCAAAAGCGCAGGTCGGTAAAATCGGTGATCGGACCTCGTTAACCTTCTGGGCGGCGCTGGCATCGCTGACACCCGCCGCGAAATATGTTGAGGAGAGTGCCATCCTTGAGCGTTTGCAGAAGGTCCGCTCGCCGCGTGAAGTTGAGATGTTCCGCGCTGCCGCACAGCTCATCAGCATTGGCACCCAGGCGGCCTACCATGTAACGAAACCGGGCGTCACCGATCATGAAATCTATGCGGCCTTCAGCTGTGCGCAGCTGGCGTTCGGCGGCGAAACGGGTGATGGCTATCAGATTGGCATTAACGAGTTCGGCACCCACTGCGGCAAACCTTATGGTCACGTTGTGCGGCCGGGCGATCTGATCAATCTGTACATTTCCAACGTGACCTGGCGCGGCTATACCGCACAGACCGCGCGGATGATTGCGGTGGGTGAGATAACTGAACGTCAGGAGCGCGTGCTGGCTGCCTGCACCGCTGGCGTGAAGCAGGCCGAAAAGCTGATTAAACCGGGGGCGCTGATGCGCGATATAAACAACGCGGCGTTTGCACCGATGATTGATGCTGGTCTGCTGACCTCCCCGGAGGCGCGCACCATGCCCTATAACTGGTCACCGATGCCCGACGGAACAGCGCGCCTGATCCCACAGCAGTATGTGCCTGATGCCGATTATGAAGCCCAGGGGCGCAGGCTGATGCACGTCTATCCGGCAACGCACGGGCCGCATAACCCGAACCTGGGTCATTCGGTCGGCATGGCGGGCGGTCAGAACAGTTTCAACATCTCCTCTCATAACTACGATCGTCTGGAAGAAGGCATGATTTTTGTGATGCACACACAGTGGCTGGAGCCGCTGTCAGCGGGCTGCAACATCGGGGATTGTTACGTTGTCACGAAAGAGGGGTTTGAAAATCTCAGCCGCCATACCCCGCTGGACACTCACCGCATAACTGCCGGAGTCTGAAATGAAAAATATGCCGGGACATACCTGGTTTGACTTTGCCCAGTTGGGCGAACGCGATCGCTATAAGCTGCTCATCGGGACGGTCATCCCGCGCCCTATCGCGCTGGTCACCACCCTGAGCAAGGACGGTATGCCCAATGCCGGGCCGTTCAGCTTCTTTAACGTACTGACGCATGACCCGGCGATTGTCGCCATCGGCGTGGAAAACTATGCGGATATGCGTTTTAAAGATACGGCGCGTAATATCCGTGAAACCGGAGAGTTTACAGTGCATATCGTGGATGATGCACTGGTTGAACAGATGGAGATCTGCGCCATCAAGTTTGGCCCGGAGGTGGACGAACTTGAGTTAGCCGGGCTGGAAACCACACCCGGTGAAATGGTACGCAGTCCGCGGATTCTGGCCGCCCCGGCCGCGCTGGAGTGCCGCCGCCATACCACTTTACAAGTGGGCCCGGCACGCGAGATTATTCTCGGCGAAGTGCTGGGCGTTTATGTCCGCAGCGATGCGGTTAACCTGGAAAACCTGCATATCGATCAGCAGTTGATGGATGCCGTTGGCCGTATGGGCGGGCACACCTATACCCGCACGCGCGACCAGTTCGATATTAGAACCCTGAGCAGCGAGGAGTGGGAACAGCGGAATGTCGCGGCGAAACCTGCCGTGGAATAAGCTCAGGGATTCTGGCGGCCGGGCCACCGTCCGGTCAGCCTTATTGCCGTGATGGCATCATCCTGATCAGGGTGTTATCACGAAAAATATAGTGATGCACCAGCGCCGCCAGCGCGTGTAAACCAATCAGCCAGTAGCCGAGGGGCGCCAGTACGGTGTGCCAGTGGATCAGCGTTTCCGACAGTTCAGTATCGGGTACGGCGGCCACGGGCATCGGCAGTCCGTACAGGCTCCACTCCCCGCCCCAGAAGTAATGGGAGGTCAGTGCCAGCGCGGGCAGGGAAATGAACAGGGCGTAAATGCAGGTATGGGTTAAATGGCTCAGCGCGGTATGCCAGCGTTTCGGCGCGGGAATAATCGCGGGCGATCGTTTGCGCAGACGGATCATCAAGCGCATGATCATGGTAATCAGCACTGTTGCCCCGGCGGTCACGTGGGTCACTGCAATAGCATAACCGTGCCAGGTGCCCGGCTGTGCATAGTCGCTGATCAAAATGGAACCATAAGCCAGCAGCAGCAGAAACACCGTCAGCCAGTGCAGTGCAATCAAAGGGGATGAGTATTTTTTTTGCATTACCCGCAGAGTCATTGAATAAGTTTGCGCGCAGTATATCCGGCTAACACGTTTTAACCCCAGGCAAAATTTACCGATGTTAGCAGGATGGGGGTATCACCCCCCCTATTTCACCGCGCCCTCGGTCACGCCGCTGATAAACTTGCGCTGGAAGATTAAAAACACCGCCATTAACGGCAGGATAACGATCATCGCGCCGGCCATCAGCACCGGAATATCAATGGTGTTGCGGTTCTGGAAGAGCATCATGCCGATGGGTAGCGTGCGCAGCTCATCTTTGTTCACCAGAATCAGCGGCATCAAAAACTCATTCCACGTCCAGATAAACAGCAGCAGCGCCAGCGTTGATAGCGTCTGCCCGATGGCGGGCACCAGCAAGCCCCAGAGAATTTTTACCCGTGATGCGCCGTCCATCACCGCCGCTTCCACCAGCTCTTTCGGCACCTGCTGAAACGCACTGGCAATCATCAGCGTGGTAAACGGCAGCGACAGCGCGATCTGCGGAATGATCAGCGCCAGATAGGTATTGGTCAGCCCCATCCAGCGCAACTCATGGTAAAGCGGAATGATAAACGCCTCGCTCGGTAGCACCATACCGAGGGCAAACATCGCGGCAATCACTTTCTTACCGGGGATCTTCAACCAGGCGAACCCAAACCCCGCCAGAATGCCGAGAAAAATACTGCACACCACCACGGGGATGACCACCAGCACAGAATTCAGGAAATAGACATTAAAATGCCCCTGCTGCCAGGCCGTGATGTAATTTTTCACATTGAAAGAGCCGGGCAGCGTAAACACGCCCTGAAACAGCTCCATCTGTGTTTTAAATGAGGTCAGCAGCGCCAGCATAAACGGCAGCACGGTGAGCAACGCCACTACCCAGATCAGCGCACGGGAACTTACCGGCGTTTTGTGCATGATTAACGCTCCTTTAACGCCAGATGAATCAGCCAGTTAATCAGTAAGACGATCACCATACTGAAGACCGCCACCGAAGAGGCATAGCCGAAATAGTGCAGGTCAAAGCCCTGCTTATACATAAAGATATTGGTGACCATGGTCGAGGTGCCGGGGCCGCCCTGCGTCATCACATACACCAGGTCGAAGGTTTTCAGGCTGGCGATCACCGTCAGCAGCAGTGCGATACGCACCTCAGGTCTTAACCCCGGCAGCGTGATGCGCATAAACTTCTGTCGTCTTGACGAGCCATCAAGATCGGCCGCTTCCAACAGTGACGGATCCATACGTTGCAGGCCCGCCATAAACAGCACCAGACAAAAACCGAAGAAATACCAGGTCGCGACCATGCCAACGGCGGGCAGCGCCCAGGTAAAATCGCCCAGCCAGGAGAGCGCCAGGTGAGGCAGGCCGATAGCGCGCAACAGCTGATCGATGGGGCCAAAGGCCGGGTTATACAGCCAGCGCCATACAACGCCCAGCACCGCCATCGGCATGATGTACGGCAGGAAAAACAGGATGCGCAGCAGACTGCGTTCCGTATTGCTGCGCATATCATTCAGGAAACTGCATAGCAGCAGCCCGATGCCAATAGGTAGCAGAGTATAAAACAGCATCAGCAGGGCGTTGTTCCCCAGCGCAATCCAGAACACCGGATCGCTGAACATCCGCATATAGTTGCTGATACCGGCAAATACCGGGGACGAGGTACCGTCCCATTCGGTAAAGCTGATACCCAGCGAGGCCAGCAATGGCAGCAGTAAAAAGACGCCATACACCAGCACCGCAGGAAGAAGATAAAGAAAATTACGCCAGGGGCTTAGATTCAACATAAACGGACTCACAGGCCAGAACGTCTGACTGCCCGGCAGGATTGCCGGGCAATGCGGCTTAATGTTTCATGCTTTTGAGGTAGCGTTGATAGTTATTATCGAAATTGGTCACCATCTTATCGACCGTCTGACGCCCTCCCAGCAGCAGCTGAACATTCTGATTCAGCTCCGCGTTCATGGTCGGCGTCGCCCAGTCAACATAGTGGCCCAGTCCGTCATTCTCATTCAGGGTTAACCACACCTGCCAGGCTTCTTTCAGCAGCACGTTATCCGCAGGAACCTGGGCATTCTTACTGGAGCTGGCCGGCAGGAAACCGGCTTTTAACCAGCGGTCGGCCATGGCATCTGACACCATATAGTCGATAAACTTCGCCGAGGCATCCTGCTGCGCTTTATCCTTCGCCGTGCTGGTCACGGAGAACGCTAAATCGGTACCCCCGACCATAAGCGCATGCTGCACCCCCTCACCTGCAGGCATCGCAGCAAAGTGGAGATCTTTATTATCTTTAAACTGGCCGAGATACCAGGTCCCGCTGATCAGGAAGGCTGACTGCCCGTTCTGGAACAGTGTTGCTGCATCATCGTTACCAATGCCCTGGAAGCCCGGGAAGAAGTACCCTTTTTCATTCCAGTCCTTCATCATCGTTGCCGCACGGCTCAGCTTGTCATCTTTAAAGGTGCCACCAACATCATAGATAAGGTCATCCAGCTTTTTACGATCCTTACTGTCGATCTGTGCCTGCCAGAGTGTACTCAGCATCTGCTGGCCCATATTGCCATCGAGCAGACCCAGCATCATCGGGGCCACGCCCTGCTCTTTCAGTTTGGCCATTGCGCTTTCCAGTTCAGGAAGCGTTTTCGGCACGGCAATGCCGGCTTTATCCAGCAGCGCTTTGTTGTAATACAGCCCGACCATCTCCCCCAGGCTTGCCACGCCATACAGCTTACCGCTGCCGAAGTCCTGCGTGTTGGACCAGCGGTTACGTTTCAGGATGGAATCCGGGAAGCGTTTGGTCCAGCCATAGGTGCTGGCATAATCGTCCAGCGGCACCAGCAGCTTGTCTTTCACCAATGACCCCATATCGCCGCCGCCCTGATTCACCTGGGCAATCTGCGGGCCATCGCCAGCGGTAAGCGCCAGCTTGAGCGGGATGCGGGTATCTTCAAACGAGTGAACGGATCGGTTGATCACAATTGACGGGTTTTTCTGTGAGAACTCTTTTATCCCTTCATCAACTGCGGCGGTCTGCTGAGGATAGTTATAGATATCCCATTCATTAAGCGTGACGGCATGGGCGCTTTGCGCCATACACCCGACCAGCGCGCCGGCCGCGATCAAACGTGAGAGCAGGCGCACTGAAGTACGAAACTGGGACGAACGAACGGATGAACTAGACATAGTGCTCGGTTTCTCCATCACTGAATGGGCATCCTTTCATGTCGACATCTGCCAATCCCGCAGATTGAATCTACGATTATTAATGCACCCCTTCATACTTACTTTAATAGGAAAATAAAGTCAAACACCACCTGTAGCGATTTACAGCGCTGTGAGCGCGTGCATAAAAGCAACATATTGTGCACCTATTCAGCATGCCATCGCGCAGGCGCGGTCGATAGCCTGTGATTCACCCCGCTTATCTCCCTGTTGCCAGCATCTTAAGCTGATAAAAACTGGGGAAAACTAACCCCCTGTTTTACCATACGAAAATCATATATTTTCCGGTCGCGTTGCGGGTGCCACTACACCAGAAAAGACGCAGGCCGCAGTGCTAAAGGCGTATCAGCGGATGACGGTGGTTATCGGTGAGCAGAATGATGCACTATTACGTCCGCTTTGTGATGTCACGCAATTATTTCATCTTGAAAACTAAGTCGGCATTCATTAACGTTGAAATTGCTCATCTGCTGACCAACGAGAATTGATGATGAATAATGACCCTGTGATCCGTGCAGCCACCCCGGACGACTACCCGGCGCTCTACCAAATTTGCCTGCAAACGGCGAATGCGGGGGTTGATGCCAGTGCGCTCTATTCCGACCCGGAGTATCCCGGGCAACGTTTTGCTGTTCCCTATGCGCGCTTTGCGCCCGACTTCGCGTTCGTGCTGGATGTGGACGGTGAGGTGATGGGCTATGTGGTTGCCGCCCCTGATACGCGCGCCTTTGAAGCCACGCTGAACAACGTATGGTGGCCTGAATTACAGGAAAAATATCGCCAGCGTCAGCCTGAGGCTGCGCTGGATGCCAACGTGCTCAACAGTATTCGCCATCCTGATGCTGCCGCCGAGGCGCTGGTCACGCTCTATCCTGCCCATCTCCATATCAATCTGTTACCTGCACAACAAAAGGGGGGCTGGGGACGCAAACTGATTGAACATCAGCTGAATGCCCTGCGTGCAGCGGGTGTCGGTGGTGTGCATCTCGGCGTCAGCCTGCAAAATGAACAGGTGTGCGCGTTCTATCAGCGCCTGGGCTTCCAGCCTCTGCTGCGCAGCAATGCCATTTATATGGGCCAGTTACTTTGAGTGAGGCAGTTCATGACCAGTTTGCGATTGCAGAACGTTCAAAAGTCTTACGATCACATCAGTGTCATCAAAGGCATCGACCTGACGATTAACAGCGGTGAGTTTGTGGTGTTTGTCGGCCCCTCTGGCTGCGGTAAGTCCACGTTGCTGAGAATGATTGCCGGGCTGGAGGAGATCAGCGGTGGTCAGTTGCTGATTGATGAAGAGGATATGACCCAGCGTCACGCGACCGAACGTGGTGTGGCGATGGTCTTTCAGTCCTATGCGCTGTACCCGAATATGACAGTGCGCGGCAATCTGGCCTATCCGCTTGAGGTGGCCAAACGGCCTAAAGCCGAGATCGCCAGCGCCATTGCCGAAACCGCGGCAAAACTGCATCTGACCGAACTGCTGGATCGGCATCCACGTGCCCTTTCAGGCGGCCAGCGTCAGCGTGTGGCCATCGGGCGTGCCATTATTCGCCAACCGCGTATTTTCCTGTTCGATGAACCTCTGTCGAATCTGGATGCGGAACTGCGCCTTCAAATGCGTATTGAGATTGCCCGCCTGCATGCCTCCCTGGGGAATACGATGATTTACGTGACCCACGATCAGCTGGAAGCGATGACACTGGCAGATCGCATTGTGGTGCTGCGTCAGGGGCGCATTGAACAGGTGGGTACACCGTTGGATCTTTATCACAACCCGGACAATCTGTTCGTCGCCGGGTTTATTGGTTCGCCAAAGATGAACTTTATTGATGCCCAGGTGGTTGCGACCCGTGAAGGCCAGGTGCAACTGCGTCTGCCGTCGCTGGGCATTGATAATCTGACGCTGGCGCTGAATACCCCCTGCCACGAAGGGCAGAAAATGCGCCTGGGTATTCGCCCTGAGCACTTCCAGCCGGTGAAAGACAGCGCCAGCCCCTCGCAGTTCAGTGCGGAACTGACTTACTGTGAGCTGCTGGGGCACACTAACTATCTCTATCTGAATACCGGTGATGAGCAGATGCTGGTGGTGGAGGAACGCGAAGTGCATCAGCGGGAGATCGGTACACGGGTGGAATGGGTGATCCCGCCGACGCATTGTCTGGTGTTCGATGAGCAGGGACAGCGAGTGCGCTGACGGGGCCTGACGGCCGGGTCAACGTCTACGGCCAGGTCAAGTGCCAGGTCAAGGGCGTTTCGCTTTCCCGCTGCGCGGGCTGAGCGACCCAGGGTGACCAATCGCCACCACCCTGGGGACCCGGGCTTGCGGCAGGCGCATCGTCCACTTCGTGGATTCCCTCAGTCGACTGGCTTTCCGCACGGACTGGTTGTGACGGGACATCCCTGTCCCGACACGCCCTCTCGCCAACGTCCTGTTGGCTTGTCCTGGAAATCCACTCTCCTTCGGCGAGGCTTAATTGCCGCTCAAAGGTCAAAATCTACTTCAAAAGAACAATCAAAGACAGACTAAAAATAAACCAAACACAAAAGAACCATTTTGGGTTTTTGTTGGTGTTTTAATTTCTTAGATTTTGACCTGGGTTTTGATGTTGAGGCGGCAATTAAGCTGCGCTGAGGAAGCGATGTGAACCAGGATGAACCGCCAGGAGGGCGGTGAAAGGGCGTGTCGGCACAGGGATGTGACGTCACGAACGGTCCGTCGGTGAGCAACGCTTGCGAAGGCACCCGCTGCAAGCGGGCGCAGTGCCTGCCGCAAGCCCGGATTCCTAAGGGCGGGGCGACTGCCGCCCTTAGGTCGCTTCGCCCACGAAGTGGGAAAGCGAAACGCCCTTGACCTTAAGACCTTGACCTGGCCTTTCGGGTCGACCGAAATCAGACGCGGAGAGAAAAATCCCCCTGTCCTGACAACGTCAGCACTAACTAACGGGATTCTCTGCCTCGTCATTCGCCTGCGCCGCCAGCAAATCCAACAGCTTATTGATCGCAAAACCGGCCGCCCCCAGCGCCCACATACGGCTGGATTCAGTCAAAAATTGCAGGGGGGTGGTTTGCGGCGTCAGCTTCAGGCGGTAAGCCTGGAAGTTGAGGGTAATATGGTCGAGCAGGATGCGCGAGGCCATCTGCGGCTCCATCGCCAGATACACCACGTCAGGATCATAAGCAATCGACAGGTTGGCCAGCGAAATGCCTAAATGGCGCCCCGCTTCCTCCAGTGCCGCCAGCGCGTCCGGCGTGGGTGCCGCGTCCAGCGACTTCAGCGTCACTGATTTGCTTGCCTGACCTGAAGCCAGACGCTGAAGAATAGCGCGGGAAGAAGCGACATCCTCCAACAGACGCATCGAGCCATCACCCAGCAGTGCATGACCAATCTCCCCCGCTTTACCATGTCGGCCACGATAAAGCTGGCGATCCAGCAAAATGCCGGCACCAATCCCTTTCCCGTAGGTGGCAATCACTGCAGACTGCACATTGCCCAGTTGACCAAACACCATGGCAGCCATCGCCATCGCATTCGCATCATTCTCGATAAACACCGGCAACGAGAAACGCTCGGACAGCAGTTGCGCAATCGGCACGTTATCCCAGTCCAGCACGTTAGAGCGGATACAGATACCCTGCTCAGCGTCGACCAGCCCGGACAGCGCCAGCCCGATGGCACTGACGCGCTTTCCCTCCACGCCACGTAAAAATTTCGCCAGCGCATCACTGAGCTGGCGTGGCGTCATGGCGCCCGACGGGATCTGCTGTTCACCGAGTAAGTTCCCGTTGAGATCCGTCATCACGATCAGATTGCGTTCAGCATTGAGCTGAATACCGACCACGCTGGCGCGTTCAGGATTCAGTCCCAGCAGCGTTTTAGGCCGTCCCATCGACACCCGCCGCAGCCCCAACTCCTGAATAATTTCCTGAGCCAGTAGCCGGTTAGTGGCCTGTGAGACCGTCGACATGCTCAGCCCGGTGCGTACTTTCAGGTCGGACTGGCTGATCGGGGCGTTTTCAACAATCAGGCGCAGAATGCGCGCGGTTACATTTGGCGCTGTCATCGTTCCCTTATTCAGCAAATGAGGCGTGATAGTGGGCCAGCAGCAATGCGCCTGCCAGTGCATCCTGTTGCGGCGGCACCAGCAGCGCCCGGATATCATCATCCAGCCAGCGTTCGATCGGCGCAGCCAGCCCGCCCATCAGTGCAATATGACCGCTGCTCAGCAGGCGCAGGCGGCGGACTATCATCGCAATATCATCGGCAGTCTGCCGGATTAATTTTACCGCATGAGGATCTTGCGCGGCGGCAGCGCTAAACACCTCAGGCACCACACGTGCCCAGTCGCCCGGCGTTGCCGTACGCGTCCACAACAGCATGGTTTCCGCACTGTGCTGAAAACGCGCCATCACGGTCTGGGTAAAGTCGGTTTTGACAATGAGATCTTCATGCGCCAGCAGCGCCTGCCGCAACGCCCGACGGCCCAGTTCGGCCCCCGAACCCTGATCGGAAAGCGCAAATCCCCAGCCGCCCAGCAGCGTAAAGCGTTTACCATCCCAGGCGGCACCCTGACTGCCGGTGCCGACAATCAGCACCGCACCCGCGCTGCCTGCGTGAGCGCCTGCACAGGCGATCTCAACATCACTCAGCACCTGCAAAGAGGCACAGGCGGGCTGCCAGTCTGCCAGCTGCGCCGCAACGGAGGCGACATTAGCCCCTGCCAGACCCGCCACCAGCGCGGTTTTTTTCAGTGCATCAGGCGGAAGGCCCGCCGTGGCCATCACCCGGGCGATCAACTGTTCAACGCTGTCGATAGCCTGTGCGTAGTCTGACCAGACATTGGCCGCGCCCCCCGTCACTTCGGCCAGTAGAATGCCCTGTTTATCGGTCAGCCTTGCACGGCAATGTGTGCCACCGCCGTCAATACCAAGGAGATAGTCAGAATGCACGGGCTGCTCCCACGTTAATCGCTGTGAATCGTTGTTTCATTATTGACCGAACGATAGGTGAAAAAAACTTAAATCGCAATAACAAATAAATATGACGAAAATCACCTTGATTAAAAATGTTTTATAACAATGCATTAACTACTAACCTGGTGAAATGTCTCAGTGCGCGTGTTGACATTAGTTTTCTTGCCGTAATAAGTTGGTGGTCAGATAATCTCCAGCGAACCTGTCTGCATACGGTTAACTGGCCTTCACCTCACGCTCATGCATTTCCGTCAGGGGTTTTAACATGAAAGTAGGCATTATCGGTCTGGGTTTTCGCCTGTCCCATGTGGTTCACGAGTTCAGCAAAGCCGACCCATCGTTTGAAATCGCCGGCTATTTTGATCCCGCCCCGGCGGGTCTGCCTAATCTGGCCAGCTTCGGTATTGCACCCGGTACGGCCTTTGATTCCATCGAGGCATTATTGCAAGCGGGTGAACTCGATCTGATTCTGGTGGGTTCCCCTAACTTTATGCATCTGGAACATATTCGCCAGGCGCTGGCCGCGGGTTACCGCGTGTTCACTGAAAAGCCGGTGGTGATTAACGAAGAACAGACGATGGAGATGGCGAAGCTGGTGCGCCAGTACGGCAAGGACCGTATTCTGGTCGGTCTGGTACTGCGTTACTCCCCGCTCTACCACGATCTGCTGGCCGCCCGCGATCAAGGCCGTTTGGGCGAAATCACCTCGATGGAAGCCACCGAGCACATCAAGCCTTACCACGGTGCCTTCTTCCAGCGTGACTGGCGCCGTCTCGAGAAGTATGCCGGTCCCTACATTCTGGAAAAATGCTGCCATGATATCGACCTCTATCAGGGTTTGATGGCTGAACGCCCGGTGCGGGTGGCCAGCTTTGGCGGCCGTAAGTCGTTCACTCCCCAACATGCCCCGCAGGGTGCGATCACCGCAGCATCCGAGATTTATCACGAGAAACCGAGCGGCTGGTCCAGCACGGATGCCGTCTTTGACAGCGACGCTGATATTGTTGACTACCAGACAGCGATTATTGAATACGCCAACGGTGCCACCCTGTCCTTCCATGCCAATCTGAATGTGCCTGACGAGTTCCGCCGTTTTTGCGTGATGGGCACCGATGGAATGGCCGAAGGGGACTTTGTGCGTAACTACTTCCGCGTTCACAACGCGCGTACGGGCGAAAAAGAAGTGGATACCTCTTACGGTGGCAATGCGTACGACGGTCATTACGGTGCCGATGCACTGATGGCGGAAGAGATCGTCAAACACATCACTCAGGGAACGCCGCTGAAAGTCTCCGTGGTAGATGCACTGGAAGCCGGTTTGACCGCCATTAAGATTGATGAAGCAAGAAAAACACGTCAGGTCATTGATTTAACGGAAACCTGGAAAAAATTCGATGCCCACCAGGGGTAATCTGGAGGTGAGTTTGCACCTCTCCTGATCCGGTGTGTTTCCCCCCTTGCCGGACAGGCTGTTATCACTTGATAGACTGGCACGCTCCCTCAACCGGCTTTCGGGCCGGTTTTTTTACGTCCATCCGCATCAACGCTTGCTTGCGGCAAAGGAGGAGTCTGCGATAGATTCATTCTCTAAGACAAAATAGCTCACCTCTCTATCAGGTCCGGAACGTATGTTAACGACGCTTATTTATCGTAGTCGCGTGTGCAAAAGCGTCAGCCCGCAATTTCTGGAACGGCTTGCGGCGAAAGCGCAACGTTTTAATGAAAAGGTCAATATCACCGGGATTTTGCTTTTCGACGGGGACTATTTCTTTCAGATACTGGAAGGCCCTTCCGAGTCGATTGACCAGGTGTTCCACCGCGTCTGTGCTGACTCCCGGCACACCCAGATTGTGCAGCTGATGCGTGATTATGCGCCGGATCGTCGATTCGGCAAGCTGGGCATGGCGGTGATTGATATGCGCAATGCCAGCGCTGAGGCAATCATTGAGCAGGTCCTGAGCCAGGGCACCGCCAGATACCTGCTGACTTACGGTGATCGGGTGTTTAAATTCATCCAGACGTTTGTCAAAGGCCCGCGTAAAAATAATCTGGCCCTGCCTGATGACAGCGCCCAGTGGGATTTTCAGTGCCGGGCACCATCAGTCCAGGTCGCGCCGGTGGCATCTGAACGGGTGGCCTGCCAGTTTGCATTACAGCCGGTCGTGGAACCGGGGACAGGGAAAATAAGCTATCTGGAAGCCCTGATCCGCAGTGCTTCCGGCGGGTCCCCCGCGGATTATTTCGCCACCATTCCGGCCGATAAACTCTACGAAGCCGATCTCCATGCCAAAGATGTCGCTTTTGCGCTGGCCAGGCAGATGGATATTGGCAGCGCGCAAATCGCGGTGAATCTGCGGCCGATGTCGCTGGTGATGGTGCCTGGTGCGGTGGATATATTGCTGGAACAAATCGCCCGTAATGGCCTGGTACCGGAACAGGTGGTGGTTGAGGTGACAGAAGATGAGTTTATTTCCCGCTTTGATGAGTTTGAAAAAGCCATCCACCAGCTGCGTTATGCCGGGATCAGCCTGGCGATTGATGATTTTGGGGCGGGATTTGCCGGGTTATCACTGCTGGCCCGCCTACAGCCGGAAAAGCTGAAGATAGACCGCTGTCTGATAGAAGCCATTCATACCAATGGTCCCAAGCAGGCGATTGTTCAGGCTATCATAAACTGCTGCGCCTCGATGGAGATCACCGTGGTGGCCGAAGGCGTGGAAACCGCTGCCGAGTGGCGCTGGCTGGAAGCCGCAGGCATCCGCCATTTCCAGGGGTATCTGTTTGCCCGGCCGCTACTTAATGGGACCCCCGCCGGGGCCTGGCCGCACAAACCCTGATGCGGCCAGCCCCCCGGCAGCGCTCTCTGCCGGAGTTCGGTTCAGAGCATTACCGTCTTATGCTGTGGTGGTAAAGCGCGAAACGGAATGCAGCAGACCTTCCGCCTGATCGCGCAGGGAATTTGCCGCTGATGACGACTGCTCTACCAGCGCCGCATTCTGTTGCGTCACATTATCCATCTCGTTAATCGCTACGCCTACCTGCGAAATGCCCCGGTTCTGTTCATCTGATGCCTGAGCAATCTCCTGTAGAATGCCGGTCACGCTCTCCGCAGAGGTGACAATGTCACGCATGGTGCCCCCTGCCTGCTCCACCAGCCCGGCCCCCAGATCGATCTGCCTGACCGATGCCTCAATCAGCCCGCCAATTTCTTTCGCTGCCTCGGCGCTCCGCTGCGCCAGATTTCTGACTTCACTGGCCACCACAGCAAAACCGCGCCCCTGCTCCCCGGCACGCGCAGCTTCAACAGCGGCATTCAGCGCCAGAATGTTGGTCTGGAACGCAATACTGTTAATGACTGAGGTGATATCACTGATTTTTGTCGAACTGGCCGTAATTGCCCGCATGGTTTCGGTCACCTGGGTAACAATTTTCCCGCCTTTATTGGCCATTTCCGCCGTGGTCTGGGCAAGGCTGGTGGAGTGGTGGATATTATCAACGTTGTGCTTCACCGTAGCGGTTAACTGCTCCATGCTGGCAGCGGTCTGCTCCAGTGCGGCAGCCTGCTCTTCTGTCCTTGAAGACAAATCATTATTGCCGTCGGCAATCTCGGCAGAAGCCATGTTCACCTGTGAAACGCCGTTGCGAATATCACCAATGATGCGGCGCAGATCTTCATTCATACCGCCGATGGCATTAGTGAGTGTCCCCATCTCGTCACGGCGTGAGGTGGTCAGGCTGGTGCTGAGGTCCCCACCAGAAATACGCTGGGTAAAGGCCAGAATGGCGGATAACGGCGTGGTGATTTGACGCGTGATAACCAGTGTGGTGGCTACGCCCATGATCACCGCCGTCAGCAGAATGATCGTCATCCAGAAGATGGCGTCGTCGATATCGGTTTGTGTGGCACCGATCTCGTCTTCAAACAGTTGACCGCCGATGGTCGTGAGGGTTGATCCTGCCTTCGCCAGCGCGCTTGTCGCCTCCTGCTCTGTCAGGAACGAGCTGCGATAGCCCGCCACGCTCTCTTTTTTCTGATTCAGTAAACTGGCGATGTGCTGTAAACGTTCGCTGTTGTCTGGCGTCATTTGCGGCACCAGATTTTGTATTAACTGCACGGACTCTGCGAGGAAGCCGGTTAATGCATTCTGCGCGGCTTCCGTATTTTGTAATTCCAGCAGCGTTAAGCGGGTTGAGACACCATCAAGATGCTTGTTCACTTCAGACAGTGCCGCTTCCAGCGCTGCCGCATCAGCCCGGCCTGCAAAGCCTGAGGATATCTGTGAGATTGCATTTTTCTCGTCACTGATCGAAAGCTCTGTCGCTATCTGACGGCGTTTTTGGGTTTCAAGCACCGTTTGTGTTCGTTTATCACGATACTCCGCGATCAGTCCAGTCAGGCTGTTGAGCAACGTCAGTTGCTCAGGGTGCCAGGGCAGCTTTTTCAGCAGGCCAATCTGGGTTTCGATTTGCTGCAAGTGCTTATCGTTAGCGATGATAAACTGCTCATCATGGGTTTTAATAAACTGCATACGTGTATCCTTCGCCAGCGCAAACTGA
This sequence comes from Erwinia sp. MYb375, assembly GCF_037479175.1. Lineage (NCBI taxonomy): Bacteria > Pseudomonadati > Pseudomonadota > Gammaproteobacteria > Enterobacterales > Erwiniaceae > Erwinia > Erwinia sp. MYb375. The sequence goes on along the minus strand of NZ_JBBGZS010000023.1, from coordinate 621,360 downwards.
TCGGTGACGAGTTTCAGCATACGAACTTTCTCTGCCCGGCCAGCGATATCATTAAGATTCTTAATGCCGCAGAGAGCAACAGCGATGCTGAGGATCAACACAATGCCGAAACCGGACATCAATTTTTTCCCAACGCGCATATTTTCAAAGTAAACAAACAACTTTTTCATTGGATAACCTTCCGTTGTTGAACAACAATTGTTTAAGAAAATCGCTTAGTTATCGGCAGGGTTTGTTAAACAAAACAGTTTATTTAGTTACTTAATCATCACGTAATGGTCACAATATCAGAGGAAGTGATGTATGGAATTTACCCGGGTGGACGATATCCCTGAGGCAGACAGAGAAGCGCTGCTGGAGGGACTAAGAGGATATAACCGCCAGTTTATTGATAAAAGCGGCTGGGGACCCGTCGGCGTTTTTTGCCGCGACCAACAGGGCATTATTGTCGGGGGAGTGATGGCGTCTCTGGTGGGGATCTGGTTGTCGCTTGACTATTTATGGGTCAGCGAAAATATCAGAGGCGCGGGCGTTGGCGCTCAACTGATTCAGATAGCGGAAGAAGAAGCGAAATCAAAAGGTGCACAGCATGTTCTCGTTGATACCTTCAGCTTTCAGGCACTGCCCTTTTATGAAAAGCAGGGATTTGTACTACAACTGACATTGCCCGATTTTCCCGACCCAGGAAAGCAGCGTCATTATCTGACTAAACGCCTTACATAGCGGGAACGCGTCGAGGGTTGGTGCGCCCGGATGGCTATATCGGCGCGATTATCGCCACGGAGCAGATTTCCGCGCTGGAAGAATACCTCACCCGCGTAGGATTATCGGCTTCACTCGGGTTACAACGGAACACAGCGCGCTAGCCAAACGCCTGCTGATGTTTTTTCTTACGCGCCAGATAATCTTTATCGGCGCGGATCTTATCCCAGCAGGTTTTAAATACAGCGGCGGCAGCCGCTTTCTCCTCATTCACTTCATAAGGCAGCAGCTTGCCATCGGCATCGTATTTCTTCCCGCCTTTATGATTGGCATAACGCCGGGCACGCGTGTAGCCCATCTGTATAAACTTCCGGGCCATGTCCATACCGACAAAATCATCGTGAGTGCGGTAGTCTTCAAACAATGACAGGATCTTTTCGGACGATGTTTCAGCCAGAGCTACGGTTCTGAACCGCCAGTGCGGCAGAATCTCACTTTTGTAAGGTTCAACCATCAATACCCCTTGCTCACCGCGTCCGACCTGGTATTGCTCAGGATGCTGGCGAAAGTCGATCCGTTTAAAATCCTGCTGGTAGTCAAATGCCTTCATGCACGCACGTCCTTTCATTTCATGTTGATGCTATCTGGCCATCAGGCCACTCTTTAAGCCTGGCATACTGAACGGTGACGGGATCGTTGAATGGCAAAAAGGCCCCCGAAGGAGCCCGCGCGCTTTACTATCCTGCAGTCATCGTGTGTTGTCGTTCTGCCCCTGTCTGAACATAACTCACTCCGATTGCTGTTGTGCAATGGCTGTCAGCTTATCGTCCGTGTCTTTTTCTTCCTGCAAGGTTTCATTCAGCAGTTGAGCCGCCTCTTTATAGCCGAGTTTGGTGGCCAGCGCCGAGAGCGTGCCGTAAGTCGCTATCTCGTAATGCTCCACTTTCTGCGCGGCCCCGATTAAGCCCGCATCGCGTACCGGGCCTGCCTCAACGGAGTCGATAATCTCCTGCGCCTCTTCCACCAGACCTTCCAGAGCGTGGCACTTCATGCGCTTGATTTTTACGCCATCCGTTATCTCCACCAGCTGATCGATACGCTCAATTTGTCCGCGCGTTTCCTCCAGGTGCAGCTTAAAAGCAGCGACCAATTGCTCGTCTGTCGCTGCCCGTGCCATTTTTGGCAATGCACGGGATATCTGTTTTTCTGCACTATAAACATCAGATAATTCATGAATAAAAAGATCTTCAAGCGTTTTAATTGTCATAATATGTCTCTTCCAATAAATGACAGAAATAATGAGGTTGCTGACCTAACAAGCCTGGCGTACTTCACAATAAAAGAACGATAAAAAAGAGGGGCGGTAAATAAATGACGTTATTATTGCATTCAGGCGAAGCGCGGGGTTTTAGCAACTGGCTGTTTTTAAGAACATTGCGACAGATGCATTTAAATTAAAAATTGATAAAAAAGATTAAAAATACATTCATTCTGAGAAAATTCTTATGAGAATTGGGATAAAACTTCATTTCCCAGGGTTTTTTATGGTTTTTAGATTGTTAAAATTAATAAAAAACCAAAATGGCAGTGATATGTTCTGATTAGCTCAGCAGAAATACGCTCAACAGCCGCAATATGCCGTTAAAACAGAGATTGAGGTGTAATTCGATATTTTAAGGATTTAACACGACATTGTCAGGAGCTGGGTATAGAGTGATATAAGAAGGCTGATTTATAAATACCCTTCAAAGATTAAACTTAGCCCTTGAGCATCATCAAGCCGGGTAACGATATGGTTATTTATTTTTAGTGCCATTTTCTTTGTGATGGGTTTATTTCTCTTTTAATTCGGAGAGTTATGGATAAAAAACATCTCTTCTCTCGTCTGGAAAAATGGCCGTTGATCAAATTTGATCATGCCAGTATTGTCCAGGATGGAGATCATGGAACATTTAATGCAAAAATATCACTGTATGCCTTTGATGTTAATGAAAATAAAGCAAAATTATTTATCCGTGACGTTTCGCCGGGAACAGATCTTGTAGCAATGGTCGATCTGTACAATAACTGGATAAAAGAATTTACAAAAACAACCAAGCCGAAATAAAAAATTATTTTCTCATTCTGTGAGGCCTGTACCATGTCATTTCTTAGTGATGTTATGAAGCGTATTAACACGGCAACGACATCGACGGTAACGTGCCCGTTGTGTGGACACCGTTCATCTCATGCAGCCAGCAAAATTCGTCAAAACCAGACATTACTTTGCCCTGCCTGTAAATCACTGTTTATTGTTAATCATCAGTAAACGCGGCTTCACCTATTTCATCAACCACCCTTCTTGCAGCTGCTGAACGTTGATTGTTTACACCATTCAGAGAGATCGTTTCTGAAATGATTTCACAACTGCTCCTGTGCGTTTCCCCGCCTGACGAGCAACAATATGAAATTAAGCATTAAATCTCCATTTATGACGATGTTACGTGCAAAAATCGCCACAATAAAAACAGCCTGGACGGGGGCACCTGCCCGGGCGATGGATAGTGTGATTAAAGCAGAATTATTTTCAGCCGCTCAGATGGCGCATTTCGGTCAGAAACTGGCGCGTTCGCATCGATTATCACCTGATAAAATCCCCTGGTATCTGCTGAAACGCCTGGACGACAATGAATCAGTCATTGCCCAAAACTGCTACCTGCTCAATAAAGTCGATAAAATCAGTATTGCCCCAGCGGGCGAATGGTTGCTGGACAACTATTATCTGATTGAAGAACAGATCCGCATGGTGCGTCATCATTTGCCAAAAAACTTTGGTAAAGGTCTTCCGGTACTGGCTTCCCCTCATGCCTGCCCGCGTATTTATGATATTGCTTCCGAAGCTATTGCTCACGGTGACGGGCGCTGGGATGTCAGCAGTCTTTCGGGCTATATCAGCGCCTACCAACAGGAGACGCCACTGACGCTGGGCGAACTCTGGGCATTACCGGGCATGTTACGCCTTGCGCTTATCGAAAATCTGCGCCGCGTGAGCAGCGAAGTCGCTCAGGCGCAAAAGGAGCGTAACCTCGCCGATGAGTGGGTCAGCCAGATGATCACCTGTGCTGAAACGGCCCCGGCCGACCTGGTAATGGTGATTGCCGATATGGCGCGCTCCCGCCCGCCACTCAGCAGCGCGTTTGTCGCGGAACTGGTCCGCAGATTACAGGGGCGTGGCAACCTGCTGGCCCTGCCCCTGACCTGGATGGAACAGAGACTGGTGGAAACAGGCATCACCACCGACCTGTTGATCCACCGCTTTAATCAGCAACTCGCGGCCAGTCAGCTCTCTGTGAGTAACAGTATTGCCGGATTGCGGCTGTTAAGTGAAACCAACTGGGCCGATTTTTGTGAAGATCAAAGTCTGGTCGAGCAGATGCTGCGTCAGGATCCTGCCGGGATATACCCGCTAATGCATTTTGATACCCGCGACCATTACCGGCACGTGATTGAGAAACTGGCCCGCACCAGCCGCTTTAGTGAACTGGATGTGACCCGCCACGTGCTGGCATTGTCACAGGCGGCCAGTGCCATCCTGCCGCAGCATCATATCGGCCAGTATCTGATCGGCGAAGACCGCCATGTACTGGAAAAACGCCTGGCCGCCAACACCAACTGGCTAACGCATCTGCGTCATCGATTCAATCAGGAACCCCTGCTCGCCTGGCTCGGCAGCCTGAGTCTGTTGACCGTTGCCTGTACGGCAGAGGTGTTGCATGCAACTGCGGAACAGGGGCTGCGCTGGCCGCTGTTGCTGCTGGCGGTCCCACTGTCGATGGCGATCAGTCAGGTGGTTCTGCATCTGCTCAGTGAGGCGACAACACGGTTTCGCACACCGGAGCCATTGCCACGGATGGATTTTTCCAGCGGCGTACCGGCAGAATTCAGTACACTGATTGCCATTCCCTGCCTGCTGACCAGCCGTCAGGCAACCGATGCGTTGCTGAATAGCCTGGAGGTGTGTTATCTGGGGAATCACAGTGCCCATCTCTATTTTGCACTGCTGACCGATTTCAGTGACGCGGAGACAGAACAGTCTCCTGAAAATGATGCCCTGCTGGCATGGGCGCTTTCACAGGTCGAAGCGCTGAACCGTCGCTATGCGGCGGATCGCCCGCTGTTCCTTTTGCTGCACCGCTCACCTGAATGGAACCCGCAGCAAGGTGTGTGGATGGGCTATGAACGCAAACGGGGAAAACTGGCGGCGCTGAACAGCTGGTTGCGCCAGCCCGGCTCGCAATTTTCCCAGCGCGTCGGGGATGAGAAACCGTTCCCTGCCCCCGTCAGGTACGTGATCACGCTGGACAGCGACACGGTATTGCCCCGTGACACGGCGCACAAACTGGTGGCCACCATGGCGCACCCGCTGAATCATCCGGTTTATGATGCCGCGACAGGCAGAGTGATTAAAGGTTACGGGATTTTGCAGCCGGGTCTGGCCGAAGAAATCCCCCTGTCAGGACAGGGGTGCTATGCCGCTATCTGTAGCAGCGTACCGGGTAACAATCCTTACTCGATGATGTCGTCTGATATTTATCAGGATCTGTTTGGCGAAGGCGCCTTCGTTGGCAAAGGCATCTATGATGTCGATATCTTTACGCAGTCCATGCAGAACACCTGTCCCGACAATCTGGTACTGAGCCACGATCTGCTGGAAGGCTGTTATGCCCGCTCCGGGTTGCTGAGCGAAGTGCTGCTTTATGAAAAGTATCCGGCCAATTATCTCTCTGATGTTGCACGCCGCACTCGCTGGATTCGTGGCGACTGGCAGTTGCTCAACTGGCTGACGTTCCGCGTGAAAAAAGCGGATGGTTCACGTGAGAAAAACCCGTTAAGTACCTTATCACGCTGGAAATTATTCGATAATCTTCGCCGTAGCCTGGTTGCGCCATCGCTGCTGCTGCTGATATTTTCCGCCTTGCTGCTGGTCCCCAACCCACACTACTGGCTCGTCATGCTGGCCCTGGTCCTGCTGTTGCCTGTTGCTCTGGCCATCGTTCAGGATCTGTTGTTCAGCAACCGGCCTCTGTGGCAGCGCCTGACGGCGGTCGCGTCAGGCACGCTGCGCCGCCTGACACACCTTATTCTCAACTTTGCCACCCTGCCGCATGAGGCCGCCTTCTCATTGCTGGCGATAGTGAAAACGCTATGGCGTTTAGGTATTTCTCACCGTCACCTCAATCAGTGGGCCAGTGTGGACCCCTGTCACGAGGGAAATAAAACCTCCCCGCTGCGGTTTTACCGTGCCATGGCAATCAACGTGGTTTGCGGGGTGTTGCTGCCAGGCCTGACCGCCTGCTATGCGCCGCTTTTGCTTGTTTTTGCCCTCCCCATCGGCGTGCTGTGGTGCCTGACCCCCTTGATCCTGAGCTGGCTCAGTCGTTCCCCTGCGCCTGTCGCGGCGGCGCTGAATGCCGGACAGAAACGTTTTTTACGCCACAACAGTCGTGAAATCTGGGCATTCTTCGACCACTTCACCCAGGCCGAAGAAAACTGGCTACCACCGGATAATTATCAGGAGTTTCCGCAGCCCACCGTTGCCCATCGGACGTCACCCACGAATATTGGTTTATCGCTGATGGCAAACCTCACGGCCTGTGACTTCGGCTATATCCCCGCCGGTGAAGTGCTGAGGCGTGTATCGCTCACCCTGGACACGCTGGATAAAATGGAGCATTACCGTGGGCACCTCTACAACTGGTACGACACCCGTACGCTGCAGCCCCTCAACCCACGCTATGTCTCCAGCGTGGACAGTGGAAATATGGCCGGGCATCTGCTGACGCTGAGTGCCGGTTTATCGCAGTTACGTACCCAGCCCGTTATCGATATTGATCAGATGCTGGCAGGCCTGGATGACACCATCACGCTGCTGGAAAACCGCTGGGGACAACATGCGCCGACCACACTGCGCCAGCTGCATAAGCACTGTCGCAATGCGCATGAACTGCCTCCGGCACAGTTACTCGGCGAGCTCAGAAAAATGCAGGCACTGAGCCTGCGCCTGCATCCCACCCTCTCCGAAGACAACGGTCCCATCAGTCACTGGATTGGTCATCTTCAGCGCCAGCTGACATTATTCTGCCATGCCTGGTCCTCACTGCTGGGTTGGATCACTGCAGGCTGGCAGGAGGCCACGCTGCCTTCGCTGGCGTGGCTGTCTACCGCAACGCCAGCAGGAGCAGGTACACCCACAGTAGAAACGCTGGCAGCGGCACGCATGCAGATCGACATTATTGCCGAACTGGAACAGCGGCTGGCGGCACATGCCCGCATGGATTTCACCTTCCTCTACAATGAGGTGACCAGTCAGCTCAGCGTCGGCTATGACTGTGATAATAACAGGCTGGATACCAGTCATTACGATCTCTTCCCCTCCGAGATCCGTCTGACCACCTACCTGACTATTGCCACCAATCAGCTACCGCTCAAGAGCTGGTTTGCCCTGGGACGCCTGTTCACCCGCATCGATCGCGATACGGCGCTGATGTCCTGGAGTGGCTCGATGTTCGAGTACTTAATGCCCAATCTGGTGATGCCCACCTATCCGGGCAGCCTGCTGAAACAGATGAGCCTTTCAGCGGTGCATCGGCAGATTGAGTGGGGAAAACAGCGTGGCGTGCCCTGGGGCATTTCAGAGTCAGGGTATTACGCGTTTGACCCCTTACAAAATTATCAGTACCACGCCTTTGGTGTCCCCGGTCTTGGACTAAAACGCGGCCTGGCGGGCGATATGGTGGTGGCCCCTTATGCCACTTTCCTGGCACTGCTGGTTGCGCCACACAAAGCCTGTGACAATCTTGCCGTACTGGAAAAAAACGGTGCGCGTGGCGAATATGGCTTCTATGAAGCGCTGGATTACACCCCTTCCCGTCAGGCCAGCGGCCAGCGGTTTGCCGTTGTTCGCTCCTGGATGGCCCATCATCAGGGCATGTCGTTTCAGGCATTATCTCACCTGTTACACAATGCCCCAATGACAGACCGGTTTATGGCTGTCCCGGCATTTCAGTCAGCACGTCTGCTGTTGCAAGAGCGGGTGCCGAATAACATCGAACTCTATAGCCCGCGCAGGCACTTCGATGCGCCGGAAGGAACGCTGTTACCGGTTCACTATGATCCGCGGGAATTCACGGATGTGGACAGCGCCGCCCCTGAAGTCCAGCTGTTGTCCAACGCGCGTTATCATCTGATGGTGACACAGGCAGGTGGCGGCTACAGCCGCTGGAACGATCTGGCCCTCACCCGCTGGCGCAGCGATACCACCTGTGATAACTGGGGTGCCTGCTGCTACATCAGCGATGTGAAAAGCGGAGAAGTGTGGAGCAACACCTGGCAGCCTGCCGGCTCAACGCCCGATGATTACAAAGCCTCCTTCACCGATGCCGGCGCCGAGTTCACGCGCAGGCAGGGAACGCTGCATATTAAAACGCAGATTGTCGTTTCCCCCGAAGATGACATCGAGCTGCGTCGTATCACGCTGGTCAACAGGGGACGTCAGCCACGGACGGTGGAACTCACCAGCTACGCCGAAGTGGTGCTGGCTTCCGCCGACAGCGATCTGTCCCACCCCGCCTTCAGCAACCTGTTTGTTCAGACCGAGTGGGTCTCTGCCCAGGAAGCGATTCTCTGTCACCGCCGGGCACGCACGCCGGAGGAACAGAGCCCGTGGCTGTTCCATATGATGGTGGTGCATGGTCGAACGGAGAAAACGGCCTCATTTGAAACCGATCGTGCCGCTTTTCTTGGGCGCGGGAATGACACCGCTAACGCCCTGGCTCCCACCCGGAGCGGGCCACTGAGCAATAACGTCGGTGCGGTACTCGACCCGATAATCGCCCTGCGCCAGCCGCTGGTGTTACTCCCCGGCGTACCGGTCACCCTCGATATCGTTTACGGGGTGACGGGCAGCCGAGAGCAGAGCCAGGCATTGCTGTAAAAATACCGCGACTCCCCGATTGCCGATCGCGTCTTTGAACTGGCATGGTCACACAGCCAGATTGTGCTGCGACAGATTAATGCTAATGAAGACGATGCCTCATTGTTCAATCGCCTTGCCAGCGCCGTGCTGTTCCCTGGCCCTGAACTCCGTGCAGAGGCGCAGATTATTGCCCGTAATCGTCGCGGACAGAGCGGTCTGTGGGGCTGGACTATCTCCGGCGATCTGCCGATTGTGATCCTGAATATTACTCATTCGGACAGTATCCCGCTGATCAATACCCTGATGCAGGCCCATCATTACTGGCGTCTGAAAGGTCTGGCGGTCGATCTGGTGATCCTCAATGATGGGCCGGGTGGCTATCAGCAGACGCTGCACAACCAGATTATGGACCTGATCGCCGCCAAGTCTGAGCCAGGCATGACGGATAAGTCGGGGGGGATTTTCTTACGGAATGGCCAGCATCTTTCCGCAGAGGATCGTACGCTGCTGCTGAGTGTGGCACGGGTTGTGATTGACGATCGCGCGGGTGGGCTGGAAGAACAACTCAATTTGCGTGTTCAGGGGGCCGTCTCTTCGTCGCTTGCCCTCGTCACGCCCCCCGTGCTTCCGGTCAAACACCACCTCGACTGGCAGCCGGATACCGCTGCGCTGCTCTGTTTCAATGGCCGGGGGGGCTTTTCTCCCGACGGTCGCGAATATCAAATCCTGCTGGATGAACGTGGCACCACGCCTGCACCCTGGTCGAACGTGATGGCGAATGCCCAGTTCGGCACCGTGATTTCGGAAGCCGGACAAGCCTATACCTGGTATGAAAATGCGCACGAATACCGTCTCACCCCCTGGGAGAACGATCCTGTCAGCGACCGCTCAGGGGAAGCCTTCTATCTGCGTGATGAAGAAACTGGTGCCGTCTGGTCACCCACCACTCTGCCCGTACAGGGGCGTGGCCCCTATCTGAGTCGACACGGATTTGGCTACAGCGTCTTCAGCCACCGGGAAACCGGGCTGGATAGCGAACTGACCGTGCTGGTCGCCGAGCATGCGCCGGTGAAGCTGGCCATTTTAACCCTCACCAACAACTCAGGCCGCATTCGGAAAATCTCTGTTACAGGTTATGTTGAATGGACGCTGGGCGAATCGCGCAGCAAGTCAGCCATGCATATCATCACGCACCCTTCCACTGTTCGCACCGGCTGCGGTGTGCTGGCCAGTAACTACTACAACAGCAACGGTTCTGAAAGAACGGCATTCTTCGCGGTGACCGGGGCACACTGTTCACTGACAGGTGACAGGCGGGCCTTCCTCGGCCGCCACGGTTCACGCCGCTCCCCTGCGGCGATGCAACAGCAGCGGCTGCCGGATACCACGGGCGCAGGGCTTGATCCCTGTGCGGCGGTACAGTCAGCCACCACGCTTATTGATGGCGACCAGCGTACGTTTATTTTTGTGCTGGGGGTCGGACAAAATCAGGCGGAAGCGGAAGCGCTTATCGCCCAATATCTGGATGAGGATGCTGCCCGCCATGAGCTGGCGCAGGTTCATCAGTACTGGCACCGGATTCTGGATAAAGTGGTGATCACCACGCCCGATCCGTCGGTCAACCTGCTGGTGAACGGCTGGTTGCTGTACCAGACGCTGGCCTGTCGCATTATGGCGCGCAGCGGTTACTACCAGTCGGGCGGCGCATTCGGTTTCCGTGACCAGTTGCAGGATACTCTGGCCCTGAGTCACACCGCACCTGAACGCCTGCGTGAACAGATTGTTCTATGTGCCCCCCGGCAGTTTATTGAGGGCGATGTCCAGCACTGGTGGCATCCTCCTCTCGGGAATGGCGTGCGCACTCACTGTTCGGATGATTACCTCTGGTTGCCGCTGGCGATTTGTCATTACATCACTACCACCGGCGATATGACGCTGCTGGAGGAGTCAGTCCCCTGGCTGGAAGGCAAACATCCGCAGCCCGGTGAAGAGTCCGTTTACGAGCAGCCCACCATCAGTGCTCACGAAGATACCGTCTGGCTGCATGGTCTGAAAGCCCTGCTCCACGGCCTGCGTTTCGGGCAACACGGCCTGCCGCTGATGGGGACGGGTGACTGGAATGACGGGATGAATCGGGTGGGGAGTGAAGGGAAAGGGGAAAGCGTCTGGCTTGGCTTCTTCCTCTACGATATTTTACGGCGTTTTGGCGCGCTGGCAGAACAACGGCAGCATACGGATATTGCCCTGCGATGCCGCAAAGAGGCAGACCAGCTTCGCGATAACCTTAACAGCGCCGGCTGGGATGGTGAATGGTATCGACGTGGCTATTTTGATAACGGCGAACCGCTGGGATCCCATCTGTCGCAGGCCTGCCAGATTGATGCTATCGCGCAGAGCTGGGCTGTCCTCTCCGGTGCCGGAACGCCCGAACAGTGCGCAAAAGCCATGCAGTCACTGGGTGCACGGTTGGTTGATGACAACGCAGGGATGATCAAACTGTTAACGCCGCCGTTTAATGGCGATGGACCGAATCCCGGCTATATTCAGGGCTACGTCCCGGGCGTACGTGAAAACGGCGGGCAGTATACGCATGGTGCTATCTGGGCGGTGATGGCCTTTGCCCAAATGGGTAACAGTGAAAGAGCCTGGCAATTGTGGTCGTTAATCAATCCGGTCAATCACAGCCTGGATGCCGATGCGGTGGCACGCTATAAAGTTGAACCCTACGTGATGACGGCGGATGTCTACAGTGTGGCTCCGCACACCGGACGCGGGGGATGGAGCTGGTACACCGGATCGGCGGGCTGGGCTTACCGCCTGCTGGTGGAATCTTTGCTGGGGATTACCCGCCATGCGGATGCGCTGGCCGTCAGGCCATTACTGCCTGCACACTGGCCTTCCGTCAGCCTGACGTATCAGCATGGCAGCAGCGAATATCATATTCAGGTGGTGCGCAGTGAGGGGGATTATCACATCACGCTGGATGGCGTTGACCTGACGGAGGATCGCATTCCGTTGCAGGATGAGGGTCAGCATCATCATGTGACGATCCACCTGGGAGGAGAAGATCAGTCCGGCACCCGCTGACGGCATACTGTCAGCAGGAGTTGCCGCAGCCAGCGTTGCGCCGGGTCCACTTCCGAGCGCGGGTGCCACATCTGTGACACGGTGATGGCAGCGGTTTTGACCGGCAGTTCAAAACGGTGCAACAGCCCGGCTGGCTGATTAAGCAGGAAGGATGCCGGCACCAGCGCCACCAGATCGGAGGCGCGCGCCACGGCCAGCGCCGCCGGAAAAGCAGGCACCACGGCGCTGACCCGGCGTTGCACGCCCTGCTCTGCCAGCGCCTGGTCAACCGGGCCTTCCGCCCGTCCGCTGCGTGAGGCCACCACATGTCCCCAGGCAACATAGTCGCTGATGCTGACATCAGGTAACTGCGACAGCGGATGCCCCTGACGCACCACACCGACGAAACGATCGCGGAACAGCGCCTGCACACGAATTTCCGGGCCCATCTCGCCCAGCACACCAATCTCCAGATCCACGCGTCCTTCGCGCAGCGGCTTGACGCTTTTCTCCGGTTTGGGGGCAAAAACCAGACGGACCAACGGCGCGGATAGCGCTGCTGTCGCAATCAATGCCGGGCCAAAGGCTTCAACAAATCCGTCATTGGCGCGTAGCGTAAACGTACAGTCCAGACTGGCGGGATGCTGTTCGGCCACCGCAGGACGCAGCACCGCACGGGCTTCTAAGACCACGTTCTGACTGCGTTCGCGGATCGCTTCGGCCCAGGGCGTCAGCACCATGTTGCGCCCGGCACGCACCAGCAACGGATCGCCCGTAACGCTGCGCAGGCGGCTGAGCGTGCGGCTCATGGCCGAGGCGCTTAAGCCCAGACGGCGTGCCGCTGCCGCCACGCTGGCCTCATTCAGAAGCACATCCAGAGCAATCAGTAAGTTGAGATCGGGTTCCGTCGTCATTTCAGCGCACCAGCGCCGCCAGTTCAGGTTCGGCCATCAGCCGCTGCCAGGCATGTTCCACTGCGTGAGGCACATCCACATGGCCGATAAACCCGAGGCCCAGGGGACCATAGCCCTCTTTGTCATCACGCAGCCGCCGCACTTCTCCCAGCACCATCGAAACATAGCGGTCCAGTGCCCACAATCCCTGTGGCGATGCCGCCCCGGTGATCACCGGCTGGCCGTCCTGTAACACCAGCTGCGGCACGAACACCGGCCAGCTGATGAAATCGACCTGTTGCCCCTGGCGCTGCCACTCATGATGGAAGGTTTCGGTGGTTCTGCGCTGCATCAGCGGGTCCTGAATCAGAATGATACGCTGTGCCGGCATATCCCGCGCCAGCAGATTTCGACGGCTGAAGGCAGCATTCTCACCGCAGTGACGCGATTGATCTTCAATAATCAGCCGATCTGCCTTAATGCCGGAGAGTTGCACGGCTGCGTCGGCCAGCAACTGTGCTTCGCTCGATGCATCGCTGTTGACCTGAACTGTGTTCAATGCGGCTTTCAGCAGCTCGGTGGAGTGACCTGTGCCGCCGCTCAGCAACAGAGGAATTGAGGTGTCAGCCAGCCGGGTAAAGGCCCCGATCAGCCCCGGCAGCACGGCATGGCCCGCCAGAATAGCCACATCGGCGTGCAGCTCCTGTTCGCCGTTGACATCATTAACGGCAAGCCAGTGTGAAATGGTATTAAGAGAGTCAATGTTCTGCGGGGTCAGGATCATATGCGGGCTTTTAATAAGTGAACACCTGGCAGATGATATCACTGATACTTTACATTTTGCGAACAGGCATAGCGCTGAAGCTATGCCTGCTGTGAAACCCGGATTAATCCGGTGTTGCCGTCGTCAGACAGACATTACAGGGCCAGATCGACCACGATGCGGCCTTCAATTTTCCCGGCATGCATACGGGCAAAGATATCATTGATATTGGCCAGCGGCTCAACCGAAATATTTGCCGCTACTTTGTGGCGACCCGCAAAGTCGAGCGCTTCCTGCAGGTCTTTACGCGTCCCCACGATCGAACCGCGTACGGTAATGCCGTCCAGCACCATATCGAAGATCGACAGGTCAAATTTACCCGGTGGCAGACCGTTCAGCACCATGGTGCCGCCGCGACGCATCGTACCAATCGCCTGTTCAAAGGCTTTGGGCGACACCGCCGTCACCAGCACCGCATGTGCGCCGCCGAACGCGTCTTTAAACACTTTTGCCGGGTCAACGTTACGGGCGTTTGCCGTGACAGTGGCGCCAAGACGTTTGGCAAAGGCCAGTTTTTCGTCGTCGATATCGACGGCGGCCACATTAAAGCCCATGGCTACGGCGTACTGAACGGCCATATGACCCAACCCGCCAATACCGGAAATGACCACCCAATCCCCCGCTTTGGCTTCGGTCATTTTCAGGCCTTTGTACACGGTAACCCCGGCACAGAGGATCGGGGCGATTTCATTGTAATCGATGTTATCCGGCAGAATGCCAACGTAGTTAGCATCGGCCAGACAGTATTCGGCAAAGCTACCGTTAACCGAGTAACCGGCGTTTTGCTGCGAATGGCACAGGGTTTCCCAACTGTCCAGACAGTGTTCGCAGTGGCCACAGGCAGAGTACAGCCAGGGGACGCCCACGCGATCCCCTTCCTTTATATGCTTTACGCCATCACCTACCGCGACCACATACCCCACGCCTTCATGGCCAGGAATAAACGGCGGCTGAGGTTTCACCGGCCAGTCACCTTCGGCAGCGTGCAGGTCAGTATGACAGACACCCGTGGCCACCACTTTCACCAGCAGCTGGCCCGGCCCGACCTCAGGGATCGGCACCTGCTCAATCACCAGCGGTTCGCCAAAGGCTTTCACTACTGCGGCTTTCATCGTTTTCATTATTCAATCCTCGAAAGAAAACAGGCTTAAAACAGCCCTAACGGTGCTGTGTCATAACTGACCAGCAGATTTTTGGTTTGCTGATAGGCATTCAACGCCATCTTGTGCGTTTCACGGCCCACACCGGACTGTTTATACCCCCCAAAGGCCGCGTGTGCCGGGTAGATGTGATAGCAGTTAGTCCATACGCGCCCGGCCTTGATGCTGCGGCCCATGCGATATGCCAGATTGGTGTCACGCGTCCAGATGCCTGCGCCCAGGCCGAACTGGGTTTCATTGGCGATGGACAGCGCTTCGGCTTCATCTTTAAAGGTGGTGACCCCGATCACCGGGCCAAAGATCTCTTCCTGGAAGCAGCGCATCTGGTTGTCGCCCTGGATAAGCGTTGGCTGAATGTAGTAGCCGTTATCCAGCTCTTTGCTGATGCTGGCACGTTCACCCCCGGTCAGGATTTTTCCGCCTTCCAGTCGCGCGATATCAATATACGAGAGGATTTTGTCGAACTGCTGACGTGATGCCTGTGCACCAATCATGGTGTCGGTGTCCAGCGGATCGCCACGACGGATGGTCGCCACTTTCGCCATCACTTTTTCCATAAACGGCGCATAGATTGATTCGTGGATCAGGGCGCGTGACGGACAGGTGCAGACTTCGCCCTGGTTGAAGAAGCCCAGAACCAGCCCTTCTACCGCCTTGTCGATAAACTCCGGTTCGCCGTTCATCACATCGGCAAAGTAGATATTCGGTGACTTGCCGCCCAGCTCGACGGTGCAGGGAATAATGTTTTCTGCCGCGCAGGCCATGATATGGCGGCCAACAGGGGTGGAGCCGGTAAAGGCGATTTTGGCAATGCGTTTGCTGGTTGCCAGCGCTTCGCCCGCTTCACGGCCAAAGCCCTGCACCACGTTGAGCACCCCCGCCGGGAAGAGATCGCCTGCCAGTTCCAGCAACAGCGTGATACCCAGCGGGGTTTGCTCTGCGGGTTTCAGCACCACACAGTTTCCGGCTGCCAGCGCCGGGGCCAGTTTCCAGGCGGCCATCAGCAGCGGGAAGTTCCACGGGATAATCTGCCCGACCACGCCCAGTGGTTCATGGAAATGATAGGCCACGGTTTTTTCATCGATTTCGTTGGCGCTCCCTTCCTGGGCACGCAGGCACCCGGCAAAGTAACGAAAATGGTCAACCGCCAGCGGCAGGTCGGCATTCAGCGTTTCGCGGATTGGCTTACCGTTATCCCAGCTTTCTGCCACGGCAAGGTATTCCAGATTGGCTTCAATACGGTCGGCCAGCTGTAACAGCAGATTAGAACGATACTGCACGCTGGTTTTTCCCCAGGCGTCGGCCGCACGGTGTGCGGCATCGAGCGCCGCCTCGATATCACGGGCATCAGAACGCGGGAACTGGGCAATGTCGCTGCCGTTCACCGGAGAGGTGTTCATAAAATACTGACCGCTTTGCGGTTCGACGAATTTGCCATCAATAAAGTTGCCATAGGCCGCTTTGAAAGAAACTAAAGCACCGGGTGTACCAGGATGGGAATAACGCATCGCAAAATCCTCTTGTAGGGTAGGTCTTTGAGAGATAAACAACCGCAGCGCGATCCTGTCCCGGACGTTGTTACGATTGCCTCTTTCCCATTGCACACCCCGTGCCAATTTTTTACCTGACTGGAATTGTAAAAATAATGATGATGATCAGAGTAATACGAAGAGAGTGACCGCTGCTATCGCAAGCCATAATGGAAACTTTTCGCATCTGTGTTGCAAATCGCAACACCGAAAAAACCAGATGGCTACAATATTGCAACACTTTCACCAGGGCATGAGGTTATCAATGCAGGGAAATTCGTCAGCCGTCAGTACGCCACCGTTTGCGCCAAATCCACTGCTGAGTGATTCCTGGTTTCGCAGCCAGCTTTACGGTCTGGATCGCCTGTCCGACGACTTTCCCCGCATTCGCCAGGCAGAACTGGCCGATGCCCTCGCCCACCACGCCACGCTGCAACAATTTGCCCAGCCTGCCATCAGGGCATTAGCCGAGAAAATTGCCGATAAACAGGCCGTGGTGATCCTGTCGGATGCCAGCGGGCTGGTGCTGAACACCTTTGGTGATATGCAGGCGCTGCAAAAAGCGGAACGCTTTGCACTGGCACCGGGGAATCTCTGGAGTGAGTGCGGGCGCGGTACGAATGCCATCGGCACCGCACTGGCGATTGATGACTGTTGTGAAATCGACGGCCAGCAGCATTTTCTGACCAGCAACCAGGGGCTGTATTGCGCGGCGATCCCGCTGCAAAGCCCTGGCGGACAGATTGCCGGGGTACTGGATATCTCCGGCCCGGCGCACTTTGCGCATCCGCACACCCTGGCGTGGATCAAAGACGCCGCGAAGCAAATCGAGTATCTGTGGGTCAAGCAGAGCCTGCACCCCGATCAGTGGCTGATGAGTCTGCACCGCCAGGTTCAGGGCATTGACCGCGTGGAAGAGCTGCTGCTGGTGTTCTCTGACAATATTCTGATGGCCGCCAACCGCGTGGCGATGCGTGAACTGGAACTGGGCGCGGAACAGTTGGGTTGCCTGACCTTCCAGCAGTTGTTCCCACAGCTGGCACAACAGGCCAATCAGGTGCCACAGCCGCTCACCACCCGCAGCCAGCAGCACTATTTTTTCCGACTGCGTGCCCCGGCCCGCACACATTTTGCCTCGGTCGCGCTGACGCCATCCACGCTGCCCTTTTCGCTGCGTGATGGCGGCGAGAAGATGGTGCGGCTGATCAATGCGGGGGTGTCGCTATGTCTGCAGGGTGAAACCGGTAGCGGTAAGGAGTATGTCAGCCGGGCGCTGCATCAGCAGAGCCGCTGGCATCAGGGGAAGTTTGTCGCCATCAACTGTGCCGCCATCCCGGAATCGCTGATCGAATCAGAGCTGTTTGGCTATCAGTCCGGTGCCTTTACCGGGGCCAGTAAGAGTGGCTATATCGGGAAAATTCGTGAAGCTGACGGCGGCGTGCTGTTCCTGGATGAAATTGGCGATATGCCGCTGGCGCTGCAAACCCGTCTGCTGCGCGTGTTGCAGGAAAAAGAAGTGGCCCCGCTCGGCTCCAGCCGCAGCTGGCCGGTGAGTTTTGCAGTGATCTGCGCGACCCACCGTAATCTGCCGCAGTTAGTGGCTGAGGGCGCGTTCCGTGAGGATCTGCTTTACCGCCTGCAGGAGTTCTCTCTGACGCTGCCACCGTTGCGCGACTGGGCAGAACTGCCTGCCTTTATTCGCCAGCTCTGGCAGGAACTGGGGGGTGAGCAGCGTGGTATTGAGATGACGCCACTGCTGCTGGGTACCCTGGCGCAACAGCCGTGGCCGGGTAACGTGCGCCAGTTACGCAGCGTACTGAAAGTGCTGCTGGCGCTGGCCGATGATAACGACGTGCTGGATTGCGACAGCCTGCCTGCGGAGTATCAGCTGGCGGTGAGTGAACCGCTGCCTGCACTGCAACAGCATGATGAACAACTGATCGCCGCCACTCTGCAACGCTTCAACGGCAATGTGAGCAAAACGGCAGAAGCGCTGGGCGTGGCACGCAGCACGCTGTATCGCCGTGCTGCGCGCAAATAATGGGCCGATATCAGGCATCCAGCAGGTCGGTGCCGTAGGAGTTATCAACGGTGCAGAGCCAGCGGCCATCAGGCTCCTGCCTGAATACATAGGTGGCGCGCCGGGTGACGGTTAGGGTCTCGCCCGCGCCATCCGGGTAATGCAGCACCGTCTCCATCAGCACCAGCGCATCGCCCGCCCCTTCAATCACCTGCATCGTTCCCTGCTCAACCCGCAGCAGCCCCTGAAAATGGTCAGAGATGGCGATAAACGCCCGGCGGATCTCATCGTGGCCGCGGGCAATCATACCCGGCTTAATCACCAGTGCGGCATCGGGCGCATACCACGTCATCAACTGGTCAAAATCACGGGCGGTGATCGCGCGGTCGCAGGCTTCGATGATCTGGCGAAGAGGATGTGAACTCATGCGGTGGCTCCTGAAAGGGTGAAATGTCCGGTGTTCACCCTGTCATAAACATCAGAGTGAAAACAAGGATATTTTCGCCCTGTCGGCAAAGCCTGTGGTCATCACGTCGGCATCAGTCCCTGACGCAGTAACCCGGCGCTCTGCTGTAGCCACGGTGCCGGGCTTCGCCCAATCAACACGTACTGGTAACCTCCCGCGTGCCACCAGGCCAGATTCATGCCGTGGCGCTGTTCGCCCAGCACCGGGGTGGCACTGCTATGATCTTCGCGGGAAACACACAGCGCCATCGGGCCATACGCACTGTGCTCCCAGGCAATCTGCACAATGCGGGTATCGTCATAGCGCAGCAGGCGCACGCTTTTTAACTCAGCGTCCTGCAGCATGAGCTGTTGCGCGTTGAGATGCAGGCCCATCGTCTGTGCCGTTCTGGCCAGTGAGCGGTCGATCACCGCTGCGGTGCTGTCCACATCCACCAGTGTTTCCGGACTGTAGAGCGACATATACTGCGATTCAAGATCGCGGATTTTCTCGCTTTCACGGCGTGAGCGGTTATCCGGGCGCACGAAGTAGCCGAAACCGGAACCGATCACCAGGAAACTCAGTGACGCAGCAATCAGCGCACGGCGGCTGACCTGAGTGCTTACCACGGGCGGCGTTGCCGGGGTTTGCGCCAGCAGACGCTCCAGGTTTGCGTGCAGGCGTGCGCTGGGGGCGGCCTCCAGCAGGGGGTCGAAAGCCTCGGCAAACGGCTGGTTGCTTTTCATCAGTTCGGCGGTGCGGGCCGCCAGCGGTTGATCGCGCTTTAACTGTTGCTCAAAGGCCTGAGCCTCTTCCGCATCCATTTCTGCGTCCAGCCACGCGACTATCGCCTCATCGCTGTAAGGGGGACAAAAACGTTCTCTGTTCACCGGCGTTTCTCCTGTGCAGGCGCTGAGGTTGTCGCACGGGACAACGTGGCTCTTGCCGCTGCCAGACGGCTCATGATGGTGCCAATCGGTACGGACAGCGTGTCAGCAGCTTCCTGATAGGTAAACCCTTCTACATACACCAGAAACACCGCATTACGCTGAGCCTCCGGCAGCCTTTCCACGCGCTGCATCACTTGCTGATACTGCATACGGTCCTCTTCGTGTGACCAGGTATCCGCTGCGTGCAGATCCTCACTGTCGACAAATCCCTGCCCGAGCCGCACGCGCCTGGCACGCAGATCGTTGATCCACACCGAGTGCAACAAGGTGAACAGCCAGCGGTCGATGCGTGTTCCCGGCGTAAACTGGGCGCTGCGTTCCAGCGCCCGTACACAGGTGGTTTGTACCAGCTCTTCGGCCACATCACGATTACGTGACAGCACCATCCCGTAACGCCATAAGCGTTCAAGATGGGCAGCCAGATGGTTTCGGACTTCACTACGGGTGATTTTTCTACCCTCCACACGGATTCATCATCAGGATTCAGGGTGACCGTTAATCGCGGCCTGCAAATCCCGATACTCTTCACAGTTCACACCGCACAAGGTCTTGATGGTAGCAAGCTGCTCACGGGCCAGATCGGGACGTCCTTTGATCATCCAGGCTTCACCCAGGTATTCACGCACTTTGGCATAGCGCGGATCCAGCGCCACCGAGCGTTGATAATAGCCGATCCCTTCATCGGTGCGCCCTAATTTCCGTGTGGCGTAGCCGCGATAGTTCCAGGCTTCGCGGGTATCCGGATTTTTCAGGGTATCCAGCAGGTTAAGTGCTGACTGATATTCCCCTTTTTTCGCCAGATGATAAGCATAACGCGTTTTATCATCATCGCTGAGACGACTGGTTTTCTCGGGTACACACTGCTTGCTGCCGCTGTCATACACCTGGCCTTTTGGGCAATCCGGGGTTTTGCTTTCACTGCTGCTGTCGCCCATGGACAGAGCAAGGGGCGCATACAACGTCAGTAACAGTGCAGGCAATATTATCGTTAATTTTTTCATGATGTTAGCCTTGTTGGGATGATGAAGAACGACGCGCGGGCAGCATACGGCGCAGCACGTTATCGCGCAGAACATAGTGGTGGAACAGAGCAGCCAGCGCGTGAGCGCAGGCAAGAATAATCAGCGCCCAGGCCACGTTATCGTGCCAGCCGCCGATCTGATGACGCAGCGACGGATCGACCGCGATCCAGGCCGGAATATCAAACAGGCCAAAAAAGCTGAACGGCTCCTGCTGTGCCCAACGGAACAGAAATCCCAGAGAGATTTGTGCAAACAGCAGCAGATACAGCGCCCCGTGCATGGCGTGCGCCAGGATGCGCGTCGGTCGCGATCCGGCCACGGGCGGCATGGCAAAACGCGCCTGGCGCTGGCTGTAAATGCGCCATAACGGCCGCACAATCATCACCAGTGCCAACAAAATGCCGCAGGAGATATGCACGGACTGCAACCCTTTACGCAGCGGCGTGCCACGCGCCAGCAGTTCCCAGATATGGGCAGAAGCAAAAAGGAAAATGACGCTGGCGGCAGTGATCCAGTGCAGCGTCAGGGCAAACGCGTCATAGCGCTGACGCTGCGGGAGAGAGGTGTGAGACATGGCGATCGGTTTCCTGTCACAGTGGAAGATGATCGGTTAACGTCTCAGGGCGGGTTTCTATTCGAAAAAAAACAGATTTTTATTTCAGTGCGGTTTCTGGGGCCAGTAATGCAGAAAATTGCGGGGCGATCCGGGCGGACAGGTATGGGGATGAACTATCTGAAGACGTACAATGAAACAATAAGGGAAAATAATATCACTGAGGTAGCCTTCCACTTTTTACTCTTTTCAAAAATAAAATAGAAAAGTTGCATCATGATGATAAAGGCAACCAGTACAGAAGAAACGAGATGCTGATTACTTGAATCATTAACAATAGAGTGAGGGGGCACCGAAGGGTCCATTTCACTCATCCATGAGTACTTATCAACACCGAGTACATACAATAAAATCATAGCAAAAAGATAAATAAGTAAAATGGAAATTCTCAATAAAATAATCACGCTAACCCCACAATAAAATCCTTTCCTGTACTGCACAACGCAGCATCTTAATTGACTGGCAATGTTTAACTATCGTAATTTTCTGAGACTAATGAAGTTAAACCCGTTATCTACCGCGACTCCTGAAGCAGACTGCTCTTAATGACGTCAGCCCAGAGTTGAGCCACGCTCAGCGCGGCACCGCAACGTGCTCCAGGTAGCTCAGGCACAGCAGTTCTAGCTGGCCTGCAAGACGCTCCATATCCTGCTGCTCAGGGTCGCCTTCCAGCAGCAGCCGTATCGGCCCGATCAGTGCGCCCATAAACACAAACGTCACCCCCGGCGTATCGGCAAACCGCCTGTCGCTGGCACTGTCGAGCATCGTTTCCAGCGCCAGGCGATTGCGCGCTTCCACGCTACGCACATAGCTACGCGTATCCAGTTCGCTGGCGACAGCATACAGTGCCGCCGACTCGTGCAGGTTCTCGGTTTTCACCTGCATAAACACGCTGACAATATGTTTAACCATCACTGCCAGAGGCTGGCCCTGCACGGATAACGCGGCACCTTCCATTATGCTTACCAGCCTCTCCAGATGGCGCTGTAACAGCGCAAACAGCAGCGCCTGCTTTTGCGGGAAATACTGATACAGCGTTCCCACCGACACGCCAGCCCGCTCTGCCACGCGGATTGTGGTCAGCCGGGGCAGCCCTTCTGCCAGCAAAACCTGAATAGTCGCCTCGAGGATCACCTCAACGGTGGCCTGCGATCGCGCCTGCCGCGGCTGTTTGCGCGCTTCAAGTCCCTTAGCGTTGTCGTTCATCATATGCGAATTCACAACTTGAATAATTATTCGTATTTTATTGGAACACCTTACGCTTTTTTCTACAACCTCGATCAGGAGCCTGACAATGACGATAAAAAATGCCGGAACCTACGTATTGGGCGACCGGGTAGTCACCCGCATGGGTTATGGTGCGATGCAGTTGGCCGGCCCTCATGTCTTCGGGCCGCCGCGGGATCGCCAGGCCGCGATCGCCGTGCTGCGTGCGGTAGTGGAAAGCGGGATTACGCATATTGATACCAGTGACTTTTACGGGCCGCATATCACCAATCAGCTGATCGCTGAAGCACTGTTTCCCTATGCGGATGACCTGACGATTGTCACCAAAGTGGGTGCAGTGCGCGGCAGCGACGGCTCATGGAACCCGGCGATGTCTGCTGCGGAACTGAAAAGTGCAGTGCATGATAATTTGCGTCATCTGAAGCGGGATGTGCTGGATGTGGTTAACCTGCGGCTGATGTTTGATATGTTCCAACCTGCCGAAGGGGATTTTGAAGCTTCACTGGCGGCGCTGGTCGAACTGAAAGAACAAGGACTGATTCGTCATATCGGGCTGAGTAACGTTACGGCGGCCCAGATCGCCCAGGGGCGCAGTATGACGCCGATTGTCTGCGTGCAGAATAGCTATAACCTCGCCCATCGTCAGGATGACGCACTGATTGACCAGCTGGCGCAAGACGGTATCGCCTGGGTGCCTTTCTTCCCACTCGGCGGGTTCTCTCCCTTACAGAGCGCCGCACTGAGCGAGGCGGCCGTTGCCTGTGAGGCCACCCCGCTTCAGGTGGCGCTGGCTTGGCTGCTGCAACGCTCACCCAATATCCTGCTGATCCCCGGCACCTCATCACTCGCTCATCTGGAACAGAATCTGGCCAGCGCACAGCTCGAATTGCCGCCCGATGTGCTGGATGCATTAAATCGCATCGCTTAACATTTCATGCTGTACCGCCCGGAATAACACCTCATGGGGACAATGAGGGGAAAAAACGGCAAATTAACCTTCGCTGCCGTCGACTTTCCCCTCATTTTTTGCTCTTATTGTACTGGCGGCAATCACCCACTTTATTATTCTTTTTCCCATGTTATTTCAGCTAATTAATAACCCTGTATTTTGTGTTTTAAAACTAAATAAACCTGACAAGTAATTAAAATAATCGTTAAGTAATTAAATTAATTTAGAGATTTGATTTAAATATAATAAATAGTTATTAACTTTTCGTTAAATTGCGCTAAAATATCACCTCAATTTGTTAACCTATATTGATGCGTTATTTAAAATGTCTAACTCCAAAAAAACGATTCCCCTGCTTTCTCTGTCAGCTTTACTGGTTTGCACCAGTACCTGGGCTGAAACCCCTGCCACGCAGAAAACCGACGTCCTGCTGATCGGTGGCGGTATCATGAGCGCCTCCTTAGGCACCTGGTTACAGGAACTTCAGCCGGGCTGGAAACAGCTGATGGTCGAGAAGCTGGACGGCGTGGCCCTTGAATCCTCTAACGGCTGGAACAATGCCGGTACGGGTCACTCGGCAAATATGGAGCTGAACTATACGCCAGAGCGTCCAGACGGTTCCATTGATGTGTCCAAGGCGCTGGAAATTAACGAACAGTTTATGATTTCCCGCCAGTTCTGGACCGCACAGGTGAAACGCGGCATTTTAAATAACCCGCACTCCTTTATTAACTCCACGCCGCATATGAGTTTTGTCTGGGGTGACACCAACGTCAATTACCTGACCAAGCGTTATGAAGCGTTACAGCAGACCACGCTGTTCCAGGGAATGAAATTCTCTACCGACCAGAATCAAATTAAACAGTGGGCACCCCTGACTATTGAAGGCCGCGATCCTAATCAGAAAGTCGCTGCCACCTGGACCCCGGTCGGGACTGACGTCAACTACGGTGAAATCACCCGTCAGTTGATCGGCAGCCTGAAGAAAGATAAAAACTTCACGCTGGAAACCTCAGCGGAAGCCACCGATTTCAAACGTAATGCCGATAACTCCTGGCACGTGACCATCACCGATGTGAAAAGTGGTGAAGAGCACAGCGTGGATGCGAAATACGTCTTTATCGGTGCAGGCGGCGGTGCGTTGAAACTGCTGCAGAAAACCGGCATTCCTGAAGCCGATAACTATGCAGGCTTCCCGGTAGGCGGTTCGTTCCTCGTGAGCGAAAACCCTGAAATCACCAAACAGCATACTGAAAAAGTCTACGGCCAGGCGTCAGTAGGTGCACCACCAATGTCTGTACCGCATCTGGATGCCCGCTACCTTGACGGTAAGCGCGTGGTACTGTTTGGGCCGTTCGCGACCTTCTCTACCAAGTTCCTGAAAAATGGCTCGCTGTTTGATCTGTTAAGCACCACCACCACCAGCAACTTTATGCCAATGACGCACGTGGGTATGGACAACTTCGACCTGGTGAAATACCTGATTGGTCAGGTGATGCTGGATGACAACGACCGTTTTGAAGCGCTGAAAGAGTACTACCCGAATGCGCGTAAAGAAGACTGGAAACTGATTCAGGCCGGTCAGCGTGTGCAGATCATCAAGAAAGATGAAGATAAAGGCGGCGTGCTGAAACTCGGTACTGAAATTGTGACCGACCAGCAGAAAACCCTGGCGGCCCTGTTGGGTGCTTCTCCGGGTGCTTCCACCGCCGCGCCTATCACTCTGAACGTGATGAAAAAGCTGTTCCCTGAGCAGTTCAACTCACCCGAGTGGCAGAGTAAGATCCGCACTATCGTTCCAAGCTATGGCCAGCAGTTGAATGGCAACACCGCGCTGACTCAGCAGGTGTGGGATGATACCGCAGCGACCCTGCAGCTGGTGAAACCACCGGTGATTGATATGAACAATACTCAGCCGTCTGACGCTCCTTCTCAGCCTGAGAAGCGTGCCGAAAGCCCGCAACACGATATGGCACTGTAATCGCCCTGCCCCTGGCCTGTTCCAGGGGCAATCTTCTTTCCTGCCCTGCTCTCCCTGCTTTATTCCTATCCCGGCCTTTTTATTATCCAGGCTTTTTATCCTGGCTTTTTATCCTGGCTTTTTATCCAGGTAAGCGGGTGACTTCACTAAACGCCGCTTTATCCCGTGCGACCGAATAGGCCACCGTCGTCACTTCATTGTGTGATGTGGTGACATCCACCGAAGGGATCGTCACGCGGCCCAGCAACGTCGGCACGTAGCCACCCACTTTATGTTTGCCTTCCGGCACATGCAGCAGCGTCCCTTCGCCATTGTCCAGAACCCCCGCATCACGTCCATCCACGGTGACGACGACCGCAGAACCATCATCAGTCTGAGTCACAATATGCGACACGTTAATCTGCGTGGGGCCTCGGGCATACTGATCGTCAGGACCTCTACGGACTGGCGCGCGCAACCCGTCAATAGCAGTGCGGCAGTGAGGGTGGTAAGGGTAAGGCGATATAACATGGAAGACTCTCCATCGGCAAATGAACTGACCATTATAGCGGTTCAGTGCGGAGAGATCGGCAGTACAGGGTTAGGGATCGTCTGAGAATGGGGGGCGATTACCCTGTTCCTTGCATGGAACAGGGTAAGAACAGCATCAGCCTGCGGCTTTTTCTGTCAGGGTAAACGCGGGTTTGTTTTTGGTGACGGAATAGGACACATGCGTTGCCTGATCCGTTTTGGTGGTGACATCCACAGAGGGGATGGTCACACGGCCCAGGCCAAACAGTGTCTGAACATAGCCACCAACCTTATGCTTCCCTTCGGGAACATACAGTTCTTTGTTTTCTCCGCGTGTCAGCGTACCGGCTTCAACGCCGTCGATGGTCAGGATGACGGAGGAGCCATCGTCAGCACGGGAGATAACGTGGGTCACGTTAAGCTGTGTCGGGCCGGCAGCAAACGCGGAAACCGCAGGTGTCGCTTCGGCGGCAGACACATCTACCGTTGCCGGGGCCTGCGTGGTTTTGTGGCTGCAACCTGCCAGCAGTAAGGTGGCCGTGAGCGCGGCGAGCGTGGAACGAGAAAACATTAAGCGATCTATCCTCAGCGTAATTTCAGACGGCTATAATACTCCCGTGCCAGGCTAAAAACACCCGTAACTGATTAGGGTTGTTCTTAATTTACGAGAAGTTTACATCTGCTGCGCCAGCCATATCGTTCTGCCACCACAGCTTGCATCTTCTGTGACCTGCTCCACCACGCGAAAACCATTTTCAGTCAGTAACTGGCGAAACTCATCGTGGGCCAGGCTGGCGTGATACAGCGGCTGGTCGAGAAAAGTCCCTATTGCTTCACCATCATCGGGGCCACTGGTGAACATCAGTGGAGCCCCGGGCCGGGCATGCCGGGCAAAGCGTTTGAACATCTGGCGCTGATGATCGCGCGTGAGATGAAAGAAGCTGTCCCAGGCCAGTAAGCCGTCAAAGGTCGCATCCAGTTGTAGCGTGCGCATATCGGCCACCTGCCAGCGGCTGGCAGGAAAGCGTTCACGGCAGCGTGCAATCATCGGCGCTGAGGCATCAATACCGGTGACGGCAAATTGCTGTTGCAGAAAGTATTCAGCAATCGGTTTTCCTGCCCCGCAGCCGATATCCAGAATGTGCCCGGCGGGCCGGACCAGACGGAGGAATTTATCCAGCCAGGGTTGTTCAAAAAAATGACCACTGCTGCTTCGGTGCTGGTCCCAGACTTCTGCTCCATCAACGTACAGAGTGATAATGTTGTCTGCTGCATCAGCGTGATCCATATGTTCCTCTTGCCATAGTCGCTGCGGAAAAGCCTCGGTGACGGTATCACAAAATATCCGTCGGCGGTCTATACTGCCCCTCAGGATTTCATTTCAGGAGCATCTATGCACGGACCCGATCCCGCCACTCTTCACCCCTTGCCTGGCTTTCCGCAGGTCTGCTTTATCAAAAATAGCGTGAGCAACCCCAATATCCTGATTGGTGATTACACCTATTACGACGACCCGGAAGGTGCAGAGAACTTTGAGCGTAACGTGCTTTATCACTACCCGTTCATCGGCGATAAGCTGATTATTGGTAAATTTTGCGCCCTGGCGCGCGGGGTGAAATTTATCATGAATGGCGCCAATCATAAGACCTCCGGCCTCTCTACCTTCCCTTTCTTTATCTTCGGCAACGGCTGGGAAAATGCTGCGCCCGAGCCTGGTGACCTGCCCTATAAAGGCGACACCCGCGTGGGTAATGACGTGTGGATGGGTTATGACTGCCTGATTATGCCCGGCGTCACCATCGGTAACGGCGCGATTATCTCATCACGTTCAGTGGTGGTGTCTGATGTTCCTGCTTACAGCATTGTAGGAGGAAACCCGGCGAAGGTGATCCGTCAGCGTTTCAGCGATGAAGTGATTGCCGAGCTGGAGAAAATCGCCTGGTGGGACTGGTCACCAGAGAAGATCACGCAGAATCTGGCGGCGATCAGTGGCGGTGATGTTGCGCGTTTACGGCAATAACGGATGGACCGGGTTCAACCGGTTTCATTATTTTGAAGTAAGAAACAGTCCTCAGGGAGGATGCTGTGGAATTCATAACATTCTCCCACTCAAAAAGTATAAATAACGGAAACTAATAACGCTTCAGGGTTTTCCAGCTTACTCACAGTGATAACCTCTTGAGGATCATTACTGCGCCAGCACACGGCTTCGATGTGGCAGGTCTCTTGTTTCTTGTATCCCATCCTATTCAGATAGGCATCAATCTTACTGACGTTATCGGTATCATAGAATCTGATGGCATAAACGTGCGATGCAGGCCCCGTGATATTGGCAAAGTCAAAATCATACTGGGGTGAGATGCGGGGGATGTTTTTCAGAATATCCGGCGTGTAAAATCGATATTCGCGTTTATCCTGTTCGGTATAGTGAGCGCTCCCGGAAAATTCCATTTTTATATAAGGCCAGGCACAGGCAAGCGCAGCAGAGACCACGATTATAATAC
Organism: Erwinia sp. MYb375; assembly: GCF_037479175.1. Lineage (NCBI taxonomy): Bacteria > Pseudomonadati > Pseudomonadota > Gammaproteobacteria > Enterobacterales > Erwiniaceae > Erwinia > Erwinia sp. MYb375. Next base: position 593,012 of record NZ_JBBGZS010000023.1, on the reverse strand, counting down.
CACTGAACACTTTAACTGATTTATGCATAAGGTAATTATTGTTTCGTTTTCTCATGCCTGGCCTCCTTGCCTGTTTGAAAAATGATCACCCATCAGGTTAAAATTTTTTACCCGATTTTAACCTGACCACCAGCCTTTTATTATAAATCCACAGCTAATGCTTTAACCATAAAGTCAATTAAACCACTGCCTGCCCCATTATCACCACGCTGATCTGTAGAGTTTTTTTCAGCGCTACTGTGGGGTTTATACAATGATTCTTTAACACAATACTTGATTCCATCATCGATGAGCGGATCATATTTTTGTTTGACACCTTCCCTGGATACTCCCCCATAACCAATAGAATAACGTGTGATGGTAGGGTATTGTGACACGTCAGGGAAATAGTAGTTCACCACTGAATAATCATTTTCCTTAAAAATATCCACTGCTTTACTGCCAGCCTTTGTTTTACGAACAGAATACCCCCATTTTTCTTTCTCTATCTTAAAGCCTCTTTTTTCCATGAAGGCATAGTCTTCACGGTGTGTTTTCCAGTCTTCTTCTGCGGCTTTAGTGGCAACTTCATCGACTATTTCGCGGGTAAATTTGTGCGTCACGCCATTTTCATCTTTCAACTCGATACGTTCCGTCTCCATTATCAATCCTGAGGGTGATTTGGGTGGAGACCAGTAGTCGATAAAACAACTTGCTATCGAATAAGGTGAGCGTGTTGATTTGAAAACCGCGTTCGGCCCGGACTTACGAATCGGTGCTTTTAACTGGGGGGTGGCAGGCGTTGTTGATTGTGGCGTGACCTGCGATTTTAATGGCGGTAGCGGTTTTTCAGCTGAAACCGAACAACCCGCCAGCACCAGCACGCTGCTAATCACTATTTTATTTAACACGTTTACGACTCCATCGCGGGCGAGATCCCAAAAATGCGATATTATGCGATTCAATATTAGAAGTCATTAATGAAACTAATATAACCTGTATATCAGAACTGAACATGCAGTCAGCAGTCGACAGATGACGATTGTCACCAGCACTGGCGAAATCTTCACCAGATCACCGGGTTATGCCCTAAGTACTCACCTGTTTTATTGCTTATTTGCGCATTTGATTTAAGTCACGTACAACTAAAATAGTCTGATTACACACGCTTTTTACTTCCGAACTCTGACTATAAGGTCTCTTTGCGTGGCAAAAATCTTCTTACGCAGCGGTAATCTCGACGCCATCCTCGCCCTCGGTGAGAACGGGCAGCCCGTTTATCTGTCGGCTTTGCAACTGCGCGAAACCCTGCGCCTGAGAAAACAATCGCAGGTTGCCGACTGCCTGGCTATCCCGCAGCCGAACGATGCCGGAGACCGCCTTGACTGGTACTCCCCGGTGGAGGGAAAAGTCACCTCCTGGGCCGCTGCCAGCAACAGCGCGCGTACCGCAGCACTGAATCAACTGCTGGCCTGCCAGACCACCATCGCCGACATTGGCGAACGTGCACAACAGTCCGATAAACCCAGCCAGAAACTGTTTGGCGCCCTGCTCAACAAAGCCCTGCAATTCCCCGATCAAAACTACGTTTACCTTGTCGGTGGCAAACCGGTGATTACCTTCTGGGGCTTTGTCAGCCTGGATAAAAAATCACGTCAGGATGTCTTCGACTGTCTGCGCATTGAAGAAGACGATGTGCCGTCGCTCGGTCTGTCGCGCCTGGCCCCTGCTGCTGCACCGCTGGTCACGCCGACCTCGATTGCCGCGACCGTGTCCCCGGTGATTGCCCCACTGATCGCGCCCGAGCCTGCTGTGGCCGCGCCCGTTCCGGTGCCGCCTCCGGTGGTGGTTCCGCCGATGCCACCACTGGAAATTATCGACGAGCCAGAAGCGGTTGCAGAAGCCGAACCCGAATCACCCACACCTGCTGCGGTGGTCACCAAACCGAAAGCCAAAATCTGGCTGCGTTACAGCTGGGTATTGCCCGCCGTTGCTCTGCTGATCACCTTTGGCGTGCAGCTGAAAAACCGCAGCGACAAACCGGCAGAAGAACCGCATGATGCGCCCGTAGCCAAACAAACGGCCGCTGAACCCGCACCGCAGCCTGAACCTCAGCCTGTCGCGACCGCCGCGGCGGTGGTGCCGGTGAAAACCACCACTCTGCCGCTGGCGGCGGCAGTGATTGCTCCGGTTCCTGCGGCGACGGTTGCTGCGCCAGCAGATCCCGCGCCTTCCCCTGACGTGGTTGCAGATGCGCGCCCGGCAGGCAAAGATGACCTGGTGATGCCGCAGGATGCCGTTAAGATTGGTTCAACGAAATTCCTCAACGGCAACTGGCGCGTGCTGGTGCAGAAAAACCTGCCAACCGGCACCCCGCCAATGCTGAAATATCAGCTGAAAAACGGCAAAGGCACTGCCCGCATTACCCAGGGAAGCGGCGTCACCTGTAAGGTGGATGTGTTTGCCGGGTTGATGTCTTCCGGTAACCTGGTGATTAACAGCCGCACCAAAGCACGCTGCACCGACGGTTCCCGCTACCAGATGCCGGAGCTGGTGTGTAAACAGGGTCTGACTGGCGCTGCCGAATGCAGTGGCCGCTATAACGACGACACCGTGCTGCCAATGACCATGAAGCGTGAGAGTAAATCATAATGCTGGCGACAATTGCTGACTTCAAACCGAATATGACGCTGGTTCAGAACAGCGGCATTCAGTTCCTCGACTTTGCGTTAAACCCGGATCTGAACGCCGACTGGCCGGGTAAATTTGTCCGTCAGACCGCGAATGGCCCGCTGCTGCGCCTGAATTATCACGCGCAGGCCGGGAAATATCTGCTGCCACAGGCAGCGGGCACGCCACCGGAAGTGGTGAAACCCGAATTCAGTTTCCCGCTGGCACAGTCGCTGACGCTGCTTAACGGCCAGTGGTTGCCGCTGCCGTTCTTCCGTTTCAATCCTCCGCGCACCTTCATTGGTGGGCCGGATAACTGGGCGCGTGTGCGCATCGTGGCACTGGATACGCCGGATGCCAATGGCAACAGTCACCGCGTAGTGCTGGCGTTTGATACCAAAGTCTGGGGCGATGGCGACGATGAGTCGCTGGCGCTGAATGTTAACGACGTGAAAAACGGCGTCAGCTTTGCGCTGGCCCACCGCAGTGATGAGTTGGGCGAGTTTCTCGATCATACCTGGATCGACGGCTGGCTGCGTGAGGCCTTTACCCAGGCTGCGTCAACGCTGGAGCTGCGCCCGCAGGTCAATATCAAAGCTGCTCTGCGCGAGTTCGAGTACCAGGCACACTATCTGAATATTCTGCATCTGCTGGGGCAGCAATTGTCCGTGCCGGAGCTGAAAATCAGCGCGGCCACGCTGCAGGAACCTGCCATTGCCGTTGATTTGATCCTCGACGTGGGTAATTCGCACACCTGCGGCATCATGGTGGAAGATCATGTTGACGATCATCAGGGGCTGAAGCACACCTACGAATTGCAGATGCGCAACCTCAGCGAACCGCATCAGCTGTATAACGAGCTGTTTGAAAGCCGTGTGGAGTTCGCGCAGGCCAGCTTTGGTAAGCAGAATTTCTCGCTGGAAAGCGGCCGCGATGATGCCTTTATCTGGCCATCCATCACCCGCGTCGGCCGTGAAGCCGGGCAGCTGGCGTTACAGCGCCTTGGCACTGAAGGCGCCACCGGCCTCTCCAGCCCGCGTCGTTATCTGTGGGATGAAGAGAGCTATACGCCGGGCTGGCGCTTCAGCCGCACGCCCGGCAATGTGTTGCAGGAACCGCTGGCGACAGCACTGCCGCTGACCTATCTGATCAATGACGAGGGCCAGCCGCTGTACAGCATTCCGCTGGAGGAACGCCTGCCGGTGTTCGCGCCGCACTACAGCCGCAGTTCGGTGATGAGCCTGATGCTTTCTGAACTGCTGGCGCAGGCGCTGTTGCAGATGAACAGCCCGCTGCAACGCCAGAAGATGCTGCACAGCAGCGCCCCGCGCCAGCTGCGCAATATTATCCTCACCCTGCCGTCGGCCATGCCGAAGCCGGAACGTGAGATCTTCCGCCGCCGGATGCTGGAAGCCATCGCGCTGGTGTGGAAAGCGATGGGCTGGCACCCGATGGATGATGACTTCACTAGCGCCGCCGATAAAGCCAAAAGCAGCGTTCCGGTGCCGGATGTGCAGATGGAGTGGGATGAAGCCACCTGTGGGCAGATGGTGTACCTGTATAACGAAACCCAGGTGAACTTTGGCGGCCGTGCCGAAGCCTTCTTCGCCAGCATGGCGCGCCCGGATCGCGCCCGCGCCGCCGATGAACCGGCAGGCAAAACGCTGCGCATTGCCTCCATTGATATCGGCGGCGGCACCACCGACCTCGCGATCACTCAGTACCGCCTGGACGACGGCGTGGGCAACAACGTCAAAATCATGCCGCGCCTGCTGTTCCGTGAAGGCTTCAAGCTGGCGGGTGACGATATTCTGCTGGATGTGATCCAACTGTACGTGCTGCCTGCCTTGCAGGGGGCATTTAAGCAGGCAGGCATGGTCAATCCGGAAGCGGTGATGACGCGTCTGTTTGGCCATGAAGGCCGTCTTGACGGGCACTCCACGCTGCGTCAGCAGGTGACATTACAACTGTTTATTCCGCTGGGCCAGGCGATCCTCGAAGCCTATGAGACTTTCGACCCGCTCGATCTGACGGCTGAAATTGATGCCCGCTTTGGTGAACTGCTGGCACAGGCACCGACGGAAAAATTACTCGACTATATTAACCGCGAGATCCAGCGCGAGCTGCCGGGCGAAGCCAAAGGCTTTGATATTCTCTCGGTGCCGCTGATTGTGCGCCTCAGCAAACTGCACGCGGAGTTCCTCTCCCCGCGTATGAATATCACGCACAGCCTGCGTTCCATGTCCGAAGTGGTGGCGGTTTATGATTGTGACGTGCTGTTGCTGACCGGGCGCCCTTCGCGCTTCCCCGGTGTGCAGGCGCTGTTCCGCCATCTGCAACCGCTGCCGGTCAGCCGTATTCTGTCGCTGGATGGTTACCACACCAATGACTGGTATCCGTTCAACAAACAGGGAAAGATCGAGAACCCGAAATCAACGGCGGCGGTGGGGGCGATGCTGTGTCTGCTGTCGCTCGATCTGCGACTGGCTAACTTCTGGTTTAAAGCCGGTGATTTCCAGCCGTACTCAACAATCCGCTATCTGGGCATGCTCGACGGCACCGGCGCACTGACGGCCGATAATGTCTGGTACAGCGATATCGATCTGGATCAGCACAACTTCACGCTGGATGTCCGCAGCCGCTTCCAGGTGCGCGGGGCCATCACGCTCGGCTTCCGTCAGCTGGATAACGACCGCTGGCCTGCTTCGCCGCTCTATACATTGACCATTGTGGATTCTCAGCTGGCGCGCAGCGTTGCGGGCGATAAAGTGTTACGTATTAAGCTGGCGGTCAGCCGTCCGTTTGGTGAATTTGGCCCGGAACGGTTTGATATTGCCGATGCCACTCTGGATGATGGCAGCCAGGTGCCGCTGGAGCATCTGCGCCTGCGTCTGAATACGCTGGCCAGCAGCGCTTCAGGTATGGCGCATTACTGGATTGACAGCGGGAGCGTCTACAAGAAATGAAATCTCTGAATAAAATCCTGACCGCCCAGGCAAATAAAAAACGCGATGCCCTGACCCAGGGCATTGAGCAGGCGCTGGCCTGGCTGGATGTGAACCGTTCGCAGGCGCCGCGCCTGAATATGGAAGCAGATCGTCTGGCGATCAAACTGCTGCGTCAGCATAACCATGCCAGCGTACTGGCGCGGAATACCCCGTTGAACTGTGCCATCGGGCTGTTTGGCCTGGCCCAGGCGGGCAAGTCCTATTTGATTGGTGCTCTGGCATCCAGTGAGAAAGGCCGCCTGGAATGTGCACTGGGTAACAGCGTGGTGGATTACGCCAGCCAGCTCAATCCACAGCAACATACCGCAAATCTGGTGCAACGCTTCAGCGGCCAGCAGCAGAGCAGCGACAGCAACTGGCCGGTACAGCTCTCCCTGTTGACCGAATGTGATTTGGTGGCGGTGCTGGCACTGCAATACGCTCACCGCGGAAGTGACACCGTCACGCCCCTGGATGAGTCCCAGCTGGGCGAACGCGTGCAGAACGTGGCGATGTACCGTCAGCCAGAGCCGATTGAAGGCATTAACCGCCATCAGATGGTGGCGTTGTGGGATGCACTGACCATCAGCCTGGCGCGCAACAGCGCACTGGACAGCCATTTCTGGCCGCAGGCCGTTTAACTCGCACCGCAGCTGGGCGTTGACGACCGCGCCAGACTGTTCTCCCTGTTGTGGGGCGAAGATCGTCAGCTGACGGCTCTGTATCGCCAGCTGGCCCACGTGCTGCATCACCTCTCCTGCGTGCCGCAGGTGCTGGCACCGTTAAGCGTGCTGGATGAACCCTCTTACAGTCTGTTAAACAGCTCCGGGGTCAGCCAGTTTAACGCCACTGCCGACCTGACGTTGCAGGTGGTGCCGCGCCATAACGGTCGCGCACTCGCCCCGGTCAGCGTGGCGCTGGCCGAACTGACGCTGCTCAGCCGTGAAGTGCTGCTGCCGCTCTACAGCGCGCCGCGTGAAGAGCTGTTTACCGAAGTCGACCTGCTCGATTTCCCGGGCTTTATCGAATTAACCGTGTTGCCTGACGACGAGCATCACGAACTGGCGCTGGAGTTTTTACAGGCTCGTCGCCCGTTCCTGTTACAGCGTGCAGCCATTGAGCAGGATGTGACCCATCTGCTGGTGTGCAGCGCCTCAGCTCACCGTAATGAAACCCGCCATATCGGCCGCCTGCTCGACTTCTGGGTAAAACAGACCCAGGGCGAGACCACCGCGCAGCGTAGCGGTCGCAAGCCGGGGTTGATCTGGGCGATGACCCCGTTCGATCAGCGCATTACTCACGGCCACAATCATGATGCCGCCGTGCAGCGCTTTGTTGGCAACCCCGGTGATGCCTGGGGCGCCATGCTGGCGATGGATGAGAAAGGCGTGCAGCGCATGGCGGGCTATCTGGTTAATGAAGTGCGCACCGACAGCAAACTGGCGCGGATTGCCACACAGCGTGCTGAAATCCAGCGCGAGCTGAGTGAAAATCTGCTCGGCCGCTGGTATCAAGGGGCCGAAGGGGAAGATCCGGCGGAGCGACTGCGCATTGCGGAATCCCTGTTAAAAGCCCTGCAAACCCGTACCGGGGTGCACGGTGAACTGCTGGAGCGTCTGGTGCCGGTACGCGATACCCTGCGCCATCTGTTCCTACAACGCCAGATGCGTACCGAACGCACCGCCGCCGATGAGTACAGCATCAACGAAGACGATCCTTTTGGCATCGGGATGACCATCGACCTGCTCAGCGACGAACCGCTCACTGCGGTACAGACCAGCTATCACAGCGTGCCCGCCGTCGATCAGGAAGCGGAGTTTGCTCAGAGCGTGTATCGCCACTGGGTGAATCAGCTGCGCCTGCTGCCGGACAACGGTCCACTGCTCGAGTTGTTAGGCGTCAGTAAGCCCACGCTGGAGATGCTGACCGAAGAGCTGATCACCGCCAGCGTGCGCCAGGAATTAGAAGGATCACTGATGCGCGTGCTGGCTGACAGCGATGCCCAAGGGCTGCCTGCCGAGCAGGTTGCCGACCGCCAGGTCTCCAGGGCGCTCAGCGTGCTGGGGGATTTTGTCGCCTGGCTCGGATTCCAGCAGTTGCCTGAAGCGCAGCGCCCGGAAAGCCGCATCAACCGGGGGCAGAAGATTTTTGCCAAACCGGAAGCGCAGACTGTCAATCTTGGACCAGGCCAGCGCCTGACGCGCCTGGCACTGAAGCCCAACAACCATGCTGCGTTTTATATTTACGACTGGCTGGTGGGGTTAAATGAGATGATTGTGCAGAATGCCGGTTATGCTGCTTCGCGCGAAATCAGTCTGGAACAGCGGGAGAAGCTGGCGCAAATTTTGAAGGTTATCCGCCGCTAGTTCCCGGCGGGCATTCGGCTGACACGCACGCTGAATGCCCCGCCGGTTTCCTGCTCTGCCTCCTGCATCACCGCCACAATGCGCTCCAGCGCCGCCCGCTGCGGATGCCGGTCCAGATGGCGCAGGGTGATACGCACGGGCAGTTCAATACCCGCCGTTAACATATCCCACAGCGCATCGAGATTGTTCCCGAAATAGCTCAGGTCAAATTTCAGCGCAAACTGACGGTAGAAGTCTTCGCTGTCGCACACCTGCTGTAAATCGAACGTCGCCATCTGCATCTCAGTTCACCTGCTCAAAGTGACGGTAGTGGTCGCGGGTCACATAGATCAGGCCATCGCTGGAATAAAGCATGCGATCCGTTCCGCGCCGCCCGCACTGATAGTTAACGTCAGCCTCAAACCAGCGCCGCCCGTTTTTCTCCGGCAAGCCCCCTTCACGATTACTGAAACGATCGCCCCCGATGGCCCGGCCTGGCAGCACGTCACACAGATTGCCTTTGGACGGATCCCAGCCCTGACGCCGCGCATCCCCTTTGCGGATGTAATAGTCCGGGAGTCGCTGGTGCTGATGCAGATAGTCCGCCACGTGCTGTTGCTGCGTCAGCGCGCTGATGTCGTTGCTGCTGTTCTGCTGGCGGGATACGGGTTGCTCATGGCGGGTGGCAGGCGCACGCGACTCGCCCTGCTGACGCAGAACGGCGTAGCTGGCGACGATCGCCAAGATAGCGGAAATAATGAGTTTTTTATTCATTTGAGCATTTTAGCAAAACGAGGATGCGGGGCGAGGGGAAAAATGCACAGCGGCCTTGTTCTCAGGGCCGCTGGCAGAAAAGATTACTTCTCTTCGTACTTTTTCATATTGTCCGGGGTGACCAGCTCAAACGGGATCCAGTGATAAGAATCGAGTTTTTCGCCTTTGATCATGCGCTGGGCTACGTCCACTGAGGCTTTGCCCTGGCCTACTGCGTCCTGGAATACGGTGACCTGCATTTTACCGGAAGACATCGCTTTCAGGCCGTCCGGCGTGGCATCGATACCGCCCACCAGTACTTTGCTGTCTTTTTTACCGGACTGTTGCAGCGCCATAATGGCACCAATCGCCATTTCATCATTGTTGGCGGCCACGATATCGATCTCTTCACCGTTGGTGATCCAGCTCAGCATCAGGTCCATCCCTTCGCTACGCGAGTAGTTGGCGCTCTGCTTCTGCACTACTTTCATTTTCGGGTACTTTGCCACCACCTGTTCAACGTCTTTGGTACGTTGCAGCGCACCTGCATCGCTGAGGTTACCGATCATCACGCCCACTTTGCCCTGATAGTTAGCCAGACGCGCCAGCTCTTCCATCTGCAAGGTGCCTGACTGTTTCTCATCAGAACCAACAAACACCACACCCGGCGGCAGCGTTTTATCACCTGGTGTGCGGTTAACATACACCAGCGGCACTTTGGCCTGGCTGACCAGTTTGGTCATCGCCGGGGTGCCCGCCGAGTTAACCGGGTCAACGATAATCGCATCCACACCGGCACTGATAAAACTCTGAACCTGATCGGTCTGACGCCCTACGTCGCCGCGCGCATCTTCAAACTGTACGGTGATCCCACGTGCCTTCGCTTCTTTGTCGATGGCCTGGCGAATAATGGTCAGGAAGTTCTGGTCGAAGTAGGCCATTGAGACACCAATGGTTTCAGCCAGTGCAGAAGTGGAGCAGCTCAACGCCGCAACCAGCAGCAGTTTTTTCATATGTTTCATTATTATTCTCCAGAGGCAGCAAGATATTCGCGCGGGTTAATGAAATGCAATAACCACCTTTAGAGGATAATGAAATAAATGATTTATCAGCAATCAAAATTTAACGAAACCATAACATCCGTCACGCTTTAGCGTTTAGTGGCAGGTCTCGTAGTTGGCATAGTGGTGGGTTAAGAAAAAATTATATTTTTCATTCTTACTGGCGCTTTTTTGACCTAAGGCTATTCTTAGCCCGGGATCATTGCTGGTTCCGTTAATGGTGCAGATTATACCGCCCGGCGAAAGCCGGGTTTTTTATGGCTGACGATCGTGGAGGGTTCCTCTGCATGACCGATTCACACCAGGCCGAACAGCATATTATGCCAGATCCGAAATTACTCCCCTCGGAGAACGCGAGACATGGCATGGCAGTTACAGTATGTTTATGCTATTGATTGTCGGATGTTTGTACGAACAGCAGCATAAAATAAAATTACAGCATGAAAGCCTGTTTAACACTTCAGCATCTGCACCACACATGGCAGGATAACGCGTTAAGGATCCCCGGTCATTTGTGGCTGACAGTCTGGTTTCAGGTCTGAGGCCAGTTTGAGCACGCCGGAACGGCAACTGCCGCATCCATGCGGGCCTCGGCACGCGACGTCCTGTCGCGTGACGTCCGGCTTACCTCAAACTGGCCCCATCCCCGCAGAGCAGTTGCTCGCTGTGGATTTTAAAACCGCCACGACAATGCGATTTATCATAGAGGTCGATCTTTTTTTCCGATCGCTCCGTGTTGATGGTATATGCCACTGGCAAACCGAAAGAACTTAGCCTGTACAGGTTTATGCCTGTCATATTTTATGGGATACCTCAGGTAGGCCCCTCTCAACACAGGATGTCGTCGCCATGAACAAGAAAATTATCACGATCGTCGTGATTGGAATGGGTTTGGTTGCCTGGTACTTCGGGGCCGAACTGCAGGAATACATCAGAGAAGGGTTTGCGCCTCCACAGTAACAACTCAGCCCCGGACGATGCCGGGGCTGACCTTTAGCTCACTTACTATCAGATGTACGCCAGGGTGAAGACGGCATTGGCGGCAAGAGGTCCTGCCATCACAGGAACGTGTGTGGCAATCAGGCTGGATGTGAACCTGATCACGTTCGGGCCTGGGTAGACTGGATAGTCGCGTGCTTCGTTTATTGGCACAATATTGCCGTCATCGTCTTGCAACTGAACCCCCACCGTGGGATTGGTTGTACCGATAACCCCATCGATGACGTCGGAGGCAACGCCGTTGAAAGTAATACTCACTTTTTGCGCATCCGGGTTATTAAACCGTATTTCAAATATCACGCCTGAGGCCGTTTCATCCACCATAGAGAAAAGGCTTTCACTCACCTGCCCCATATCCACATTAATATCTGATCGCCCCGGCTCGGCCGACTCAATAGCACGACGCACGAGTGGCAGGGTCATTGACTCACTGATAACTTTTGCTTTGAAATTAACAATTCCGTTAGACATAAGAACTCCTTTAATACACTGTTAATAAAATTAATTGTATTTACCTGGTTATCACTCAGCGCTGATGACGCCTTGCCACTATATCACCACGTGGTGAGTAATTGTGCGATGACGGGTTGTTGTGTAGGGGATGGCAGTTTCTTGATGAAGGTAGAGATCCTCCGATATACTGCCTGGCAGAGCTGGGGATATGTTGAACCATAGGAACTATTTAAGCGACTCGCTGCAAGAAGATGTGCATTACCTGTAAAAGGAAAGGCCAGAGTCATGACATCATCACCAGATAGAGCAGCCGGTTAAAAACTTCCCTGGTGCTACAGAAAATATGCGCATGGGCAGTGTGATTATCGATGGTATAAAGAACACGATACTTGTAACTGTTCAGAATGCGGTTACTATATCACCAGCGTCAGTGCCGTCAATAATTTACGACAAATTCTTCCCCACCTTCCACTTAGGTGTCCGTCATTTGTCTTCTTTATCTCCGCAGGTCTATCAAGTAGAATTTAATGCTTAATATCCTTTCTATTTGATGAATCACTTAAAGGAACATATGAATATTTTTATATTTCAGAAGCTTTTTGATAACAAGTCAGTACATAAAGCGCTGATCGCCTCAACTGAATGTAAAGATGATATTGGTGTCGCATTAAGACTTCATTTGATCACAGAAAATTTCCTTGAAGCCTTCATTTGTGCATCTATTGGAAAAGAAAATCTATTTGATCCCAAACCAGATACAGGCAGGCCATTTAAACTAAATTACTTTAAAAAACTTGAATTAGCTGAGAGGCTTGGGTTACCCATGCAATCGTTTAGAGTGCTCGATAAATTTAACGGCCTGAGAAATAATCTTGCTCACAAAATAACAATTGAAGCCATCAATAAAAATTTAATAGCATCTCTTGCAGACTTGGTACGTAATATGGATAATGACTCTGACTTACATCTCGATGATGAGTGTGCAGAGTTTTTTAATGCAAATGGTACTAGCAAAGGTTTTTTCTCCTTTAAGTCAAAAGAGACTCCTAATAGAATTAAGCTTATAATTATTATTAGCTCATTCATTCGACGTACGATCTCTAAATGCATCGGTTTTTATCAGCTTCATACGCACATGGAATTTTGTCATACAAAGACTAGTTCAAGCACTGCTCTTTGATGTACTGCTGCAATCCGACGATCATCTTTGTGCTGGTTTCGATTCGCTGTCTGAAGGTAAAATAATCCCGTTTAGTGTATCAGTAAGTCGTGGGCTGGTAGCACCATCCACGCAGACGGTGCCGATGGTACATTACTTCGAGCTTACGTTGCCCTCCTTTCGGCCAGCAATAAATCTGACTGTAGCCGTCAGAGGTTATCTGAGTTACGTATGGTATTATTAAAGTCAGAGAACTTAGATATTTACTTTTGTAGAGATGAACATAAATGTTTGGCTGGCGTAAAAAAAAGCATGAAAATAACTATATTAAGTCATTGCTTAATATTCCTGATCATCCTCCTGAATGGCATCCCTGTGTAGAGATTGCCGTCGGGGGATTAACAGAGATCGGTTTTTCTCAGCGATATAATCACCTGTTGTTGGTCATATCTTCCTCAGGACGAGGAGTATTCAACTGCATTACTGGCGAAAAGGTTGCCAGAGATTTTGAAGAATATGGGGACTGGTACGATCCCATCAATCTCACATGCAATGGCATAGGGCCATTAGCTGGTGAAAAGATCTCCATTGCTGGCCAATGTGGTGGCGGATTACCAATGTATAATCATTACGGTGAAACATTGGAACGAGTATCACCAGAATGGCCTCTTGAAGTCTTAATCTGGTGCCCACCAAATAAAGATGCATTGTGCCAAGGTCATCAGGAAGGATGTTTCAAACTCATTTCCGACTATTTCCGTTGCACAGGATTTTCCTGGGATGGTGATTTCATCATTTCTGCGACCAGTAGTGATATTACGCTCTGTTACAGAAAAGCATAGGGGTGGTGGCCTTGTTGTCACTCCCCTTAGCGTTATCCTCAGCGTGGAGGACAGTGACTGTCATGCCCTCGAAAGAGGCCAGCGTTTCCGGGCTGAATACTTCGTCAGCTTTACGCTCACCGACGATTTCACAATATGCATCTTGGCAGGTCGCGTGCGCTTACAGCTGCGAGCCGATACGGGCAATAGGCACGTCTTTGCTGGGCAATGAGCCGTCACCGACGTCGGTACCGCGTTTCGCCCAGGCGGCGACTAAAAAGATATTTCATAGCTTTATTAAATCTAAAATAAAGGTTATAAATGTTTTTTTCAAAAAAGATAACGGATGATTACATGTTTATTAAAAAATATATAAATTCGATTATTAGCGATAAGGTTTCGTTAACCTCAGCCTTTATAAGCGTTTTGTTTTTGTGGGCATTTTTTTATCTTAGACTCAATGAGTTATCTGAAAAAATAACTTACCTAAATGCAATTTATTGCGCCCTTGCAGTCATAGGATTAATGGTAGATAGATTTATAAAAGGATACCTTAATGAAGTGCAATCAAAGACAGTAGCATTTGCATTCACAGTCACTCCGTTGGCTGCTGCCTTGATTGACATCCTGCTTTACACACCAACCTGGAAAAATTCCTATTCCGCAACGCTATTAATAATTGTAGTGTCATGGTTATGCGTATGGTTAGCTATGTATCTAATAATCTACAGCTGGCCAAGTAAAAAGAAGAGTTCTCATGAAATTAAATAACTACTTCAGCATAACAGCGAGAATTTTCCAGAGTAATTGACCTGCCCGACAGGTGTGTTCTGCACAATATGGCGGAGTTCAGCGCTGATGCACTGGCTCTGCTACCACAACTGTTTGCCGTTTTTGCCGTCCCATCTTCACTTTAAAGTCACTCTCCACCCGGTGCGCCTCTGCCACTGTATTTTTCAGCGCATCTATGCGCTCCAGGACACTATCGTTTGAGCCATCGTAGCGACCATCGACGATGTCCCCATAGCTCGCACTATCCTTCGTAGGCTACCGACTTTCCGTTTGCGGTTTAGTGAATCCAAGGTATCGGTACCCAGACCTGTTTGGGCCCTAAAAACAAATCAATGACCGATAAACGGGGTTAAGAATAGAAACTCACCCATAGACCACACCCATCACCAACATAAACAGCGGTGTGGTTAGCGCAGAGAACAGCGTGGTCAACAGCATGCTCGTCGCCGCAGGCCCCGTCAGCGCGTTAAACTGCTGCGACATTAAATACACGTTCACGCCCACGGCCATGGAGGCCAGCAGTACCACCACTTTACTTTCCATCGGCGGCAGCCCAATCATCCAGGCCAGGCCCCACACGACCAGGGGTTGCACGATCAGCTTAATGGCGCTCAGCGCATAGCTGATGGCCAGCCCCTCTTTAATCCGGTAACCCGCCAGGCTCATGCCCAGTGCCACCAGCGCCAGCGGCACAGCGATCTGGCCCAGCATGGTCACGGGCTGATCAACGAAGACAGGCAGCGGCAGCCCGGTCAGGCTGAATAAGGTGCCGGAAAGGATGCCGATAATCAGGGGATTTTTCAGTACGCTGAGCGCGGTATTGCCGAAGCCCTTCAGGTTGAGCGCCCCGTGCCTGAACCACTCCACCGAAACGGTGGCCAGCGTCCAGAGAATTAAGCCGTTAAACACCAGCACCAGCGCAACGGAGGGGATCGCCTCGTCACCCAGCATCACGCGGGCGATGGGCAGGCCCAGCAGCACGTTATTGGAGAAAATCCCGCCGAGGGCAAACACCGATCCGGCTACGCCATCCAGCTTAAACACCTTAGATGCCACCACCCGGCCAATGATAAACACCAGCAGGCAGCCGCCGAAAAAGGCAATCAGCAGGCGGGCATCCACCGGCGGCCCATCACTGAAGTCGCACATCAGGCGAAACAGCATGGCAGGCAGCGCCACGCGGAACACCAGCCGGTTAATGGCGGTGGTGATACTCTCCGGCCACTGACGCCAGCGCACCAGCAGCCATCCCAGAGCGATCAGCACAAACAGCGGCATGGAAATAAAGATCTGATGAAGCAGCGTGGTCAATAACGACATGGATTATCCGTCAGGGCCGGGAAGTTTCCCGGCCAGCATAGCGCAAGTAAAATAGCCCTAAATCAGTCTGCTGGCACGCAGCTCCGCTTTCAGGTAGGCGTAATAGACCGGGGCGGCCACCACGCCAGCCAGGCCAAAGGCCGATTCAAACACCAGCATCGCTAACAGGATCTCCCAGGTTTTGGCGCTGATGCGGCTGCCAAAAATCCGCGCGTTGATAAAGTATTCCAGCTTGTGGATCAGCACGAGGTAAATCAGGGCAATCAGCGCGGCTTCCAGCGAGATAGAAAGACCGATCAGCACAATCACCGTATTGGAAATCAGATTACCGATAATCGGCAGCAGCCCGGCGATAAAGGTCAGCACCACGACGGTTTTAGCAAATGGGAAATGCAGGCCAAACATCGGCAACACGCCGAACAGGAAACCGCAGGTCAGGATGGTATTGACCAGCGACACTTTAATCTGTGCAAACACCACATTGTGAAACGCCGCCGCCAGGGTGGTTAAGCGGTCCAGCATTGCCTGCTTCAGCGGCGCCTCAGGGCGGATGCCGCTGCTGGTGCGCAGCGAGATGATCGCGCCCAGCAGCATGCCAATCAGCATGGTGGCAAAGGTATGTGCCGCACTGCGGCCAAAGGTCTGCACCACCACCAGATGTTCACGCAGCCATGTCACTACCTGGTTCTGCAGTTCATCGATGTCCGAAGGCAGATAGCGCGTAATCACGGGCGACAGCGTGTGCTGGGCATCCTCCAGCAGCTTAGTGGCTGTGGCGTGGAAAGCGGCAGGGTTCTGGAAGTCATGCAAGAGGAAGCCGATCAGCTTGGTAATGCCGGTGACCAGCGAAAGAATAATCACCACGCTAAGAAACATAATGCTGATCCAGCGGGCAATCGGCCCTTTCACCAGACGTTCCACTAAGGGCGTCAGGGCCAGAATGGTTTCATAAACGATAAAGCCGGCAAGAAAACAGGGCAACAAACGCAGCGGGAAGATGGCGAACAGCGCAATAAAAATCAGGCCGTAGCTGGTGACCTGGCATAATTGCGCCCGATTAACGTTCCGTATTTCCATGACCAATCCTGTCTGAAGGAAAAAAATGAAGCGAATTCAGACAGTATACTATGCGGCCGTTAGATTTTGCTGAATTAACGGCGATAAGCCAGCCGTCGCACCAGGCGATCGCCCACCATCTGTACGGCCTGCACCAGCAGGATCAAAACGACCACGGTGCCAATCATCACTGGCTGATTAAAACGCTGGTAACCGTAGCGGATAGCCAGATCCCCTAACCCGCCGCCGCCAATCACGCCTGCCATCGAAGAGAAACCAATCAGCATCACCAGCGTCAGCGTCATGCCTGCCAGCAGCGCGGGTAACGCTTCCGGCAACAGAACTTTGCTGACCACATGCCAGCCGCTACCGCCCATTGACACGATGGCTTCAATCCGTCCTTTATTCACCTCATCCAGCGCATTTTCGACGATGCGGGCAAAAAACGGGATGGCACCAATGGTGATAGGTACGACAGCCGCACTGCTGCCCAGCGTGGTCCCGACAATGATGCGCGTCAGCGGGATCAGCGCAATCAGCAGCACCACAAACGGCAGTGAACGACCGACGTTAACCACCGCACCCAGCAGCGTATTCAGGCGCGGCAGCGGCAGAATACCGTCGTGACGGCCGATCTTCAGCAGCACGCCAAGCGGCAGGCCGATCAGGAATGTAAACAGCCCGGCCAGCGCCACCATATACAGGGTTTCCAGCGTGGCTGCCGACATCAGTTCCCACAGCTCATTCAGGTCTAGGCTACCGCGCACAGATCACCTCCGTGGATGCCATGACGTTGCAGGAAACGGTGTTCTGCCTGCGGATCGTGCAGCAATGCTTTACGCAGTACCGAGTCCGGCTGACGCAGGAGCGTGCTCAGCGCCCCGCTCTCAACGATCTTACCGCCCTCCAGCAGCGCAGCACGATCGCAAATCGCTTTCACCACCTCCAGCTGATGGGTGATCATTACAATAGTCAGGCCAAACTGCTGATTAATCTGTTGTAACAGCGCCAGCACAGATGCCGTGGTCTCCACGTCCAGGGCGCTTGTCGCTTCATCGCAGAGCAGATATCCCGGCTGTGCTGCCAGCGCCCGCGCAATACCGACCCGCTGCTGCTGACCACCGGAAAGCTGAGTAGGAAACGCATTCGCTTTATCACTCAACCCGACTAAATCCAGCAGCTCTGCCACGCGTGCCCGCCGCTGTGAGGCTTTCACCCCGGCAATTTCCAGCGGTACGGCCACATTACCCGCCACGCTGCGCGAGTGCAGCAGATTGAAATGCTGAAAAATCATGCCACTGCGCTGCCGCTGCTGGCGCAAGGCGGCCTGACTCAGGCGGGTAATGTCCTGTCCATCGACCAGTACCCGACCGGCGTCGGGGCGTTCAAGCAGATTAAGACAGCGGATCAGGGTACTTTTCCCCGCCCCGCTGCGGCCGAGAATGCCGAATATCGAACCATCGGGGATGGTCAGCGAGACATTATCCAGCGCCGGGCGCTGGTCTGGGCTGTAGCGCCGGGTGACATTCTCGATATCAATCATATTATTTCCCTGCGACCGGGATCACCGAGCCTTTATAAGTCTGCTGAATAAACTCAGCGACCTGCTTCGACTCCAGATCTTTCGCCAGCTGTTTGATGCGCGGATCGTTCGCCAGTTTGGGTGTGGTAACCAGGATATTCGCATATGGGTTATTTTTAGCGCTTTCCAGGCCCAGAGCGTCTTTTGCCGGGTTCAGCCCTGCTTCCAGCGCATAGTTACCATTGATGATCGCCAGGTCGACATCATCCAGTGAACGTGGGATCTGTGGCGATTCCACTTCAAGAATTTTCAGGTTTTTCGGGTTAGTCGCGATATCTTTCGGCGTTGCCTGGTTTTTTGCCGGATCGTTGAAGCCTGGTTTCAGGGTGATCAGCCCCTCGCTTTGCAGCAGGTAAAGTGCACGGCTCAGGTTGGTGACGTTGTTCGGAACCGCCACCGTCCCTTTGTTCGGCACGTCTTTCAGGTTTTTCACTTTATGTGAATAGATGCCGAGCGGCTCAATGTGCACCGTGGCGGCCACGGTAAAGGTCTGCCCCAGCGCTTTTTCCTGATCGCGCAGATACGGCACGTGCTGGAAATAGTTGGCATCGACATCGCCATGCGCCAGCAGTTCGTTGGCGTTGACGCCGCTGGTCAGTTCAATAATGTTGAGATCGAGTGACGGGTCAATTTTCTTCACATAGTTAAGAATTTCAGCGTGCGGCACGGCATCAGCCGCGATGCGTAGCGCCTCCGCCGCCTGAGCGGAAAAAGCCAGTGTCATGGATAACGCGATCCCTGCCAGAGAAAATGGAGCATGTTTGATCATTGCAGTTCCTTTGATTAAGCGGTGTGTTGAGGTTGTTGTTGTTGTAATTCCTGATACCAGCGGGCTGCGACATCCGGATGGGAGCGCAACCGGCCTTTCAGATAGTTCCAGCCGACGTCACGCAGCAGCGGGTTGAGCGGATCGCTCGCCGGGCCTTGTGCGAGGCGGGCAATCTCTTCCGGCAGCGTGAAAACAGGCACTACGGCATCCAACTGTGCACCAAGGAAAAAGGCAATCGACAGACGGTCCTGCCCGTTGGGCGGGGATTCCACGCGGTGGACGGTAGCGCGCAGATAGCCGTTGCTGGCCAGCTCAAGCAGTTCGCCGATATTGACCACAAAAGCCCCCTGCAAAGGCAGAGCATCCACCCAGCGATCCGGCTCCACTTCCACCTGTAAACCGCGCTGCTGGTCCTGCAACAGGAAGCTGAGGAAGCCAGAATCTTTGTGTGCGCCCACGCCCTGACTGGTGGTTTCTGGCGTCTGTCCGGGGTAACGGATCAGCTTGATATGTTCGTTAGGTTTTTCGCCGTACAGCGGGTCGAAGGCATCCGGGGCCAGCTCAAGTGCCTGAGCGAAAGCGCGCAGCAGTCGCTGAGACATGGCGGTCATCTCCTGCTGCCAGTGCAGTAGCGTGGGCTTCAGTTCCGGCAGGGCTTCCGGCCACAGGTTCGGTCCCTGCAGGCGCTTCCAGCCTGCTTCACCCGATTGCAGCGCCAGCGCCGGACGTTCGGCACCGATATCAAACTGCTCACGCCAGTCAGGCTGGCTGCGCGTCAGTTCCGATCCCGCGCGGTTATAGCCGCGAAAATGCGGGGAATGGATCATCGATACCTGCTGCTTGTCGTCGTCCGACAGGGCGAAAAACTGACGTGACAACTGCTGTACCTTCGCCGACAGTGCTGCATCAACGCCGTGGTTGATCAGGTAGAAAAAACCGACATCGCGCGCGGAGCGGCTGAGTTTTTGTAAAAACGCCTGCTGCTGTTCGGCATCGCCATCAAGCTGTGAGAAGTCGAGGATCGGTAGTGAGGTGATCTGGGTCATGGTTGCTCCGTAACGGGTTCAGGACGCGCGGCGAAGGGCGCTGCCCTTCTCCTTATTGCTGTCTTATAAGAACAATATTCCGTGTTTTGAGCTGGCGGTAAAATATCAATATTGGCAATGGTTTATACATAGATGGATAACATCAATCTGCAATGCTGAATGCGTGATTGTTATTTTCGTCAGCGACGATCATCTGAAGGTGGCGGCAGAAATGAGGGGGGGGAAATCGGGACTGGGCGGTATTTGCAGTGGGCACAAAGCTGGGCAACCTGGGGAAAGTGAGTCATGTGAGCGGACAAACTGTTGTCCGCTCACCTGTCAGGGGGATGCTGCTATCAGGCTGCGTGGGCCGCAATCTGAACCTGACGACGCCATGCGCCCGGCGATTGACCGAACTGACGTTTGAAGCTGCGGTTAAACGACTGCTGAGAATCAAACCCAAAACTGATAGCCACATCCAGAATCGGCTCACCGCCCCTTGCGAGACGTTCAGCGGATTTTTTCAGGCGGCGTTCACGAATATATTCACCCAGCGCGTGGCCGGTATGCTGTTTAAACATACGTTGCAGGTGCCATTTTGAATAACCGGCACGGGCAGAAACGGTGTCTAAATCCATTTTCCCTTCAATGTGTGTGTCGATCCACTTTACGAGATCGTTAATAAAATCATCATGGCTCATCGGAAATCCCCTGATTTGTTGGTCACTATTTATAGATGAATGTTGATGGTGAATGCTAAAGAGCAACTATCACGAATGCATTTAATTACGGTAAGGCAGCCATCCCTTTAATGCAAGTTTTATTGTTGCATTAAGTGCGATCGTAAGTGCCACTGAGGATCGTTAATCACGGTTTTTAGGAAATGAGAAAGAGAGAAATGTCCCCCGCACGCGGTGAGTACAGGGGCTTGAGAGGATGCTCAGGAGGCGCAGCGCTGATCCGGATTGATGCAGTCGCGCTGCAGGATGTCACGCAGCGCATCAGCGACCGTGCGTTTGGCCAAAACATTGAGGGACGCCTGCTCCGCTTCTCTTGCCAGTTCTTTGAAATACCAGCAGGCATTTGCGCTAACCACGCACAGCGCCGGAACGTCCGGGCGCCCTGCCATCAACGGTTTATCTTCAATCACTGACGTATAAATTTCGCACAGCGTGATGCGATCGGCCGGGCGACCAAGACGGATCGTCCCGCAACGGCCAAGCGTCGAGATAATAATGCCGTCACGCGTCAGCGGCACCATCATTTTGCGCACAAAACTCGGGTTGGCATCTAAACCATCGGCGAGAATTTTACTGGTGCAACGTTGCCCCTCGCCATCCGCTTTGGCGATACACAACACCATTTGTAATGCGGTGGGAAAGCGAATATCAAGCATGATGTGATCCTTGCTTTTTTCTGTTCATCTGGAAACGAATCACTGCAATAAAAGCATTAAAAATCAGTCAACTATAAAACATATCAGTTTATTAATATAACAAACTTTGACACATTTATGAAGCACCCGGCTAAGCACTATGGGCTATTGACCATATCATGATGATTTGCAGGGATTTATACACGGCGTCCTGCCCGCCTGTCAGATTACTTTTTATGCTGCTCATGCAGGTAACGATAGACCACAGACAGATCTTTATCGCCATAGCCGGCATCGACGGCACCCTGCCACTGGGTGGCAATGGTTTGCAGCCCAGGCATCGGTCGGTCGCCCGCCGCCTCCAGCGCCAGCCTTGCGTCCTTCAGCGCCCAGGTGAGCTGCATCTGTGCCGGGTATTCCCCTGCGGCGATCATCGCCAGCTTGCCTTTCACATAGGGTGCCGCCAGCGGGCCGCCCTCCAGTACCTGCCAGAAATCATCCGGGGTGAAGCCAAACTGTTGCGCCAGCTGAGTACTCTCCGCCACGCCCTGCATCACGGAAACCAGCCAGGCGTTCGCCACCAGTTTCATTTTTGATCCCGCACCCGCTTCACCCAGCCATTTTGCGCCTTTGGAAATCGCTGCAAACACCGGTTCAATGGCGGCAGCACGCTGACGATCGCCGCTGACCAGCACCAGTATCTGTGCCTGCTCTGCGGGGGCTTTGGTCCCGGATACCGGGGCATCCAGCAGCACCACATCCGGGCGCTGTTGGTGAATGCTGTCAATCAACTGCTGTGTGGCGTCAACGCCGATGGTGCCCATCTGGCACAGTACCGCACCCGGTTTCAGCACCGGCAGGATCTGCGCACAGGTCTTCAGTGTGGTGGCACCATCCGAAAGCATCACGATGATCACCTGCGCATCCGCCACCGCCTGTTCCGGGGTATCACACAGCACCAGCCCGTCTGCCGTCAGATCCTCACCACGTGCGCGCGTGCGGTTCCAGCCGGAAACGTGAAATGATTTTTTCAGCAGATTAGCCGCAAAAGCGTGGCCCATGGCGCCCAGTCCGAGCACCGCGACCGAAGGGTGTTGATTCATAGTCACTTCCTGTCCTTGTCCTGTTTCAGGATTGACTCAGGAATACCTGAGCCTTGAGAGAGTCAATCGGTGATTTTCTTGAGTGCCGCCGCGCTCTGTTCATCATTGGGAATGTACACCAACAGACGGTCGCCGTTGCGCGGTGCAGACCACCAGTTATTCTGCCGCAGCGTGATAATGCCCACATCCGGATGGTAAAAGCGCTTTACATGATTGTCGATGGCGCGGATCTCGTAGCGCTGCCACATGGCGCGAAATTCCTCGGATTCGGACAACAGGCGTTCCAGTAATTCCTGCCAACGCGGGTCGTCGAGGTGTTCTCCCATTTGAGTACGAAACAGCGCCACCATATGCGGCATCAGCTGTTCCTGATCGGCAACCGCCTGCCGCCATTGCGGATGGGTGAATGCCAGCAGAATACAGTTACGGTCTTCTGGCGCGATGCTCTCCAGGTCGACATTCATCAGGCGGCACCATGCCGGGTTGTAACCGAGAATATCGAAGCGCGGCGTCTGGATAATGGCCGGTAGTGGGTTGAGGTGGTCGAGGAGGATCTGCCCATGCGCCGAGACCTTGGCACAGGTTTTCGCTGCGGCAGTGGCCGGCATGGGATGCCCGGCCAGCCGGTATAGGTGCTGCGTCTCGGCTTCGTTACACTGTAACGCAGTGGCAATTGCGGCCAGGGTTTTCGGCGAGGGTTTTATCTCACGCCCCTGCTCAAGCCAGGTGTACCAGGTCACGCCCACGTCCGCCAGCTGAGCCACCTCTTCACGGCGTAAGCCCGGGGTGCGACGTGAGCGATGGTGCGGCATTCCCAGCCGCGCCGGATCAATGCTTTCACGACGACTGCGTAAAAATGTGGCCAGCAGCTGACGGTTTTTTTCACTGCTGCTCAGCGACAGCGGGATCTCACTCATAGGGGGCACTCCACTCAGACAGGTAGTGCGGGTACTATGATAATCAAGCACTGGTACCCGTTTAATATTTCACTGATGCTATGCCCGGATACTGATTAACACAAGGGTTACGCATCATGAAAAGCGGTTTTGATTCCACCACTCTCGGCCACAGCGGTTTGATAGTGCTGTTAGCGGGTCAGTTGTTACCGATGATTGATTTTTCTATTGTCAATGTGGCGCTCGACGCCATGTCCACCACGCTGCACGCCAGCCCTATCCAACTGGAGCTGATCGTCGCGATCTACGGCATCGCCTTTGCCGTCAGTCTGGCGATGGGAAGCCGGCTCGGCGATAACTTTGGCCGCCGCCGCATCTTCTGCATCGGCGTCGTGGTGTTTGCCATCGCTTCCCTGCTGTGCGGCATCACTCCGGATGTGTGGACATTATTACTGGCACGCGCTCTACAGGGGATTGGTGCAGCGCTGATCGTGCCGCAGATCTTAGCGACCCTGCATGTCACGTTGCACGGACGCGAACATTCACGGGCGCTCGGTTTATACGGCGGCATTGGCGGCATGGCCTTTATCATTGGTCAGGTTTTGGGTGGTTTTCTGATTAACGCCAATCTCGGCGGTTACGGCTGGCGCAGTGTGTTTCTGATTAATATTCCCATCTGCCTGCTGGTTTTACTGATGGCACCCCGCACCATTCCTGAAACGAAAAAGCCGCAGCGCGTAGCCATCGACTGGGCTGGAACGCTGTATCTGGCCGGAAGTATTGGCTGCCTGCTGGTCGCCCTGGCGTTAGGCCCGCTGCTGCACTGGTCATGGCCCTGTATTGCCCTGCTCGCTGCTTTCCCCCTGCTCCTGAAACGCCTGTGGCAGGTAGAAGAGCGCATTGAGCAACAGGGCGGCGCCCCACTGCTGCCGCCAGCGCTGATGCGGTTGTACAGCGTGCGTTTCGGCTTATCGATTGCCGTGCTGTTTTTCTCCTGCTGGAGCGGCTTCATGTTTGTGGTGGCACTGACGCTGCAATCGGGACTGGGTCTGAACGCCTTCCAGTCAGGTAATGCCTTTATTGCTCTCGGTGTGGCCTACTTTATCGGTTCATTACTGTCGACGCGGATTGTCGAGCGGCTGGGCAAAGTCAACACGCTGCTGATCGGCTGCCTGGTGCAGATGACAGGACTGCTTGCGCTGATGCTGACGTTCAACATGGACTGGCCGCAGATTGGGGTGAGAAGCCTGATCCCGGCGACGATACTGGTTGGCTTTGGGCAATCGTTTATCGTCAGCTGTTTCTTCCGCATTGGTCTGGCTGAGGTATCGAAAGATCATGCTGGTGCAGGCAGTGCAATGCTGTCGACAGTGCAGCAGGCTGCGTTCGGTCTGGGCCCGATGCTACTGGGCACCGTGTTCAGTCAGGCGCTGCACATTAAGGGTAATTACCAGCATGCGGTGCTGACTGCGCTGGCAGCAGAATGGCTGATTATGCTGTTACTGGTGGTGCGGACGTTGATGTCACGGCGCAGAATGGCAACACAGCCAGGCTGACGCAGCAGCGCTATTAACACGGACAAATCGAATGAGGGTCAGGAGCCCGACCCCACCGTTACAGCGGTGTCGGGCGATCTTCACAAAAGGGGGTTAACATGCGACGAACTGGGCCTCAACCTGTTGAGTCGGTCTAAAACGCAGACGATTGCCGCTCATGGTCCAGACTTCCACACTCTGTGGCGTGGAACGGATCATAGCCAGTTTGACCAGCGCGCCAAACTGGCGCAATTGATGATTAAGCGTTAACTGCCGTGCCTGAATAGTCATACCTATCCTCTCAGGTTCATGGATTGCTGTGTGGAGCGTTGTGTTATTTCGCTGCGAAAAATATTAGCAATTCATGCTAAACCGGTCGTTGACCACGATCAATCATTGATTACGCCATGTGATTAATCGCTGTTGAAGTGTACCTGCTCCGGCATCAAAATATCGACCGGCCAATACGCTCCGCCAGCAGCTCCAGCGCGGCTGTTCCGGCCAGCGAGTTGCCTGAACCATCCAGCTCCGGCGACCATACGGCGATGCTCATTTCCCCCGGCACCACCGCAACAATACCTCCACCGACGCCCGATTTACCCGGCATGCCAACGCGCCAGGCAAATTCGCCCGCGCCATCGTACATACCACTGGTGACCATTAACGCATTGATCTGTCGCGTCTGTTTCGGCGTCAGCAGCGGTTCCTCCTGCCCCAGACCTTTGCCATGGTTAGCAAGATAAAGGAAGCAGCGCGCCAGTTCGACGCAGCTCAGTGTCATTGAGCAGTAATGAAAATAGGTTTGCAGTACCTTCGGTACATCATTGTCGAAATTACCGAAAGACTTCATCAGCCAGGCAATAGCGGCATTGCGCGCGGAATGGTCATATTCCGAACGCGCCACATGGCGATCATAGGCAATGTCCGGCTCCTGGGTCAGGCTTCTGACCACCTCCAGCATACGCTGACGCGGCGCGGTAAGGCGGGTTTCCAGCATGTCACACACGACCAGCGCGCCGGCATTGATAAACGGATTTCGCGGTTTGCCCTGCTCCAACTCCAGCTGCAGCAGCGAGTTGAACGGCTGACCGGAGGGTTCTTTGCCGACCCGCTGCCAGATTTCACTGTCCTGATAACGCGTCAGCGCCAGCGTCAGTGACAGCACTTTGGAGATCGACTGGATGGAGAAACGCTCCTGCGCATCGCCCGCCTGATAGACGGTGCCGTCAAGCATACAGACCGCAATACCCAGACGGTCAGCAGGCACCTCGGCCAGAGCCGGAATGTAGTCAGCCACCTTTCCCTGACCAATCAATGGCCGGACCTGCTGCAGGATGTCCGTCAACAATGCATTATCCAGAACGCTCACGTATACCTTTCCTCTGCTACTGCCTGATGGGTTGAATTACTGCGCGATTCTGCGGCCTGGCCGCATTGGCGTCAAACATTGATGCAGATAAACGTTCAGACACTTTTACACAGGGAAATAAGACCTCGTCATAACCCCGGCTTATATAAAAATTCTGATTTACAATTTTATTGATTTTTTTATTTCATCTGGCGAATAAATAAAAGACAATATCCCCACGTTATTCTTTGACCTGTTCTTTTCGGGTTAACATTCCTTCAACACATCGCTAACTTCAATGCAATCAACTACTGTTTCCCGTAAGACCGCATGGCTACGCGTGGTCATGCTCGCTATTGCTGCGTTTATTTTCAATACCACGGAGTTTGTTCCTGTGGGCCTGCTGTCAGATATCGGTAGCAGTTTTTCCATGCAGACGGCGCAGGTCGGCCTGATGCTCACGATTTATGCGTGGGTGGTGGCGCTGATGTCACTGCCAATGATGTTGCTGACGCGTAATGTCGAGCGTCGCCTGTTGTTGATTGTGATTTTTGTACTGTTTATTGCCAGCCATGCTCTCTCTTCGGTGGCGTGGGACTTCACGACGCTGGTGGCCTCACGCATTGGTATTGCCTTTTCACATGCGATTTTCTGGTCAATTACCGCCTCACTGGCGATCCGCGTAGCCCCTCCGGGGAAAAAGACCCAGGCACTGAGTATGCTGGCCACGGGCACCGCGCTGGCAATGGTTTTAGGCTTGCCGATTGGCCGCATGATTGGCCAGTTGCTGGGCTGGCGCATCACGTTTGCGGTGATTGGTGTAGTGGCGCTGGTGACTATGCTGTTGCTGGTCAAACTGTTACCGAAGCTGCCAAGTGAACATACCGGTTCGTTGAAAAGCGTTCCTATGCTGTTTCGTCGCCCGGCGCTGGTCGCGCTGTATCTTCTGATTGCAGTCACGGTAACGGCGCACTACACCGCGTACAGTTATATTGAGCCGTTTATTCAGAGTGTGGCGTCACTGAGTGGCGGTTTCACCACGTTCCTGCTGTTAATTTTCGGCGCAGCGGGCATTGTGGGAAGTATTCTGTTCAGCATTTACGGCAATAAATATCCGGCAACCTTTTTGCTCGGCGCGATTGCATTAATTACCCTGTCGATGCTGTCACTGTATGTGGCTGCCACCCACACGCTGGCGATTTCCACGCTGTGTATTATCTGGGGCATGGCGATGATGGTGATTGGTCTGGCCGTGCAGGTGCGCGTGCTGGCTCTGGCACCGGATGCGACCGATGTGGCGATGTCGCTGCTGTCCGGGATCTACAATATTGGTATCGGCGCGGGTGCGCTACTGGGCAATCAGGTGAGTCTCCACCTGAATATGGCGAACGTCGGCTACGTCGGCGGTGCCATCGGGCTGCTTTCGCTGTTGTGGTGTGCCATCAGCATGAAGCGTTATCCGCAGTTGCGCCTCAACGGTTGACCGGTGGCGGTCAGGATCGGGTGTTATGCCCGCTCCTGACCGCGTCACGCTCAAACGAAAAACATCATGCCTCGTCCTGGCTCTCCCCCAACGCCAGCGTCTCTTTTCTGACCCGCTCAATGTGAATCGTTAAAAACATCCGCTCCTCACTGCCCAGCGTATATTCGTAATTTTTCATCACATGACGGTCAATTTTCTCAACGCACTTATACGCATCAGGATAACGGTCGCGGACCACGTCATGCAGCGATTCATCGTCGCTATAGACACCGCGTTTCCCCAGCATACGCTGAGAGAAGAATTTCAGGTGGGTCACAAAACGGTTGTAACTCAGCGAATCGGTCTGGTAATCCAGCTGCAGCTGATACTTAACAATATGCAGGATTTCCTGCATAAATTTGGTGATATGCATCACCGCAGGCATCTCGCTACCCAGTTGGGCATTGACCAGATGCAGAGCAATAAACCCCGCCTCATCCTCAGGTAAGCGCGCCTTTAAGCGCTTTTCAATGATATCCAGTGCCGCCAGCCCGACCGCATACTCTTTCGGATAAAGGCTGCGAATTTCCCACTGCAACACATTGCGGATCGGCAGATTTTGCTGATGACGGGTCAGCGCAAAATTGACGTGATCGGTCAGCGCAATCGCCAGGCTTTCGTGCAACGCGCAGGACAACTGCTCGCGTGCCAGCGCGATAATGCACTCGCTGGCAATCACCACTTCCAGCGGAATTTCGGACAAGAGTTCGCTCAGGCGCCCGGTCAGCTCCCGACTTTTGAGGGCAAAGGTTTTTTCAACCAGCGTTGGGTCCAGATCGTCGCCACTGCGTTTTTTAAACGCCAGCCCGCGCCCCATTACCACCTGTTCATGACCCTGTTCGTCATGAACGATGACCACATTATTATTCAGAACTTTTGCTATTTTCATTTCCCTGCCTGAAACAAAAAAACCTGACCGCCGGATAGACTCCAGCGGCCAGGTTTTGCCTGCATAAATGCAGTAACAATCCAGTGATGAATACGATAAGGGATTATACGCGCGTCTCAAGCACCAGGCTGCCAATCTGTGACAGATCTCCCGGTTTGTTACCATTTGTATCTTAACTGGCGCGCGAACACTTCGCTGCGGCCAGCTGTTGTAACTGTTGTTCGCGCTCTGTCGCCTGCTTCTGCGCCTGATGTTTCGCAATACCGTTGCCAATACCGAAGTCCATGGCGGCACCGACCACCGTCAACGCGTCAAACTCCCCTGTTTTATCGATATCCTGCTGGACCTTTTGTTGTTCAGCAAGTTGCTGCTGTACGCCCTGGCAATCCAGCTGATCGGCCTGCACGGCGCTGACCGGGGGAGAATCAGGATATTGCTTCAAAGCGCAGCCACTGAGCAACAGCGAGAGTACCAGCAGAGGGGTCAGTTTCATCATCATTACCGTTTCAGACAGAATGGTAACATTGTGCACGTAACGTGCGCGATTCAATAGCGGAAGCAGCAGCGTTAACTGCTGCTTTTCGTGGGTATTGGTTATGTTAGGGGGCGTGGCCAGGGTTAGGTCCAGGTCAACGTCCTTGACCTGGACCTTAAGCCGTTGACCTTAAGACGTGGCGCTCGCTATCTATCAGTGCTTCAAAATATACAGCGTACGACTGTAAGCAACATCTTCCGGATTGGTGATGGGATACCCCTTCACATAAGGCTTAATCAACCGACCATTGGTGTACTGATAGATCGGCGCAATCGGAGCCTGCCCGGCGATCATCTGTTCAGCACGGTTGTAGTCGTCGTTACGCGCTTTGTCATTGGTCTGACGGCTGGCCTGCGCCAGCACCGCATCATATTCGCTGCTTTTAAAGCGGGCGATATTACCGCTATGCGTTGAGGTCAGCAGGCTGAGGAACGTCGAAGGCTCGTTGTAATCCCCCACCCAGGAAGCGCGGATAACATCGAAATTCCCGCTGTTACGGTTATCAATGTAAGTCTTCCACTCCTGGTTTTGCAGTTTCACATTCACCCCAAGGTTTTTCTTCCACATGGAGGCCACGGCAATGGCGATCTTCTTGTGTGTTTCCGAGGTGTTATACAACAGCGTCAGATTGAGCGGATGCGTGGGACCATAACCCGCCGCCGCCAGTAGTGCTTTGGCCTGCGCGTTAAGTTCTGCCTGACTGTGCTGCTGCATAAAGCTGGCTTTCGGGGTAAAACCTGCCGTGACATCCGGCGTAAAATGCCAGGCAGGTTTTTCACCCGTACCCAGCACTTTCTCCGCAATGACTTTACGGTCAATGGACCAGGAGAGCGCCTGACGCACGCGCACATCGGCGGTCGGGCCCTTCTGGGTGTTGAATGCATAATAATAGGTGCCGAGCTGGTCAGGTGTGTAGACCTCTGCAGGGATCTCTTTCTTCAGCAGCCCGTAAAGCTCTTTCGGGAAGGACTCGGTAATATCGATATCCCCGGCGCGGTAACGTTTGGTCGCGCTGGACTCTTCACTGATCGGCACAAAGGTCACTTTGGTCAGTACCGAATGTGCATCATCCCAGTAGTGCGGATTACGCACCAGTTCGACCTTCTCATTCACCACCCGGCTGTTCAGCTGATACGCCCCGTTACCGACCAGATTGCCCGCACGCGTCCACTGATCGCCATATTGCGCAATGACCTTTTGCGGCACCGGGAACAGGCTGAAGTTGGCCGTCAGGCTGACAAAATAAGGCACCGGTTTATCGAGTGTGACTTTCAGATGGGTGGCATCAATGGCGCTGACGCCCAGTTTATCCGGGCTCATCTCGCCCTTCACAATGGCACCCGCATTTTCAATTCCGGCCAGCTCAGCAAACCAGGCGAAGGTTGAGGTGTTTTTCGGATCAACCAGGCGCTGCCAGCTGTATACAAAGTCCGCCGCCGTGACAGTGTCACCATTTGACCAGCGGGCATCTTTTCTCAGCGTGAAAATCCAGGTTTTATTATCGTTGGTCTGCCAGGCCGTCGCCACGCCGGGAATGATTTTCCCGCTGGCATCCTGGTTGGTCAGCCCCTCAAACAGATCGCGGATCACCGGAATTTCAGGTAAACCGACCGCTTTCACCGGGTCCAGCGAGGCCGGTTCATCTTTAATATGACGAACAATTTCCTGTCGTGCGGCCAGTTGAGTCCCTGCCGGAACGTCGGCAGCGTGCGAAGTTGAGCTGATACATAGCGCTAAAGCAGCCAGCGCAAAAGATGATGATGTCCTCATGGAGATATCCTTACCTGTCAGCGAAACGGCGGTTTTTTTTGTACTGCTGGCACTCTAACGCAAATTGCACACTACGAAACAGTGTTTTTATGATGAACCGCAGCGGGTGATGTGCCAGGCTTAGCGCAGAACTTTCTCTCAGGAGCAGGACCATGTCATTACTTCACCCCCGGCCTCTGCGTGGTCGTCTGGATGCCCCCACGCAACAGTATGGACAGTCCGTGCTGGGCGCACCGCTGCTCTGGTTCCCGGCCCCGCTGGCGGACGATGACAGCGGGCTGATCCTTGCCGGTACGCATGGCGATGAAACCGCTGCGGTGGTCACTCTCTCCTGCGCCATGCGCACGTTGCAGGATAGCCATCGTCGGCATCATGTGGTGCTCGCGGTAAACCCGGACGGTTGCCAGCTCGGGCTGCGCGCCAACGCCAATGGCGTGGATCTTAACCGAAACTTTCCTGCTGCCAACTGGCAGCATGGCGACACGGTTTACCGCTGGAACAGCGTGGCCGAGGAACGCGATGTGCTGTTGTCCACCGGTGAGCATGCTGCTTCCGAACCGGAAACAAAGTCACTTTGCCAGCTGATTCACCAGCTCTCCCCGGCCTGGATTGTCACCTTCCATGAACCGCTGGCCTGTATTGAAGATCCGCACAGCAGCCCACTGGGGCACTGGCTGGCGGCCAAAACGGGCCTGCCGCTGGTCACCAGCGTCGGTTATGCCACGCCAGGCTCGTTTGGCAGCTGGTGTGCTGATATCAACCTGCCCTGCATCACCGCCGAATTCCCACCGATTGCCGCCGATGAAGCGACCGAACGCTATCTGGGGGCGCTGGTCGATTTACTCTACTGGCAACCGTGACAGCTCAATGCGTCCGCAGCTAAACGGCAAAGCAGGCTCGGCGTCCACCGCCAGCCAGGTGGGGCCATCAAGGTCAACAAAACGCGCCTGCGGCACCAGCGGCAGCGCGGCGCGAATGGCGCGTGAGGTGCACAGCATGCAGCCAAGCATAATGGCAAACCCCTGTGCCTGCGCGGCCTGTGCCAGTTCCAGCGCGGCCGTCAGGCCCCCGGTTTTGTCCAGTTTGATGTTCACCATCTCATAGCGTCCGTGCAGCGCAGGCAGGCTGTCTGCGGTGTGACAGCTCTCGTCCGCGCAGATCGGCAAGGGGTGAATAAAGTTCTCCAGCGCGGCATCGTCAGCCGCAGGCAGTGGCTGTTCCAGCATGGCGATGCCGAGATCAGCCAGCAACTGGCAGCGGGCCGCCAGCCCCTCGCTGTGCCAGGATTCGTTAGCATCGACAATCAGCGTGGCCTGTGGCACGGCACTGCGGATCGCCACCAGACGTTCGGTAATCAGATGATCGTCGAGTTTAATTTTCAGTAATCGGGCCCCGTTCTCCCATAGCGCCAGAGCACTGCTGGCCATCATTTCGGGTACATCGATGCTCACGGTTTGCGCCATCGTGATTTGCGCAGGTGCATGGCTTCCTGTTAACTGCCACAGGCTTTGCCCACCACGCGCCACCTCCAGATCCCACAGGGCACTGTCGATCGCATTGCGCGCGGCCCCCGCAGGCAGCTGCTGCTGAAGCTCTGCCCGGGTCAGCCCCTGCTGCAACGCAGGCAACAACGCGGTAATCTGCGCCAGCACCGAGGCTTCACTCTCGCCGTATCGTGCATAAGGCGTGCATTCACCGATGGATTTAATGCCATTTTCTTCCAGTTCAACCACCACCACACCCGCTTCATTGCGGGCACCGCGTGCGATCACAAACGGCGAATGTAACGGCCAGCTTTCCGGGTAAGTCTTCACTGATCTCATGCTTCAATCCTTAATCTGAGTTGATGCCAGCACATTGTGTCGCATTTATACTGTCTCACTGCTTCAGCATGGCATACACTGAAGCAGGTTAAACACCATTAACATTAAAAGGATAGATTATGTCTCAGACCGTACATTTCCAGGGCAATCCGGTTTCCGTTGACGGGCAACTGCCAGCGCCGGGCCAGCCAGCAAAGTCGTTCACCCTGGTGGCCAAAGATCTCTCCGATGTCTCCCTGTCCCAGTATGCGGGCAAACGCAAAGTGCTTAACATCTTCCCAAGCATTGATACCGGCGTGTGTGCCACGTCCGTGCGTAAATTTAATCAGCTGGCGGGTGATGTTGATAACACCGTTGTGTTGTGTATTTCAGCAGACCTGCCGTTTGCCCAGTCACGTTTCTGCGGCTCCGATGGCCTGAGCAATGTGGTCACCCTCTCCACCCTGCGTGGCGGCGACTTCAAAAAGGACTACGGCGTGGCAATCGTTGACGGCCCACTGGCCGGACTGACTGCGCGCGCGGTTGTGGTTCTGGATGAAAAAGATAACGTCATCTACAGCCAACTGGTGAATGAGATCACCACTGAGCCAGACTACGATGCCGCACTGGCAGCGTTGAAATAATACGTTTCAGGGCAGGCCCTTGTGGCCTGCTCTAACGCATCAGCAATCCCCCGTCCACGCAGTACTGACTCCCGGTTACATAACTCGCCGCGTTTGACAGTAAGAATAGCGCGACCGCCGCTGCTTCTTCCGCACGCCCAATCCTCGCTAACGGCACCTGTGCCAGCACGCCCTGTTCAAATGCGTCACGCTGATCCGCGGGCAGGAAGCTACGCAACTCGCTGCTTATGGGGCCAGGCACCAGACAATTAACCCGAATCTGACGTGCCGCCAGTTCCGTTGCCCAGCAGCGCGTTAAGGCTATCAGCGCGGCTTTAGTCGCCGCATAGATGCTGGTTGCCGCCGCACCTTCATAGGCCGAAGACGAGGCGGTTACCACCACGGCGGCCCCCGGTTTCAGGTAAGTGGATAGCGCAGCGAGTTGTAATACCGGGCCACGCACGTTCGCCGCCATCATCGCGTCAAAAAACGTCTGGTCTTGCCGATGGCAGGATGCCACAGCGGCATAACCCGCGTTCAACCACAGTCCATCCAGCGGCCCCGTCTGTTTCACGCACTCAACTAATGCCGTCAGATCGTCAGGTTTACTATTGTCCGAACGCAGTACCCGGGTTTCCGCCGGTAATAACCGGGCTGCCTCTGCCAGGTGTTGTGGGTTACGGCCGGTAACGATCAGCTCAGCCCCTTCACGGGCTAATTGCTGTGCGCCCGCCAGACCAATACCACTGCTGCCGCCGGTAATCAGGATGCGTTGCTGCTTAAAACTCATGGTTCACTCCTCGTTTTTAGAGAGGAGAGTCTGGCACTGAGCGGGTTATTAAATAATACTGTTTAATCTTTATGGAGTATTAAGCAGGAAAGACAGAATGCGTGGCAGTGAATTTATGGAGTTGCGCGCGCTGATGGCTATTGCGGAATGCGGCAATTTTGCCCGTGCTGCCGCTCGCCTGGCGCTGACACCCTCGGCACTCAGCCAGACCATCAAATCTCTGGAACAGCGCCACGGCGTTCGCCTGTTAAACAGGACCACGCGCAGTGTTGCTGCGACGGAAGCCGGTGCAGCGCTGATTGCCCGGTTGCATCCGCTGCTGGCCGAACTGGATGCGGCGGTAGCCGACCTTGCCAGCCACCGTCACGTCCCAAGAGGCACGTTGCGTATCAATGCTCCCCGGCTGGCAGCGCTGCATCTGCTGGCCCCTAAACTGGCCGGGTTTATGGCACGTTGCCCTGAGGTTGAGGTGGAAATTGTGTCAGAAGAGGGATTGATCGATATTGTCAGCGCAGGGTATGACGCGGGGATACGGCTGGGGGAAAAACTGCACCAGAATATGATTGCCGTACCACTGGGAGGCGATGTGCAGATGCACGTGGTGGCATCCCCTGCGTATCTGGCGCAAAACGGATGCCCACAGCATCCTGCGGAACTGCACCAGCACCGCTGTCTCTCTTACTTTCGCCCGTCCGATCGTACACCGTGGCGATGGGAGTTTGAGAAGAACGGAAAAAGGCTGGAGGTGGATATCGCAGCCCCCTTGAGAGTCAATGAGCCGGAATTACTGGTTGCCGCCGTGAAACAAGGGGCGGGCATCAGCTATCTGTTCGGCGCCCTGGTGGACGTGGCGATAGCAGACGGTGAGCTGGTGCCGCTCCTCAGTGACTGGACACCCCCGTTTGCCGGCTATTCACTCTATTATCCCGGCAATACGGTGGTGCCCACGCCGCTCAGGGCATTGATTGATTACCTGCGCGAAACGCGCTAACCCTTATTCAGGATCGCTCTTTTTCTGACTCAAGCCATATTCACGCAACTTATTGGCAATCGCGGTGTGCGAGACACCCAGGCGTTTTGCCAGTTTGCGCGTGCTGGGATAAGAGAGATAAAGCCGGGTCAATACTGAGCGCTCAAAGCGGCTGGTGATATCGTCCAGCGACCCTTCAATCGCATCATCCCCCAGCGGCATCTCCATCGCATATTCAGGCAACACAATATCCTGTGGACGCAGCTCATAGCCGTCCAGCTGCGTCAGTGCGCGATACAGCGCATTTTTTAACTGGCGCACGTTGCCCGGCCAGGTGTAACGGGTCAGGAAGGCATTCAGCTGTGCGGAGAGTTTTGGCCGCGGTACGCCCTGCTCATCTGCAAAGCGTGCGACAAACATTTCGGTCAGCGGCAGGATGTCCTGTGGACGATCACGCAACGGCGGCAGGTTAAGCGTCAGCACATTCAGACGGTAGAACAGATCCTCGCGGAACTCACCGCGCTGCACCAGCTCCATCAGGTTTTTCTGCGTGGCGCAGATCACCCGCACATTCACATGAACTTCGTGCTCTTCGCCGACGCGGCGGAAAGTGCCATCGTTGAGGAAACGCAGCAGTTTGGTCTGCATGCGGGGTGACATTTCCCCGATCTCATCCAGTAGCACGGAGCCACCGCTGGCCTGTTCAAAGAACCCTTTTTTCCCTTCCAGCGCATTGGGGTACGCACCCGCCGCATGTCCGAACAGCTCACTTTCGGCCACATCATCCGGCAGCGAGGCACAGTTCAACGCCAGGAACGGTTTTTTGCCGCGCGCACTGCGCAGATGGCAGGCGCGGGCCAGCATATCTTTTCCGGTGCCGGTATCGCCGACAATTAGCAGGGGTGCATCCAGCATCGCCAGTTTTCGTGCCTGATCCACCACCTGGCGCATTTTGCTGCTGACGGCAACAATGTGCTGGAATTCACTGTCATCGTTCACGATAAGATTCTGTAGCTGCTGGCCCATGCGCGCCGTGGATTTCAGCAGTACCACGCCGCCGACCGGGTTCGGGGCCGCCGTATCTTCGTCCTGCGCATAGATCGGCGTGATCTCCATCAGGAAGTCACGCCCCTGCAACACAACGTGATGCGCTTCAGCCTCAATGCGTTCGCTTTCCAGCCAGTGCTGGAAATTGAAACCGGCGATCAACGATCCGGCACTGTAATTGCGCATCTTCTCTTCATTAAGGGAAAACAGGGCCTGGGCCGCCGGGTTCGCCAGTTCCACTTTGCTTTTCAGGTCAATGGAGAACACCGGATCAGGCAGGGCGACCAGCAGCGCGCTCAGTGCGCGATGTTCACGCTCTGAGGGCAAATAGGAGACGGTACGCACGTCAGTGACGCCGGGAATGCGGCGGATTTCCGCCATCAGCTGGCTGAACTGCTCAAAGCTGACGGTGGAAAAGTTAAGATAGATGCGGCCAATGGCGGCAATTTCGATACCGCGTAGATCGATGCTGCGTTCAACCAGCAGATCCAGCAGTTCACGGGTCAGACCGATTCGATCCTGGCAAAAAACTTCAAGACGCATGCGTTTTAACCTTTATTATCACAGTGCGGAGCGTATTGATGGATAATACGCTATCCCTCGTCAGGCCAGAAGTGTTCTGTCATGAAAAGTTGACAGTCTGTTTATGGATTGTCCTTCCCGCTGCGCTGCACGCTCTCTTTTAACTGCCCTATCAGCTCACGGCGGAAATCACCAAGGCGGGGTTTATCTCCTTCCAGCCACGGCAGCGGGCGGCACAGCTCCATCGCTTTAATCCCGAGCCGGGCGGTCAGCAGCCCGGCTCCAATCCCCTGTGCGGCGCGGGTGGAAAGTCGGGCGGCAAGATCTTGTGACATCCAGTCCATGCCCACTTCGCGGATCAGCTCCGACGCACCGGCAAAAGCGATGTTCAACAGCACCAGGCGGAACAGCCGCAGCCGACTGAAATAACCCAGCTCAATGCCATACAGCGCAGCAATGCGGTTGACCAGACGCAGATTGCGCCAGGCGATAAATGCCATATCCACCAGCGCCAGCGGGCTGACGGCAATCATCAACGTCGATTCAGCGGCATAACGGCTGATTTCACGCCGTGCCTGCCGATCCAGCACCGGTTGCACCAGTTGGGCATACAGTGCGACCACTTCACGATCGTTTTGCGTTTCATGCAGCGAGGCCTGCCAGCGTTGCAGGGCCGGGTGACCGGACTCCAGCCCCGCCTGCTGCGCCAGCTTTTCGCAGAAAGCGCGGCCCTGACCGCTGCCGTGGCTGGCCAGCAGTTCACGCGCCACGTCACGTTCTTCCGCCCTTTCACGCAGGCGATACAGGCGGCGCCATTCGCCGATCAGCGATCCGGCCCCTGCCGCAACAATCAACCCGCCCGCCACGCTGCCGCCGAGGCCGATCCAGTCCTGGGTGATCCATGCCTGGTGTGCCCACTGTACGCCCTGAGCAACTACGCTGACACCAAACAGACCCAGACCCGCCATCACCATCTTGCGCCACAGGCTGCGTTTCGGCCGCAGTGCGGCTTCCACCGCCAGCTCACCGGCACCTTCCGGTTCAACATCCAGCTCTGGCTCTGTAGCCACAAAAGTAGTCTGCTGCTCAGCAAACGCCTGCTGCTGGCGTAAAACAGGCGCCGGTTCGTCACTGAGCGGCTGGGCAAAATCAATTCTTGGTTTAATGGGTGCGTTCATCGCAGTTTATCTCCCAGTAAAAACTCCAGCGCGGCATCCATCCGGATATGCGGCAAAGGCCGGTCAACATCCAGATCCTGCGGGCGGAACTGTTCAAAATGGAATCCCTGATCCTGCCAGAATGCCTGGCCCGGCAGGCGCGGAGGCACTTCACCGGGGTAAACCGTCAGCGGGGTGTTATCGGACAGACGGTGCCCGCGCAGTGCCGGAATGCTTTCGCCCTGGTGATCAACACGGCCACTTTGGGTGGCCTGCACGGAGGCCAGGCCGATGCAGTCCATCTTGATGCCTTCAAACGCCGCATTCTGCCAGGCATCCTGCACCAGTTGCTGGAGCAGCGACACCAGATTGGCGTGCTGATCGGCGGTGACATGGTCGGATTTGGTGGCAGCAAACTGCAGTTTGTCGATAACCGGGGAAAACAGACGGCGAAACAGCGTGCGCTGGCCGTAGGAGAAGCTTTGCATCAGTTGGGTCAACGCCAGGCGCATATCGTTAAACGCCTGCGGCCCGCTGTTCAACGGTTGCAGACAGTCCACCAGCACGATCTGGCGATCGAAACGCAGAAAGTGATTTTTATAAAACCCCTTCACCACGTGCTGGCAATAATACTGATAGCGGGCGCGCAACGTGCCGATATTACTGCCCGCATCGGCCTGCGCCAGGCGCGTCTCTCCCCCTTCTGCCACCTCGGGCCAGGGGAAAAATTGCAGGGCGGGTGCGCCGGCCATGTCACCGGGCAGCACAAAGCGGCCTGGCTGGATAAAGTGCAGGCCTTCCTGTTTACAGCGCTGCAGGTATTCGGTCCAGGCGGCGGCGATATCGGCCAGGCGGTTTTCATCCGCCGGGGCCAGCGGGTCCAGCCCTTCACACAGCTGGCGCCACTGCTGCGCCCATTCGGCCCGGTCACCCTGTAACAGGCCCGTCATCTGACGCGACCAGCTCAGGTAATCCTGTTCCAGCATCGGCAGATCTAACAGCCATTCACCAGGATAGTCGACGATCTCCAGATAGAGCGTGGAGGTCTCTTTAAAGTGGCGCAGCAGTGATGCCTGCGAACGGTAGCGTAGCGCCAGGCGAATTTCACTCACGCCACGGGTGGGCGTTGGCCAGGCCGCCGGTGTGCCATAGAGTTGAGCCACGCCTTCATCGTAAGTAAAACGGGGGATACCGAGGTCGCGCTGTGGTACGCGTTTCACGCCCAGCAGCCGCTGTTCACGCACGGCCGAAAACATCGGCAGGCGAGCACCGGAATTGACGTTAAGAAGTTGATTCACCAGCGAGGTAATAAAAGCGGTTTTTCCGCTGCGGCTTAATCCGGTGACCGCCAGGCGCAGATGGCGATCCGCGCCGCGATTCACCAGCGACAGCAATTCATGTTGTAGTCGTTTCATCTGTGGCGTTGGCACCTTATTGTTGTGTGTTCCTTATCGTAACATCCTCATGCCATTGCTGCTTTATACCCAAAATAATTCGAGCTGCATGAAGGCGGCCCGATGAGCTTACTCGAGTATGTGATTCGGGTGACTGAGTGAAGCCAACGCACATGCAACTTGAAGTATGACGGGTATGTTGACTCAGGGTAAGGGCTTCACCCAGCGCGCGGTGGCCCGGCGCATCACGCGTTTTAGTAACGGTTCCAGTGCCCAGGCCAGCAGGATCTTCAGCGGCCTGCGAGCCACCGATTTCACCGCCCAGCCGCTTAATCCGGCCGGACCGTAAGTGATGGCGCTGATGAGAATAAATTTCCCGGCCTTTTTCAGGCGCGGATGGGGCTGCCAGTGACGCATAATATGACTCCTGAAAAAGGACCGGAAGATTACAGCTGACTGAAACGGCTGCGCACGCTAAAGGTTTCCGAGGTGACATAACGCTCCACCTCGCGCAGCTCACGCTCGCCACCGTTCAGCTCGGTGCTCAGCTCATCCAGCAGCTGATGTGCGCTGAGTGGTTTGTCGCGGCCCTGCTCACTCGGCGGCATATCCGGCAGTATCGCGGCCAGCAGCAGATAGCCCACGATGGTGAGTAAAAACAAACCGAAAAACAGCGACATGATAACAATCACACGCACCAGTAAGACCGGAACACCCAAATAGTCGGCAATCCCTGCGCAGACACCTTTGAGCTTCCCCTGCTCAGGGATGCAGTACAGTTTCTTCTGACTCATGGCTGCCTCCACTGAGGATGCTCGGCATCGAGGATGGCTTCCAGCGCCTGAATACGCTCACGCATTTTGCGTGCGTCCTGGGTCAGCTGCTGAAGCCGTTGCAGTTCGTTCTGCGACAGTTCCGCCCCACCGTTCTGGCGTTTTGTGTAATGCAGCCAGAGCCAGATCGGCGCGACGAACAGCAGAAACAACGTCAGGGGTAAGGCAATAATGAAGACACTCATTCACGTTCCTTGAAGGTTAAGCTTAACTGTTCTGGCCACTGCCGTGGCCAGTTCCGTTACTCACTGCGATTCATTTTAGCTTTCAACGCGGCCAGCTGCTGGCTGATTTCATCGTCAGCCTGTAACTCAGCAAACTCCTGGTTCAGCGTTTTCTTTTTACCGAAACTGTGGCTTTCGGCTTCAGCTTCCATATGGTCGATGCGGCGTTCGAACGATTCAAAACGCGCCATCGCTTCATCAATTTTACCACTGTCGAGCTGACGGCGAACATCACGCGAAGAAGAGGCCGCCTGATGGCGTAACGTCAGCGCCTGCTGACGGGCACGGGTTTCGCTCAGTTTGCTTTCCAGTTCACCAATTTCCCCTTTCATGCGGGTCAGGCTCTCTTCAACCTGGCTGGCCTCTTGCTGCAATGAGGCGGTCAGATCGGTGAGTTTCTGTTTTTCCATCAGCGCAGCGCGGGCGAGATCGTCTTTGTCTTTACGCAGGGCCAGTTCGGCTTTCTCCTGCCATTCTGCCTGCTGGCTTTCAGCCTGATCAATACGGCGCAGCAGTTGTTTCTTCTCTGCCAGCGCGCGGGCTGAGGTCGAACGAACTTCAACCAGCGTATCTTCCATCTCCTGAATCATCAGGCGCACCAGCTTCTGCGGATCTTCCGCTTTCTCCAGCAGCGAGTTGATATTGGCATTCACGATGTCGGCAAAGCGGGAAAAAATACCCATAATCAAAATCCTCTTGAGTTAGTGTCTGTTGTTCTTACTGCATAACACTATTCAAAAGGCGTGCCAGTTTTTATCTTATTGATTTTCAATGAGTGCGTGGCTTTACAGGATGGCATGCAGCGACTAGAGTGGTTTTTATCACTAACACTTGGTGAAATTAATGATGAGTGAAAACCCTGATACCCTGCTTGGCGAGTCGAATAACTTTATTGATGTGCTGGAGCAGGTTTCCCGTCTGGCACCGCTAAATAAGCCCGTGCTGGTCATCGGCGAACGCGGCACAGGTAAAGAGTTGATTGCCAGCCGCCTGCACTACCTGTCTGACCGCTGGCAGGGGCCGTTTATTTCGCTGAACTGCGCCGCACTGAATGAAAACCTGCTGGATTCAGAACTGTTCGGCCATGAAGCCGGCGCCTTTACCGGCGCGCAAAAGCGCCATCTGGGGCGCTTTGAACGTGCCGATGGCGGCACGCTGTTTCTTGATGAACTGGCAACGGCGCCGATGCTGGTGCAGGAGAAATTACTGCGCGTGATTGAATACGGGCAACTGGAGCGCGTTGGCGGCAGTCAGCCGTTGCAGGTCAGCGTACGGCTGGTGTGCGCCACCAATGACGATCTGCCGCTGCTGGCCCGCGAGGGAAAATTCCGCGCCGATCTTCTCGACAGGCTGGCGTTTGATGTGGTGCAACTGCCGCCGCTACGCGAACGCCGTAGCGATATCCTGGTGATGGCACAGCATTTTGCCATTCAGATGTGCCGTGAACTGGGCCTGGCGCTGTTTCCGGGTTTTACCCCTGCAGCGGAGCAACGCCTGCTGGGCTATGGCTGGCCGGGTAACGTACGTGAGCTGAAAAACGTGGTGGAGCGATCGGTCTATCGCCATGCCAGCATCGAGGAGCCGCTCGACAACATCATTCTTAACCCCTTCCAGCGCGTGGAACCTGCCGTCACGACAGAACCACAGGGTGATGATGCGCTGCCCGCCCTGCCGCTTGATTTACGTCACTGGCAGTATCAACAGGAAAAAATGCTGGTAGAGAAAGCGCTGACTCAGGCTCGCTTTAATCAACGCCGGGCTGCCGAGCTGCTGGGCGTGACCTATCATCAGCTGCGCGCCATGCTAAAGAAACACGATATCAATGTCAGTGAGGATTGAGGCCCGGGAAATCAGGCAAAAAAAAGCCCGCTCAAGGCGGGCTAAAAATACTGGAAGCAATGTGAGCAATGTCGTGCTCTTCCACGGTAGAGCCACCGTTGAAGCGCAGGGGAATAATAATCATTCTCAAGCCGGTCTGTAAAGCATTTTGTTGAGAATCTTTCTCATTTCCATAACAAGTTCAGGCTTATTATTAACACCCCTTAACGGCTTGTGGGCATTTTTCTTCTACTCGCCCTCGCAAACTTTGGGTGCAGCCTCCGAGTGCGGTACACTCTGTTTATTGCCTGAATTTTCAGAAGAGTTATGCGCAAATTATTCTCGACTTTGCTTCTCAGCCTTAGCGCGCTGAGTACCCCTGTATGGTCATCCACGCCTGGTGATATTCGCCAGAGTGGCTTCGTGTATTGCGTCAATGGCGTCATGAATACGTTTAATCCGCAGATGGCCAGTAGTGGGCTGGTGGTGGATACCCTCGCCGCCCAGCTTTACGATCGCCTGCTCGATGTTGATCCTTACACCTATCGGCTGATGCCGGAGCTGGCTGAAAGCTGGGAAGTGCTGGACGACGGCGCGACCTACCGTTTCCATCTGCGCCAAAAAGTGCCCTTCCAGCATACTGCGTGGTTCACGCCAACCCGTACCATGAACGCTGATGATGTGGTGTTCAGCTTTGAACGGGTGTTTAATCGCCAGCATCCGTGGCATAACGTGAACGGCGGCAGCTATCCCTATTTTGACAGCCTTCAGTTCTCTGACGCCGTGCAGAGCGTGAAAAAGATCGATAAAAACACCGTCGAAATCCGTCTTAACAGCCCGGACGCCTCGTTCCTCTGGCATCTCGCAACACACTACGCGCCAGTTCTGTCGGCCGAGTACGCAGACCAACTTACTAAAGTGGACCGTCAGGAGCAGCTGGATCGTGAACCGGTCGGCACCGGGCCCTTTATGTTGAACGATTATCACGCCGGGCAGTATGTGCGCCTGCAGCGTAACGACGCCTACTGGAAGGGCCAGCCGCGCATGTCACAGGTGGTGATTGATATGAGCGCGGGCGGTACCGGGCGGTTGTCCAAACTGCTGACCGGCGAATGCGATGTGCTGGCCTACCCTGCCGCCAGCCAGCTTTCTATCCTGCGCGATGACCCACGCCTACGCCTGACGCTACGTCCGGGGATGAATATTGCCTATCTGGCATTCAACACGCGTAAAGCCCCGCTTGATCGCCCTGAGGTCCGCCAGGCACTGGCGCTGGCGATCAATAACGAACGTCTGATGGAGTCGATTTATTACGGTACCGCGGAAACTGCGGCATCCATTCTGCCACGTGCTTCCTGGGCTTATGATACCGATGCGCGCGTGACCCCCTACGATCCCCAAAAATCCCGCGATCAGCTGAAAGCACTGGGCATTGAAGATTTGCACCTCAATCTGTGGGTACCCTCGGCATCCCAGTCATGGAATCCCAGTCCGCTGAAAACCGCCGAGTTGATTCAGGCGGATCTGGCGCAGGTTGGCGTACGGGTGACAATTGTGCAGGTAGAAGGCCGTTTCCAGGAGGCCAGACTCATGGAGATGAATCATGACCTGACGCTGACCGGCTGGGCAACGGACAGTAATGATCCGGACAGTTTCTTCCGTCCGCTGCTAAGCTGCGCGGCGATTGCCTCGCAGACTAACTATGCGCACTGGTGCCACTCTGGCTTTGATGAGCTGTTGCACAAGGCGCTGCTGTCGCAACAGCTGGCAAACCGCATTGATTATTACGATCGCGCCCAGGCGATGCTGTCTCAGGAGTTACCGGTTCTGCCGCTGGCTTACTCTCTCCGATTGCAGGCCTATCGCCACGATATTAAAGGGCTGGTACTCAGCCCGTTTGGCAATGCCTCATTTGCCGGTGTTTACCGCGATGGCGGCGAGGAGAAATCACCGTGATTATCTATACGCTACGCCGTCTGGTTTTGTTTA
This sequence comes from Erwinia sp. MYb375, assembly GCF_037479175.1. NCBI lineage: Bacteria > Pseudomonadati > Pseudomonadota > Gammaproteobacteria > Enterobacterales > Erwiniaceae > Erwinia > Erwinia sp. MYb375. The sequence continues at coordinate 549,099 of NZ_JBBGZS010000023.1, read as the reverse complement.
CCGTTACGCTGTTTATGTTGACGCTGCTCGGCTTCAGCCTGAGCTACTTTACGCCACATGCACCGCTGCAGGGCGCGTCTTTAATGGATGCCTGGCTGTTCTGGTTCAAAGGGATTTTACAGCTCGATTTTGGCGTTTCCAGCATTAACGGCCAGTCGATCAATCTGCAGCTGAGTGAGGTGTTTCCGGCCACGCTCGAACTCTGCTTTATGGCATTCAGTGTGGCACTGCTGGTGGGAATACCACTGGGTATTGCCGCAGGCGTGATGCGAAATAAGTGGCAGGATAAAGCGATTAGCGCCGTGGCGTTGCTTGGATTTTCATTACCCGTATTCTGGCTGGCATTGCTGTTAACGCTGTTCTTCTCACTGAATCTCGGTTGGCTTCCGGTATCCGGTCGTTTTGATCTGCTGTATCCGGTCAAGCATGTTACCGGGTTCGCCCTGATTGATGCCTGGATCACCGATTCGCCATGGCGTCATGAAATGATTATTAGCGCCCTGAAACATATGGTGTTGCCAGTAACGGCGCTGGCCGTTGCCCCCACCACAGAAGTGATTCGTCTGCTGCGTATCAGCACCCGTGAAGTCATGGAGCAGAACTATGTGAAAGCGGCGGCCACACGCGGATTGTCACTGTTTACCATTATTCGCCGTCACGTCCTGCACAACGCCCTGCCACCCGTGATCCCGCGCCTGGGTCTGCAATTTTCGACCATGCTGACGCTGGCGATGATCACTGAAGTGGTATTCAGCTGGCCAGGACTGGGGCGCTGGCTGATTAATGCCATTCGCCAACAGGACTATGCCGCTATTTCCGCAGGCGTGATGGTAGTGGGCAGCCTGGTGATTGCCGTTAACGTGCTTTCCGATATTTTAGGCGCCATGACCAATCCGCTGAAGCATAAAGAGTGGTATGCGCTGCGTTAATAACAATAGTGCTTATGCGTTGTTCAACTCATTAATCTGAGCACCGCAATATTAAATTCGTTTGACTGCCGCTATGTAAATATCCCGCTACGTCTTAAAGCTGGCGGGGTATACCCCTTTCGAGTTACCCCTTCTTTTTTCCGGTCATTGAAGGCCAACGTGACACACCAGGCAAATTACACCTCACAACCTGTTTAGTACAAAGTGTATTTGCTATGCTTGCCAGGAATGAATCACGGATGAACCAAGGATTAACGATGTTTGATAAGGATACTAAGGATGGCAGTCTGCGCCTGATGACGCCAGGCGAGATTAAAATGGCGCGAGAGATTTTTCGTGACACGATTAATTACCCTAAGGTATGGATCCATAAAGGAAGTTATCTGCCTTTTGGTTTGCAACTTAAAAGAGCATCAATGTCACCCAATGGAGAGATGTACCTTCGAGAGTATTACAGTTCTGATTATTCAAAGACTCACTTTTTGTATCAGCACACCTTCATTCATGAACTGTCTCACGTATGGCAGTTTCAGCACGGTATGAATGTTAAATTAAGGGGGCTGATAAGCTGGGCTGCGCCCTATAAATATGCTCTAGACAGCTGGCCACTGAGTACCTATCGTATGGAACAGCAGGCATCAATCATTGCAGATTACTATCTCCTTACACAATTCAACGGGCATACTAACTGGAGAATGAATAGATTATGTACTAACTGTGATGACTTATCTTTTGAGGAGTTAATGCAGCAGTATAAATATACGTTAAGGGCATTCCCATGAATCCGTTAATGACAATAAAAAAATCACTATTTACCACCCTGTTTTTCCCTTTGCTTACTGGGTGTGGGTTATTAGGGGAACAGCTACCTCAATATGAGGTCGGCGAGGCATTCAGAGTGAATAATGGGTTATGCTTCCAGATTAAAAATGCTGATAATTATTATGTCGACTACCTCGCAATCAGAGATAGAGATGCACCCGAGATGTCTGGTTTCAGCAGGCAGCTACCCGCCTTAACCATTTCTAAAAATAATTTTTGCATCCCAAGGGATTACTATCAATTCCCAGTATACGGTGAGATAAACGTTGTCATTGCTCTAATGTCACCCACGAAAACAATGATGATACGTCGCTATGTTGTGTCTGAATTCAGAATGGTAGATGGTGAACCGCAGCCTTTCACTCCCCGTGAATACTCAGTACCTACTGCTGACTATATGCGCGAAAAAGAGTAAAAAACCGGGCCCTGTTTCGGGGCCTATTTCATCTTAGCGATCACAATCGATCTGTTGTGAAAATGAAAGAAGTTAATTTCCCATATTGACAAGATAATTACCATGGATGAAACAATGAACGATTATTTTTGATGACTGCTCGATTGTGCAAACTATCGGCACGCGGCGACTAAAACGGCTACCGTTCGACCGAAACAGATACCGATAAGACCCGAGAAGCATTCGTGCCGTGAGGAGGATAATTTGCTGCCGGAGTTCCCTTGCTTGCGACAGTGATATCGAAGGATAATCGCCTATGCTGATCGTGACAGGCTGTGCTTTTCAGCCTGCAGCGTAAAAATTGTCGGTCACCTGAGATAAAAAAACTGACATGACGAGACGATCAAGGGATGATGCAGACTAAGGTTATGATATGAATCAAAAAACCATAGCAGACGACAACACACCCAGAAGAATTGAAGTGAAAACTCATGCCCACCGATAATATTTACGCTGAGAAGCGACCGCCCAGCCCCCTGCGTCATACCTGGGGGCTGTTCTACCGTGACACCACGGCGATGATCGGCTTCTATGCGTTTATCGCCGTGCTGCTGCTGTGCATTTTTGGCGGCCTGATCGCCCCCTACGGGCTTGATCAGCAATTTCTCGGCTATCAGTTGCTGCCACCGTCCTGGTCACATTACGGTGATGTCTCGTTCTTTCTCGGCACCGACGACCTCGGCCGCGACCTGTTAAGCCGCCTGCTGAGCGGTGCTGCCCCCACCGTTGGCTCGGCGATTGTCGTCACCCTGGTGGCTTCCGTCTGCGCCATGGTGCTCGGTGTGCTGGCCGGCCTGACCCACGGGTTGCGCTCTGCGGCGCTTAACCACGTGCTCGATACACTCCTGTCGATCCCCTCTCTGCTGCTGGCGATCATCGTCGTCGCGTTTCTCGGGCCGCGGCTGGAACATGCCATGCTGGCGGTGTACCTCGCCATCCTGCCGCGTCTGGTGCGCGCTATTTACAGTGCGGTGCATGACGAACTGGAAAAAGAGTATGTGGTAGCATCGCGCCTTGATGGGGCCAGCAGTCTGGATATCCTGTGGTACGCCATTCTGCCCAATATTCTGGCGTTGCTGGTGACGGAGTTTACCCGCGCCCTATCGATGGCCATTCTCGATATTGCCGCTCTCGGCTTCCTCGATCTTGGCGCACAGTTGCCGTCGCCAGAATGGGGCGCCATGCTGGGCGATTCGCTGGAACTGATTTATGTTGCGCCCTGGACCGTGATGTTACCCGGTGCAGCCATTATGTTGAGCGTATTGATCGTTAACCTGTTGGGTGACGGTGTACGCCGTGCCATCGATGCGGGAGTTGAATAATGCCGCTACTCGATATTCGTAACCTGACCATTGAATTTATGACGGCCGATGGGCCTGTGAAAGCCGTGGATCGGGTGAGTATGACGCTGATGGAAGGCGAGGTTCGCGGCCTTGTGGGGGAGTCCGGCTCAGGAAAAAGTCTGATTGCCAAAGCGATTTGTGGCGTCACGAATGATAACTGGCGCGTCACCGCTGACCGTATGCGCTTTAATGATATCGACCTGCTGCACCTCTCGCCGCGTGAACGTCGTAAGATCGTCGGCCATAACGTGTCGATGATTTTTCAGGAGCCGCAGTCGTGCCTTGATCCATCGGAAAGTATCGGCACCCAGTTAAAACAGGCGATCCCCGGCTGGACATGGAAAGGCCGCTGGTATCAGCGCTTTGGCTGGCGTCACCGCCGCGCCATTGAGCTGCTGCACCGCGTGGGCATTAAAGATCATAAAGACATCATGAGCAGTTTCCCTTACGAGCTGACGGATGGTGAATGCCAGAAAGTGATGATTGCGATTGCGCTGGCCAATCAGCCGCGCCTGCTGATTGCCGATGAACCAACCAACGCCATGGAACCGACCACGCAGGCGCAGATTTTCCGCCTGCTGTCACGTCTGAACCAGAATAACAACACCACTATTCTGCTGATCAGTCATGACCTGCAAATGCTCAGCCACTGGGCGGATCGGATTAACGTCATGTACTGCGGACAGACGGTGGAAACCGCCGTCAGCGAAGAGTTGATTACGGCGCCGCACCATCCCTACACCCAGGCCCTGATCCGCGCCATGCCGGATTTTGGTCGTTCGCTGCCGCATAAGAGCCGTTTGAATACGCTGCCGGGTGCCATTCCTTCACTGGAACACCTGCCGATTGGTTGCCGTCTTGGCCCACGCTGCCCTTACGCGCAAAAAACCTGTATTGAAACACCGCGCCTGACGGGCAGCAAAAGCCATCTTTTTGCCTGCCACTTCCCACTGAATATGGAGAGTCAGTAATGGTTGATACACTGCTGGAAGTGCGCAATCTGAGCAAAACCTATCGCTACCGCACCGGGCTGTTCAGGCGGCAGCACGTTGAGGCGGTCAAGGCGATCAGCTTCACGTTGCAGGAGCGTCAGACGCTGGCGATAATTGGCGAGAACGGTTCAGGAAAGTCGACACTGGCAAAAATGCTCAGTGGCATGGTCGCGCCGACGGCCGGAGAGATCGTGATTGACGACCATGCGCTGGAGTACGGTGATTACGGTTACCGCAGCCAGCGCATTCGAATGATTTTCCAGGACCCGTCAACCTCGCTGAACCCGCGTCAGCGCATCAGCCAAATCCTCGATTTTCCACTGCGTTTGAACACAGATCTGAATTCCGCCGAGCGGGAGAAGCGCATTATCGCCACACTGCGCCAGGTCGGACTGCTGCGCGATCACGCCTCCTACTACCCCCATATGCTGGCCCCCGGTCAGAAGCAACGTATCGGTCTGGCACGCGCCCTGATCTTACAGCCAAAAGTGATTGTTGCCGATGAGGCGCTGGCGGCACTGGATATGTCGATGCGCTCTCAGTTGATCAACCTGATGCTGGAACTGCAGGATAAACACGGCATCGCCTATATTTACGTCACCCAGCACCTGGGGATGATGAAACATATTAGCGACCAGGTGCTGGTGATGCACCAGGGCGAAGTGGTCGAACGCGGCAGTACCGCCGATGTGCTGGCCTGCCCGCTGCATGATCTGACGAAACGTCTTATCTCCAGCCATTTTGGTGAAGCCCTGACGGCTGATGCCTGGCGCAGAGACCGCTGAGTATTATCACGAAATATTGCCCCCTCACGTGTAGTGGCTGACCTTCTGTTCCGGTCAGCCAGAACAGTGCACATCATCAACACGGGCCGATCGGAAAAATGATCGGCCCCTACAGTTCCGGTCACCCAGATAGGTATATGCCATTCAGCTATTTGATAGTACAGATCATTATTTCTAACGTGTTGCGGCTTACGCCAGGATACCCATGACATTCAGGCCCGCTGGTCATGGTGCCTTTTCCTGGCGCCCTCCCGGCGAGCCTTTGAACCCGAAAAGGAATGATCATGGAACAGCGCCGCTTTACCGGCAACAACCACTGGTATCATGAAACCCAGACCAGCCTGCCCGCCCAGCGTGCACCGCTGATGCCTGAAGCTGCCACTATTGAAGACCGGTTTTTGCTGGGTCTGGCGCAGCAGGCAGAAGGAGAACTGAACACCTTATTACAGCAGGTGCAACCCGCACTGCTGGCTTCGCGCGATCTCTATCAACTGTTGTTCCCATCGGAACTCAGCACCACCCTGAGCCATACGCTGACACTGTACGATCGGCTCAGCAGTGCGCTGACGGTGGCGCAGGTGACCGGGGTGCAACGTCTGTGCAATCACTATGCTGCACGCCTTAATCCGCTTCCGGGGCCAGACTCATCACGTGAGAGCAATCATCGCCTGACACAAATCACCGAATATGCCCGCCAGCTTGCCAGCCAGCCAACGCTGATTGATGCCCTCTCCGTACAGCGGCTTGACGATGTCGGCCTGAGCGCGCCGGATATTATCACGCTCGGTCAGATTGTCGGTTTTGTGAGTTATCAGGCTCGGGTTGTCGCCGGGGTCCATGCCCTGATGGCGTTGCCCGTACGCTGGATGCCCGGCGTGACCATTCCGCCGGATGCCACCCGCGAGCACTTCCTGCAACCGCTAGCCTGGCGCCCTGCGTTACCGCCGCTGGAGTTACGCTACGCAGCGCCGGAACAACTGGAAGCACTCACCTTCTGCCAGCCACTGGCCGAACTTGAAACAGGCGCGTGGCTGTTTGCCCATGATGGCAAAGCGCTTTATGGTTGGGGCCGTCTGATCAACCAGCTGGAGAAGGCGCGCAGCAGCGTCGATTCCACGCTGGCTGCGGCCGTTACTTCACGTATCAATGGCAGCGTGAGCTGTTTTGAACGTTATGCCGCAGGCAGTGAATGGCGAACGGCATTAGAGGAGAGTGTGGAGCAGGCACTGAGTGAAGCGAATGCCTCGCAACAGGCGGTGATGTCACTGGCGGCGCAGCTGACACGTTCGCCAGAAAGAGTGAATGCCGCCCATATTCAGCCGCTGAAAGACGCGGGTCTGACCAGTGCGCAGATATTCGATATCATTCTGAGTGTGGCGGCAGCCAGCTGGGGTAACCGGCTGATGCAAGGATTAGGTATTCGCGGCGAATAGCGCTAGTGCTTTAACCAGCGCCGGACTTCATCAAAGAAATGCTGGGCCAGCGGCGTCGCGCGCCCCGGTTCAGCAATCACCACAGCCCCCTGTCGGGACATAGGCGGCATCGCCACCCGTCGGCGTTGCAACCCGCTGGTCATGCCGTCAATCAGATGCCCGACCGGCGAGACCAGACATCCCAATCCGACCTGAACACCCTGTAGCAGTTGAAAGACGGATGTGGTTTCCAGTACCACGCGCAGGGTCAGCTGCGCATCACGAAAATGCCCGTCAATATAGCGGCGGAAATAGCGCGTCTGTTCAGCCAGGCAGAGCGGTAGCGCGGCCACTTCTTTCAGTGTCAGCGGCTCATCGCCCTGTAACTGGGGAAAATGCTGCGGATGATAGAGCAGCTCAATACCGTTATCGTCAAGGGTTTCCGCCTGGAAATGCAGCTCACGCAGCGTAGCCAGCTCAAAGAAGCCAATTCCCACATCCACCGTATGACTGTTCAGCGCATCCAGCAGCTGATCGGCGCTCAGTACCGCCACACGATAGTCGAGCTGCGGGTAACGATCGCTGATCGCTTTCAGCATCACAGGCAGCGAAATACTGCACTGCGGCACCACGCCTATACGCAGCGTACCGTTCACGCCGTGTTTGAGTGACTCCACTTCCAGCTTGAGCCCCTGATACACCGAAACGATTTCCCGCGCCCAGGACAGCACGCGGTCCCCTTCCGGCGTAAAACCATCAAAGTTATTGCTGCGGTTAATCAGCGACAGCCCCAGCTCACGCTCCAGATTTTTCAGACGCATGGAAAGCGTGGGCTGACTGACAAAGCTGGCCTCAGCAGCGCGGCCAAAGTGGCGCTCTCGCTCCAGGTTACATAAATAGATGAGCTGTTTAATGTCCATTATGATGATGTCTTCGTTAGTGTGCGAACGCGGGTGCCGACGGCCGGGCTGCTGCTAATAAAATTCACTGACCAGCGTCGACTGGCGTTCAATGACGTTATCACCGGGCGAGGTTTTAATTTTATAGCGGCAGGAAGTGGGAACGCCCTGCTGATACTCACAGCGCGTCGTGATTTCTCTGGTCGAGGCCGGGTAGGTGGTGAGCATCACCCCATCCAGCCGTTTATCCGCCTCTGTCGTAGCAAATGTCTGCTTGTCATCGCTGATCAGACGAGCCCCTTCCCTTATGTTCTGCCTGACCATTCGCCCTTGCTCGTCATACGTTATGTCAATGCGCAGAGGATCCTGGATGGAAGAGTAAGCTGAAATCAGCCCACGGTCGTTGTAACTGATATTCAGCGTAGAATTGCCGCGGGTTTTTGATACGACGTTGCACTTGCCGTCCAGTTTCATCAATACCGGTTTACCGTTCTCCTCACCGACCAGCGTGTCTTTGTCCCGCCGCAGGCTGGTATTCGAGTGGATTTTGCGGTCGTTAATTACGTAGAGGCTGGTCACGATAACATCGGTGAGACAGCCCTGCTGATCGAAGCGGGCCGTGGCTTCGTGCTGTTTCTCACCGCTGGCATCGAACAACGTCTGATGGGTGCTTTTGAGCTTTCCGGGGATGGGTTCGAAGCGAAAAAGCGTCGACATATTTTTGACCGTTGTCGATACCCCTTGTGGTTCTTCATTCTTACAGCCTGTAAGCAGCAGCGCGGGCAACAGCAGCGCCAGCGTTGTCTTCATCATATCCATGCAGTGTGAGTCCTGTCAGTTTAGTAAGATTTGTTCATAATGAGGCGTGATGCTGTCTTCGTTAGTGTGTGAACGCGTATCCCGATGGGCGGGCTGCTGCTAATAAAACTCACTGGTGAGCTTTGCATGGCGTTCAGTCACTGTGTCGCTTGTGGAGGTTTTCACCGTGAACACGCAGCTGACAGGCACAGCCTGCTGATATTCACAGCGGGTGGTGGTCTCCCGGGTGCCGTCTGGCGTTGTGCTTTTCGTGACGGAATCAGAGGGTTTATCGCCGGCGTCTGACGCGTAGTTTTGTACGCCTTCTGAAATCTGACGATCGCCACTGAACGCTTTCTGTCCAATCGGGCGGCCCTGTGCATCATAGGTCAGCGCGACGCGAAAATCGGACTGGCGGGAGGAAAGTCCGGAAATCAGTCCCTGCTTGTTGTAGGCGATATCAATGGTAAAATTACCGCTGGTTTTGGACAGCACGTTACACTCGCTGTCCAGTTTAAGGACCAGGGGTTTACCATTTTCCTCTCCGATGAGCTGGTCTTTCTCCCGCCGCGCGCTGATGCTGCCGATATCAAGATTAGTAACTTCAAAATCCGTCACGCAGCCGTTTTTATCGAAATTAAACACCCCATCATAACGCTTTTCACCGTTATCCTCGAAAATCGTCTGATGGGTGCTCTTCAGTTTTCCAGGGATAGCTTCAAACTGATATAGATAAGACAGGTTTCTGATTTTCTTGGTAATACCTTCATCTTCCTGTTGCTTGCAACCTACAAGCAACAGCAGCGGCAAGAGCAGTACCACCGTCGTTTTAATCTTGTCCATGCACGTGAATCCTGTCAGCGTATTAAGATTTACGCAGTGTTATCGGCAGCTTAGCGCCATTTCTCAGGCGCTATCATACCGGGCCATTCAGGCCAGACCCAACGCACTTTTCACTTCATTGGCAATTTTTTCCACCTGCGGCCCATAAATCACCTGAACATCGTGGTCGCTGACGCGGTTGATGCCATTGGCACCGGTGCTCATCAGGGTATGATCGACCACCTCATTCATCTGTTTAACCCTCACCCGCAGGCGGGTAAAGCAGCAATCGACATCCTCTATATTGGCCTCACCGCCCAGCCCGCTGATAATGATGCGGGTGCGTTCATCCCCCGTCACCTTAACGGCCTGAGGTGCCTCTTCTGACTCTCGCCCGGGCGTTTCGACACGCATCCGTAGAATGACGAAGCGAAAACCGTAATAGTAGATGGGGATATAGATCAGCCCCAGCGCCACGCTCCACCACCAGGCGGTTTTACTGCCCCCCAGAATGCCGAAGACCACCAGATCGATAGCGCCGCCCTGCACATTGCCAATCATCAGATGCAGGACTGACATCAGCATAAAGGAGAGGCCGCTCAGCAACGCATTAAATAGGTAAAGCACCGGGGAAACAAAGATGAAGCAAAACTCCAGCGGCTCCGTAATTCCGGTGGTAAAGGAGGTCAGCGCCCCGGCCAGCACCAGCGCTTTCACCCTCTGCTTATGCTCGGGACGCGCACAGTGATACATCGCCAGCGCGGCAGCGGGCAGGCCGAACATCATCACCGGAATTTTTCCCTGCGCCAGAAAACGCGTCGCGTCCTGCACCGTGGCATCCGGTACGGAACCCGGGTGCGTCAGCGAGGTATTAAAGATATTCAGCGCACCGACAATGGTCTGCCCGTCGACCGTGGCAATACCGCCAATCGGCGTAAATCGCACCGTCTCATTGAGGATATGGTGCAACCCGGTGGGGATCAGCAACCGTTCGCTGGTGCCGTAGAGAAACGCACCGTACTGTCCGCTCTCACCTATCAGTTCTCCGACCCAGGCAATCCCGGCACCGATCGTCGGCCAGATGAGCGCCAGCAAGACGCCGACCAGCGGCAGCACCAGCACGGTGACAATCGGGACAAAGCGTCGCCCGCCAAAAAAGCTGATCGCCGTCGGTAGCTCGGTGGTGTAAAAGCGGTTATGAATCATTACCGTCACCAGCCCGGCAATCACCCCACCCAGCACGCTCATGTTGTAAGTGAAGATGCCCAGCATCGGGATAAATTCCGCGGAGGTCATCATTGCCGTGGTTTGATCCATCCCCTGCTGCTGCAAGGCGGCGGCGGTTGTCGTGGCCGCCGTCAGACCCCGCGCTGCCAGCGTGGCGCTGATGCCTACGTGCATAGCGATAAAACCAATCACCGAGGCAAAGGCCGCCGTGGGTTTCTCCGCTTTCGCCAGACCAATGGCGCTGGCCACAGCAAAGAACAGCGGCAGGTTAGCAAACAACGCCCCGGCCACTTTGCGGATAAACCCAATGATCAGCTGCGGTATTTGCAAGCTGGCAAAGGCATCCCCGGTGATCACCGGGTTCTGCAACGCGGCCGCAACCCCTAAGAAAATCCCGGCGGCGGCAATCACCGAAATCGGCATCATCAGGGCTTTACCGAAGGCATGGACTTTACTGGCAAACGCTTTCATCCGTCTCTCCCGCTGTCATTATCACGGGCTAAGTATGCGTTGCATGTCCGGGGATGCTGCCTTAATGGGGATATTCAGCGAACAATTTTTGACCAACGTCACATTTTTATACTTATCGTGATAAATACGACCTATCGCACCATCTCTGCAATCAATTAGACAATTCTCCACGCGGATCGCAAAATCGCCAAAAAGAAGCAATAATTTTTTAACAACTATTCAACATAAGCCTGCGACATTATGAAATTTAAAGAAGCGATTAAGCCATACCAGGCCGCGGCGGGCGGCTGGGGTTCACTGGAAGCCACCACCCGTTTCGTCTTCGACAGCAAACAAGTGTTAAAAAACATGCGCAATTTGATGCGTATGAATAAGGCAAAGGGCTTCGACTGCCCGGGTTGTGCCTGGGGTGATGACAATAAAAGTACCTTCAGCTTCTGCGAGAACGGTGCCAAAGCCGTAACCTGGGAAGCCACCCGACGCCATATCGGCGCTGACTTCTTTGCCCAGTACAGTGTTGCCGCCCTGTATCAACAGAGCGATTACTTCCTCGAATACCAGGGACGTCTGACCGAGCCGCTGCGCTATAACCGCGCCACTGACCACTATGAACCGATTAGCTGGGACGCGGCATTTGCCCTGATCGCCCGCCATATTAAGGCGATGGATCATCCCGACCGTATGGAGCTTTACACCTCAGGACGCGCCAGTAATGAAGCCTCCTGGTTGTATCAGCTGTTCGGCCGCATGAACGGCAGTAACAACTTTCCTGACTGCTCGAATATGTGCCATGAAGCCAGTGGTGTCGGGCTGAAGCGCAGCATTGGCGTAGGGAAAGGCACCATCCGTCTGGACGATTTTGACCATGCGGACGCCATCTTTGTCTTCGGGCAGAACCCGGGTACCAACCATCCACGCATGCTGCACAGCCTGCGTCACGCGGCCGACCACGGTGCTAAAATCGTCACGTTCAACACGCTGCGCGAACGCGGGCTGGAACGTTTTGCCGATCCGCAAAAACCGCTGGAAGTGGTCACCAGCATGGCAGGTAAAATCAGCTCAACCTATTACCAGCCGAACCTCGGCGGGGACATGGCCGCCGTGCGCGGCATGGTCAAAGTGCTGGCTGAGAATCATCATGCGCTGATCGCGGCGGGTGAGAAAGGCCTGTTCGATGAGATGTTTATCAATGCCAAAACGGAAGGTCTGGAGGCCTATCTTGCCGCCGTGGATGCCACGGAGTGGTCACAGATTGTCAGCCAGTCCGGCCTCAGTGAACAGCAGATCCGTGAAGCCGCAGCGATTTACCAAAGCGCCGAACGCGTGATTTGTACGTGGGCGATGGGTATCACCCAGCACAAACATTCTGTCGATACCGTGCGCGAGATCGTCAACCTGCAACTGTTGTTCGGGCAGTTAGGTAAAAAAGGCGCAGGCCTTTGCCCGGTACGTGGCCACAGTAATGTGCAGGGTAACCGCACGATGGGCATTGATGAAAAGCCATCTCAGGCGTTTCTCGATAGTCTGGGTCAGCATTTTAACTTCGAACCACCGCGCAACATCGGGCACAACACGGTACAGGCGCTGGAAGCGATGCTGCGTGATGAAATCAAGGTGTTGATTGCCCTCGGAGGCAACCTGGCGGCTGCCGCTCCGGACAGCCCGCGTACCGAAGAAGCCCTGAAACGCTGCGGCCTGACGGTGCAGATCAGCACCAAACTCAACCGCAGCCATCTGTGTCCTGGCGCGATTGATGCCCTGATCCTGCCAACGATTGGCCGTACCGAGCAGGATATTCAGGCCAGTGGTCCGCAGTTTATCACCGTTGAAGACTCCTTCAGCATGGTGCATGCGTCAGAAGGTGTGGGTAAACCGATTGCGGATACACAGCGTTCTGAAACCTGGATCGTGGCCAACATTGCTCATGCAGTACTGGGCAGCGACAAAGTGGACTGGCTCGGAATGGCGGACGATTACAATATCATCCGTGATCATATTGCAGCCACCCTGCCCGGTTTCAGTGATTTCAACGCCAAATGCGATTTGAAAGGTGGTTTTTATTTAGGCAATGCGGCGGCAGAACTGCGTTTCAATACGCTGCATGACAAAGCCCAGTTCAGCGCGGCCGCCCTGCCGACCTCGCTGTTCCCGGCGCTCGATGTTGAGGTGCCTTTCACGTTGCAAACACTGCGTTCTCATGACCAGTACAACACCACTATTTACGGGCTGGATGACCGTTATCGTGGTGTTTACGGCCAGCGTGAAGTCCTGTTTATCAACCCGGAAGATATGGACAACATGGGTTACGCCGCCGGAGATAACGTCGATATCGAAACGCTGTGGAATGATGGCATCACCCGTAAAGTCAGCGGATTTAAGCTGGTGCCCTATGCCATTCCGCGTGGCAATCTGGCCGCCTACTACCCCGAAACCAATCCGCTGGTGCCACTTTCGAGTTTTGGTGACGGCAGCGGAACGCCCACCTCTAAATCGGTACCGGTGAAGATCAGTCTGTCACCTGTTGTGGCCGGAAGACGTATCGCCTGACACACCAGGGCGGCCGCATCAATGGCCGCCCACCACCACGTCAGAGAAGGCTTTTTACTTGCCGTGGAGCGGTTAATCGCGTAAAACTGTCTGCCGCTCTTAGGCCACGAAAACGTTGAAATTATGTTCCAGGATAACCCGCTGCTCGCGCAGCTAAAAGAGAAACTCCACTCCCAAACGCCGCGTGTTGAGGGTGTGGTAAAAGGCACGGAAAAAGGTTTCGGCTTCCTGGAAGTCGATGCACAGAAAAGCTACTTTATTCCGCCACCGTTTATGAAAAAAGTCATGCACGGTGACCGCGTTAGCGCCGTGATTCAGACCGACAAGGATCGTGAAGTTGCCGACCCTGAAACGCTGATTGAACCTTTCCTGACCCGTTTTGTTGGCCGTGTTCAGAAGAAAGACGATCGCCTGTCGATTGTGCCTGATCATCCGCTGCTGAGAGACGCCATTCAGTGCCGCCCTGACCGTAATGTGAAGCATGACTTCCAGGCCGGTGACTGGGCAGTGGCTGAGATGCGCCGTCATCCGCTCAAAGGCGATCGCAGTTTCTACGCCGAACTGACCGAATTTATTACCACTGCGGATGACCATCTGGCGCCGTGGTGGGTGACGCTGTCTCGCCATAATCTGGAGCGTGAAGCACCCGATGTGGCAACGCCGGAAGAGATGCTGGACGAGCAACTGGAGCGTGAAGACCTCACTGCCCTGACCTTCGTGACCATCGACAGCGCCAGCACCGAAGATATGGACGATGCGCTGTATGTGGAAGAGGCCGCCGATGGCGCGCTGAAACTGACCATCGCGATTGCCGATCCCACGGCCTATGTGCCCGCGGGTAGCAAACTCGATGCGGTTGCCGCTGAGCGCTCGTTCACTAACTACCTGCCTGGTTTTAACATTCCGATGCTGCCGCGCGAGCTGTCTGATGACATCTGTTCGCTGCGTCCGAATGAGCGCCGCCCTGTGCTGGCCTGCCGCGTGACCCTTGCCGCTGACGGCACACCGGGAGATGACATTCAGTTCTTCGCGGCCTGGATTGAATCTAAATCCAAGCTGGCTTACGACAATGTCTCTGACTGGCTGGAAACTAACGGTACCAGTGAATGGCAGCCGGAAAGCGACGCCATTGCACAACAGATTCGTCTGCTGCACCGTCTGTGCCTGGCACGCAGCGAATGGCGTCAGACCCATGCGCTGGTCTTCAAAGACCGCCCTGACTTCCGCTTCCTGTTAGGCGAGAAAGGCGAAGTGCTGGATATCATTGCCGAGCATCGCCGCATTGCTAACCGCATCGTTGAAGAATCGATGATTCTGGCCAACATCTGCGCGGCTGCCGTGCTGCGCGATAAGCTGGGCTTCGGTATCTACAACGTGCACCTTGGTTTCGACGACGTGAATGCCGAGCAGGCTGCCGCCGTTCTGGCGAACCACGGTGTGACGGCGGACCCCGCAGCCATTGCCACGCTGGAAGGCTTCCGCATGCTGCGCCGCGAGCTGGATACACTGCCGACTCAGTTCCTCGACAGCCGTATTCGTCGCTTCCAGTCATTTGCTGAAGTCAGCACCACGCCAGGCCCACACTTCGGCCTTGGTCTGGATGCCTACGCAACCTGGACCTCTCCGATCCGTAAGTATGGCGATATGGTTAACCACCGTCTGCTGAAAGCGATCATCAAAGGGGAAGCGGCCAGCCGCCCTGCTGATGACGTCACCGTGAAGATGGGCGAACGCCGCCGTCAGAACCGTATGGCAGAGCGCGATGTCGGAGACTGGCTCTACTCGCGTTTCCTGCAGAAATCGGTCGGTACTGACCAGCGTTTCAGCGCGGAAGTGATCGATGTTTCTCGTGGTGGTATGCGTGTTCGCCTGCAGGAAAACGGCGCGGTTGCCTTTATCCCTGCCCCGTTCATCCACGCGGTGCGTGATGAGCTGGTGTGCAGCAACGAGAATGGCACTGTGCAGATCAAAGGCGATGTGGCTTACCGCGTCACCGATCTGATTGAAGTGACCATCGCCGAAGTGCGTATGGAAACCCGCAGCGTCGTGGCCCGTCCGGTGGTCTGATTGTCTTTAACGGGATAGCCTTTTGGCTATCCCGTATTTTCCTCTGTTATTGCCCTTCCCCTGCTAAAACGAAAAAATCGCCTGCGCCTCACACTTCTTTACTTACCGCCTGTCATTAACACTTTTTTACATTACGGTTAACTTGTCCCTCTTTTAAATGGATCTGACAAGGAGTTATGTGATGAAGAACGTCAAAGCCGGATTGATCTGGTTACTGGTGGCGTTAGCAGGTGCGACGGCTTTCGCCATGCTGGCGCTTAACCGGGGCGAACCCGTTAACGCACTGTGGCTGGTGGTGGCCGCCGTCGCCTGTTACAGCATTGCTTATCGCTTTTACAGCCTGTTTATTGCCCGTCGTATTTTCGAACTGGATGATCGTCGCCTGACACCCGCTGAGCGTCACAATGACGGTCTGGATTATGTTCCCACCAACAAATGGGTGCTGTTCGGCCACCACTTCGCGGCCATTGCCGGGGCTGGCCCACTCGTCGGCCCGGTGCTGGCGGCACAAATGGGCTTTCTGCCCGGCACGCTGTGGATCCTGATTGGGGTGATGCTGGCGGGTGCCGTGCAGGACTTCCTGATTCTGTTTATTTCTACCCGCCGTGATGGCCGTTCACTGGGTGAAATGGCGAAACAGGAACTGGGCGCCTTCGCCGGGGTGATCACCATGCTGGGCGCACTGGGGGTGATGATTATTATTCTCTCGGCGCTGGCGCTGGTGGTGGTCAAAGCGCTGACCAACAGCCCCTGGGGTCTGTTTACGCTGGCGGCCACCTTGCCTATCGCGCTGTTTATGGGCGTGTATATGCGCTTCCTGCGGCCGGGGAAAATTGCGGAAGTGTCGCTGATTGGCTTTGTGCTGATGATGGCCGCGATTATCTACGGCGGTGATATTGCCCTGCATCCTTACTGGGGCCCGTTCTTTACCCTGAAAGGCACCACGCTGACCCTGGTACTGGTGATTTACGGGTTTGTTGCCTCTGTGCTGCCCGTCTGGCTGCTGCTGGCACCGCGTGACTATCTGTCCACCTTCCTGAAAATCGGCGTGATTGTCGGTCTGGCCGTTGGCATTGTCTTTGCCATGCCGGAGATGAAAATGCCGGCGGTGACCAAATTCATCGACGGAAGCGGCCCGGTGTTCTCGGGGGGATTGTTCCCGTTCCTGTTTATCACCATTGCCTGCGGGGCAATTTCTGGTTTCCATGCGCTGGTCTCCAGCGGCACCACGCCGAAGCTGGTGGAGCGTGAAAGTCATATCCGCATGATCGGCTACGGCGCCATGCTGATGGAATCTTTCGTTGCCATCATGGCGTTGATCTGTGCCTCGGTGATAGACCCCGGCGTCTACTTTGCGATGAATGCCCCGGCGGCGCTGATTGGCACCACCGTGGAAAGTGCCAGTCAGGCAATCAACAGCTGGGGCTTTGTTGTCACACCGGAGGTGTTAACCGCCATCGCCCGCGACGTTGGAGAGACGTCAGTACTGTCGCGCGCAGGTGGCGCACCGACCTTTGCGGTGGGCATGGCGCACATCATTACCGAGGTATTTAACAGCCGGGCGATGATGGCCTTCTGGTATCACTTTGCCATTCTGTTTGAAGCGCTGTTTATCCTCACTGCCGTCGATGCCGGTACCCGTGCCTGCCGTTTTATGGTGCAGGATCTGGCGGGTACGGTGGTACCTTCGCTGGCGAATAATCGTTCCTGGATGGGCAATATTATCGGCACCGCCGTAGCCGTTGCGGGCTGGGGTTTCTTCGTCTATCAGGGCGTTATCGATCCGCTTGGCGGCATTAATACGCTCTGGCCGCTGTTTGGCATTGGTAACCAGATGCTGGCGTCCATGGCGCTGATCCTTGGTACCGTGGTGCTGTTTAAAATGAAGAAACAACGTTACGCCTGGGTCACGATTGTGCCCACCGTCTGGTTATTTATTACCTCAATGACGGCAGGATGGCAGAAGATTTTCCATGAGAAACCCGCCATTGGGTTCCTTGCCCAGGCGAAAAAGTTCAGCAAGGGTATCGACCAGGGGATCGTTATCGCCCCGGCGAAAACCGTGGCGGATATGCAGACCATCGTGATCAGTAATCAGATCAATGCCGGACTGTGTGCCTTCTTTATGCTGGTGGCCATTACTATGCTGGTAGCGGCATGCTTTGCCATCCGACGCGCATTGCACAGCGATCTGCCTACCGTTCGTGAAAGCCCGGTGGTTCTGCGCGACGAAAAAGTCAATATCTGATGAATAAGCGGCTGTCAGTATAAGGGTTTTAAATGCAACTATCTTGAAGGATATTTTCCCGACAAAGGAATCACCTTAGTCAAATTATCCTGTTAATATGCTACCCCGGTCGCCATGCCGGGGTATTTTATGCTGCATATCAATTCTCAGCAAAAAAATATATTGTCTTCGTAGCTTGTGATTCTGCTGCTTGCCGAATACTGTTGCTAAAATAAGAAGATATCCCCTGCAAAGTCGCACCAACGGAGATAAAAATGACCGATGAACAAGGGCAGACGCTACTGTATGCCTATTTTGGCACCAGCAGCCCTCATTGGCGTTTATCCTCCGACAGCGATGCACTGCATTTTGCCGAAGCTGAAGGGGGCGAAACCAACATCGCCGTCCCGCTTACGCCTCCACAAGCCAGCCTGCTGCGCAGCATGACCGTGATTACCACCAGCGTGAATCTCACCATCACGCTGTACGGTAATCCACTGTCCATGCATCTGGTCGGCAGGAAAGTCTCCCAGATTGCCTGGGCGGGAACTGCGTCAGCATGGGGAGACACCTCCTCGGTAGCCCGCGATCTGGTGCTCGGCCTGTCATTTGCAGAACAGGTGGTTTCTGAAGCCAATTCCGTCATTGTCATCGTCGATCAGCATGGTCATATCCAGCGCTTTAACCGCCTGAGTGAAGAGTACACCGGCCTTAAAGAGCAGGATGTGATCGGTCGTAATGTGTTTCAGCTGTTTATGTCGCGCCAGGAAGCGGCGGCCTCACGGCGTAATATCAGCAGGTTTTTTCGTGAAGGCAGCTCTTATGAAGTCGAGCGCTGGATCAAGACAAAGAAAGGCCAGCGTCTGTTTCTGTTCCGCAATAAATTCGTCCATAGCGGCAGCGGAAAAAATGAGATCTACCTGATTTGCTCCGGTACGGATATTACCGAAGAGCGCCGCGCTCAGGAGCGTCTGCGCGTGCTGGCCAATACCGATACCATCACCGGCCTGCCGAATCGCAATGCCATTAATCATGAAATCACTCAAGCACTGGAAAAACGCACACATCAGCAGATTGGCGTGGTTTACCTTGACCTCGACAACTTCAAAAAAGTGAATGATGCCTACGGACACATGTTTGGCGACCAGCTGTTACAGGCGGTCTCTCTCGCAATTTTGAGCTGCCTTGATAAAAATCAGACGCTGGCGCGCCTGGGTGGCGATGAGTTTATTGTCCTGGCCGAAGACACCAGCCAGGCCGCATTAGAAGCGATGTCGTCGCGTATTATTGAGCGCCTGAAGCAACCGTTACGTATTGGGCTGATTGAGGTCTACTCCGGATGCTCAGTGGGCATTGCCCTTGCCCCGCAGCATGGCGAAGATCGTGAAAGCCTGATCCAAAATGCAGATACGGCGATGTACACGGCGAAAGAGAATGGGCGCGGTAAATTCTGCATTTTCTCAGCCGAAATGAATCAACGGGTGTTTGAATATCTCTGGCTCGACACCAACCTGCGCAAGGCGCTGGAACATCATCAGTTGGTGCTCCACTATCAGCCGAAAGTGAATGCCGATGGCACGGTCACCAGTGTGGAAGCCCTGGTGCGGTGGATGTCCCCAGAGCGTGGGCTGGTGCCGCCGGACAGTTTTATTGCCTATGCCGAAGAGTCAGGATTGATCATCCCGCTAGGACGCTGGGTGATATTGAGCGCGCTGGAGCAAATTCTACGCTGGCGCAAACAGGGCATTGACCTGCGGGTGGCGGTGAATGTGTCGCCGCGTCAGCTGATTGACCAAAGCATCTATACCGACCTGAAACTCGCTCTGGATCACGCCGGACTTAAGGTCTGCCCGATTGATATTGAGCTGACTGAAAGCTGTCTGATTGAGAATGAGGAGCAGGCGCTGGCATTAATGAAACAGTTTCAGAAACTGGGCGCAGCCGTGCATCTGGATGATTTCGGTACGGGTTATTCATCGTTGTCACAGCTGGCACGCGTGCCGATTGATGCGATCAAGCTCGACCAGAGCTTTATCCGTGGCGTGAACCAGCAGGTGGTGTCTCAGTCACTGGTCAGGGCGATCGTTGCCGTGGCTAAGGCACTGAACTTGCAGGTGATCGCGGAAGGGATTGAGACGGAAGAGGAAGCGGAGTTTGTGATGGCGAACGGCGTGGATATTCGTCAGGGCTTCCTGTATGCGAAGCCAATGCCCGCTGAAGAACTCGAGCACTGGCTTACGCGGCATCATGCCGTTATGGCTTCCTGACAACGATAGCTCAGCCCGCTTTCAGCAATGACTGCGCGCTGTGGCGGTTTTGCAGCTGGACTAAACGCTCCATATAGGCGATATCTTTCGGCTCCATCGTAAAGGCGAAATCAACCCAGTCCTCCGTGATATCCATCAGTTCTGCACGCGTCAGCTGAAGCACCCGCTGACGGGCTTTCAGCATCGCTCTGACACCGTTCAGCTTCGGTTGCAGCGTATCAATAAACGTACGCGTGCAGCGATAGCCCTCTCCCGGCTGGAACAGACGATCCACCAGACCGCGCGTTTCAAACCATTCTGCAGTATGCGACTCCCCTTCACAGATCAGCTCTTCGGCCAGTTTCATGCCGGAACGGCGTGCCACCAGGGAGTAACCGCCCATGCCGGGGAACAGGTTAAAGGCAATTTCCGGGAACCCCATGCGGGCGGTATTTTGTGCCAGGATGAAGTGATGCGCCAGCGCGGCTTCAAATCCGCCGCCCAGCGCGCTCCCTTCCACCATCGCGATGGTAACAGCACCCGTGTCGAAGCCACGCGCAGCCGCATGAATGCAGTCCACGCAGGCACGGGCATAGGCACGCAGGGCTTCGCGGCGGCCATTTTTAATCGTTTCGACAAAGAAACGCAGATCGCCACCGGCATTAAACATGGTCGGTACCAGCGAACCCGTGACCCAAAAATCAATCTTCAAACCGGAACGCTGGGCAGCGTAACTGAGGTTCATGATCTCCTCGATCAGCTGATGATTAAAACTCGGGCGAGGTTGGGCGCGCAGCATCATCCACATGGTGCGACGTTCTTCTTCATAATAGGCGGAGAGCTGCGTCATTTGTCCAGCTTCGTTGAACAAGCGGCACGTCGTCTGATTTATAACGGTCATAGCATTATCCTCTGTTTCATTATGCGTTCTTCGCAGCTCCAGCCTAATCCAGAGTGTCATCATGCTAAATGGGTGTTTGATTTTTAAGATAAAATAAAGAAATTCCTCACGCCATATGTGCGCGATGAAGTGTAATCAGAACCGCTGGATTGACGGGATAACAGGAGAGACTTGCGGCAGGATAATGATGAAATACTCAAGCATGGCCGAACAATAGGTAAGGA
This sequence comes from Erwinia sp. MYb375, assembly GCF_037479175.1. Classification (NCBI taxonomy): domain Bacteria; kingdom Pseudomonadati; phylum Pseudomonadota; class Gammaproteobacteria; order Enterobacterales; family Erwiniaceae; genus Erwinia; species Erwinia sp. MYb375. The sequence continues at coordinate 527,933 of NZ_JBBGZS010000023.1, read as the reverse complement.
TAATCTTAATTTGGCGTCGTGATAACCCGACGCCAGCTGATGACGTTAGCGGCTATTTCTGGCCGTAATAGGCATTTTTGCCATGTTTTCGCAGATAATGTTTATCCAGTAATACCTGCTGCACTGCGGGCAGCTGCGGTGTCAATTGTTGACTGAAGATGCCCATGTAAGCCACCTCTTCCAGTACAACGGCGCTGTGGACCGCATCCTCCGCACTGCGGCCCCAGGCAAACGGCCCGTGCGAGTTCACCAGCACGGCGGGGATCGCCAATGGGTCAATATTGCGCTGTTGCAGCGTTTCAATAATCACCTGCCCGGTTTGCCACTCGTAGCGTTCCAGGATCTCCTCATCGCGCATCTGGCGCGTGCAGGGGATGGCACCATAGAAGTCATCCGCGTGCGTCGTGCCCCAGGCGGGGAGATCTTTTCCTGCCTGTGCCCAGATTGTCGCGTGGCGCGAGTGAGTATGGACGATGCCGCCAATCTCAGGCCAGGCAAGATAGAGTGCACGGTGCGTGTCCGTATCCGATGAAGGACGTTTGTCCCCTTCTATCACTTCCCCGGATGCCAGCGCCACGACGACCATGTCGTCCCGCTTCATGTCGTCATAGCTCACGCCTGAAGGCTTTATCACCATCAGCCCTTGCTGGCGATCGATAGCACTGACGTTTCCCCAGGTGAAGGTGACCAGTCCGTAGCGCGGTAACGCCAGATTTGCTTCCAGTACCTGCTGCTTCAGTTGTTCCAGCATGTTGTTGTCCCCGTTGTGGCTGCTGATTTATTGTCAGCGCCACTTGATGATCGGGGTATGGAGGCATCTGCTGTATCAACGGCAGAATCCGGCTGTTCCCCCGGTTTTGTGAGAGCAGCTCGCTTAAGACACACGGAAAATTAAGAGTTTTTACCTGTTAAGATATCCGGCAATAACTGAAAATAGTTAACAGAAATTAACCTGGGTGATAGTGAGCTATCTAATCATCCAACTATGCCGTTGCCGACCCCGGATTTAACCCAGGCCCTGCAGGCGATTTTTTAAACTGCTTTTTGCCTGTTCAGTGACAGAAGTCACCTGAAAAAGCGATGGATTCGGGTCGGGATTACAGAGCGTCTTCTATAATGTAGAGGTATCTCGTCGCTGTTCTTTAAGGAGAGTCATTATGTCTATCACTGCAAAACGCATCACCGCCGCCGTGCTGGCCGCAACCTTAGTTCTTTCTCTGAGCGCTTGCTCAAACTGGTCTAAACGCGATCGAAACACGGCAATCGGTGCAGGTGCCGGCGCAATTGGCGGTTCTATTCTGACAAATGGAAGTGGATTAGGCACCGTGGGTGGCGCCGCTGTGGGCGGGATCATCGGACATCAGATCGACAAATAAAAAGCAGTTTATTGGGGGCCTGACGCTGTTCAGGCCCCTGTTATTGGTCAGCCTCCGGCCAGTTTGACCTTAAAACCTTTCGCTTCGAGCAGAGTTTTTAACAGGTCGCGTTTATCGCCCTGAATCTCAATCACTCCGTCTTTTAACGCCCCGCCGCAGCCACATTTTTTCTTCAGTTCGGCCGTCAGCTTGTTCAGTTCGGCATCATCCAGATCGATACCGCTAATCAGACAAACCCCTTTGCCTTTTCGGCCACTGGTCTGCCGCTGGATGCGCACAATGCCGTCACCTTTCGGGCGCTGCACAAGCGTTTTTGGCTCATCAATGCGCCCGGTTTCCGTGGAATACACCAGGCGGCTGTTGTCATCGGCCATGATTATGCCTCTTGCAGGGAACGAAGGATGTCACGCAGCGTTGCCGCCGGATCGGCTGATTGGGTAATCGGACGCCCGATCACCATATAATCCACCCCGGCTTGCTTCGCTTCCTGTGGCGTCATGATGCGGCGCTGATCGCCAACATCGCTGCCGGCCGGGCGGATCCCCGGTGTCACCAGACGGAAGTCCTGCCCTATTGCCTGTTTGAAATGACGGGCTTCCTGCGCGGAACAGACCACACCATCCAGACCACATTGATGTGTCAGACGCGCCAGACGCTCGGCCTGCTCTGCCGGGGAGAGTTCAATCCCCAGACCGCGTAAATCATCGGCATCCATGCTGGTCAGCACCGTGACCGCAATCAGCAGAGGTGCATCATTACCAAATGGCAGCAGCGCTTCACGCGCTGCGCTCATCATCCGCGCACCGCCACTGGCATGGACGTTTACCATCCATACACCGAGGTCAGCCGCTGCCGCCACCGCATGGGCGGTCGTATTGGGGATATCATGGAATTTGAGGTCGAGGAAAACGTCAAAACCGCGCTGTTGCAGATCGCGCACCCATTGTGGGCCAAACAGGGTAAACATCTCTTTGCCGACTTTAAGACGGCAACTGCCCGGTTCAATCTGATCGACAAATGCCAGAGCGCGATTCCGGTCCGCATAATCTAACGCCACCACAATCGGTGAGCCGGTAACCTGAGGTGAAAGCATGGATTTACCCTCTTTGAGTGGAGCACCGCATGGCGCAAACGATAAACGGCATGCATTCTACCTGCGACGCGGGCAAATGCACAGTTAAGCTATTGGGAATTATTGTGATAGGCAGAGGAAGCGTGCGGCAAGACGGGGGCTGGGTAACGCCAGAAGAGCGTTATATTAACAGGGATAAAAAACAACATCGTCAGTTTCAGCTCGGTAAACCCTGACTTTCGGGTTCATCAACTGCGTGAAAACTGACGACGGCAACGCAAGCACAGGACTCACTCAGCGTGCACAGCTTCCATTCATCAGCGCACTTTCACCGCAACGACGGCCATTGGCCATCTGGCACATTCCTACCGAGCTTCCGTCCAGTTGGCGCGACAACGCCAGCGTACCGCCCGCATTGGCACAGGCACTTTCAGCCATATCGGCCATCACCACTCGCGCCGGGACATGGGCTGCCGTGGCCTGTTGCGGTGGCTCATTATCACTGTCGCTACTACAGGCTGACAGGAATAACGTGGCTGCCGCCAGCAAAAATGTCGCTGCTTTCATGAGGTCAGGCTCCGGGATGTAGGCTGGAATGCGTTTGCCAGCATAAGCTACGTTGCGCATCAGGTCGATAGCTGTCACGGAATTTTACAAAATCATTCTTATGGAAATATCAATAGCACGACGTCTTAATTTATTGCAGACCCAGGTGAAATGCCGTGAAGCCTGAAAAGATCATGTCAAACGCGTGTAATCATGCCAGGCTTACAGGCTGTTAAATTCTGGCGGCGGGATGGCATTCCGTTATCAACGCCGTCGTTTGACGTTTCTAAAGGAGAGACAGATGTCTGATACACCGATTTTGATCGTTGCTACTTTTGCTGCTGCGACAGGGAAAGGCAATGCGCTGTATGAAGTGCTGAACCGCTGTGTGGCACCAAGCCGCCTTGAGGAAGGAAACGTACATTACGATCTGTATCGCAGCGTCGAGAACAGCGATCTGTTCCTGTTCCACGAAACCTGGAAAAGCGCGGCGGCTATCGAACAGCATGAAACACAGCCCCACTTTAAAGCACTGCTGGCGGGCGTTGAAGGTCTGCTGGCAGAACCGCCAGTGATTACGAAGATCTAAAGGGTATTTTAGCGGGCTGACCGACATAAAGGTCAGCCCCTACTCCAGAGATAAACGCGTTATTTCACTAAACGCGCCCGGCACGACTTCCCTTTGATCTTCACGTCTTTCAGTTGCCCCATCACCTGACGCGCCTGCGTCTGGCGGATAGCAACGTACGCCAGCGTTGGACCAATATCAATTTTCCCGACCTGATCGCCGGTCAGTCCACCGTCACCCGTCAATGCCCCGAGAATGTCACCCGGGCGAATTTTTGCTTTACGCCCGCCGTCCAGGCTCACGGTCACCATCTCTGCCGGTAACGGTTTCGCCGCAACCGATTTCAGCTCTGACACATTGCGCCAGGCCAGTTTCTGTTGCAGATAATCTTCCAGCGCATGGGCACGAATCATCTCATCCTGCGCCACGAAGCTGACAGCACAGCCTTCCTCTCCGGCACGGGCCGTACGGCCGATGCGGTGAACATGGACTTCAGGGTCAAACGACAGCTGATAGTTAACCACCATCGCCAGCGACTTGATATCCAGACCACGTGCGGCGACATCGGTAGCCACCAGTACGCGGCAGCTGCCGTTCGCGAAACGAATCAGCACCTGGTCGCGGTCACGCTGCTCAAGATCGCCATGCAAGGCGAGCGCACTGATGTTACCGGCTGTCAGCGCATAGGCAATGTCATCGCATTCACGTTTCGTGTTGCAGAACACCACGCAGGATGAAGGCTGGCGCTCGCTAAGCAGGCCAATCAGCGCCGTCAGTTTCTCACGTGGGCCGGCTTCATAGAAAGTCTGTTCAATCTTTGGCAGATCGGAGACATCACCCGTTTCCACCGTCAACGGGTCACGCTGAATACTCTGGCTGATCTGAGCGATGCCTTGTGGCCAGGTGGCAGAGAACAGCAGGGTCTGACGCGTCGATGGACAGTGGCGAATAATACTGTCGATGTCTTCACGGAAACCCATCTCCAGCATGCGGTCGGCTTCATCCAGCACCAGCGTGTTGATCCCGTCCAGCTTCAGGGTTTCGCGTTTCAGATGGTCAAGAATACGCCCAGGTGTGCCCACCACGATTTGCGGCGCATGCACCAGTGAATCACGCTGTGCGCTCAGCGGTTGCCCTCCGCACAGAGTGAGAATTTTAATGTTGGCGGTGAAACGCGCCAGACGGCGCAGCTCTTTGGCAACCTGGTCTGCCAGCTCGCGCGTTGGGCACAGCACCAGCGCCTGGGTAACGTACTGGCTGGCATCCACGCGGTGCATCACACCCAGCCCAAAGGCAGCCGTTTTGCCACTGCCCGTTTTCGCCTGAGCGCGGACATCCCGCCCTTCGAGAATAGCGGGCAGCGATTCCGCCTGAACTGGCGTCATGTCAAGGTAGCCGAGTTCATTCAGGTTTTCGATCTGGCTGGCAGGGAGTTGTGTCAGGGTAGAAAAAGCAGTCACGGAAGAGTTCTCTGGTAAAACGGACAGGATTATTGGCGAAGAGTGTAGCAGAAAACCACCGGGGGCGGGGAGAAAAGCGCTGGCGATCAAGCCACGCAGCGCTGTGTGTTGTGTCGTCTGACTAAGATAAAACCAACGCGATTAACAGCCAGAAAATCAGGCAGGCCGCCACCATCGCAATCCAGGTATTTCTCCGGGTCCATTTCATAGATATTCCTTCTCCTTACTTTCGATCTTAACGCCACCACACGGGTAAAAGGTGGGATTAATCCGAAATTCTCGGTGGTCATTATAGTCAAGCCAGGCCCCGGGTGTCGCCTGTTTATTATGAGGATACCCGCGCCAGGAACCGGCCCTGAGCAAAACAGGGGGGAAATGAGCGATAAAAATTTGATGTAAGTACTGAAGGAATTAACGGCGGGAAAAGCGAAAACTTAAGGGGTTTTGGGAAATCCAGAATATTCTTAGGGCAATGAAGCTATCTGCTGCCCCTGACAACGGGGCAACAGTCGTACAAGGCTATTGATCTTGATAAGGATCTTTTTTGTCATCATCACTGTCGTCGCGTGTACGCGGGATCTCACCATGCTCATTAGGATTATCTTTGGCCGGATGTTGATCGGGTTTTGGTTTTTCTTTCGACATTACGCCCTCCTCTCGCTTGTTTACACTAAGCGTAGTTGATGACGCCCCATCTTTCACCATTCCAGGCTCATGTCAGGGGCATCAGCGCAGGCAGGTGTTGCCTGTGTCAGAATCAGAGATTGGCCACGTCAATATAGAGCGATTTATCAATGTTGGTTGACGAAACGGTGGCCTCGGTAAAGGCATATTCCGCCCTGTCACCGCTACGATCCAAAGGTAACGCCTCAAAATCGAACAGGTCCCTGTCCGCTAACTGACTTGGACTGATATTCTGGATGGACTTGAATACGCTGTCGACTCGGCCCGGCGTCGTTTTGTCCCACTCCATCAGCATCGCCTTGATGGCCTGACGCTGGAGATTTTCCTGCGAACCGCACAGATTACACGGGATGATCGGGAATGCTTTGTATTCCGCCCAGGCAATCAAATCTTTTTCCCGGCAGTAGGTCAGCGGGCGGATCACCACGTTACGCCCGTCATCTGAACGCAGCTTAGGCGGCATCGCCTTCATTTTTGCGCCATGGAACATGTTAAGGAACAACGTCTCAACGATGTCATCCATGTGGTGGCCCAGCGCAATTTTCGTTGCGCCAATCTTCTCGGCAAAGGAATAAAGCGTGCCGCGACGCAGGCGCGAACATAAGCCACAGGTGGTTTTCCCTTCCTGGATTTTCTCTTTAACGACAGAATAGGTATCTTTATCAACAATGTAATAAGGGATATTTAAACTGTCGAGATAAGCGGGCAGAATGTGTTCAGGAAACCCTGGCTGCTTCTGGTCCAGATTGACGGCAATTATCTCAAATTTGATCGGTGCCACCTTTTGCAGGCCGAGAAGAATATCCAGCATGGCGAATGAATCTTTGCCCCCGCTCATGCAAACCATTACCACATCGTTGTCTTCGATCATGTTGTAATCGGTAATGGCAGTGCCAACATTTCTTCTGAGACGTTTCTGGAGTTTATTAATCTCCAGGGTTTCTTTTCTTACATCCACTTGATTCATAAATACTTCTCTGGGCCCTGGGAGCTTTATAGCGATGTGTATCAGCTGACTCTTTAAAGGGATATTATACGGAAGTTTCCCAGGGCCCTGCCATCAATTTTTCCTGACCAGAGATTTTATTGAAGATGCACATGCGGTGGCGGATCAATAATCGGGTCGGGATCAATCGGCGGTGGATCAGGTAACGGCTGTGGTGTGGGAATGGGACCAGGAACGGGCGCCGGGTCGCTGAGTGGTTCAGATGAGCGAATCGCCATAATACGGTCAACAGGCATACCTTCCTCCTCAAACATTGCATGAACCTTAAGCGTAGGACATCTGACCGCGCTGGCAAACGCGCAAAAAAAAAGCCGGCGGATAGCCGGCGTCGTACGAATCAAATGTGCTATGCATTAATTCAAAAAAGGAAGTAAGACAATATGGAGCGCAACGCCCATCGCTTGACGTTGCATTCACCTGCGGGAAAGAGTTTGCCCTGAACCACGGGGGCATTTATTGACGTCGATCAGCTTTCGGGCCGTTTGTTGTGTCTCTTACGCAATAATTATCATTTATCACAACCATTTACGTTTTCGTAACCACCAGGCAACCCCGATAACCAGTAGCGTCAACAGCAGGCAGAAGGTCGAAAAACCATAATGCCATTCACCGCCGGGTATTCCCCCCAGATTGACGCCAAACAACCCCGTCAGGAAGGTCGTCGGCAGGAAAACCATCGCCAGCAGCGACATGGTATACGTGCGGCGGTTCATCGCTTCTGCCATCACCGTGCTGATCTCATCCGCCAGCACACCCGTACGTGCCACGCTGGCATCAAGGTCGTCCAGCCCCCGCCCTAAACGGTCAGAGATATCCTGCATACGACGACGATCGTCATCGCTCATCCAGGGAAGACGTTCGCTGGCAATACGTGAAAAGACATCGCGCTGCGGTGCCATGTAGCGCCGCATGATAATCAGTTGCTTACGAATCAGTGCCAGCTCACCACGAGGCGGCACCTGCTGATCCACCACCGCATCTTCCAGATCGATGATCTTATCGTGCAGCTCTTCAATAAACTCGCTGGTGTGATCGGTCAGCGCATCGCAGACATCCACCAGCCAGCTACCCCCGTCCACCGGGCCATTGCCATTTTTCAGGTCGGTCAGCACTTCATCGATGGCAAACACTTTGCGCTGCCGCGTGGAAACAATCAGTTTCTCGTTGATAAAGACGCGGATCACCACCAGCTGTTCCGGGCGCGATTCGCTGTTGAGATTGATGCTACGCAAGGTGATCATGGTGCCATCACCCAGCCGGTTAACGCGTGGACGCATACTGTCGCCGCCCAGCGCATCGCGAACCGCGTCAGGCAGCAGCGGGGTCGACACCAGCCAGTCTGCGCTCTCACGGTGGGTATAATTCAGGTGCAGCCAGCACGGCTTGTCACACGTCAGCACATCGCTGTCGTCGATCGGGATTAACCCGCCCTTTCCATCTAACTGACAGGAAATAATCGCGTCAGACACCTGCAATGATTTACCAGCAATAACATCCACGTTTGCGTCGCCCTCAACAGAATCAATGCGATACAGTCTAGCCTGTGCTGAAGCGGTTGCCTAATCTGAGCCACTTCCTGAGCGTTAAAAATCGTGACAATCTGCAAACAAAGCGCGGGATAAAAGTCGATCCCGGTCACGAAAACCACTTATTCTAACCTTAACCTATTGCTAACCCTCGGCGAGTAAGGAAATATCGCTGCAACAAAAACAGGATTGCTACTGATTTTCAGGCAAAACCTAAACTGCTTTTCACGCCCGTTCGGCGATGTTGAAGCAGTTTAGGTTTTTTTTTGGCCTGAATTCAGCATCGGCCCGAAAACATAGACCCAACATAATTCAAGGTGCAGGCAGGCATCCCACACACCTGCACCGTGAAATATGAAGGTTACAGATGTCGAAACCAGGAGCATAAGATGAAGTACCAGGTTTTATCAGAAGAGATCCTGCAAGGTGTAGGCGGCAAAGAGAACATCAATTCGGTGATGCATTGCGCTACGCGTCTGCGTTTTAAACTTAAAGACAGCCGTAAAGCCGATACTGCAGCGCTGAAAGCCAACGCTGGCGTGATTATGGTGGTGGAAAGCGGAGGGCAGTATCAGGTGGTGATTGGTAACCACGTCAGCGAGGTCTATCAGGACCTGCTCACCACAGCGGGATTGGCAGACGACAGCAACAATAACGCGGACGAGGATAAAGGTTCGTTGTTTGCCCGCTTTATTGACATTGTTTCCGGTATTTTTACCCCGTTTGTCGGCATCATGGCCGCCTCCGGTATTCTTAAAGGATTGCTCTCTCTGGCGCTGGCCTGTGGCCTGACCACGGAAACCACCGGCACCTACATTACGCTCTCTGCGGCCGGTGATGCCGTCTTCTACTTCCTGCCGATTTTGCTGGGCTTCAGTGCGGGCAAAAAATTTGGCGGTAACGCCTTTACGACAATGATTATCGGTGCGGCTTTGGTCCACCCGATGATGATGGCGGCCTTTACGGCTTCACAGGCGGGCAGCCCGCCGCTGCACTTCTTCGGCATTCCGATGATCCTGATTAACTACAGCTCATCCGTGATCCCGATTATCTTCGCGGCCTGGTTCTCCTGCCTGATTGAGCGCGCGGTGCACAACCGCCTGCCGGGCGCGGTTCGTAACTTCACTACCCCGCTGATCTGTCTGGCCATTGTGGTTCCGGTCACCTTTATGCTGATTGGCCCGGTCGCCACCTGGGTCAGTGAACTGCTGGCAGCGGGCTACCTTCATGCCTACAGCTTCAGCCCGACCTTTGCAGGTGCCTTTATGGGCGCATTCTGGCAGGTCTGCGTGATCTTTGGTCTGCACTGGGGCCTTGTCCCTATCATGCTGAACAACCTCGCCGTACATGGCGCGGACACCCTGCTCCCGCTGCTGATGCCTGCCGTTCTCGGCCAGGCCGGGGCAACGCTGGGCGTGCTGCTGCGTACCCGTGACGTAAAACTCAAAGGAATTGCCGCATCGGCCTTTAGTGCCAGCCTGTTTGGTATCACTGAGCCTGCGGTCTACGGCGTCACGCTGCCGAACCGCCGTCCGTTTATCTTTGGTTGTATTGGCGGTGCACTGGGGGCTGCGGTGCTCGGTTTCTATCACACCACCAGTTACTCCTTCGGTTTGCCGTCAGTGTTTACCTTCAGCCAGGTGGTCCCCAAAACGGGCTTTGATGCCAGCGTGGTTGCCGCGATTGCCGGGGCGCTGATTGCCTTTATTTTTGCCGCCATAACCACGTCACTGTTCGGTCTGCCTGCGGCGAAAGTCACAGTAAAAGAAGAAGCGGCACCCGCTGCCCCGATGGCAGTCGTCAATCCTGACCTGCTGCATAAAGAGACGCTGGTCAGCCCAATGAGCGGTGCCGTCGTTGCGCTGGACCAGGTGCCGGATGAGACCTTTGCCAGCGGCCTGCTGGGGAAAGGCATCGGTATTCAGCCCAGTGTTGGCCGGGTGGTCTCCCCAGTTAACGGCACCGTTGCCTCACTGTTCCGTACCCGCCACGCCATTGGACTGGAAGCAGAAGACGGTTCAGAAGTGCTGATCCACGTGGGGATTGATACCGTAAAACTCGATGGCCTGCATTTTACCGCTCACGTCAGCCAGGACGACAAAGTACGCGTCGGTGACCTGCTGCTGGAATTCGATATCCCGGCGATTCGTGCGGCGGGATATGACCTCACCACTCCGGTGCTAATCAGTAACAGCGATGACTATATCGACGTGCTGGCTGCCAGCCAGCAACGCGAGGTGGCCGCAGGTGAGCCACTGCTGACGCTGATTAAATAATCTTTCATAAGGAGATCAACATGACACAACGTTTCCCACAACATTTCCTCTGGGGCGGCGCCGTCGCCGCCAACCAGGTCGAAGGCGCATGGCAGACCGAGGGTAAAGGCATTTCCACCTCGGATTTACAGCCACACGGCATTTTTGGTGAGCGCGTGGAACGTCAGGAAGGTGATTTTGGCATCAAGGATGTGGCCATTGATTTCTATCACCGCTACCCGGAAGACATTAAGCTGTTTGCCGAAATGGGCTTTACGGTTCTGCGTACCTCAATTGCCTGGACGCGCATCTTCCCGGAAGGGGATGAAACACAGCCGAACGAAGCAGGCCTGGCGTTCTACGATCGTCTGTTCGACGAAATGGCAAAATACAATATCGCCCCGCTGGTCACCCTTTCCCATTATGAAATGCCTTACGGTTTAATTAAAAAGTATGGCGGCTGGGGCAACCGTAAAACCATCGACTGCTTCGTGCACTATGCCGAAACGGTGTTCGCTCGCTATAAAGATAAGGTCAAGCACTGGCTGACCTTCAACGAAATCAATATGTCGCTGCATGCGCCTTTCACTGGCGTGGGCCTGCCGGAAGAGAGTGATAAGCAGGCCGTGTATCAGGCGATCCACCATCAACTGGTGGGTAGTGCGCGCGCGGTGAAAGCCTGCCACCAGATCATCCCGGATGCCAAAATCGGCAATATGCTGCTGGGTGCCATGCTGTACCCCCTCAGCCCGCTGCCTGCTGACCTGCTTGAAACCCAGAAGCAGAACCGCGACTGGCTGTTCTTTGGTGATGTGCAGACGCGTGGGTACTACCCGGCCTATATGACGCGCTACTTTAAAGAGAATGGCATCACACTTGAGATCACCGAACAGGACAAGCAGGATCTGCGCGAACCTATCGATTTTATCTCGTTCAGCTATTACATGACCGGGTGCGTGACCACCAACGAAGAGCAAAACAACAAAGCCCGCGCCAATATTCTGAATATGGTGCCGAACCCGCATCTGGCAAGCTCAGAGTGGGGCTGGCAGATCGACCCTGAAGGGCTGCGTTATCTGATGAACGAACTGTACGATCGTTATCAGAAGCCGCTGTTTATTGTGGAAAACGGTCTGGGTGCACGCGATATCGTGGAAGCGGACGGCTCCATTAATGATGACTATCGTATCGCCTACCTGAACGACCACCTTGTGCAGGTGCGTGAAGCGATTGACGATGGCGTTGAAGTGCTCGGTTATACCTGCTGGGGCCCGATTGACCTGGTGAGTGCGTCAAAAGCGGAGTTCTCCAAACGTTACGGCTTCATCTACGTTGACCGTGACGATCAGGGCAACGGCACCCTCGCCCGCAGCCGTAAGAAGAGTTTCTTCTGGTATCAGAACGTGATTAAAACGCACGGCGAATCACTGAAGTAATCCCCCCCGGGCAGCCTGGCTGCCCTTTACTCCACGCCCTGAGACGATGCGCGCTATCGCGCAGGGCGTTGTTTTATATGAAATCCTCTGGAGAGATCATGTTCAAACCGTTATTGATGGTGCTGGCATTATCGTTTTCTGCCCCGCTGCTGGCCACCACGCCGGGGCATCCACTGCCTTTCAAGCCCGATGTGGCGAAACAGGTGCGGGTGATTATCAGCAGCGACGCCAAAAATGAAGCGGATGATGACTTTGCCGTGGCACACGCCCTGCTGACACCGACCTTTGATGTGCGCGGGCTGATTGCTGCCCACTACCAACGCACGGCAACAATGATGAAGAAATTTGACCCGACCGAACCGAAAAGCTATCAGGAGTTGCAGCATCTGACCTCACTGATGCACGCCTCCACCCCGGTCTGGCACGGTGCACAGCATGAAATCAATCAACAGACCCAGCCGTTAAGTGAAGGTGCCGAGGGCATTATTCGGGAAGCCATGAGCAACGACACACGCCCGCTGTTTGTGCTGGTGCTCGGCCCGGCCACCGATGTGGCGCTGGCCTTGCAGGCGCGGCCTGAGATTGCCAGTCGCTTAACCGTGGTATGGATTGGTGGCAATCCGTACCCAAAAGGCGGCTGGGAATACAACCTGTATAACGACCCGCAGGCCGGACGCATTCTGTTCGCATCGAAAGCCCCGCTGTGGCAGGTACCGCACAATGTTTATATGTCGATGCGTGTGTCACTGGCCGAGCTGGCCGTGAAAGTCAAACCGCAGGGGAAAACCGGGGAATATCTCTGGCAGCAGATGCTGGAATTTAACGACTGGGCATCGGCGAATCTGAAAGGCATTCCCTGGCCAAAAAGTGAGGTCTGGGTGCTGGGCGACAACCCGGCGATTGGGCTGCTGCTCGACGATCACGAATATCACTATACGATGGTGAAAGCACCGAAGCTGAATGATGACCTGACGTACAGTATCGATGAAAGTCATCGCGAAATTCGTGTCTATAACGCGATTGATGCGCGCTTTGTGCTGGAAGATTTTTACGCCAAATTACAGCTGGCTTACGGTCAGTAAGCGTCAGGGGCAGGCCGTTTACCGGCCTGCCCGTTTTAGATAACGTTATTTCAACCCACGGTGATGCAGCATCGGCTCAATGGCCGGTTCCTGTCCCCGCCAGTCATGATAGAGCTGCTTGAGGTCTTCACTGTTGCCGCGCGACAGCACGTTATCGCGGAAACGCTGACCATTTTCCCGCGTCAGCCCGCCGTGCTCCTCAAACCAGGCAAATCCATCATCGGCCAGCATTTCGGTCCACAGATAGGCGTAATAGCCGGCGGCATAGCCATTGCCCCAGATATGCTGGAAATAACTGGAACGGTAGCGCGGCGGTACAGCAGCCAGATGGATATGTTCTTTCTCCAGCGCCGCCTGTTCAAAGCGATCGGCCTGTTGCAACGGCTGCCCGTCACTCAGACTGTGCCAGTGCAGGTCCAGCAATGCGGCGGCCAGAAGCTCACTCATGTCATAACCTTTATTAAAGGTGCCGGCACGCAGCATCTTTTCACGCAATGCCGCAGGCATCGGCTCGCCTGTCTGGTAATGGCGGGCAAAATGGTTAAACACCTGGGTGTTGCTGGCCCAGTGCTCGTTAAACTGCGACGGGAACTCGACAAAATCACGCGGCGTTTCGGTACCAGACAGGCTCGGGTAGCGCTGTTCGGCAAACATTCCATGCAGCGCATGGCCGAACTCATGGAACATGGTGATCACATCATCCCATGACAATAACGCAGGCTGTCCGGCCACAGGTTTGCTGTAGTTGGCCACGTTGTAAATCACCGGTTTTGTCCCTAACAGCGTCGACTGCTCAACAAAATTGCCCATCCAGGCGCCACCGCCCTTGTTGTCGCGTTTGAACCAGTCGGCGTAGAACAGCGCCAGCGAACTGCCGTCTTTATCCAGCACTTCATAGACTTTCACATCCGGGTGATAAACCGGGATATCCGGGCGCGGTTTAAAGGTGATGCCGTAAAGCTGGGTGGCGGCATAAAATACACCATTTTCCAGCACGTTGTTCAGTTCAAAATACGGTTTAATCTGCGTTTCATCGAGGTCGTACTTCGCGCGACGGACCTGCTCAGCATAGAACTGCCAATCCCAGGGGGCCAGGGTAAAACCACCTTTCTGCTGGTCAATGACTGCCTGAATATCGTCTGCTTCACGCTGCGCCCGCGCAGTGGCGGCAGGCACAATTTGACGCATAAAATCAAATGCCGCCTGCGGCGTTTTCGCCATCTGATCCTGCAATTTCCAGGCCGCGTAGCTGTCAAAACCCAGCAGTTTTGCCTGCTGTGCGCGCACCTGCGCCAGACGCACGATCACCTCGCGGGTATCATTGGCATCACCTTTTTCAGCACGCGTCCAACTGGCGGTGAAAAGCGTCTCACGGGTAGCGCGATCCGTCAGGGTTTGCAGATCGGGCTGCTGCGTGGTGTTGTGCAGAGCCAGCAGCCACTGATGGTTTAATCCGCGCGCGCCTGCGGCTTCCGCCGCCGCCGCCTTTTCTGCATCACTCAGTCCTGCCAGTGCCTGCGCATCGTCAAATACCACGCCTCCCGCTTTGGTGGCGGCCAGCAGACGGTTGGTAAAACGCGTACTGAGTGTCGCTGACTCCTGATTCAGGGCTTTCAGCGCCGTTTTATCGCTCTCTGTCAGGCGCGCTCCGGCCAGCACATACGCCTGCCAGATGACCTCGACCAGGCGAAGTGACTCCGGATCAAGCGCCAGCTGCTGCCGCTGCTGGTAAACCGCATCCAGCCGGGCAAACAGCTTACCGTTCAGCTTGATATCATCATCCAGCGCGGCCAGCGTCGGTGACATCTCCTCATCCAGCGCCTGAAGTTCATCGCTGGTGTTCCCCGAGGTCATGGCGCTGAACACATTGTTGACGCGTCGCAGACTTTGCCCACTCTGCTCCAGGGCCTGGAAGGTATTTTCAAACGTTGGTGCGGCGGGATTATCTGCAATGCGTGCAATCTCATCGCGCTTTTCCGCTATTGCCGCGATCAGCGCCGGATGGTAGTCAGCGATAGTGATACGGTCAAAAGGCGGTGCCTGGAAAGGCAGTGAACTGGCCTGACTGAAGGGGTTATTGTGCTGCGACGACATGTGACGACTCTCCTTTTGTGGCTCTGCCGCCAGTGCGCTCTGTGCGCTGACGGTCAGTGCCAGACTAATGGCCCAGACTAACGGTGCGATCTTCATTTCCCTGCTCCCATTCCCTTTGGCTGAACCTCCAGCATAATCGCCCGTGCGCCTTGGCGCAAAATCATTCCCGTCGTTGATAACAGGCAATGATCTCCCCCGCCACGGCCACCGCGATTTCCGCAGGCAGTTTGCCTTTTACATCCGGCAAACCAATCGGGCAGCGCAGACGATTAAGCTGCTCACGGCTGAAGCCTTTGCCCTCCAGCCGGTAGTCAAAGCGCTGGCGTTTGGTGTCTGAGCCGATCATGCCAACATAAGCGACATCGTCACGGCGCAGGATCGCTTCACAGAGTTCAAGATCGCGCGGATGGTGATGGGTCATCACCACATAGTAACTGCCCGCAGGCATGCGTTTTACCTGCTCTGTCGGGTCTTCCAGGCAGCAAACGGTGACGCCAGGTGGTACCAGGCTGAACTGTTCTGCTCGTTCATCCACCCAGTGAACGTGACAGGGTAACGTTGCCAGTAACGTCACCAGTGCCTGACCAACATGCCCGGCACCGAAGACCGCTATCTGCGGCTGTGCCTGGATCAGCGGTTCGAACAGCACGCTGCTGATGCCGCCACAGCACTGCCCAAGACGCGCCCCGAGGTTAAACTGCTCGTAGCGCGCCTGCGTCTGCCCGGCAAGCAGCATCTCGCGGGCAATGGCAACCGACTGAAACTCCAGATGGCCGCCGCCGATGGTCAGCCAGGTTTTATCGGCGGTCACTACCATTTTACTGCCGCGATCGCGTGGGACAGACCCTTTATCATCCAGTACCGTCAGCAACACACAGGGCTCTGCACGATCGCGCAGGTTTGCAAGAAGAGTAATCCAGTCATCGCTACGCATCTTCACCTCCTGAACGCTGTTTCTCTGCGCCCCAGAACACGCGCTCTGGCGTGGCGGGTGCATCCAGCAGCGGATGCTGGCGGTAGCCGCCCACGCTGGATACCGCATCCTGCAAGGCGCACCAGACGGCGATCCCCAGCATAAAGGGCGGTTCTCCCACCGCTTTGGAATGGAACACGGTGTCCTGCGGGTTTTTGCGATTTTCGACCAGCGTCACCCGCAGATCCTGCGGCACGTCGCCAATCGCAGGAATTTTGTAGCTGGCCGGGCCATCGGTCAGCAGACGACCTTTGTCGTTCCACACCAGCTCTTCGCTGGTCAGCCAGCCCATACCCTGTACGAAACCGCCCTCTACCTGGCCGATATCAATGGCCGGGTTCAGCGAAGCCCCCACGTCATGCAGAATATCGGCACGCAGCAGGCGGTATTCCCCGGTCAGGCTGTCGATCAGCACTTCGGCACAGGCCGCACCATAGGCAAAGTAATAAAATGGCTGCCCCCGCCCGGCCAGCCGGTTGTAGTGGATCCCCGGTACGCGGTAGTAGCCGGTGGCGGAAAGCGGAACCTGATTAAGCCATGCCAGCTGGGCAACATCGGCAAAGGTAAAGTAGTTATCGGCGACGTGAACAATGCCGTTGCTGAACGTTACCTGCTCCGCGCCACAGTCATGCAGCTGACACAGCATGCTGACCAGTCTTTCACGCAGGATTTCAGCCGCATTCTGCGCCGCCTTACCGTTAAGGTCAGTGCCACTGGAGGCCGCTGTGGGCGAGGTGTTAGGCACTTTCCCGGTATCGGTAGCGGTGATCTGAATACTGTTAATATCGATTTGCAGCACCTCAGCGACAATCTGCGCCACTTTGGTGTTCAGCCCCTGGCCCATTTCGGTGCCGCCATGATTCAGCTGCACCGTGCCATCGGTGTAAATCAGGATCAGTGCCCCCGCCTGGTTGAGAAAGCTGGAAGTAAAGGAGATGCCAAACTTCACGGGTGTCAGGGCCAGACCGCGTTTCATCACCGGGCTGGCAGCATTAAACGCGGTAATCTGCGCACGGCGTGCGGCATAGTCTGCGCTCTGTTCAAGCTGTGCGGTGATCTCATCCAGCAAATTATCCTCGACCGTCTGATAATAGTGGGTGACATTGCGCGTCTGTTTGCCGTAGTAGTTACGTTTGCGCACCTCCAGCGGGTCAAGGCCCAGCTCACGGGCGATATGATCCATGATCTGCTCAATCGCCACCATGCCCTGTGGGCCGCCAAAACCGCGATAGGCGGTATTGGACGCGGTGTTGGTGCGGCAGCGGTAGCCGGTGATCAGCGCATCACCGAGATAATAGGCGTTGTCGGCGTGGAACATGGCGCGATCGACGATCGAACCAGACAGATCCAGCGAGTAACCGCAGTTCCCCGCCAGGTCGATCTTCACCCCGCTGAAACGCCCGTCATCATCCACCCCCACGTCATAACGCACGAAAAACGGATGCCGTTTTCCGGTCGTCAGCATATCGTCACGCCGCGACAGCCGCATTTTGGCAGGCCTCCCGCTCAGACGTGCCGCCAGCGCACAGAGGCAGGCGACGCCTGCTGCCTGCGTTTCTTTACCGCCGAAACCGCCTCCCATGCGGCGCATATCGATGGTCACTTTATTCATCGTCAGCCCCATCACCGATGCCACCAGCTTCTGCACTTCGGTGGGGTTCTGGGTAGAGGAGTAAACCTGCAACGCGCGATCTTCGCCCGGCACCACCAGCGCCACCTGGGTTTCCAGATAGAAATGCTCCTGACCGCCAATATGAAACTCGCCCTTCAGGCGATGGGGTGCCTTCTCCAGCGCAGCATCAGCATCCCCGCGCTGGTGGATATGCGGTTGCTGGACAAAACTGCCCTGCTCCAGCGCCTGCTTCACGTCCAGCAACGGGGTCAGCGGCTGGTACTCAATCACCGCCAGCGCGGCCGCCTGACGCGCCGCCTGCTCGCTTTCTGCTGCCACTACCAACACCATCTGCCCGACGTATTCCACGATCGCTTTCGCCATCAGCGGATCGCCCGGCTCCAGCGGGCCAATATCCAGCTCACCGGGAACGTTTTCCCAGGTCAGCACCTGCACCACGCCGGGCACGCGGTAGCAGGGTTCAACGTCGATGCTGAGAATACGCGCATGGGCATGTTCACTCAGGCGCGGTGAGAGATGCAACATGCCCGGCAGTTCCAGACGGTCGTCAATGTAGAGGGCTTCTCCGGCTACATGCATCGCTGCGCTGTCATGTCGCGTGCTTTTACCCACGCCCCCCGCATTGTCCTGCTGAAACTGGCGGGCCAGCGCGTCCGGGCTTAACGCCGGGGGTTTATAGGACATAGTCTGATACCTCCGTCACGGTCAGTTCGCCACTCAGCGTGGCGTGATAACGCCGCAGCAGGTTTTTCGCCAGTTGCAGGCGATACGCAGCGCTGGCACGAAAATCGCTCAGCGGCTGAAAATCCTGTTCCAGTGCACGACAGGCGCTTTCTACCGCGGTTGTCGTCAGCATTTGTCCCAGTAATTGTTGCTCACAGTGATGGGCACGGCGTGGTGTTTCGGCCATCCCGCCAAACGCGATGCGCACGCTGCTGATGCAGCCCGTGTCATCCGTCGCCAGCGTAAAGGCGGCAAACACAGCAGAAATATCATCCTCCCGCCGTGTGGACACTTTCCAGGCGCGGAAATGCTGCGCGATCATGGCCCGTGGTATCACCACGGCGCGGATAAATTCGCCCTCGCGCAGCGCCGTTTTACGGTAACTGAGGAAGAAGTCGTCTAACGGCAGACGGCGCTGGCTGTCGCCCTGTTGCAAAATCAGCGATGCATCCAGCGCCAGCAGCATAGGCGGCATATCGCCAATCGGAGAGGCGTTGCCAATATTCCCCCCCAGCGTGCCGAGGTTGCGGATCTGCTGCGAGGCAAAACGCGCCAGAATTTGCGTCAGCGCGGGAATGCCCTCCTCCAGCCATTGCCAGCAGTTGCTCAGGGACGTCCCGGCGCCCAACACCATCTCATCGTCACTGAGCGTGCAGTGCTTCAGTTCATCGATCTGATCAAGGGCGATCAGCAGCGGTAACGCTTCGCCGCGCTGGGTCACCTGCAGCGCCAGGTCAGTTCCCCCGGCCAGCAGTTTCGCCTGCGGATGGGCTAGCAGCGCATCGGACAGCTGCTTCACTGTTTTCGGCAGCAGGCAGCGGTTGCCCCGGTGGTTGATTTCCTGCATCTCCGGGGTTTGCAGCGTCAGCAACTGCGCCACAGTGGCCGCTTCCTGCCGATCAAAGCTGTCCTGCTGTGCCAGCGCGCAGGCCTGGCGGGCGGCATCGACAATCGGACGGTAGCCAGTGCAGCGGCAAAGATTGCCGGCCAGCGCCTGTTCAATTTGCTGGTGATGACCGCCGCCGTGTTTTTGCAGGGTGAAAATCGACATCACAAAGCCCGGCGTGCAGAAACCGCACTGTGAAGCGTGGCAGTCCACCATCGCCTGCTGTACGCCATGCAAGCCCTCCGGCTGGCGCAGATCTTCCACGCTGATCAGCTGTTTTCCCTGTAAATGGCTGACAAACGTCAGACAGCTGTTCACCGTCTGATAGCGCATTTTCCCTTGATCCACATGGCCCAGCGTGACGGTGCAGGCACCGCAATCCCCGGAGGCGCACCCCTCTTTGGTGCCGCAACGCCGCTGGTTCTGGCGCAGGTAGTTCAGGATCGTGGTATTGGGGTCAAGGTCCTGCTCGCTGACCAGGCGCTGGTTAAGTAAAAACTGGATCATGCGGCCGGCTCCTTCTCTTCACGCTGCCAGACGCAGCGACCATTGACCCAGGTGGCGGCGATATTGCGATCGTCACCCAGCGTCATCAGTACAAACAGTTTCTCCCAGATATCACGGCTATTGGCGTGGCGCATCTGTTGCAGCGGGGAGACTGCCGGGTCGAGGATCACAAAATCGGCCTCTTTGCCGGGCATAAAGTTGCCGATGCGGTCATCGAGATCCAGCGCTTTCGCCCCGCCCAGCGTGGCATGGTAGAAGGCTTCACAGGCTGAAAGTGTATAGCGCTGGAGCTGCCCCACTTTGTAAGCTTCTCCCATTGTTTGCAGCATGTTAAAGGTCGTGCCCGCGCCGACATCCGTACCAATGCCCATCTTCACCCCTTTATGCCAGCAGGTTTTCAGGTCAAACAGGCCGCTGCCCAGAAACAGATTGGAGGTCGGGCAGAATGCGACGGCAGAATCGGTGTGGTGGAGGCAGTCCCATTCGTGTTGGTCCAGATGCAGGCAGTGCGCAAACAGACTGCGCTTCCCGGTCAACTGATACTGGTGATACACATCCAGGTAGCCGTTATGCTGCGGGAAAAGTGTTTTTACCCAGGCGATCTCCTGCGGGTTTTCGCTGAGGTGCGTGTGTACCCAGGTATCCGGGAACTCATGACGCAGCTGCTGCACTTTCGCCAGCAGTTCGGGCGATGAGGTCGGGGCAAAGCGCGGTGTCAGGGCATAGCTCAGGCGCCCTTTATTATGCCAGCGCTCAATCAGTTCACGGGTCTGCTGGTAGCTCTGCTCAGGCGTCTCCATCAGCGCATCCGGACCATTACGATCCATCATCACTTTGCCCGCAATCAGCCGCATTTCGAGGGCCGATGCCGCGGTAAACAACGCATCCACCGACTGCGGATGGACGGTGCCAAACACCAGTGCAGTCGTCGTGCCGTTACTCAGCAGCTGTTGCAGGAAAAATGCCGACATACGTGCCGCATGCTGCGGGCAGTGATACTGGCTTTCAACCGGGAACGTGTACTGATTCAGCCACTCCAGCAGCTGTTCACCAAATGCGCCGATCATTTCGGTTTGCGGGTAGTGGATATGCGTATCGATAAAACCCGGGACAATCAACCGACCACGGCAGTCCAGCAGATCCACCTCCGGCGTCAGCCGGTGCTGCCCCTCTTCCCAGTCTGACAACCCGACGATAACGCCCTGATTAAGCAACAGCAGCCCGTCGGCAATATAGCGAGCGGCGTCCGGCAACTGCTGCGGATCGTCCACCGTCTGGGTGATATCAAAAAAACTGGCGCGGATCGCCTGGGTTGCATTCTGAGACATAACAATTCCTTTCATTAAGCGGCCTGCTCATGGTGCGTCATGGCGGGCTGGCAGATGAAAGCAATAATGCAAGAGTTATGCCATGAAAGAGTTACTGTTAATTAACTTTAAAAAACAATTAGTTATATATTTTAATTGCGCGTTATCTTCTCTTTTTCAGAAAAATCCCACGCAATCGGTTGCCTGGAAAGCAACCGATTGCTTACCCAGCTTTTATCCGGTTTTACCTCATCATCCTGATGGCGTTGCACCGCGCTAACGCAGAATCTCCCGCCGTTGCGCGCTGACGGTGCAATATGCCTTGTGACAATATTTATGGAAACACAGAGATATACCGGTCTGGACAAATAACACCAAAAGGATAACAAAAAATGTCTATATAATTACATGGGTAGAAATTATTATATCAACCTGATATTAAAAAAATAATTTTAAAAAATAATAAGAAAAAAGTACTTTTATTCAGAAACTAGTGGTTTTATTTTAGCACTTTCCGTTGCACTTTTAATATTCAATCCAACATTTACGCCCGCTTCCCATAGTTCCCTTTTTAAGGTAAGGTCCACATAATATATAACTAAGGGAGAACGATATGAGTAAGGACATTTTCTTAAAAATTGATGGTGTCACAGGTGAATCAAGAGATGCCCGCCATCAGGGATGGATACAGATAGAATCATTCAGCTGGGGTGCTACGCAACCCTCTGGCATGGAAACAGGAAGCGGCGGAGGCTCCGGGAAAGTCATATATCGTGACTTAACGGTGAATGCGTTTATCGATAAAGCGACATCTGGTCTTATGCGTTATGTATCGAATGGGAAGCATATTAATTCGGTACAGCTTTCTTCATGTAAGGCTGGTGGCGAACAACTAGAATTTTTTAGGATAACACTAAAGCAGGTTATGGTAACGGATGTAATATTTAATGGTGCATCGGAACAGGATTTATTTGGCGTCACCTATTGCTTCAGAGCAGCAGAGGTCAGTAATCATTATTTTGAGCAAACACAGGAAGGTTCCCGTGGCGCTGAATTCTCGTCAGGATGGAATATCAAAGAAAACAGAGAGATATAACCCTGATTGTCAGATTTAACCAATGCCATCCCTGCTAAGCGTAAGCCTGGAGCCCAGACTTGCTATGCCGTAATAATTAAATTGTATTTTTTAACAGAAAGGGAATTTTGAGGAATGAGTACACGGAATGAAATCATTGATGGCTCACAAGCGGCAAGTGCCAGAGGTGGCCTGATCTACACGGAAGTGCTGGGCTGGATTGATCTTGGTCATGCGAGAGGAGATGACATCAGAATATTGATGAGCAAATTCGACGCTGGTGAAGCAATGAGTGCAGATCGCTACGATGCCACCTATGCCCAGTCTATGGTATCTCCGTACCGGATAATTCGGGTAGGAAAGTTTATCAAATGGCGTATACGAAAGGGACGTCCTTATCAAGAACGCAAAAGCATCGCACTCGCTATGATGATGACAATGGCGCGAAAGTTTGAAGCATTTCAGGGTTCATTTCCTAACAATATGGTGACTGACAGTGGATTTAGTGGAGAAGACCTGGTGTCAGACTTGCTGGGATTTTACCGTGTTCTTTCCGTTCAGAATCCTTTCGCAATGCTGCGTCCAGTCAGCAAAGCAGAGGCACTGAAAAGATGGGATTATTACGGAAAAATCGGTTCCTGGAAAAATGAAACCTTCCGACCATTATTATTCCCGAACCCAGAGCGATTCCCAAACGCTAAACCACGCTTAGGCCAGTTGCCAAATTTCATGCAGGTCATAAAACCCTACAATGACTGGAAATCAGGAAACGTTGCTATTGCAACCATGGATGGCTCTTTCATACAAGATGGCAAGAGGAAGGATTTAATTGTATGAAAAGCTCACTTAAAGCAACACTGTTCATTATCGTTGTGATAGCAGGCGTGTTTTTTTACTGCTGGCCAACGATAAAAATAGAGCTGGCGGGTAGTGCACACTACACTGAACAAGATAAGCGGGAATATGAATTTTAAACCCCGGGCATCCTGAAAAAAATACCAAGAATATCTGAACGCTATGAGTTTGATTTTTATAACGTGGCGGGTCCCGGATCACTTGTCTATTCGGTTACGTTTTACAATACAATTGATGCCAGTAGGGTTAACGCTTATCTGGCATCTCTTGGCTACATTAAGCAAAATTTCTGTTCAGTGGAGGGATATTGCTGGAAAGGCAGTGATCCTGCTGAAACTGTCACTGTTAGTTCAGTTTCAAAAATTAATGTGGTGATGGTGCAAGTCGATAACTCACCACACTTCTGATCATGCATAGAAGCAGCCAGGAGTGCGTGAAATTTGTGCAGTTTTTATTGCCAGGGGGTGTTATCCATTCTTTCTCATTCATCATAACAATTCGCTCCTTATCACCTCGCCCATCAGATGGTAAGGTGATAAAAATCCAAAATGTGTTGAGGAACAGTGAGATGATCGTATTTGTTACCGGTGCCACCGCCGGTTTTGGTCAGAGCATTACCCGTCGCTTTATCGCCCAGGGCCATAAAGTCATTGCTACCGGTCGCCGTCAGGAGCGTCTCGAGGCCTTACAACAGGAGTTTGGTGACAGTATTTATACGCTGGTACTGGATGTACGTGACCGCGCGGGCATTGATGCCGCCGTCGCCAGCCTGCCTGCTGAGTGGCGCAACATTGATGTGCTGGTCAATAACGCCGGTCTGGCGCTGGGTATTGAGCCTGCGCAGCGCGCCAGCCTGGAAGACTGGGAAGATATGATCGACACCAACAATAAAGGCCTGGTGTACATGACGCGCGCCCTGCTGCCCGCGATGGTCGAACGAAATGTTGGCCACATTATTAACATCGGTTCAATCGCCGGAAGCTGGCCTTATCCCGGTGGAAATGTTTACGGTGCCACTAAAGCCTTTGTACGCCAGTTCAGCTTCAACCTGCGTACCGACCTGCACGGCACGGCGTTACGTGTGACCGATATCGAACCCGGTCTGGTCGGCGGCACCGAGTTTTCTAACGTGCGTTTCAAAGGTGATGACACCCGTGCGGGCAGCGTGTACGACGGTACGGAACCGCTGACGCCAGAAGATGTGACCGAAGCCGTGTGGTGGGTTGCCACCCTGCCGAAGCATGTCAATATCAGCGCGCTGGAGATGATGCCAGTGGGTCAGAGCCAGGCGGGCCTGCGCGTCCACAAGGCGTAATCAACCTTGTTCGGGCCTGTCTTCCGGCCCGTCCCCATCCTGCCACGATAATCAACATTCCGCAGAACGCCACGGCTGCCCCCACCCAGTCATACGTGCTCAGTTTTACCCCATCGACAATACGCAACCACAACAGCGCCGTGACCACATAAACCCCGCCGTAAGCCGCGTAAACGCGCCCACTGGCTTCCGGATGCAGCGTGAGCAACCAGACAAACACCATCAGGCTGACGCCCGCGGGCAGTAACAGCCAGGCAGACGCATTTTTCTTCAGCCACAACCAGGGGAGAAAACAACCGATAATTTCGGCTAATGCCGTGGCAAAAAACAGCAGTGTCGTGGTCAGCACGTTTTCTTTTCTCTCTCGATGGTAAACGGCAGTATCGGGCAGACTGGTGAGGGCCTGAAAGCTGGTGATATACTACACCACATGACCTGTTCAGTCGCCGTTGCCGTGGCTGCCTACATAAAGGAACCGATGATGAATACCCTGAAAAGCCGGCTGACAAAAGCCACTGTCCCGTTGCTGCTACTGACCGCGCTGTTTTCTGTTCAGCACAGCGCTCAGGCGCGTACTGACCGTCTGATTATTTCAGACGGCGATAATGCCCTCACCACCGAGCAGGCACGCGAACAGAAAGAGCAGTGGGATGCGACCCGCAGTCTGCGTAACAAAGTGAACACCCGCGTGGAGAAAGAGTTTGATAAAACTGACCGCGCATTTGATACCCGAGACGGCTGCGAACATAGCCTGAATGTGAATGCCTATTGGGAACCCAATACGCTGCGTTGCCTCGACCGTCGCACCGGCCGTCCGGTTGCGCCATAAGTGGATTTAACTGCTATAGTTAGCGGGATTTTCACACAAATAAGGATGAAATGATGAAAGGGTTTAAGTGGATGTTAACCGGGCTGATTGTCGCGATGCCGCTGGCCGTTCAGGCGTCGTGCGAAACGGTCAAAGCCGATATTAATCAGAAAATCATTAACAATGGCGTGCCGGCTTCCGGTTTTACGCTCGATATTGTCCCTAACGACCAGGCCGATCAGGCTGGCGGACAGGTTGTCGGGCATTGCGAAAATGACACGCAGAAAATCGTCTACAAACGTACGGGTAACGACGGTGACAACAGCGTTCCCGCCAGTGCAGGCACCTCTCAGGATGCCCCTGCGCAGTAGTCTTCTTTAGGGCGACCCTTCAGGGCCGCCCTGCCTTACCGCTAGTGTGGCTTCTCTGCCGGAACAAAGCGTGCAATCACCAGGCTCATCACCGCAATCACCGTCGATACCGCAAACACCCAGTGCAGCGAATGCGCAATTTCACTCAACATCACCTCCAGACTGGGGGCATCAATCTGCTGTCGCTGAGCGTGTGACATCACCTGCTGTACCGGATCATTATCGCCAGGCAAACGCAGCAGTAAATTGTAATTCAGTACCGCGCCCATTAACGCTGTTCCCAGTGCCGATCCCAGCATACGGCTGAACATAATCGAGGCAGTGCAAATGCCCCGGATGGCAAAGTCGGCCGTGTTCTGTACCGCGATCAGGAAAGTGGTGCTGGTCATGCCCATGCCGGTGCCAATGACAAAAGCAAACAGCCCGGCGTGCCATACCGGGCTTTCCCGGTGCAGCGTCAGTAACAATGCGGTGCCGGCGATCAGCAAGGCGGAACCCAGCAGCGCGGTAAACCGGTACGAGGTACGCTGCATCAGACGCCCGCTGAGCGTACTGGCCAGCGGCCAGCCGATCGACATCATTGCCAGTGCGCTGCCCGCCTGAAGTGGCGTTCCGCCATTGACGCCCTGGATCCAGGTGGGCAGAAACGCACTGATCCCCATCATCGCCGCACCAATCAGCAGATTTCCCGCGTTACCCGCCAGCAGTGTGCGACTGCGCCAGATCGCCAGTGGAAACAGCGGTTCGCTGGCCCGACGTTCATGCCGCAGAAGCGCGGTACCCGCCAGCACGGCCAGGACCAGTAGTGCAACAACAAACAGGGTGCCAAGTGCTTCTGCCTGCAGCAGGGCCACCAGCAATGCACTGACGGTCAGCATCAGCCAGGCGCTGCCTGCCAGATTGAGCCGATGCGGGCTACGTTCCTTCGACTCAGGGAAAAACCGCGCCAGCAACAGCATCGACACAATGCCAATCGGGACATTGACCCAGAAGATCAACGCCCAGTTAAAGTGCTGCACCAGCCAGGCCCCGGTCAGCGGCCCGACAATCGCCGCGATACCCCACACACTCGACAGCCAGCCCTGCACGCCCGCGCGCTCTTTCGGCGGATAGACATCGGCAATAATCGTCGAGGTCAGCGGCATAATCGCCCCGGCCCCCAGCCCCTGGAAGGCGCGGAACAGGATCAACCAGCCCATATTAGTGGCGAACCCACATAACACCGACCCGATGAGGAACAGCCCTGTGCCGATAAAAAACATCCGCTTTCTGCCCCAGAGATCTGCCAGACGACCGTAGATCGGCACGCTGACCGCCTGAGTGAGCAGATAGATTGAAAACACCCAGCCAAACTGAGAGAAGCCCCCCAGCTCGGCAATAATCGTTGGCATGGCGGTGGCAACAATCGTGACTTCAATGGCGGCCATAAACATCGCCAGCATTGAAGCGATAAGCACCCAGTGACGGTGTGTCACTTGTGTCGCAGTCTGTTCCGTCATATATCCCCTTTCTGTCGCACGTCCTGAAAGTGTGCATGATATTCCACACAACAGTTTTCGGATTGTGCTCTATGCCGTCTGTGACGGTGTCACTTAACATCGATGAATTTTTTTCATCGACGATTTTCCCAGCGCTATCAACGGCTGACGCCTGTTTTGCCGAAAAAGTATCCTGCTGATTTTCGGCCAGAAATTTGGCAAATCTGCCGTTACGCTGCTATAGCTTTGAAAGCAAGTTTACCGGGTAAAGTGATAATCGCCCACGAGATAAACACTTTTAATGCTTATTTGCCCCCCAGGGAGAACACTGATATGCCACATTCCACGCTGTTACGGCGTGCCTTACTGGCGACGCTGTTTGTCGCTGCGATCATCGCCCTGCTGGTCTGGGGGCTGGGGATTGAGACCATTAAGGCGAAACGCGTCGATCTGATCTACCTCGGGCAACAACACATGACGCTGGTGTTCTGGTCTATGCTGTTTGCCCTGTTAATCGGTATTCCCAGCGGGATCATTCTCAGCCGTCCCGGCGCCCGTCGCTGGGCCGAGTATGTGATGCAGATTTTTAACGTCGGTAATACGTTACCCCCGCTGGCGGTACTGGCGCTGGCAATGGTGGTGATCGGCATTGGCGATCGCCCGGCGATCATCGCGCTGTTCCTGGCCTCACTGCTGCCCATCGTGCGCAACACCTATTCCGGCTTGTGTTCAGTGCCGGACTCCCTGCTTGAGGCTGCCAATGGCATCGGCATGACCAAAGGTCAGCGCCTGCGTCAGGTGGAAATTCCGAACGCTATGCCGGTGATGCTGTCCGGCATCCGCGTGGCAATGGCCATCAACGTTGGCACCGCCCCACTGGCGTGTTTGATTGGGGCCAGTAGCTACGGCGAGCTGATTTTTCCCGGTATTTACCTCAATGACTTCCCGACGTTGATCCTGGGCGCCGCGGCAACCGCGCTGTTTGCCCTGATCCTCGATCTGTTGCTGGCCGGCCTTGGCCGTCTCCTCAGCCCACACACTGCCTGAAGAATAAGGAACGGATGATGGCTGATGCTACTGTACTGACCCGCTGGCTGCGTGCAGCCGCCCTCGCCCTTGCTGCCTCGATGACACTGAGCAGCCTGGCAACGGCAGCCCCGATTGTGATGACCACCAAAAGCTTTACCGAGCAGCATATTTTGTCTGCGCTGACCACGCAGTATCTGCGCAAACAGGGCTTCGAAATCGAACCCAAAACCAATATCGCCACGGTAATTGGTCGTAATGCGATGATCAATAAGCAGGTTGATATGACCTGGGAATACACCGGGACCTCACTGATTATCTTCAACCATATCACGCAGCGGATGTCACCCGATGAGACCTGGCAGACGGTGAAAAAACTGGATGCGAAGCTGGGTCTGGTATGGCTTAACCCGGCACCGATGAACAATACCTATGCTTTTGCCATGTCGGCCAAACGGGCCGAAGCCGAGCATATTGAGACGATTTCACAGATGGTGGCGAAGCTCGAGCATGTGCGTCAAACCGACCCGGATAACAACTGGATGCTGGGACTGGATCTGGAATTCGCCGGGCGCTCAGATGGCCTGAAACCGTTGCAAAAAGCCTACAACATGCCGCTGGATCGTCCGCAGATCCGCCAGATGGATCCGGGGCTGCTGTATAACGCCATTCGCGACGGTTTTGTCGATGCCGGGCTGGTGTACACCACCGATGGCCGCGTAAAAGGCTTCGACCTGAAAGTACTGAAAGATGATAAAGGATTTTTCCCCAGCTACGCCGTAACGCCCGTGGTCACGGCAAAAGCGCTGAAGGACCATCCGGGTCTGGATGCCGCACTGAATAAGCTGTCGCCGTTAATCACCGATGAGGCGATTACTGAAATGAACAAACGTGTGGATATCGATCATCAGTCGCCGCAACAGGTGGCACATGATTTCCTGACATCCCATAACATGCTTTAAGGAGGCCTGGTGGAAACGATTCATTACATCATGGACAACAGCGGTTACCTGGCGAGCCTCACCTTCCAGCATCTGTGGCTGGTGGCGCTGGCTGTGGGTTTCGCTATCGTAATTGGCGTCCCCGTCGGTATTCTGATTGTGCGTTTTAAGTGGCTGGCCACCCCGGTACTCGGTCTGGCCACCATTGTACTGACCATTCCCTCTATCGCCCTGTTTGGTCTGATGATCCCACTGTTTTCGCTGATCGGTCAGGGTATTGGTGTGCTGCCCGCCGTCACGGCAGTGTTTCTCTACTCCCTGCTGCCGATTGTGCGCAACACCCACACCGCGCTGGAGAATCTGCCCGGCGGGCTGCGCGAAGCAGGACGGGGGATTGGCATGACCTTCTGGCAACGTCTGCGCTGGGTAGAAATTCCGATGGCGTTACCGGTGATTTTTGGCGGTATTCGTACCGCCGTTGTGATGAATGTTGGCGTGATGGCTATCGCGGCCGTGATTGGTGCTGGCGGTCTGGGCCTGCTGCTGCTGGATGGTATTAGCGGAAGTGACGTCCGCATGCTGGTCGCTGGCGCACTGATGATTTGTTTACTGGCCGTCGTTCTTGACTGGCTGCTGCACCGTTTGCAGGTCGCACTGACACCTAAGGGGATCCGATAATGATAAAACTGGAAAATCTCACCAAAACCTTCAAACAGAAAAATGGCTCCAGCGTCAATGCGGTGGACAATGTCAGCCTGAACGTCCCGGAGGGTGAAATGTGCGTGCTGCTCGGCCCTTCCGGCTGCGGCAAAACCACCACGCTGAAAATGATTAACCGTTTGATCCCTGCCAGCAGCGGTAAGATCCTGATCAACGGAGAAGACACCAGCGGGCTAGATACCGTGACATTGCGCCGCAATATTGGCTATGTCATTCAGCAGATTGGTCTGTTTCCGAATATGACCATCGAAGAGAACATTACCGTGGTACCGCGGATGCTGGGCTGGGACAAGCAGCGTTGTAAAGAACGCGCCAGCGATTTGATGAGCATGATGGCGCTGGATGCGAAAAAATTCCTGCATCGTTATCCGCGTGAAATGTCCGGCGGGCAGCAGCAGCGTATTGGCGTTATCCGTGCGCTGGCGGCGGATCCTCCGGTGCTGCTGATGGATGAACCCTTCGGTGCGGTCGACCCGATCAACCGTGAAGTGATTCAGAATGAGTTTCTGGATATGCAGCGTCAGTTGAAAAAAACCGTGATGCTGGTCAGTCATGATATTGATGAGGCGCTGAAGCTGGGTGACCGTATTGCCGTGTTTGGCCAGGGTAAAATCGTGCAGTGTGCCAGCCCGGACGAGCTGCTGGCGAAACCCGCCAATGAGTTTGTCGGCTCCTTTGTCGGCCAGGACCGCACGTTAAAACGTCTGCTTCTGGTGCAGGCCGGTGATGTGACCGACCAGCAACCGACCCTCACCGTGCGTAAATCCACGCCGCTGTCTGATGCATTCGGCATCATGGATGATAACGATCTGCGCTCGATTACCGTGGTGGACGAGGACGGTAAACCACTGGGCTTTGTGAAGCGCCGTGAGGCGCGTGGTGCCAGCGGTCAGTGTGCTGACCTGTTGCACCACTTTACGGTGACGGGACGGGCCGAAGAGAACCTGCGCGTGGTGTTGTCGAAACTGTACGAACACAATATGGTATGGATGCCGATTGTCGATGAAGAGGGTCGTTACAGCGGGGAGATTTCGCAGGATTATATTGCAGATTACCTCAGTTCAGGGCGTACGCGACGGGTGCTGAATCCGGGGTGACCATTAATCCAGGCGTAGAGGCTGACCCTCTGTTCCGGTCAGCCCGCCACGTGTGCGAAGGTTAAAGATCCAGTGGCGTCAGATCAAGATAGTGCGCCAGATCGCGGCTTTCCGCACGTGGCAGATACGGCAGTTCGCCAAGCAGCGGTGCCGGAATTTTGTCGCGCAGCACATCAATAATCTCCGCGTAATGGGCCAATCCCGGATTGATGCGATTCGCCACCCAGCCTAACAGCGGCAGTCCATCGTTAATCACCGCCTGCGCTGTCAGCAATGCGTGGCTGATGCACCCCAGTTTGATGCCAACCACCAGTACGACCGGAAGTTGCTCCTGCACGGCCCAGTCAGACAACGGGCGCAGATCATTCATCAGGCTTCGCCAGCCGCCCGTCCCTTCCACCACGATATAGTCCGCATGTTGATCCAGCGCTTGCAGGCCGCGACTGAGCGCGGCATAGCTGATGGGTGTGCAACTGGTGCTAATTTCATCTTCCAGTAAGGTGACCGCATTAATGGCGTGGTAAGGCAACGGCACTGAGGAGGATGCCTGTAGAACCAGAGCATCTTTATTGCGTGGCCCTTCTTCCGTTTGCTGGCTACTTTTCGCGACGGGTTTATATCCTACGGCCTGTTTACTGCCCGTTGCCAGCTTTTGTAATAACGCGCGCGACACCACGGTTTTACCGACTTCCGTATCTGTGCCGGTGACAAATAAACGTTTTAACATGGGATGACTCCGACAGGCACTGCCTGGCCTCATTGATAATTTTCGTACTTGATGAATGAACGAAAATTGTAGGGTAGTGCCGGATGTCGGGGATTGCGTTAGCGCAATGTTTAGTGAATTTATCAGCCTTGTAGCAGTTTGATTAATAAGGAGCCGTTGTAGAGAGCATCTTTTACCAGTGCGGCACCCGGCATAGTGCCCAGATTCGCAAACTCAGTGGATTCTACCTTAAGGTCAGCACTGTAGCGGGGTAATGCCTGCTGGCGAATACAGTTAACGATGGCAGGGAACAGAATATGTTGCGCCTGATTAAGCGGGGAACCAATAAGAATTTTTTGTGGATGGAAAAGATTGACCATGATGGCGAGAATACGCCCTACGCTGTTGCCAACGCCGGCAATGACATCACAGGCGATATGATCTCCCGCCAGTGCAGCCTCACACAGGGCATTGATGGTCAGCGCCTGATTATGCAGTGCCGAACTCATCGACGCCTGCATCCGCTGCGCCGCCAGTTCAAGCATATTGTCGATGCTGGCCACGGTTTCCAGACAGCCATGATTCCCGCAATAGCAGCGTTTCCCCCACGGATCGACCTGAGTATGACCGATCTCAACCAGTGAACTGCTACCGCCGTGCAGCAGGCGGCCACCGGTAATCACCCCGGCGCCCACATGGTGATCTATCACCACCTGAAGCACATCGCTGGCATCACGTGAAGCACCAAATAGCGATTCTGCCATCGTCCAGGCGCAGATATCATGCTGAATATACACTGGCAATCCGGTGCGCTCGGCAAGAACCGGGCCCAGCGGCATATCGTCAACGTCGTAAAACGGCATCCGGTGAACAATACCTGACTGGCTGTTCATGATGCCCGGTAGTGTGATGGCAATGGCCGTCAGACGCTCGAGTTTGTGCTGGTGGTGAATAAAGAACTGGTCTACTTGCTGCACGATACGCGTCAGCAACGGCAAGTCAGCCTCTGCGGGAAGGGGGAATTGCTCTTCAACGACCATTTTGCTGCTGAGATCGCGCAGCGCGAGGGTGATTTCACCATTACCGATACGGGCAGACAGAAAATGCCAGGCCTGGGTGTCCAGCACCAGTCCGACAGCCGGACGTCCACGACTGCCTGGGTCCTGAAATTCCGTTTCCTGCACCAGATGCGCTTCAAGCATTTCACGCACAATTTTCGTGATGCTGGCCGGGGCCAGTTGCGCTTTTTTGGACAGCTCAATACGCGAGATGGGACCAAACCGATCAATCAGTCGGTACACCGCTCCGGCATTAGTCTGTTTAATCTGGTCAATATGGCCAGGCTGACTATCCGCAATCACACCCCACTCCCACTTATCACCTGTCTTAAAAGGCGCTGCTGTCTGTTATTTTCACGCTTCAAAATAAAGCATTTCGCTCATGGTGAAACACTTATCAGATGGCGTCAAATATTTGATTCGATATGTGATTTGCCGCACATAAACCGTCGCTGAACGCTCATGTTTTCCGCGATTGCCGGATCATTTCGGCAATAACAACGTCATCATCGCGGCAACGACGGACGGCACCTCTCTCTGCTTCGACCACACCAGCCACACTTCCGAACGCGCGTCCTGTTCCACCAGCGGGATCCATACCACATCGCTCAGGCGGACGCGTCGGAACGATGCCGGAAGAATAGAGACGCCCAGTCCGGTAGACACCAGGCCGATAATCGTCATTGCTTCCCCCACCTCCTGAGCAATATTGGGCTGAATATTGTAGCGGCCCAGTAAACCCAGAATTTCACCGTACAGCGCCGTTCCCACCTGCGGGTCAAAGAAGACAAAAGGCTCCTGCGCCAGATCGCTCAGGGTAATCTGCGGCCTGCCCGCCAGGCGATGGGCACGATGCACTAGCGCATACATGGGTTCACGAAGCAGCAGCTGATGATCGAGGGTTTCCGGCAGCAGAGTATTACGCATCACCCCTAAATCAAGCCGCCCGTCCCCGATCGGCGCCAGTTGCTGCCGTGTATTAATCTCCTGCATCTGGATATGGACCGCCGGGAAGCGCTGACGAAAGGTGAACAAAGCGTCTGATACGACGGTGATAAACGGGGCAGATGACGTAAAACCAATACGTATTTCGCCTTCGTCACCGCGATGCAGGCGCGCAGCTTTATCGGCAGCCTGATCCACCTGTTGCAGCACCAGACGGGCATCCTGCAGGAACTGCTGCCCGGCCGCCGTCAGCTGGACGCTGCGGTTGGTGCGGGCGAAAAGGCGTGCGCCTATTTCATGCTCGAGGATCTGAATTTGCTGGCTGAGCGGCGGTTGGGAAATATTCAGGCGCAGTGCCGCACGACCAAAATGCAGCTCTTCTGCCACGGCAATAAAGTAACGCAGGTGACGTAGCTCGATATTCATATGTTAAAAGTATCATTCGAGATTATTAATATATTAGACATCATAATCTGACTTTCTTACCCTTTACAACGTGAACTCCCTGAATATCGTTAAGGAACTGTTGTGAACCGCTCATCCCATGCCGTCAGACCGCCGTATTCTGCTGACCGTGCATCTCTTGCCATCACCGACCCATCTGCGGTTGATAAAAATCTCTATATCAAACGTGGTACCCCTCAATTTATGCGCGTCACGCTGGCGCTATTTTCAGCCGGGCTGGCGACGTTCGCCCTGCTCTATTGCGTACAGCCGATCCTTCCGGTTCTGTCGCAGGAGTTTGGTGTTTCCCCGGCGACCAGCAGTATTTCCCTGTCAATTTCCACCGGGATGCTGGCACTTGGGCTGCTGGTAACCGGTCCGTTATCCGATGCCATCGGGCGTAAATCGGTGATGGTGACCGCGCTGATGCTGGCCGCGATTTGTACTCTGCTGTCAGCGACCATGACCAGCTGGCACGGGATTTTACTGATGCGTGCGCTGACGGGTCTGTCATTGAGCGGCGTTGCGGCCGTGGGGATGACCTACCTGAGTGAAGAAATTCATCCCAGTATGGTGGCGTTTTGGATGGGGTTGTATATCAGCGGAAACTCGATTGGCGGTATGAGCGGCCGCTTACTCAGCGGTGTGATCACTGATTTCAGCAGCTGGCGCATTGCCGTTATGACCATCGGCTGCTGTGCGCTGGCCGCTGCGCTGATGTTCTGGAAAATTCTGCCTGCCTCGCGTCATTTCCGCCCTGCTTCGCTTAAACCGCGTAGTCTGATGATTAACTTCCGGCTGCACTGGCGCGATAACGGTTTGCCGCTGTTGTTTGCGGAAGGTTTTCTGTTGATGGGAGCCTTTGTCACCCTGTTTAACTACATCGGCTATCGTCTGCTTTCGCCGCCTTATTCGATGAATCAGGCGATTGTCGGCCTGCTGTCTGTGGTCTATCTCACCGGTTCGTGGAGTTCGCCGAAAGCCGGAGCAATGACAGCAAAATATGGCCGCGCACCGGTGCTGCTGTTCTCCACCGCACTGATGCTGACCGGGCTGCTCATCACTCTCGCCAGCAACATCTGGTTTATTCTGCCAGGTATGATGCTGTTTACCGCCGGATTTTTTGCTGCACATGCCGTTGCCAGCGGCTGGATTGGCCATCGTGCGCGCCGCGCTAAAGGCCAGGCATCATCGCTGTACCTGTTCAGTTATTATCTGGGGTCCAGCGTTGCCGGAACGCTCGGCGGTGTGTTTTGGCATCATTTTGGCTGGTACGGAATTACAGCGTTTATTGCTGCCATGCTGGTGCTGGCGTTACTGGTAGGAAGCCGTCTACACGGACGAAAACTCTAACTCCCGGGTACAATGCGTTGTCACAGGCGGACCGAAAAACACGGTCCGCCCCAACAGAAAATGACGCCCTCTGCTCAATCGCGCCACTTCCCCCTGCCCGACACAAAAAACACTTTTGTTGATGTTCATCTCTGTTTTTGACTGCTATAGTCATTAGTATGTTGTAACTAATGGAGGTAGCATGCGTCATTACGATACTGTTGCGCAGCTTCACCGCTGTGTGGCCGATCTCGAACAAGAACTGGAGGCATTAAAGCAGCAGATCCTCAGTATGCGTCTGCTGACCGCCTGGGTGTTTGAACTGCCAGAGGTGTAAAAAGGTAAGGAGCACGACCCGCTGACGCAGGTTAAGGTTGAGCAGTTGACTGGCCAGGCAGCCCTGCAGCGCTCCCTGACACATTTTGCGCGTCTGTTTATGCAGCACCAGTCAGAAAAACTGAGCACTAAGGCGGCAGTACGTCTTCCTGGTGCAGTGTGTTTAGAAGCCGATAATACCCAGTCTGCCCTGCTCCACCAGCAGGTCGCCTCAATCAATCAACTGAAACAACGGCTGGAGCAGATTATTACCGTGGAATCGGGCCTGCCGAGCGAGGAGCGGTTCGAGTTTGTCCACCGTCATCTGCGCGGGTTGATTACCCTGAACGCCTACCGTTCGCTGACGCTGCTTGAAGCGCCCGATTCCGTGCGCTTTGGCTGGGCGAATAAGCATATTATTAAAAATATCAGTCCCGATGAGATGCTGGCAACGCTGGAAAAAAGCCTGAAGGCCGGGCGTGCCGTGGCCCACTGGACACGTGAGCAATGGGCCGAACGCGTCCAGAGCGAAATTGAAGCGGTAAAATCACTGCCTGCAGGCGCGGCATTTAAAATAAAACGCCCGGTGAAAGTACAACCGATTGCCCGCGTCTGGAGCAGCAGCGATCGAAAACAAACCCAGTTGGCCTGCCCTTCTCCGCTGCTGGTACTGTGCCCGGACGCCAATAGCGTGCCAAAACTGGGAGAGCTGCTGAATTATGATGCCGCTAACGTGACGCATCGTTACAAACCTGATGCTCAGCCGCTCTATTTACTGATCCCTCGCTTGCATCTTTATACCGATCGTCTGGTGCAGGCATAAAAAAAGCCAGGTCTTAGACCTGGCTTTTGGCAGCAGCTTACACCTTCATGCTGCCGACCATCTCTTCCGGACGCACCCAGGCATCAAACTCTTCTTCCGTCAGATAACCCAGCTTTAGCGCAGCGCCTTTCAAGGTCAGCCCTTCTTTATGCGCTTTCTTGGCAATTTCAGCCGCTTTATCGTAGCCAATATGCGTATTCAGCGCGGTCACCAGCATCAGAGATTCATTCAGCAATTGCGTAATACGATCGCGGTTTGGTTCAATACCGATGGCGCAGTGGTGATTAAAGCTGTCCATCCCATCCGCCAGCAGACGAACAGATTGCAGGAAGTTATGGATCACCATCGGACGGTAAACGTTCAGCTCAAAGTTACCGGATGCACCACCGATGTTCACCGCCACATCGTTGCCCATCACCTGACAACACAGCATGGTCATGGCTTCACACTGCGTCGGGTTCACTTTACCCGGCATGATGGAACTGCCCGGCTCGTTTTCCGGGATAGCGATTTCGCCGATGCCGCAGCGCGGGCCGGATGATAACCAGCGCACGTCGTTGGCGATTTTCATCAGTGATGCCGCCAGGCCTTTTAGCGCACCGTGGGCATGAACCAGCGAATCACAGGTGGCTAAGGCTTCGAACTTGTTCGGCGCGGTGACAAAAGGCTGTTTCGTCAGCTCAGCCAGCTCTTGGGCAACGCGCACGGCATATTCAGGATGAGTATTCAGCCCGGTACCGACCGCCGTACCACCCAGTGCCAGCTCAGCCACATGCGGAATGCTCTGTTCAATATGCTTCAGGCTGTGGCTTAACATCGCCACCCAACCAGAGATCTCCTGGCCCAGCGTCAGCGGTGTGGCATCCTGCAAGTGAGTACGACCAATTTTGACAATGTCTTTATAAGCTTCAGCTTTTTCATGCAGCGTCTGTTGCAGCACTTTCAGCTCAGGGATCAGGTGTTCCTGCACGGCCACCACCGCTGCCACATGCATCGCGGTTGGAAAGACATCATTAGAACTCTGGCTCTTGTTCACATCATCATTGGGATGCACAAGGCGTGACATGCCACGTTCGCCACCGAGGATCTCGCTGGCGCGGTTCGCCAGCACCTCGTTCATATTCATATTGGTTTGTGTACCGGAACCGGTCTGCCAGATAGCCAGCGGGAACTCGCCCTGATGCTTGTCGGCCAGCACTTCATCCGCCGCCTTGATGATCGCACCCGCGCGGTCATCCGGTAACAGACCGAGGTCATTGTTCACTTTTGCCGCCGCCCGTTTGGTCAGCGCCAGCGCATACACCAGTTCAGCAGGCATTTTCTCCGTGGAGATACGGAAATGTTCCAGAGAACGCTGCGTTTGCGCCCCCCAGAGTTTGTCGGCAGGTACATCAATCGGTCCCATTGAATCTTTTTCAACGCGGTTCGCAGCCATTTCTGTCTCCTTGAGCACAAACATATGAATATTATTGACGCTGATTAGCCGTTTTGCGGTTAAAAAGCGCGGCGGTAGTCTGACATACACCAGGTTACGATTATGCGACTCATTCGCGTTTATTGCATCCCGATTGTCTTTCACCGGTGCTTTTCTGCTTTAATACATCCAGTAACCAGTGAATGACCAGGGAGATATGATGCAAAAATTAATCAATTCGCTGCAAAATTACGCATGGGGCAGTAAAACCGCGCTCACTGAACTGTATGGGATCGCTAATCCGTCGCAGCAACCGATGGCCGAATTATGGATGGGCGCCCATCCGAAAAGCCCATCGCACATTATCGTCGATGGCAAACCTCGCTCGCTACGCGATGTGATCGATGCTGACCCGCCTGCGCAGTTAGGTGCCGGGGTGGCGCAGCGTTTTGGCGAATTACCGTTTTTATTTAAGGTGTTGTGCGCTGAACAACCGCTGTCGATTCAGGTGCATCCGAGCAAAGCGGCGGCCGAAGTCGGCTATGCACGCTAAAACGCCAGCGGCGTTCCGCTGGATGCGACTTCACGAAACTATAAAGACGCCAATCATAAACCGGAACTGGTCTATGCCCTGACGCCGTTTAAAGCGATTAACGGCTTCCGTCCGCTGTCTGAAATCGTCTCGCTGTTACAGCCAGTCGCAGGCGCTCATCCGGCCATTGCCCATTTTCTGAATACGCCAGACACCACGTCTCTCGCGGCGCTGTTTGCCAGCCTGCTCGCTATGCAGGATGAAGAGAAATCACTCGCGCTGGATATTCTGCGAACCACCGTTGCCAGCCAGTCTGTTGAACCCTGGCAGACCATCGCTGAGATCGCTGAGGTTTATCCTGATGACAGCGGCCTGTTTGCCCCGCTATTGCTGAACGTCATCACCTTACAGCCGTCTGATGCGATGTTTCTGTTCGCTGAAACACCGCATGCCTACCTGCACGGTGTGGCGCTGGAGGTGATGGCAAATTCAGATAATGTGCTGCGTGCCGGGTTGACGCCGAAATACATTGATGTCCCGGAGTTGCTGGCCAATCTGCGCTTTGATTCCCGTCCGGCAGAGAGTCTGCTGACGATACCCGTGCAGCAGGGAAAAACGCTCAACTTCCCGATTCCGGTGGACGATTTCGCCTTTGCGATCCACTCGCTGACCGACGATCCGTTAACCGTTAGCCAGCAAAGCGCGGCGATCCTCTTTTGTATTGAAGGTGATGCGCTGGTGAAAGGGGATGAACAGATGTTGTCGTTAACAGCAGGCGAGTCAGCATGGATTACCGCCAGCGAGTCTCCTCTGACGCTTAGCGGTACCGGCCGCGTGGCGCGAGTCTATAACGATCTGCCGAATTGCGGCTGACGTCAGCGGCCAGAATTGCTAAGATTATCCTGGAATTATCAAAAACGCCGTTATGGCGTTTTTTATCGCCAAAGGGTTACCTGCAGGACCTGAACGGGTACGCCCGTCTTCGTGAACAGAAAAGGACGATATTACAGATGAAAAAAACAAAGATTGCCGTGGGTGTAGTGATTGCTCTTGGCGTGGCCTGGACTGCGGGAGCCTGGTTTACTGGCAAGCAGTTGGAAAAAAACATGGACCAGCTGGTTCAGCAGGCTAACGCGCAAATCCAGAACACGGCACCGGAAAGCCGCCTGAAATTGAGCTACCAGGATTTCCAGCGTGGCGTATTCAGCAGCCATGCGCGCTTTGTCTTACAGTCGAGTTCACAAACCGAAGATAACTCTATTCTGAAGCCAGGCCAGAGCATCATTTT
Source organism: Erwinia sp. MYb375 (assembly GCF_037479175.1). NCBI lineage: Bacteria > Pseudomonadati > Pseudomonadota > Gammaproteobacteria > Enterobacterales > Erwiniaceae > Erwinia > Erwinia sp. MYb375. The sequence goes on along the minus strand of NZ_JBBGZS010000023.1, from coordinate 488,256 downwards.
CAGTGAAAATATTGATCATGGCCCTTTCCCGCTGGCCCAGTTGAAAAAATTCAACCTGATGCCGAGCATGGCCTCCGTTCATAGTGAACTGGAGAATACCGAGGTGGTGAAAAAGCTGTTTGAAATCACCAAAGGTCAGTCCATCGTGCAGGCAGAAACCCGCATCGGCTACGGCGGCAGCACCGATTCAGACATTCGCCTGTTGCCGGCCGATTACAGCAATGCGCAAACCGGTGAGCGCTTTGCCTTCAATGGCGGCACTCTGAAGGTGAGCGCCGATGATAAAGGCGATAAGGTCGACTTTAGCGGCGATATCGACAGCCTGGTGATGACCACCAAAAATGAGCTGGATATGCCAGTGCTGTTCACCGTCAATGGTCTGAAAATTGACGCCAATACGCACCTCAGCCCGGAGGGACTGCGCATCGGCGATCAGACCATCAATCTGAAAAAACTAAGCGCAGCCGTGGAAGGTAAAGAAGCGATGCTGGCCGAAGGACTGAACGGAAAGTCCAGTTTTGACTCCACCAACAACCGTGTATCCGGCCTGATTGACTACAGCTTAGACAGCCTGAAATTGCAGGGTCAGCCTTTTGGCCAGGGCAAGCTGGCGATTAAACTGGATGGCTTCGATGGCAAAGCCGTCAAGACCTTCTCTGAAAACTATAATCGCCAGGTGCAGGCGCTGACCAACGATCCGGCAATGCAGGAAAACCCTGAGTTGTATCAGCAGCGCGCCAGTGAACTGCTGACGGCTAACCTGTCGTTGCTGTTGAAGGGCGATCCGTCCATCAGCATTGCGCCATTTAGCTGGAAAAATGACAAAGGGGAAAGCACCTATACCCTGAATGCACAGTTCAAAGATCCGTCTACTGCCACTGCTCCTGTGCAGAATCTGGGTCAGCAAGTGGACAGTGTGTTGAAAACGCTGGATACCAAACTGGCTGTTTCGATGCCAATGGCGACCGAAATGATGACTCACGTCGCCATGGGTGAAGGCTACAAGCAGGAAGATGCGGTGAAACTGGCTGACCAGCAGGTGAAAGGCCTGGCGGCGATGGGTCAGATGTTCAAACTGACCACGCAGCAGGATAATAATATCACCATCAGCCTGCAATATGGCGCCGGTCAGATCACCATGAACGGTGAGAAGATGCCGCTGGAGCAGTTCCTCTCCCGCTATATGCTGGGTGGCGGAGCGGTACCGGAAGGTATGCCACAGTAAGATGTGTTAACTAACGGGCCGCAACAGCGGCCCGTTTAATTTATAGACTGGCAGGATCTGAATTTAACAGCACGTCTTCCCCGAAATCTGGCAGTGTATGCTGGCGCAGATAATCCGCAAAGGATGCCCGTGGATTCTCCGCTTTCCAGGCTGACTGCAACTTCCCGAGCAGATCGGTGGATGTTGATTTCTGCTCAGGGGTTGTCGTATCGGACATCAGCTCCCCTCTTACATACTTTTGTTCTCGCGTTGAGGTACTCGCCAACTGGTCAAGCGTGGCTGACACCAGCGCACCTTTGCGATACTGCACCTCTGTGGTGCTTTCCGCCTTATCATCAATCTGCGTGTAGAAATAATTCTGCGCGTTTCTGTCCGCGGTCAGCGCGAGTTGCAGCCCGGAGGTCAGCGCTTTATGGAAGCTGGCGGTCAGATGTGACTGCTGCTTCTGGGTGATATTACGATTCTGGTCGCTGGTGCCGGAAAGCGTGCTGGTTTGCGATACCTGATACGAGAAGGTATCAGCCTCACTCAGACGTATCGGATTTGGCGACTGCGGGGTTTGTGTGACGGAAGCCGTAAAATCTGCCAGTCCGGTCAGCATGTTTTTGTCCGTACGCGTCACGGAGAGATAGAGGGTTTGCTGGCGACTTTTGGCGGGCGTACTGCTGTCGTAGTGACTGTTGAGCGCCGTAAAGGCATCCTTGAACATGGCCATCAGCGTACTGTTGCCCTCACCCCGGCTTTGTGCCCGGTCGAATTGCGTCAGATACTGACTCAGCGCCCGCTGCTGCTGGCCCTCATTACCCAGGATCGCCCGCTTACTCATATCCACGCTGATATCCACGGTGCCGAGGGTGCCGGTGGATTTTACCGAACGCGTATTAGTGTCAGCATGAAAAGCCAGCGTCAGCTTATTTTCGCCCGTCACCTTCGCCTGCAAATCAACTGACGTCAGTACTGCACTGTTAAATTTGGTCAAGCCACTCAGGTCAAGACGCGGTGGCTGACCTGTCAGTCCTTCCATCGCCTTCTTAAAACCGTCCGACAGCTTCTCAAGCGCGCTGCGTTCAGCTTCACTCAAGGTCCCCTTGTTCACTTTAATCTCAATACCCGACCCATCACTGGCCTGGGTCAGTTCAACCTCCGCGCCGCTGGCGGTTTTGACGCTCAGGGTGCCCTGATTGTCGGTTTGCGTCACAGCCGTTGAAACACGTGGCAGAGAATAAACGGGACTCGCTGCCGCAGACTGGCCGAGAGACACCGTGGTTGAGGAGAGGGGCGGCGTTTGTAACGTGTCTACCGCCGCAGCGGTAGTGGCCAGTTTCGTTGCGCCCGGCAACGTGTTCACTGACAGGTTTCCAACAGAAGAAATAGCAGTCATTGCGTACAGTCCCTTGGTCTTACGCCGTAGCGTCACAGTAAATGTAGTACTTCTGATGCTATTTTCGGCAAAAAAACTAAAACCTTTAACCTGATGCGCAATTAACTGGCGCTGTTGCGCAATAAGTTTTTATAATGCTCCGCACTTTATTAAAAAAACAGAGAGTGCCGATATGATCGATTCCCAGCTTCCCCTCACCGACATTCACCGCCATCTTGACGGCAATATTCGCGCACAAACCATCCTCGATTTAGGCCGTGAGTTTAATCTGACGCTGCCTGCCAGCACGCTGGAAACCCTGCGCCCGCATGTGCAGGTGATTGAAACCGAGCCTGACCTGGTGAGTTTCCTCAATAAGCTGGACTGGGGCGTAAAAGTGCTGGGATCTCTGGATGCCTGCCGCCGTGTGGCGCTGGAAAACGTGCAGGATGCGGCACGTGCCGGGATTCATTATGCTGAACTGCGCTTCTCCCCGGGCTATATGGCGATGACCCACAACCTGCCGATTGCGGGTGTGGTTGAAGCCGTCATCGACGGGATTAAAGCGGGTTGCAGCGCAAATAATATTGATGTGCGTCTGATTGGCATTATGAGCCGTACCTTTGGTGAAGAAGCCTGTCTGGATGAGCTGAACGGCCTGCTGGCACATCGTGACAGCATTACCGCACTGGATCTTGCGGGAGATGAACTTGGCTTCCCTGGCAGCCAGTTCCTCAGCCACTTTACGCGCGCCCGCGATGCCGGACTGCGCATTACCGTCCACGCCGGAGAAGCCGCAGGGCCGGAAAGCATCTGGCAGGCGATTCGTGAGTTGGGGGCAGAACGTATTGGTCACGGCGTGAAAGCGGTGGAAGACCCGGCACTGATGGACTTTATGGTGAAACACAGCATTGGTGTGGAATCCTGCCTGACCTCCAATATTCAGACCAGCACCGTAGCTTCACTGGACCGTCATCCGCTGAAAACGTTCCTGGAGCACGGCATCCTGGCCACGATCAATACGGATGACCCGGCAGTCCAGGGGATTGAGATTGGTCACGAGTACCATGTGGCAGCCCCGGCAGCCGGTTTGAGCCAGGCACAAATGCGTACGGCGCAGGAAAACGGATTGCAGATTGCATTCCTCAGCGATGCTGAGAAAGCAGCGGTTCGCGCTCGCGTTGCGGCGTAACGCTAACAAGGGCGGGTCATGACCCGCCCCTATCGGAGCATCAGCCCGTCTGCTATTTCAGTGACATCGTCTGGCGTTTCTCAGCCGATTGCAGGCCAAGCTCGATCAGTTCCATCACCTGAATCGCCTCTTCCGCCTTCACCGGATTTTCGCCGGTACCGTTCACCGCATCACGGATCGCGGCATAGTACGCCGGATAGTTACCGGGAATGGTCAGCAGCGCTTTCTCTATCATCACATCCCCATCCGCCAGCGTCAGCACGCCGTCACGCATATCGTAGCCCCAGTCTTCCTGCGGCGGACGCGCACCGGACTTCAGGCTGTCTTCCTGAGGATCGAGGCCGAATTTAACATAGCTGCCCTTGGTGCCATGCACCAGATAACGCGCAGATTCGGCGGCCACCAGTAAACTACCGTGCAGCACCACGCGGCGCTGTGGGTAGATCAGCGTGGCGTGGAAATAGTCCGTCGTCACTGAACCCGCACGCAATTCGGCGGTATCAACATTAATCGCCACCGGGGAACCGAACAGCTGTAATGCCTGGTCGATAAGATGTGGACCCAAATCGTACCAGATACCGCTGCCCGGCACCTGCTGCTCACGCCAGCGCTGCTGTACCTGAGGGCGGAAACGGTCAAAGTGTGACTCGAAATAACGCACGTCCCCCAGCGTCCCTTCAGCCAGCAGTGCTTTCACCGTCAGGAAATCACTGTCCCAGCGGCGGTTATGGAACACTGACAGCAACAGGCCTTTGGCCTTCGCCAGCGCATCCAGCTCCCGCGCCTGTGACAACGTCACGGTGAACGGCTTATCCACCACCACATGCTTACCCGCGGTGAGCGCGGCTTTGGCTAACGGGAAGTGGGTTTCATTGGGGGTAGGAATGACGATCAGGTGCAGGGTGGGATCGTCAAACAGCGTCTGGGGATCGGACACAACCTGTACCGACGGCCAGTCGGCCTGGACTTTGGTCGCATCGCTGCTGGAAATGGCGGCCAGTTCCATTTCTGATGTGCCGGCAATCAGCGGTGCATGGAAGGTTTTACTGGCAAAGCCGTAGCCGACCAGGCCAACTCGAATCTTGTCACTCATATTAATCCCTCTCGTGGTTACCCGTTGATTTAAGACGATCAACTCACTAACCACAAGAAGGATTTGGCTGAATTACGCCTACTGGGCACGTCGGGGTAAATGCCAGGTTTCCTGGGCAACCAGCGCATCATGGGCGTCCAGGCTGCGGCGACGGAAGTCGCTGGGGCTGACGCCCGCCCGCTTGCGGAACACGCGCGAGAAATAGAGCTGGTCGTCATAGCCCACTTCACGGCCAATGCTGGCTATTGGCTCCTGAGTGGTCTGCAACAGCAGTTTGGCCCGGATCACCCGCTGGTCTTCACGCCAGCGCAGCAGATTCACACCCATTTGCTCACGGAACAGATGCGCCAGCCGTGACGGTGACAGACAGACATGTTTGGCCACCTCTTCGATTTTCACCTCTGCGGCCAGGTTGTTGGTCACATACTGGCAGGCTTCCACCACACGCGCATCGCGCACCTGTTGCTGACTGCGCGGATCTTCCTGTACTGCCCGCAACAGCAATCGCTCCAGCAGGTTCATTGCCAGCTCTTCGGCAAACGGACGCCCGGAGTTATGGGTATGTTCGATATTGGCAAAAAGACGGTCAAACTCACCGCGTAATGACTCCGGCAGCCGCAGTCGCCCCACGCCCTGCGCCTCATCCTGCCACTCCAGCCAGTCGCTCCAGTAGGCGCGTGGACGAAAATAAACCCAGCGGTGATACCAGCAATCGCTGTCCGGCAGACGCCCGTAATAATGCGGTGTTTTAGGCTGAAACAGCAGCAGGTCACCGGGTTCACAATCGAAGGCCGCTTCACCGTCAAACACCCGCCCGCGCCCTTTGATGGTCAGGTTGAGAATGTAGCCTTTCATGCCGTGGGGACGGTCGATAAAGAAATCAAGCGGCCCCATCGCATTAATGGGCGTCAGCCCCGCCACCAGCCAGGCGCTAAACGGATAGCCGGGAAGTAACGGGTTGGATTGCGCCACGGGCGCCAGACGATGATACATAACGCCTCCTGTCAGACCGCTTTCGCTTTTTGTTTGTAACGGTCGAAAATCACCGCTGCTAACAATATCAGACCACGTACCACGTACTGTGAGAAAGGCGATATATTGAGTAAATTCATCGCATTTTCCACCGTTCCGAGGATCAGAACCCCGGCCACCACATAAGAAATTTTACCGATACCGCCCTTCAGGGAAACGCCGCCGAGCACACAGGCTGAGATAACAATCAGTTCATAACCCAGCGAGGTCATTGGCTGGCCGCTGGTCATACGCGATGCCAGGATGATCCCTGCCGCTGCCGACACCAGGCCGGAAAGAATAAAGATGATGATGCGGGTGCGTACCACCGGCACACCGGCCAGACGGGCGGCTTCTTCATTGCCACCAATCGCCAGCGTGTTGCGCCCAAAGGTGGTTTTGTTGAGCAGGAAAGCAAACAACACCAGGGTAATAATGGTCAGCCATACCGGGGCCGGCACGCCCAGCCAGCTGGCATAACCCAGGGCGAAGAAGCGCTCGTCTTCGATACCCACGGCTTTACCGTCGGAGAAGATATACGCCAGCCCGCGCACGATCTGCATCGTGGCAAGCGTGGTGATCAAGGCGTTGATTTTCAGTTTGGCAATCACGAAACCGTTCACAAAGCCGCAGGCCACGCCGAGTAACAGCCCGGCAATCACCCCGATCCACAGGCTTTCGGTCATGTTGATGACCACCGCGCAGACGACACCGGCACAGGCAATCACCGAGGCTACCGACAGGTCAAAGTCGCCTGACGCCAGGCAGAACAGCATACCGCAGGCCACCATGCCGGACATCGACATCGCCAGCCCTAAGCCTTTCATATTGATAAGGGAACCAAAATTCGGCACAAACACCATGCAGGCAATAAACAGCGCGGCAAACACCACCAGCATGCCGAAGTTGTCCCACACGCGGCTCAGACTGAAGCGCGATGGGGCAGCGGGTGTAACAGATGAGGTCGTTGACATAGGTTTCTCCTGCATAGTCAGGCCACGTGTGTGGCAGGTTTGGCGGTTTTTGGCATCGCCAGACTCAGCGTCAGGGCTTCAGTGGCGTCGTTATGGTCCAGCTCTCCGGCGATTTCGCCTTCGCGCATCACCAGAATACGGTCAGCCAGCCCCATCACTTCGGGCAGGTCACTGGAGGCAAACAGCACCGCAATACCCTGGTCGGCCAGGGCGTAAATCAGCTGATAAATTTCGTTTTTCGCGCCGACGTCAATGCCGCGCGTGGGTTCATCCAGCAGGATGACTTTCATCTCTTCAGACAGCCAGCGACCGAGGATCGCCTTCTGCTGATTGCCCCCGGACAGATTCATAATCAGCTGGTCTGCCGACGGGGTTTTGATATTGAGCGAGCGAATATGCACCCCGGCATTGCTGGCTTCCCAGCTGTTGTTGATCAGACAACCTGCCTTCAGGTTATTACGCCTGGCGCTGATATTGATGTTGTCGCGTACGGAATGTACCGGGATGATGCCATCGGCCTTGCGGTCCTCCGGGCAGAGCATAATGCCGGCGCGAATGGCTTCAATCGGCTCGTTAATCTGCAGTTTTTTGCCATCAAGCCACAGTTCACCGCTGGTCAGACGCGTGGCACCAAACAGCCCTTTCATCAACTCACTGCGCCCGGCCCCCACCAGGCCAAACAGCCCGACAATTTCCCCTGCACGCACGCTGAACGACACCGGGCTGCGCACGCCTTTGGCATGCACATTGTCCAGTTTCAGTCGCACATCGCCCTGCGCGCGTGGTCGATAACCGTAGATATCACCAATTTCACGTCCCACCATCGCCTGCACCAGCTCGTCGTTTCCAGTGGTGGCCATATCGGTAAAGGTGCGCACGTAGCGGCCATCTTTAAACACCGTGATGGCATCGCTGAGGGCAAAAATCTCCTCCATGCGATGGGAGACATACAGCACCACGCGGCCGTCGGCACGCAGTTGGCGGATCACGCGGAACAGCTGATCAATTTCACGCGCCGAGAGCGAGCTGGTCGGCTCATCAAAGGCGATAACCTGCGCATTACGCGTTAACGCTTTGGCAATTTCCACCATCTGCCACTGCCCAAGGGAGAGGTATTTCAGCGGCATATCCGGGTCAATATCCATACCGAGGATTTTGAGCTGACGCGCGGCTTCTGAGCGCAGGCGGGAGCGATTGACCAGCCCGGCACGTTGTGGCAACTGGCCTAAAAAGATATTTTCTGCCACCGACATTTCCGGCACCAGATGGAGTTCCTGATAAATAATCGCCACCCCGGCATTCAGCGCATCAGTGGTCTTCTGAAAATTAACCGGCTGGCCCTGCAGGCGAATCTCCCCGCCGCTGGCCTGATAGCTTCCGCTGAGAATTTTGAGCAGCGTTGATTTTCCGGCGCCGTTTTCCCCCATCAGGGCATGCACTTGTCCGGCATAACAGTCAAAACTGATGTCCTGTAACGCCTTCACGCCCGGGAAGGTTTTGCTGATGCCGTGAAAGCTGAGGTACGGTGGTTGCGAAGTCATGGTGTCTCCTGCATTTTTGGGTGGAGGCATCCGGGCGAGGCATGCCTCGCCCCTACAGTCTTGTGTTTTGCGGGGGGTGGGAATCCGTCGCCCCTGCAGTCGTGTGTTTTGCAGGGGGCGGGCATCCCTCGCCCCTGTCGTGGTGTGGTTTTTAGGGGGCGGGCATCCCTCGCCCCTGTCGTCATGTGTTTTGTAGGGGGGGGGCCCCGCCCCCCCCGCTGCCACGGATTACATCAGGCCTTTTTTCGCCAGTTCTGCTTTGAAGTTGTCGCGGGTGATCAGCACCACATCGGTCACTTCGGTAAATTTGGCAGGCTCGATATCTTTCGTCACCCAGTCATGCAGCATCTGGATACTGCGGTAACCGTGGACATCCGGGCTTGGCAGCAGCGAACCATAGAATCCGGTCGCCTGGCCTTTCGACAGTTCACTCACTGCATCCACACCGTTAATGCCAATACCAATCACATTCGGCGCTTTAAAGCCCTGACCTTCGGTCGCACGGACGCCACCCAGTACGGTGTTATCGTTCATGCCAACAATCAGCCAGTTCTTCACTTCAGGATGCTGAACCAGCAGGGAGTTACCGGCATCAAAGGCGCCGGGGATATCGTTAGATTTGGTGGGGATCTGGTAAATCTGTTTTTCCGGGAATCCGGCCGTTTTCAGGGCATCAATAGAGCCGCCGGTACGGCGACGGGCAGTGTCCAGCTCATTGGCGGTGATCGCCATCACCGCGGTGTCTTTCACATCCCAGCCGCGTTTCTGCATCTCTTTGTACAGTTCCTGACCCTGACGTTCGCCAATTTTGGTGGCAGCCATCATCACCAGCGGTACGGTGTCCATCGGTTTGCCTTTCGCGGTCACAAACTGGTCATCCACCGCGATCACTTTCAGGCCATAACTGCGTGCTTTGGCCACAATGGCAGAGCCGAGTTTGGGATCCGGTGTACAGATAACAAACCCTTTCGCACCGCTGGCGGCCAGGCTGTCGATAGCATTCAGGGTTTTTTCACCATCCGGCACAGCGATTTTGATCACCTCGAAGCCAAGATCTTTACCGGCCTTATCGGCAAATTTCCATTCAGTCTGGAACCAGGGTTCTTCCGGTTGTTTCACCAGGAAACCCAGCTTCATGGTTTCCGCCATAGCGGATTGTGACATAACGGCTGCGAGGCCAATCGCGGCCAGCGCTTTAGTGAATTTGTGCATGAGGCTCTCCGGCTCAGTGCCCGCTCAGGGCGGGATTGTGTAAACGGTAACAATCGGTTGTTGAAAAAATTAAAAGCATTTAAACAAGACCTTACCTGAGCACTGACAACTTAACAGTGGCGGTAGTGCGCTAGTTTTACCCGCAAGTAAAGGGAAATATGTAGAGCGCTATCACACACTGAAATTACAGTCGTTTTGTCCATCTATTCAGCCAATTTAACCGACAGGCAACATTTGAAGCCCATCACATTCCCACCCTGCATGGCAGAAAAGTGCATATTTGCAGCCAGCCGCACCTAACCACTCCGCCGCGATGTTTCCAGGATAGAGGAACAGTAAAAGAGCCTCTTCTGAACATAACGGAGAACAACTATGCATAAGGGTGCGATTACCCTCGGTCTGGATTTCGGCAGCGACTCGGTCAGGGCGCTGGCGGTCGATTGCGCCAGTGGTCGTGAGCTGCACAAGCACGTGGTTGCCTATCCTCGCTGGAAGGCCGGGCGATTCTGCAACCCGGCGAACAATCAGTTCCGTCACCATCCGCAGGACTATATTGATGCCCTGGAACAGGCCATTCGTGACGTTGTCACTAAATTAACCCCTGAGCAGCGCCTTAACGTGGTGGGTATTGGCGTGGACTCCACCGGTTCCACCCCCGCCCCTGTCGATCGTGAAGGCCGCGTGCTGGCGCTGCGCCCGGAGTTTGCCGACAACCCCAATGCGATGTTCGTGCTGTGGAAAGATCACACCGCGATTGAAGAAGCCGAAGCTATTACCCGGCTGTGCCACAGCGGTGACTATCAGGATTACTCGCGCTTTATCGGCGGTATCTATTCGTCCGAATGGTTCTGGGCCAAGATCCTGCACATCAGCCGCAACGATGCGGCAGTACGTGAGGCCGCCGTTTCCTGGGTGGAACTGTGCGACTGGGTACCCGCCCTGCTCAGCGGCACTACCGCCCCTGCCGACCTGAAGCGTGGCCGCTGTGCTGCCGGTCATAAATCCCTCTGGCACCCTTTATGGCAGGGACTGCCGGAAGCGAAATTCCTTAATGCTCTCGATCCGTTGCTCACGGCCGATCTCGATCACCCGATGTTCACCGAGACCTGGACCGCCGATGTGCCTGTCGGCAAGCTGAGCGCCGAATGGGCCGAACGTCTTGGTCTGCCGGACCATGTCGTGCTGTCCGGCGGGGCATTTGACTGCCATATGGGCGCGGTGGGCGCAGGCGCACAGCCTTATACCCTGGTGAAAGTCATAGGTACTTCCACCTGCGACATTCTGATTGCCGATGCGGATCGCGTGGCTGACCGGGCGATTAAAGGCATCTGCGGCCAGGTGGACGGCAGCGTGGTACCGGGCATGATTGGCCTGGAGGCCGGGCAGTCAGCCTTTGGCGATATGTATGCCTGGTTTGGCCGCCTGCTGAGCTGGCCGTTAGTGCAGGCGGCCACGCTGCACCCCGACCTGCAGCCGCAGCTGGAAGCGATCCAGCACAGCCTGCTGGAACAGCTGACCGCCGCCTGGGCGGCTGACCCACAGCTTGACCATCTTCCGGTGGTACTCGACTGGTTTAACGGCCGTCGTACCCCCTTTGCCAACCAGCGCCTGAAAGGCGTGATCACCGATCTGAATCTGGGCACCGATGCTCCGACGCTGTTTGGCGGGTTTATTGCCGCCACCGCATTTGGCGCACGCGCCATTATGGAGTGTTTCGAACAGCAGGATATTCCGGTGCAGCAAATCCTCGCGCTGGGTGGGATTGCCCGCAAATCACCGACCATCATGCAGGTGTGTTGCGACGTGATGAACCGTCCGCTGGATATTGTCGCCTCCGATGAGTGCTGTGCACTGGGCGCGGCGATCTTTGCCGCCGTGGCCGCTGGCGTGTATGCGGATATCCCCGCAGCGCAGGCGCAGATGGCCAGCCCGCTGGAACAAACCCTGCAACCGGACCCGATGCGCGTTGCCCGCTTCCAGCAGCTTTATCAACGTTATCTTGAATGGTGTGAACTGGCGGAACCGCAGTTTGCCCCACAACCTTCATCAGTCAGTTAAGGAATCGTTTTATGACACAGTTAAACGCCCGTAGCGTATGGTTTGTGATTGGTACACAGCATCTTTACGGTGCGGAAACCCTGCGCCAGGTAGAGCAGCATGGACAGCAGGTGGTGGATGGCTTAAATCGGGCGGGTAAACTGCCCTTCCCGCTGGTCCTTAAACCGCTGGTGAAAACCCCTGATGAAGCGCTGTCGCTGTGCCGCGAGGCTAATCACGATCAAAGCTGCCTGGGCATTATCACTTGGCTGCATACTTTCTCTCCGGCAAAAATGTGGATTGGCGGCCTGTCGATCCTGAATAAACCGTTGTTGCAGTTCCATACCCAGTTCAATGCGGAAATCCCGTGGGACACGATGGATATGGACTTTATGAACCTGAACCAGACCGCACACGGCGGGCGTGAGTTCGGCTTTATTGGCGCGCGTATGCGCCTGCCGCATCAGGTGGTGACCGGACACTGGCAGGACGAGCGTTCCCAGCAGCGTATCGGCCAATGGATGCGCGGTGCCGCCGCCCTGCTCGCCAGCCAGCAGCTCAAAGTGGCGCGCTTTGGCGACAATATGCGTGAAGTCGCGGTAACCGAAGGCGATAAAGTCGCGGCACAGATCCAGTTCGGCTATGCGGTCAATGGCTGGGGCGTGGGCGATCTGGTGGACGTGATCAACCAGGTCAGCGACGGCGATGTGAACACACTAATCGACGAGTATGAAAGCAGCTATGAGTTCAGCGCGGCGGCAGCGGTAAACGGTAATAAGCGCCAGAATGTGCTGGATGCTGCCCGTATTGAGCTGGGGATCAAGCGCTTCCTGGACGATGAAGGCTGCCGTGCTTTTACCACGAATTTCCAGACCCTGCATGGCATGACGCAGTTGCCAGGTCTGGCGGTTCAGCGCCTGATGCAGCAAGGCTATGGTTTTGCCGGTGAAGGTGACTGGAAAACCGCTGCACTGCTGCATGTGTTCAAGGTGATGGCAGGGGATTTACCGGGCGGCACCTCGTTTATGGAGGATTACACCTATCACTTCGCACCGGGTAACGATCTGGTGCTGGGTTCCCATATGCTTGAAGTCTGCCCGACCATTGCACGCGAAGCCAAACCGCTGCTGGATGTGCAGCCGCTGGGTATTGGTGGCAAAGCCGATCCGGCCCGCTTGATCTTCTCTGCCCCTGCCGGGCGCGCGGTGAACGCCAGTGTGATTGATATGGGCGACCGTTTCCGCCTGCTGGTGAATGTGGTGGATGCGATTGAACAGCCGCAGGCCCTGCCTAAGCTTCCGGTGGCCCGTGCACTGTGGCGTGCGCAGCCTTCGCTGGCGACAGCGTCTGAAGCCTGGATCCTCGGCGGCGGTGCACACCATACGGTGTTCAGCCAGGCGCTGACGGTGGAAGATATGCGCCTCTATGCTGAACTGCACGGGATTGAGGTGCTGGTGATCGATGAAGAGACAACACTGCACGGGTTCCGCGATGCCCTGCGCTGGAATGAAGCGTACTACCGTTTGAATCAACGTTAATCCCACAGGTTCAGTGAGATATCAGGCGGACCGCAAGAGGTCCGCCCCTACCGTCCCACCGTGGTGCCTTCCTGTTTCCACCGCCTTTCACTTTATTTCAATCTCTGCTGGTCAGCACGGCTGCATTCCGCTTACTATGAAACCTCGAAGCTGGAAACCCCATGATTTCATTGAGTTTTAATCACATCGTCATTCGCGCCTCGGTCAGGGGGATTATTCTAATAATTATTCAAATGGAAGTGGTTCATGTCGCAAATGCTCGCTCTTTTACTGATTATTTCTATTCTATATCTCGGTGATCTGGTTTCAGTCAGAACGAAAGCGTGGGTACCTTCCGTCTTTGTCTGCGCGGTACTGTTTTTAATCGGTTACTGGACTTTTTTCCCCAAAGATATTGTCAGCGTTGCCGGGATCACGCCGGTGGTGGCGGTGTTGCTGATGTATCTGCTGATCACCAATATGGGCACGCTGCTGTCAGTGCCGGAGTTGATCCGTCAGTGGAAGACGATTGTTATTTCTCTGGCCGGTATCGCCGGTATTTTTGTCACAGTCTTTGGCGTCTGCCTGCTACTGTTCGATTTTAATACGGCTATCGTCACTATCCCGCCACTGGTTGGCGGTATCGTTTCGGCAATTATTATGTCGAAAGGCGCGGCCAGTGCGGGTCTGGTCGATTTGTCGGTATTCGCTATTCTGATCTACGTGATGCAGGGCTTTGCCGGTTATCCGCTAACCGCCATTATGCTGCAACGCGAGGGCAAGCGAGTGCTGAGCCTGTACCGCAGCGGGGCGTGGCCTCAGACAGTCGTGACGGCAGAGACGTCTGCGGTGGCAGCGCACCCGTCAGCGGATGTCATGCCACGCCTGTTTAAACGCTTTCCAGCCCATTACAACACCAGCTACTTTAAATTCCTGCGCCTGGCGGCCGTCGGCTATCTGGCGTATCGGGTGTCTGACTGGCTGGCGCCAGTCATCTCCGTCAGCCCGTTTGTCCTGTGCCTGCTGTTTGGCGTGGTGGCGACCACGCTAGGCTTTTTAGAGAAGCAGCCATTACAGAAAGCCAACGGTTTTGGCTTTGCGGTGATGGGGCTGATGCTGTTTATCTTTGATACGCTGAACCGCGCGACGCCGGAGATGTTATTGCGCCTGCTGTTGCCCATGCTGGTGCTGATCGCCACTGCGGTTATCGGCATGTTTATCGTCTGCTGGGTGGTGGGTAAGCTGCTGGGCGTCAGCACCGAGATGGCCTTCGCCATCGCCCTGACCTCAATGTACGGTTTCCCGGCAGACTATATTATTACCCATGAAGCCATTACCGCCCTGACCCGCGATGAAAATGAGCGCGAGGTGCTGATGCAGCACATGCTGGCCCCGATGCTGGTCGGTGGATTTATCTCCGTGACCATGGTGTCCGTGGTGATGGCCGGTGTCATGGTGGCATATATTATTCCTGCATAAAAAACCAACAAGGAAGCTAAACAGTGATTAATCACGATATTAAAAAATCCGTCCATGCACATGTTGACGCGATGATCGCCCTGCGCCGCGACCTGCATGCCCACCCGGAACTGCCATGGGAAGAAGTACGCACCACCAATACGGTGGCCGCTCTGCTGGATGAAATGGGCATCGACTATCGCCGCACGCAACCGACCGGGATCATTGCCGAGATCCGTGGGGGTAAACCGGGTAAAACTGTCGCTCTGCGCGCTGACATGGATGCGCTGCCAGTGCAGGAGCTCAGCGACTCACTCAGCTATAAATCCCTGACTGACGGTAAAATGCACGCCTGCGGGCATGATGCCCACACCGCAATGCTGCTGACGGCAGCCAGAGCTTTACAGGAGCATCGCTCCCGTTTGCGCGGTAATGTAAGACTGATTTTCCAGCCTGCAGAAGAGATCGCCCAGGGTGCGCGTGCCATGGTGAAACAGGGCGCGGTGGACGGCGTTGATAACGTTTTTGGCATGCATATCTGGACGACGACTGCCTCTGGTAAAGTGTCCTGCAACGTCGGTTCATCCTTTGCCTCCGCCGACCTGCTGAAAGTCACGTTTAAAGGGCGCGGTGGCCACGGTTCGATGCCGGAAGCCTGTATTGACGCGGCGGTGGTGGCCTCATCGTTTGTGATGAATCTGCAGGCCATTGTGGCGCGGGAAACGTCCGCGCTGGCGTCCGCCGTGGTGACCATCGGGCGTATGGAAGTGGGCACACGTTTTAACGTTATCGCCGAAAATGCGGTTCTGGATGGCACGGTGCGCTGCTTTGACGTCGCCACCCGTGAGCGTCTTAAAGCGGCGATTGAACGTTATGCGCAACATACGGCGGCAATCTATGGTGCAACAGCGCAGGTTGAGTACACCTACGGCACACTGCCGGTGATTAACGAGGCACGCAGTGCGCTGCTGGCACAGTCCGTGATCAGCGATGCGTTTGGGGCCGGGGTGCTGTTTGACGAGAAACCGACCACCGGTGGTGAGGATTTCAGCTTCTTTATGGAAAATATCCCCGGCTGTTTTGCCCTGCTCGGCTGCGGCAATGCAGAGAAAGGCACCGACTGGGCGCACCATCACGGCCGTTTTTATATAGATGAAGATGTGATGGTGACCGGGGCCGAACTTTATGCGCAGTACGCCTGGTGCTACCTGCAACAGGATGATTTTTAACCTCATCACGTAGACACTGTCTTGCCAGATAACTGGCAAGACATATTTAGATGATCTCCCCGTAAAACCGGGTCAGTCCGCTGCTCAACATCACGGGCAAACCGGAAAAAAGGGTCTGCCCTTACGTGAAGTGAACCGCGCTTGCGAAGGCATCCACGCAGTGGACGCAGCGCCTGCCGCAAAGGGCGGCGGCGACTGGCGGACCGCATAATAAGGCCCGCCCTTGGGGTTATGAGTCGTGAACTTAACTTAATCGCTTCACCGGCGCATTCTGCTGCCGATCCCACATCACCGTCAGCAGCCGTTGCAGCGCAATAAACGCAAACAGCAGCACACCGATGGCAATCTTCGTCCACCATGAACTCAATGTGCCATCAAAGTTTATCCAGGTCTGAATCAGCCCCTGGATCAGCACGCCAAACAGCGTCCCCAGTACCGTGCCGACACCCCCCGACAGCAACGTGCCGCCGATCACCACCGAGGCGATGGCGTCCAGCTCCACGCCCATGCCCGCCAGCGCATACCCCGCCGAGGTATAAATGGAGAACACAATCCCTGCCAGCGTCGCCAGACCCGATGACAGCATATAGATACGCACCGTGGTGCTGCGGGTGGAAATCCCCATCAGCTTTGCAGAGGTGGCGTTGCCGCCAATGGCGTAGACCTGATTACCAAAACGGCTGCGGTGCGCCAGCAGAATACCGAACGCCACCACCACCAGCATAATCACCGCCAGCAAACTCAGGCGCCCGCCTCCCGGGATCTTCCACGCCATGGATGAGAGCGTGGCATACAGTGGGTGATCGATCGGTAATGAACTCTCGGCCACCAGATAGCTACAGCCGCGCAGGAAAAACATCCCGGCCAGCGTGATAATAAACGCCGGGATTTTCAGGGCATCAATGAGCCAGCCCATAAAGGCACCGAACGCCGTCCCCAGCGACATCACCAGCGCAAAGGCCAGCCACGGGTCGACATGGAAATCACCAATCAAACGGGCAAGGAACACCCCGGTAAACGCGATCACCGCCCCCACCGACAGGTCAATACCGCCAGAGAGGATCACAAAGGTCATACCAACGGCAATAATACCGAGGAAGGCATTGTCCGTGAGGATATTGGCGATCACCCTTGTTGAAGCAAACCCCGGAAACTGGCTCAGACAGAACAAATACCCCGCCACAAACACCAGCAGGGTGATCATTAATGGCAGATGACGTTTAATCACGGCGGTGCCCTCGTTTAAACAGTTGAATAAAGCGCGGGGATTGCAGCAACAGGACCAGCATCACCACTACCGCTTTCACCACCTGATTCAGTTCTGGCGGGAAACCGGACAGCAGAATACCGGTGTTCATGGCCTGAATAATCAGCGCACCAATCAGCGACAGCAGCAGATTAAATCGCCCGCCCATCAGAGATGCACCGCCAATCACCACCGCCAGAATCGCGTCCAGCTCCAGCCACAATCCGGCGTTGTTGGCATCGGCACCGCGAATATCCGCCGCCACAATCAGCCCGGCCACCGCGGCGCACAGCCCGCTGAGAATATAGGTGCTCATCACCACCAGCCAGCCGTTGACGCCCGCATTGCGCGCCGCACGCAGGTTGATCCCCACCGCTTCAATAAACATCCCCAGCGCTGTTTTTCGTGTCAGCAACCAGACCAGCAGTGCGAGGGTCAGCGTGATCCACACCGGAACGGGCAACAGCAGCAATGTCCCGCTGCCGAGCCGCGCCAGCGCATCACTGTCGAAGGTGACAATTTGCCCCTGGGTGATCAGCTGCGCGATACCGCGCCCCGCCACCATCAGGATTAATGTGGCGACAAACGGCTGGATCTTCAGTAACGCCACCAGCACCCCATTCCATAATCCACACAGAATGCCGCTGCCCAGCGTGACCAGAATAATCACCGGAATACTGTGCCCGGCCACGGTCAGCGTGGCCGCCGTTGCGCCTGCAATCGCCATCACGGCACCCACCGACAGATCGATGCCCCCGGTGGCGATCACCAGCGTCATACCGATCGCCAGGATCGCGACGGGGGCGGCGCGGTTGAGAATATCAATCGGGCTACCGAACAGTCGTCCGTCCTGCAGATGGACAGCAAAAAAGTTGTTTGCCACCAGACTGTCAATAATCAGCACCAGCAGCAGTGCGCCAATCTGCGGTAATCCCGGCGGTAGTTTTCGTTTTAACATCGGTGGTTTCCCCGCCATCAGATGCGATTCAGGCATGTTGCTCCCCTCCTGCGGCAATCGCGTTAACGATGGCCGCAACGGACAGTTGTTCCAGTGGTATTTCCGCTACCTGCTGGCGATCGCGCAGGATCACCACGCGGTCAGCGTACCCCACCAGCTCCTCCAGCTCCGACGAAATCACCAGCAGCGCCAGGCCGTCGGCACAGAGCGTCTCAATCAGACGGATAATCTCTGCGTGGGCACCCACATCAATGCCACGCGTGGGTTCGTCCAGAATCAGAAACTGCGGTTTTGTCACCAGCCAGCGGGACAGCAAAACCTTCTGCTGGTTACCGCCGGAGAGCAATTCCACCGGCTGCTCTGCGTCCGGGGTACGGATCCCCAGGCTTTTGATAAAGCGGTCAGCCACCTGTTGCTGCTCACGTTTTGGGATCGGGCGCAGCCAGCCGCGCTGGGCCTGCAACGCCAGGATGATATTTTCGCGTACCGATGCTGCGCCAATAATGCCGTCGGTTTTACGATCTTCCGGGCAGAAGCCCATGCCCAGCTTCGATGCCTGGGCCGGCGAACGGATTGTTTGCGGTTTCCCCTTGATGAAGGCGCGGCCGCTGTCAGCACGTTTAATGCCGAACAACAGCTCAGCGGTTTCCGTACGTCCTGACCCCAGCAGGCCAGCCAGCCCAACGGCCTCCCCGGGACGCACGCTCAGGCTGAAGGGTTCAATCGTCCCTTTTTTGCCATAGTCTTTAAATTCCACCACGGGCTGATTGCTTTTCAGCGTGCTGCCAGCCCGCTGTAAGGCGGTTTCCAGCAGATCGCGCCCCAGCATCAGCTTGATCAGCTCTATTTGCGGCAGCGTTCGGGTATCGCGTGTGGCGATAAACTGCCCGTTACGCAGCACGGTAATGCGGTCGGTAATGCGGTAAACCTGGTCAAGGAAATGAGTGACAAAGATCAGGCTCATGCCTTTCTCTTTGAGTTGCGTCATCAACGTGAACAGCATGGTGACTTCACTGGCATCCAGACTGGCAGTCGGCTCGTCGAGGATCAGCACTTTTGCCGAGAGATCCACCGCGCGGCAAATGGCGATAATTTGCTGCATTGCCACCGAGTACTGTCCGAGGGGACGTGTCACATCCAGCTCAAAACCGTAGTCGGCCATCAGCTTCACCGCCCGCTGATTTAATGTCTTACGGTCAATCAGACCAAAGCGTTTCGGCTCGCGGCCGATAAACAAATTGTCAGCGACTGACATATTGGGCAGCAGGTTCACTTCCTGGTAGACGGTACCAATTCCCAGCTGCTGGGCTTCTGCCGTATTGCGGGGGGTTATCGCCTGCCCGCCGAGCATGATGGTCCCGTCATCGCGCTGATAGACGCCAGTCAGTACCTTGATCAACGTGGACTTTCCTGCACCGTTCTCCCCCAGTAGCGCCATGATTTCGCCTGGGCGAAGGTCAAACGAGACATTATCCAGCGCCCGGACGCCGGGAAAGGATTTGCTGACATTGCTGATATTCAGCATGGCGGCCAGTGGGGTATCGTTGGCAATTTTGCCCCCCCGCCCATGATAAACCCCCCCCCAACGGGGCGGTGAGGGGATCAGTAACCCATCCCTTTTTTGGTGTCCAGCTGTGCCTGAGCGTCGGCTGGCAGGAACAGTTTCGTTTCAGTTTTGATAATTTTTTGCGGCATAGTGCCGTGGTTTTTTAGTTTTTTAACCGCCTAAAAAGCAGGACCCCCCATATTTGGCGTCAGCTCCACGTTGGCATTTGCCTCACCTGCCAGCATCGCTTTGTAAATATCCGGCACGCCATCAATCGATCCGGTTAAAATATCTTTCCCCGGTTTAAGTCCGGCTTCTTTAATTGCCTGAATGGCACCGATCGCCATATCATCGTTATGGGCGTAAACCATGCAGATATTCTTGCCGTTGTTTTCTGCCTTAATAAAACTTTCCATGACTTCTTTCCCTTTGCTACGGGTAAAGTCGCCGGACTGCGAGCGGATCACTTTAATATTGGGTGTGTTAGCAATGGCTTCAGCAAAGCCTTTTTTACGGTCAATAGCCACGCTGGCACCCACCGTGCCTTGCAGCTCCACGACGTTACAGGGTTTGCCTGCCTGATGTTTGACCAGCCAGTCACCGATCAACTTACCTTCGTAAACATTATCTGCGGTGACGACGGCCTGATAGAGCGATTTATCTTTGACGACGATGGCACGATCGAGCAGGAAGACCGGAATTTTGGCGTCTTTGGCTTCCGAGAGCACGGGCTCCCAGCCGGTCTGAACGACGGGCGCAATAAAGATTGCGTCAACGCCCTGAGCGATAAAGGAGCGTACAGCTTTGATTTGATTCTCTTGTTTTTGCTGGCCGTCCGCGATTTTCAGCGTAATGCCGCGTTTCTGAGCCTCACTTTTTGCCACGCTGGTTTCTGCTGCGCGCCAGCCCGATTCAGAGCCAACCTGTGAGAATCCAACGGTCATGGATTCGGCCAGCGCCGGTGCAGACAGGCTGGCACTGATGAGAGTGGTTAAGAGTAAACGCTTCCACATGATCATTTTTCCTCTGATGGGATTTTATCGTATAGGGTTAAGAGCCACTAAAGCCTGGACTATTCACCAGAAAACATTTACGACAATGCTCACAAAATTCAACAAATCAAATAGCTTACGCGACAAGACCGATCTGTTTCTGCGCTAATCGATATGGAAAAAACGCGCACAGGGCGCCAAAAGAAGGTTAAATAACTGTAATAAACATAAGCGGTTGCGCCAGAAGCATTTGGAAGCGATTACAATACCGCGTGAAGTTCTGTCACCCGCACTCCCCTTCCGTTCACCCCCGATCAAACAGCAGATTTGTGAGCTGCTGCACAGTTTAATCTGTCGCGTAAAACCGGCTGCCCGCCGGGGCCGTATTGCGTATGGCTTAGAAGGAATGCTGAATTTTCTGATTTTTATATTACAAAGCCGAAACAACGTGGAATCTTTTTCTCTGCAACATATAATCAGCGACTCATTATTCTGTCGCTGGCTGACCGCAATGACCGTTCAAGACTATTTGTTAAAATTTC
Source organism: Erwinia sp. MYb375 (assembly GCF_037479175.1). Lineage (NCBI taxonomy): Bacteria > Pseudomonadati > Pseudomonadota > Gammaproteobacteria > Enterobacterales > Erwiniaceae > Erwinia > Erwinia sp. MYb375. The sequence goes on along the minus strand of NZ_JBBGZS010000023.1, from coordinate 467,123 downwards.
GCAAAGTTAATTCTCTGGAGACGCTGGAAAAACTCTTTGACCATTTGAATTACTCCCTGACCGATGACAGCGATATTATCCAGATGTACCGCGCCGCCGACCATCGTCGGGCGGAGCTGGCCTCCGGTGGACGCCTGTTCGACCTCGGCTGCGTCCCGAAAACAGTCTGGCACTACGTGGTGTAGCCCGGCAGTTGATTATCGCCCTGATGACCTGAAGCGCGATATTCCGTATAATCCTCCTCATCATGCGTAGGGCTCTGTGCAATGCGCGCTTTGCCGTCTCTGGCTGAATAAGGACAATCTGTGCCTGTTAATTCTAAACCGCGCCTCGGTGGCTGGCTTTTTGTGCCGTTGACCTGGCTGGTGTTAGTCGTCATGAATATGATTCTGGTGTTGATAATCTATGGGGGCGGACTGATTGGCCCAGCCTTTCGCAATGCGTTATCCAATCTGCCATCGTCTGCGCTGTTGTTGTGGGGGGCCTTCCTGCTGACGACAATACTGATGCTGAGCTACAGTACCTGGATTATCTGGATGTTCTGCAAGCGTTCTCCGCGCCTGCCGCGCCATTACATTATCTGGCTGTTGATCAACGTGCTGCTGGCGCTTAAGGCCTTTCTCTTCGCGCCGGTGGAAGACAGCGCGGTGGTCAACAGCCTGCTGCTCGCTCTGTTGGCGGCCAGCGTGTTTGTACCCTATTTCAAGCGTTCTCAGCGGGTTAAAAACACTTTTATCGCACCCTGATGTCGAAAAAAGCGTCAGAAATTTAATCCTGAGTGCGCTATTAAAAACCCACAGACCCGCAGCGGTTGTGGTCAGGCACGCAATGCCTGATAATAAGCGGCTTTCTCTATATTTTCAGGCGTATCAATGACCGAATACCTGCTTCTTTTTATTGGCACAGTGCTGGTGAATAACTTCGTTTTAGTGAAGTTTCTCGGCCTCTGTCCCTTTATGGGCGTTTCCAAAAAACTGGAAACGGCAATTGGCATGGGACTCGCCACGACATTCGTTATCACACTGGCCTCCATTTGCGCCTGGCTGGTGAACCACCTGATCCTGCTGCCGCTGGATCTCGTCTATCTGCGAACCATGGCGTATATCCTGGTGATCGCCGTGGTGGTGCAGTTCACCGAGATGGTGGTGCGTAAGACCAGTCCTGACCTTTATCGCCTGTTAGGTATTTTCCTGCCGCTGATCACCACTAACTGTGCCGTGCTTGGCGTGCCGCTGTTAAGCGTTAATCTCAATCATACTTTCCTTCAGGCCGCGCTTTACGGTTTCAGTGCTTCACTGGGCTTCTCTCTGGTGATGGTGCTGTTCGCCGGTATCCGCGAGCGCCTGGTGCTGGCCGATGTCCCGGCACCGTTTAAAGGCTCTTCCATTGCACTGATCACCGCCGGACTGATGGCGCTGGCATTTATGGGCTTTAGCGGGTTGGTCAAGTTCTGATGAGTGCGATTTGGATAGCGATTGCCGTGTTAAGTGCGCTCAGTCTGGTTTTCGGTGGACTGCTGGGGTATGCCTCGCGCCGTTTCAAAGTGGAAGAAGATCCGATTGTTGAGCAGATCGATGCGATTCTGCCACAAAGCCAGTGCGGCCAGTGCGGTTACCCTGGCTGCCGTCCTTATGCGGACGCCGTGGGCAATAACGGTGAGATGATCAATAAATGTGCTCCCGGCGGCGAGCAGACCATGCTTAAGCTGGCGGCGCTGCTTAATGTTGATCCTCAACCGTTGGGCGATAAAATGCCCACGGAGCCGGAACGCAAAGTGGCCTGGATTGACGAAGCCAACTGTATCGGTTGTACCAAATGTATTCAGGCCTGCCCGGTTGATGCCATTGTCGGTGCCACGCGCGCGATGCACACCGTATTAAGCGACGTCTGTACCGGCTGCGATCTGTGCGTTGCCCCCTGCCCGACCGACTGCATCGAGATGCGTCCGGTTGCGACTACCACTGCTAACTGGAAATGGGATCTCAACACCATCCCAATCCGGGTTATTCCTGTAGAAAGTCATGTTTAACCTGCTTAATTTCTTTAAAAAAGATCGGCTCTGGGATTTCGAAGGTGGCATTCATCCACCGGAGATGAAAACCCAGTCTAATGGCGTGCCGCTGCGCCAGCTGCCATTACCTGCGCAATTTATTCTGCCCCTGAAGCAGCATATCGGCCATGAAGGCGAGATTGGCGTGCGCCCGGGCGATAAGGTGCTGCGCGGGCAACCGCTGACCTTCGGCAACGGCCGCATGTTACCGATCCACGCGCCGACCTCGGGTACTGTCACGAAGATTGCGCCACATATGACGGCCCATCCGTCGGCGCTGGCTGAAATGTGCCTGTTTATTACCCCGGATGGCGAAGACCGCTGGGTGGATAAGCAGACCCTGAGCGATTATCGCAGCGTGGAACGCAGCATTCTGGTGGAGAAAGTCCATCAGGCTGGCGTTGCCGGTCTTGGCGGCGCGGGTTTCCCCACGGCGACGAAACTGAAAGGCGGCCTGCGTGGTGTGAACACCCTGATTATCAACGCAGCGGAGTGCGAGCCTTACATCACCGCCGATGATCGTCTGATGCAGGACTGTGCCGACGACGTGCTGGAAGGCAGCCGCATCCTCGCGTGGATCCTGCAGGCAGAGCAGGTCTTAATCGGCATCGAGGATAATAAACCCGAGGCAATTGCCGCGCTTAAGCAGGCGTTAGGCAGTGCCACGGATTTGCATATCCGGGTGATCCCGACCAAGTACCCCTCAGGCGGTGCCAAGCAGCTGACCAAAATTCTGACCGGGAAGGAAGTGCCGCACGGTGGACGTTCAACCGATATCGGCGTGCTGATGCAGAATGTCGGCACCGCTTTTGCCGTTAAGCGCGCCATTGTCGACGGTGAAGCACTGACCGAACGCGTGGTGACACTGACCGGTGAGTCCGTGGCAAAGCCGGGCAATGTCTGGGCGCGTCTCGGCACCCCCATCAGCCATCTTTTGCAACAGGCTGATTTTATGCCGGGTGCAGAGCAGATGGTGGTGATGGGTGGCCCGTTGATGGGCTTTACCCTGCCAACGCTGGATGTGCCCGTGGTGAAGATCACCAACTGTATTCTCGCACCCGCCGCCAGCGAAATGGGCCAGAACGAACCGGAACAGGGCTGCATCCGTTGCAGCGCCTGTGCCGATGCCTGCCCGGCAGCCCTGTTACCGCAACAGCTTTACTGGTACAGCCGGGGCGGCGATCACGACAAAGCGCGTGAACATAATATTGCTGACTGTATTGAGTGCGGTGCCTGCGCTTACGTCTGCCCGAGTAATATCCCGCTGGTACAGTATTACCGTCAGGAGAAAGCGGAGATCCTGGCCATTGACCAGGAGGCCGAACGTAATGCGCTGGCGAAGAGCCGTTTTGAAGCACGCCAGCTTCGCCTTGAACGTGAAAAAGCCGCGCGCGATGCCAAACATCAACAGGCAAAACGCAGCGTAGCCGCCAGTGACGCCGATGCGATCAGCGCGGCACGCGAGCGCGTCAAAGCGAAGCAGGCTGAGGCATCCGGCCAGGATACCGCTGCCCAGGCAGCAAAACAGGCGCAGCGAGAAGCGCGTCAGGCCGAAGCACGTGCCCGCCAGGTGGAAGAACAGTCCAGCAGCGAGCCCGTTACCCGCCAGACTGACGATCCGCGTAAAGCGGCAGTAGAAGCTGCCATTGCACGGGCAAAAGCGAAGAAAGCCGCTCAGGCCACTGCCAGCGCAACAGCACCTGCCGAAGCCGAATCGCCGTCGGCTGAACCGGTGGTGGATGCACGCAAAGCAGCAGTGGAAGCTGCCATTGCTCGTGCAAAAGCGAAGAAAGCCGCGCAGGCCACCGCCAGCGCAGCACAACCCGCTGAAGCCGAATCGCCGTCGGCTGAACCGGTGGTGGATGCGCGCAAAGCGGCTATTGAGGCCGCCATTGCCCGCGCAAAGGCGAAGAAAGCCGCGCAGGCCACTGCCAGCGCAGCACAACCCGCTGAAGCCGAATCGCCGTCGGCTGAACCGGTGGTGGATGCACGCAAAGCGGCTATTGAAGCCGCCATTGCCCGCGCAAAGGCGAAGAAAGCCGCGCAGACTGCAGAAGAGTCAGTGAAAACAGAAGAGAGTGAAGCGCCTGCCGCTTCAGATGATGCACGTAAAGCGGCGGTGGCAGCGGCCATTGCGCGCGTGAAAGCGCGTAAATCGCAGCAGCCTTCAACGCAAGAGGATTAAATGGCTTTTCGTATTGCAAGTTCGCCTTACACCCACAACCGCCGCAGCACCAGCACCATTATGCTGCTGGTGCTGATTGCCGCCGTGCC
>NZ_JBBGZS010000023.1:292926-462779 GCF_037479175.1 Erwinia sp. MYb375 | reverse complement strand
GCAAAAGCGAAGAAAGCCGCTCAGGCCACTGCCAGCGCAACAGCACCTGCCGAAGCCGAATCGCCGTCGGCTGAACCGGTGGTGGATGCACGCAAAGCAGCAGTGGAAGCTGCCATTGCACGGGCAAAAGCGAAGAAAGCCGCTCAGGCCACTGCCAGCGCAGCAGCACCTGCCGAAGCCGAATCGCCGTCGGCTGAACCGGTGGTGGATGCACGCAAAGCAGCAGTGGAAGCTGCCATTGCTCGTGCAAAAGCGAAGAAAGCCGCGCAGGCCACCGCCAGCGCAGCACAACCCGCTGAAGCCGAATCGCCGTCGGCTGAACCGGTGGTGGATGCGCGCAAAGCGGCTATTGAGGCCGCCATTGCCCGCGCAAAGGCGAAGAAAGCCGCGCAGGCCACTGCCAGCGCAGCACAACCCGCTGAAGCCGAATCGCCGTCGGCTGAACCGGTGGTGGATGCACGCAAAGCGGCTATTGAAGCCGCCATTGCCCGCGCAAAGGCGAAGAAAGCCGCGCAGACTGCAGAAGAGTCAGTGAAAACAGAAGAGAGTGAAGCGCCTGCCGCTTCAGATGATGCACGTAAAGCGGCGGTGGCAGCGGCCATTGCGCGCGTGAAAGCGCGTAAATCGCAGCAGCCTTCAACGCAAGAGGATTAAATGGCTTTTCGTATTGCAAGTTCGCCTTACACCCACAACCGCCGCAGCACCAGCACCATTATGCTGCTGGTGCTGATTGCCGCCGTGCCTGGCATGGTGGCACAGTGGTACTATTTTGGCTGGGGTAACCTGATTCAGGTCCTGATTGCTGCCATCGCTGCCATCGGTGCTGAAGCCGCCATACTGCGCCTGCGCAAACTGCCGCTGGCAGACACACTGAAAGATAATTCTGCGCTGCTCACTGCCCTGCTGTTGGGCATCAGCATTCCTTCGCTGGCGCCCTGGTGGGTGATTGTGATCGGTACGCTGTTTGCGGTAGTGATTTCCAAGCAGCTTTACGGTGGTCTTGGTCAGAACCCGTTTAACCCGGCGATGGTCGGATATGTGGTGCTGTTGATCTCCTTCCCGGTGCAGATGACCAGTTGGTTGCCGCCGGACGGTTTACAGGGAATGACACCGACCCTCGGTGACACCCTGAGCATGATCTTCCATTTCCATACGCTGGATGGTCACACCATGCAGCAGTTGCAGGTGGGGATTGACGGGGTCAGCCAGGCAACGCCACTGGACACCTTCAAGACCGGGCTGCGCGCCGGGCACAGCGCAGAACAGCTGCTGGCGCAGCCGATTTACAGCGGCGTACTGGCCGGGCTGGGCTGGCAGTGGGTGAACGTCGGTTATCTGCTGGGCGGTGTTTTCCTGCTCTGCACCCGCAGCATCCGCTGGCATATTCCGGCAGGGATGCTGATCTCGCTGGCGTTTTGTGCCACCCTTGGCTGGTTAATTTCTCCGCACAGCCTGGTGTCTCCCGTCATTCATCTGTTGTCCGGTGCGACCATGCTTGGCGCGTTCTTTATTGCCACTGACCCGGTCACCGCCTCTACCACGAACAAAGGCCGGCTGATCTATGGCGCATTAATTGGCCTGCTGGTATGGCTGATCCGCAGTTTCGGGGGTTACCCGGATGGCGTGGCGTTTGCCGTGCTGCTGGCCAACATCTGCGTACCGTTGATCGATTACTACACGCAGCCGCGCGTTTACGGCCATCGGAAGGATAAATAATGCTGGATGCCATTCGTAAAAACGGTGTCACGCTGGCCGTGTTTGCCGCTATCACTACCGGCCTGACGGCGGTGGTCAACACAGTCACTAAACCGACGATTGCTCATCAGACTGCGTTACAGCAGAAAGTATTGCTGGACCAGGTGGTGCCGCCGGAGCTGTATGATAACCACATTCAGCAGGAGTGCTATATCGTCAGTAATCCGGCCCTGGGTAATACCAGTCCGCACCATCTTTATCTGGCGCGTAAAGGCGATAAACCGGTTGCCGTAGCCGTTGAAACCACCGCTCCCGATGGCTATTCGGGTAATATTCAGATGATTGTTGGCGCCAGTTTTACCGGCACGGTTTACGGCACACGCGTGGTCCAACACCACGAAACGCGGGGTCTGGGCTATAAAATTGAGCTGCGCATTTCCGACTGGATCAACAGCTTCAACGGCAAGCAGTTAAACGGCGCCGATGACAGCCAGTTCGCAGTTAAAAAAGACGGGGGTGAGTTTGACCAGTTTACGGGTGCCACCATTACCCCACGCGCCGTGGTGAATGCGGTTAGGCGCACAACGTTGTATATTGAAACCTTACCGGAGCAGCTTTCTTCGCTGCCACCTTGTGGAGAGTCCAATGAGTGAAGCCAAAACCCTGCTGGTCGGCGGGCTGTGGAAGAATAACTCAGCGCTGGTTCAGTTGCTGGGCCTGTGCCCGCTGCTGGCCGTGACCTCAACGGCGACAAATGCGCTCGGCCTCGGTCTGGCAACCACGCTGGTACTGACCTGCACCAATAGCGGAATTTCGCTTTCGCGCCGCTGGGTGCCCTCTGAGATCCGTATTCCTATTTACGTGATGATTATCGCTGCGGTAGTGAGCTGCGTGCAGATGTTGATTAACGCCTATGCTTACGGCCTCTATCAGTCGCTGGGGATCTTTATCCCGCTGATCGTCACCAACTGCATTGTCGTCGGGCGTGCGGAAGCGGTGGCATCGAAAAGCAGTATTCCGCTCTCGGCCCTGGATGGCATGGCCATCGGCCTGGGGGCCACCAGCGTGATGGTGGTGCTGGGTTCGATTCGTGAAGTCATCGGTAACGGCACCATCTTCAATGGTGCGGATCAGCTGCTTGGCCCCTGGGCGAAGGTGATGCGCATTGAGGTTGTCCACTTTGACTCGCCGATGTTGCTGGCAATGTTGCCGCCGGGTGCCTTTATCGGTCTGGGCATGCTACTGGCCGCTAAGTATCTGATTGATAATAAAATGAAACAACGTGCCGCCCTGAAGGCTGAAAGAGAAGCGCAGGCGTTGCCGGATGGAAAAACAACAGGTGTGCTGTGAATAAGGAAAAGCGTCAGGAAATTTTGACCCGGCTGCGGGATAACAACCCGCATCCCACCACGGAACTGATGTTCACCTCCCCTTTTGAACTGCTGATTTCGGTTCTGCTGTCTGCGCAGGCTACCGATGTCAGCGTGAATAAAGCCACGGCAAAACTCTACCCGGTTGCTAAAACGCCTGCCGCCATTCTGGCGCTGGGTGTCGATGGGGTGAAAGAGTACATCAAGACCATCGGCCTGTTTAACAGCAAGGCTGAGAACGTGATAAAGACCTGCCGCATTCTGCTGGAACAGCACGGCGGTGAAGTGCCGGAGAGCCGTGAGGCACTGGAAGCGTTACCCGGCGTGGGGCGTAAGACGGCCAACGTCGTATTAAATACCGCCTTCGGCTGGCCGACCATCGCCGTCGACACGCATATTTTCCGCGTCTGTAATCGCACCCGTTTTGCACCTGGCAAAAACGTGGAACAGGTGGAAGAGAAGCTGCTGAAGGTGGTGCCGAAAGCGTTTATGGTCGACTGCCACCACTGGCTGATCTTGCATGGCCGCTACACCTGCATTGCGCGTAAACCGCGCTGCGGCTCCTGCCTGATTGAAGATCTTTGTGAATTTGATGCTAAAGTAGAATGACCAGACGTCTTAAAAATGCCTTCTGACCCTCATAACAATATCATTTTATGACTATTATCGGCCCGTTCCCTGACGTGGTTCGCGGCCATAATCCAGGATAGAGAGAGTGCTATGCAACATATCATTGAAGGTTTCCTCAACTTCCAGAAAGACATTTTCCCCGAGCAAAAAGAACTTTTCCGCAGCCTTGCTTCAAGCCAGAATCCCAAAGCGCTGTTTATCTCCTGCTCCGACAGCCGCCTGGTGCCGGAACTGGTCACCCAGCAGGACCCGGGACAACTCTTCGTGATTCGTAACGCAGGTAACATTGTGCCGTCATTCGGGCCTGAGCCTGGCGGCGTGTCTGCCACTATCGAATATGCCGTGGTGGCGCTGGGGGTGACGGATATCGTGATTTGTGGCCATTCCAACTGCGGCGCGATGAAGGCGATTGCCACCTGTCAGTGTCTTGACCCGATGCCTGCCGTGGCCCACTGGCTGCATTATTCTGATGCGGCGAAAGCCGTGGTCGAGAAAAAGACCTATGCCACTGAAGAAGACAAAGTGAATGCGATGGTGCAGGAAAATGTCATTGCGCAATTAAATAATATTAAAACTCACCCGTCGGTCGCAGTGGGACTGCGCAACAATGCGCTGCGGCTGCACGGCTGGGTGTATGACATTGAAAGTGGGGCTATTCGCGCGCTGGAGAAAGACACGAAGGAGTTTGTTCTGCTGTCGGATAACCCTGAGGTTTACTTCGAGTAATGATGTGGCCAGGGGCGACCGAAACAGAAGGTCGCCCCTGGTGCAAACACAGAGGCTGACCTTCTGTTTCGGTCAGCCCACATCGTGTTAACGGCTTAAACGGTAGTAATCTGCTTCTGACAGCGGCAGCGCCACTTTACCGCGGATGGCGTCAGAAATTTTCTCTGCAATCATCACCGTTGGGGCATTCAGGTTGCCCGTGACGATCTGCGGCATAATCGACGCATCCACCACACGCAGGCTGTTCATGCCATGCACGCGCCCTTCTGCATCCACCACTGCCATCGCATCGGTGCCCATCGCACAGCTACCACAGGGGTGATAGGCGGTTTCTGCATGCTCACGGATAAAGGCGTCGATCTCCTCATCGCTCTGCACGTTGATACCGGGTTGCAACTCTTCACCGCAATATTCGGCCAGCGCTGGCTGACGCATAATCTCGCGCGTCAGACGCACTGCGTTACGGAACTCCACCCAGTCACGCTCTTCCGACATATAGTTGAAGAAGATCGATGGCGCAGCATACGGGTGTTTGGATGTCAGCTTGATACGGCCACGGCTCATAGAGCGCATCGGGCCGACGTGAGCCTGGAAACCATGCTGTTTCACCGGGCTGCTGCCGTTGTAGTTAATCGCTACCGGAAGGAAGTGGTATTGCAGATCCGGCCAGTCTGGCTGATCGTCACTGCGGATAAACCCACCCGCTTCAAACTGGTTGCTGGCACCTACACCCGTGCCGTTGAACAGCCACTCAGCGCCGATTGCGGGCTGATTCCACCACTGCAAGGCAGGATAGAGGCTGACAGGTTTTTTACAGCCGTACTGCATGTAGACTTCCAGGTGATCCTGTAAGTTGCGCCCGACGCCCGGCAGTGCATGAACCACCTCGATGTCCAGCTCACGCAGCCACTCTTCCGGACCCACGCCCGAACGTTGCAGGATCTGCGGCGAGTTGATCGCCCCGGCACACAGCAGCACTTCACGGCGGGCTTCTGCCTGCTCTTGCTTACCATTGCGCAACCAGGTGACGCCCGTAGCGGTTTTGCCGCTGAACAGAATACGGTCGGTCTGCGCATGGGTGACAATGGTCAGGTTCGGACGCTGTTTTGCCACGTCCAGATAACCGCGCGCGGTGCTGGAACGACGGCCTTTGGCGGTCACGGTACGGTCCATTGGGCCAAAGCCATCCTGGCGATAGCCGTTCAGATCGTCGGTTTCATGATGTCCTGCCTGCTGGGCGGCATCAATAAAGGCGCGATAGAGCGGATTATTGCCTTTTTTCGGCGTGGTGACGCTGAGATAACCGTCGCCACCGTGCCAGTCGTTTTCTCCGATATCGCGCTTTTCCGCACGACGGAAATACGGCAGGCAGTTCAGATAGGACCAGTTTTCCAGACCGGGTTTGCTCGCCCAGTTGTCGTAGTCCATCGCGTTACCACGGATGTAACACATACCGTTGATCAGTGAAGAACCGCCAAGGCCTTTGCCCCGTCCGCACTCCATACGACGGTTATCCATATGAGGTTCAGGATCGGTTTCAAATGCCCAGTTGTAGCGTTTACCCTGCAGCGGATAAGCCAAAGCGGCTGGCATTTGGGTACGGAAGTCCCAGCGGTGATCTTTGCCGCCTGCTTCCAGTAACAGTACCGATACGTCAGCATCCTCAGTCAAACGGGTTGCCAGCACGTTGCCTGCTGAACCCGCACCAATAATGATATAGTAAAATTTCTGCATTAAACCTCCGTAAATATTGCCGCGACGCGCACGCCGCGGCGAAAAATCAGAACGCGGATGGATACTCGCCCATCTCGATCAGAATAGATTTGGTTCTGGTGTAGTGATGCAGCGTTTCCAGACCATTTTCGCGCCCTACGCCAGACTGCTTATAGCCGCCAACAGGCATCGGTGCAGGTGACTCGCCCCAGCTGTTTACCCAGCAGATACCGGCTTCCAGCTGATGGATCACCCGATGTGCGCGATTCAGTGAAGTGGTAAACACCCCGGCCGCCAGACCGTACTCGGTATCATTGGCACGCTTGATGACTTCGTCTTCATCGTCAAATGCCAGGATGCTCATGACCGGCCCAAAGATCTCTTCACGCACGATACGCATGTCGTCGGTGCAGTCGGTAAAGACCGTTGGCTGCACGTAACACCCTTTCGCCAGTGGACCTTCGGTAATACGTGAACCGCCAGCCAGCAGACGCGCCCCTTCTTGTTTACCGATCTCCAGATACGAGACTACTTTCTGGCAATGCCCTTCACTCACCAGCGGGCCAAAGTTGACCGCCGGGTCGGTCGGGTCACCGCAGTGGATCCCGGCCATTTTTTCTTGCAGACGTTTTTCAAAGGCAGGCAACAGCGAACGCTGGACGAACACACGCGTTCCGTTGGTGCATACCTGGCCGCTGCTGTAGAAGTTCGCCATCATCGCGCCGTCGACCGCACGCTCCAGATCGGCATCATCAAACACCACCAGCGGCGACTTCCCGCCCAGCTCCATAGTGACAGACTTCAGGTTAGCCAGTGCGGCATCGGCCATTACGCGTTTACCGGTGTTCACTTCACCGGTGAAGGACACTTTGGCAATCCCGGTGTGCTGGCTCAACCCCTGCCCCACGGCAGCAGCGCCCTGAACGACGTTGAACACGCCATCCGGCAGCCCGGCTTCGGTAAAGATTTTGGCCAGTTCGAGTACGCTGAGAGGCGTGACTTCACTCGGCTTGAAGATCATCGCGTTGCCCGTTGCCAGCGCAGGGGCGCTTTTCCACAGGGCAATCTGGATCGGATAGTTCCAGGCACCAATGCCAGCGCAGACGCCCAGCGGCTCACGGCGGGTATAGACCAGTGCGGTGTCACGCAGCGGAATGGATTCGCCTTCGACGGCGACGGCCAGCCCGGCGTAATACTCCAGCACATCCGCGCCGGTGACGATATCCACGGCTGAGGTTTCACCGATCGGTTTACCGGTATCGGCCGTTTCCAGCTCGGCCAGTTCCTGATTGCGTTCGCGCAACAGGGCAACGGCCTTCAGCAGAACGCGGCTGCGTTCAACCGGAGTATAGCTGCGCCAGATACGCTGGCCGGCTTGTGCAGAAGCAACAGCATCCTCAATATCCTGCTGGCTGGCCGCGGTTATTTCGGCCAGGACATTGCCGTTGGCAGGGTTAACGGTGGTGAACAGTTCGCCATTGCCAGGCACTTCGCGTCCGTTGATGTATAAACCGCGGCGTTTCATATCGGCCATGTCTCCTCCTGTCAGGGGGTGGGTGCGCTGTTCAGCCACAGCGCAAGATTTTGATAACAAAGCATGCGAGCCTGCTCCAGGCCCTGTTCCATCGGCTGAGGTGCCAGCGTCATACGCAGCCACACCCCATCAATCAGTGCCGCAAGACATGCACCGGCGGCACGGGCCTGTTCCTCAGGCAAAACACGGCGGAAATGCGCCGTCAGATTGGAATAAAGGCGACGATCGTTCATGCGTTGCAGACGGTGCAGATTTGGCTGATGCAGGCTGTCGGCCCAAAACACCAGCCAGGTTTTCAGCACCGGCGCAGCAATCTGTGTGACGTCAAAATTGCCATCGATAATAGCGCGGATCTGCGCAGCAGGGTCTGGTGCCGCCTTCTGACGATGGTGCTCTAATGCTACATAGAGGTCAGAGAGGATCTGGCGCATACAGGCGTCGAGCAGACCGTTTTTGTCGCCAAAATAGTGGCTGACAATCCCGGTAGAGACCCCGGCTTCTTTCGCTATTAATGCCAGACTGGCATCTGCCAGTCCGACCCGGTCAATCACTGTCAGCGTCGCGTTAATCAGCTGCGCCTGACGAATCACCTTCATTCCTACTTTTGGCATCGCTTCATCGGTTTTAGCTATCGAATGAGACTAATTGTAGTTGTTTTATATTGAACGTTCAATCAATAAAAAACATTTGGAACTTTTAAGTTCCTTTTCAACAAAAATTATCACAACTTATGTGATTAAAATCACACAAAGGCGCTTTACTTGTTATTCACCCCACACAACTGCTGTATAGCAACGAAAAAACACTAAAAAAACCTTATAAAACAGTGAATATAACTCACAAATTTATTTATTAAAGACGTTACAACCAAAGACATCGTCACCAGAACTATTGTCTGCTCATCGGACAAACACGCCGCAGCTACTGGCATAATCATCCATTAAAAAGATCCAAATTAGTGCAATAAAACAAACAAACTGTAAAGCCACTCATTTAAGACTGTTATTTCATCAGTCAGCGATATTGAAATAACGCTTGCCTCAGCGCCTGCAATCGGCGAAATTATTTGGCGTTTTTCCATCTTATAACTATACGGTGAGCGCACGTCCCGCGTTACGCCGACTTATTTCCTGTCACGAAACAGGTCAAGCATTCAGAGGTACTAGTGTCAACTGCAAACAAGAAACCTGAGGTAGCAAGCCTCAACGCGTTCAAGCAACCACGATCGTTTTATCTGATTTTCTCCATCGAATTATGGGAGCGTTTCGGTTACTACGGCCTGCAAGGGATTATGGCTGTCTACCTAGTGAAAATGCTGGGGATGTCAGAAGCGCAGTCTATTACCCTGTTCGCTTCGTTCAGTGCTCTGGTGTATGGACTGGTCGCCGTTGGCGGATGGCTCGGCGATAAGGTGCTGGGAACCAAGCGCGTTATCGTGCTCGGCACGCTGGTGCTGGCGCTGGGCTACGCACTGGTGGCCTGGTCAGGTCACGACATTAGCCTGGTGTATATCGGCATGGCGACCATCGCCGTGGGCAATGGTCTGTTTAAAGCTAACCCTTCTTCTCTGTTGTCTACCTGTTATGAGAAAGATGATCCGCGCCTCGACGGTGCGTTCACCATGTATTACATGGCGATCAATATCGGCTCCTTCTTCTCTATGCTTGCCACGCCGTGGCTGGCGGCTGAATTTGGCTGGAGTACGGCATTTGCTCTGTCATTTGTCGGCATGCTGATCACCCTGGTGAACTTCATGTTCTTCCGTAAGTGGGTGAAAAATCACGGTTCGAAAGCAGATTTTGCCCCACTGAACATCCGCAAATTGTTGATGACGCTGGTCGGTATTGTGGTGATGATCACCCTGGCCACCTGGTTGCTGCATAACCAGGGTATTGCCCGCCTGGTACTTGGCGTGATCGCTGTCGGTATCGTACTGGTGTTTGCCAAAGAAACCTTCGCACTTCAGGGGCATGCGCGCCGCAAGATGATTGTTGCTTTTGTACTGATGGTGCAGGCTATCGTCTTCTTCGTGCTGTATATGCAGATGCCCACCTCGCTGAACTTCTTCGCTATTCGTAACGTCGAGCACAGCATTCTGGGCATCACATTCCAGCCAGAGCAGTTCCAGGCACTGAATCCTTTCTGGATTATGGTGTTCAGCCCGTTGCTGGCCGCTATCTATAACAAGATGGGCGACCGCCTGCCGATGCCACATAAGTTTGCGCTGGGCATGGTGCTGTGCTCCGCAGCCTTCCTGGTGTTGCCGCTGGGTGCCTCGCTGGCTAACGAGTTGGGTATTGTTTCTGTCAACTGGCTGATCCTCAGCTATGCGCTGCAAAGCATCGGGGAACTGATGATTTCCGGTCTGGGCCTGGCGATGGTGGCACAGTTGGTTCCACAGCGTTTGATGGGCTTTATCATGGGCTCCTGGTTCCTGACCACCGCAGGTGCTGCCATGGTTGCCGGCAAAGTGGCCAATCTGATGGCGGTGCCAGAAAATATTACCGATCCGCTGCTGTCGCTGCACGTTTATGGTGATGTGTTCCTGAAAATCGGTATCGTCACCGGGGTGATCGCTGTACTGATGATGTTCACAGCTCCCCTGCTGAACCGTATGACTCAGGACGGGACCCCCGCTCCGCAGAAAGCGAATGACTGATTACTAACAGTATGATGACCAGGGCGACAGTGATGTCGCCCTTTTTTTATCTTTCAGCTGCCAGTGTGGACACGGCATATTCCACGTCCGTTCCGGTAGCGGGTAATAACTGCCTGAGGCGCAGGATGCGTTCCGGTTCAACCGTCCAGTAACGTTCCACTCGCCCTTCCCCCGGTGATTGCCACAGGATCTCAGCCCTTCCCTGAATATGCAGTGCTGCACCCTGATGGAAGTCCATGATCAGCAGAGCACAGCGGGGTTCCAGCAGCAGGTTTCCCAACGTATTCATATAACGATTACCTGAATAATCCGGGATAAAAAGCTTTCCCTGCCTGAGGGTGATAAACCCGGGTAACCCTCCCCGATGCGAGATATCCGCCCCTCCCATTCCCTGACTGCGCGGTGCATGGCTGGCCACAAAGAAAGTATCCGCAGCAGAAATCAGATAGCGCGCATCGGCATCCAGCATGCAGAGGGGTTCAATATGCAGCGATCGTCGCTTATCCTGCGCGGGCAATCGTCGTCGCTGAATATACTGCGGGCAGTTGCCAAAACTTTCCTGTACATGCAGCTGTAGCCGATCGTCACTGAAACCCTCTACCACCGCGTTGACCCGATTACGGCGGCGGCTGGCGAAGTCGATGCCAAGGCCACCGAACGCCATTCCGGGCTTCAATGCAGGCAGATAAGGTACCGCCTCGATGGCACTGCGCAGCAGGGACAGATGGCTCTCATCCGGCGTAGCAATAAACCCGGCAGCCCCCTGAACCAGGGCTGCAAACGGGTAACCGCTGTCATCCTGTACGGTCATATAGAAAGTCTGCAGGCCCTGATAAAACAGACGGTGCTGATCAGGCATCGATGGATAAAGGGCGGCTTTCACCTGTTGATAGCCTGCTTTATTCTGCGCCTGCAACTCCCCTGGATGGAACACCGTTATGCTTCCGCAGGTAAAGGCAGAGGTGGCAGCGTGATAAAGCCCGGCAGTGCGGCCGTCTGCTGTAACCAGGCCTGAATGTTGGGGTAGGCATGCAGACCAATGCCCCCTTCAGGCGCACAGGCCACATAGGCATAACAGGCCAGGTCAGCAAGGGTGGCACGTTTTCCCACCAGCCACTGACGATCGCCAAGATGTGCTTCCAGTTGAGGTAAAAATTTCTTTGCCACATATACCGCTGAAGCGTAGTTTTCCGGCGCGTTGAACTGCTTAATCAGACGCGCAGACGCCACACCATAACGGATTTCTCCGGCGGCTTTTGCCAGCCACTGGTGCACCTGCACCTCCTCGAGCAAATCCGCCGGCAACCAACCACTGTCGGGTGCGTAGCGCTTCACCAGCCAGATAAGAATGGCATTACTGTCGCTGATCACCGTGTCACCATCCACTAAAACGGGCACCTGCCCGAGAGGGTTGAGCGCCCGATAACCGGCACTTTGTCTGACCTGGGCATCAGCCTCAACCCAGGTGGCGGAAAGACCCAGTATGCTTAACAACACGCTGACGCGGTGAACGTGGCCGGAAAGTCCGGTGCCATATAACGTTAATGAACTCATGATGATCTCCTGTTTTTTACTCAGCTTACTCTTGCTGAAAACGAGGTAAACAGGCAAAAATAGCAATTCATAATTTCGGAAAGTGGAATAATCATGGATAAACTGGATGAACTGGCGGTGTTTGTCGCCGTGGTACAACGGGGGAGCCTTGCTGCAGCCGCACGAACTCTGCGGCGGTCGCCTCCGGCGATTACGCGTGCCCTGACAGCGCTCGAAAGCCGTTTTGCCGTGAACCTGATTGAACGAACCACCCGGCGCCTGTCGCCCACGCCCGCCGGACTGGCGCTTTTTGAACGCGCAAAAGGCGTGCTGGAGGATTATCAGCAGGCACTAAACGCCACCACCCGCAACCAGCTGAGTGGCAGGGTCCGTCTGACCGCGCCGGTTCAGTTCGGCCGCCAGCATATTGCCCCGCTGGTGCTGACATTTCTCGATCGCTACCCCGATATCCAGATTGATCTGATGCTCAGTGACCGTTATCAGGACCTGATCGAACAGGGGCTGGATATGGCGGTACGCATCGGCCAGTTGCGCGACTCCTCACTGGTGGCGACAGAGGTGGGCCAGGTGCAAAGGATGCTGGTTGCCAGCCCTGACTACCTCACACTGCACGGTACGCCGCTGACGCCCACCATGCTGGTCGATCATCACCTCATCGCCAGTGCGGCGCTCACCGCACAAAGAGAGTGGCGCTTCGGCCCTGAGACGCAGCAGGAGAGAGTGCGCATCACGCCAAGACTGACCGTCAATGAAGTGGAGACTCAGCTGATTGCTGCCCGCGCCGGGAAAGGTATTGCCCGCCTGCTCTCTTATCAGGTTCATGATGACCTGCTGCGGGGCACCCTGATCGAAATTCTGCCGGACTTCCGCCCTCCGGCCGTTCCGGTGCAACTGGTCGCGCAGAACGTAAAATATATGCCGGCAAAAGTGCGCGCATTCTGGGATCTGGCCCGAACATCCCTGCCTGAACTGGGCAGTTTAGGGCAGCCACGTTTGCCACAGGTTAATTAATCGGCAAAAAATGCGCCATTGTCCGCGCGTTGACACTGACTTTTATGTTCTTCGGCAGTAAGCTGAGGAGATCGTCATCATTCAATGAAAGGAGCGAGCAATGAAGCTGTTCTGTAAACCCGGGGCCTGTTCACTGTCACCCCATATTGTGCTGCGCGAATCCGGCCTTGATTTCACGCTGGTCACCGTGGATACCAAAACGAAGAAGACGGAACAGGGCGAAGACTATCTGCGAATCAATCCGAAAGGCCAGGTTCCGGCGCTGCAACTGGATGACGGGTCGGTGCTGACTGAAGGCGTGGCGATTGTGCAGTATCTTGCCGACCTGAAACCTGACCGCCAACTGCTGGCCCCACCCGGCAGCCTGACACGCTACCATACGCTCGAATGGCTCAATTATATTGCCACTGAACTGCATAAAGGGTTCAGTCCGCTGTTTCGCCCCACCACCCCGGACGAGTTTAAGGTACTGTCCAGGGAATTGCTGGAGCAGAAATTCCAGTATGTGAATGCCGAATTGAAAGAGAAGCAGTGGCTGATGGGGCTGCGTTTCACCGTGGCAGATGCTTATCTGTTTACCGTGACCCGCTGGGCTCATGCGTTGAAGCTGAACCTGAGTGGGCTGGATGCGTTAAACGACTGGTTTGAACGGGTGGCTGCGCGTCCTGACGTGATCGCTGCGCTGAAGGCTGAAGGGTTAAACTAATGTCGAAGGCAGGCCAAATGGCCTGCCCGGTACCGCGAGGGTACGTCAGAGTTTCTCTGCCGCAAAATGCTGCTGCGGTTCAGCAATCGCCTGCTGTGCAGCGACCAGCTGTAACTCATACTCACCCATCTGATGGGTTTTCAGCATCACTTCATACACAGCGGCCGTCACATGTTCCAGCGCCTGTTGCAGCGATAGCCCGTGCAGGAGGTCCACCAGTAATAATCCGCTGGTCAGGTCACCCACCCCTACCGGCTGACGCACGCCAAAGTCAATCAGCGGACGGGCAATATGCCAGGCTTCATCTGCCGTCACCAGCAGCATTTCGAAGCGATCGCTACGGTAACCGGCCCGCGCAAGGTGCTTAATCAGCACCACTTTTGGCCCTTTAGCAATCAGCTCACGTGCTGCCGCAACAGCCTGCTCCACATCGGCCACCTGGCGCCCACTCAACATTTCCAGCTCCAGCAGATTGGGCGCGATAATATCACTGGCGGGTAGGGAGGCATTCGCATGGAACTCAGCCACACCCGGTGCCACAATGCAGCCCTTTTCCGGATGGCCCATCACCGGATCACAGAAATACCAGGCTTCCGGGTTTGCCGCTTTGACCATCCGTACAATCTCAAGAATAGCCTCTCCCTGCTCGGCGGAGCCGAGATAACCACTTAACACCGCATGGCAGGTTTTCAGACGATCAATATCAGCAATACCCCGGGCAATCTCGGTCAGATGGCTGGCCGGCATGACCGTTCCGGCCCAGTGACCATACTGAGTATGGTTGGAAAACTGAACGGTATTCAGTGGCCAAACGTTTGCGCCCAGGCGGCGCATAGGAAATTCTGCTGCACTGTTTCCGGCGTGACCAAAAACAGTATGGGACTGGATGGAGAGAATATTTTTCATCGCGCGACTCTGACCCTTCTTGCCTAAAAAAAGCCGGCATGGCCGGCTTCAGTACGTAACGAACCTGCTTATTATTTCCAGCTGATTAAGCTGTAGTTCTTTTTACCACGACGCAGCAGGGTGTATTTGCCGAACAGACGATCGGCCTCTACGAAGGCATACTCTGCCTCCGTTTGCAGTGCACCGTTGATGCTGATGGATTTCGCCTCAATCAGCTTACGAGCCTGACCA
This sequence comes from Erwinia sp. MYb375, assembly GCF_037479175.1. NCBI lineage: Bacteria > Pseudomonadati > Pseudomonadota > Gammaproteobacteria > Enterobacterales > Erwiniaceae > Erwinia > Erwinia sp. MYb375. The sequence goes on along the minus strand of NZ_JBBGZS010000023.1, from coordinate 448,044 downwards.
CGTGATGGGGCCAGTTCGGTATTGACCAGCGCCTGTTGCAGATCTTGCCCGTTTTCCAACTCAACGCCCGGCATGCCATCCTGTGCAAGCTGTGCCAGATCCTGTTCCGTCAGTTCGCTCAGCGCCCCGGAGAACAGGCTTTGGGTAATGCGCTGTGCCGCCACCAGACCGTCCTCACCGTGTACCAGTTTGGTCACCAGTTCGGCCAGAACATACTGGGCACGGGGTGCTTTACCGCTGTTCTTGTCTTCATCTTCCAGCGCGTTGATCTCGTCAATGCTCAGGAAAGTGAAGAACTTCAGAAAGCGATAAACGTCTGCGTCAGCGGTGTTGATCCAGAACTGATAGAACTTGTAAGGGCTGGTTTTTTTCGCGTCCAGCCACACTGCGCCACCTTCGGTTTTACCGAATTTGGTGCCGTCAGATTTAGTGATCAGCGGAACGGTCAAACCAAACACCTGGTTCTGGTGCAGACGACGCGTCAGGTCGATACCGGAGGTGATGTTCCCCCACTGGTCAGATCCCCCAATCTGCAACGCCACGCCGTGGCGCTCGTTCAGACAGGCGAAGTCGTAACCCTGCAGCAGGTTGTAAGAAAACTCAGTAAAGGAGATCCCCTGATCATCACGATTCAGACGTTGCTTGACGGCTTCCTTGTTAATCATCTGATTAACTGAGAAGTGCTTGCCAATATCACGCAGGAAGGTCAGCACATTCATGCCGCCAAACCAGTCATAGTTGTTGGCTGCAATCGCGCTGTTGTCACCGCAGTTGAAATCAAGGAAAGGGGCGACCTGATGGCGGATTTTATCGACCCATTCATTCACGGTATCACTGGTGTTCAGCTTACGCTCGGCTGCTTTAAAGCTCGGGTCGCCGATCAGGCCAGTTGCGCCACCGACTAAAGCCACTGGCTTATGTCCGGCATCCTGAAAACGTTTCAGGCAGAGCAACGGCACCAGATGCCCCAAGTGCAAGCTGTCGGCAGTCGGGTCGAAGCCACAATAGAGTGCGATTGGCCCCTGTGCCAGTCGTTCTGCTAACGCCTCTTCATCCGTTACCTGGGCGACAAGGCCCCGCTCTTGCAATTGTTTGATCAGGTTACTGCTGGCCATCTAAGACTCCATGTAAAAAAGTCTGCACCTAAGCTGGTACACAGCTTTCCGCTGAGACGCGGAGAGAAAAAATAAGGGGTATAGAATAATGGGCCGGACCGCTGTGATCCAGCCATTGACGGCATTATTTCGTGTTTTAGGGGGCCAGGCGGTCGAGTTTCCACGCGTCATCTTCACGCTGGTAGAAAAAACGGTCATGCAGGCGATGAGCGCCACCCTGCCAAAACTCCATTGAGTCAATGTTGACCCGATAACCGCCCCAGAAACTCGGCAGCGGAATTTCACCCTGCTGGAACTTCTGCTTCAGTTCAAGGAACTTGCCTTCAAGAATGCCACGGGCAGAGATGCGGCTGGATTGCTTCGACACCCAGGCCCCCAGTTGACTGTCTCGCGGGCGGCTGTGGAAGTATTTCAAGACTTCTAGCGTAGATAAACGCTCAACACTCCCCAGCACCATGACCTGACGTTCCAGCATATGCCAGGGAAACAGCAGGCTGATGCGCGGGTTGGTTTCCAGCTGCTGCGCTTTGCGGCTGCCCAGATTGGTATAAAACACCATGCCGCGCTCATCAAAATGCTTCAACAGGACGATACGCTGATAGGGTTGGCCTTGTTCATCCACCGTGGCCACACTCATGGCTGTGGGATCCGGCAACTGTGCTTCAACCGCCTGGTTAAGCCAGTGTTCGAACAAGGTCAACGGATTAGCGGGGAGATCCTTGCGGCGCAGGCCGCCACGAGTGTATTCACGCCGCAGATGGGCAATTTGTTGCAGATGGTCGCTGTCAGTCATCGCTCTGGCTTCTGATAAGTAGGGATACCGCATTGTGCGCCGCACCCTACAATAGTTCAATGGGTTAACTGGCTGGCTGCTGAAGCTGACAGTCATCGATAATGATTTTGTCATTGCGCTCAATGAACGCGCTGTCGCCCTTCGACCAGAAGACGTAATGCTCATCGCTGTACCGGGTTCCTGACGCCGCAGGCTGCTGCTTCAGTACCAGCGGTTGACCGTCGAGGATCAGGCTGACTTCACTTTTACTGTTATCCAGTTTCACCGTTAACGGCAGCGTGCCGCAGGTATAATGCAATGTGTTGACCGGCGTATGAGAGCCGGTCTGAAAATAGCTGCATCCTGACAGCGCCACCAGCATGGCGGCGATATACCCCTTTTTCATTGTTTATTCCTTGTGAGCTACGGGACGTTCACTTAGGCTAAAACGTCTTTCCGGGTGATGCAATCAGCGAAAAGGCCGATTTGCCGGGAATATTGCCCCGATCACGCTGGCCTCACGCGCACCGGTCACCGACGGTAAATTGCCCGGTAACCCACTCAAGGTACACCATGCCAGCCAGGCGAAAGCCAGCGCTTCCATATCATCGCCACTGATGCCAGCCTGGTCGGTACTCGTCACTTCTGTCCCGGCCAGCTGCGCCGCCAGACGTGACATTAACAGCGGATTGTGGCCCCCACCGCCGCACACCAGCAACCTGTCACACCCCCCGCTGAGTAAGACCTGCTGTGCGATAGTGGTCGCCGTCAGTTCTACCAACGTTGCCTGCACATCCTGTGCGGGCAGACCCGGGAAGGATGACAGCTGCTGTTCCAGCCAGCTCAGGTTGAAATATTCGCGTCCGGTGCTTTTCGGTGCACTCAGTGCAAAATAGGGGTCACTGAGCATCTGTTGCAGCAGTGGCCAGGCCACGTGACCGCCGGCCCCCCAGGCCCCCTCTTCATCATAGGGTTTGCCCTGCTGCCGCCAGATCCAGGCATCCAGCAGCATATTTCCTGGCCCGGTATCAAAACCACGCAATGTTTGCCCGGGTAACAGCAAAGACAAATTCGCAATGCCCCCGATGTTCAGCACCATGCGGCGCTCAGTGGAGTGCATCAGTACCGCATGGTGGAAAGCCGGCACCAACGGTGCGCCCTGCCCGCCCAGCGCCATATCACGTCGGCGGAAATCGCCCACTACGGTGATACCCGTTGCTGCTGCGATTTGATTATTATCGCCAATTTGTAAGGTATTTGGGGCATCGCCCTGCGGCTCATGCCACACGGTCTGGCCGTGACAACCAATGGCGGTAATATCATCCGCTGACAATCCCTGCTGCTTGAGTAGCGCCAGTACCGCATCCGCAAACAACCGCCCCATGCGAGTATCCAGTTGCCCTAACTGCGACAACGTTAATGATTGCCCCTGGCAGATTGCCAGGATCTGCTGGCGCAGCGCTTGTGGGATCGGGTGACTATAGCTGGCCTGCTGTGCCACCATATGTTCATCAATCACCGCCATCACCACATCAACGCCGTCCAGGCTGGTGCCAGACATAACGCCAATAAATCGACCTGATTTCATGCCTTCGCCTTATCCCGTCTGCGGGTTTGAGTGTCATTGCGCCAGCCTGGCAAAATTAGCGCGTCAATTCTATGATTTAGAGATCTTTTATTCACGTTGTTAACTACGTCGTATTTTCTTGTCGTGATTGAATCCACGTTTAAGCACCCCAGGTTATCTTTCTGCGGTGCTTTTACAAACTAATTGTGAGAAAGGCGCGGCTTGTACCTTATAATAGTGTTATTGACCGCTGCCCGATGATCCGCAGCACCTGCTACACATAGGAGTTTTAATGATGACGATGCGTTTATTAATCGTGGCGCTTGCCGGGATAACGCTGGCTGGCTGTGTAAGTGATAATACGCTTTCCGGTGATGTTTACAGCGCCTCTGAAGCTAAACAGATTCAGACCGTGAGCTACGGTACACTGGTATCTGTTCGTCCGGTGCAAATTCAGGGTGGCGATGACAGCAACGTTATCGGTGCCATTGGCGGTGCCGTTCTGGGTGGCTTCCTCGGTAATACAGTCGGTGGTGGTGCGGGGCGTAGCCTGGCAACCGCAGCCGGTGCCGTAGCGGGTGGTGTTGCAGGCCAGGGTGTGCAGGGATCGCTGAACAAAAGTCAGGGCGTTGAGCTGGAAATCCGCAAAGATGATGGCAACACCATCATGGTGGTCCAGAAACAGGCAGCAAGCCGCTACTCTGTGGGTCAGCGTGTAGCAATGGCTTCAAACGGTAGCCAGGTGACTGTGTCTCCACGCTAATGGCACCTGTTCGCAAAAAAACCGGCTTCTTATGCCGGTTTTTTTTATTCATCTCGCCCCTGAAGCTCAATAATATTCTTTTCAAGTCTGGCAATCAGCGTGACCATTTTGTCGATCTCCGGCTGAGAAATTCCGGCCAGAATATCATCACGAGTCGCATCTATCACATGCTCAACCTGAGTAATAATCGGTTCTGCCTGTGCAGTGAGGCTGATTCGCTTAGCCCTGCGGTCATTTGCACAGGTGCTGCGCGTAATTAACCCTTTTTCTTCCAGCTGGTCGAGGGTGCGTACCAAAGAAGGTTGTTCAATACCAATGGCTTTCGCCAGCTGAATTTGCGACTGTTCAGGCGGTAGCTGGTGGATGTTGTGTAACGTCACCCAATGGGTTTGCGTCAGCTGCAACGGTTTCAATCGTTGATCGATTAATGCGCGCCAGACGCGCACCAATCTTGACAGGTCGGTTCCCAGAGTTGTATTCAATTCCTACCTCTTATAATTAGCTTGCTAGCTATCAAGCATGATTTTAGACTATTCTGCGAGTTTACAAGGCAAAACACAAATCCATCATAATCAGATGGACGCATTCAGTTATCCTCATCGACAATTCACTGGTCATAGGGATTTTGTGTGTGATTACCTCAATATTAACGGCTGCCAGCCCCATTACCGAACTGGTGTTCGGGGACTCACTTTATTTTCCGCCCCTGTTCAAAGTCGTTCTGCTCGGTTTTTTCTTATGGCTGTTACTTCATCCGTTACTGCGTGACTGGATGTACTCAGGCGAGATCTGGCACCCCACTTTATTGGATCTCTCCTTGTTTACTCTCTGCATAGCCGCCTCTCTGGGGCTGTTAATCGTCGGGTAATGTGATGAAAATCAATTATTTAAGATATTTTTCCACCGTGTTTTTTTTCGCGGCGGCACTCTGTGCCGGATGGTGGATGTGGAATTACTATATGCAGTCACCCTGGACACGAGATGGCAAAGTCAGAGCCGAACTGGTCAGTATTACTCCACAGGTCTCAGGGCGCATTGTGGCGCTCGATGTAGAAGATAACCAGTTTGTGAGCAAAGGAACCCGCTTGTTTACCCTTGATGATCAGCCCTATCGTATTGCCGTACTGAATGCAGAAGCCCAACTGGCAAAAGCACAGTCGGACCTTGTCAAGGCGCAGCATGAGGCTCATCGTCGTCAAAATCTTGGGCGTAATGTTATTTCAGAAGAAGCGCTTGATGTCGCTAATCTCACCGTCAAGGCAATGGAAGCAAACGTTAAGGCTGCTCAGGCTGAGGGGGATCGTGCGCGCTGGAACCTGTCGCAAACCGTGGTTTTTGCCCCCACCGATGGTTGGATCAACAATCTGGAAACCCGGGTAGGTAACTACGCCAGCACCGGTTCACCGCTGTTTGTGCTGGTAGATAGCCATTCGTTTTACGTGATGGGTTATTTTGAAGAGACCAAACTACGCCATATCCGTACAGGCGCCGAGGCAACTATCACCCTGTACAGTAACGATCAGCCACTCACCGGCGTGGTACAAAGTATCGGCCGGGCGATCTACGACCAAAGTGTAGAATCTGACAGCGGCCTGGTGCCGGATATCAAGCCGAACGTTCCGTGGGTTCGGCTGGCCCAGCGCGTACCGGTACGTATCCGCCTGACTCATCTTCCGCCCTCCGTCACACTGGTTGCCGGGACCACCTGCACAATTTCTGTCCAGCAATGAGTCGGCTTAATCTGAGCTGGCTGCAATGGCAGCAGTTGCCTTGGATCAAAGCCACCGCCGGACAATGGCGCTACGCCTTGCGCAATACCATCGCTATGTGTCTGGCGTTGAGTATCGCTTACGGCCTTCAGCTGGATGAACCTTACTGGGCGATGACCTCTGCTGCGGTGGTGAGTTTTCCTACTGTTGGTGGCGTGATCAGTAAAAGTCTGGGGCGCATTGTGGGGAGTATGCTGGGCGCGACGGCAGCCCTGATGATCGCCGGTCATACGCTGGACGAGCCCTGGCTTTTTGCCGTGTCGATTGCAAGCTGGCTGGCGCTATGCACCTGGGTATCAAACCATTATCAGAATAATGTGGCCTACGCCTTTTCGCTGGCGGGCTACACGGCCGCCATCATCGCCTTTACCTGTGTCAATGAGGTTGAGATCGACAGTATATGGGCCATTGCCCAGGCCCGCGTTTGTGAGGTCATTTCCGGGATACTGTGCGGCGCACTGATGATGATGATCCTGCCCAGCACCTCGGATGGAGAGACGTTAATCCATTCCCTGAACGAGATGCACAGCAAACTGCTCGACCATGCAATGGTGATGTTGAAGAAAGAGGACACCAGCACGGTACGTCAGGCCCACGAGAACGTGATTGGCGAAATCCTGACAATGAATCTGCTGCGCATTCAGGCATTCTGGAGTCATTACCGCTTTCGCCGTCAAAACAATGTGCTGAACTATGTTTTGCACCAGCAGTTGCGCCTGACCAGCATTATCTCCAGCCTGCGCCGGATGCTGCTGAACTGGGACCATCCACCAGAAAACCTGTTTGTAACACTGCACCAGCTACTGGAAGCCATGGCTAAGGGTTAAAAATATAAGTACTACCTGGCGAAGATACTCTATCGCGCAGCCCCAAAGGACACGACGGATTATCGGCACCGGGCCTTCTGGGAGCAGCTACGTTACTTCTGCTGGCTGTATCTGAATATCGCACGCTGGCTACGCCAGTTCGAACATGCAGATAACCATACGCATCTCGCTCCTCCGGTTGTGCCATCACTGGCACGCGAGGCAGATGGGGCTGAAGCCAGCTGGAATGCCCTGCGAACCTTTTGTGTGATTTTTTTCGGAACCAGTTTCTGGATCACAACGCAATGGGATGCCGGTGACTCAGCACTGACGCTGGCCGCTATCAGTTGCGTGCTTTATTCATCTTCTGCATCCCCGGTCAGCAGCGCCGTATTATTGATCAAAACACTGGTGCTGCTGTCACTCTTCAGCTTTGTGATGAAGTTCGCTTTCATGATTCAAGTGACCGTACTGTGGCAGTTTCTTATCGTACTCTTCCCTCTGCTGATCACCATGCAACTGATTAAATTACAGGATAAAAAACGGACTGCCCTTTGGGGGCAACTGGTTGTTTTTTTGGGATCCTTCCTGTCAGTCACTAATCCACCCACCTATGATTTTTCGGGTTTTGTTAATGATAATCTGGCAAAAGTCTGTGGCGTGGCGATGGTCTGGCTGGCCTTCTCTATTTTGCGTCCCAGTTCTGATAAACACCGTAGCAGGCGTCATATCCGCGCTTTACGCGGTGAGTTTGTCGACCAGTTGGGAAGACATCCTCGCCTAAGTCAGAATAGTTTTGAATCGCTGGTTTATCACCGCATCAACCAGCTTAAAAACAGTCGCGATGACCAGGCACATCTGTGGCTGATGCGCTGGGGTGTTGTATTACTCAACTGTTCGCATATTGCCTGGAATCTGCGCAACTGGAAAACACCCTCTTCAGCGTTGGCGAGTATACGCGACGCCGTGCTACACGATTTGCAATCTATTATCAGTGAACGCGGGATACACCATATTCCCCTGAACGAGACGTTGAAAACACTACAACAGCGCATCGATATACTGCGTGATACTCACGAAGATCAAGGCATCGATCTGGCCGGGATCATCTGGCGTTTATATTGCTCACTCTCACGGTTGCAAACGACATCAACGTGATGTCGTCAGACAATGGCGCTACCACTGTTAATTGCGGATTACGGCACATCAAAACCCAGTGCGGCTTTACGAATACGGAACCACTGCTGACGAGTCAGCGTCACGTTAACCGCTCTCGCTGCCGCGCTGACGCGTTCAATTTTACCACTTCCAATAATCGGCAGTGGCTTAGAAGGTAATTGCAAAATCCAGGAATAGATCAACTGCTCAATATTCTCTGCACCGGTCTCTTGCTGGATCAATAACAGTTCATCACGCAGCGGCTGGTACTCAGGTGCGCTGAACATCGTTCCGCCCGCAAGACATGACCATGCCATCGGCCTGACCCGCATCTGCTGACACTGATCCAGCGTACCCTCTAATAACAGCGGCTGATGCACAGGGGAAATTTCAACCTGGTTGGTGACCAGTGTAAACGGCAGTCGTGACTGTAACAGCGAATATTGTGCAGGGGTAAAGTTAGAAACGCCGAAATGTTTTACTTTTCCGCTTTGATGAAGCTGCTGAAACGCGCTGGCAACTTCATCTGCGTCCATGAGGGGATCGGGACGATGGATCAATAACAGATCAAGGTAGTCTGTATTGAAATAACGCAGGGAATTTTCAGCACTCGTCATGATGTGCGCTGCATCTGTAATATAGTGACCCAGGGTGTTATCTGGGTTTGCCGTTGTGGCAATCCCGCATTTCGTCACCAACTCCAGACGTTGACGCAAAGAGGGTTGCAGGCGCAGCGCTTTGCCAAACTCGGCTTCACACTGGTAGCCGCCATAAATATCGGCGTGGTCAACCGTACTGATACCACATTCCAGATGTTGCTCAATAAACTGCACCAGCTGCTGAGAGGTCATTCCCCACTCCATCAACCGCCAGTATCCCATCACCAGTGGTGAAAATGACGGTCCCTGTGGGGCGATCTGTACGCGTTGTAGCATCTTATTCTTACTCCCGTTGATGAAATAGCTGACCCGGATAATACGCCATCAGGTCATCGCTACAACAGGGGCGGATCAAACTCCGCGTCAAAACAGCGTGGGCTGCTCGGGCTGGTCCGTAACGTCTGGATTCTCCCCACGACGCTGGCGCTGGAAACGCAGGCGACACAAACGCAAAACGTCACGTTTCTGTGCATCGTTATACGTCATCCAGTTGAACCGTTCTTCACGACTACGCAGGCAGCCACGGCAGTAACCACGTTCGTTAACCTGACAGATCCCGCGACAGGGACTGGGTACCGGGAAAAACTCTAATTGTTCTGCCACCGCCACTCCTGGTAAGTTCACTCTGTCTTCATTGAAGACGGCTCATCCCATGTCTGCAAGTGTGACCCGGTGATTTTTACTAAAATAGTCACGTAACGCCCGTAATGCCTGCTGACTTTTCTCCGGTAAAACGCGTTCAAGCGTCAGTGCCGTCAGCTTCAGAGGGCTGGCGCGCCACTCAGGCAACAGCACCATTAATTGCCCGCTGTGCAGCTCTTCCTGGATCTCCTGCAAAGGCTGCAATGACAACCCCATACCCGCAACGGTAAAAGCGCGCATCACGTTCATACTGTCGCTAACCACCTGCCCTTCAGCCAGACGCAGCGTCAGCGCCCCTTCTCTTGCGTGATGGAAATCAATATGACGGTGCGTACGATGACCGTGTATCCAGCGATGGGCTGAGAGCGCCTGCGGCGTTTCCGGCACGCCATAACGGCTGAGATAGGCGGGTGCTGCACAGATAACCATCGGCCATTCTGCCAGCGGATGGGCAATAATATTGGCATCACTGAGTTGACGGCTAAAGCGTAAAGCAATATCAATCCGATGCTCAATCATATCCAGCACGTTATCGGTGGCAATAATGCGTAGCTTCAGCCCCGGATTCTGTTGTAACAAGGGTGATAACGCACTGCACAGCGGCTGGCCGCCGATCCCTACCGTTGCGCTGATGCGCAACTCTCCGCTCAGCGTATCGCGCATTTCCGCGAGACGTTTTTCCGCTTCCAGCGCATGATGAAGCATGGCCTCGCAGCCCGGATAGAATGCCGCCCCCGCCTCAGAAAGTGTGAGCTTTCGGGTTGAACGATGCAGTAAGGGCACCCCTACCGCCTGCTCAAGTGCCCGCAGATGCTGGCTAACCGCAGAAGGCGACATACCCAGACGGCGTGCAGCGGCTGCCAGAGAACCTTCGCTGACAACCGTTGCAAACACGGCCATACGATTGAGTTTTTCCATTATTCGTAAGTATCACTTCATTATAAAAGCTAAAATATGCCACTTATCATCCTATCTGTTAAGCCGTAAAGTTGAATCCACACTTACAGAGGAATGAATAAATGAAAATTACCATTATTGGCGCAACGGGTTTTGTCGGCCCTGATGTTGTAAAAGAAGCCCTGGCACGAGGCCATCAGGTGACGGCCCTCTCTCGCTCAGGAAAAAATCTGCCTTCAGATCCTCAGTTGACTGTGGTCACAGGTGATATTCATGACAGCGCCTGGTTGAGTGGCGTTCTGAAAGGTCAGGATGCCGTCATCAGCGCCTATAATCCGGGTTGGGCGGAGAGCGATCTGTTTGAAAAATTTACCCGCGGCAGCCAGCAAATCCTGCAAGCCGTAAAAAGCAGCGGCGTGAAGCGCATACTGGTAGTGGGTGGCGCTGGCAGCCTGGAAGTGGCTCCGGGCGTAGAGTTGGTGGATACGGAAGCCTTCCCGGCTAATATCAAACCCGGCGCGCTGGGTGCACGTGCATTGCGTAATCAGCTTCAGGCTGAAGAACAGGCGCTGGAGTGGACTTACCTTTCCCCTGCTGCGTTTCTCGAACCCGGCCCGCGCACCGGGCAGTTCCGTCTGGGCACCACCTCATTACTGATGGATGGAGACAAACCCGCGTCTGTCAGCGTTGCTGACCTGGCCGTAGCCATCCTGGACGAAATCGAACATCCGCAGCATATTCGCCAGCAATTTACCGTTGCTTACTAATATTTTGGCCCGCTTCTGGCGGGCTATCCCTATGTTTAAACAAAGTTAAGGTTTATCTAAGCTTTCGCGGTTACTCTTGTTTCAGATTATTCTGTTACTGGACGACCATGAAACGCCTGAACAAGTTACGTTGTAATGAAATTACCTTTAACGTTTCCGCTGCGCTGTTTTTCGCGCTGATACTCAACAGTATCTTCCTGCTTCGGGCATGGGAAATTATTCCCTATCAGGGACTGCACGACTATCTTTATGCGGCTACGCTTCCCCTGGTGCTGTTCTGCGCCTTTTTAGTGATCTTCAACGTCGCCGCACTGCCGTGGCTACGTAAGCCTTTATTGGTGATACTGATCGTTGCCAGTGCCGCCGCTAACTACTTTATGTACAGTTTTGGTACGGTGATCGATACCAACATGATCCAGAACGTGTTTGAAACGGATCTGCAGGAAGCGACCTCTCTGTTCAGCGTGAAATATCTCCTCTGGCTGCTACTACTGGGCGTACTCCCTGCGGCGATCATGTTGCTTACCCGAATCGAAAACAACCGCCCGTGGTGGATGGCTATCGTCTGGCGCGTAGTGACGTCTCTGGGTGCCATTCTTGTGGTACTTTTGGTGGCAGCGCTGTTATATAAAGATTACGCCTCGATGATCCGCAATAATAAAGGGCTGGTGAAAATGATCACGCCAGCCAATGTGGTCAGCGGCATTGGGCACTACGCAGATAATCGCTGGTTTGCGGGCAATCAGGCGCTGGTCAAAATTGGTCAGGATGCGCATAAAGGCCCGCTGTTAGCGGGTGAAAAGAAGAAGACGCTGGTCATTTTTGTGCTGGGGGAGACCGCACGGGCTGAAAACTTCTCACTCGGAGGCTATACGAGGGAGACCAATCCCAAACTGAAGCGTGACAATGTTATCTACTATCGCAACGCCACCTCCTGCGGCACCGAAACCGCCATCTCCGTGCCCTGCATGTTTTCCAATATGCCGCGCCAGCAGTATGACGCGGGCCTTGCACATCATCAGGAAGGGCTGCTCGATGTCATGGCGCATGCCGGTGTTAACGTTCTCTGGCGAGAAAATGACGGTGGCTGCAAAGGTGCCTGCGATCGCGTGCCGCATACTGATATGACCAAATGGAAGGTCAGTGCATTATGCAAAAGTGATTACTGCCTTGATGACGTGCTGCTGCATCGCCTCAGTAACTATATTGATAGCGTGAAGGATGACACGGTGATTGTCCTGCATCAGATGGGCAGCCATGGCCCGGCTTATTATCTGCGTTACCCGGATGCCCTGCGACAGTTCACACCAACCTGTGACAGCAATCAGATTCAGGACTGCGACCCTCAGGCGCTGGTCAATACATACGACAACTCCATTCTCTATACTGACAGCATGCTGGACAGCACGATTAATCTGCTGAAGTCGTACAGTGATAAATACAACGTGGCGATGGTCTATCTCTCGGATCACGGGGAATCACTGGGGGAACACGGGATGTATCTGCATGGTGCACCTTACGTGTTTGCACCGAGCCAGCAGACACATATTCCGTTTTTACTCTGGATGTCGCCGGACTACGCCAGCGCATTTGGCATTGATCAGCAATGCCTGCAACAACAGGCGCAGACGGATGATGTCTCTCAAGACAACATCTTCCATACCCTGTTGGGTATGATGAATGTGCAGACCCGGGAGTATCAACCTTCTCTGGATATGATCCGATCGTGTCGTAAAACCAGCTAAGGGTTGAAACCGACCGTTCGGTCTAGTACCCTGCTGCAATGAATAACACGACCCGCTTTGACACACGTGAACATCTGCTCGATACCGGTGAACTGCTCTGCCTTCAGCGCGGCTTCAACGGTATGGGCCTGATCGAGCTGCTCAAACAGGCAGAAGTGCCAAAAGGGTCGTTCTACTACTACTTTGCCTCTAAAGAAGTGTTCGGCGTTGCCATGCTGGAACGCTACTTCGCCCGCTATCATCAGCGTCTGCAAGATTATCTACATGATCATCAGGATGACTCCCGACAGCGCGTGCTCGACTATTATCATCAGTCACTCTCTTACTGTGAAGAAAGCAGTTTTGCGGGATGCCTGTCGGTAAAATTATCCGCCGAAGTCTGCGACCTGTCTGAAGCCATGCGCAGTGCGCTCCATGCGGGATCCACTGCGTTGATGGATACCCTGAAGGCATCACTGGAAAAAGCACAACAACAGCAAACACTGCATACTGACGTGAACAGTGCAGCCTGTGCACAAACCCTGTACACGCTGTGGCTGGGCGCCAGCCTGCAAAGTAAAATCTGCCGTGATAACGCACCATTACTCAATGCATGGCAGGAAATGGCGCGAATATTGCGCAAAGCTTAAAAAAAACAACCCACACTAGTCGACCGGTCTACCAGGAGTAAGTTATGAAACTGAACACGCTGTTTACCCCGTTGAAAACCGGTGCCATCACCGTGCCGAACCGCATTTTTATGGCGCCGCTGACGCGCCTGCGTAGCATTGAACCCGGCGATATCCCTATCCCTCTGATGGGTGAGTATTATCGCCAGCGCGCAACTGCCGGGCTGATTATCACTGAAGCAACACAGATCAGCTTCCAGGCGAAAGGTTATGCCGGTGCACCGGGATTACATTCATCAGAGCAGATGAGTGCCTGGAAAGCGATCAACGCGGGGATTCATCAGGATGGCGGCCACAGCGCCGTGCAACTCTGGCATACCGGGCGTATTTCTCATGCCAGCCTGCAACCTGAAGGTAAGGCTCCCGTTTCTGCTTCTGCTATTAATGCCGAAACCCGCACATCCCTGCGTGATGCAGAGGGTAACCCGGTACGTGAGGCCACTTCCACCCCGCGCGCATTAGCAACGGCAGAAGTTGCTGGCATCGTTGGTGACTTCCGTCAGGCCGTAATTAATGCGCGTGAGGCCGATTTTGACCTGGTTGAACTGCATGCCGCGCACGGCTATCTGATTCACCAGTTCCTTTCTCCGGCTTCCAACCAGCGTGACGACCAGTATGGTGGCAGTATCGAAAATCGTACCCGCTTTGCGCTGGAGGTGGTGGATGCCGCCATTGCTGGCTGGAGTGCCGATCGCATCGGTATCCGTATTTCTCCGCTGGGGCCTTTCAACGGTCTGGATAACGGCGAAGATCAGGAAGAAGCCGCCCTGTACTTTATTGCTGAGCTGGCAAAGCGCCAACTGGCCTACCTGCACATTTCTGAACCTGACTGGGCCGGTGGCAAGCCATACACCAGTGAATTCCGTCAGGCCATCCGCGCTGTCTATCCTGGCGTCATTGTCGGCGCGGGCGGTTACACGGCAGAAAAAGCTGAAGCCCTTATCGGGCAAGGTCTGATTGATGCCGTTGCGTTTGGCCGTAGCTACATTGCCAACCCGGACCTGGTCGCGCGTCTGCAAAACGGTGCTCCGCTGAACGAACCTAAGCCAGAATCCTTCTATGGTGGCGGTGCCGAAGGCTATACCGACTATCCGTTCCTCGGTTAATTTCCACAAGGGTTCGCACCCGATGGCATAATCGTTATACTGGTTTTTTTACGTCATCCATCGATGACGCCGATAAAAGAGGATGTTATGCGTTTACTTCACACTATGCTGCGCGTTGGCGATCTGCAACGCTCTGTTGATTTTTATACTAAAGTGCTGGGCATGCGCCTGCTGCGCACCAGTGAAAATACCGAATATAAATACACCCTCGCGTTTGTCGGCTACACCGAAGAGAGCGAAGGTGCTGTCATTGAGCTGACCTACAACTGGGGCGTGGATAAATACGACCTGGGCAATGCTTACGGACATATCGCACTGGGCGTAGATGATGTGGCCGCGACCTGCGACCGTATCCGCAACGATGGCGGGAACGTGACCCGTGAAGCCGGCCCGGTAAAAGGTGGCACCACCGTGATCGCGTTTGTTGAAGACCCGGATGGCTATAAAATTGAGCTGATCGAGAACAAACAAGCGGGCAATGGCCTCGGCCACTAAGTATTTCGGGTGCCTTTTACGCCCCCCGCTTCCCCTCCCTGCTGCATCCCCCGACAAAATTTGCCATAATGCGCGCTGCCTTTTTTCTCCTGTGAGATGCCGATGTCTGAATCGAATGAACTGAATACCCTTAGCAGCCGTTTTCGCGGTTTTTATCCAGTTGTTATTGATGTTGAAACCGCCGGTTTTGATGCCAAAACTAACGCATTACTGGAAATCGCAGCGGTGACGCTAAAGATGAATGACGATGGCTGGCTGGAGAAAGACGAGACGATCCATTTCCACGTAGAGCCTTTTGTCGGGTCAGTTCTGCAACCCGAAGCACTGGCATTTAACGGAATCGATCCGGAGAATCCGCTGCGCGGTGCTGTCAGTGAACATGAAGCGTTGCATGCCATTTTCAAACTGGTGCGTAAGGGCATTAAGGAGAGCGGTTGCAGTCGGGCAATCATGGTTGCACACAATGCCACATTCGATTTGAATTTTATGAATGCGGCTGCTGAACGCGCCAGCCTGAAGCGTAACCCTTTCCACCCATTCGTCACCTTCGACACCGCGGCACTCAGCGGCCTGGTATTGGGGCAAACCGTTCTGGCGAAGGCCTGTACGGCGGCGGGAATGCCTTTTGATAACGCTCAGGCTCACTCCGCGCTTTACGATACCGTACAAACGGCCGATCTGTTCTGCGAGCTGGTCAACCGCTGGAAACGTCTGGGAGGCTGGCCACTGCCGGTTGATGCTTAAAGCGACGACAGCGAAAAATAGAAACAACGTGCTGTAGACTCGAAAAAAAACCGGACCTCTCAGGGCCCGGTTTTTTTATGCTGACAATGTGCCTGCATTACTCTGCGGCGTCAGACGGATATTTCTGCGCAGTTTCTTTAATCAGCTGCTGCAGCTCGCCGCGCTGATACATCTCGATGATGATATCGCAGCCACCCACCAGCTCACCGTCTACCCACAGCTGTGGGAACGTTGGCCAGTTGGCATATTTTGGCATTTCTGCACGGATGTCCGGGTTCAGCAGAATATCAACGTACGCGAAGCGCTCGCCACAAGCAGATAACGCCTGAACAGCCTGAGCAGAAAAACCGCAGCTTGGCAGTTTCGGAGAACCTTTCATGTACAGCAGAATAGGGTTTTCAGCGATCTGGCGTTGAATTTTTTCAACAGTACTCATAAATATCTTCCTCAATACGATACATCGTGTGTAGGCTGGGCGCAGCCTGCTTATTGTAGCGATTCTGCCCTGGGGATGAAAATGACATTTTCACATGCGAGAGAGGTAAAAATGTGACCAATAGACAAAACAGGGAAACAAAATAACATTTTCTTATCATCACTGCTGCACCTGTTATGACTAACACTGGTTTTATTGCTGGGTTAACCACCTGATTGTGCTCAATATTACATCATTTTCTTGATCTGTATTATTGAAACAAAAAAGACCTTACCCTTTGTTAAGAAGTTAGATTAGAATTGGCCTAACCTTCTGCATACCGCAGAAATCTCTTTTCTGACCGCGTTGCTGCTTTTTTGTAGCGCACAAACTGTTAATGGGAACGATGCGTTTACTCATCACGCTCTTCATACTGGCTTTCACTCAGTTGTTCTTCAACATGGCGCACGCATCGCCACATGCCCCTATTAATGCAAAACAGCAAAAAGCCGAAAGCAATACTGCACGTGTAGATGACCGCCGTAAGCGCCGTCCGGTAAAAGCCACTTCGACCAAAAAAGTCAAAGAACCTGTCAGTAAGAAAGCCAAAGAAACCGTTAAAAAAGAACCGTCTAAATCAGCACGGCTTTTGCTGGCAAAAAAACTGAAAGAGAAAGAAAAGAAAAAAAACAGCGCAGCCCCGGTGCGTAATGCGAAGGTGGAGAAGAAAACACTGAGCAAAAAACTCGCGGCCAGCAAAAAAGCGGATAAAAAACATTATGGTCGTCAACGCGCAGGCAGCAAAGCCACTGACGATGATAACGATGCTCTGAGCGCCCCGCTCAAACTCAGCAAAGCACATCGCGCACGCTACCAGAAAGCACGTGAGACGGCGATGAACAAGCTAATGGGCCAACTTGGAAAGCCTTATCAATGGGGCGGCACCTCTCCGAAAACCGGTTTCGATTGCAGTGGTCTGGTGTGGTATGCCTACAAAGATCTGGTGAAGTTTAAGATCCCGCGCACGGCCAATGAAATGTACCATCTGCGTGATGCGGCTTCGATTAAGCGCGATCAGTTAGAGAAAGGTGATCTGGTCTTCTTCCGCATTAACGGACGTGGCACGGCCGATCACGTTGGCGTCTATCTGGGTGGAGGGAAATTTATTCAGTCTCCACGTACTGGTAAAGACATTCAGGTCAGTGCATTGAGCGAAGATTACTGGCAGGAACACTACATCGGTGCGCGCCGTATGATGACGCCTAAAACGATTCGATAATGCGTGTGGGTTCGGGAAGAGTGTCCTCCTCCCGTGCAAAACTTAATGCATGACAGCCGTAAAACTAAACGCAATAATCATCAGCAGTGAACCCACAACGGCCAGTGCCGTCATTTTCATATCAGTGTTCATTCTCTCTCCTCAATAACCTTGTTATTAGTAAGCCAACAGATTTTCCCACAGTTACCCGTAAAAATCTCGTTTTCTGTGCGCAGCCTTGTTAGAATTCTTTATTCCGTTGCGCAACACAGTCGGCAACGTGTAAAAGTCAGCACTGCATGTCACTCTACGGACGATTCTACCCCTTCCCGACCCTTTGAGACAGCACCCAAAATAATTCTGGTCGGGCAGGAATGGCTGTACCCAGGCAAACGTTTAACCAATTAGTTATCAAGATGTTACGATAACACCAGGAGTACGATTTTCATGGCAACAATTAAGGATGTGGCAAAGCGCGCCGGTGTTTCAACCACCACCGTGTCTCATGTGATTAACAAAACGCGCTTTGTAGCCGAAGAGACGCGCGAAGCGGTATGGGTGGCGATCAAAGAATTGCATTACTCCCCCAGCGCCGTGGCCCGCAGTCTGAAGGTCAACCACACCAAAACCATTGGCCTTCTGGCAACATCCAGCGAAGCGCCCTATTTTGCAGAGATCATTGAGGCGATAGAAAACCGCTGCTTTGCCAAAGGCTATACGCTGATTTTGGGCAATGCGCACAATGACCTGCAAAAACAGCAGGCCTATCTGTCAATGATGGCGCAAAAACGCGTCGATGGGTTGCTGGTGATGTGTTCGGAATATCCTGACACGTTGATTTCCATGCTGGAAGATAACCGTAATATCCCGATGGTCGTCATGGATTGGGGCGAGTCGCGCGGTGATTTAACTGATACCGTACTGGATAATGCTTTTGAGGGCGGTTATCTGGCGGGACGCTACCTGATCGAGCGTGGGCACCGCGATATCGGCGCGATCCCAGGCCAGCTTGAACGTAATACGGGCGGTGGCCGCCATGCCGGATTCCTGAAAGCGCTGGCAGAAGCAGGCATCACGCTGCGCGATGAATGGCTGGTGCAGGGCGACTTTGAACCTGAGTCGGGCTATCGTGCCATGCA
This sequence comes from Erwinia sp. MYb375, assembly GCF_037479175.1. NCBI lineage: Bacteria > Pseudomonadati > Pseudomonadota > Gammaproteobacteria > Enterobacterales > Erwiniaceae > Erwinia > Erwinia sp. MYb375. The sequence goes on along the minus strand of NZ_JBBGZS010000023.1, from coordinate 429,559 downwards.
GCAAATATTGTCGCAGAAGCAGCGCCCGACGGCCATTTTCTGCGGTGGTGATATTATGGCTATGGGCGCGATTTGCGCAGCAGATGAAATGGGGTTGCGCGTACCGCAGGATATTTCGGTGATCGGTTATGATAACGTGCGCAACGCCCGCTACTTTACGCCCGCACTGACCACCGTCCACCAGCCAAAAGAGCGTCTGGGCGAAACCGCTTTTGATATGTTGCTGGACCGTATCACCAGCAAACGCGAAGACCCGCAAACCATTGAAGTTCACCCTTCACTGATTGAGCGTCGTTCCGTTGCCGATGGCCCTTTCCGCGACTATCGCCGTTAATCACTCACCTGCCACTGGCCGGGATGTTCACTTAACCACTCTGCATTCAGGGTTTCTGTGTTACCCAGATAGTCCAGTAACCAACTTAGCGCCGGTGAGGCGCTTTGTTCAGACCAGCTGAGATAACAGGGACTGTCGGGAAACGGTGACGTCAGCGTCACTTCTCCCAACACGCCTTGTTGCAGCCAGGGCTGGGCAAAATGACCGGGTACCATCCCAACACACAGCCCGGCTCGCAGGCAGTCAAACGCACTTTCCCAGTCAGGCACCACCAGCCGTCGTTGATTATCTAATGTCCACGTGGTGCGTTTTGGCAAGGCACGTGAGGTATCTTCCAGTACCAGCGATGGCCACTCACGGATTAACGTCTCGCTTAACGGCCCCTCATGGCTCAGCAGAGGATGCGACGTTTTCACCACGCAGCGCCAGTTAAGGCTTCCCATATCACGAAAAGCAAAACGTCCTCGTACCGGGATCGCCTGAGTCGCACCGATTGCGACATCGACGCGACCGTCAGCCAGTGCATCCCACACGCCATTGAACACTTCCGGCATGATATGCAGTTCCATGTCGGTAAAATGCCGTAAAAAATCCACGACCAGCTGTCGGGTGCGTGCCGGGCGCACAATTCTGTCGACCGCAATATTGATTTGTCCCCGCCAGCCGTTAGCCACCTGTTGGCAGCGTGTGCGGGTGGCGAGCATTTTTTTGATAACAGCCCGACCTTCTTCAATGAAAACCCGTCCGGCGTCCGTCAACTCCACATCGCGATGACGACGCTCAAACAGACTCACGGCCAGCCAGGCTTCCAGCTGCCGCACGGTATAACTCACAGCGGAAGGGACGCGATGCAATTCTGCCGCAGCAGCGGTAAAACTGCCCGTTCGCGCCACCGCATCAACCACTTCAAGAGAATGTTCAGACCACATGATTTGCCTTCAATATTTTTCATCGCAACCCACGAATATTAGCGTTTCACAGACGGGTCAGCACGCGATTACACTGCACGCGTAAAAAAATTGTCTAATAAGAGTTAAAAACCATGCGTTCCAAAGGATTTATGATTTACCTTGCGCTGCTCAGTATGCTGGGCTTTCTTGCTACCGATATGTACCTACCCGCGTTTGGCGTGATGCAACAGGACTTACAGACGGAAGCCGGTGCCATTAGCGCCAGTTTAAGTATCTTCCTTGCCGGGTTTGCCTGCGCACAGCTAGTCTGGGGCCCGTTGTCAGACCGCATCGGCCGCAAACCGGTGTTGATGATGGGCTTGAGTCTGTTCGCCGTTGGTTGTGCAGCCATGCTGTGGGTGGAGTCGGCTTTCTGGTTGCTGATCGTTCGCTTTGTTCAGGCCGTGGGTGTGTGCGCTGCGGCGGTGAGCTGGCAGGCTCTGGTGGTTGATCGCTACAGTGGTCCGCGGGCCAATCGTGTCTTTGCGACCATTATGCCACTGGTCGCCCTCTCGCCTGCGCTGGCTCCCCTGTTGGGTGCCTGGCTACTGCAACACTTTTCATGGCGTTCGATTTTCGTTGTCTTGCTACTGCTCAGCCTCGCACTACTGATCCCTACATTGCGCTTGCCGTCACGCCCGGTGGACGATCACGCTGCCGTTAAGCCCCGCACGCCTGGCTTCTTCACATTGCTGAAGTCGCCCATTTACAGTGGCAACGTGGCGATTTATGCCGCGTGCTCTGCCAGCTTCTTTGCCTGGCTCACCGGGTCCCCTTTCATTCTGGGTAACCTGGGTTTGTCCCCTGCGGATATTGGCCTCAGCTATGTTCCACAAACTGTGGCGTTTCTTGTCGGCGGGTTTAGCTGCCGCGCGCTGTTGAACCACTTTGCCGGGCGCCAATTGTTGCCATGGCTGCTGGCCTTCTACAGTGTCAGCATTCTCGCGATCTATTTTGTTTCACTGCAGCCGCAGCCTTCCTTGTTTGCATTACTGCTGCCGTTTTGTGGAATGGCGATGGCAAACGGTGCGATCTACCCGATTGTGGTATCCAGTGCGTTACTGCCCTTCCCCCAGGCGACCGGTAAAGCAGCCGCCTTGCAGAATATGTTGCAGCTCGGCCTCTGTTTTTTCGCCAGTCTGGCGGTGTCAACATGGATTGAATCCCCGTTACATACCACTACGCTGGTGATGGCTGGCACGATTGTCCTGGCTGTTGTTGGCTACATTGTCCAGCGACTGGCGGAGCAAAAACAGCCTCACCTGACGGCTCCGTGCCAGGTGGAATCCTGTAAAAACACTTAGTTAGCGCCCTAACAATAATGCATTGAATATTACCTTTCGTGGGCATATACTTTTCAGCGCAAGATAAAATAACAACTTAACAACATTTTTGAGTGGGCGACGGCGTTTTTGTCGTCGTCCACTGTTGGTTCCTGACAAGGTTGTCATGGAGTTGTTCCGAGTGACTACGTTACGACCTCTGCCAGTTTCACATCAAACCTCTTTTTTAACGTCGGATATCAGACTGCGGCATTCGCCGTGAGTGCTCTCACTGGCCTGTAGAAATTGACGCGTCTTTTTCTCAGGTTTCAATCACACAGGGTGATGGAGAAGCTATGAGTTCATCGTGTATAGAAGAAGTGAGCCTTGACGACAACCCGTGGTATCGAATCGTCCAGGAAATGTTGAGTCAGGCCAATATCGAAATCAATGGTTCCCGCCCCTGGGATATCCAGATTACCAACCCCGATTTTTTTAAACGCGTTCTGCAGGAAGGATCGCTGGGGTTAGGTGAAAGCTATATGGATGGCTGGTGGGAATGCGAACGCCTGGATATATTTTTCCAGCGTGTTTTGCAGTCAAAATTAGATCAGCAACTCCCTCACCATTTCCGCGACACCTTGCGTGTTGTGGCGTCCCGGCTCACGAATCTGCAATCTCGCAAACGCGCGTGGATTGTTGGCAAAGAGCATTATGACCTGGGTAACGATCTCTTCACCCACATGCTCGATCCTTATATGCAATATTCCTGCGCTTACTGGAAAGAAGCCCGTACGCTGGAAGATGCTCAAGAAGCCAAATTGCAGATGATCTGCGAGAAACTTCAACTGGAGCCGGGCATGTCTCTGCTGGATATTGGCTGTGGCTGGGGAGGTCTGGCGGAATATGCGGCGCGTCACTTTAGCGTGCATGTTGTGGGGGTGACCATTTCTGCTGAACAACAAAAGCTGGCACAACAGCGCTGTGACGGACTGGATGTCACGATTTTGCTTCAGGATTATCGCGATTTGTCTGAGCAGTTCGACCGCATTGTTTCTGTCGGCATGTTCGAACATGTCGGGCCAAAAAATTACGCCACCTATTTTGATGTGGTGAATCGTAATCTCAAGCCTGAGGGTATTTTCCTGCTGCATACCATTGGTGCTAACAAAACCAATAATGAGGTTGACCCGTGGATCGACAAATACATTTTCCCTAACGGCTGCCTGCCCTCTGTGCGGCATATTGCCGCAGCCAGCGAGCCCTGGTTCGTGATGGAAGACTGGCACAATATTGGCGCTGATTATGATGTGACGTTGATGCACTGGTATCAACGTTTTCTTAGCGCATGGCCTCAACTCTCAGACAAATATGGCGAACGTTTTAAAAGGATGTTCACTTACTACCTGAATGCTTGCGCGGGTGCGTTTCGTGCAAGGGATATTCAGCTCTGGCAGGTGGTATTTACCCACGGTAAACAAGGTGGCCTGCGCGTTGCGCGTTAGGTAATACCCTTTTCAGCAAGGGCGACGTCATGTCGCCCTTTTTATGACATTACGCTTCCGGGCTCTCAGCCTGTTTTTCACTGACTGCGGCGGCCAGTAATGCCGCTTCACGCTGAGCCAGAACGCGCTCAACGGTTTCCACAATCGCCTGCGTATGCGGGTCGATCTCAATATTCACACGATGCCCCAGACGTTTGCTGCCTAAGGTGGTGCGCATCAGTGTTTCGGGGATCAGGTGAACACAGAATTTTGTGCGCGTCACCTCTCCTACCGTCAGGCTGATACCGTCGATGCCAACAAATCCTTTATGCAGGATATATTTCATCTGACTGGCATCCTGCGGTTTAAACCAGATTTCGCGATTGTTTTCCGAGGTCAGTATTTTGCTGATCTCAGCCGTGGTCATAATATGCCCTGACATCAGATGACCGCCAATTTCATCGCTGAATTTTGCCGCACGCTCAACGTTAACGGTATCACCGACTTTCAGATCGCCCAGATTAGTAATACGCAGCGTTTCTTTTACCAGATCAAAACTAACGCGGTCGCCATCGACTTCGGTCACCGTCAGGCAACAACCATTATGGGAAACGGACGCCCCCAGTTCCAGCCCGGGCAATAATGCCTCCGGCATTCTGATCACATGGGTACGAAAATTAGGTTTTTCGTCAATGTCCAGCACCTCCGCGGTGCCCTGCACAATACCGGTAAACATAGCTGTTGCCTCAATCAATGTGTTTTCGCTCCAGTTAGTTTGCCCTGGCATCGCAACAAAACCAAATAAAGTCCCGTTTAATTGCGTGACATAAAGAGCGATTCTTTTATCAGAAGATTGGCTATTTCCGCCGCTGACACTAGAATGGAACGCCTGCCCTGCTGGCATCATCGCAAATGCCGTTTATTTCTTCAGCAGTGTCTTTCATCATTCAACTCCCCAATGGATTTCACGGTGCAGTAAAACGGCGTGAAACATAGCGGAAAAATTAAAAAAGGTGTATGTGTGCAGAAGTACCTCTTAGAGGCGCGTCAGTTATTAGCCCTTGCTATCCCGGTGATCCTTGCGCAGGTTGCGCAAACCTCCATGGGCTTTGTTGATACAGTAATGGCCGGTGCCGTTAGCGCCACGGATATGGCCGCCGTTGCAGTAGGAACCTCAATCTGGTTACCTTCCATTCTTTTTGGTCACGGTTTGATCCTGGCGCTGACGCCGGTGGTGGCGCAGCTTAATGGCTCCGGCCGACGTGAGCGCATTGCACATCAGGTTCGCCAGGCTTACTGGCTGGCAGCGATGGTCTCTGTGCTGATTATGGTGGTGCTGTATAACGCCGGATACCTGATCGGCGCGATGCATAATGTTGACCCGGAATTATCCAGAAAAGCGGTGGGATACCTGCACGCCTTGCTGTGGGGCGCTCCCGGTTATCTGTTTTTCCAGGTTGCCCGTAATCAGTGTGAAGGTTTATCAAAAACGAAACCCGGCATGGTCATGGGGTTCCTCGGGCTGCTGGTGAATATTCCGGTTAACTACGTCTTTATCTACGGTCACTTTGGCATGCCTGCACTGGGCGGAATTGGTTGCGGCGTGGCCACCGCATCGGTCTACTGGGTGATGTTTATCGCGATGAAGGCCTGGGTGAATCGAGCCAAATCAATGCGCGATATTCATATTGAGGGACGTTTCAGTGCGCCAGACTGGAAAGCATTACGCCGTCTGACCGGGCTTGGTCTGCCGGTTGCGCTGGCACTGTTCTTTGAAGTGACATTGTTTGCTGTCGTGGCCCTGCTGGTGTCTCCGATGGGGATCGTCAAAGTCGCGGGCCATCAGATCGCCCTGAACTTCAGTTCACTGATGTTCGTCCTGCCGTTATCGCTTGGGGTCGCCACCACCATCCGCGTAGGCTTCCGACTGGGTCAGGGTTCTGTCGAACAGGCCAAAGTCGCCGCGTGGACAGCGCAGGGCGTTGGCATCGGTATGGCTTGTATGACCGCGCTGTTCACAGTGACGTTTCGCGAAGAGATCGCCCTGCTTTATACCGATAACCCTGAGGTGATTACGCTGGCAGCACAGCTGATGTTCCTGGCGGCGGTGTATCAGTTCTCTGACTCGATTCAGGTGATCGGCAGCGGCATTCTACGTGGTTATAAAGATACCCGTTCTATCTTCTTTATTACCTTCGTCGCCTACTGGATCCTCGGCCTGCCGAGCGGTTACGTGCTGGCGATGACCGACTGGGTGGTCCCGGCAATGGGCCCTTCAGGATTCTGGACCGGCTTTATCATTGGACTGACCTCCTCTGCCGTCATGATGATCTGGCGGATGCGCCGCCTGCAACGGCAGCCTGCGGAGATGATTCTGAAGCGTGCTGCACGTTAATTTTCTGATAAACGTGCGGAAAATGATTAAAATTGCTGCGCTTCGCACAGTTGCGCAGCAATCGGACACAAAAATCCTTTTTTCTCCTTGCCAGTCGTTCAGGGTGTCGCTAATATTCGTCCCCGTTGTCACCACGACAACAATTTGCGTCTGTAGCTCAGTTGGTTAGAGCACCACCTTGACATGGTGGGGGTCGATGGTTCGAGTCCATTCAGACGCACCATCTTTCTTCCAAAGAAAGATGAACGGAAGTTGCTATCAAAGCAGTAGTACGAAAGACGAAGCAAATTATGCGTCTGTAGCTCAGTTGGTTAGAGCACCACCTTGACATGGTGGGGGTCGATGGTTCGAGTCCATTCAGACGCACCAAATTCTTTTCGCAATACCCTCCACGCTTGTTACCTCATCCAAACGACTTTTTCGACTTCTCCAGAACGCACCACAACTGCCGGTATGCCCCTTCATCCAGACTTTCAGATTAACCTTACTTCGCACTGGTTTGCGCAACGAACTTGATGCGCATCATTCCTGCATGCTATTTCACGCTTTTTAATTGGTTTTCGAACACTTAGCGACTATAATACGGAACGTTGTTTCACTTGAATGGTTTCAGCGTATGGTTGCCCCTCAATTTATAACGAGTACCTGTTGCGCAACGTCTTGCTGCGCCTGCGCCGAAACCACGTCTCAACTTACCCTGCATGCTTTAATTCTGTCACCTATCCTTACTCAGTATCGACGTTTTCATAACGCAAATTTTTTCCTCCGGGGGAATCACCGCCGGGATCCATCTTTAATCATCCATCACAACTTAATAGATAAATCGTCATGAAAAAGACTAAAATCGTATGTACTATCGGCCCAAAAACCGAATCTGAAGAGATGCTGACCAACCTGCTTGATGCCGGCATGAACGTGATGCGTCTGAACTTTTCCCACGGGAATTATGAAGAGCATGGCCAGCGTATTACTAACCTGCGCTCCGTGATGAGCAAAAGCGGTCACCAGGCTGCCATTCTGCTGGACACTAAAGGTCCTGAAATCCGTACGATGAAGCTGGAAGGCGGTAACGATGCCTCCCTGAAAGCGGGCCAGACCTTCACCTTCACCACCGACCAGACCATCATCGGTAACGCTGATACCGTCGCAGTGACTTACGCTGGCTTCGCTTCTGACCTGAAAATCGGCAACACCGTACTGGTGGATGACGGTTTGATCGGTATGGAAGTTATCGACGTCACTGAAAGCACCGTGGTATGTAAAGTGCTGAACAACGGTGACCTGGGTGAGAACAAAGGCGTTAACCTGCCGGGTGTGTCCATTCAGCTGCCTGCGCTGGCTGAAAAAGACAAGCTGGACCTGATCTTTGGCTGTGAGCAAGGCGTCGACTTCGTTGCTGCCTCGTTCATTCGTAAGCGTTCAGACGTGATCGAAATCCGTGAGCATCTGAAAGCACACGGCGGCGAGCATATCCAGATCATCTCCAAAATTGAAAACCAGGAAGGCCTGAACAACTTCGACGAAATCCTTGATGCCTCAGACGGTATCATGGTCGCTCGTGGTGACCTCGGCGTTGAGATCCCGGTTGAAGAAGTGATCTTCGCTCAGAAGATGATGATCAAGAAGTGTAACCGTGCACGTAAAGTGGTGATCACCGCCACTCAGATGCTCGATTCCATGATCAAAAACCCGCGCCCTACCCGTGCGGAAGCCGGTGACGTTGCCAACGCCATTCTCGACGGTACTGATGCTGTGATGCTGTCTGGTGAAAGCGCCAAAGGGAAATACCCGCTGGAGTCTGTCACCATTATGGCCACCATCTGCGAGCGTACCGACCGCGTGATGAAAAGCCGCATCGACTCCCAGCACGACAACCGCAAAATGCGCATCACGGAAGCAGTATGTCGTGGTGCGGTAGAAACGGCTGAGAAACTGGAATCGCCACTGATTGTGGTTGCCACTGAAGGCGGCAAGTCTGCGAAGTCTATTCGCAAATACTTCCCGAACGCGACTATTCTCGCACTGACGACCAATGAACAAACTTCACGTCAGTTATTGCTCAGTAAAGGCATCATCACTTCCGTGGTGAAAGAAATCGCCTCAACTGACGACTTCTACCGTCTGGGTAAAGAAGCGGCAGAAGCCAGCGGCTATGCGCAGAAAGGCGATGTGGTCGTCATGGTTTCTGGTGCACTGGTACCAAGTGGAACCACCAATACTGCGTCAGTGCACGTTCTGTAATTAAAAATTACGCCTTGTATTTAAAAAGCGCCCTCAGTGGCGCTTTTTTTACAACTTGCGTAAGACGTTTCACAAAGCGTCCAATCGAAATTAACGATTTAATTACCGTAGAAACGATGTTCCCTCCGATTAAAATCGCCTGTTTTCGCTTCGTTTTTTGTAAAATATCAGAAATAAGATGCTTCTTTGAGCGAACGATCAAGTTTAAGCACTTTCTCATCAAAAAATTATTCTCATTAGAAAATACTTTGTGTAATACTTGTAACGCTACATGGAGATTAACTTAATCTAGAGGGTATTAATAATGAATCGTACTAAACTGGTACTGGGCGCGGTAATCCTGGCTTCAACTATGCTGGCTGGTTGCTCAAGCAACGCTAAAATCGATCAGCTGTCTACCGATGTGCAGACTCTGAACGCTAAAGTTGACCAGCTGAGCAACGACGTGAACGCAATCCGTTCTGACGTTCAGGCTGCTAAAGATGACGCAGCTCGTGCTAACCAGCGTCTGGACAACCAGGCTCACTCTTACCGTAAGTAAGAGTTCTGGTAATGAAATGGCGCACATTGTGCGCCATTTTTTTTGCCTGTTATCCGGAGTCTTCCGCCATGCGCCCAACCCCGTCTAAAACGCCCTGTAAACGACGCTAAGCCCCGCCAGCGCCAACACGAGTCACTGGTGCAGATTTACCCTCTGCCGCAGCAGAAGGCTGTTTAGCCTCGCTGACAGGAAACTCCACGTTACCCCCGGCTTTTTCACCTTCATTAACCAGTACTGGCATCCCCGCCCTGCGCTCAATCGCCGCTTTGATCACTGCCCGATCGCTGGCATCACTGTTGATGAATTTCTTAGCAGCCACCGTTAATGCAATCGGCATGGTTTGCGGATCATCCTTCTCGCTATGTGATAACGGCTGATGCACTTCCAGATACCGTTTACCGTCGGGTTCAACCGCGTACTTCACGGGCTGATTGATGATCTGTACACGCGTCCCTTTTGGAACGCTGTTAAACAGTGCTTCAATATCGTCCGGGCGCAACCGGATGCACCCTGAACTGACGCGCATGCCGATACCAAAATCAGCGTTAGTACCGTGGATCAGATAGTGTTGCTTACCGTAAGCCAGACGCAGCGCAAACAGCCCCATCGGGTTATCCGGCCCTGCGGGTACGGTTACCGGTAGCGTCTTGCCTTCAGCCGCGTAGCGCTTACGAATATTGGGGGTGGGTGTCCAGGTAGGATTGGGAATTTTCTGGCTGATGCTGGTGACCATTGCCGGGGTGTTTGCGCCCAGCTGACCAATACCGATGGGATAGACGATCACTTTGTTTTCATCTTTCGGATAGTAGTAGAGGCGCAGTTCAGCCACGTTGACGACGATGCCTTCACGTTTCGTATCAGGAAGCAGCATCTGCGTTGGAATGGTCAGCTGCGAACCCGCTTTAGGTAACCAGGGGTCGGTACCGGGATTGGCTTCCAGCAGACCCAGCAGGCCCACTTTATATTTGGCCGCCACAGACTCCAGCGGCTGCCCGTCATTGGGGACGACAAAGGTGGTGTTCTCACCAATCAGGCGGCTGTTGTCTGGGGGAAGTGGATACTCGGTTGCGCTAACGGCGTGCATCCCGGCAAGAAAGGTAAGAACAGAGATCCCGGCAAAGCGGTAAAAGAGTTTCATGCGCATTTCTCGGTTATGAATGGATAGATACACAACCTGACTCGCTTACCGGGGGCGATAAATGCACCCGCAATCGGGATCGGGATGTGTAAACACCCCACTGTAGCCTGGCGGGGTGCTTACCGAGAAGTGTAGCAATTCAAGGCTGAGTAAGAATCAGCGCTTTCTTACGAATGGCACGAATCATTGCTTCCAGTCCCTGCGAACGGGACGGCGTTAATTGTTGCGTCAGTGAAAGGTCAGCAAACCAGGGGCGGACATCAAAATCGACGATTTCCTGCGGCGTCATCTTTTGGTACAGCGCGAAAACAATGGCAATCAACCCTTTTACCAGCGCGGCATCGCTGTCGCCCTGCAGGCGAACACAGCCTGTTTCATCGGTGTCGACGACAATCCACACCTGGCTCTGACAGCCCGGAATGATGTTTTCCGGCTGCTGGAGGGTTTCCGCCTCGCCCGACAGGCGCGCACCCAGCTCAATGATGTACAGATACTTCTCTTCCTGGTTAGCGCAACGATTGAAGTTACGTACCAGCTTGTCTTTATCTGGCAGAGTTGCCATTGCTTCCTCACTTAAAAACGAAAGGGCGAGGCATGCCTCGCCCCTGCGGGTCGGTGCGGGTTGAAACTTAACCCAGCAAACGGTGAATACGTGTTAAACCGGCGGCCAGTCGGTCCACTTCTTCTTCGCTATTATACAGAACAAACGAGGCACGACACATGGCAGGCACCTCGTAATGCTGCATTAACGGCATGGCACAGTGATGTCCAGTACGTATCGCGATGCCATATTGATCCAGGAAGCTGCCAACATCAAAAGCATGGTGCTTACCCAGGTTGAACGCAATCACGCCAGCACGCTGCTGCGGGCCATAGATCACCAGATCCGGCACTGCGGCCAGTTTATCCAGTGCATAGCGCATCAGCTGCTGTTCACGCTCGGCAATCACATCCAGCCCCAGATCGCTGATCCACTTGATGGCAGCGCCCAGACCGATAATCGCCCCGGTATTCGGTGACCCCGCTTCGAAGCGCCATGGCGCCGCAGCAAAGGTGGTGCCTTTGGTCAGGCTGACGGTCGCAATCATCGCCCCGCCCCCTTCCCACGGCGGCATCTGATCCAGCAGTGCCTTGCGGCCATACAGGATGCCAATGCCGGTCGGACCATAAAGTTTGTGCCCGGAGAAAACATAGAAATCGCAGTCCAGATCCTGGACATCGACCTGATGATGCATCACGGCCTGTGCACCGTCGATCAGCGTGACCACGCCTGCAGCTTTCGCCTGCGCGACCAGCGCTTTCACCGGATTTTCAGTCCCCAGCACGTTAGAGACCTGCGTCACTGCCAGCAGGCGGGTACGGCTGTCCATCAATGCCGGTAACTGAGCGATATCCAGCTCACCGTTAGCGGTCAGTGGGATAAAGCGCACTTCAGCGCCGGTGCGCTGGGCTACCATCTGCCACGGAACGATATTCGCGTGATGCTCCATCTCCGTGATGATAATGTTGTCGCCCGGCTGCAACTGGCTGCCGCCCCAGCTGTTAGCGACCAGATTGATCGCTTCTGTGGTGCCTTTAACGAAGACGATCTCTTCCGCTGACGCCGCATTGAGGAACTGTGCTGCCTGAGTACGCACATTTTCCATTTCCGTGGTGGCTTCCGCACTCAGCGTATGAATACCACGGTGCACGGCGGCATAGCCATGCTCATAAAAGCGGCTTTCTGCGTCAATGACTGCCTGCGGCTTTTGCGCACTGGCCGCACTGTCGAGATAGGCCAGCGGTTGCCCGTTGACCTCACGCGCCAGCAGCGGAAACTCCGCCCGAATGCGGGCCAGGTCAAAACTCATTGCAGGCCTCCAGGGAAACGCTGCGCGATGCGCTGCATCACGGCTTCTTTCAGCGTTTCATCAGAAATGGCTTCGGTTAATTCAGCGGCAAACGCATAGATAATCATGCGCTGCGCGGCGGCTTCGTCGATCCCACGAGAACGCAGATAGAACATCTGCTCTTCGTCGATACGACCGATCGTCGCACCATGACCGCATTTCACGTCATCAGCGTAGATTTCAAGCTGCGGTTTGGTATCCACTTCTGCCAGACGTCCCAGTAACAGGTTGTTGTTACTCATCTGACCGTCAGTTTTCAGCGCATACTTGGCCACTTTAATATGACCATTAAACACGGCTCGGGCACGGTCACGCACAATGGTTTTATGCAGCTGACGGCTCTGGCAATGGCCTTTGTTGTGCTCAAGATAGGTGCGGCTGTCACACACTTCTTTGTCCAGCGGCAGCATCAGGCTGTTGATCACCAGGTCGCTGCCCTCGCCTTCCAGTTTGCTACTGGTGTTGTGACGGGTCAGACCCGCACCCAGCAGGAAGCTGTGGCTCTGCACGCGCACATCACGGCCCAGCATCAGGTCGTTATGTGAGAAGTGATAGCTGCTTTGATCTTCGAAGCAGAGGTTGTAGTGCGTCAGCTGTGCGTTATTGCCCACATCAGCGGTGAAACGCGCACCGGTAAAGTGCGTTGAGGCGTTAAGCGTGACGTAATGCTCAATCACCGTCGCTTCCGCCGCTTCTTCCAGCACCAGATGGTGACGATAGTGAGAGGTATTCATCTCGCCTGCCGCACTGCCGCTGCTGATATGAAGCAGGTAAAGGGGACGCGCTGCCGCTTTACCGCGTGCCAGCTGAATGGTCGTCACTTCTTCTGCCAGGCTTTCGGTCAGATGCAGGAACACTTCGGGCTGGATTGGCGCACTCAACTCGCGACGTTCCGCGGCCTGAGTCACCTGAATAGCGAACAGATCATGCTCACTGTCACTCAGGGCCGGTGCAAAACGGCCATCAATAAACACCAGGCGCACAGCATCAATCGCCAGTGCCACGTTGTCGATAGCGTCTGTATTCAGTTCAGCAGGCTGAGGCAGCACAAACTGGTGGCTCAGTAGCTGGTCCAGTGGCGTGTATTTGCAGTTTTACTGCTTACGCGTAGGCAGACCTAAACGCAGCAGCTGCTGCCAGTGTTGCTGTGCCTGCAACGAACGGCTTTCACCACGCGTTTCAAACAGGTGATGCCACTGTTGCAGCGCGTTATCACTCTTGGTCGGTAAGCCAGCCATAGCCTTGCTCCTCCAACTGTTTAACCAGTGAGAAATCACCTGATTTCACAATTTTGCCCTGATACAGCACGTGGACGAAGTCCGGCTTGATGTAGTCAAGAATACGCTGGTAGTGCGTAACGATAATGAATGAACGTTTGCCATCGCGCAGGTTGTTAACCCCGTTTGCCACGATTTTCAGGGCATCAATATCCAGACCGGAGTCCGTCTCATCCAGAATGCACAGATCCGGCTCCAGTGCCGCCATCTGCAGAATGTCATTACGCTTTTTCTCACCGCCGGAGAAACCAACGTTAACGGAACGGGTCAACAGATCCTCAGGCATTTTCAGCATCTGAATCTTATCTTCAATGAAGTCCTGGAAATCAAAACGGTCCAGCGCTTCCTGCTCACGGTATTTGCGCACCGCGTTAACAGAGGTTTGCAGGAAGAACTGGTTACTGACGCCAGGGATCTCAACCGGGTACTGGAAAGCCATAAAGATGCCTTCGCCGGCACGATCTTCCGGGGCCAGTTCCAGCAGGTCTTTACCTTTAAACTCCACGGAGCCGCCGGTGACTTCATAGTCTTCACGCCCTGCCAGAGTGGCGGAAAGGGTACTTTTCCCTGAGCCGTTTGGCCCCATGATGGCGTGAACTTCGCCGGGTTTGATTTCAAGATTCAATCCACGCAGGATAGCTTTGTCTTCAACGCTGACCTGTAAATCTTTAATGCTTAACATAAGGTTTCCTTCGTAGTGCTTTCCGGCACCATATCAATGCTGTGCGTAGGTTAGCCCACGCTGTGTTCGAGGCTGATAGCCAACAGTTTCTGCGCTTCCACTGCAAACTCCAGCGGCAGCTCTGAGAAGACATCCTTGCAGAAACCGTTAACAATCATAGAAATCGCATCGTCTTCGCTGATCCCACGTTGCAGGCAGTAGAACAGCTGATCTTCACCAATACGTGATGTGGTGGCCTCATGCTCTAACTGTGCGGTGTTATTACGCACTTCCACATACGGGAAGGTGTGCGCACCGCATTCCGCACCAATCAGCATCGAGTCACACTGGGTAAAGTTACGCGCATTGGTGGCGGTTGGCATGATTTTCACCAGGCCGCGATAGGTATTCTGGCTGGTGCCAGCAGAGATACCTTTAGAGATGATGGTTGACTTGGTATTTTTACCAATGTGGATCATCTTGGTGCCGGTATCAGCCTGCTGGCGTCCGCTGGTCAGCGCCACAGAGAAGAACTCACCAATCGAGTTATCGCCACGCAGGATCACACTCGGGTATTTCCAGGTGATCGCAGAACCCGTTTCCGACTGCGTCCAGGACATCTTGCTGTTCGCACCTTCACAGAGTGCACGCTTGGTCACAAAGTTCAGGATACCGCCCTCGGAATCGCCACCGGAGAACCAGTTTTGCACCGTGGAGTATTTCACTTCAGCATCTTTATGGATGATCACTTCCACCACCGCCGCATGCAGCTGGTAGGTGTCACGGACCGGCGCGGAACAGCCTTCGATGTAGCTCACGTAGCTGCCTTCATCGGCAATCAAAATGGTACGTTCGAACTGCCCAGTTTTCGCCGCGTTAATACGAAAATACGTCGACAGCTCCATCGGGCAGCGCACCCCTTTCGGGATGTACACGAAAGTACCGTCAGAAGCCACAGCCGAGTTCAACGCAGCGAAGAAGTTGTCATTTGCCGGAACAACGGTGCCCAGGTACTGTTGAACCAGCTCCGGGTGCTCGTGGATAGCTTCACCGAACGAACAGAAGATAATGCCCTCTTTCGCCAGCTTATCGCGATAGGTGGTCGATACGGAGACGGAGTCAAAGATCGCATCTACGGCCACTTCCTGGCCTTCACGTACCGGCACGCCTAACTGTTTAAAGGCGTCTTCCACTTCCTGCGTCAGGTAGTTTGGCGCATCGGTTGCTGAAGCCTGTGTCGCACCTGGCTCAGAAGCACAGCTATCATCACAGTTGCCGCAGGACGGTGCGGAGTAGTAGCTGTAATCCTGATAATCCAGCTTTTTGTAGTTGGCTTTCAGCCAGTGTGGCTCTTCCATTTCAAGCCACGCAGCGAAGGCCTTCAGGCGGAATTCCAGCATCCACTCAGGTTCGTTACGTTTAGCCGAGATTGCGCGCACCACATCTTCATTGATGCCGTGTTCAAATTCTTCGGTTTGCAATTGGGTAAAGAAGCCTTCTTTGTAGTTCTGAGGGCTGCCTTCCCAAACCTGTACATCGTCAGATGCTTCAGTATTACGAGACATAGGGTTCACTCAACGCCAAAGCTCTCACCACAGCCGCAGGCGTGTTGAGCTTTAGGGTTATTAAATTTGAAAATCTGGTTCAGGCCTTCGCGCACGAAATCAACTTCCGTACCGTCGATGTAGGGCATCGCCTGCAGGGGCACGAATAACAACGCGCCGTTATGGCTGAACACCAAATCATCCGCCGCCGATTCTTTCGCCATATCCATGGTGTAACCAAATCCGGCACAGCCAGAGGTTTTGACACCCAGCTTCAGGCCCTTAATCTCAGGGTCACCTGCGGCCAGATTGATGATTTGCTTTGCTGCGCTGTCAGTAAGCGTCAGCCCTTTCCAGATGTACTCATCCGGAGAAAAAGTGGCAGGATTTGCTGATTGCATAATTTACCTCGCGATACGATAGCCCTTCGGGCTAGTGCCCCTATGTTAGTGATTACCAGAATCACTTCAACCTCTTGTTTTGCAGGGATAAAGGACAAAAGGTGCTTTTAGGGAACTCTTGACTAAGTTTAGACCCTGTAAAAAAGATTGCGCTTTACCTGAAAGACGCATCGTCTCAAAAGATAAGCGTTTGAAAATAAGATGTTTATATTTTGTTATCTAAACCGAATACTTTATCTAACTCATTCTAGTTATTCACCGTGACGCGGTTATCGTTATCACCGATTTTTCTGAGAGGTGACGCGTATCAATAAAAATTCCCACGTTACGATTGAATAATATCGCAGTTATAATATGATAATGATTATCATTAGCGCGACTGGGACCCGTAATGAATCTGTCGATGAGTGCGTGGCTGCAACATAAAATTGATGAGTACACGTTTTCCGTACGTGATATCACCGTCGACTTTTACATGGCACAGGCTAAGTTAAACCGGCCCGAGTGTTCCATTGAACAACTGCGTAAGTTCAATGATACCTGCCTCGACATGGCCGAACTCTGCCAGCTAAATGGCGACGATCAGAGCTATCTTCACGCGATGGGAAAACTCCATCAACGACTGATTGTTGAGCTGAGCAATACCGCCCGCGAACGCCTGTTCCGGATGCAGGCCTGGCAACTGGCGCGCCACTCCCTGAGTCGCCTCTGTCATCAACTGGCAATGAATGGCGAATGGGATAAAGCAACCGTGTTGCAAAGCGAATTCGTTAAGCACGCGTCGTGGATAATGTAATCTTCAGAGTATTATACCGCGTGCCAGTGATGCGAAAAACCCCGCATTAAACGGGGTTATCGGTCAAATCACAGCAGTTGTGAGGCGGGACGTACAGCACAAGCGATTATTGTTGTCGAAAATTTCTATTTGCCACACCTGATGACGCCGTCCGAGATGCACAGAATGGCACACGCCACGCACCTCGCCTTCGCGGGCAGCCCGCAGATGATTCGCATTGATCTCCAGCCCGACCACCTGCTGTTCACCCTCGGTACAGAGATACCCTGCCATTGAGCCTAGCGTCTCCGCCAGCACCACCGATGCCCCGCCGTGCAGCAGACCAAACGGCTGGCGAGTACGCTGATCCACCGGCATCACCGCTTCAATTCGGTCCTCCGCCAGCACCGTAAAACGGATACCGATATGGTCTACCATCGTGTTTTGACTGCGCAGATTTAACTGCTCAAGCGTGGCTTCACGCTGCCAGATTGCCATTACAGGATCTCCAGTAATGCCTGCAGAGGATGGCGTATACCGCTACCTTCAATACGTTTAACCTGACTGCGGCAGGAATAGCCGGTCGACAGACAGCGCTGACGCGGCAGTTTTTGCAGGGCATTTTGCCAGGAGAGCGCATAAATCCCGAGCGAGTTTTCCAGATTTTTTGCTTCATGTCCGTAAGTCCCGGCCATGCCGCAGCAACCCACGCTGACATTTTCCAGCCTGGCGCCAAAGCGAGCAAAGATCGTTTCCCACTGTTTAATCGAGCCGGGCAGCGCAGTGACCTCGGTGCAGTGGCCAAACAGATACCAGGATTCACCTTGTGCTGCGGGCTGGGCATCACGCGTCGCCAGCGCAGTGTGCAACCATTCATGAACTAACTGCACATGGAAATCACCCCGTTTATCCCCCAGTACCTGTTTATACTCATCGCGGTAGCAGAGCACCAGCGCCGGATCGACCCCCACCAGCGGCATCTTCAACTGCGCCACACGATTGAGAACGTCGGCTGTTTTCTGTGCCGTACGCGCAAACTGTTGCAGGAAGCCCTTAATATGCTGCGCTTTGCCGTTCGGCGAGAACGGCAGCACCACGGCAGTGAAGCCCAGCTTCTCAATCAGTTGCACAAAGTCGGCCACCAGCTGCGCTTCGTAATAGCTGGTAAACGGATCCTGCACCACCAGCACAGACCGCGCACGCTGTTCAGCACTCATCTGTTCGAGATCTTCCAGCGTCGTGCCCAATGACCGATGACCGGCCAGCTGCTGCTTCAGCGTCGGTGATGACAATAGCGGCAGATCGACCATACCGATATGGCGCTTACTGAGTGATTTGACCCACGACTGACGCAGAAAGAAGTTAAAGGTCTTCGGCGCTTTTGCCATCAGTGGCGCATAGCTCTCTACCGTTGCGACCAGATAGTCGCTGGCGGGGCGCAGATAGCGCGTGTGATAAAGCTGCAAAAAGCGCGAACGAAAACCAGGGACATCAATTTTGATCGGACATTGAGTTGAACACGCTTTACAGGCCAGGCAGCCTGACATTGCGTCTTTCACCTCATGGGAAAAATCATACTGCCCGCGTTTGGCCTGCCAGCTGTTGCGGGTCCGCTGGATCATCCCGCGCAGACTAATCCCTTTAGACGGCAGTTGCTGCTCCAGCACCAGCGGGTCAACGCCCTGCTCGGCCAGCAAACGCAGCCATTCGCGCGTCAGCGTCGCACGCCCTTTCGGCGAATGCATGCGGTTGCTGGTGATCTTCATTGACGGGCACATCGGACTTTTCACGTCAAAGTTAAAGCATAAGCCGTTGCCGTTACACTCCATTGCGCCACGCCAGTCAGTCCGAACGTTAACCGGGATCTGGCGATCGTACGTACCACGTTTTACTGCATCGACTTTGAGCATCGGGTCGTCCACGCCCAGCGGTGCACAGATTTTACCCGGATTCAGACGGTTGGCAGGGTCGAAGGCGGCTTTAATGCGGCGCAATTCGTTATACAGCACCTCGCCAAAGAACGCCGGACTGTACTCCGCGCGGAACCCTTTCCCGTGCTCACCCCACAGCAGACCGCCGTAACGCGCTGTCAGGGCCACAACTTCATCAGAGATCTGCTTCATCAGCATCTCCTGCTGCGGATCGCACATATCCAGCGCAGGGCGCACATGCAGCACCCCGGCATCCACATGGCCAAACATGCCATAGCTGAGGTTATGCCCGTCAAGCAGTGCACGGAAATCAACAATATAGTCAGCGAGGTTCTGCGGCGGCACGCAGGTGTCTTCTACAAACGGAATCGGCTTGGCACGCCCTTTGGCATTCCCCAACAGCCCCACGGCTTTTTTACGCATCCCGTAGATGCGCTCAATACCGGAAACGTCATCACAGAGCTGGTAGCCAATGACCCCGCCCTCACGCAGTGACATCAACGTTTCAAGACGCTGGCACAGCGACGCCACCTGGCTGTCGATCAGGGCTTTATCGTTGCCAGCGAACTCCACCATATTCAGGCCAAGCATCTCTTTGTCCGGCACATCAGTAATCAGTTCACTGACGGAGTGCCAGACAATGTCTTCACGGGCAAGGTTCAGTACCTTCGAATCAACGGTTTCGACCGACAGCGCTTTGGCCTCCACCATAAATGGCGCATTGCGCAGCGCAGAGTCAAAGGAGTCGTATTTGATGTTCACCAGCCGCCGCACTTTCGGGATCGGGGTGATATCCAGGGTAGCTTCAGCGATAAACGCCAGCGTGCCTTCAGCGCCGCATAAAATGCGCGTCAGATCGAGCTGTTGCAGATCGTCACTCAATACATGGCGCAGATCGTAACCGGTGAGAAAACGGTTAAGCTTAGGGAATTTTTCGATGATCACGTCACGCTGCTCACGACAGCGCTCCAGCACTACGCGATAGATATTGCCTTCCGCACCGGGTGCCTGCGCACGTATTTCCGCTTCGCTGACGGGCATCGCATACGTATCCAACACCTCTCCCCCCAGCAGGACCGCTTTCAGGCCCAGCACATGATCGGAGGTTTTGCCGTACACCAGCGATCCCTGCCCTGAGGCATCCGTGTTAATCATGCCGCCAAGCGTGGCGCGATTACTGGTGGACAGTTCCGGGGAGAAAAAGTAGCCAAAGGGTTTCAGATAATCATTGAGCTGATCTTTTATGACGCCAGCTTCAACTTTTACCCAACCCTCTTCGACATTGATATCCAGAATGCGCTTCATGTGACGCGACATATCCACCACAATGCCCTGATTCAGAGACTGGCCGTTGGTGCCGGTTCCGCCGCCGCGAGGCGCAAAGGTCAGTGAGCCGAAGCGACTATCCGCCGCAAGGCGCGCAATCAGTGCCACATCAGCCGTGGATCGGGGGAAAATAACCGCATCAGGCAACAGTTGATAGAGACTGTTGTCGGTGGACATAATCAGACGGTCGGCATAGCTTGTCGCTGTGTCGCCAGTAAAACCATCCTGTTTTAAGGCATCCAAAAAACTCAGCACCAACGGAACAAGACCCGGTGCCTGGGAAATCTGTGGGATCATTATCGGGTGACCAAAAAGTTATGTGAATCGTTTGCGTTGCTCAAATAGCGCAGTAATCCGTTTTATCACATTTTTTTATGACCTGCCGTTATTTCCAAAAACGAAGCAAAAGAATAACCTGTTGTTTCTGTCGCTAAATCGTTTCATACATCATGATTTAAACGTCAGGGTTAGCGTAACCGATGCGCCTGCGCTGATTTTAAGAGATAAATCGCATTTTACTTGAGGTCATTGTTAATCGATGAAGAACGCGCAAAAAGATTGGGACTTACCGCAAATCGTGTTTTCACTGCTGTTTATCAGCCTCACGATTGTCGCGTGTTTTTGGGTGGTTCAGCCGTTTATTCTGGGGTTTGCCTGGGCCAGCATGGTGGTGATTGCCACCTGGCCATTAATGATCAAAATTCAGGGTCTGCTATGGGGCCGCCGCGGGCTGGCAGTGCTGGTCATGACGCTGCTGCTGATTCTGGTATTTATTATTCCTGTAGCCGTACTGGTCAATAGCCTGATTGAAAACATCACGCCGCTGCTTGCCTGGCTCAGCTCGGGTCATCTGCAAATGCCGGATCTGCACTGGTTGCGCAGCATTCCCCTCGTCGGCAGAAAGCTCTATTCGGCTTATCACAATCTGTTAGCCGGCGGCGGGTCAGCGTTAATTACGCAGGTACAGCCTTATATTGGCCGCACCACCGGGTTCTTCTTTGCTCAGGCGGGCCACTTTGGGCGCTTTATGATGCATCTCGGTCTGATGCTGCTCTTTGCCGTGCTGCTGTTCTGGCGCGGTGAGCAGGTGGGGCACGGTATCCGTCATTTCGCCTTCCGTCTGGCGTCTCGTCGTGGGGATGCTGCCGTACTGTTGGCCGGTCAGGCTATCCGCGCGGTCGCCCTCGGCGTTGTCGTCACGGCGTTAGTGCAGGGCGTGCTGGGAGGGATTGGGCTGGCAATCTCCGGTATTCCTTATGCCACCATCCTGACGGTACTGATGATTCTCTCCTGCCTGGTCCAGCTTGGTCCGTTGATTGTGCTGGTACCCGCTATCATCTGGCTCTACTGGAGCGGAGACACCACCTGGGGCACAGTCCTGCTGGTCTGGAGCTGTGTGGTGGGTACCCTGGACAACGTGCTGCGACCGATGCTAATCCGTATGGGTGCTGACTTACCGATGATCCTGATTCTGTCAGGCGTGATTGGTGGCCTGATTGCCTTTGGTATGATCGGTCTGTTCATTGGCCCTGTCGTGCTGGCCGTCTCTTACCGCCTGGTGTCGGTCTGGGTACATGAGTCACCGGCACCGGAAGAAGACCCGCTGGCAGTGGTTGAAGAACTCGCCGAAATTGAAGCAGAAGCGCACCATCCGAAAGCATAATTCCCCCTTCGTTTGCAGTCAGTTCGCTGGCTGCAAACATTAGTGTCTGGAATATTTCCGCATCATAAATCCTGATTTTCATTAATAGAATTTATCACTAAATCCCATATTTCACGTTTTCCAGGCTTTGCATCGCTAAATTGCTGATATTTTACCCATCAATTTGGGTTAAAAATCGCCATTCGCATGGGGAAATATTATGAGTTTTAAACTAATAAGATGATTCTTAAAGACGCCATAAACGCGGTTGCATAGTATGGACTCAAGTTTGAAATCACCCCACTGGTTTCCGAACAAAATTATTTCCCTGAGTAAAGAATTGCTGTGTGTAGTCTTTGCCCATCCCCTGTGATGGGCTTTTTTTTGTCTGAAATTTGGCATAAAAAAAGGATAACCTCAGCGCGGTTATCCCTTGCATATCCCGGGCGTGGTATGCCACGCCTCTACGGATATCTGGTTAATCGAAGGGCCGGGCATGCCCGACCCGCAACCAACCGCGTTTACTTCTTCAACTCAGCCAGGCTCAGCCACGTCTGTACTACGGTATCCGGGTTCAGTGACAAACTGTCAATGCCCTCTTCCATCAGCCAGGCGGCAAAGTCTTCGTGGTCTGAAGGTCCCTGCCCGCAGATACCGACGTATTTTCCCTGCTTCTTCGCGGCGCGGATTGCCATCGACAACAGCGCTTTTACGGCATCATTACGCTCGTCAAACAGCTCGGATACCACACCGGAGTCGCGGTCCAGCCCCAGCGCCAGTTGGGTCATATCGTTTGAGCCAATTGAGAAGCCGTCAAAGTATTGCAGGAACTCGTCAGCCAGCAGCGCATTGGACGGGATCTCACACATCATGATGATCTTAAGCCCGTTTTCACCGCGCTTCAGTCCCTGGCGTTCCAGTTCCTCCACCACGGCTTTCGCCTGGGCTACGGTGCGCACAAACGGCACCATGATCTCCACGTTGGTCAGCCCCATATCGTTGCGTACACGCTTGACCGCCGCGCACTCCAGTGCAAAGCAGTCACGGAAGCTATCCGCCACATAGCGACCGGCGCCACGGAAGCCGAGCATCGGGTTCTCTTCTTCAGGTTCATAACGTTCGCCACCGACCAGATTGGCATATTCGTTAGTCTTGAAGTCTGAAAGACGCACAATCACGCGTTTCGGCGCAAATGCCGCCCCCAGTGTGGCAATCCCTTCGGTCAGGCGGCCAATATAAAACTCAATCGGGTCGTCAAACCCTTTCATCATGGCGCGGATCTGCTTCTGCAACTCCGGCGTCTGCTGGTCAAACTCCAGTAGTGCCTTCGGATGTACACCGATCATACGGTTGATAATGAACTCAAGGCGCGCGAGCCCCACCCCTTCATTCGGCAGGCAGGCAAAATCAAATGCACGATCGGGGTTACCCACGTTCATCATGATTTTCAGCGGCAGCGATGGCATTTCATCAACCTGCGAACTTTTGACCTCGAAGTCGAGCAGTTCATCATAGACATAGCCGGTGTCGCCTTCCGCACAGGACACCGTCACTTTGTGACCGTCTTTCAGGATATCGGTGGCATTACCGCACCCGACAACCGCCGGGATCCCCAGTTCACGGGCAATGATCGCCGCATGACAAGTTCGTCCACCGCGATTGGTGACAATGGCAGACGCCTTTTTCATGATCGGTTCCCAGTCAGGGTCGGTCATGTCGGTCACCAGCACGTCACCTTTTTCAATCCGGTTCATTTCACTGATGTCGTGAATGACTTTCACTTCACCGGCACCGATACGGTGACCGATGGCGCGCCCTTCAACCACCACCTTACCGTTGCCCTGAAGTGTGTAACGCTCCATCACTGAACCGTTAGAACGGACGGTTTCCGGACGAGCCTGTACGATAAACAGTTTGCCGGTGTGGCCATCCTTCGCCCACTCAATGTCCATCGGACGCTGGTAGTGTTTCTCAATCTGCACGGCCTGCGCCGCCAGGGCTTCCACTTCTTTGTCCGTCAGGGAGAAACGGTCACGCTCTGCTTCTGGCACGTCCTCGATCCTGACCTGCTCGCCATGCTCCTTCGAGTCTGCGTAGACCATGCGGATTTTCTTCGAACCCATATTACGGCGCACAATGGACGGGCGACCTGCGGCCAGCGTCGGTTTATGCACGTAAAACTCATCCGGGTTAACCGCGCCCTGCACCACCATCTCACCCAGGCCCAGCGCAGAGGTAATAAACACCACCTGATCGAAGCCGGATTCGGTATCAATAGTAAACATCACGCCAGCAGAGGCGAGGTCAGAGCGCACCATACGCTGCACCCCGGCGGAGAGAGCTACACCACGGTGATCGTATCCCTGATGCACACGGTACGAGATCGCCCGGTCGTTAAACAGGGAGGCATAGACATGCTTAACGGCAATCAGCACCGCATCATAACCCTGCACATTGAGGAAGGTTTCCTGCTGCCCGGCAAAGGAGGCATCCGGCATATCCTCTGCGGTGGCGGAAGAACGCACCGCAAACGATGCATCAGCATCATCGGCTGACAGCTGGTTGTACGCCTCGTGTATCGCCTGTTCCAGCTCTGGCGTAAACGGCGTTTCTACCACCCACTGACGGATCTGTTTACCCGCCTTCGCCAGCTCATCAACATCATCAATATCGGTCTTATCCAGCAGATCATAGATACGCTGATTGACGCCGCTTTGGTCGAGGAACAGGTTGAACGCTTCCGAGGTTGTCGCAAATCCGTTCGGCACTGATACACCCAACGATGACAAGTTAGTAATCATTTCACCCAGAGAGGCATTTTTTCCTCCCACCCGATCCACATCGTTCATGCCAAGCTGGTTATACCAGAGCACTAGCGGCAATTGGCCTTTATTGGACATTGAAGCAATCCTTGTAAGATTTAATTAAAAATATGAGGAGTACAGTAATGCTTCTTGAGACTGGCACAGTTAAGCTGGATTGATAAAGTGTTGAATCGTTCAAGCAGATGATTTTTTTATTTTTAAGATTTCTCCGCGTAATAAGACAACGTTGCGCAACAGGAAAAATAGAAAATATTGATAATAAACATAGGCTTGAAAATATATGAAAGATAAACCCTTATCGCAACTTGCGCAACAAAAAAGGATTCCATATTAGAATGGTTTTAATTGAAAGGGCGATAAAGATGAATAGTGAACAGAAACGTCATTTCATTTCATGATAAAAGTGCGATTCCTCTGATTTTATAAAAATAAAAAGTTCAAATCATTAGGTAATGGTTTTTTTATTTTGTTTTGTAGACTGAATCACGATTTGCTTTAACAGGGCAGATTAATTTAGTCTGCATTGCATACTCGCCAGCGGAGATAAAATGGACGTGAACGCCGAACGTAGTGTTTTTTATATTTCAGATGGCACCGCCATCACGGCCGAAGTATTAGGTCATGCGGTTCTGTCACAGTTCCCGGTGGCAACACAGAGTGTCACCCTGCCCTTTGTGGAAAACGTGCAGCGTGCTCAGGCCGTGAAAGCGCAGATAAATGCGCTCTACCAGCACAGCGGTGTGCGTCCGCTGGTGTTTATTTCGGTGATCTCTCCGGAGATCCGCGAGATCATTTTGCAAAGCGATGGCTTCTGCCAGGACATTGTTCAGTCGCTGGTCGCCCCGCTCCAGCAAGAGTTAGGCGTCGATCCTGCGCCTGTGGCGAACCGTACGCACGGTCTGACCGCCAACAATCTCGGCAAATATGATGCACGTATCGCCGCGATTGATTACACGCTGGCCCATGACGATGGTATCTCACTGCGTGGGCTCGAAGACGCGCAGGTGATCCTGCTGGGCGTTTCGCGCTGTGGCAAAACCCCCACCAGCCTTTATCTCGCCATGCAGTTCGGCATTCGCGCGGCTAACTATCCGTTTATCGCGGATGATATGGATAACCTGAAACTGCCCCCGGCATTAAAGCCCTTCCAGAATAAGTTGTTCGGGTTAACCATTGACCCGGAACGCCTGGCCGCCATCCGTCAGGAGCGGGCAGAAAACACCCGTTATGCGTCAATGCGCCAGTGCAGGCTGGAAGTGGGCGAAGTTGAAGCGCTGTTCCGTACCCATCAGATTCGCTACCTCAACAGTACTAATTATTCAGTGGAAGAGATCGCCACCAAAATCCTCGATATCATGGGTCTTACGCGTCGTATGTACTGATTTTTCCGTTTCCGGCTTTTTCCCAGAGAGCCGGAAATGCTATTCCCCTGCTGTTTTACGGTTGAAATCATCGCGGTTTGGTTTAAGGTGAACGCCATTACTTCCCGGTATTCCTGCCGTTGTGAAGACAAAATTTTAGAGATCGCCATGAACAAAACAGATGAACTGCGGACCGCGCGCATCGACAGCTTAGTGACGCCTGCAGAACTGCAGGCGCAGCTGCCGATTACTCCGGCCATTGTCGAAAACGTGACAACGTCACGAAAACGTATCGCCCGCATCCTGACCGGTGAAGACCCTCGCCTGCTGGTGGTGGTGGGCCCCTGCTCACTGCATGACCCGGTTGCCGCCCTGGAATACGCGCAACGTCTTAACGCGCTGCGTGAGAAATACCATGCACGTCTGGAAATCGTGATGCGCGCCTATTTTGAAAAACCGCGCACAGTGGTCGGCTGGAAGGGATTGATTTCTGACCCGGATCTCGATGGCAGTTTCCGCCTCAATCACGGGCTGGCGATAGCACGTAAACTGCTGCTGGATATCAATGCGCTGGGAATGCCGACAGCGACTGAATTTCTGGATATGGTGATCGGGCAGTTTATTGCCGACCTGATCAGTTGGGGTGCAATTGGGGCGCGCACCACGGAAAGCCAGATCCACCGCGAAATGGCTTCGGCACTCTCCTGCCCGGTGGGTTTCAAAAACGGCACCGATGGCAATACGCGCATCGCCGTGGATGCTATCCGTGCCGCCCGCGTCAGTCATATGTTCCTGTCGCCGGATAAACGCGGCCAGATGACCATCTATCAGACCAGCGGCAACCCTTCCGGGCATATCATTATGCGCGGTGGTAAAGCGCCAAACTACCACCCGGCGGACATTGCCGCCGCGGTCGCTCACCTGCGGGAATTCCACCTGCCGGAGCACCTGGTCATCGACTTCAGCCATGGGAACTGTCTCAAGCAGCATCGTTTACAGAAAGAGGTTTCCACCAGCGTGGCGCAGCAGATCCGCAACGGTTCGCGCGCCATTGCAGGGGTGATGATCGAAAGCTTCCTGCAGGAAGGCACGCAGAAAGTGACTCCGGAAACCCCGCTGGTCTATGGCCAGTCTATTACCGATCCCTGCCTCGGATGGGACGATACGGCCAGCGTCCTGCAACAGTTGGCGGATGCCGTCGATAGCCGCTTCTGACACCTCAGGCAGGCCCGCAACGGGCCTGCTTTCTTTTATACCCTAAATAATTCGAGCAGCTTCAAGGCGGCAATGGAAGGAATCCAACGCTGAAGCCGCTTGAAGTATGACGGGTATATGCCCTTCTTTATGCTAACTGTTACCTGAAGGTTAATTTCTGCTTGCACGCGGCCTTCTTTCATTGATAATGATTATCATTCTGATAATGAATACCCTTCCCTATTAGCGGCTCCGTGAGGACAACAGCAATGACTGCGCACTATCAACAATACAGCGAATTAAAAGAACAGCATCCGAAGAAATATGCGCGCGATCTGGCCGCGTTGATGGGGATCAGTGAAGCGGAACTGACCGCAGCGCGTGTCGGCCATCAGGCACAACCGTTACGCCCTGCCATGCGAGAACTGTTGCAGGCGCTGGAAGCCGTGGGTGAGACCAAATGTATCACCCGCAACGAATATGCCGTACACGAGCATTTGGGCGTTTTCAGCAATATTCATATCAATGAACATGCCGGCATCGTGCTGAATCCACGGGCACTGGATCTGCGCGTATTCGTTAATCAGTGGGCCAGCGTTTTTCACCTGCAGGAGATGACCGGTCACGGCGAACGTCAGAGCATTCAGTTCTTCGATCAGCACGGTGATGCGGTACTGAAAGTCTATGCCACCGAAAACACCCACTCTGAAGCCTGGCAGCAGCTCATTGCGGACTACCGTGTAGAACCGGCAGCCTCATTCAGTGTCACTCCGGCTGTGCCCGCCGCCTTTGCTGACGAAATCGACGGTGCCACGTTGGAAACGGAATGGCGGGCGATGACCGATGTGCATCAGTTCTTCCGTCTGCTGAAAAAGCATAACGCTTCACGCCAGCAGGCCTTCCACGCCGTCAGCGACGATCTGGCGCAGCAGGTCAGCAATCAGTCACTGGCCACGCTGCTGGAAACAGTACGTCAGGATGGCAACGAAATTATGATTTTCGTCGGTAACCGCGCCTGTGTGCAGATCTTTACGGGTCAGATTGAAAAGCTGATGCCCATGCACGGCTGGCTGAACATCTTCAACCCGGCTTTCACCCTGCATTTGCAGGATCAGCTGATTGCGGAGAGCTGGATCACCCGTAAGCCCACCGCTGACGGCATTGTCACCAGCCTGGAACTGTTTGCTGCCGACGGCACGCAGATTGCTCAACTGTACGGCCAGCGCAGCGAAGGCCAGCCAGAACAAACACAGTGGCGTGAGCAGTTAGCAGCACTCAGCGCGGAAGGTGCAACCGTATGAAATCACGCTTATTCGCTCTGATTGCTCTGCCGCTGGCCTTCCATGCTGCTGCAGCTGAGCGCATTGTCAGTATCGGTGGCGATGTCACCCAAATCATCTATGCGCTGGATGCGCAGCAGGAGCTGGTGGCGCGTGACAGCACCAGCCTGCACCCTGAAGTAGTCAAAAAACTGCCTGACGTCGGTTATATGCGTCAGTTAAATGCTGAGGGAATTCTGGCCCTCAAGCCGACGCTGGTCATCGCCAGTGAGCTGGCAAAACCGGCGCTGGCGTTGCAACAGGTTGAGCAGAATGGCGTGAAAGTGGTGGATGTCACCGGCAAGACAGACATTGCAGCCATCAATGAAAAGATCCAGACCATTGCCACTACCCTGCACCGTGAGGAAGCCGGCAAGGCGTTACAGGAAAAAGTCCGCAAGCAGCTGGCCAGCGTGCCGAAAAATCCTCTGCCCGTCAAAGTACTGTTTATTCTGGCACATCAGGGGATGGGAACGATGGCTGCCGGGCGCGATACCTCCGCCGATGCTGCCATCCGCGCAGCCGGTCTGCAAAATGCCATGTCCGGTATTCAGCGTTACCAACCGCTGTCCCAGGAAGGCGTGATCGCCAGTGCACCCCATCTGATTGTGGCAACCCGTGATGGCATCCACACGCTGGGCGGCGAAGATAATCTGTGGAAACTCCCGGGTATCGCATTGACTCCGGCGGGGAAAAATCAGCAACTGCTGGTGGTGGATGATATGGCCCTGCTGGGCTTTGGCATTGATACGCCTGCCGCAATCCTGAAACTTCGTCAGATCGCGGAAAGCCTGAAGTGAGGTCAGCGCGATCTCGCAGCTGGCTGGCCGCTTTAACGCTGATAATGCTGGTGCTGGGTGTCAGCGCCGCCAACATCGGCGCGATGGATTTGTCGCTGCCGATGCTGTGGGATGCGGGCAGGGACAGCAGCCTGTGGCAGATCTGGTACAGCATTCGCCTTCCGCGCGTGTTGCTGGCGGTAATGGTGGGGGGAGCGCTGGCACTCTCCGGCTGTGTGATGCAGGGGTTGTTCCGCAATCCGCTGGCGGACCCGGGTCTGCTCGGGATCAGCTGCGGTGCCGCGCTGGCAGTGGCCATCTCCATCGTGCTTTCATTTTCGCTGCCCGGTGTACTGAAACTGTATCAGCCTCTGCTGGCCGCCTTTATCGGAAGTCTGGCAGTAACGTTGGTGATTTTCCTGCTCAGTCGGCAAGGCCAGACGGGACTCAGCCGCCTGCTGCTGGTGGGCATCGCTATTAACGCACTGTGCAGTGCAGCGATTGGCGTGTTGTCATGGATAAGTAACGATCAGCAGCTGCGCCAGCTGTCATTATGGGCGATGGGCAGTCTCGGCCAGGCCCAGTGGCCTGTTGTGCTGGTTTGCGCCTCCGTGGTGCTGCCCTGCATGGTTCTGGTACAACGCCTGGCTACGCGTCTCAACCTGCTGCAACTCGGCGAAGAAGAGGCGCATTATCTGGGCGTTGATGTGCCACGTACCCAGCGCTATTTACTGGTGCTGAGTGCGTTTCTGGTGGCGTCTGCTGTCGCGGTCAGTGGCGTGGTGGGTTTTATTGGTCTGGTAGTACCGCATCTGATGCGCTTCTGCCTCGGTGGCGATCACCGCTGGCTGCTGCCCTCTTCACTGTTAAGCGGTGCCATCCTGTTACTGCTGGCCGATACCCTGGCACGCACAGTCGTGGCCCCGGCAGAGATGCCGGTCGGGCTGCTGACCAGCCTGATTGGCGGCCCCTGGTTCCTGTGGCTGATCCTGCGTCGTCGTGGAGGTCTCAATGGCTGATGCCCTGATTGCCAGTGGGTTGAGCTATCAGCTGGATACACGCTGGCTGATTGACGATATTTCACTGACCCTGCGCCCCGGCGAACTGGTGTCCTTGATTGGCCCGAACGGCGCGGGTAAATCCACGTTGCTGAGGCTGCTCACCGGGTTTCTCACACCGCAGCGGGGCAGCTGTGTATTGAATAACCAGCCGCTGGCCGCATGGTCTGCCGCACGGCTTTCGCAACAGCGTGCGGTCATGCGCCAGCAAAGCAGCATGGCATTTCCACTCAGTGTGGTGGAGGTGGTGGCGATGGGCCGCGCGCCCTGGCCTGGATCTGCGCAGCAGGTGGTGAAGGAAGTGATGACCCTGACGGGCTGTGACGGGCTGGCCGAACGCGACTATTTGCAACTTTCCGGCGGTGAACAGCAACGGGTGCAGCTTGCCCGCGCGCTGGCGCAGCTGTGGCGTGCGGATGGCCCTCAGGGCTGGTTGTTCCTCGATGAACCGACCTCAGCACTGGATCTCTACCACCAGCAGCATCTGTTGCGATTGCTGTCACAACTGACACAACAGTATCCGCTGAGCGTCTGTTGCGTCCTGCACGATCTCAACCTCGCTTCGTTGTGGTCCGATCGTGTTATGCTACTGGCCGGGGGGAAACTGGTGGCGGAGGGCAGCCCGGCACAGGTACTGGATGAGGCCACATTGACGCGCTGGTATCACGCCGATGTGATGGTCCACCCTCATCTTATTGAGGGTGTGCCTCAGGTGGCGCTGCGCCGCTAGCTGGAGCAGCTCACTTCCAGCTTCTTACCCCAGTCAGGCGGGCGACGCGTCAGGTCAGCAAACTCTGGTGCATCATCAAACGGCCGCAGCAGTGCATGATGAAGGCGTGCCAGCACGCTGACATCATCCTGTTCGGCCTGCTCAATCGCCTGTTGCGCCAGATAATTACGCAGCACCAGCGCCGGATTAGCCTGTTTCATGGCTTGCTGGCGCTGTTCATCACTCTGCTCATCCTGCAACAGACGCTGACGATAAACGTTGTACCAGCTATCAAACGCTTCACGGTCAATAAATTCATCACGCAGCGGCGAACGCGACTGCTGCTGTTCCACTGCGCTCAGTTGACGGAAGGTCCGCGTGTAATCGCTGTTCTCTTTGGTCATCAGTGACAGCAGGCCGGTCAAAATATTGTTGTCGTCTTTACCGGCCGTCAGCAGTCCCAGCTTGGCGCGCATTTTCTCACCCCAGCAACGCATCAGCTCGGTTTCATACAGCGCCAGGGCCTGTTTCAGCTGTTCAGTGCTCATCAACCCTGACAGCGCGTGCGCCAGACGATTCAGGTTCCACAGTCCGATCATCGGCTGATTCTCGAAACTGTAACGCCCCTGATGATCAGAATGGTTGCAGATAAACCCAGGCTGATAGTCATCGAGGAAACCGTAAGGACCATAATCCAGTGTCAGCCCGAGGATCGACATGTTGTCGGTGTTCATCACACCGTGAGCAAACCCCACGCTCTGCCAGCCCGCAATCAGGCGTGCCGTACGCTTCACCACATCGCTAAACCACAGCAGGTATTTATCCGGCTCCTGCTGCCATTGGGGCCAGTGATGAAGGATCGCATAATCTGCCAGTCGGGTGACCTGTTCCTGCAGCCCCTGATAGTAGAAATGCTCAAAATGGCCAAAACGCAGGTGGCTCTCGGCCACGCGCAGCAGCATCGCACCCGGTTCGGCGCTTTCGCGGTAGACCGGTTCATCGCTGGTGACCACCGTCAACGCACGCGATGTGGGGATCCCGAGGGCATGCATTGCCTCAGAAGCGAGAAACTCTCGCAGTGTGGAGCGCAGCACCGCGCGGCCATCCCCCATGCGTGAATAGGGCGTTAACCCTGCCCCTTTCAGATGCCAGTCGAACTTGCGCCCGTCAGGCAGTTGCTGTTCGCCCAGCAGCAGACCGCGCCCGTCACCCAACTGCCCCGCCCAGACACCAAACTGATGACCGCTATAAACCTGCGCCAGAGGCTGCATGCCGTCCATCAGCGTTTCACCGCTCCACAGGTCGACATTTTCTGCGTCAAACAGGCGGCTATCCAGACCCAGCTCCTGCGCCAGTGGCGCACTGTGATAGAGCAGACGAGGATTTTTTAACGGCGTCGGTTCAAGAGCCGTGTAAAAACCACTCAGCTCCTGGTACCAGGTATTATTGAATTGCATGGCGCCTCCATCAGTGCCACAGGGAACACCCCCGATGACACCGTTAGTGTAAAGCGCCGCGAGGCTGGTAAACACGGAGAGTTTACAGGGTTATTGCAGCATGCGTTCCCGCAGTTGATAAGGGGGTTCTGTCAGATCAATTAATGCCTCTTCACCAACCGGCGGGAATAACGCACTCTGAATGCCATCAAAAGCATAGTCACGAATAGTCTGTAACCCGGTGATGTCATCCACGCCCTGAACGACAATCTCCTGACAGTGGGGTTTGATATGATCGAGGATAGCGCTGATAAACGGGTGAAAAGATAAGCGTTTAATATTGTGTTGAATAAATCCTTTATCCAGCTTAATACGATAAAACAAGTCGTCAAAAACAGCTTTTGAGGTCGCCTTACCGGCACCGTAATTATTCAGACTTAAGTTAAATTTCTCACTGAGCGCTTTCAGGAAACTATTATTCCTCCCCGACGTTAAATCGGGAAAGCTTTCGCTGACTTCCAGTTCCAGGCAATCCAGCTGACACATTTTTTTCAGAATAAACTCACTCTGAAGGATGGTCTCAGCCAGCGGTTGATCAATATTAATCGCCACTTTCAGGTCGTTGTCGCTAAAAAAATCGTAATGTTTTTCAATAACGTTAATTTGTTCCTGCAACAACAGGACACGCTGTCGGTCATTTAATAGCGGCGTCAGAATCTCCTGCGGCATGGCCACATTGGCACTCGCATGAGTAAAGTGGGTTAACATCTCAATGGACGTAAACAGCCCGCCAGGGCTGTAAACCGGGCAGAATGCTGTGTAAGTTTTATAATCAGCTTCTAAAAAGATGTTCATCTTAATCGCCATTATTAAGCGGCACTCACCGCATCCTATATCAACAAAATAGGACAAGCAACAGTGTCAACAGACTGTCACCCCGCGGAAATTCAATTGCAGTGTGCTTTTGCTTGTAATCCATATCCTTAAGCTAACACAAAACTGACATAAACGATGCTTACTGATATCACTTTCCTGACGCGCAGAAATAAATTTTGGCGTTTTAAGCAACGCCACCTTACGAATGTGTATTTCAGCACCAGAGAAAAATTGACTTAAGGTAAATTTGAGTTGAAGTGGTATTTTAGATTCCACAAACACTATTTATGCGGACAAAAATCAAATGCTAATTAAAACAGCAGGCGGCGCCTTAATCTGGCGATTAAATACGCCGTGCCTGCCAGAATACTTTTCGCCAGTAAACATTATCCAGTGAAGAACGGGTGACGCCCTGACTGGTCGAGGCATGGATAAACTGATTATCGGTATCGTAAATGCCAACATGCAGGCCATTTTCTCCGCTGCCGGTTTTAAAGAACACCAGGTCGCCCGGCAAAAGCTGGGCTTTATCAATGCGGGTACCGATATCGGTCTGCGCGGATGTGGTGCGCGGTAACTGCAAATTAAAGCGATCGCGGAAGGTCAGATAGACAAAACCAGAACAGTCGACGCCACGGCGGCTCATCCCGCCATAGCGATACGGCGCACCGCGCCACTGACCGAGCTGGTCATTAAGCTGGGCAATAACGGCAATGGAATCGGAGAGACGCCCGTCAGGTGCCGGGGCACGACTGCTACAACCCGCCAGAACAATAACAATAAGCAGAAGCCAGTAACGCATAACAGTGCCTCTCAATAGCAACAGTCTGTAATCTAACGGTAATGCCTGAAACAGGCAACAGCGATACTGTGCTCAACTGAGCGTTGTCAGCATTGCCTGTCCTTCAATATCCAGCATCCGGAATGAGACCTGATAAAGCGCGCTGAGATGTTCCGGTGTCAGCACGTCCTGCGGATTACCCTGTAATGCACACTGCCCTGGCCGCATCAGCCAGACACAATCCGCGTATCGCAGGGAATGATTGATATCATGGCTGCTCATGATCACACTGACACCCTGTTGCGTTAGCGCCGGGATCAGGCGGTCAAACGCGGCCTGCTGGGCAATATCCAGTCCCGTCAACGGCTCATCTAACAGCAGCAACTTGCCGTCCGGGTGACTGACCTGTAAGAGTACCGCCGCCAGTCGCACACGTTGCCACTCGCCGCCGGAAAGTTGCGTCAGCGGCCGGGACAGTTTATCACTCAGCTGTAAGGCCTGGGCCAGCGTGAGTAGCGTTGCATGATGCGCCTCGCCCTGCTGCTGCATATGCATCAACAGATAATGCCAGACGGGCATCTGCCCCGGAGGGGGCTGCTGCTGGGCGAGATAAGCACGCTGGCGGGCCAACGCCATGCCGGGCCAGT
Source organism: Erwinia sp. MYb375 (assembly GCF_037479175.1). NCBI lineage: Bacteria > Pseudomonadati > Pseudomonadota > Gammaproteobacteria > Enterobacterales > Erwiniaceae > Erwinia > Erwinia sp. MYb375. Next base: position 394,783 of record NZ_JBBGZS010000023.1, on the reverse strand, counting down.
CAGCCAGCGCATGCCCGGCAAACTGTACCTCACCACGTGCCGCCAGCAACCCGGCTATCGCCATCAGCAGCGAGCTTTTTCCGGCACCATTGGGGCCGACCAAATGGATAACCTGCCCGGACTGTACCTGCGCACTGAACGGAAACAGGCGCCCGGCTAGCGCGACGCCTGTTAATTCCAGCAGCACCAGTTACGCCAGCGCCTGGTGGATGCGGGCGATCAGTTGCGGATCATTCGGTGCCGTATCCGGCGAGAAGCGTTGTAATACCTTACCGTCACGGCCCACCAGGAACTTTTCAAAGTTCCATAAAATATCTCCCGGCACCTTCGGCGCACGCCCTTTGCTGGTCATACGCTCAAGGAAACCACTCCCCTCTGGCGCAGTGGCTTCAGGCTGTGCCGCCACCAGCTGGGCGTACAACGGATGCCGTTGCGGGCCATTCACCTCGATTTTGCTGAACATCGGGAACGTTACACCGTAGGTGGTGCTGCAAAAGGTTTTAATCTCAGCGTCGGTGCCTGGCTCCTGCTCAAGGAATGCGTTACACGGGAACCCCAGCACCGTCAGCCCCTGTTCATGCAACGCTTTTTGCAGCGTCTCCAGCCCCTCATACTGAGGAGTGAGCCCACATTTAGATGCCACGTTAACCACCAGTAGAACATCACCCTGCCATTGCGCCAGTGTTGTTTTATCACCATCCAGCGTGACCAGTTCTGTATCGAAAATACTCATCGTCTTTTCCTGTTTCAACGTAAGAACACGACAGCCTTCAGACTGTCAGCGGTTGCTCAATAATAGCCAGATAAACACCGGTGCGCCCAACGTCGCCGTCACCACCCCGATCGGTAGTTCGGCGGAGGTCAACGCCACACGGGCAATAATGTCCGCAGCCAGCAGCACACCTGCGCCAGCCAGCGCACAGCAGGGCAACAGAATACGATGATCGCTCAGGCCGTTCAGTCGCAGGATATGCGGTATCACCAGGCCGATGAAACCAATAGCCCCTGCCAGAGCGACGCTGACACCCACCAACCAGCCCACGGCCATTACCAGCAAATTACGCCACAGCACCAGCGGCAGACCCAACTGCTGCGCAGAGATTTCCCCCAGTGCCAGCAGGTTAAGCACACGAACCCGACTGATCAACCACAACAGCACCGGGATCACTGCCAGCATCAGCCAGCCATAGCGCCAGTCAATGCCGCTAAAACCTCCCATCATCCAGTACATTAACTGACGTAAATCCATGCTGCTGCTGAAATAGACCGCCCATGTCATCAGTGCGCTGCAAATGATCCCCAGCGCGACCCCGGCCAGCAGCAGACGGCTGCTGGACAGATGCTGACGGGCAAAACGCATCAGAATCACGGTGACCAGCAGCGCCCCCAGAATAGCGCTGAGACTCATCAGCCAGGGGTTACCGACACCGGCGAGGATACACATCACCAGCCCTACGCCTGCGCCGCCGGATACGCCCAGCAGGCCAGGTTCAGCCAGTGGGTTACTGAACAGCGCCTGCATTGCCGCGCCTGCCACAGCAAGCGAGGCACCGACCAACATCACCGCCAGCGTGCGCGGTAGGCGGAGTTGCCAGACAAAGAGTTGTGCGTCGGCGGTCAACCATTCGGCAGGCGAGATCCAGCGCTCACCCGCGCACAGACTCAGCAGCAGCAGCGACAGACAAAATATCCCCAGCCCGCACAGCCAGAAGCCGGAACGACGGTGAGCAGCGGATATCTGTTGGGAAAGCAGAGTCATAACCGACGTTTTTTAAAAGAAAACAGAGGGTTAATTGTAGAGGGAAATCGGCAAAAAGAAAGAGCCAGCAACGCTGGCTCTGAGTGGATTAATGATACTGGTTTTGCTTTGACGTTTTCGCCTTAGGGTGCTCGCCGCCTTTGGCTCTGCTCTCATAATGAAAAAGGCCGCTTGCGCGGCCTTTTGAATAGCAGAAATCAGTCTTCCTTCGGTGAAGCGTTCTCAACCCGGCTTTTCAGTTTCTGACCAGGTCGAAACGTCACAACCCGGCGAGCCGTAATGGGAATATCTTCACCCGTTTTGGGGTTACGTCCCGGACGTTGATTTTTGTCGCGAAGGTCGAAATTGCCAAATCCAGACAGTTTGACCTGCTCACCATTCTCCAAAGCACGACGCACTTCTTCGAAAAACAGTTCAACCAGCTCTTTGGCATCCCGTTTGCTAAGACCCAGCTTCTCAAACAGGTATTCGGACATTTCAGCTTTTGTAAGCGCCATAGGTTCAATCCCTCAAGGATGCTTGGAATCGCTCTTTCAGTGCCTCTACGCATTTTGCAACGGTAGCGGCAATCTCATCTTCTTCGAGTGTCCGGCTGGTATCTTGCAAAATCAGGCTGATAGCGAGGCTCTTAAAACCATCATTTACGCCCTTACCACGGTACACGTCAAACAAGTTTACGCCAACTACCTGATTTACGCCAACTTTCTTACACTCGGTGATAACATCTGCTGCTGGCACGTTTTCAGCGACAACGACAGCGATATCGCGACGGTTCGCCGGGAAGCGCGAAATGCCGCTGGCATCAGGCAGGACGCGGTCTGCCACCTTATCCCACAGCAGTTCAAACACCACGGTACGTCCGTTAAGATCCAGTTTACGTTCAAGTTCCGGGTGCACTACACCAATGAATCCGATGTGTTCGCCACGTAAATAAATGGCGGCACTCTGCCCCGGATGAAGCGCCGGGTTAGTGGCGGCCACAAACTGAATCTCATCGAGTTTGCCAGTTAATTCCAGCAGTGACTCTAAATCACCTTTTAAATCATAGAAGTCTACCGGGTTACGCGCCAGATCCCAGTGCTCTTCGTTGCGATGACCACTGATCACGCCGGCCAGCATAACGTCCTGACGGATACCGAGGTTTGCCTGTGTATCAGGCACAAAGCGCAACCCGCTCTCGAAAAGACGTACACGAGACTGTTGACGGTTCTGGTTATACACCACCGCACCCAGCAGGCCACTCCACAGCGACAGACGCATTGCTGACATCTCAACGGAGATGGGGCTTGGCAGCACCAGATTTTCTTCGCCCGGGTGCAGTAACGCCTGAATTTTCGGGTCAACGAAGCTGTAGGTAATCGCTTCCTGATAGCCTTTGTCGACCAGCAATGCTTTAACACGCTTCAGTGAAAGATTCGCTTCACGATGCTTCGTCATCACCAGACCGGCCTGTACAGGCACATCAGGAATATTGTCGTAGCCGTAAACACGAGCGACCTCCTCCACCAGGTCTTCTTCAATGGCGATATCAAAACGCCAGCTTGGTGCCACTGCCTGCCACTCGCCCTGGCCTTCTGTCACGACGCAGCCCAGGCGACGCAGAATATCGCTCACCTCAGCATCAGCAATCACATGGCCAATCAGACGGTCCAATTTTTCACGGCGCAGCGTGATGGTGGCACGCACTGGCAAGGTTGCTTCGTTGGTCACATCGATGACCGGGCCAGCTTCACCTCCGCAGATATCCAACAGCAGGCGGGTCGCACGCTCAATCGCCGTGTGCTGCAATGCCGGGTCAACACCACGCTCGTAGCGATGTGAAGCGTCCGTATGCAAACCATGGCGGCGTGCACGACCGGTAATCGACAGCGGACTGAAGAAGGCACATTCAAACAGCACGTTCCGGGTTTCTTCATTCACACCGGAATGTTCGCCACCAAAAATACCGGCCATCGCCAGCGCTTTCTTTTGATCCGCAATCACCAGCGTATCGCTGCTCAGTTTGGCTTCGTTACCGTCCAGCAGGACCAGGGTTTCACCCTCCTCTGCCATACGCACCACGATACCGCCCTCAAGGCGATCAAGGTCGAAGGCGTGCATCGGCTGACCCAACTCCAGTAAAACATAGTTGGTGATATCGACAACCGGATCGATTGAGCGAATTCCACAGCGGCGCAGTTTTTCCTTCATCCACAGCGGTGTAGCGGCTTTGACATTGATGCCTTTCACTACGCGGCCAAGATAACGCGGACAGGCTTCGCTCGCCTCCACACGGATCGGGAAGGTATCCTGCACGGTCGCGGCTACGGGGGCCATCTCCGGAGCCGTCAGTGGCAGTTTGTTCAGCACGGCCACATCGCGCGCCACGCCGATAACCCCCAGGCAATCGGCACGGTTTGGCGTCACGCTAATCTCAATCGTGTTGTCATTCAGCTTGAGATAATCGCGGATATCAGTACCGATGGTCGCATCCAGCGGCAGTTCAATGATGCCGTTGTGGTCGTCGGAAATACCCAGCTCGGAGAAAGAGCACAGCATGCCTTCTGACGGCTCACCGCGCAGTTTAGCGGCTTTGATTTTGAAATCGCCCGGCAGTACCGCACCCACAGTTGCCACGGCCACTTTCAGCCCCTGGCGGCAGTTGGGTGCACCGCAGACGATATCCAGCAGGCGTTCGCCGCCCACATTGATTTTGGTCACGCGCAGTTTGTCTGCGTTAGGGTGCTGACCGCACTCAACGACTTCACCGACCACAACGCCATGGAAAGCACCGGCAACCGCATCTACGCCGTCCACTTCCAGGCCGGCCATGGTGATTTGATCGGACAGGGCTGCACTGTCTATGGCCGGGTTGACCCATTCACGTAACCAGAGTTCACTGAATTTCATTGGTTTTACCCGCCCTTATTTAAACTGTTTGAGGAAACGTAAATCATTTTCGAAGAAGGCACGCAGATCGGTCACACCGTAACGCAGCATGGTCAGACGCTCCATTCCCATACCAAAGGCGAAGCCTGAGTACACTTCCGGGTCAATACCCACATTGCGCAGCACGTTAGGGTGCACCATGCCGCAACCCAGTACTTCCAGCCATTTGCCGTTTTTACCCATCACATCCACTTCAGCAGAAGGCTCAGTGAACGGGAAGTAGGATGGACGGAAACGGACCTGTAAATCTTCTTCAAAGAAGTTGTTCAGGAAATCGTGCAGCGTGCCCTTCAGATTGGTAAAGCTGATATTTTTATCAACAATCAAGCCTTCCATCTGGTGGAACATGGGGGTATGAGTCTGATCGTAATCGTTACGATACACGCGGCCTGGTGCAATAATGCGAATTGGCGGCTGCTGGTTTTTCATCGTGCGGATCTGTACACCTGACGTCTGAGTACGCAGCAGGCGGGTGGCATCAAACCAGAAGGTATCGTGATCGGCGCGCGCCGGGTGGTGGCCCGGAATATTCAGCGCATCGAAATTATGATAGTCATCTTCAATTTCCGGGCCCGTCTCGACAGAGAAGCCCAGTTCGCCAAAGAAGGTTTCAATGCGGTCGATGGTACGCGTGACCGGATGCAACCCACCGTTTTCAATGCGACGGCCCGGCAGAGAAACATCAATGGTTTCCTGTGCCAGACGGGCGTTCATCACCGCAGATTCCAGTGCGTTTTTCTGCGCGTTCAGCGCTTCCTGCACCTGTTGTTTAGCTTCATTGATTACCGCACCCGCTGCCGGACGATCTTCCGCAGGCAGTTCACGCAAGGAGGTCATCTGGAGCGTGAGATGCCCTTTTTTACCCAGGTATTCGACGCGAACGTTATCTAACGCGGCGACATCCTGAGCATCATTGATGGCGGCTTTCGCGCTCGCCACCAGGTCTGCGAGATGTGACATGCTTTCCTCTTCTTCCAGCCACGCTGGCTGATCTGTTTTTTTCAGGACGAATAGCCGCCCGGTCGTTATTTAACGTGCGCTAAAACGAAAAAAGCCTCCACGAGGGAGGCTTTCAGCGCGATTTTTCGTTTCTTTTCTTTGCGCTAAAGCCCCGATGATCAGGCGCTAAAGTAAAAAAAGAAACGGAAAATAGCAGTATTCATGGTTAGCTGACCTTAAATGGAGTTTCGGACCGCTCTATTGAAAGGCCGGAGGGGAAAAAAGTCAATCATTTCAGATAATAAAAAAGAGGGAGACGAGCTCCCTCTTCAATCTGGCTTACGCCAGAGCTGATTTCGCTTTTTCTACCAGAGCAGCAAATACTGCTTTGTCGAATACTGCGATGTCAGCCAGAATCTTACGGTCGATTTCGATCGAAGCCTTTTTCAGGCCATTGATGAAGCGGCTGTAAGAGATACCGTTAGTGCGGGCAGCAGCGTTAATACGCGCAATCCACAGCTGACGGAACTGGCGCTTCCGCTGACGACGGTCACGGTAAGCATACTGACCAGCTTTGATAACAGCCTGGAAAGCAACACGGTATACACGTGAACGTGCACCGTAGTAGCCTTTAGCTTGTTTTAAGATTTTCTTGTGACGTGCGCGAGCAACTACACCACGTTTTACACGAGCCATTTAGCTCTCCTGTTTAATATTCTGTTAAAAAAAATTGATACTTATGCGTACGGCAGGCAGGCAATAACCAGACCCAGATCGCCTTTAGACACCATACCTTTAGGACGCAGGTGGCGTTTACGCTTAGTAGATTTTTTAGTCAGAATATGACGCAGGTTAGCGTGTTTACGCTTGAAGCCGCCACCGGCGGTCTTCTTGAAGCGCTTGGCCGCGCCACGTACAGTTTTAATCTTTGGCATTTAAAAAATATCCACTTCGCATTGTTAATAAAATGAACCAGACAGGCGAATCACGCCGCGTGCCGAAACACGCAGCAAGATTACTTTAGGGCCTACTGTTTCTTCTTGGGAGCGAGCACCATAATCATCTGACGACCTTCAATCCTTGTAGGGAATGATTCGACAACTGCCAGATCAATATCTTCACACAGATCTTTACGGACGCGGTTAAGCACTTCCATACCGATCTGCTGGTGCGCCATCTCACGACCGCGGAAACGCAGCGTGATCTTGGCTTTATCGCCATCTTCCAGAAAGCGAATCAGGTTGCGTAGTTTTACCTGATAGTCGCCATCATCGGTACCAGGACGGAATTTAATTTCCTTAACCTGGATAATCTTTTGCTTTTTCTTCTGTTCTTTAGAAGATTTGCTTTTTTCGTAAAGGAACTTGCCGTAATCCATTATACGACAAACGGGCGGCTCGGCGTTGGGGCTGATCTCTACCAGATCCACGCCCGCTTCTTCAGCTTTTTCCAAAGCTTCATTCAGACTGACAATACCAATCTGTTCGCCATCGACGCCAGTCAGACGAACCTCAGTGGCGCGAATTTCTCTATTTATGCGATTAGGACGCGCCGGTTGAACTCGTTTTCCGCCTTTAATACTTTATTCCTCCAATTGATGAAGATTGCGGCTGCGGATTTCACCCTGCAGCTTAGCGATCACTTCGTTTACGTCCATGCTTCCCAGGTCTTTACCGCGGCGGGTGCGAACGGCAACTTTGCCAGCTTCCACCTCTTTATCACCACAGACCAACATATAAGGGACACGTCGTAAAGTATGTTCACGGATTTTAAAGCCAATCTTCTCGTTTCTCAAGTCCGCTTTTGCACGAATGCCCGCATTTTGCAGTTTTCGAGTCAATTCTGCAACATATTCGGACTGACCATCGGTGATATTCATCACCACAACTTGTACAGGAGCTAACCAGGTCGGGAAGAAACCGGCATATTCTTCGGTTAAAATCCCGATAAAGCGCTCCATGGACCCCAGGATTGCACGGTGAATCATCACCGGCACCTGACGTTCATTACTTTCACCTATATATGAGGCACTCAGACGGCTCGGCAGAGAGAAGTCGAGCTGAACGGTACCGCACTGCCATGCACGGTCGAGGCAGTCATACAGGGTAAATTCAATTTTAGGGCCGTAGAATGCGCCCTCACCCGGCTGATAGTCGAACGGTATATTATTCTCTTTCAGTGCAGCGGCCAGATCGGCCTCTGAACGGTCCCAGAGATCATCACTACCAATACGTTTTTCAGGACGGGTAGACAGTTTTACCACGATTTTTTCAAAGCCGAAGGTGCTGTACATGTCGTACACCATCTTAATACAGCCGTTGACCTCATCACGTACCTGTTCTTCGGTACAGAAGATGTGGGCATCATCCTGGGTAAAACCACGCACACGCATCAGGCCATGCAACGCACCTGACGGCTCATTACGGTGGCAACTGCCAAACTCAGCCATACGTAAAGGCAGGTCGCGGTATGATTTTAGACCCTGATTGAAAATCTGCACGTGGCCTGGGCAATTCATTGGCTTAATACAGTATTCACGGTTTTCAGACGAAGTGGTGAACATCGCCTCTTTGTAGTTTTCCCAGTGCCCGGTTTTCTCCCACAGCACACGGTCCATCATAAACGGACCCTTCACTTCCTGGTACTCATACTCTTTCAGCTTGGTACGAACAAACACTTCCAGTTCACGGAAAATGGTCCAGCCATCGTTATGCCAGAACACCATACCTGGTGCCTCTTCCTGCATGTGATACAGGTCGAGCTGTTTACCGATTTTACGGTGGTCGCGTTTTGCTGCTTCTTCCAGACGTTGCAGATAGGCGGCTAATTGCTTCTTATCGCCCCATGCAGTGCCGTAGATACGTTGCAGCATTTTGTTATTGCTGTCGCCACGCCAGTAAGCACCAGAAATTTTCTGCAGCTTAAAGTGATGACAAAAACGCATATTGGGTACGTGCGGACCACGGCACATATCCACATATTCTTCGTGATGATACAGACCAGGACGATCGTCGTGGCTGATATTTTCATCAAGGATGGTGGTTTTATAAGTCTCACCGCGTGCAGCGAAGGCATCACGCGCTTCCTGCCAGCTGACTTTCTTCTTGATGACGTCGTAATTCGTCTCAGCTAACTGGTGCATACGCTTTTCCAGTAGCTCGATGTCTTCCTGGGTCAGCGTACGGTCGAGATCAACATCATAGTAAAAACCGTTGTCGATAACAGGACCGATAGCCATTTTAGTATCTGGCCACAGTTGCTTGATCGCGTGCCCTAAAAGGTGGGCGCAGGAGTGACGAATAATTTCCAGACCCGCATCGTCTTTGGCCGTGATGATGGCAACTTGCGCATCTTCGGTGATCGGATCAACCGCATCAACCAGTTCGCCATTAACACGTCCGGCAATACAGGCTTTAGCCAGGCCAGGACCGATGTCCAGGGCAATATCCATCACGCTTACGGCGTGGTCAAACGAACGCTGGCTTCCATCAGGAAGAGTAATAACAGGCATGAAACATCCTTAATTGCAGTGGTAACCCACACGTAAGATTACATGCAAAATTAAAATTTACGTTATACAACAAGCACTTTGTACTTGAAACCGACTCACATTTGCCGATTTGGTACAGGCCTGGTACACATATTCAAAAGTGTCTGTTTATCAGAAACTTCAGAAGGAGGAACATCTTACACTTCATAGAGGTCAATTGCACGAAGGGGGTATTGCTGCCAGTGAGGGACATTATTCTGTGCCCCCAATCAGCGTGGTGTTTTTCAAAAAGAAACCTGACGCGGCGGCAATGGGCGGGGTGTAATGATTGTTGTCAGCGAGGTGGTTATCGACGGCTTTGCCAAAATGAGTGCTCACTGGTGACAACGGAGTCCGGCAGACCACGAAAAGACCCAGACAATGTCAGCCAGGAACGGCCCGATAAGTAACGCCAAAAAACGCCCCGTTACGATGTTAAGCCCGGTGCCGGGGTCACCTTTTGGAATATTCTGAGATATTCGCTGGAATCGTAAAAAGGAAAAATCAGGAAGATTAATCCAGCACCACCCTCTTCATAATGCACAGCCATATCTGCATGGCGGGTGATAAAAATCGTATGGTTCCACCATCTGCATCCCACACTCATGTCTGGCGTGCAATTCCGGGTTTTCTTCATTAACTGACCGCCTTTAGTCAGAACGAGATAATCCGCGTCAGCGTTGGATGGCTTTGCTGCCGATTCATCAAGCAGGGCAAATGTTCTCTTACGCAGCGTTTTTTGGTGCGTGTCCAGCGACGAGACTTCGACTGACCGCCCAGGGTAATTGAAGCGTAACTGAAGCATTGAAGCTGCATTATCACTGACATAAAAGAGTTCGGCTACGTTATCAGAACCCCAGTATTTTTTGCCGCTGGCACTCACCGGTTTCGTCATAAAATGGTAAACACTCTGCTGACGGATGTCCTGACGGTGAGGATACTCTGCGTTAAATTGCGCTTTTTGCGAAGGAGTGGTGACGCATCCGGCAAGTAATGCTGTCAGTGTGACTGCTAACAATGTGCGCATTGGCGTACTCCCGTTGTGCTCAGCCGGCCAGTAAAGCAACGATGATATTTACGCTGTAATATAAAGGCGGTTGCGGTCCAGGTAAATGGACACTTAGCGTCAAGGGCTCGGGCAGGAGAAAAACGAGCCGCAGGCAGCGGCTCGTCTGAGGGTTACATCGCGTAGGAGAGCATGATCGTTGTTTTGGTATCAGTATGATCAGGCGCAGACTCTGGAGGATTCTGGTTCCAGGTCACGTTGTAAGCCATTTTCAGGGCGAAGTGTTCATTAATCGCCACCTGAAGACCGGTTTCTGAGTTGACGGTAGTATCGTCGCTACCCAGAACGGAAACACCCTGAACGAACTTAGTGGTATCAGTTAACTGCCATTGGTAGCTCAATGCACCGTAAGCCAGCGCCTGAGTTTCATGGCCACCTTGATGGTAATCGTCATAACGCACACCAGGACCGGCTTCCACACGCAGTGAGTGCACCGGGCCATTCAACAGCTGACGACCATAACCTGCCGCCAGGATGGAACGACCATCGTAGCCATTGAAACGGTCACTTAACCAGCTTGCCTGGCCGAACAGGTAATCGGCACTGTTCATGTTGTAACGCGTACGGCCACCCACCTGATAAGTCTCTGAAGAGCGCTCATCATTGGATGAGGTGTTACTGGCGTTGCCCCACAGGCTGTATGCAAAGCTTGGCGTATACCAGGTCAGGTTGGTGTTTGCCGTGGCAGATGAGCTGGTGGTGTTGCCAGACTGCGCCAGATAACCTGCAGCGGCGTTGCCTTCAAAATCTTTTTTCGCCGTGGAAGGGTCATCCATAACCGTGAAGACGTTATTATCCGCCAGGGCTTGTTGACACAGTGCTCCCCCGGAGAGCAGCAGAACTACAGACAGCTTATTAAGCGCTTTCATTTAAATGTGACCCGTACGACAGTTTTTAAAAGAGTGAGTCTGAAGCGTTTTGAAGGACGATCAACGCATTTTACGGTAATATTCGTAACAATTTGTTAATTCGCTCTTTTTATAAAGCATCATGACAAAACAGCACCGTTATTGAGAACATTCCCATTAACGCGGCGCATTATAGAGGGTATTTGGCGAGAAAACACCTGGCTGTAAATAAGAAATATCTTTAGTAACGGGCACTTTATCACCGAAAACCGTCAGCAATGTGACTAAATGTAAAATCCTCCCCGTCAACGGGCAGCTTTCATCTTCACCGCTTTCTCAAGCCCCCCTGCTCTGATTTGCAACACGCACAAATGTGTTAATGCGCCACATCCCCCCTACGATATGCTGATTTTACTGCGCCCTCTTCAGGATGGGCTACGCTGAAAACATGTTTTTTTACAATGAGGTGAATGATGAGTAATCAGGGGATCCATCAGTATGTTGTGACTTTTCATTACGATGAAAAAGGTTTGTCAGATGTGCTGGAACTGAGTAGTGCGCTGATTAGTAGTGGATTTTCTACCACGTTGAAAGATGACGATGGTCATCCACACGAACTTGGCACCAACAGTTTCGGCATCATTACCGCTTTGTCAGAAGAGGATATCCACCAGCAAGCGGTGGGGATCGGTGAACAGGTACTGGGAGAAGTACCGCAACTGGACGTTCAGCACTGGGAAGACTTTCGCAGTAACACCGACTAAGTTTTTGTAAAGACGGGCGCTTAACGTGCGCAAACGCAGATTTTGATTATTCTTTAAGCGTTACCCTAGTGCAATCACAGCGAAAAACAGGAGTGTCCTATGTGGTCAGCCATTCGTCGTCTGTTGAGTGAACAGTTGGGGCCGGCAGAGATCACCGAACGCAGCGAGCTGCCCGGTGGTGATGTTCATCCCACCTGGTATCTGCGCTATGGTGAGCATGAAATCTTCGTTAAATGTAACCAGCGTGACATGCAGGACCTGTTCACATGGGAAGCCGATCAGTTACAGCTGCTGGCACGCAGTCAGACAGTGCGTGTACCTGCGGTATACGGGGTGGGTAGCGATCGCGATACCAGCTTTTTACTGCTTGAGTACATCCCGGTCAGGCCGCTTGACGCCCACGGTGCTTTTCAACTGGGTCAGCAGCTGGCGCACCTTCATCAGTGGAGTGAACAACCGCAGTTTGGCCTCGACTTCGACAATAACATCACCACCTCCCTGCAGCCGAACAGCTGGTTACGCCGCTGGTCGGTATTCTTTGCCGAACAGCGCATCGGCTGGCAGCTTCAACTCGCCGCAGAGAAAGGCATTCAGTATGGTGACAGCGAACTGATCGTCCATTGCGCACAAGCGATTCTCGAATCACATCATCCTCAGCCGTCCCTGCTGCATGGCGACCTGTGGCCTGCCAACTGTGCCGGGAGTGACAGCGGCCCGTGGATATTTGATCCCGCCTGCTACTGGGGGGATCGTGAATGCGATCTGGCGATGCTGTCGTGGTTCCCGGATGTTCCGGTGCAGGTTTATGATGGTTACCAGTCAGTCTGGCCGCTACCTGGCGACTTCCTGCAACGGCAGCCTGTCTATCAGCTCTATTACCTGCTTAATCGGGCCAATGTCTTTGGCGGACGCTGGCTGGGAGAGGCACAACGGGCCACCAGCGCATTGCTGGATACCGATGAGCGGGTAAAACGCCACGCGCGCCCGGCCTGATGGCAGAACGCACACGTGGGTATGATGGCTGGCTTAGTAGATGAAGCCAGCCAGTTTCAGCACAAAATATCCGGCCACAATAATGATCACCGGCAGGATGTACAGCGGGAAGATTTGCAGGAAAATCGTGTGCCGTGGCACCACAATTTTTGCTTCCAGCTGTTCCCGGCTTTGCCCTTCTGTGCCGCGCGCTTTCTCCAGGATCATCTGATCTTCAAGACTTTCACGCAGAAAACGCGTCTGCCGCCACATGCGTGCTCCCGAAGCCTGTAGCGCCAGGCCAACAAAAATCAGCGCATAAATAATCCAGAACAGGACATTCGTTCCCTGATTAAAATCCGGTATGGGCGAATTTGCCCAGAAGCCAGAGAGAAAACCAGTATTGAAGCGGATCATATCAATCATCACATGGGCAAAATCCTGCATCACCGCATTGATACCTTCACGCTGTTCACGACTCTTTTCCAGAAAACCCAGCAATGAAATCAGCGTCGATAACAGCGCGGGAATAAAAATAATCCAGCCCGCGATGCGCTTTATAACCGCAACCCTGCCAGCCTGTTGATATGTCATGCTTTCTCCAGTCCATCTGTTGTCTGCCTGTCAGTTTACCTGTAGTGACATAAAAGTGCCTGTAAAATGCAGAGTTAATGCCAGGTTTCCACAGACAGCCTGCCGCGATGATAATTTTTTCATCAACACTTCGTGCTAAGCTGCCATAAACTGTTAAATGGAGCCGTAGCATGTCTTATCACCGCCCTGTACTCGCCGCCATTTTTGATATGGATGGTCTGCTGATTGATTCCGAGCCCCTGTGGCAACAAGCCGAGCTGGATATCTTAACCACCCTTGATGTTGACCTCAGCCGTCGCGGTGAAATGCCGGATGCGCTGGGTCTGCGGATCGATCAGGTGGTACGTATGTGGTATGAAAACCTGCCGTGGAAAGGGCCCTCCCAGGCCGAAGTCACCCAGCGGGTCATCGCACGGGCACTGAGTCTGGTTGAAGAAACCCGGCCGCTCCTGCCTGGCGTTGAGCGGGCGTTGCAGCTCTGCCAGTCCGAGGGATTGAAGATCGGCCTCGCCTCCGCCTCACCGCTGTTTATGCTGGAACGTGTGCTGGAGATGTTCAACCTGCGCCATTACTTTGAGGTCCTGGCCTCGGCAGAGTCTCTGCCTTACAGCAAACCCCATCCGCAGGTCTACCTGGATGCTGCCGCTCGTCTGGGCGTGGACCCGCTGAACTGCGTGACGCTGGAAGACTCCTTCAACGGAATGATCGCCACCAAGGCAGGACGTATGCGGTCTATCGTTGTCCCTGATGCCGCTCATGCCGCCGATCTGCGCTGGTCACTGGCTGACGTTAAACTCGCCAGCCTTGAAGAGCTTACCCCACAGCATTTGCACGGACGATGAACCCATACCAGGCGGCAACACGTCCGCCTGTTTTTTTTCATTTCTACCACTCGCCCTCAAAATAAATAAAACAACGTTTCATTTTTGTTGAATTCACCCCCGCTTCTGCCTATGATCCCTTAACCGGCTCGCGCATCTCCGTTTTGTCATTTCTGCCATGGCGCGTGCCCACTTAATCGATAAGGAGCCACGATGATCCTGAATACATTTAATCTTGAAGGCAAAGTGGCCATGATTACCGGCTGTAACACCGGTCTTGGTCAGGGAATGGCGCTTGGGCTGGCCCAGGCAGGATGCGATATTATTGGTGTTAACCGCTCCTCTGCCAGTGAGACTGCACAGAAAATCACGGCCACCGGGCGACGGTTTATCAGCATCACCGCAGACCTTTCCGACAGTCATTGCCTTGAAAGCGTAATGGATCAGGCGCTGACCGCCTGCCCACAGTTGGATATTCTGGTCAACAATGCCGGGATTATTCGCCGCGCAGATGCTCTCGACTTCTGCGAACGTGACTGGGATGACGTGATGAACGTTAACAGCAAGACCGTGTTTTTCCTCTCACAGGCCGTTGCCCGCCAGTTTATTCGCCAGGGGCGTGGGGGTAAAATTATCAATATTGCTTCGATGCTCTCTTATCAGGGCGGGATCCGGGTGCCCTCCTATACCGCGTCAAAAAGTGCGGTGATGGGCCTGACGCGTTTAATGGCCAATGAATGGGCGCAGTATGGTATCAACGTCAATGCCATCGCCCCTGGTTATATGGCCACCAATAACACGGAACAACTGCGTGACGACGAAGATCGGAATCAGCAAATTCTGGATCGCATTCCTGCCGGACGCTGGGGTCAAAGTGACGATATGATGGGCCCGGTGGTGTTTCTCGCTTCGGCGGCCGCAGACTACGTTAATGGCTACACGCTGGCGGTGGACGGTGGCTGGCTGGCGCGTTAATGCCCCGCGGTGTACAAAAGGTGCTCACGCTTTGTTCACCGCCGCATTCATAGCTAATTATTTATCTTTCGTTACAGCGTCACATATTTATTCTACTGTATATATTCCCTATACTGGATGCATTGACAGTTATGCAGCCAGGTACTCCCATGACGGCCGAAGGCCATCTTATTTTTGCCATCGCCAGTGCCATTTTTGCCAAGCGTGCCGAACTCACCCCCGTTCTGGCCAGCGCCGACTGGTGGCATATTATTCCGGCTACGCTGCTGACCTGTCTGTTGCCCGATATCGACCATCCGAAGTCGTTTCTTGGCCAGCGCCTGAGGTGGCTGTCGCATCCGATCGCCCGTGCGTTTGGTCACCGCGGGTTCACCCACAGCCTGCTGGCCGTCGTCGGGGGGGTAGCTCTGTTGCAGTTAAAACTCCCGGACGGCTGGCTGATTCCGGCGGATGCTTTCCAGGGGATGGTGCTGGGTTATCTGAGCCACATCGTCGCCGACATGCTGACACCCGCTGGCGTGCCGCTACTGTGGCCCTGCCGCTGGCGCTTTCGTCTGCCACTGCTCAACAGCCAAAAAGGCAATCAACTGGAGCGCGCCCTGTGCCTGGTTTTAGTCGGCTATGCCATCTGGTTCCCCCCCAGCTCGCTACCTTTTAGTGCATCCGGCTGGACAACTCAGGTGGTCAGCTCCGCGCAATATCACATTGAGCGCTTAATTAATAAACGAAGGGTTGATTAAGTGTTCAAATAACACCAAAAAGTTATAAATAATTCCATCTGGATATAAGGCTGCACCATAAGTAGCTGATACCATTCCGCCACTGTTTTTACTTTCTGCGCATCAAAAATTAATTGTCACCCGCATGGCGACATTGTAGTCCGTATTTATTGGGAGAAAATGGGAATGAACTTTCCGCTAATCATTAACCTTGTGGCGTTTGTCGCACTGCTGCTGCTGGTAGCAAAAACCGGGCGCACAGGCTGGAGCCTGTCAAAGAAAGTGCTTTTCGGTCTGGTGATCGGGGTACTGTTTGGCCTGACCCTTCACGCGATCTACGGCGAAAATAGCCCGATCATTAAAGAGTCGGTCAGCTGGTTTAACCTCGTCGGTAATGGCTATGTTCAGCTGTTACAAATGATTGTCATGCCGCTGGTATTTGCTTCCATCCTCAGCGCGGTTGCGCGTCTGCACAACGCATCATCACTGGGTAAAATCAGCCTGCTGACCATTGGTGTTCTGCTGTTCACCACCGCGATTTCAGCGGCAGTCGGGATCTTTGTCACCTGGTTGTTTGGCCTGAATGCCAGTGGTCTGGTGCAGGGTGTGCAGGAAAGTGCCCGTCTGGCTGCGATTCAAAATAACTACGTTGGCAAAGTTGCTGATCTCAGTGCGCCGCAGCTGTTGCTCTCTTTTGTGCCGAAAAACCCGTTTGCCGACCTGACCGGGGCTAACCCGACGTCGATTATCAGCGTGGTGATCTTTGCGGCCTTCCTCGGTGTTGCCGCGCTGCAACTGCTGAAGGACGATGTCGAAAAAGGTCAGCGTGTTCTGAAAGCCATCGATACGCTGCAAGCGTGGGTGATGAAACTGGTCCGCCTGATTATGAAGCTGACGCCGTACGGCGTGCTGGCGCTGATGACCAAGGTGGTCGCCACATCCAACCTCAGCGACATTATCAAACTGGGTAGCTTCGTGCTGGCATCCTATCTTGGCCTGGCCATCATGTTCGCCGTGCACGCCTTACTGCTGTCGGTTAACGGTGTGAACCCGCTGCGCTTTTTCCGCAAAGTGTGGCCAGTGATTACCTTTGCCTTCACCAGCCGTTCCAGTGCCGCCACTATCCCGCTGAGTGTTGAGGCTCAAACCCGCCGTCTGGGTATTCCTGAATCCATCGCCAGCTTTGCCGCCTCATTCGGTGCCACTATAGGTCAGAATGGCTGTGCCGGTCTCTATCCGACCATGCTGGCCGTGATGGTTGCGCCGACCGTTGGCATCAACCCGTTTGAACCGATGTGGATTGCCACGTTGATAGGCATTGTCACCCTCAGTTCTGCAGGTGTGGCAGGCGTTGGCGGCGGTGCCACCTTTGCTGCTCTTATCGTACTGCCGGCGATGGGCCTGCCAGTCACCCTGGTCGCCTTGCTGATCTCCATTGAACCGCTGATCGATATGGGACGTACTGCGCTGAACGTTAACGGCTCCATGACTGCAGGAACGCTGACCAGCCAGTGGCTGAAGCAAACGGATAAGAAGATTTTGAATACCGATGCGGATAACGAAGCCGAATTAGCTCACCGTTAATGACCGTTTACGGGCCGGTATCCTGCCGGCCCTTTTTTATTTCCTGCCATTAATTTGACTTATCCCTCCATTTTGCAGGCGTATACCGCTCACTGTTCTATAGTTACGGGTACCCGAAAGCCCGTCACTGGAGCAGTGTAGTATGTCAAAAAAAAACGAACGCCCGGATAGCGGCCACCTTTCCTCCCCCGCCAACACTAAAGTTGATGCACTTGACCCCTTTCGCAAGAGCGGAAAAAACCAACCCCTGACCACCAATCAGGGTACGCGGATCGCGGATGACCAGAATTCACTGCGCGCAGGGACTCGAGGCCCGACCCTGCTCGAAGACTTCATTCTGCGCGAAAAAATCACCCATTTTGACCATGAGCGAATTCCGGAACGGGTTGTTCATGCGCGCGGTTCGGCTGCACATGGTTATTTCCAGCCCTACCGTGATATGAGTGATATCACGAAAGCCAGTTTTCTGACCTCACCTGATACTGTTACCCCTGTTTTTGTCCGTTTCTCAACGGTTCAGGGCGGTGCGGGTTCCGCCGATACCGTGCGCGATATTCGCGGTTTCGCCACCAAGTTTTATACCGATGAAGGTGTCTTCGACTTAGTGGGCAACAATACCCCGGTTTTCTTCATTCAGGATGCGCACAAATTCCCTGACTTTGTCCATGCAGTGAAGCCCGAACCGCATAATGAAATGCCGCAAGGCGGTAGCGCTCATGACAGTTTCTGGGATTATGTCTCGCTTCAGCCCGAGACCCTGCACAATGTTATGTGGGCCATGTCCGACCGTGGCATCCCGCGCAGCTATCGCACTATGGAAGGTTTTGGTATTCACACCTTCCGCTTTATCAATGCCGCAGGCCACGCCACCTTTGTGCGTTTTCACTGGAAACCGGTGGCAGGTAAAGCGTCACTGCTGTGGGATGAATCCCAGAAACTCAGCGGCCGCGATCCGGATTTCCATCGTCGTGATCTGTGGGAGTCTATTGAGGCCGGTGATTTCCCTGAGTACGAACTGGGCGTACAGCTGGTAGAAGAGAGCGATGAATTTGCTTTTGATTTTGATCTGCTGGATGCCACCAAGCTGATCCCTGAAGAACTGGTCCCCGTAGAGCTGATTGGCAAGATGGTACTGAACCGTAACCCGGATAACTTCTTCGCCGAAACCGAACAGGTCGCCTTCCATCCAGGCCATATCGTTCCTGGCATGGACTTCACCAATGACCCGTTGCTTCAGGGACGCCTGTTTTCTTACACCGATACGCAAATCAGTCGTCTTGGTGGGCCTAACTTCCACGAAATTCCCATCAATCGGCCGGTGTGTCCTTATCACAACTTTCAGCGTCAGGGCATGCATCGCATGGATATCGATACCAACCCGGCCAACTATGAACCTAACTCGATTAATGACAACTGGCCGAGGGAAACCCCTCCAGCGGCACAGCGGGGTGGATTCGAAAGCTACCAGGAACGCATTGAAGGTCATAAAGTCCGTGAGCGCAGCCCCACGTTTGATGAGCATTACTCTCAGCCACGGCTGTTCTGGCTCAGCCAGATGCCCGTTGAACAGCAGCACATTATTGAGGCCTTCTCCTTTGAATTAAGTAAGGTGAGCCGCAGTGCAATCCGCGAACGCGTGGTGGATCAGCTGACGCATATTGATATCTCTCTCGCCACCGGTGTGGCTGAACATCTGGGTGTGACGCTGTCCGATGAGCAGATGCAGACCGCCCCCCCTAAGGACATTAATGGTCTTAAAAAAGATGCCAGCCTGAGCCTTTATGCTGTTCCCAGCGGCAATATCAAAGGCCGGCAGGTTGCTCTGCTTGTCAGCGATGGCGTTGATGCTGCTGATACGCTGGCTATTTTTCTGGCACTTAAACAACATGGCGTACATGCAAAACTGCTGGCGGCGCACATGGGCCAGGTGACCGCCAGCGATGGTTCCTCACTTCCCGTGGATGGCACCTTTAGCGCGTTGCCCTCACTCGCTTTTGATGCTGTCATCGTTCCGGATGGTAATATCGATGCGCTGCTGCTGCGCGGCGATGCATGCTATTTCCTTCTGGAAGCTTATAAACACCTGAAAGTGATCGGGCTGAGTGGAGATGCACGGCGCTTTGCGACGCATTTTGGTCTGGCTGACGACGAACAGGAGGAAGGCATTATTACTGAAAGCAAAGCGGAAGGTAAATTAATGAGCGATTTTGTCGCGGCACTGGCGATGCACCGCATCTGGTCACGCAGCCAGAAAGCATTAAGTGTTCCGGCATAAGCGACAGAAGAAAACTCAGTATAAAAAAAGGCCACCGAAGTGGCCTTTTTTCATTCAAACAATCCGCTACTGATTAACTTGAGGATCGGTATCGTATTCTTTACAGCTCTGGAAGCCATAGTTCATCACACGGCCGGTGTCAGCGTAGCTGACGAAATAGGTTTGCTGCTTCCCGTCACGTTCACCCAGCACATAGGTCTGGCACGTACCACGCGCATGAACCATCGTAATTTCGGTTGATGGTGGCCCGGCAATATCACGAACCTGCTGACGCGTCATGCCCTTTTTCACATCCTGTACGACTGGTTTCGTCGCATAGCTTTCAGCGCGGTCGTAAGCTGTACAACCAGATAACACAGCCAGTGCTACTGCGGCACCAATCAATCCCGTCATTTTACGCATTTATTATTCCTCGTGTCTTATCCGTGTAACGTTAAGCTTGGAATAGAAATACAGATTTATCAACTTTTTGGCGTCAAATTATTATCAGTTTTATCTGGAAGGTGCTTATAATCGACAAATTGAGAATGAACATTCGCACTCAATATCCTGATCTGCGTCATCCGCATTTACAGGACCTTTTACCTGACAGTGGAGCGCCAGTGAGCCTGCAAACAGAAGCCCGTGATGCCCGCCATCGTCTGCGCCAGGATGAAATCATTATCGCCGCCCGTCGCTGTTTCCGTCAGCACGGTTTTCATGCCGCCAGTATGGCGCAACTGGCCACGGAAGCGCAGCTCAGCGTCGGCCAGATATATCGTTATTTCACCAATAAAGATGCGATTATCCAGGAAATCGTAAAGCGAATTATCGACTCGCGTGTGCAGGAGATGCTCACCACCAGTAGCAATATTCATCTGGCCGAGATGCTGGCATGGCGCGAGGTGCAGGATGAAGATGATGAGGCGCTGATGATGGAAGTGGCTGCTGAAGCCACCCGCAACCCGCACGTGGCAAAAATGATGGCGGATGCCGATGAGCGCATGTTCAGCCACGCCTGTCAGAAAGTTGCCCGCCTGCATCCCGAATTCAGTGCCGAACGGATTCAGGCCAGCGTCGAGATCCTCGCCGTGATGGTTGAAGGCACCTCTTATCGCCGACTGACGCCGCAAAAAGCGTCACCCGATCGCCTCTACACCTTATATCAACACATTAACGACCTTCTTTTTAAATCAGAGGAATCATGACACCTGTGCACCCCAAACGTCTTGGCTATGCCATCACGCTCGGACTGCTGGCGGCCCTGGGCCCGCTTTGCATTGACCTGTATCTGCCCGCCCTGCCAGAGTTGGCCACAGACCTGAACACCCCGACGGCCACCGCACAGCTGAGTCTGACCGCCGGGCTGCTTGGCCTCGGCCTTGGGCAGCTGTTTTTTGGCCCCCTGAGTGATAAATATGGCCGCATTCGTCCTTTGCTGCTATCACTGGTGTTGCTGCTGGTGGCATCGATCGGCTGTGCACTGGCACAGGATATCCACCAGCTTCTGCTGGCGCGCCTGTTTGAAGGATTGTCCGGTGCCGGGGGCGCAGTGCTGTCACGTGCTATCGCCCGCGATATGTATAGCGGACACGAGTTAACCCGTTTCTTTGCCCTGTTAATGCTGGTGAACGGGCTGGCCCCTATTGCCGCCCCGGTAATGGGTGGCGCACTGATGGCCTTCCTCGACTGGCGGGGTCTGTTTATGGTCATCGCACTCATTGCCCTGCTGCTGTTTATTCTGGCACGTATCAAGCTGCATGAAACTCTGCCCCCGGAGCGACGTAGCCAGGGCAGTATCTTCTCGGCGTGGGCCGCCTTAGGTCAGGTCGTCACTCACCGTCCGTTTATGGGATTCTGCCTGACGCAGGGCTTTATGATGTCCGGCATGTTTGCTTACATCGGCGCCTCCCCTTTCGTGTTGCAACAAGTCTACCACCTGTCGCCGCAGGCCTTCAGTTTATGCTTTGCTGCCAACGGTGTCGGCCTGATTATTGC
The DNA here is from genome assembly GCF_037479175.1 of Erwinia sp. MYb375. Lineage (NCBI taxonomy): Bacteria > Pseudomonadati > Pseudomonadota > Gammaproteobacteria > Enterobacterales > Erwiniaceae > Erwinia > Erwinia sp. MYb375. The sequence continues at coordinate 373,033 of NZ_JBBGZS010000023.1, read as the reverse complement.
ATCACAGGTCAGTGCCCGTCTCTGCCCGCTTTGGGGTGAATACCGGGTGCTGAAAGGCGGTCTGACACTGGCGTTTATTTCATCCAGTAGTCTGCTACTGGCAGGCATAAGCGGCGCGGCTCTGCCGCTGGTGCTGGTTGCGCTATTCTTTAGCGTGGCCAGTAACGGGGTCATTTCCGTCACCGCGTCATCGCTGGCGATGCAAAGCCAGGGTCACCGGGCGGGCAGCGCCTCTGCGGTGATTGGCGTCACCATGTTTACCCTGGGGGGCATCAGCGTGCCAGTGACAGGCATTGGCGGCACATCAGTGCTGACCATGACCGCCACCATATTCGGTTGCTATATGCTGGCCATATTGATGTTTACCCTGCTGGCAGTGAAACCGAAAAACGCCTGATATATCAGCGTGTGGCGCGAATAAGTATTTGTTGTTTCGCGCCATGCAGGTTAGCTTTAACAGACAAAAATGCATCTGGCCGCCGTCTGTCGGCGCTGAATCTGAGGAGAGATCAATGGCTTTGCAACAGGACATTATCAAGGCGCTGGGCGTCAAACCCACTATTGATGCCCGTGAAGAAGTTCGCACCAGCGTAGAGTTTCTCAAGTCGTATCTGAAAACCTATCCGTTCCTGAAAACGCTCGTGCTGGGGATCAGCGGCGGTCAGGACTCGACGTTAACCGGAAAACTGTGCCAGACCGCCATCAACGAACTGCGTGACGAAACCGGCGATACGACTTACCAGTTTATCGCGGTACGTCTGCCGCATGGCATTCAGGCTGATGAGCAAGATTGCCAGGATGCCATTACGTTTATCCAGCCAGACCGCGTGCTGACGGTTAACATCAAGGCGGCGGTGCAGGCCAGCGAGCAGGCACTGCGCGAGGCAGGTATTACGCTGTCTGATTTTATTCGTGGTAATGAGAAAGCCCGTGAACGCATGAAAGCTCAGTACAGCATCGCGGGGATGACGGCAGGTGTGGTGGTCGGTACCGATCATGCGGCCGAAGCGGTCACCGGATTTTTCACCAAGTATGGCGATGGCGGTACGGACATTAACCCGATTTTCCGTCTCAACAAAGGCCAGGGGAAACAGCTATTGAAAGCGCTGGGTTGCCCGGAACATCTCTATCTGAAACAACCTACGGCCGACCTGGAAGATGACCGTCCAGGTTTGCAGGATGAAGTCGCGCTGGGCGTGACCTATGAGATGATCGATCGTTATCTGCAGGGCGAAACGATCGATGCCACCGCGGCGAAAACCATTGAAAACTGGTATATGAAAACTGAGCACAAGCGGCGCCCGCCGATCACCGTCTTCGACGATTTCTGGAAGAAATAACCCTCAGCGGGGCGCTATCCTGCCACCCCGCTGCTTTTTCATCTCAGCATTCACTGCTACACTGTACAAGTAACCAGTAAGTGGAGTCGTGAGTGACAAAAAAAATAGCCAGCCGTCGCCCAGTTTTAGAGGCGGAAACCCTCTACCAATACCCCGAGCAACTCCGTCCGTGGCTTTCCAGCCTCCCCGCCCTGCCCGGTGTGTATACCTTCCACGGCGAAAGCGACAGCCTGCCGCTCTATATCGGTAAAAGTGTCAATATCCGCAGCCGCGTGCTGTCGCACCAGCGCCCCCCCGCCGAGGCAAGAATGCTCTACCAGGCCCGGCGCATCAGTTTCATACCTACTGCAGGAGAGATGGGCGCCCTGTTGCTGGAAGCACAGATGATCAAGCTACAGCAACCGCTGTTTAATAAGCGCCTGCGCAAAAACCGCCAGCTCTGCGCACTGCGAATCCATGAGGGTCGGCCCGAAGTGGTCTATGCCAAAGAGGTCGATTTTTCCCATACGTCAAATCTGTTTGGCCTGTATGCACATCGCCGCGCTGCGCTGGCTACGCTGCAGAAGATCGCCGATGAACAACGGCTCTGTTACGGCCTGCTGGGTCTGGAGCCGTTAAGCAAAGGGCGCGCATGCTTTCGTTTTGCCCTGAAGCGCTGCGCAGGTGCCTGCTGCGGTAAAGAGCCACCAGAGGCACATCAGCAGCGTTTACTGGCCGCGCTGGAAGCGGTACAGCTCCAGTGCTGGCCATGGCCTGGCGCAGTGGCGGTGATTGAAGAGGGCGAGATGCAAAAGCAGATACATGTGATCAATAACTGGCTGTATCTGGGATCGGTCAGCGCACTGGAAGACGCCGTCGCACTGTGCAAAACGCCGCCAGGGTTTGACAGCGATGGCTACAAAATCCTTTGCAAACCGCTGCTCTCGGGCAAACTGCCCGTGATCCCCCTGCCCGTCTCAACGCTATAAACAAAACCGCCGACGCTGACCACCGCCATTCAGGCAAGGTGGGCAACGTCGGCGGTCTCCAGTCTGTGTCAGCGAGGTTTAGTCGTCTGCAGGGGGCATTTTACCTTCATGCTGTGGTTTTTCTGTCAGACGTTTCTCAAAATTCTGATTAAACTGTTTTTTCTGCTCAGGTGTCAGCACGTTATACAGTTTGTTCTGCGTTTCCAGCATCGACAGTGCGCGCGCCTTACCGTTCGCCGACATCTCCGTTGCCTGGGCTTCCGCTTTAGTACGGTCGAAGCTGTCTGCCGCGATAATGCTGTGCATCGCACGACGCTCTTCCAGGGAAGGACGCTTCATCTCTTTGTGCGACTCTTTCATGATGGTGCGCATCTGCTGTTTCTGCGCATCGGTCAGATTCAGTCCCTTAAACATTTCGTGCATGCCGCCATGACGTGGTGGCTTATGCATCATCGGTTTGTCAGCCCCCGCTGGCGGTGGCGTTAAGGTATCCGCTGCGGCATGAACAATACCCGCAGCGCCAAGGGCCAGTGTAGCGGCTACAACGAAAGAAGATAATTTACGCATAATATTGTCCTTATATTTCAGTCTGTGGCAATTCAGTTGTCGTGATGTCGAAAGCAAGTCTACGACGCTGAACGTCAAGTACTCAGAGGCAGAGTAAAGCAGTGAAAGCATAAAAGACAATTTATCGGCAATCATGGAGACAATGCGAAGAATTAGGTGAGGAATTGCAAACAAATATGAATACGGGGGCATTTATGCATTAATTATGGAGAAGTGTAATACGTACAACAGGATTGCGGAAGGAAAAAGTGAGCTGATTTACGCTTTGCTTAAAGGTGATAAACATTGAGCCAACATGTTGCAGATAACCGCTAATTTGATGATATAAACGGCAATAAAAGCGTTATAACCCAGGCACCCCCTTAGATTCAACCATTCTAACGAAAAACGTAAGATAATGATAAATAATATATATTTATCAAGATGAAATACTTTATTTCATATGCTTACTTTGAAATGAAATAAGTTTACCTTTACATTAAATCTGCTCACTGCCTCAGGTATAAAAACGTACCCGCCATAACTTATTATAACGACAGCGATGGGTATTAATTCAATGATGAATAACATCAGGGTTGATGTGGCATTTTTCAGTAAGGTAGTAAGACTTATCCTGCTCACCTTTCTTTTAACTGGTATCACTTTCGCCCATGCAGCATGGCACCCTATTGATATTCAGGATGAACGAGTACTTCTTGATCCACCGCATATTTACGCGAAAGGAAATACGCTTTACTTTGATGGGAAAATTGATGAAGACACGGATACCGTTGTCATCGCACTCATCAAGAAAAACAACATCAGAACAATATCCATCAACAGTATTGGCGGCGCTATCGTCCCGGCGATGAAAATAGGCCTGATTATTTACCAGAGAAAAATCGATATTGAGATCCGCAGCGTTTGCGCGTCAGCCTGCGCCAACTATATTTTTACCGCGGTAAAAAATAAAAAACTCACCCCTGATTCTTATCTTTTGTGGCACGGTAGTGCCCACAGCCCCAAAGCTGAATTCACTATTGACTACAGCCAGGAGAAAATCGCCCGAAAACAATTTTTTTCAGCGCCAGAATTTATCGCCATGAAAAAATGGAACGTGATTTTTACCACACCATTGGCGTGCAGTATAAAATCGGTTTTTGTCCGCAACGCCTGAAAGATTATCACCAGCGTTTCCCGGAAAAATGGTTCTCATATTCTGAGAAAGACCTGCAAGCATTTGGTGTAAAAAGTGTTTTTTATGTTGGAGGCAAAGAAAAATGGCATCGTTCGATGAAGGATAAGGGCGTGATTTTCGCGGCCCCTTGTAGATAGATGAGTTCAACAGACTACGTCACTGTCTGGACATGAATAATCTGCTGAACCCAAAAAATATACCAGCCGTATTCTTGCTGGCAGTCATACATTACAGCGTTGAACTCAGCGCCTCGTTATGCGCACTGTCTTCCACCAGCATCAGGCCAGCACGTGAGCCCGTAGCGACAGCTGGGTTCGGGAACAGGACAAATTCCTGCGCCTGCTGGACGTAATAGCGCTTATCACCATCTTCCGCCAACAGCGCCCCCTGCGGGAACGCGGTGAAGTTCAGCGTCTCAGGATTCATATGCAATACAAATTGTTCGGAAAGCCGGGTAATTTGCTGTGACACGCGGTAGCGCCGCGGCGGCTCTGCCACCTCAGGTAATGCGCCGCCGCTGATCAATGCGCGCAGAGCCTGCGCTGAAGTCGCAAACTGGCTCAGATCGTTCGCACCGAAAGGTAACGCTTTACCCAGTTCCAGCGTACAGCTGGCGGCCTGGAAATGCTGACTACTGTAATGCGTAAACGTCCCGCCTGGTGCCCGGTGAAATACCAGTGCTTCCAGCCCGGCAGCGGCCAGCCAGTCCATAAAGGTTTCAGGCCACGGCGTTTCACGCAGCGGCATGACACCAAAGCGGGTGTGATACGAACCGCGGATGGCCGTGTGCATGTCGATATGCCAGCGCACCTCTTCATACTCACCCGCCTGCCAGAAGTTTTCCATTGCCTGCTCCAGCCGCCAGGCACGACGGGCTTCGGGGCAATCTTCATACTGCTGCCAGCGGCCGCCAAACATGCGGTTCATGTCGCCGTGCAGATAACGCTTGTTCTGGCGCAGCGCAGCCGGATTGCCGTAAATCACCAGCAAGCGGGTTAACAGCGGCTGCTCTCCGCGCAACAGCGGCTCGATAAGCTGTTCCAGGATCTCTACGGGGGCTGTTTCATTGCCATGAATGCCTGCGGAGACCACCAGTGCCATCGACACCGTCTCATGCGGTGTCAGTTCAAGAATACCCACGTCAATCCAGCGCCAGCTCAGATGCGCATTCTGCCCTTCCGAATGCGCAGGGCTGTGCCCGTTGAGGGTTAATGTGAGGAAATCCTGCATCGATACTCCTTAGAAAAATCGCCGTTCAGCCCTGACAGGCCGGAGAAGACCTCCGGCCCTGCGATCATCGCTTTACTGCTGAAAACGGTACACATTGCCTAAGTTTAGCAGCTTCGTCAGCTCTTCGAGTGCTTCGCGTCCTTCGCGCAGCAAATGAGGGTCGGCAAGGTCAGCCTGCGACAGCCGATCGCGGTAGTGACGTTCCACCCAGGCATTGAGGGTCGCGAATAAACGATCGTTCATCATGACCGCCGGATTGACCGCCGCCTGCTGCTGCGCATTCAGCACCACACGCAGGCGCAAACAGGCCGGGCCGCCGCCGTTGCACATACTTTCACGCAGATCGAACACTTTCAGTTCATCGATCACGCCGCCGCTGGCCGCCAGCTCCGTCAGATATGACCAGACGCCGGCATGACGCCGTGCTTCATCAGGCAGCACCAGTAACATCTTGCCATCGTCTTTACTTAACAGCTGGCTGTTAAACAGGTAGGTCGCCACCGCATCCGCCACACTGACGCGATCGTCAGGCACTTCAATTGCGATAAAGCCCGGCACTTTCCCGGCCAATTCGGCCAGCAGCTGCGGCTGGTGTAAGAACGCCTGTTGATGGCAAAACAGCGCCTGCTGGTTGCTGACCGCAATGACGTCGTTATGAAACACGCCCTGATCGATCACCGCCGGATTCTGCTGGGCGAACACCGTGCGCGCCGCATCAAGCTGATGCAGACGGCTCACTGCTTCACTGGCTTCACGCGTCTGACGTGCCGGGTAACGCACGGGGGCCTCGCCACCGTTCAACCCGGCACGACCATAGACAAACATCTGCACACCGGGCTCACCATAACCGCGGCTAAAGCGGTTATGGTTTGCCGCCCCTTCGTCGCCGAACATCGCCACCTGAGGCAACGCATCGTGCACGCTGAAATGCTCAGGATCGCGGAAGATAGCCCTTAGCAGCGCGCCTGTCGTTGGCGCTTCCATGGCGCGGTGGAATTTATTATTCAGGTTCGCCACGGTAAGGTGCACGCGGCCATCGGCGCTGTCGGCCGATGGCGACACCGTGGCAGCATTCGCCACCCACATTGCCGAGGCCGAACTGGCGGCAGACAGCAGCGCCGGGTTCTGTTTCGCCGCCTGCGCCAGCACCTGTTCATCGCTGCCGCTGAAGCCAATCTGGCGCAACGCCGCAATATTGGGGCGCTCATGCGGTGGGATCACGCCCTGGGCAAAGCCCATATCGGCCAGGGCTTTCATCTTCATCAACCCCTGCAATGCCGCCAGCTTCGGGTTGGAGACCTGGTGCTGATAACGCGTTGAGGCCTCATTACCAAACGACAGTCCGGCGTAATGATGCGTCAGACCCGGTAAACCATCGAAATTCACTTCACGGGCGCTCATGGCGTTTCTCCCTGTGCACTAAAATCCAGACCCGGTGACAGGCTGGCGGGCAGTGTTAAGTCAGGCGACTCCAGTGACGCCATCGGCCATGCGCAGTAATCCGCAGCATACCAGGCGCTGGCACGATGGTTGCCTGAGGCACCAACGCCACCAAACGGCGCCGTACTCGCCGCCCCGGTCAGCGGTTTGTTCCAGTTCACAATCCCTGCTCGTGCTTCGATCAGCAGGCGTTCGAACTTTTCGCGCTGCGGTGAAATCAGCCCACATGCCAGCCCGTAGCGGGTGTGGTTGGCGATGCGGATCGCGCGGTCAAAATCGTCATAGCGGATCACCGCCAGCAGCGGCCCAAAGACTTCTTCATCCGGCAGATTTTGCAGCCCGGTCACATCGATAATGCCCGGCGTCAAAATGGCACTGCTGCGGTCCGGCCACTGCATCGGCAGCAATACCTTGCCACCCGCATCAATACGCGCTTGCCACTCGCTGAAGATCTTCTCTGCCGCCTGGAGTGAGATCACGCTGCCCATAAAAGGCTGAGGCTCATCGTTCCAGCGCCCGCTACGAATTTTTGCCGCCACGGCCACCAGACGCTCGAGGAACGCATCCCCGGCGGCGCCGCGTTTCACCAGCAGACGACGTGCGCAGGTACAGCGTTGTCCGGCACTGATAAAGGCCGACTGAACGGCAATATGCACCGCGGCGTCGATGTCATCCGGATCTTCGACGATCAGCGGATTATTACCGCCCATCTCCAGCGCCAGCATTTTTTCCGGCTGTCCGGCAAGCTGACGGTGCAGCTGATAGCCGGTTGCTGCGCTGCCGGTAAACAGGACACCATCCACCTGGGGTTCCTGCGCCAGCGCCTGTCCGGTCTCACGGCCGCCCTGCACCATATTAAACACGCCGCCGGGCAGCCCGGCACTGAGCCATAATTTTCCCGTCAGCTCAGCCGTCATCGGTGTCAGCTCGCTGGGTTTAAAGACCACACAGTTGCCTGCAAGCAATGCGGGAACGATATGACCATTGGGCAGATGACCGGGGAAGTTATACGGGCCAAAGACCGCCATCACCCCGTGCGGACGGTGGCGTAGCGAACTTTCGCCTTCTGCCTGCTCACCGGTGCGGGCATGCCAGGCGCGCAGCGAAATCGCCACTTTATTGATCATTGCCTGCACTTCTGTCTGCGTTTCCCAGCGCGGTTTGCCCGTTTCACGCGAGATGGTTTCACTCAGCTCAACTTTGTTTTTTTCCAGCAACCCGGCAAATTTCTCCGCGATGGCCTGCCGCTCAGAGAACGGGCGGCGTGCCCAGGCGGGAAACGCCGCGCGCGCCGCTTCACAGGCCGATGTCACCTGCCCTGCCGTGGCGGCTTTACCCTGCCATAACAGTTCACCGCTCACCGGATCGGTTTTACTGAAGTTCTCGCCACCACCGGTCAGCCACTGACCATTAATACAGTGCGTCATGCTTTTTTCTCCTCATGACTAAGGGTAACCACCCGCAGGTTATCACCCGGCTGGCACCCTAAAATGTCGGCCTGAGCGGCCGTGATACAAACGGTGTTGCTCTGCGGATCGGCAGGCAACAACATCACACGGAACTGTTGATAGTTCTCATTAGCGACCAGGCACAGCGGCAGCGCGTCATCTTGCTCCTCACTGATCAAGGCCGTCAGCAGACGGCTTTTTCGGATGGCGCGGACACGATCAATGTCGCACTCCAGCGTCGGGCCGCCGTCGAAAATATCGACGTAATTCTGGAAGTGAAAACCTTCGGCTTCCAGCACGGCACGCGCGGGCGCAGTATGCGGATGGACCTGGCCAATCACCGACCTGGCCTCATCCGACAGATAATCGATATACAGCGGATGCTTCGGCATCAGCTCGGCAATAAAGGCTTTTTGCCCGGTGCCGCACAGATAGTCAGCATCGGAAAATGACATCGAGAAGAAGCGGCTGCCCACGCTGTCCCAGAAGGGAGATTGCCCCTGTTCATCAATCACACCCCGCATTTCGGCGACCACTTTCTGCATAAAGTGCTGGCGGAATCCGGCCATAAACAGAAAGCGTGATTTTGATAACAGATAGCCGTTTTTCCCATTTCGGTAATCCGGGTCAAGAAACAGTGTGCACAGTTCGCTGCTGCCCGTGTGGTCGTTGCTTAACGACAGCGTGGGCAACATATTGTAAACGTTCAGCTCTTTCGAGGCGTGCACCTGAGTGCCGACGCGAAAGTTGTACCACGGGTCCTGCAGACCCACCGCCACTTCAATGGCGCAGATGCCCACGGCCTTTTTGCTCTCACTGTCTGCCAGTACAAATACGTATCCCTGTTCTGCACGCGGCAGTTTTCCCTGCCAGGTCAAAAGCGAACGATCGATACGCGCTGACAGCGTGTCACTGTCAGCCGGCAGCGAGGTCAGCCCCCCGCCGGTTTTTCCGGCAAGGTGCATTAACTGCGCCAGATCGTCTCGTTCAACGGGACGAATATACATCATGCGCGGGCTCCTTCAGTGACGGCGAGGCAGGCACGTTCAAAGCGCGCCAGCCCCTCCTCAACTTCCTCCCGGGTGATGATCAGCGACGGCGCAAAACGCACCACGCTGGCACCCGCGATTAACACCATCAGCCCTTCACGGGCGGCGGCCTGATTAATCAGCTTCGCCTTGCCGCTGTAGTCCTGATTAAGCACACAGCCAATTAACAGTCCCAGTCCGCGGATTTCACTGAACAGCTGCAAGCGCTGGTTGATGGCATTCAGTCCGTCGACAAACCACCGATGACGTTCTGCCACGCCTGCCAGCACTTCCGGGCGATTGATCAGTTCCATCACCTTGCCACCCACTGCGCCTGCCAGTGGATTGCCGCCGTAGGTGGTGCCATGACTGCCCACATTCAGGTGCTCAGCCAGGGTTTCCGTCGTCAGCATCGCGCCAATCGGGAAGCCGCCACCCAGTGCTTTCGCGGTGCTCAGCACATCCGGTGTGACGCCATAATGCATATAGGCATACAGCGATCCGGTTCGGCCCATCCCGGTCTGGACTTCATCGAAAATCAGCAGCGCACCGTGTTTATCACACAGTTCTCGCAGACCACGCAGGAAGGCCGGCTCAGCGGGAACCACACCGCCCTCACCCTGAATCGGCTCGACAATCACTGCACAGGTCTGGTCGTTAATCAACGCAGCAGCCGATGCCAGATCGTTGTACACCGCGTGCTGAATGCCCTGCGGCAGCGGTGCAAAATCTTTCGAGTAGGCCGGCTGGCCGCCCGCGGAAACCGTAAACAGCGTGCGGCCATGAAACGCATTGTTAAATGCCACAATACCGCTTTTCTGCGAGTGACCATGATCCATCGCCACCTTACGCGCCAGCTTCAGTGCCGCTTCGTTCGCTTCCGCACCGGAGTTACAAAAGAACGCCCTGTCGGCAAACGTGGCATCAATAAGCTGTTTGGCCAGCCGCAGAATGGGTTCATTGGTGTAACCATTCCCGGTATGCCACAACAGTGCGGCCTGCTGCTGTAACGCAAGCTGCAAGTCGGGATGCGCATGGCCGAGGGCATTGACCGCAATACCACCGGCAAAGTCGATATATGACTTCCCTTCCTGATCCCACAGTGTCGAACCTTCTGCTCTTACCGGAACAAAACTGGCCGGGGCATAGGTGGGAACAATCCATTGATCAAAGTTTTCACGGGTCACTGACGGTTGCATATCGGCCTCGTTTTGCACATTCCCCGCCTCAGGCAGGGTGAATTAAAAGTTTAAATAATGTTAATGAAATGATTCATTGCAGCTCTACTGTAGATTGCACGCCGCGTGCCATCCAGAGAAAAAAATGCATAAACCGTTCGCAACCACCCAATATCAATGAGTTACAACACAGACCCATTCATTGTTAATGCATAAAAAGTGAATAACAATCTGAACAACCTGCCTTAACAGCACAATAAAAAGCAGAATTATGCAGTAGCAAAATAAAATATCGAATGTGTGATCAATGCCGGGATTTGGTTTTAAAAAGAGTCAGTTAACGCCCCAAAAGACGTCAACCGCACCAAAATAGCGCACAGCAATGGTGCATAGCAGCAAAGAAAGCCGTTGAATGCAGTTTCATTCCCCTGCTGATAATCCCCTTTTTTATTATTATGGTTGAAAGCTATTTTACAGCGAATAATAGTCTTTATTTACATATGGACATTTTATGTTAATGAAAATTAATTCCCGCAATTAAACTATGGAAAAAAAACTCAATAATAAACGTTCAAAAAATGAACCAATGCCATTTTCAATATAAGTTAAAATTATCCTGGCATAAAGAAACCCTATAGTTAAAAACCACACAACACACTGATTTTAAATAAAATAAGATAAGCAAATCATACACTAAAAGAAGGTCATCGTATAAATTACAAGCAACAGAAAAAATAAAAGTGCATTGCCCTGGTTTTCATTTACCGGGGCTAAAATTCAAATTAACATTTTGTTACTAATATTTAGTTTTTATGACACACTTACTTGTGTCATTTTCCATATCGCACGATTTGACAAAACATTATAAATTTTAAGAACAGGGATTATTTAATGATGAAGCATTCGTTTCTGGCTTTAACGGTATCTGCATTACTGGCTTCTACGGCGGCCCAGGCTGCCGAAATCTACAATAAAGATGGCAATAAACTGGACCTGAACGGCAAGATCAACGTCGGGCACCTGTTCTCGGATGACATCAATAACGATGGTGACGTGTCTTATGCGCGCTTCGGTTTCAAAGGTGAAACGAAGATCAGCGATGAGTTAACGGGTTATGGGCAATGGCAGTACAACTTCCAGTTGAATAAATCTGAAGGGTCGGATGCATTAAGCGGCGATAAAACCCGCCTTGGTTTCGCCGGCCTGAAGTACGGTAAATGGGGTTCATTCGACTACGGTCGGAACTATGGCCTGGTGTACGATGCGCTGGCCTGGACCGATATGCTGCCTAAATTCGGCGGTGATTCCGGTTATGCCGATGTGTTCCTCTCAACCCGCGCTACCGGTGTCGCGACCTGGCGTAATACGAATTTCTTCGGTCTGGTCGACGGTCTGAACGTTGCGGTGCAGTATCAGGGTAAAAATGAACGCACCGATGGCAACGCCGTGCGTCGTTCAAATGGCGATGGTTATGCCACATCGGTCAGCTGGACGGCCGATTCTGGTTTCGGCGTTGTCGGCAGCTATGCCAATCTGGGCCGTACCGGAACACAAAACAATGCCACCTTCGGTAAAGGTGATCGCGCAGAGCACTGGGCAACGGCAATCAAATATGATGCCAACCAGATTTACCTGGCCGCGATGTACGGTAACACGCACAACGCCACGCCAATTACGGGTGGCTTTGCTAACAAAGCGGTGAATTTTGAAGCCATCGCACAGTATCAGTTCCTGAATGGCTTCCGCCCTTCTCTCGCCTATGTCAGCTCACGCGGTAAAGACATTGAGAACGTGGGTGATGCCGATATCATCAAATATGCCTCTGCGGGTGCGAACTACTACTTCAACAAAAACTTCCTGGTGTATGCCGAGTACAAATTCAACCTGCTGAAGGAGAACAATCCGTTAGCGCTGGCGGATGATGATGTGGCGGGTGTGGGTCTGAACTATCAGTTCTGATGGGGAAACCTGACCAAAACAGGCAGGGTTTAACACTGACAGCGGGCACGCTCTTGCGGGGATGAGGTCAGTTTGAGGTAAGCCGGACGTCACGCGGCAGGGATGCCGCGAGCCGAGGCACGCACGGAGGCGTTTTTTGCCGATCCGGCGTGCTCAAACTGACCTCATACCTGAAGCCGACCCACCCGCCAGCAAATCCCTCACGTCAACCGATAACGACAGTCCGGCCGTGGCGTATCCGGCAACTCCTCTTCCAGATTCATTTCCCGAAGATTAATCTCAATATTGGTACACATCGCATCCAACGGCAGATGGTTGTTGGCAAAACCAAACGGCATCTCCAGCTCTTCCGCCAGCGTATCCAGCGACAGGAAGGTATAAGCAATAAACACCGAGACCAGCGGCGTCATGTAGTGTAAGTCCGGCACCAGCGCAAACGGCAACAGCGTACAGAACAGATATACCGTTCTGTGCAGCAGCAAACCATAGGCAAACGGCACGGGCATACTCGCCAGACGCTCACATCCCCCCAGCACCTGTGACAGCTGATTAATATTGCTGTCCATGTGCATATAGAGAATGTCGGACAGGTTACCGCGGCGGCGCTGGTCGGCCAGCCACTGCGACAGTTGCAGCTCAATGAAATTGGTCGGCGAACGACGTTTCAGCACTTCATCCGCTTCATCCCCAAGGTAACGACGCAGATCCTCACGGGCATCACTGTGGCGCAACTGATGCTTGAGGCTGTAAGAGAACGCCAGCAGCAACGATGTGACACGCGGCGCATCAGCGGGCGAAATCGCCAGTGCCAGACGTTGTAACGTGCGGCAGGCAATCAGCAGATTGCCCCAGAACATACGTGCTTCAATAAAGCGGCCAAAGCAGACGCTGTTACGAAAACCCAAAAATACCGCAATGGAAACCCCCAGCAGGCTGAACGGTGCCAGCGTCAGCTTGATACCCAGCGTTTCATACCAGTCGAGACAGAAAATAGCGATCAGGGACATCAGCAGATTAAGCGTTAAGCGGAACCAGATTCCGGGTAATACCGAACCGTGCCAGGCGAACAGGCGGATAAACCAGTGACTATGAGGACGGATGATCATGATGTGCAGGCGAGTGAGATTTTTCGCAGATTGTGCAGAAAATCCTCGCGCCTGAGAAGTGGTTTTTTGTGACTTTAGTCACATATATTTCGAGGCAGCGTATTGACAAAAATCACGTTTTCAGCGGATAGCAGAATCCCCTGTATTCAGGGGGACATCAGGTCGAAACTCCCGGTATCCGCAGGCTGTAACGTGACAGGTTGCGCCAGTTTTAGCGTGATCCAGTTAGAAGTCACGCGCTGCTGCTTACTGTCTTCCAGCGTGACGGACAGATGATATTCATTGCTGGCGCCTTCGCTGCTGTCCCAGGCCGGAGCGATAATACTCCAGCCGTTAGGGCTGGCATTATCTGCCGGAGGCGTCAGGCTCAATGCCTGCGTATCCCCCTGCCAGCTCACCGCTTTAATCGCATTGCTGTTACGGACCTGTAATTTCAGCGCCAGTGTTTCACCCGGCTGCACCTGCCACGGTGGCGTGGCGAGGAAGACTGATAGCGTTTTACGCTGACGGAACTCCATCACCGGGGAATTATTGCGGTTAACCTGATCGTAACGGCTCCCGCTTAACGACTTCGCCGCCGCGACATTGCTGGCCGAAAGCTGCTGGCTCAGCGCCACACCAATGCGGTAATTCATCTTCAGCGCAAACTGATCCTGTGACTCGCCGCCATCGCCCTCTTTATGGCTGGCAGAGAGGGTAAACAGCGGCACGGGCGTGTAATTCACCCCCAGGGAAACCGCCGTCGGGTTTGCCGTTGCATTTCCGCTGTTAAACAGATCGATATGATTGCCGAGATACTGCTCGTAACTCAGGCTGACCCCCAACTGGCGGTAAAAGGGCAGATAGCCCTGTGTAGTGATGTCATAACCGCGCGCCATCCGCATCTGCGTCGTGCTGTTGCGATTGCGCCAGCCCGATAGCGGATGGTAATAATTGGCGGAAAAACGCAGATACTCTCCCCAGGCTTCTACCCCCAGAGAACCGCGCTGCTGGTGGGTGGTGAGCACATCGTCAACGAACGCGTTATACCCCACACGCCAGCTCCCGGCGATCCAGCGCTGGCCCAGCCCGGCGTTGCCTACAGTGCCATATTCCGTCTGCTCCACCCCTAACTGGCTGAAGGTCAGATACTGATAATTATCCTGCCAGGGCGTCATCAACTGAGCGGAGGTGCCATTAAAACTCCCGGCATCATCTACGGCCAGCGACACGCTGGCGCGGCCATAAGGTGACAGAAGCAGTTCCCCTTCACTGGCAGCACGCTCGCTGGCGGCAGTACGGAACTGATTAAACGCCCACTGACCCGCTTCCTCACGCAGAGATTTATCACTGTCGTTGTTCATGCTGGCTTCACCGATGCTTTTTGCCGCCTCAGCGATTTTCTGTGCCAGTCCGTTATCATGATCGGTGATGCCCATTCCGGGCAGCTGTTGCTGCATCTGCCGGAAACGACTGGGATCATCAAAGGGAGCATCGGGTACACGTGTGGACTCATCAAAAGCGCGTGCCGCCGTGATCGGCAGGCCGATCACGGCAAGGGAAAACATCAGGCTGGAAACGTGGAACAAATAACGACTAAATAGAATCATAAGCTCAAAGCAATATTTTTTATATGCGCGAGTGTGAGTTTGTTCACAAAATCATACAACTAACCTTAGCACAGAATCCCTCCCCAACGCGAAAATCGGGTCCCCCGCGCGCGAAGGGCAGCCCAAAAACTTACAGCGTTCGCCAGATCAAAATGGCGATACCGCCGAACAGCAGCCATTTGATCACATAATATATCGGCTTATTCCACGCCTTCAGGCGTTTCCCGACCTTGCGCACCGCATAAAGATATTTGAACACCCGGTTAATGCCCCCGGTACGGTCACTATTATTATTGGGGGCCGCAGCTGCCCCCACCAGATGACGGCCAAACCAGTGATTCACTGCCTGCGTCCAGCGCCAGACCATCGGCCGCTCAATGTCGCAAAACAGAATCAAACGAGGCTGCCCGCTGTGATTCTCAGCATAGTGAATATAGGTTTCATCAAATATCACGCCCTCGCCGTCACGCCAGCTGTAACGTTCACCATCCACTTCAATAAAGCAGCGGTCATCATTCGGGGTGATCAGGCCAAGGTGGTAGCGCAGCGATCCGGCATAAGGGTCGCGGTGGCGCGGCAGGCGGCTGCCGTCCGGAAGTGAGGCAAACATGGCGGCTTTGATTGACGGAATACCGCGCAACAGCGCGGTGGTACGCGGGCAGAGAGACATCGCAGAGGGATGTGCCTCGTCATACCATTTCAGATAAAAGCGTTTCCAGCCGGTTTTAAAAAACGAATTAAACCCGGCATCGTTATAGCGATCCGAAGCTTTAACCTGCTCTGATGCCAGCAGCGCCTCGCCTTCGTCACGAATCGACTGCCAGTTGTCACGCAGCTCAGCAAGCTCGGGAAAGTGATGAGGTGAAAGAAAGGGCGTGGTGGGAATGCGGGAAAACAGATACATAAAACAGTTTAGGGGAGCGACAAAGGTAGAATGGTCAGCCAGCTGACGCCAGAAACCGTAACGAACCTTCCCTCTCCAGTGCACATACAGTACGGTAATTATCCACATCAATAAAATGAAGTATTTCATGTTGCTCTACTCGTCAGGTGACCGGGATCATCCTGTGATCCCGTAGATAAATGTCAGCATGTGTCAGGCAGGCGAAGACGACTTTTCGCCGGGTAGTGCATGACCGGAGAGAGTATAAAGACTTTTCGGCGGAGCAGAATGACGGTGGCACGAATGGAATAAAATCGGCCACCGCAACGCATCAGGACATAATCAGACCACCGTCGACGTTGATGGTCTGCCCGGTAATATAGCGTGCATCATCAGAGGCGAGGAAAGCCACCAGCCCGGCAACATCGTCCGGCAGGCCCGCGCGTTTTAACGGAATACCCTGCACCCATTCTGCCATCAGCTCGCCTTTACCATACTTTTTACTGTCGGTACTGAGGATTTCACCCCATACGCGATCGTTGTAATCCCACATTTCGCTTTCGATAATACCGGGGCAAAACGCGTTGACGGTGATATTCCATGGTGCCAGCTCCTGCGACAGGCTCTGCGTAATCCCGATCACTCCCATCTTGCTGGCGGCATAATGCGGCGTATAGATAAAGCCCTGACGCCCCTGCCCTGACGATGTATTGATCAGGCTACCGGACTGCTGTTTCACCATATATTTTGCGGCTTCACGGCAGCAGAGCCAGACGCCCGTGGTATTCACCGCTAGAATTTTATCGAAGTCAGCTTTGGGCATTTTATCGAAGGTGTCGATGGTGATTACACCGGCATTTTGAATCGACACGTCAATCGTTGCGAAACGTTCCGCAGCCTGACGGTACAACCCCTGCACCTGCTCTTCATCGGTGACATCCACCTGCAGTGCCAGAATCTCGCTGCCCCAGGCGGCTTTTATCCGATCAGCCGTTTCAAACACGCGCTCAGCGTTGGAGACCATTACCAGGTTTGCCCCCTCTCTGGCAAAACGTTCGGCAATACCCGCCCCAATACCGCGACAGGCCCCTGTGATCACCACGGTTTTATTACTGAAATTACGTTTCATCTGTTGCTCCTTTATGACGGGTCAGGCGTGCCTGACCCCTACGGAATTCGATGCCTGGGCGTAACACCCTTCTGTGTTGTAGGGGCGCGGCATGCCTCGCCCGATCAAAACCACACAGCACGGCAATTAACGCGACGGTTGCCATAAGGTGCGTTTCACCGCATCCTGCCAACCCAGCCAGCTCTGTTGACAACGCTCATGTCGGCCCGGATCGGGCTGCCAGAGATCATGTTCTGGCATCAGCGCCAGCAGTTGTTCGTCATTAAGCTGGCCAAGCGTCCGCCGTGCCAGTAGCCCGGCCCCGAGCGCCGACAGCTCTGGCGTACTGCTGCGGGCCACCGGGCAACCCAACAAATCAGCCTGAAACTGCATCAGCCACGGATTTTGCGTGGGGCCACCATCCACCATCAGCGTCTCCAGCCGGAAGTCCGGGTGAAGGCGCATGGCCTCAATCACATCGGCAATCTGGTAGGCAATCGCTTCCAGTGACGCACGGATCAAATGTGCTGGTGTTACGCCGCGGCTGAGCCCGCAAATCACGCCGCGCGCCTGGTCATCCCACCACGGGGCGCCGGTGCCGGTCAGCGCCGGAACAAAATAGACCCCAAGGGTCGAATCGATACTGGCGGGCAGTTCGTGTAGCGCGCGGCTCAGTACCAGACCTTTACCGTCGGTCAGTCCGGTCGCCTGCGCCATCCACGCCACACCATCACCGGTATGGGGAATATTGCCTTCAAGGCCGTAAACCAGCCGCTGACCGTCATGCCAGGCCACAGTGGTCGCCAGCGAGGTGATACTGGTATCCGCCTGGCCCAGAGGTGCCATCACCGACGATCCGGTGCCATAGGTGGCTTTCACCCCGCCCGGCGCTCCCAGCCCGTGACCGTACAGTGCGGCATGGGAATCCCCGACCATGGCCATGATGGGCAACCCATCGGGAATACCGGCCAGACCACGGGTCACACCAAACAGGCTACCTGAGGGGCAAATTTCCGGCAGCGCGGCACGCGGGATGCCAAACAGCGCCAGCATCGATTCATCCCAGCCGCCGCTGTGCAGATTTAACAGCTGGGTACGTGAGGCATTCGAGGTATCGCAGCGGAACTGCTGCCCGCCGCTCAGGTTCCACAGCAGCCAGGCATCGATGGTACCGAGGCAAATCTCACCGCTGTCAGCACGCGAATGCCCCTCCGGGGTGTTATCCAGCAGCCAGCGCATTTTCGATGCTGAAAACAGCGGTGCCACCGGTAACCCGGTAATAGAGCGGATCAGCACCTCCTGATTATCGCGTTTGAGCTGATCGCAAAAGGCACCTGAGCGTGAACACTGCCAGGTCAGCGCAGGGCCAATCGGGCGACCACTGTGGCGCTCCCAGCCGATGGCCGTCTCGCGCTGATTGCTGATGGCCAGTGCCGCCACCCGATTTTCACCCACGGTGTTGAGTACGTCGCGCAGCACAGTCAGCGATGCGTTAAGCAGCGTGAGCCCATCCTGTTCAACCCAGCCCGGCTGCGGCGTGGCAACCGTGAGCGGGCGGGACGCTTTTGCCACCACGTCACCGCGAGCATCAATCGCCACCGCTTTCACATTGCTGGTCCCTTCATCCAGCGCAACAATCAGTTCTCTAGCCATGGCTGACCTCAGAGAGCGGCGCGGCCGCCTGCTTTTTTTAATGGCGACGCATCAACACCACTTTGCTTTGCAGCTTCTGCTGGAACTGGTCGATGACGACGGCGGTGACAATGACCAGCCCTTTGATCACCATCTGCCAGAAGTCGCTGACACCCATCATCACCATGCCATCGGCCAGGAAGACAATCACAAAGGCACCGATGATCGATCCGGACACCCGTCCGCGTCCCCCGGCCAGTGCCGTACCGCCAAGCACCGTGGCCCCGATGGCATCCATCTCAAACATATTCCCGGTCATCGGATGCGCAGTTTGCAGCTGTGACGCCACCACCAGACCGACCAGCGCGGCGCACAGACCGGAAAAAGCGTAGACAAAGACCTTCACTTTGATAATCGGCACACCGGCCAGACGGGCAGCAGATTCATTGCCACCCGCCGCATAGATATAGCGGCCCAGCGGGGTTTTGCGCGTAATGTACAGCCCAATCAGCAGGAAACCCACCATCAGCCAGATCGGGAAATACACACCGAGGAAACTGCCCGAGCCGAGCAGTGAAAACCCGGTATTGCCCAACTGCGGAACGCCAACCAGGTTGGCGTAGGTGCTGCCGTCGTTAAACAGCAGCGCCGCGCCGCGGGCGATATACATCATGCCAAGCGTACAGATAAAGGGTGCGACGCCAAGACGGGTGATCACCGTCCCGTTGATCAATCCCAGCACCACCCCAAACACCGCCACCGCGAGGATCACTTCCGGGACATTAAGAAACAGGACCTGTCCGCCCCAGAGGGGAACACCGCTGGTCAGCAGCGCCCCGGCCACCATCCCACAGATGCCCGCCACCGCCCCAACGGAGAGGTCAATCCCTCCCGTCAGAATCACCAGCGTCATGCCAATCGCCAGCAGGCCGGTGATCGCCACGTGCTGCGTCATAATCAGCACATTGGACAGGGTCAGGAAGTTCGGCACCATCACACTGAAAAAGCCCACCACAATCAGCAAGGCAATAAACGTTCTGGCTTTCAGCAGGTACATATACAGCAGATATTTTTGATTCATTTTTTCTTCCTCAAGCCCGCTTATTCGTGCGGTGTCGACGCAGTGATTAACGTTTCGCGCGTGGCATCAGCACGCAGCAGGTCAGCGGTAATACGCCCATCCGCCATCACCAGAATGCGGTCGGCCAGCGCCATCACCTCATCCAGTTCCGAGGACGAAAACATCACGGCCAGCCCTTCCTGGGCCATTTTGCCGATCAGTTGATACACATCGGTTTTGGCGCCGACATCAATCCCCCGCGTCGGTTCGTCCAGCAGGACCACTTCCGGGCCGGTCATCAGTACCTTGCCCAGCACCACTTTTTGCTGATTCCCGCCGCTCAGAGAGGTGATGGGCAGATCGGTATCGCTGACCTTGATCGCCAGGCGTTGCACCATGTCGTTCACCTTTTCGCTCTCCTGCTGCGGACGCAACAGCCCCAGTGCCCGACGAAAGCCACGCAGACTGAGATCGCTCAAGGTCATATTGGTTTTGATCGACATCATGCCGATCATCCCCTCGCCTTTACGATCTTCCGGCACCAGCGCGATGCCCTTTTTCAGCCGGTACTGAAAATCACGCTTGTCCAGTACTTCGCCGTTCAACACCACGCGGCCGCTCTGGCAGCCCATCAGTCCTATCAGACCTTTAAACAGCTCTGTACGCCCGGCGCCCAGCAGGCCATAAATGCCCACCACTTCACCTTTACGCAATGAGAACGTCACATCGTTCAGCTTGTATCCACCATCCTGACGCAGCGCGGTGAGTCCGCTGACGTCCAGTACCACCTCTCCCTGGGTTGCGGCGGCATAGTCGAACTGCTTTTTCTTATCGCCTACCATCTGGGCGATGATCCACGGCACGCTGGCATCGCGCACATCACGTTCGCTGATAAAACGCCCGTCACGGAAGATGGTGATGTGATCGCCGATCTCCATCAGCTCTTCCAGACGGTGCGAGATATAGATAATGGTGACGCCACGCCGCTTCAGCGCCGCAATCACGTTAAACAGGACTTTGACTTCCGACTGGCTGAGCGCCGAGGTCGGTTCATCCATAATCAGTACCCGGGTGTCTTTCGACAGTGCACGCGCAATTTCCACCAGTTGCTGGTGACCGATGCCCAGCTCACCGAGCGGCGCATAAGGGTCCACATCCAGCTCCAGCCGTTCCAGCAGGGCTTTCGCCAGCTGGTACTGATATTTTTCGTTAATCCGGCCGCGCTGGAAAAACTCATTACCGATAAAAATGTTGTCCATCACATTCATATTCGGGAACAGATTCAGTTCCTGAAAAATGATGCTTATCCCGTGCTTCTCAGCCTGCTGGGTGGAGTGCAGCGACACGGGTTCGCCGTCGAGAAAAATCTGCCCGGAGGACGGCACTTCCACTCCGGCCAGCATTTTCATCATGGTGGATTTTCCGGCACCGTTCTCACCGATTAATACGTTGACCTTGTTGCGATACACGCGGTAATTCACCTGATCCAGTGCGGTCACGCCTGGATAGATACGCGACACATCACGCGTTTCAATCACCACTTCTTGCAGCGGCTCCGGCGATAACAGCGGGTCGATTTGATATTCAGCCATCATGAACCCTCTACTTGCGTACCACGTGAGCCGGGGTGACATCCGGTGGTGTTTGCGGCACATCCCAACTGCTGAAGACCCCATCAACCTCAACGTTTTCACCCACTTTCGGTTGCAGCTTTTTCACCTCATCTGACGCCAGGTTATTGATCGCCCGACCGTAATCACCAAACAGCACCTGATCGTTGAAGTCCTGATAGCTGGCCCCCTTATAAGCGTCACGCAGCGCGGTGCCACGAATGATCGGGCCAATCTGCACCACGACCTGCTGGCCGCTGACGTCTTTGAGGGTCATTTTTCCGCTGCGTGAGGTGGTATTCACCTCAGTGACCGTACCCTGAATTTTGACGCTGAAGACACACGGGTTCTCATCCTGACTGCGGTATCCCCACTGTTTACAGGCCGCATCAAAATCTTTTGCTGCGGCCAGCGACGTCATCAGTTCGTCGAGCGGTTTTGCCTCGCTGACGATTTGTGGCACGATTTTTTGCTGATACGTGGCGGTGACATTTGCCATCGCGGGGTTGGGCGGATTTTTTAAATCGGCCAGCTCCTGCTGCGACACAATACGGCAGCCCCCGAGGGCTAAAGTGGCCATTGCCAGCCAGACTCGCCTGGACATAATTCTCTCCTTTGCGCCCCCGCAGGGGCGCAGTCACATCTTATGAAGCGTTAACTCAGGATTTGAAATTGAAGTCCTGCACTTTGTCTGCGTTGCCCTGGTTGATCAGGATGCCGCGGAACATCACGCGCTGTTTCTCGGGTTTGGTGCCTTTCTGCAGGAAATTGTCGATATCGGTGACGCCCTGCGCAGCGATGGCCTGCGCCTGCAACATCACGGTGGCTTTCAACGTGCCGGCTTTGACCGCATCACGTTCGTCGTTACTGCCATCAATACCCACCACAATCACATCATTACGACCGGCTGCTTTCAGGGCCGCAATGGCACCCAGCGCCACCGGACCGTTACCACAGATCACTCCTTTTACATCCGGGTGCGCCTGGAGAATGCTGTCCATGATGCGCTTACCGTCGATCAGGGTGCCTTTCGCATCCTGTTTCGCCACACTTTTCATATCCGGGTACTGATCCAGCACCTGGTGGAAGGATTTCGAACGGGTGACGCAGTTGTTATCGGCCAGGTTACAGGTCAGTTCGGCATAGGTGCCTTTCTCGCCCATCTTCTCAACGAAGACGTTCGCCACATCGGAACCCGCCTGGAAGTTGTTGTGGGTGATCTGCTCCAGCGCCACATCATCAACCGGGATTTCACGGTTAATCAGCACCACCGGAATACCGGCATCTTTGGCTTTTTTGATAGCGGCAACGCTGGCCGTAGAGTCGGCGTTATCGAGAATAATGCCCTGCACTTTTTTACCGATGGCGGCATCGATCAGTTCGCTTTGTTTCTTCACATCTTCACCGTGGGACAGCACGGTGGTTTTGTAACCCAGTTCCTGAGCCTTCATATTGGCCCCTTTGGCCTCAGAGGCGTAGTACGGGTTATCCAGCGAGTTAACGAGGATCATGATGGTGCCTTTCTCTGCGGCAGTAACGGCATGAGAGAAGGAGCAGGCGGTCGCTAGAGCTAACAGAGTTAAACGCATTTTCATTTTGATGTTCTCTTATGTTGTTATGTGTAGGTACAGCTTTTTAACCTGTGCATCGGATGCCGCAGTTGCGTTTACTGACCGCCTTGCTGCAACGACCGACAGTCGGGGTAACATCTCGAACTCTCTGGTGTTGGCGCAGTAATCGGTATTACCAAATAGTGAAACCGCCATCGATCATCAGGTCTGCGCCTGTGATCATGTCGCTACCGTTGCTGGCAAAAAACAGCACGGCGGCGGCAATTTCGTCCGTGTAGGCAAAACGTCCCATTGGGATCAGTTGCTTCATCGCTTCCCCTTTCTCACCACGCCAGGCTTTCTCGCCCATTGGCGTCAGCACTACGGTCGGCGACAGGGTATTCACGTTAATTTTGTGGGGCGCAAACTCTTTCGCCATCACTTTGGTCATCCCCAACAGCCCGGCTTTCGCCGAGGTATAAGCCACATGGTTATCGATGGCGATGGATGCCGCCTGCGAGGCGATATTGATGATCTTTCCGCCTTTACCCGCTTTTACCATGCGTTTTGCCACCGCCTGCGAACAGAGGAATGGCCCGGTCAGATTGACGGCCACCTGCTTCTGCCACTCGGCAAATTCCGTTTCCAGTACCGGCTGCAACATCACGTAGCCCGCACAGTTCACCAGAATGTCGATCTGTCCGTAGTGCGCTTCAACCTGTGCTATTGCCTGCTCCACAGAGTCCGGGTCAGTCACATCGCACTGAACAAACTGGACGCGATCGGCTGCGAACTGCCCGGCAACATCTGCCACCTTGCTCTGTTCAAACGCCGGATAAAGCAGTGCCAGTTTCGCGCCTTTCTCCAGCAGCATCTGATTGCTGGCCATCGCAATCCCCCCCAGCCCCCCCGTGACCACGGCCCCCATGCCACAGAGATCCCCGTTGATATCTACGCCGTAGCGCAGATTGACGTCATATTCGTTACTCATTTCCAGACTCTCCTTAAGCGGCAACAAGATTTTCTAACGTGGCGCGCAGGCCTTCGGCATCGATGCGGAACTGGCGACGCAGGGCAACACGACTGCTGCTGTGGGTAAATTCATACGGCGGGATACCCAGCGGAATAAAGCGCTGGCGCAGGCTGTGCTGATGCAGCAGCTCACCGATAATGCTGCTCAGACCGCCACTCAACACATGTTCTTCCATGGTGATCACCTGACGGTGTGCCGTAATCAGCTTGATGACCGCCGCGTCGTCCAGCGGCCACAGAGAAGGCAATGAGACGATGGTGATGCTGTCATCTTTGGCGGCCAGCGCTTCATGAGCCAGCGTCCCCAGGCAGAACACCACGGTGTCTTTACCCTGCTGTAACACCTCTGGTTTACCCGGCACAAACTGGTAATCGGCATCATGCAGCAGCGGCACTTTATCGCTGTCCATACGGATATAAACCGGGCCTTGATGGCTGATGGCATGGCGGGCAATCGCGCTGGCCTGAATGGCATCTGCCGGCGCGAAAATTTGCAGGTTGCCCATCGAACGGGCGATAGCAATGTCGTTAGTACAGTGGTGCGTGGCACCCAACGGACCGTAAGCAAAACCGGCATTCAGGCCGAGCATCTTGACGTTAGTTTCTGAGTAACAAACATCATTTTTCAATTGCTCATTCGAGCGGGCAAACAGGAACGGTGCAGCATTAGCGGTGAATACCGTACGGCCACTCAGTGCCACTCCCGCCGCCATTCCCACCATATTCTGTTCCGCGATACCCACGTTGATCACCCGGTCCGGGAAGGCTTTTTCAAACGGGGCAATTTTTGATGTTGAGGTGGAGTCGGCCACCATGACACTGAGGTCGGCTCCCGCATTCTGGGCTTCCACCAGCGTGGCAATCACGGCGTCACGTAAGTCTTGCATGGTTAATCCTCCAGCTCGGCCAGCCCAAGGGCCAGTTGCTCATCATTAGGAACGGCGTGATGCCAGGCCGGGACGTTGGCCATAAACGAAATACCGTGCCCTTTTTCGGTATTGGCTAAAATAACGCGAGGTTTACCGATGCCGGGTTGGTTAGCGGCGGCGGCAATGGCGGCAGGATCGTGCCCGTTGCACTCCAGCACTTCGAAACCGAATGCCAGCCATTTGTCGGCCAGCGGCTCCAGCGGCATGATATCTTCGGTTTTCCCGGCCAGTTGCAAACGGTTACGGTCAACAATCGCCACCAGGTTTTCCAGTTTGAATTTACTGGCCGACATCGCCGCTTCCCAATTAGACCCTTCCGCCAGTTCGCCATCACCCAGCAGGACAAAAGCACGACGGTCAGCACGACCAGAGAGTTTGTTGCCCAGCGCCAGACCCACACCAATCGATAACCCGTGGCCTAAACCACCCGAGTTAATTTCCACCAGCTCTGGCAGCTTCTGATGGATGGGATGGCCCGCCAGCAGCGTGTCGTCACCCATAAACTGGTCGAGGATCGCCGGGTCAATCAGGCCCATAGCCGCCGCGCTGCAATACAACCCGCCTGCCCCGTGACCTTTGGAGAGAATGAAACGATCCTGATCGGGACGCGGACGGCTGCGATCCATCACCGCCATAAATAAGGTACAGATGATATCCACCTCAGAGAGGTCGGCACCGGTATGACCTTTGCCTGCCCGATGATTCATTTGCAGTACATAGCGCCGGGCCTGACGCGCAGTCTGTTTGATTGCCTGAAAGTCCATCATTACCTCTTCATCTATGACGCCGCGGGCCGGATAGCGTGTTGATATGACAGTCAACTGCGGCAATTTCGTTTTCGAATAAAAATATACGCTATCGTTTATAATCATATTGTGGGGTGGATCATATTTCAAACAAAAGCCAAAAATAATAAAAATGCATTATAAAACAGCAATGTAGCGAGAATATGTGGCAAGTATTGTGATGGGAACAATGTTAAATATCAGTTAAATCAATCGAATGGCAATTTTTAGTTTTCATTCGAAAATGAAAAGTCACTTTTGCAGATCTCGCAATTGATGCGGACGAGGGTTACTATTTATCGCAACAGCCCGGCTGACGGGGCAGGCAACCCGCATTCAGGCAAAGGGAGTGATTGACTTGAAAAGCAAAAATGAACAACTGGCTGATATGCAGCAACGGCGGGAAAAGATCCTGGAGATGATCCGTGAGGATGGCACCGTCACGGTAAAAATGCTGACGGAGACTTTCGGACTGACCGAAGCCACTATCCGTACCGACCTGCGTATGCTGCAAAAAGAGGGGTATGTGCAGCGTTATCACGGCGGTGCAACATTGATTACGGGTAAGCAAAATACCGGCGCATTGCTGCTGGAACGGCAAACCCATCTCGATGCAAAAGATGCCATTGGGCGTCTGGCGGCACAGCATATCGAAAACGGCGATACGGTCATTTTCGATTCGGGTACCACGACGACGGCTATCGCCAATCATATGAATCACATCCGGCGCCTGTCGGTGGTGACCAACGCTGTAAATATTGCCCTGAAGCTGGGCGGTGAGCCGGGGATTAATATCCTGCTGACCGGCGGCACCTTTAAGTTCCCCACCCTGTCGACGTCAGGTGAAAAGGCCGCCAGTTTTTTTGAAAACGTGCTGGCGGAAAAGCTGTTTCTCGCCACCGCCTGCATTTCTCCCCGCCTCGGTCTGAGTTTTCCCAGCGAGACGGACATCAAGGTGAAAAGCGCCATGATCCACTCCGCGAACACCGTTTACGTGGTGGCTGACTCCAGTAAAATCGACAAGGTGTCGATGTTTGCGTTGCCCTGCGAATGGAGCAAAATCCAGTATCTGATCACCGACAGCGGCATTACTCAGGCGTCTATTGACGCCTTTGAAGCACTGGGGGTGAAGGTGCTGGTGGCGGCGTGATCGGCGTCATTTCGGTATAAACGCACCACGTCACCGACAATCAACAGGCCCGGTGACTGTGGCTGCCGTTCCGCTACCGTCTGCGCCAGCTGGTCAAGGCGGGTAATGTGAGTGCGCTGATCGTGACGCGTCCCCCGCTCGATAATCGCCACCGGCGTATGCGCATCGCGTCCGTGGAGGATCATCTGGTCGCTTAATGCCTCACACCATGTTAATCCCATATAAAACACCAGCGTCTGGCGCGCATCACGTAAACTTTCCCAGTCAAGCTGGGGTTTGCCGTCACGCCCATGACCAGTGATAAAGCGCACCGACTGGGCCATGTCGCGGTGCGTCAGCGGTATGCCGGTGGCGGCCGCACAACCGTTAGCGGCAGTAATGCCGGGCACAATATGGCAGGCCACCCCCGCCTGTTGCAGCCACTGCATCTCTTCACCTCCCCGGCCGAAAATAAAAGGATCGCCGCCCTTAAGACGGATCACCTGTCGCCCGGCGCGGGCCAGATCCACCAGCAGTTGGTTGATCTGTGACTGCTTCATGCCATGAAAGCCCGGCGTTTTTCCCACATCAATGTTCAGTGCCGTTGGCGGGATCAGCGCCATAATATCCGGCCCGACCAACCGGTCGCAGACCACCACCTCAGCCTTTTCGATAAGACGCAGCGCGCGCACCGTCAACAGATCCACGGCTCCCGGCCCGGCACCCACCAGCCAGACCTGTCCCTGCTGGCCAGGGGGGAAGCCCCCGGCCAGCAAACAATCAAGAGCAGGTATTTTTACAGTCATCATCGGCCTCACGCTGTCGGGGCGGTGTCGCCCGGAGTGTGAACTCGCGGCGTGCTGGCCACCCAGACCTGCCCCTGTTCAATTTTCACTGGCCAGCAGCGCTGGTAAAGCGCCGGGTTGTCCAGGCTCTGTCCGTCTTTCAGTCGGAACCGCTGTTTGTATAACGGCGAAATCACCAGCGGTTCCCCCTGACTGTCACCCAGTAGCCCGCGCGACAGCACATTGGCTTCTGTTCCTGGTTCATGGTCATCCAGTGCGTAAACCGTATCATCAAGCCGGAACAGGGCTATCGCCTGTGAACCCAGCTGCGCCCCGATCCCGGCCTGCGGTGGGATCTCTTCAAGCGTGCAGATCTTATTCCACAGCGATGTGGGCTGCACGTCATTCACCGAGCGGCGGAACAGCGCCAGACGATCGGGGCTGGCCAGCGTGGTCTGCCATTCACACTGATAGCGGTCAACGACGCGCTGCATCTCCTGTTCCAGTTCGGCAGCAATCCCAAGCACATCATCCATCACCACCTGACGCAGATACTCCAGCCCTCCTTCAAGGTTATCCATCCATACGCTGGTTCGTTGCAGACGATCGGCAGTACGGATATAGAACATCAGCAGGCGGTCGACATAGCGCACCAGTGTTTCTGCATCCAGATCGCTGGCAAACAGATCGGCATGACGCGGCTTCATCCCGCCGTTGCCGCAGACGTACAGATTCCAGCCTTTTTCGGTGGCAATCACACCAATGTCTTTACTCTGGGCCTCTGCGCATTCACGCGTGCACCCCGATACGGCCATTTTAAATTTATGGGGGGTCCGCAGCCCCTTATAACGATTTTCCAGCCGGGTCGCGAAGCCTGTGGAATCCTGCACGCCGTAGCGGCACCATGTTGAGCCGACACAGGATTTCACGGTGCGCAGCGATTTTCCGTACGCATGCCCGGTTTCAAAACCTGCAGCCACCAGCGCCTGCCAGATAACCGGTAGCTGCTCCAGCCGGGCACCAAACAGATCGATACGCTGGCCCCCGGTGACTTTGCAGTACAGATTGTATTTTTGCGCAATTTCCCCGATGGCGATCAGCCCCTCTGCGCTGACCTCACCGGCCGGCATCCGGGGTACGACTGAATACGTGCCGTCCTTCTGGATATTGGCGAAATAACGGTCGTTAGTATCCTGCAATGGCAGTAAGGCGGGTGTCAGCAGATAGTCATTCCAGCAGGAGGCCAGCATCGACCCCACCAGCGGTTTACAGATTTCGCAGCCGCAGCCGCGTCCCTTTTTCGCCAGCAGCTCTTCAAAGCTTTTGATATTTCCCACGCGGATCAGTGAGTAAAGCTCCTGACGTGACCATGGGAAGTGCTCGCAGATATCTTTCTTCACTTCAACGCCCAGATCCGCCAGCTGATACTCCATGACCTGTTTGACCAGCGCGGCACACCCGCCGCAGCCCGTTGCCGCTTTGGTGCTTGCTTTCAGCGACGCCATATCGCCGCATCCTGCTTTAACCGCGGCGCAGATATCCCCTTTGGTGACGTTATGACAGGAGCAGACCTGCGCGCTGTCCGGCAGAGCTGCCACGCCGAGCGCTTTTGACGGGGCCCCGGCGCTCTGCGGCAGGATCAAACTCTCTGGGGCATCCGGCAGCGCCATGCCGTTAAGCATCATCTGTAACAGCAGGCTGTACTCGCTGCTGTCACCGACCAGTACGCCGCCCAGCAACCTTTTACCGTCGGCGGAAACGACGATTTTTTTATAGATCTCCCGGGGCTCATTGGTCCAGTAATAGCTCTGGCTGCCCGCTGTTTGTCCGTGAGCATCTCCCATCGACGCCACCTCGACACCCAGCAGCTTGAGTTTGGTACTCATATCCGCCCCGCTAAATGCCGTGGCTTCTCCTGCCAGTGTTGCCGCCAGCACGCGAGCCATCTGATAGCCGGGTGCCACAAGGCCATAGACATGGCCCTGCCATACGGCGCACTCACCGATGGCCCAGACGGCAGGATCTGACGTCCGGCAGCAATCATCTATCACCACGCCACCGCGTTCGCCCAGCATCAGCCCCGCCGCCGCGGCCAGATGGTCGCGCGGGCGAATACCGGCCGAAAACAGCACCAGATCCGTCTCAAGGGCACTGCCATCGGCAAAATTCAGCCGCAGCGTGCCATCTTTCTGGGATTCAATGCTCTGGCTCTGCTTACCGGTATGAACAGCAACCCCCAGCGCTTCGATTTTCCGGCGCAGCATCGCAGCGCCCCCGTCATCCAGTTGCACCGCCATCAGCCGCGAGGAGAGTTCGACCACCGCGGTTTCCAGACCCAGTTTTTTCAGCGCATTGGCCGCCTCCAGCCCCAGCAATCCCCCGCCGATGACGATGCCGCGCGTCGACCCGGCGGCCTTCGCAGCAAGGGAGTCCAGGTCGTCCAGCGTGCGGTAAACAAAACAGGACGCGTGCTTGCTGCCGGGGATCGGTGGCACAAACGGGCTGGAACCGCTGGCCAGCACGAGCTGGTCATACGCCTGTACACAACCATCGGCTTCGTGTACCTGCCGCCGCTGGCGATCGATAGCGACGACCTGCCGCCCCGTTCGCAGTTCAATGCCGTTTTGTTCAATAAACCCCGGCTGGACCAGCGACAGTTCAGCGTGCCCTTTCCCGGCAAAGTATTCCGATAAATGCACGCGGTCATAAGCGACATGGCGCTCTTCGCCATACACCACAATATGGAACTGCTGGTGTAACTGCCGGCTGACCATCTGCTCAAGGAAATGCTGGCCGACCATGCCATGACCAATCACCACCAACGTGGGTTTATCCGCGGTTTCTCCCGCTGTCTTCACAGCGGGTACTCTGCTCTGTACATTGCACATCATTGTCTTTCCTTGAAAAAAACCATAAAAAAAGGCGTCCACCGGCATGCGTAATGCATGCGGTTGGACGCCTTTATCCAAAGCACTCGTTACACCGCCATTGGTGGAACAAATGCATGTTATTTTGTCTTAACGACAGCAAGATAACTTGCAAGCGCTGTGCCAGAACCGGGTCCGGTACGCGTGATTGTAATGCTGCTGTACGATCAGTACATTAGCGATCAACGACAGGCTTTGAGCACGGCTTCCGCTGCCAGGTACGCCGCTGTGCGCTGTCGTGAAGCAAAAGGTGCACAATCTTTGTGCACACGCTTAGTTGCCCTGAGAGACAAAAGCAGAAGCCACTGCCAGCAGCGCGCTGGCAATATCCGCCATGCGCTGGTTCTGATTCATCGCCATTTTACGTAGCGCCTGCCAGGCCTGCTCTTCGCTGTAGCCATGGTGCTGCATCAGCAGAACTTTGGCGCGATCGATCTGCTTACGATCCTCAATACTGGACCGCATGGCGGCCAGCTCATCATCCTGATCCTGAAGCCGCTGTGACTGCTGCTGGACCAGCGCCAGCAATGAACGCCCCAGCTGAGGTGTCAGCCCGTCGGGCTCCAGCGTTCCTGACAAAACGGGTGCCCGGCCATCATTTCCAGCGACAAACACGCTCCAGGCCGGCTCACTGGCACTTTTTTGCATCTGTTGTTGCAGGTCGCTCGGGGCGATATCCCGCTGAGCTTCTGCGGCAGCAATACTCTGGCGGCAACGCTGCATCAGGGCGTGAGCAAGACAGTCTTCCACCGTTTTCAACCCATCGATACGTTGCGTCAAAGACTGATGCCAGCGCAGCGCCATTGCCGCGCCCTGCTCATCAGTCGGCGCGGCCGTACAGGCAATACGCCTTAACCGCTCAATCTTATTTTCACTCTGCACCACCCGTTGCCAGCGTTGCAGGCTCTCTTCATCTGCGAATCCGGCAAAATGGCTAAAGCAGCGCTCCTGGGCATCAATTAACGCCACGATCTGTTGACTCAGCACCGGGGTGAATTGCCCGGAGGCAAACCCCGCCGCGCCGATGGCCCGTTCCTGCCCGGCCAGCTCTTTGCCCTGCATAAAGCTGAACATGGCAATCAACACGCGCGAAACACCGGGGTCGGAAGCCGTATCCACCATCTCAAACACCAGATTCAGCAACTGGCGGATAATATGGTTGAACTGCTCCATGACAACGGCATGGGTCAACTGCAAAGCCCGCACCTGCTGTCGCAGGGTGTTCAGTTCCCCCAGCGCCTGCAAGGCAGTTGCGATACGGCTGTACAGACGGCTCGACGCCGGACCATCCTGGCCGTCCTCCGGCAGGACCGGTAGCAGGGCCATCACCGCTTTCTGGCTGCGGGTGACCCGACACCCGCACTGTAGCAGCTCGTCACTGAACAGCTGCCCCGCAGAACAGATCCACAGATTGCTCGCCCCACGTTCGCGCTGAATCTCATGAATTAACTGACTGACTTCCGTTGTCAGCCTGCCGCTTTGTAAAAGGGAGCGCAGGCTGGCGATTTCCCGCTGCCGTGATGCCAGAAGATACGCCAGCGCAGAAGGATAATGATCGCTCATCGACTTAACTCCGCTATTTTTCAAAGGGTCTGGCCAGGCAAATTCCGTGTCGGGGTGCCCCACTAACCTCACAGGCATTTCACTGAAAATAACTATCGCACCTGTTGACAGGAGTGAGACGGAATCAATTAGTCATATTTATTCATTGAAATGCGTGATAGTCAGGCCGCGTATGGTTTTTAAGCAGCTACCATAACGCAGAGCGGAATACCGATTATTGATGCTAATCAAATTGCCGTTTTGTCACCTTTCAGGCAAACTCTGTCACGCTTATAGCAAGCCACTAACATGTTCAACAGGCTCCCGCAATGGTTTCCATTCCCAAAAGCGTCAGGTAAACTGACGTAAGAATTATCTTGATGTAAACCTGTGAGATTTTTTCCTGGAACGTACAGGGTAGTTTACGTTTGATAGCGCGCTATAGCGTCATTCAATGCCGCCATATCGCGTCTGAAAAGAACCCGATTTATAGATGATATTCACGAGGACCAATGTGAAAATTAGCATCGCGTTTACCCTGCTGGCCGTGCTCACTTTAGCGGGATGCAAAGCGCCACCACCGCCTGTCACTGATGACACCGTCGTCAGCAGCGTTGTTGATGGCGTGACGTTAACGCATCGCTATGCGGTGAAAGCCCCCGCATCCTTCACCCCAGTGAATGAGAACTATCGCGCCCTGTATAATGCGTCTGTCATGACCCGTCCCGACTATAGCGGCAAAGTGGTGCGCTATCTGGAAAACGGTAAGCCATTCCTGGTGCTGGGTGAAGTGGAGAACCGCTGGTTCGCCATCGCTGACGTTGATGAGCAACAGCTGATTGGCTACGTGCCGCTCAAAGCGGGCGTAAAGAGTGATTTGTACGATGCCACACTACGCAGCGACCGCCCGCGCCCGCGCAAAAACAGCAAGAAAGTGTGCGTCGATGTTGGCGGCAAGAGCAAAGCCTGCCGCAACAATAATACGGCGACCTGGATTCTGGAGTAAGCGCGCCTGATAAGGCTTAACCGTTGCCACGGATGGCAGCAAAAGCGTTTTATTCACTCTACGGTGAAGTTGACCCTATTTGCCTGCTGGCACACAGCCGAGATTAACACATCCTGATGACGTCGGAATTTCCCGTTGACCCAGCCACACCGGTCAGCCCAGACAATCCCTTGGTAGCAGCGGCTTCTCCGTTGCTCAATGCCATTGTACAAATCCGTCTGGCAGCCACCCATGACGATCCGGCCGGTTTACGCCATCAGTTGATCGATGAAATACGCCAGTTCGAAACCCGCTGCAAACAGACGGGCATGCCGTTTGAAATGATTATTGGTGCCCGCTATACACTTTGCGCGGTGCTGGACGAAGCCGCAGCGCAGACCCCCTGGGGCAGCCGTGGCGTCTGGTCCGGCAATGGCTTGCTGGTCACGTTCCATAATGAAAGCTGGGGCGGAGAAAAAGTCTTTCAACTGCTGGCACGCATTTCCCAAAATCCCACCCAGCATCTCTGGCTACTGGAAGTGATCCATTTCTGTTTACTGCTGGGCTACGAAGGTCGCTATCGCAGCATGGATAATGGCCGCCTGCAACGGGATGCCGTACGTAGCCGCCTTGCACAGCTTATCCAGGAAACGCGTGGACAGCAGGAACCGCCGCCACCGCAGACTGTCGTGGCCGCCGGGCAAAATACGCTGTGGCGTCCGCCCGTGCCGCTGTGGGTCTGTATCTCACTTGCCACCTTTATTGGCTGCTTGATTTTTTCCAGCCTCAACTGGCGTCTGGGCAATGCAGCAGAACCGCTACTGCGGCAAATCTGGCAAACGCCGCTGCCAAAAGTGGTCGCAGGACAGCGCGGTGCAGCTCCGCAGGCCCTGCTCGATTTACGCCTGCGTCTGAACGACCTGATTGCCGAACGTAAGCTGGATGTCACCGACAGCGCCAACGGCAGTAAAGTCATCCTGTCGGCCGATCGCTTATTCGCGCCATCCACGACGGTGCTTTCTCCTGAAGGTCGTGCGCTGATTGCGCGCGTGGCCACCGCAATGGAGTCCGCCAAAGGAACTATCCTTGTCAGCGTCTATACCGATGACGAGCGGATACTGTCCAGCCGTTTCCCCTCAAATTACGAATACTCTGCCACCCAGGCACGCGCGATCAGCAGCATGATGGCGCAGCTGATCGCCCAGCCAGGCATCAACGTGCGCTCACAGGGCCGGGGTGATAGTGGTGCACTGTTACCGAACGACAGTAGCGAAAATCGCGCGCAGAACCGCCGCGTTGAAATCACCCTGTTCGCTGCCCCTGAGTCAGACGACAGCCACATTACGGGGAAAAATTAATGCTGAAGACTTTCTTTTCACTGCTCTCCAGCCGCCTGTTATGGGGGCTGGTCGGTGTTACCGCGCTGTCTGCCCTGATCTGGATGGTGGGACCGCTGCTGCCCTTTACCCGTTTCCAGTCGCTGGACAGCCCATTGAATCGCCAGCTGTTGATCGGCCTGAGCTACTTTTTGTGGATACTCTTTCAGCTTATCCCTCAGCTTTACCGCGCCTGGTTCAACAGCAAGTTGCTGACCCGCCTGCAACTCAACAACATCGACCACGCGGAGTTACAGGCTACGGGTGAAATGCTCAATAACCGCTTCAGTGAAGCGGCGATACTGTTAAAGAAAACCCAGTTTGGCAAACGTAAAGGCTGGCTACAGCGTTTCAGCGCGCAGTATCTCTATCAGCTTCCCTGGTATCTGATCGTCGGTGCGCCCGGTGCCGGTAAAACCACGGCGCTGATTAATTCCGGCCTCGACTTCCCGCTCAGTGATGCGATGGGGAAAAGCGCGCTGCGCGGTATCGGTGGCACCCGCCACTGCGACTGGTGGTTTACCGACGAGGCCGTACTGCTGGATACTGCCGGGCGTTATACCCTGCAAGAGAACCAGCGCGCACGCGATGCCAGCGAATGGCAGACCTTTATCACTCTGTTAAAGCGCTATCGCCCGCGTCAGCCCATCAATGGCGTGATCATGACCATCAGCGTGGCAGAGCTGTTGAGCGACTCAGCAGAAGCACGCCATGCGCAGGCCACGGCGCTGCGCCAGCGCATGGCAGAATTACATCAGCAAACCGGCATCCCGTTTCCGGTGTATATCATGGTGACAAAAACGGACCTGCTAAAAGGCTTTATGCGTTATTTCGCCCGGCTGGATAAGCCGCAACGTGAGCAGATTTGGGGGTTCACTTTCCCCTGGGAGCCAGGCCTGGGCGATCGCCGACTTCACGCTCAATTTGAACAGCAGTTTCAGTGCCTTTTATCCCGGCTGATGGCCGATCTCAGCGACAAAATGGCACAGGAAAGCGACCTTACCCTGCGTGCTGAGTGTTTCCAGTTTCCCCAGGAGTTCAGCGCGCTGCGTCCCCTGCTTGCCGAATATCTGGATATTGTGTTCTCGCCGGAAAACAGCGAAACGCCCTGGGCTGCACGCGGTTTGTTCTTTACCAGTGGGACACAAGAAGGCTTGCCATTTGACCGGGTGATGGGTGAACTGTCACGCAAGCTGCAACTGCCGCAGCCTCAGGGGCAGTCGATTGCCAGTTGGGACAGTGTGAATCGCAGCGCTCCGATCCCGGCGAATAAGGGACAAAGCTACTTTATTCACGGCCTGCTGCGCGATGTGGTGTTTAAAGAGCGCCGCCTGGCGGGCAGCGATCGCTCCTGGGAACAGCGCAACCGCCTGCTACACCGGGCAGGCTATGCGGTACTCGGCGTGGCATTAGTGGCAGCTTCGGCCTTGTGGATCACCAGCTATTATAAGAATCAGCATTATCTGGAACAGGTGTCCACACGCTTACCTGCCGTGACGCGGGAAGCGGTGCAATTGACCAGCAATAATCACGGCAACATCCTGGATCTGCTACCCTTCTTAAACCGTCTGGTGACATTACCCGAAAGCAGCCAGTTTTCACTGAATGCTCCACCGCTCAGTCTGCGTGGCGGACTGTACCGGGGGGATCAGATCAGTGAGGCCACCTGGGGCCTGTATCAGGGGGCGCTGAAAGCATTGTTACTGCCGCGTGTGGCGCAAACCATCACACAAACCCTGCGCAATGACGACGGCAACGATGCGGAGTTCAGCCGTAATGCTCTGCGCGCTTATCAGATGCTGTACCAGCCACGCAGCTATGACGGCGAGTTTCTGCGCGGCTGGGTGATGCAGAATCTGCAACGCAGCCTGCCATCCAGCGTCACGACACAGCAAATCCAGCAGCTGGACTGGCATTTAAGTCAGTTACTGGATCGTCAGATACTGAGTTCACCTTATATGCGTGATAACGCGCTGATGGTCAGACAACTCACCGCAGCTCACTGAGAAGGTCGTCATCATGGCAGTAAAAAATGACCTGGGATGGTATGGCAAGCTTCCAACGGCCGGCGACTTTTTACTGCGCCGGATGCCGCAGGCACTGATTGACAGTTGGTCGAACTGGTTTCAGCTCGGGCTGGCGCACTGGCATCACCATCATGACGGAACCACTGACCCGTTCAGCCGCGCGCCGATCTGGAACTTTGCGCTGCCCGCCACCATAGGCGTACAGCGCGTGCAGATCGGCTGCATGATGCCGTCGCGCGACAGAGTCGGGCGCGCATGGCCGTTGCTGGTGATTCAGAGCGTGCCGGTAAAAGCCTGGCACCCGGCTCAGCTGTCCATCTCCGGGGAATGGTTCCAGGAGCTGGGCGCCACGATGAATCAGGCCATACAACAGATGCACTCCGCCGACTGGCTGGAACAGGCGCTGCGGGGCATCCCGCCGCTGTCGTTACCGGACACCGGGCGCTCCGATATTATGGATGTGATTGGCTATCAGGATCTGCCCTGTACGCTGGCCTGGCGGGAAGTCGCCGCGCGCTTTGATCCCTTGCAGTACACCAGTTACTGGTGGACTAATCAGAGCGATGGCTATCCGCTTGCCAGCCATAAGCACAGCGGTAATTTGACCGCTCAGCTGTTTTCGCAGTTATTTCATCCGGCGGCCGGATCGCTGTCGGGCCGTCACGGACTCTATCCGCCGATGTTTGAATAGAGTGATCAGGCCTTGGTGCCTCATTGCAGGAAAAACGCATGCGATTGACCATTTTGCAGAATCAGGCCGATGTTCCGATAACCGCCTGTGATTTTTTGCCCCCCGGCGGCACGATTGGCCGCAGCGTTGATAACGATCTGGTGCTGCCCGACCCTGACCGGGCCATCTCGCGTTTGCAGGCGCTGGTGCATGTGGCGGCGAACGGCGACTGCCGTCTGACCAACCAGGGCAGTGTGATCGCGGTGATCCACAACGGCAGCGAACTGATGCGCGGCAGCCAGGTGATGCTTGATCACGGCGATACCTTAGCCATTGGCCCTTATCAGATTGATGTCAGCGA
This sequence comes from Erwinia sp. MYb375, assembly GCF_037479175.1. Lineage (NCBI taxonomy): Bacteria > Pseudomonadati > Pseudomonadota > Gammaproteobacteria > Enterobacterales > Erwiniaceae > Erwinia > Erwinia sp. MYb375. The sequence continues at coordinate 335,612 of NZ_JBBGZS010000023.1, read as the reverse complement.
CCCGCAGCGCGTCACCGTCGCCACAGAGCAACATATTGATCCGCTGTCGCTGTTTGCTGACGATGATGGCAGCAATGACGATCCCTTAAGAATGCAGCACACCGCGGATGACCTTATCGTGCCGCCGGTGGAAAGCCTGAGTGCAGAGGCGCTTGGGCTGCGATCGGCACGCCAGACGGTGGCCCGCCTGGGCATCGATCCGGTCGGCAACGATGCGCCCCCAGGCACTCATGACGGCAGTGCAGAGGGCTCACGTGAACAGCGCCTGCTGGCCGCCCTGCTGGACGGTATGGGGCTGGATACCACGCTGGATAAAACCCCGCTGACTGAAGACCAGATGCGTACCACCGGGCGTATGCTGAGCCTGTTCTCTCAGGGAACGGTTGCGTTGCTGTCGTCACGCTCGATCCTCAAACGCGGGGTTAAGGCAGAGATGACCATGATCCTGAATGAGGCAAATAATCCCTTCAAGATCCTCCCCTCCGGTAAAACCGTATTAATGCAGATTTACCAGAGCCAGATGCCGGGCTTTATGCCACCGGAGCAAGCAGTACGCGATGCACTGGTTGATTTGCAGGCCCACCAGTTGGGGATGATCGCGGGTATTCGCGCCATTATTGCCGCAATGTTGCAATCCTTTAATCCGCAGCGGCTGGAAGATTTGGCCCGGCGCGATGGCGTGGTGCCGCGTCTGGCGTTGAGCAGTACGAAGAAAGCGGCGCTTTGGGACTATTTTATGCGCCACTATCAGCAGACCGCGGGTGAAATTGAGGATGACTTCCACACCCTGTTTGGTGAAGCGTTCCTGCACGCTTACGATATGGAAGTTAATCAATATAAAGATTCGCAAACTCCCCCGGAAGACGCATGAATATCAATTATTTTGCCACCAGCCAGATCGGCCTGCGTGAAAGTAATCAGGACACCATCGGCGCCCTGCTGGGGCAACACAGTGCCTGCTTTATGGTCTGCGATGGCGTGGCAGGGAACGCGGGTGGCGAACTGGCCGCGCAAATTGCCCGCGATACCCTGCTCGGTCAGCTTGACGGTGAAGCGCCTCTGCACCCTGAGCAGACAGCAACGCTGATCGAAAATACCGAGCAAGCCATTCGCCACGTGCAGGAGATTAATCCGAATTTTCACCAGATGAGTACCACGCTGGCAGCGCTGTTTATTGACCGCGCCAGCCTGCACGCCTGGTGGGTTCATGCCGGGGACAGCCGGGTCTATCTCTTCCGTCGCGGGGTCGTCCATAGCGTGACCCGCGACCACAGTCTGGTGCAGCAGTTGCAGGATGCAGGTTACGAAAATACGGGAATTAACAGTAATTTACTGTATAACGCCCTGGGGGCTGATACCACGAGCCCGCATGGTTACAGCGAAGTGATGGCGCTGGAAGATGGTGATGCATTCTTGATTTGCACGGATGGATTCTGGAGCAACCTGATGCCCGCCGAGATGGAACAGGCGCTGCGCATGGTCAATTCCCCTGCCGAGTGGCTGGCACTGATGCAAAAAGCCATCGACCGTGGCGCAAAAACAGATAATCTGAGCGCCGTGGCGGTATGGGTGGGTTCACCCCAGGAGACCACATTACTCTTTTCCATGGCGGATTCTGCCCGTTTTCTCCCGCCACGCGATTAACACCAAGGAATGCTATGAAATTTTGGTTGCCAGCTACATTGACTCTGTTGTTCGCCACCACGGCCCAGGCGGCAGACTATCGAGTGGTCTATTCCCCCAGCCTTGAGCTGGAAGTGTTTATCGATAATGTGACCAGCAACACGCCTGCGGCATGGTGTGAGGAGTCGCTTAACCTGCGCATCGTTTCCGGTAAAAGTACCGAGTCGGGCGTACTGACCAGTTTCTTGCCTCGCGTGGGAAATTTACTGCAAAATCAGTGTGGCAAACTGCTGGAACTGCCCTGGCAGATGACCAATGGTAAAGGCACCGTACTGGCTACCGGCACGGCGGCAAAAGAGCAGAGCTGGCGCCCGATTGTCACCGCGGATGCCACCGCGACGGCAACGGCCAGTAATGCCTCGCCACTCGATCTGTCACAGCCTGCTAACGCCGAGCCGTTACAGCATTTCGATCTTCCCGGCGGCTGCCATTTCCGCACCTGGTGGGATGATAACGGCCAGTCGCTGTTTATCCCTGACGATAAAACGATGAATTGCTCTACTGAGGGCTGGCTGGAAGGCGCGAGTACACTGACACTGGCTCAGGGCAACACGCGTGAACCGCTGGCCGTCAGTTTCTATCAGGGCTACCCGCTGACGCATCTGCATCCGACGCCAGACTCTCTTGATGTGGTGGCGGTGAATAACCAGCGCCTGGTGCTGGCACGCCGCGATGCCCCTAACAGCTGGCTGGTGCTGCCCTTTAATCACAACCTGCATGTGTGGTCTTTTGATGGTGCGCTGCTGGTGAAGATGGACAAAGCGCAGGCCAGCGATGGCGCTGCGTTGAAAGCAACGGTGGATACCGTACGCAAAACCTGGTCAGGCGTCATCGACGCAGGTGTGAAAGTGAACGTGCTGTTGGTGGATGACCTGCACGCCGACCTGGCCGACCCGGCGATTGGCGCCTGGCGCACCGTTAACTAAACCCCGTTTATCAGGACGCCAGGAGCGTTTCACTATGTCGGCAAACGAACAACAAAAAAATGTCCCGAACGCCCTCCCGGCGGGCTACCGTTTTAATGAGTTTGAAATCAAGGAAGTGATCGGGGGCGGCGGTTTCGGCATTGTGTATCGCGCCTGGGATCATCTGCTGGAACGGACGATTGCGATCAAAGAGTATCTGCCGGTGTCACTGGCCAGCCGCAACGACGACCTCGCCATCCAGCTGCGCGGCGAACGCTACCAGCGTTTATTTAACGCCGGGCTCAACAGTTTTATCCAGGAAGCACGGCTGCTGGCCCGGTTTAATCACCCTGGGCTGCTGCACGTCCTGCGTTTCTGGGAAGAGAACGGCACCGCGTATATGGGGACGCTGTTTTACAGCGGGATGACGCTGAAAGAGTGGCAACAGGGCAGCCCGGAAAGCATTAACGAGGCATGGATACGCCAGCTGCTTCCGCCACTGTTCGGTGCCATCAATACCCTCCATCGCGCGGGTTATCTGCACCGTGATATCTCGCTGGATAATATTCAGATTCAGGAAAATCAGCTGCCGGTCTTGCTCGACTTCGGCTCGGCGCGCAAAGAGATCGGTAACCTTTCCGATGAAACGGAGATTATGCTGAAACCGGGTTATGCGCCGATTGAACAGTACAGCGAAGAAGGCGACAGCGATCAGGGTCCCTGGACCGATATCTACGCGCTGGGCGCCGTGCTGCATACGCTGATTACGGGCAATCCGCCGCCGGTCAGCGTGGTGCGCTGCATCGAAGACCACTACCAGCCGCTCAGCACGTTACGCCCGGAAGGCTATTCTCTGTCGCTGCTCAATGCGATTGACCAGGCATTACAGATGGACCCGCAACAGCGTCCGCAGTCCATTGATGATCTGGCCGCCCTGCTCGATTCTCCGGTGAGTGAAATGGGTGAACTGGTGAGTAACGTGGTGGTGCCGCAGGAAGAGCCGCCTCAGTTACCCGATCCCGAACCCGTTGCGCTGGCGGTTAATCCTGCTGCGGGCACCACGGAGCCGGTTATGGCACCGCGCGTGGCCAGACGCCTGTCGCGGCCGCTGATGTTACTCAGTGGCCTGGCCGTCATCGCAGTAGCGGCCCTGGTGTGGGGACTGAATCGTAGCGATAATGTAGCACCCGAGCATTCTGCCGCCGCCAGCAATGCCCCCGGCAGCGTTACCGCCGCCGTGCAGACGCCTGCCGCCAGCGCGCCGGCGATGGCAACCGTCTACCTGAAACTGAGCAGTAACGAATCTCTGCTGCTGAACGGCAATGTGATGGAGGTTAAACCTAACAACAACGGTTACGCCTCGTTGAACCTGGCGGCAGGGGATTATCATCTGGAAGTGCGTACCTCAACCGGTGTTCACAGTCAGCAGTTGAAGATTGATCATGCAGGCACCTGGTTAATTAACCCAGGGCGCTAGTTCTGCGGGTTCGATGCCCACACGGGATACACATTTGACGTTATTCCGTGTGGGCCATCGCGATGCGGTTATCCCACCAATCCATTGTGGCACTGCTGTAATTCACGCACACGCTGCACCAGGTCCGTCAGACAATCGTCATGCATCCCCCGCTGCTTCAGCTCTGTTTCCAGCGAAAACAGATACTGCGCGTTGGTGCCCAACGGCCCTTTCGCTTGTGCGATCAATGGCGCGATGGTTTTCGGGCAGGAGTCCGGCTCATACAGCGCATGGCGCGGGTCCATCACAAAGACCAGTGCGGTCACCGTGCGCCCGTCATCCAGCGCCATGTCACACCAGGTTGGCAGATAACAGCCGGTGATCATCTCACGCTTCCACAGCAGTTCCAGCTCTTCATGCAGCTTTTCCTCTGGCAGGCAGAACGCGAGTCCGGTGGTTTGCCCGCCCTCTTTCAGTGCCAGCATGCGCCCGGGCTGGCTGGCGGTACCGCGCCCGGCGGTCAGCCGCAGGCAGAACGCCCGGTGCCAGCCGTTCAGTGTACCGGCAGCGACTTCATCGGCCTCAAATACCGGGTTCCACATCAGGGAGCCGTAGCCAAAAATCCATACCGGACTGTGATCGGGGCGACAGGCAAGCGCCGCCGCCAGCGAAGCAGCTCGTTGTTCACAGGTCCACAACAATGACTCTTCGATATCGCCAAACGCCGTTTTACAATCGGCCTGTAACAGGAAATCTCTTGTTAACATTGCACCTCCAACACCCCAGCTTAACGTCCACGCTGTCCTGACTGCTTCCGTGAATTGTCTCGTTTTCAGCAACATCTGAATGCTATCAACGACCTTATGCATTTCCGCGTACGCAATCAAGTTTGAAGGCGATCACAAAAGAAAAAAGTTTCACTTAAGGTGATCGGCAGCCAGGGGAAAATCTTTACGCCTTCTCTGCCCAGCCACCGTCAAAATGATAAAAGAATTTTGATTTTTTTGCTAAACCAGTTTAGCTTTTCGTCAGATAACCACTTCAGGATGATGACAATGAGCAAGAAAATCTGGGTACTGGGCGATGCGGTAGTGGACCTCCTGCCCGAGGGGGAAACACATTTGCTGAAGTGCCCTGGCGGTGCCCCTGCCAATGTGGCCGTGGGCATTGCGCGCCTTGGCGGCCATAGCGCGTTTATCGGCTGCGTCGGCGACGATCCCTTTGGTGAATTCCTGCAACAAACCCTGCACCAGGAAAACGTGAATATCGACTGGATGTATCGCGCCCCGGGCCAGCGCACGTCGACGGTGCTGGTCAGTCTGGATGCGGAGGGAGAACGCCAGTTTACGTTTATGGTGCGTCCTGCGGCTGACCTGTCTCTCAGTGCCGACCGTTTGCCCTCTTTCCATGCCGGTGAAGGGCTGCATTTATGCTCCATCGCCCTGAGTGCAGAACCCTCACGCAGCGCGGCAATGCAGGCGATGCGCGCGATAAAAGCGGCCGGAGGCTGGGTCAGCTTCGATCCCAATCTACGCGATGATTTATGGTCAGACCCTGTGGAAATGGCTGCTGTACTGGCCGATGCCTTCGCGCTGGCCGACATTATCAAGCTGTCAGAAGATGAGCTTTGCGCCCTGACGGCGTGTCGCGACCTGGCGGCAGGTATCGATCGCTTCACCCTACAGTATCAACCGTCACTGCTGCTGGTGACCTGCGGTAGTCAGGGTGTGTACCTGTGGCAGGCCGGGTCTGTTCAGCACGTGGCTGCCCCGCGTGTTGAGGTGGTGGATACCACGGGCGCGGGCGATGCGTTCGTCGCCGGGCTGTTGGCTGCGCTGGCGACCGAAGCGCATCCGCTGGTACCTGAGCGGCTTGATGAGGCCATTCAACAGGCGCAGCGCAGTGGTGCGGCGGCGACTACCGCTAAAGGGGCGATGACCGCCCTGCCTTATGCTGTTGATCTTATGAAATTTTAGGGGTCGACCCGAAAGGCAAGATCAAGGTCTTAAGGTCAAGGTCTTAAGGTCAAGGGCGTTTCGCTTTCCCGCTGTCGCGGGTTGAGCGACAAGGGGCGGCCAGTCGCCGCCGCCCCTTGACCCCGGGCTTGCGGCAGGCGCTGCGCCCGCTTCCAGCGGGTGCCTTCGCAAACTCCGTTCACCGACGGACCGCTCGTGACGGCACCTCCCTGTGCCGGCCCGAGCTTTCACCGCCTTCCTGGCGGTTCATCCTGGTTCACATCGCTTCCTCAGCGCAGCTTAATTGCCGCCTCAACATCAAAACCCAGGTCAAAATCCAAAGAATAAAAATGAGTCAAAAGGTTCTTTTGTATTTGGCTTATTTTTAGTTTGTCTTTGATTTTTTTGATTTTTTTGATTTTGACCTTTGAGCGGCAATTAAGCCTCGCCGAAGGAGGGCGGATTTCCAGGACGAGCCGACAGGACGTCGGCGAGAGGGTGAGCCGGGACAGGGATGTCCCGTCACGCCCGGTCCGGCGGGAAAGCCGACCGACTGAGGGAACCCGCTTTAGCGGGCGATGCGCCTGCCGCAAGCCCGGGTCCCCAGGGCGGCGGCGACTGGCCGCCCTGGGTCGCTCAGCCCGCGCAGCGGGAAAGCGAAACGCCCTTGACCTTAAGACGTTGACGTTGACCTTAAGACGTTGACCTTGACCTTAACCCCACCTGCCCAGCCCCCCAACCAACGCTAAACTGCCAACCCGATCACACTTCCTAAACCGGGTTAGCCAATGTGATTGAAATACATAATCCGCTTCGCTTACTCTCTGCGTCGAACCGGTTTAGCAAAAAACAAAACAATCACTCTGGGAACCGTGCAAATGATCAAACCTCGTATTCTGGCGACCGCCATTAGCCTCGCTCTGGCCGTACCGACATTCAGCTTCGCCGCACCCACGCTAACCAGCCTGGAAGAGCGACTGATGGCGATGGAGCAACGTCTGCAAAAAGCCGAAGATCGTGCCACGATGGCGGAAAAACGTGCAGAGACAGCAGAGAAAAAAATCGTCCGCCTGGAAACACAGCAACAGAAACAGCCCGCCGCCCTGCCTGTGGCGGCCAGTGCCCCCGCTCCGGCCACCACAGCCGCGGCCACCAGCACCAGCAATTTCGCTGACGGTTTCGAATTCCACGGCTATGCACGTTCCGGTCTGATCATGAATGATTCCGCTGCAGGAACGCAAAGTGGCCCCTATCTGACGCCCGCCGGGGACACTGGCGGTGCAGTTGGGCGACTGGGTAACGAAAACAACACCTACGTTGAGCTGAACTTTGAACACAAGCAGCAGCTTGCCAACGGTGCCACCACGCGCTTCAAGGCGATGCTGGCCGACGGCCAGCGGGATTATAACGACTGGACAGGCAGCACCAGCGAACTGAACATACGCCAGGCGTTTGTTGAACTGGGCAATTTGCCAGAATTCACCGGTGTGTTTGACCAGAGCACGCTGTGGGCGGGTAAACGCTTTGACCGCGATAACTTCGATATTCACTGGCTTGACTCGGATGTGGTGTTCCTCGCCGGAACCGGGGGCGGGATCTATGACGTCCAGTGGGCGGATGGCCTGAAGAGTAACTTCTCGCTGTACGGGCGTAACTTCGGTGATATTGAAGCAATTGATAACACCATTCAGAACTACATTGTCACCAGTAATAACTTTGCCGGTCCATTCCAGCTGATGGTCAGCGGGCTGCGGGCAAAAGATAACGATGAGCGCCTGAATCCGAGCCGCGAGAATGACAATGCCGGTGACAGCGGTGTTCACGCGATGCTGGCACTGCACAACGACAGTTTCTGGGGCCTGCGCGAAGGATCGGCGAAAACCGCCCTGCTGTATGGTCGCGGGCTCGGGGCCGAAGTGAAAGGCATCGGCTCTGACGGCAATCTGACCCAACAGGCAGAAACCTGGCGCCTCGCCAGCTACGGCGTCACGCCGCTGAATAAAACATGGAGTTTTGCCCCGGCCGTGCTGGCGCAAACCAGCAGCGATCGTTATGCCGCCGGTGACCACTATCGCTGGGCCACGCTCAATGCGCGTTTGATCCAGGAGATTAACCAAAACTTTGCCCTCGCCTACGAAGGCAGCTATCAGTATATGGACCTCGATCCGCAAGGCTATAAAGATCGTCAGGCAGTATCCGGCAGTTTCTGGAAACTCACCGTTGCACCCACCTTTAAAGTGGCTGATATCGGTGATTTCTTTACCCGTCCGGAGATCCGCCTCTTCGCCAGCTGGATGGACTGGAACAGCTCGCTTGATCGCTATGCCAGCGACGATTCATTCGGCAGCAGCGGCTTCAGCGCAGGCGGCGAATGGAACTTCGGTGTGCAGATGGAAACCTGGTTCTGATGAACTCATCACAATAAATAGAAGGTGACATGATGGATTTTGAAAAAATTGCCCGGGAACTGCTGCCGTTACTCGGTGGTCGGGAAAATATAGCCAGCGCTGCGCACTGCGCCACGCGTCTGCGGCTGGTGATGGTCGATGATGAGTTAGTGCAGAAAGACGCCATTGAGGCGCTGGAAGGGGTGAAAGGCTGCTTCCGCAACGCCGGACAGATGCAGGTGATCTTCGGCAGCGGCATCGTCAACAAAGTCCACGCCGCCTTTGTAAAAGAAGCCGGGATTAACGAGTCCAGCAAGAGCGAAGCGGCCGATATCGCGGCACAGAAGCTGAATCCGTTCCAGCGGATCGCCCGGGTATTATCGAATATCTTTGTGCCGATTATTCCGGCGATCGTCGCTTCAGGCCTGCTGATGGGCCTGCTGGGGATGGTGAAAACCTACGGCTGGGTAGATGCCAGTAGCGCGCTGTTTATCATGCTGGATATGTGCAGCTCGGCAGCCTTTATCATTCTGCCCATCCTGATCGGCTTTACCGCCGCCCGTGAGTTTGGCGGCAACCCCTATCTGGGTGCCACGCTGGGTGGCATCCTCACGCACCCGGCGCTGACCAATGCCTGGGGCGTTGCCAGCGGTTTCCATACCATGAATTTCTTTGGGCTGGAGATTGCGATGATCGGCTATCAGGGAACGGTATTCCCGGTGCTGCTGGCCGTCTGGTTTATGAGCCACTGCGAGAAGCGTCTGCGCCGGGTGATCCCGGATGCGCTGGATATAATCCTGACCCCGTTCCTGACCGTGATTATCTCCGGCTTTATCGCCCTGCTGATCATTGGCCCGGCAGGACGTATGCTCGGGGATGGCATTTCACTGGTTCTCAGTACGCTGATCGCCCATGCGGGCTGGCTGGCCGGATTGCTGTTTGGTGGTCTTTATTCGGTGATTGTCATCACCGGCATCCACCACAGTTTCCATGCCATCGAGGCCGGATTACTCGGCAACCCGTCGATTGGTGTCAATTTCCTGTTACCGATCTGGTCCATGGCGAACGTGGCGCAGGGAGGGGCCTGCCTGGCGGTGTGGTTTAAAACCCGTGATATTAAAGTGCGCAGTATCGTACTGCCCTCCGCCTTTTCGGCGATGCTGGGCATTACCGAAGCCGCCATTTTTGGGGTGAATCTGCGCTATATTAAGCCGTTTATCGCCGGACTTGTGGGTGGCGCGCTCGGCGGTGCCTGGGTTGTGACGATGCACGTGAATATGACCGCCGTGGGGCTGACAGCACTACCAGGCATGGCGATTGTGCAGGCCAGTTCAATGCTCAATTATCTCATCGGCATGGTTATCGCCTTCGGCACGGCGTTTGTCCTGTCACTGCTGTTGAAAATCAAATTTGAGGTGAAAGCATGAGTGAAGCCCACCTGCTCAAACAGGCGTTGCGGGCGGTCCTCTCTGGCCAGCAGCGTGCGGCAGCCGATCATCATCGTCCGGCGTGGCATCTTGCCCCGCCTGTCGGGTTAATGAACGACCCGAATGGATTCATCCACTTCAATCAGCGCTACGTGCTGTGCTATCAGTGGAACCCGCTGGCCTGCGCGCATGGCGCCAAGTTCTGGGGCCAGTGGAGTTCGGCGGATTTGGTCAACTGGCGGCATGAACCGCTGGCGCTTGCGCCCTCCGAATCCTATGAAAGCCACGGCTGTTACTCCGGCAGCGCGGTCGATAACCAGGGCGTGATGACGCTGCTCTACACCGGAAACGTCAAGTTTGACGATGGCAGCCGCACCGCCTGGCAGTGCCTGGCCACGCGTGATGAACAGGGTGAATTCCATAAGCATGGCCCGGTGCTGGCCTTACCGGAAGGCTATACCGGCCATGTCCGTGACCCCAAAGTCTGGCAGCACGACGGACTGTGGTACATGGTGCTGGGTGCACAGGATCTGGCGTTGCAGGGCAAGGTTCTGCTGTTCCGTTCCCCCGACCTGCATCAGTGGACATCGCTGGGCGAAATTGCCGGAAGCCACATGAACGGGCTGGGCGAGTTTGGCTATATGTGGGAGTGCCCTGACCTGTTCGAACTGGATGGTCGCAGCGTGCTGGTGGTCTGCCCGCAGGGGCTGGCGGTTGAAGAGTGGCGCTGGCGCAATACCTTCCAGAGTGGCTATTTCTGCGGTTCCTTCGACTACAACACCCATCAGTTCCGTCATGATGAATTCCACGAACTTGACCTGGGGTTTGAGTTTTACGCGCCGCAAACCTGCCTCAGTGACGACGGTCGCCGCCTGCTGATCGGCTGGATGGGGATCCCTGACGGCGATGAGTTCTTCCAGCCCACACAGGCAAATGGCTGGATGCATATCATGACCTGTCCGCGCGAGCTGACGCTGCACGGTGACCGGCTGTATCAGCAACCCGCCCGTGAACTGCAACAGCTGCGCGGTGAGGAGAGCCGGTTAGCGGGTAGCGCGCAAACGCTGCCTGCCCTGCCCGTTAACAGCGCCGAGCTGGCGCTGACCGTTAGCGGCGCCTGTGAGCTTGATTTCGCGGGGGAGTTACACCTGGCGATCCATGCTCAGGGCGTCACGCTGCGGCGCAACAATCTGCGCAGCGGTGAACCCGAAGAGCGTTACTGGCGGGGTGAGGTGCGTACGCTGCGCTTGATGTGCGATCGCTCCAGCGTAGAGATCTTCATCAACGATGGCGAAGCCGTCATGTCGTCGCGCTATTTCCCGTCCGCAAACCCTGAGTTGCATTTTAACGGCACGGGAGAGATCGGGCTGCGTCACTGGAGCTTGCGGCAATGCGTGATAGAATAAGCCGATGAGCCCTCACACGTAAGCCACTGTGACTAAAAACAAACGTATCACGATTAACGATATTGCCCGGCTGGCGGGCGTTTCTAAATCTACCGCCAGTCTGGTCCTCAATGGCCGTGGGAAAGAGCTCCGCGTGGCCGAAGCGACACGTGAACGCGTGCTGGAGATCGCCCGTCAGCAACATTACCAGCCGAGTATCCACGCCCGCGCCCTCAATTCTGCGCGCAGCAATACCATCGGGCTGGTCGTCCCGGAAATGACCAACCAGGGGTTTGCCCGTTTCTCTCACGAACTCGAGATGCTGTGCCGCGATGCAGGTTTACAGCTGCTGATCGCCTGCACGGCAGAGAACGCCAGCCAGGAAACGCTGGCGGTCAATAACCTGATCCAACGCCAGGTCGACGCCCTGATTGTCGCCTCAAGCCAGTTGAACGATACCGAGTACCAGAAAATTAACCAGCAGCTGCCGGTGGTGCTTTTTGACCGCCATCTGGGCGAGTCGACGCTGCCGCTGGTGATCACCGATGCGACCGGCCCCACCGCCACGCTAATGGAAGCGGTCGCGCGCGAAGGGTATGACGAGATTTACTTCTTTGGCGGCCAGCCACGTATCTCCCCCACCCGCGATCGCCTGGCGGGTTTCCGTCTCGGGCTGGAGCGTGCGGGAGTCGAGGTAAAACCGGAATGGATTATGCACGGTCATTATCATGCCAGCTCTGGCTATGAGTTATTTGCAGAACTCTATTCACGGCTGGGACGTGTGCCTCAGGCGCTGTTCTGTGCCGCCTGCGGGCTTCAGGAAGGCGTACTGCGCTACCTCAGCCAGCATGACTTGCTGAACACGCCGATGCACCTCAGCAGCTTCGACGATCACTATCTCTATGATGCGCTGTCGGTACGTATTGATACCGTTGCCCAGGATGAGCGGCTGCTGGCCTGGAACTGCTTTGAGATGGTGACGCAGCTGATTGACGAGCAGACGCCAGAGGTGACCCAGCGCTGGCTACCGGCGCGCCTTCAATGGCGACGGATAAAAGCATTATAAGACGCTCGAGGCGATAACCTTGAAAAATATCGCCTCTGTTCACTTCCCTGTTAAAGCACCTGTTTTTATCCATCACCTCTAAAAAAACACCCACACATTCAGCGAAATTAATTTCACTTCACAAATAAACCCTATAACTATTCATTGAGATAGCATTCAAATATCACAAAATGAGCCTTACAGGACTATTTCTCATTGTGGCCGTAAAAAACCGTAAATTTTTTACGATCATTTAAAAAAAAAGGTTACACTTTCGCCACTTGTCTTTCATATTGTCAGACTATGTTTAATAGGCCTGCGGCGATCGTTGCCAATTCCAGGCCAACAGGATACAGATAAGGAGCGTTTGCCTATGAGTGCGCACGAGAGCAGTAAAACCCGCCACACCGAGTATTCCCTTACCTTCCCTGTCATCGCTCTGATCATTTTGTGGTTCTGGGGCACAACAGATTCCCTGCCACTGGTCATCGGCATCAACCTGATAGCCCTTATTGCCATCCTCAGCAGCGCCTTCAGCGTGGTACGTCATGCGGACGTCCTGGCACATCGTCTGGGCGAACCTTACGGCTCGCTAATACTGAGCCTTTCCGTTGTTATTCTTGAAGTGAGTCTGATATCCGCGCTGATGGCGACCGGCGACGCTGCCCCGGCACTGATGCGCGATACCCTCTACTCCATCATTATGATTGTGACCTGTGGCCTGGTGGGCTTTGCCCTGTTGCTGGGTGGGCGTAAATTCGCCACGCAGTATGTGAATCTGGCCGGGGTCAAACAGTATCTTATCGCGATTTTTCCGCTTGGCATTATTGTACTGGTGTTTCCGAATGCCCTGCCCGGCGGTAACTTTTCCATTGGACAGGCGCTGCTGGTTTCCGGGATTTCAGCCGCGATGTACTGGGTATTCCTGCTGATTCAGACCAAAACGCATCAGAGTCTGTTTGTTTATGAGCATGAAGATGAGGGCGATGACCCGCATCATGGCAAGCCATCGGCGCATTCCAGCACCAGGCACACCATCTGGTTAGTGGTCCATCTGGTCGCGGTGATTGCCGTCACTAAGATGAATGCGAATACGCTGGAGTCATTGCTGACTGAGTTGAAAGCACCGGAACAATTCACCGGTTTCCTGGTGGCGTTACTGATCCTCTCCCCTGAAGGATTGGGTGCGATTAAAGCGGTGCTGGCAAACCAGGTGCAGCGCGCAATGAACCTGTTCTTTGGCTCCGTACTGGCGACCATTTCTCTGACGGTACCGGCGGTGACGCTGATAGCGACACTGACGGGGCAGCAGCTGATCTTTGGCCTTGAACCGCCGCAGATGGTGGTGATGATTGCCGCGCTGTTGCTGTGTCAGATTTCGTTTTCGACCGGACGCACAAATGTGTTGAATGGTGCCGCCCATCTGGCGCTGTTCATTGCCTATCTGATGACGATAATGCTGTAAAGATAAGTAGACGGGCTGTCGTTTCTGTAGGGGTCGACCGTTTTTCCGGTCGACCCGTGCTGATGGCGTGCCACACGGGTCAGCTCCGCGTTACTGCGCGGTATACTCCAGCGTATGCCCACTTCCCGTCAGCGTCAGCGTTTGTTCAGTCAACGTCACCTCCGCCCCTTTCGTCAGCACCACCGATAACGTCTGTTCCCACTGATTAAGCAATGGATCGCTGCACAGCATTTTCGTCGATGCCAGCATCGGTACAGTCAGTCGCCCCTGCTCAATATGCCCCTGCCCGAAGAAACGATTACACATCACGCCATTGACCCGGAGGCTGTCATTAAAGCCGATCCCCGGTTTCATCCCTTCATGAGATTTTACGGTCTGACCATCAACAGCACTGAGCGCAAACAGACGGTTTGCTAACTGCCCGGCATCAGGGTGAGGGGTCTGGCTGCAACCATTGAGCGCGATTGCACCCAGTAGCAAAACAAACGTTTTTTTCATAGGAACTCCTTTTTATGTACTTTCCATTGTAGGTCAAAAACACTGTAGATTCAGGCGGGTTGAAGAATAGTGCGCAGAGAAAACGAGCCAGTGTTCTGGCCCGTTTTGAGGATGAAACGAGCTTAGTTGCTGGTATCGAGTTCAGCGAAGCTTTTCACCAAATCATCGATCGCTTTCATCTGAACCAGGAAGGGTTCCAGTTTATCCAGCGGCAGTGCAGACGGACCGTCACACTTGGCGTTTGCCGGGTCCGGGTGGGCTTCAATAAACAGACCGGCAATACCTACTGCCATCCCCGCACGCGCCAGCTCAGACACCTGCGCACGACGACCACTGGACGCGCTGCCCATCGGATCACGGCACTGCAATGCGTGGGTTACGTCAAAGATCACCGGGCTACCGTTAGAGACCTGCTTCATCACATTGAAGCCAAGCATGTCGACCACCAGGTTGTCATAACCGAAGTTGGCACCGCGATCGCACAGGATCACTTTGTCGTTGCCGCCTTCAGCGAATTTATCAACGATGTTACCCATCTGGCCCGGGCTGACGAACTGAGGTTTCTTCACGTTGATCACCGCACCGGTTTTCGCCATCGCTTCAACCAGGTCGGTCTGACGTGCGAGGAAGGCCGGTAACTGAATCACATCCACCACATCGGCCACGGCCTGCGCCTGGCTGGCTTCATGGACGTCGGTGATAATTTTCACGCCGAAAGCCTGTTTGATTTCCTGGAAGATTTTCATGCCTTCTTCCAGGCCCGGGCCACGATACGAGTGAATGGAAGAGCGGTTAGCTTTATCAAATGAGGCTTTGAACACATAAGGAATGCCCAGTTTCTGGGTCACAGTGACGTAGTGTTCACAAATGCGCATCGCCAAATCACGCGACTCCAGCACGTTCATACCACCAAACAGGACGAACGGCAGATCGTTAGCGACCTTGATATCACCAATGTTAACCACTTTTTGTTTCATGTCTTCGCCTTTATAGAGTTCACTTCAGTTAGTGAAGGGTAATCTGTTTCTGTTCAATTGAGTGGATCTGGACTTTAATCATCTCGCTGATGGGGTCTTCCGGGCACTGCTCAACAAAATAGGTTAAATCATTGAGGGCCACATGTTCGCACTCGAGCTGGGCAAAAATCAGACCGCGATCGCGGATTTCATACGGGTCTTCCGGGTCCATCTGCACCAGCACCTGGCTGACGTGCAGCGCCATCTCCATCTGTTTCTCATCCATCAACGCGGACTTCAGGGTGTCGAGCATCTTGCGCAACACCATCAGCGGCTCGGCTTCCTGCAGATCGTCATCATACAGCTCGGTCCCTGGCCCGATATTGCCCTGAAGCCACACTTCCAGCTGGTGTTCATCCAGGGTTTCACCATCAAAGGGATTGATGAGCCACATATCTTCATCGATCCAGTCTGCTCGTAGAATCAGCTGTGTCGTAAAAATCACGGGCATCATCGGCAGGTCGAGCTGATCCGCAATGTGCAGAAAAATGACCCCCAGCGACACGGCGGTACCCTGACGGGTACGCAATACATTGTCCAGCCACAACGTGTCAGACAACCGATAAACACCGCTCGCGCCGCCAAAACCCCAGCGGCCC
Source organism: Erwinia sp. MYb375 (assembly GCF_037479175.1). Taxonomy (NCBI): domain Bacteria; kingdom Pseudomonadati; phylum Pseudomonadota; class Gammaproteobacteria; order Enterobacterales; family Erwiniaceae; genus Erwinia; species Erwinia sp. MYb375. The sequence continues at coordinate 319,791 of NZ_JBBGZS010000023.1, read as the reverse complement.
CAGAACAGGGTGATCAATTGCTCAAGCTGTAAATCAGCGGCAAGTTCTGACGGAATTTCAGCACGCGCTTCGGCAACCAGCGCAGCTAAACGCGCGCTGACATCTTCAGCCGGAAAGTCGCGGCGGACAGCCAGCGATGCCGTAATCACCGCGTCACTCAACGTTCCGGCGGTAAAATCAAAATCAGCGATAGACGTCATACAAACCCCAGCAGTGGCATTTTAGTTGTGGCAAGTTTCACGATGACCACAAGGGCGATTAACGCCACCATAAACGCTATCCAGCGTATTTTTTGCGCGCGCGGACGGCGTCCGAGGGCAATAAAACCCAGCGCGATATAGATAATAACGCCAAACAGCTTCTCCGTCAGCCAGGCACCTTGTGGGCTGAACGGGTAAAAATGCGTTATGCCGACCAGTAACCCGCCCGACAGTAACAGAAGCGTGTCATTTAAATGGGGTACGATGCGCACCCAGCGGCGTTGCAGCATCGAAGAATGGGTCTGGAACCAGTAGAAGCGCAGCACAAACATCAGTGCGGTGATCGCCACGGTTAACAGATGAAAATGTTTTAGCGGGAAGTACCAGGCGGCCATATAAATTCCTTATTATCTTTTTCTTTGCCCGACGGTTACGCGGTCGTTGCCGCCATAATCCTGACAGGTTTCCACTGCATGGAAGCTGTTTTCGCGCAAAATTTTCCTGACGTGTTCGCCCTGCTGCCAGCCGTGTTCCAGTAATAACCAGCCGCTATCCTGTAAATAGCGCCCTGCTTCTGCGGCAATGATCCGGATATCGGCCAGGCCGTGATCGCCTGCCACCAGCGCACTGGTGGGTTCAAAACGGACGTCGCCCTGCGAAAGATGGTGGTCATCGGCATCAATATAGGGGGGATTACTGACAATCAGCGCAAACTGTTGTCCTTCGAGGGCAGAAAACCAGTGGCTTTGCAAAAACCGGGTATTTGACAGCGCCAGCTTGCTGGCATTGTGCTGCGCCAGCGCCACTGCGGCAGGAATACGATCCACGCCCGTAACCTGGCAATCGGTGCGTTCGCTGGCCAGCGCCAGGGCAATCGCCCCGGTGCCGGTACCGAGATCCAACACCTCGCAAGGCTCAGCAGGCAGACGCGCGAGCGCCTGCTCCACCAGCACTTCGCTATCCGGGCGGGGGATCAACGTGTCGGGCGATACCGTCAGCGGCAGTGACCAGAACTCACGTTCCCCTGTCAGATAGGCCACCGGCTCCCCAGCGGCACGGCGTGCCAGCAGCGCATCCAGCTGCGCAAGCTGCGCGTCATCCAGCGTGGCATCATCAAAGGCGATCAGCCAGGCGCGGGATTTACCGAGCACTTTCCCCAGCAGAATCTCAGCATCGCGTTTCGGGCTGTCACTGTCCGGCAACTGAGCGACCGCGTTACGCAGCCAGACACGGATCTGCATTAATCCTGCCCGGCGAGTGCGGCCAGCTGATCCGCCTGGTGCTCCTGAACCACAGGCTCAATCAGCGCGTCCAGCTTCCCTTCCATCGCATCATCCAGACGGTAAATGGTCAGGTTGATACGGTGGTCTGTAATGCGGCCCTGCGGGAAGTTATAGGTACGGTTTCTATCAGAGCGGTCACCGGTGCCAAGCAAGTTACGGCGGGTAGAGGACTCTTCCTGTTGACGACGTGCCATTTCGGCAGCACGGATACGCGAACCCAGCACGCCCAGCGCTTTCGCTTTGTTTTTATGCTGTGAACGTTCATCCTGGCACTCGACCACGATGCCGGTGGGCAAGTGGGTAATACGGATGGCGGAATCGGTGGTGTTAACGTGCTGGCCACCGGCCCCGGAGGAGCGGAACGTATCGATTTTCAAATCAGACGGATTGATATCCGGCAGTTCGGCTTCCGGCAGTTCTGGCATCACCGCAACCGTACAGGCTGAGGTGTGGATGCGCCCCTGTGATTCCGTCTCTGGCACACGCTGCACACGGTGGCCGCCAGATTCGAACTTCAGGCGGCCATAAGCACCTTCGCCGATCACTTTGGCGATAATTTCTTTATAACCGCCATGCTCGCCTTCGTTAGCGCTCATCACTTCCACTTTCCAGCGTTTTGACTCCGCATAACGGCTGTACATCCGGAACAGATCGCCGGCGAAAATGGCGGCTTCGTCGCCACCGGTGCCGGCACGCACTTCCAGATAGCAGTTACGTTCGTCATCCGGATCTTTCGGCAACAGCAGGACCTGCAACTGTTGCTCCAGCACGTCACTGGCGGCACGGGCTTCTTTCAGCTCTTCCTGAGCCATCTCACGCATTTCCAGGTCACTGAGCATCATTTCAGCGGTTTCGATATCTTCCTGGGTTTGCTGCCACTGACGGAAACACTGGCTGACGTCGGTAAGCTGGGCATATTCGCGGGAGAGTGCACGAAAACGTTCCTGATCGGCAATCACTCCGGCATCGCCCAGCATCGCCTCCACTTCTTCGTGGCGCTCCTGCAAGGCTTCCAGTTTGGCAACAATAGAAGGCTTCATTCGTAGTCTTTTACCTTGTAAGAAAAGAGGCTTGAAACGCTAATCCAGCCCGAGGCTGTCGCGTAAAATTTGCAGGCGTTCGCCATCGCCGTCGCGTGCGGCCAGCTGAAGAGATTTGGTAGGAGCGTGGATCAAACGGTTGGTCAGCTTATGGGCCAGGTCGCGCAACACCTCTTCAGCGTTACCTCCCTGTTGCAGGGCCGCTATGGCACGCGCTTCCAGTTCAGCACGCACCTGTTCCGCCTGTGAGCGGTAATCGCGGATAGTCTCAACTGCGCTCTGGGCCCGTAGCCAGGACATAAACTCGCTGCTTTCCTGCACCACGATGGTTTCAGCCTGCACGGCCGCCGCCTGGCGCTGGGCCATATTGCTTTCAATAATTGCCTGCAGGTCATCAACGCTATAGAGATAGGCATTGGGCAATTTACCCACTTCCGGCTCCACGTCACGCGGTACGGCAATATCCACCAGCAGCATAGGCTGATTGCGGCGTTGTTTAAGCGCACGCTCCACCATCCCCTTACCGATAATCGGCAACGGGCTGGCTGTAGAACTGATAATGATGTCGGCTTCCGCCAGTCGGGAATCGATTTCCGGCAGACTGATGACTTCAGCTCCGACCTCATCTGCCAGCGCTTGCGCACGTTCGCGGGTACGGTTGGCGATCATCAACTTCTTCACCTTATGCTGATGCAGATGACGGGCAGCCAGTTCAATGGTTTCACCCGCGCCTACCAGCAGCACGTTAACCGTGGAGAGGGATTCGAAGATCTGGCGTGCCAGCGTACAGGCAGCAAACGCCACGGAGACGGCACTGGCACCGATTTCGGTTTCAGTACGCACGCGTTTGGCCACGGAGAACGATTTCTGGAACATGCGCTCCAGTTCGCTGGAGAGCGAGTGACCGCGCTGGGAATCAGCAAACGCCTTTTTAACCTGGCCAAGAATTTGAGGTTCGCCCAGCACCAGGGAATCCAGCCCGCTGGCGACACGCATCAGGTGGCTGACGGCGTCGTTATCATGATGCCAGTAGAGGCTTTTGCGCACTTCATCGACGCTGAGCTTGTGGTAATCACAGAGCCAGGTCACCAGCTGTTCCTGCAGGTTTTCCTGCTGTTCGACGCTCAGGTACAACTCGGTACGGTTACAGGTAGACAGCACAACGCCGCCCTGAACCAGCGGCTGCGCCAACAGGCTAGAGAGCGCCTGTTCCAGCTGATCCGGCGAGAACGTCACGCGTTCGCGCAGAGACACAGGTGCCGTTTTGTGATTGATGCCGAGAGCCAGTAACGTCATGGTGCAGGTTGGGTTAATCCCACAGTTGTCAGGGTTTTGTGTGGCGCATTCTACAAGATGAGCGAGATCAATAAAAGCCATGCTTCGCCTATCCCTGTAACAAGATATACCTCTTGCCAGTCAAATGAGACAATTTGAGCATTGACGCCGCCGTTTTAGCTGGTTAGCGTGGGCGGTTAATTGCGAACTGAGTCTTAGGAGCTGACCTGAACATGTTATCGTCGAATCGCCGCCTGCTGCGGCTTCTTCCCCTTGCCGCCCTGCTGCTCACCGGGTGTGTTCTTAACGAACCAGCGCAAACTCCGGGCCAAAGCCCGACGTCCCCGCAATGGCGTGACCATCAGCAAGCGGTGGAAAAAATCACTCAGTACCAGACGCGTGGCGCCTTTGCCTACCTTTCCGATCGTCAAAAAGTCTATGCCCGCTACAACTGGCAACAGACCGCAGCGGATCGCTATCGCCTGCTGTTGACTAATCCACTGGGCAGCACAGAGCTGCAGCTTGACCAGCAAGGACAAGTTGCACAGATTGTTGACAATAAAGGCAAGCGCTATGTCAGCAACGATGCGGCAAAAATGATTTCTCAGCTCACGGGCATGAGTATCCCGCTGGATAACCTGCGCCAGTGGATCCTTGGCCTGCCGGGCGATGCCACCGATTTCACCCTGGATGACCAGTACCGGCTGCGCGAAGTGAACTACAGCCAGGACGGTAAACAGTGGAAAGTGACCTATCAGGGCTACGACAGTAAGCAGAATCCAGCGCTACCGTCGAATCTCGAACTGCGTGAAGGCGACCAGCGTATTAAGCTGAAGATGGATAGCTGGACCGTAAAATGATCACAACCTGGCCTGCCCCGGCAAAACTGAATCTGTTTCTCTACATCACCGGCCGCCGCGCTGACGGCTACCATGACCTCCAGACGCTGTTTCAGTTTCTGGATTATGGTGACACGCTGAAAATTGAAACCAACAATCAGGGTGAATTGCGCCTGCTGACCCCCGTCGATGGCGTGCCTGATGAACAGAACCTGATCGTCCGTGCCGCGCAACTGCTGCGCGAACGGGCGCTGGATCAGGGCGTGCTGCCCGCCAGCGCAGGTGCCACTCTGGCGGTTGAGAAGCGGTTACCTATGGGCGGTGGACTGGGCGGAGGCTCCTCTAACGCGGCCACCGTACTGGTGGCACTCAATCACTTATGGCAAACCGGTTTCAGTTTTGAACAACTTGCCGATCTTGGCCTGCAACTGGGTGCCGACGTGCCTGTCTTTGTGCGCGGATTTTCTGCCTTTGCTGAAGGGGTCGGTGAGCAGCTGACACCGGTTTCGCCGCAAGAAAAATGGTATCTGGTGATGCATCCCGGTGTCAGCGTGGCGACACCCGTCGTATTTAACGATCCTGAATTGACCAGAAACACGCCAAAAAGGGAAATAAGCGCCTTATTAGCAGCCGAATTCCGCAATGATTGTGAGGCAGCAGTAAGAAATCGTTTTCGCGAGGTTGAACAGCTTGTTTCCTGGCTGCTAGAATACGCGCCGTCGCGCCTGACTGGAACGGGTGCTTGTGTGTTTGCAGAATTTGACACCGAGTACGCCGCAAGACAGGTGCTTGAGCTGGCTCCGAAGGGGTTGCAGGGGTTTGTTGCGCGAGGCGTTAACGTTTCGCCACTGCACCGCACCCTTTCAGAGCAATAGAGTTGATGTGACAGTGTCACCTGTTCCAGACGCTGCACGACTGCTCTGATATAACCCAAGCTATTGGCGCTGTGGCAAGGCGGCAAGTGGATGAGTCACCGGGAGCTTGCTTGAATAAGTGACCGGGGTGAATACATGCAGCCAACGCCGCTACGGCGTCAAGAATGCAGGGTTAAGACACCCGTATGAAAGCATAAGTCGTATACCGCCCAGTGCGATTTATGGTATTTCATTCTCTGGACGCAAAGCCTGAGGTTCTTCTCGTGCCTGATATGAAGCTTTTTGCTGGTAACGCCACCCCGGAACTAGCACAACGTATTGCCAACCGCCTTTACACCAGCCTGGGCGACGCCGCCGTCGGTCGTTTCAGTGATGGTGAAGTGAGCGTACAAATTAACGAAAATGTACGCGGTGGTGATATTTTCATCATCCAGTCCACCTGTGCCCCCACCAATGACAACCTGATGGAACTGGTTGTGATGGTAGATGCCCTGCGTCGTGCTTCCGCGGGTCGTATTACTGCGGTTATCCCTTACTTTGGTTATGCACGTCAGGACCGCCGCGTGCGTTCCGCCCGTGTCCCTATTACTGCCAAAGTGGTTGCCGATTTTCTCTCCAGCGTTGGTGTTGACCGCGTTTTGACTGTGGATCTGCATGCTGAACAGATTCAGGGTTTCTTTGACGTCCCGGTTGATAACGTATTTGGTAGCCCGATCCTGCTCGAAGATATGCTGCAGATTGGCCTGGTGAACCCGATTGTGGTTTCCCCGGACATCGGTGGTGTGGTTCGTGCACGTGCTATTGCTAAACTGCTGAACGATACCGATATGGCGATCATCGACAAACGCCGTCCACGCGCCAACGTCTCTCAGGTGATGCACATCATCGGTGATGTTGCTGGCCGTGACTGCGTGCTGGTTGACGATATGATCGATACCGGTGGCACGCTGTGTAAAGCCGCTGAAGCGCTGAAAGAACGTGGCGCTAAACGCGTATTCGCTTATGCGACTCACCCTATCTTCTCCGGTAACGCGGTCGAAAACCTGCGTAACTCGGTGATTGATGAAGTCGTGGTGTGCGATACCATTCCGCTGCCAGAAGAGATCAAAGCCCTGCCAAATGTGCGTACCCTGACGCTGTCAGGCATGCTGGCTGAAGCGATCCGTCGCATCAGCAACGAAGAATCTATTTCTGCGATGTTTGAGCATTGATCGTGGCGTGACCTGGCGGTCAGCCCCGCCAGGCCATGCTGCATAAGAGGGACAGGTTAACGCCTGTCCCTTTTTTATTTGCTCAATGCGATATGCTCTGCCAGATAGTCAATCAGCACCCGCAATTTGGGCAGCAGATGCCGGTTCCCCGGCCAGAGCAGCGAAAATTGCCCCCCTGCGCTAATGTGTTCATCCAGCACGCTTTGCAGCTCTCCGCTTTCCAGGTATTCCGTCACTGCAAAATCCGGCACGTAGATCAGCCCCAGCCCCCGGCGTGCGGCTGAGATCTGCGCTTCAAGATTATTAAACACCAGCGGTCCGGCCAGCGAGAGTGTACGCTCGTCAGCGCCGTTAAACTGCCAGGGCTGAAGCTGACCATTGCCAGAAAAACGATACTGCAGGCAGGCATGCTGCGTCAGGTCCTGCGGCACCTGCGGTACGCCGTGTCGTTCGAAATAGTCCGTTGCGCCCACCAGACGAAAGCGAAAACCGCCCAGCCGCCGCGCCTTCAGCCGCGAATCGGCAAATTCGCCACTGCGCAGAACCGCGTCATACCCTTCCCCGATAACCTCCACCAGCCGATCGTTAAAGTCGAGATCCAGCTCAATTTCCGGATAGCGGGCGGTGAAACCCGGCAACAACGGCAGGAGCAGACGATAACCAATCGCCGGAAAACTCAGACGCAGCCGCCCGCGCGGGGCCGCCATCAGCCTTGACAGCTCCTGTTCCGCCTCTTCCAGCTCCATCACAATGCGCTGGCTGCGTTCAAAAAACAGCAGGCCTTCCTCTGTCAGACTCAGGCTACGTGTGCTGCGATTAAACAGACTTACCCCAAGGCTGGCCTCCAGTCGCGCCACGCTTTTCCCGATGGCCGATGCCGAGACGCTCAGCCGCTCTGCGGCCGCGACAAAGCTGCCAAGCTGGGCAGCTTTCACAAAGGCATTGAGTCCACTCAAACTTTCCACGCTACTCATTCGCGACTTTATGTCCTTTATCTGCGGCCATTCGGCCTGTTTATCACCCTGTGACGCCAATTTATCCTGCTTCTTTACAGGAAGAAAGCGGAGAGTACCCATGAGTTCCCTGACACTGACGGCACAAAGCAGCCGCTGGAGCATTCTGGCGGTGTGCAGCGCGGCACTGATGTTGCCCCTGAGTTTTTCTGCCGGGGTGATCGCCACCCCGGCCATTGCCCTGCAAACAGGCGGGTCGGCGCTGGCACTGAGCTGGATCACCAACGCGTTTCTGCTCAGCTTTGGCAGCCTGCTGATGGCGGCAGGTGCACTGGCCGACCGTTATGGCCGTAAACGCCTGTTTATCAGCGGCGTCAGCGTTTTTACCGTGCTGTCGTTGCTGACCGGCTGGGTGCCCTCCATCGTCTGGCTGGACGTGGTACGTGCTCTACAGGGCGCAGCGGCTGCAGCAGCGCTGGCTGGCGGTGGTGCGGCGCTGGCGAATGCTTTTGACGGTGCCGAACGCGCACGAGCGTTCAGTCTGCTGGGCACCAGCTTTGGCGTAGGTCTGGCGGCCGGGCCGGTGATTGCCGGTATGTTGATGGCCATAGCCGGCTGGCACAGCGTCTTTCTTTGCTGCGCGCTGTTCGGCGTGCTGGCGCTCGTTATCGGTATGCGTACCCTACCAGAATCACGCAACCCGGATGCCAGTGCGCTGGACTGGCCGGGGATTATCAGCTTCAGCACCACGCTCACTCTGTTTACCTGGGGAATGTTACAGGTGGCTGACAGCGGTGCGGGTCCACTGGCAAAAGGATTGCTGCTGGCCTCGCTGGTCGTGGCGCTGCTGTTTGTCTGGATTGAACGCCGCAGTGCACACCCGATGCTTGACCTCAGCCTGTTCCGCTACGGCCGGTTTATCGGCGTACAGCTGCTGCCCGTCGCCACCTGCTACTGCTTTGTCGTACTGCTGGTGCTGCTGCCACTGCGCTTTATGGGCTTCTATGGCTATGACGCCCTGACCACCGGATTGCTGATGCTGGCGATCTCGCTGCCGATGCTGGTGGTTCCCTCTCTTGCCGTTGCGCTGACGCGACGCTTTCACCCTGGCCGCGTGAGCTGTGCGGGTTTAGTGCTTGCAGCAGCGGGTATTGGCCTGCTCAGCCTGGTCACGCCACACAGCTCCCTGGCGCTGACCCTGCTGGCGATGGTGATGATCGGTAGCGGCAGCGGTCTGCCCTGGGGATTGATGGATAATTTATCGGTGAGCGTGGTGCCACCGCAGCGCGCAGGGATGGCGACCGGTATCTTTAGTACCGTGCGCGTAGCAGGCGAAGGGGTCGCACTGGCGAGCGTCAGTACGTTGTTCAGCCAGTTACTGGTTAGCCAACTGTCACACCGGGGTAAATCGCTTGAAGAAGCACGTCAGTTGGCCAGCTATCATGTCAGCAGCCCGGATCTTCTGCCGCTGGCAGAGACCGCTTTTCACCAGTTACTGCTGGTCCTGATGGTCGTGACGTTACTTTGTGCCGTGGCCATCTGGCGCTGTCTGGTGCCTGCGCGTGGGCCACTTTCCTGACTTCACATTCATTTTTTGACTGTAACGGTTCAGCCCCCCTGTTGGTAAGTATTCATTAGTGATATTTTGCTCTGATAGCTTATCCAGGAATAATCCTAAAATGGTACTCGATGTTTATACGCTGTTTGTCTGTGAACTCTATGTGCTGGCTTTTCTCAGCATTATCATGGTGTTCGCGTGGCGCGGAGCGCAGTACAGCAGAGTACTGGGGTTTAACTGTCTCTCGTTGTTGTTAAGCATTGTCGCTGTCGGCCTCAGCAGCCTGCGTAGCTCAGGCTTTATGTTTCTGCCGATTGTGGTGGGCAATCTGCTTGTCTTATGCGCGTACGGTCTGCAACTGAATGCATTCCGTGCGCTGCGCGGGGCGCGAGGAGGCTGGCTGTGGCTGCCCGGGATGATTACATGGGCGATACTTTGTCTGTTCCCCTCTTTCTACACCTCGTTACCCTTGCGGATTCTGGCCAGCAGCCTGCTGTGTATTATCTATACCTCGGCGATGCTGTATGAACTGCATCGTTCCCGCCCCCTGCTTCCGGTGACCTGGTGGCCTGCCCAGTTGCTGCTCAGCATCCACCTTGGCTTTAATATCGTGCGGGCATTACTGGACGGCGGGATCCCTAACCCGGTACATGGTGCCATCGGCGGCTCAACCTTCTCGGTGTATGTCATTCTGGAGTCGATCCTGGTGGTGATTGGCCTGAGCTTTACCATGATGGCGATGGTGAATGAGCGTACGCAGATCATCTACCGCCAGGCGTCACTGCTTGATCCATTAACCGGGGCCTGGAATCGCCGCGCACTGTTTGAGAAAACCGCTCAGCTGACCGCCACCTGGAGTTGCAGCCAGCAACCCTTATCGGTGATGCTGTTTGACCTCGACCACTTTAAATCGATTAACGATCGCTATGGTCATTCGCAAGGCGATCGCGTACTGACCGATTTTTGCCAACAAGTGACGCACCAGTTGCCCGCCGATAGCTATTTTGCGCGTCTGGGCGGTGAAGAGTTTGCCGCCGTCGTGATGTGCGCAGAAGGGGAATGCGTGCAGATTGCCGAACGCATTCGCCACGTGGTGGAACGGTCTTGCCCCGAGAACGTGAGCTATAGCGTGAGTATTGGCGTGGCAAGCTGCCAGCCCGATCGTGATGCTATCGACAGTTTAATGGCGGCGGCAGATGATGCGTTATATCAGGCGAAGGCCGCAGGCAGAAACCAGGTTAAAACCTATGGGGCCGAAAATCATGAGGATGTCAGGCGTGTTTTCGCCAGTTAAATCCGGAAACACACCGGGTGTGTTTCCGATTCAGGATTAACGATTGTGCTGCTGACTGGAACCGTGACGGCAGCGTTTTTCGCCGCAGTGACGCACCCAGTAATAGCGATCGGCAATTTTCTCACGCCCGCTGATCCTCGCACCGGCCAGCCACATCAACGCACCAACAAAGATACTGGCGAGAGCACCATGCACCATAAACTGCGGTAAGTTGAACTGCGGTATTTGATTCACCACTGAGTAACCTACCCCGCCAATCATCACCACCAGGCCCAGCACCATCAGGGTGTTACCCAGTACATGTGAATGTTTACGTTTCATTGCGCACCTCCAGTCAGTGTAAAAAGGCAAACTCCGTTGCCAGATGCGATCAGTCTAGGCAATCTTTAACTGCTCTGATGAGTCTGCGATCACATTTATCGCTTATATTTTGACAAAACTTTACGACTAACAGACTGTTTTTGTATAGAAAACGTATTATCACCCTGCTCAACCATTGTGATTTTCATCACAATGCGCGCAGATCTTTGAGTTATCGCAACCGCTTCAGTAAACTAGCCGTTTTCACCCCGCACGTTTCAGGAAAATCTACTCGTGAGCAGCATCAAACTGATTGTTGGCCTTGCCAACCCCGGCGCTGAATACGCCGCCACACGCCACAATGCCGGTGCCTGGTATGTTGACTTGCTGGCTGAACGCCATAATCAGTCGTTAAAAGAAGAGAGCAAATTTTACGGGTATACCGCGCGCCTCAATATTGGCGGCGAAGACGTGCGCCTGCTGGTTCCCACCACGTTTATGAACCTCAGTGGGAAAGCCGTAGCGGCTATGGCCACGTTTTATCGCATCGCACCTGAAGAAATTCTGGTGGCGCATGACGAACTCGACCTGCTTCCTGGCGTGGCAAAGTTTAAACAGGGCGGCGGGCACGGGGGGCATAACGGATTGAAAGATATTATTAGCAAGCTGGGTAACAACCTGGACTTCCATCGTCTGCGTATTGGCATTGGTCATCCGGGTGACCGTAACAAAGTGGTGGGATTTGTGCTGGGTAAACCCCAGGCAGCGGAACAGGCTCTGATTGATAACGCTATCGATGAAGCCGCGCGTTGTACTGAGGTATGGTTAAAAGAAGACAAACTGAAGGCCATGAACCGTTTGCACAGCTACAAAGCCGTCTGACGCGTTGCCTTTGATTGAGCCCTCGCTGGGGTATAAGCCACAGCGAGGCTACAGATTTTCACAGCGCAGACCGTCACTGTGATCCAAATTTTCCAGTGTCAGTGCCGGGCTGAAATAACCCTGCACGCCCCAGATTTTGCTGTTACGCAATGTCTCCAGTTGCCCATCTCCGGCCACGCCTTCAACAATCACCCGGTTCGTATACTGGCGAATATGGTTAATCAATACGGTAAAAAACGGTTTATCGACGTTTTCGAGATAAAACTGCCGATCAAGTTTCACCGCTTCAAACATTTTCGACTGCAACGCGTTGAGATTGGCATCGCCCGCACCGAGGTCATCAAGCCAGATAATATTCAGTTGCTCAATCAACGTCCGCAACAGCGGATTATTCATGCCATCATGCAGATTGGGAAAATCTTCCGACAGTTTGAGCCGCACAAAAGGCAGTTGGCTGAGGATCTGCTGAATAAATGATGACTCGGTGACGGCACGCGCCAGTTGAAAATCAATGGCGACACTGCACAGCAAGCCATGCTGACGAAAATAGTCCGCATACTCTTCAATGATCAGCAACTGATTTAACAACCGCTCCTGTGGCGACAGGGATGGAAGAACAGCCCCTGACAGGCCGTTAACGGCCAGAGGCTGCGGCCGGTAGCTCAGATCGATAGCGATCAACTCACCGGTAAGCGTATGAACAGGAGTACAAAAAAAATCGTTTTTCATGCCGTCGGGCCAGTTAACGGGCATCCTGCCAGTGAATAAAATCGCCGCACAGATAAACTATAGAAGTAAATTCTGTATTCGCCGTCGCAGAACGACGATTTTTAGGTTATCGGCAGGACCAGCGCCAGCTTTATGGTTCAGACATCATTGCTAGCAACTTTATAATCGGGATCATCAAGTTCATGGCTGCAAAACGGCCCGGCCTGTTGCAGTAAACTGATACAATCCTCACTAAGATGGCGCAGACGCAGGCTTTTTCCCGCTTCCAGATAGCGTGCCGTTAATTTATCGATTGCCTCCACGCCGCTGGAATCCATGACGCGGGTGCGTGCAAAATCAATGACCACATAATCCGGGTCCTGCTCCGGGTGGAAGAGCTCCTGGAAACTGGCCGTTGAGCCAAAGAACAGCGGCCCTTCAAGCTGATAGGTCTTCTGCCCTTCTTCCTCAGACTGCGCCAGAATACTGATGCGCGCGTGCTGCCAGGCGAAAACCAGCGCCGAGATAATCACCCCGCAGATTACCGCCATCGCCAGATCGGTAAAAATAGTCACCAGCGTCACCGCGACCATGATCACCGCATCCGCTTTCGGCATCCGCTTCAGACGACGCAGCGAGCTCCACTCAAAGGTGTTGATGCAGACGACAAACATGATCCCGGCCAGCGCCGCAACCGGCAGTAAGGCAATATATTGTGACAGGCTGACGACAAACAGGATCAGCAGCACCGCCCCGACCAGATTCGAAATGCGCCCGCGCCCGCCTGAGGTAAAGTTGATAATCGACTGGCCGATCATCGCACACCCGGCAAAGCTGCCAAAGAAGCCGCAGATCGTGTTACCAATCCCCTGGGCTACGCATTCCTGATTTCCCGCGCCCTTCTTACTGCCCATTTCATCCAGCACGGCCAGCGTTAACAACGACTCAATCAGCCCGACCAGCGCAATCACCACGGCGTAAGGCAGCACGATTTTCAGGGTTTCCCAGCTCAGAGGCGCGGTGGGAAGATGGAACGAGGGTAGCGTGCCGGAAATATCCGCCAGATCGCCCACGCGTTTGGTGTCCAGCCCCAGACCAATTGCCAGTGCACTGATGGCAATTAAGGCGGCCAGCGAGCCGGGGATCGCTTTTGTCAGTTTTGGGAACCACCAGACGATCAGCATTGCCAGCGCCACCAGCGCATACATCACCGGCCCCTGCCCTTTGATCATCGGGAACTGCGCCAGCATGATGACAATCGCCAGCCCGTTCACAAAGCCGTAGATTGCCGGTTGTGGCACCAGGCGGATAAACTTGCCCAACCGCAAAACGCCAATCGACAGCTGAATCAGCCCGGCGAGAATGGTCGCCAGCAGAACATATTCGTAGCCGTGCTGAGTAATCAGGCTGATCAGCACCACAATAATCGACCCGGCTGCACCCGAGATCATCCCCGGTTTACCGCCGAAAAAGGCCGTCACCAGCCCGAGAATAAAAGCGGTATGTAAGCCGATGGTCGGTGACAGGCCCGCCAGCAGAGAAAATGCGGTCGCTTCGGGGATCAGCGCGACAGACACCACAGCACCGGCCAGTACGTCATTTTTGACGTCACTCGCCCTGAAATTGCTCAGGTTAAACATGGTCTTTCCATTATTTTAATGTGATCGTTTTTCTGCGCCCCGGCGTTCGGGCACAGCTGGCTCGTCAGAGTGACGAGTGGCGGCAACAGGCGTTGCGCTGGCGGGGGGCTCTTAAGGTGGCGTAAGCAGGAAGCGATGCATCTGCGTGGTTCTCCGGTTTCTGTAAAGACACGTCAGTATGAAAAAATGTGAGTTCGATCTCAAGAGATAACTTCACCTGTGCCTGAGAAATCACCCGCCTCCGGGCGGTAATTACGTGTATAATGCGCGGAAACTTTTAAGACAACCGTCTGTGACACTATCAGGGCACGTAAAAGTGCGTTGATTATCAAGCTATTAAGGTGATTCAACATGGGATTCAAATGCGGTATTGTGGGCCTGCCTAACGTCGGGAAATCCACGCTGTTCAATGCGTTAACCAAAGCGGGCATCGAAGCTGCGAACTTCCCGTTCTGTACCATTGAGCCAAATACCGGCGTCGTGCCGATGCCTGATTCACGTCTGGACCAGCTGGCGGAGATCGTCAAGCCACAGCGCATCCTGCCCACCACGATGGAATTCGTTGATATCGCCGGTCTGGTAAAAGGCGCGTCCAAAGGTGAAGGCCTGGGTAACCAGTTCCTGACCAACATCCGTGAAACCGAAGCTATCGGCCACGTGGTGCGCTGCTTCGAGAACGACAATATTATCCACGTGAATAATAAAGTGGATCCGGCTGACGACATTGACACCATCAACACCGAGCTGGCGCTGTCCGACCTGGACACCTGTGAGCGTGCGTTGCAGCGCGTGCAGAAGAAAGCCAAAGGTGGCGATAAAGACGCGAAAGCGGAACAGGTTGCGCTGGAGAAGTGCCTGCCGCATCTGGAAAAAGCCGGCATGCTGCGTGCGCTGGATCTGAGCGACGATGATAAAGCCGCCATTCGCTACCTGAGCTTCCTGACCCTGAAGCCCACCATGTACATTGCTAACGTGAACGAAGACGGTTTTGAAAATAACCCGTACCTCGACATCGTGCGTGCGATTGCAGAGAAAGAAGGCTCTGTTGTTGTGCCAGTGTGTGCTGCCGTAGAGTCCGACATTGCTGAGCTGGAAGATGGCGACCGCGAAGAGTTTATGGCCGAGCTGGGTATTGAAGAGCCGGGTCTGAACCGTGTGATCCGCGCCGGTTACGCCCTGCTGAACCTGCAAACCTACTTCACCGCGGGCGTGAAAGAAGTGCGTGCATGGACTATCCCGGTGGGCGCAACGGCTCCGCAGGCTGCCGGTAAAATCCACACCGACTTCGAGAAAGGCTTTATCCGTGCTCAGACCATCGCCTTTGATGACTTCATCATCTATAAGGGTGAACAAGGCGCGAAAGAAGCCGGTAAAATGCGTTCAGAAGGGAAAGACTACATCGTGAAAGATGGCGATGTGATGAACTTCCTGTTCAACGTCTAAATAAAGTTTGTTATCTCATGAGATTGTGTTAAATCTCATAGGGACTGACAAACCCCATAAATCCACGCTATTGCGTGGATTTTTGTTTTCAGGACGTTATTAATCTGTTTTGACAATAGTCGTGGCTCATACCACGTTAACTATTCCATGTGGCTAATGTGGTGGACACTTGCGCGGCCAGGAGAGGCTACGCAAGCAGAAACGGCAGAATTCAATCTCGATAACGCATTGTGGATTATTCCGGCAGCGAGAATCAGAGCTCGCAGAGAACATATTATTCCCCTTCCCTTTCAAGCCCTCAAAATGCTCAAGGCGTTACAGGGAATAACTGGACACAGGCAGTGTAAGCATACCCGTTTTAGTTCCAGGCACTTTTTGAGATTTCCTGTTTCTCAGCCATCAGCCGGTATGGTAGGCCTTGAATGTTATGACCTATAATCAACGCATTTTTTAGCCTGCAGGAATGCAGGGTTTTCGCCCACTATAAAAGGAAGATACCCCGCTGATGTTTTCACGTTTTTTTATTTATCGTCCTGTCTTCGCATGGGTTGTTTCCATTTTAATCATGCTGCTTGGTGCGCTCTCGATCACTTTATTGCCGGTTGAACAATATCCGGATGTGGCACCGCCCTCTGTGAATATCAGTGCGACCTATACCGGCGCCTCAGCGGAGACCCTGGAAAATAGCGTCACTCAGGTGATCGAACAACAGCTTACCGGGCTGGATAATCTGCTCTATTTCACCTCCAGCAGCAGTTCGCAGGGTAATGTGTCGGTCAAGGTAACTTTCATTCAGGGAACTGATCCGGATACCGCACAGGTACAAGTGCAGAACAAAGTACAACAGGCACTTTCTCGTCTCCCTAGCGAAGTGCAGCAACTTGGCGTCACGGTCACTAAATCGCAGTCGAACTTCCTGCTGGTGATGGGGCTTTACGACACAACGGGCAAAAGCAACAGTACCGACATAGGTGACTGGCTGGTTAGTAATATGCAGGAGCCGCTGGCGAGGACCGAAGGTGTCGGCGACATCCAGGTTTTCGGTGGTCAGTATGCGATGCGCATCTGGCTCGATCCGTTCAAGCTTAACGCCTATGCGTTGCAACCTTCCGACGTGACGGCAGCGATACGCTCTCAAAACATTCAGGTATCAGCAGGTAAAATCGGTGGTCTGCCCTCGCCTGAAAATCAACAGCTCACCGCCACGGTCAGAGCACAGTCCCGTCTGGAGACGCCGGAGCAGTTCCGCAACATTATTGTTAAAAGCGATACTCGCGGTGCGATTGTGCGCGTCGGCGATGTAGCGCGGGTCGAGCTGGGTGGCGAGTCTTACGACATGACCACCCGACTTAACGGCCATCCGGCGGCGGGTATCGGTGTGATGCTGGCACCGGGTGCCAATGCCCTGGACACTGCCACTCTGGTGAAAAACAAAGTGCAAGAGTTTCGCCACTCGATGCCGGAAGGCTACGAAGTGGCTTATGCACTGGACAGTACCGACTTCATCAAAATCTCGGTGGAGGATGTGGTCATCACCCTGCTCGAAGCGATCGCGCTTGTCATAGTGGTGATGTACCTTTTCCTGCAAAACATTCGCGCCACCCTGATCCCGGCGCTGGCGGTGCCTGTGGTGCTGCTCGGGACCTTTGGCGTGCTGGCGCTTTTCGGTTATACCATCAACACCCTGACATTGTTTGCAATGGTGCTGGCAATCGGGCTACTGGTGGATGATGCAATTGTGGTGGTAGAAAACGTCGAGCGAATCATGCAGGACGAAGGATTACCCCCCCGGCAGGCTACTGAAAAGTCGATGAAAGAGATTTCGGGTGCGCTGATCGCGATCGCGCTGGTGTTGTCGGCAGTATTTCTGCCAATGGCCTTTTTCGCCGGTTCGACAGGGGTGATCTATCGGCAATTCTCAGTCACCATCATTGCTGCAATGACCTTCTCAGTGCTGGTAGCGCTCACCCTGACTCCGGCGCTGTGCGGCATGTTGCTCAGACCCGGCACGCCGCACAATAAAGGGTTCTTAGGTGGATTTAACCGCTTCTATGCCACCACAGAACGCCAGTATCGACACAAAGTGGTCAGCACTTTGCGTCGTCCGCTGATCATGGTGTTGTTGTATGCCACGATGGGCGTCGTACTGGTTGTGATGTTTACCCGACTGCCGGGTAGCTTCCTGCCGACTGAGGATCAGGGCAGCATTATGCTTCAGGCGACCCTGCCTGCCGGCGCCACCGCAAGCCGAACTGAATCGGTCAATAAACAGATCGTGGATTGGTTTCTGACTGAAGAAAAAGAGAACATCGACGTGGTGTTCACCATCAACGGCTTTAACTTCAGCGGCGCTGCGCAGAATGCAGGGATGGCATTTATCAAACTTAAAAACTGGGATGAGCGTCCGGGTAAAGAAAACTCGGCGGAAGCGATAGCCGGACGCGCGACCTATGCACTATCCACTATTCGTGATGCCCAGATCTTTGCCCTGACGCCGCCGTCGGTACCGGGCCTGGGGCAGAATAATGGCTTCACCTATGAGCTGCTGGCCAGTGGGGGCACTACGCGTGATGAACTGGGCAAACTGCGCGACCAACTGCTGCAACGCGCCGCGCAAAGCCCGGAACTGATCGGGGTACGAGCCAGTATTCTGCCTCAGACACCGCAGTTACAGGTCGATATTGATACCAATAAGGCGGTTGCGCTGGGGCTGCAACTGGATGACGTCACTGATACCCTGACCGACGCCTGGGGCGGAGCGTATATCAATGACTTTATCGACCGTGGTCGGGTTAAACGGGTCTATGTACAGGGCGATAGCCAGTTCAGGTCGGCACCAGCCGACCTGGATAAATGGTTTGTCCGCAACAGTCAGGGCGGCATGACGCCGTTCACTGCCTTTGCCTCAACCCGCTGGACCATGGGACCGGAAAGTTTGAATCGCTACAACGGCTCGGCTTCCTATGAAATCCAGGGGCAGAATGCGGAAGGTTTCAGCTCCGGGGATGCGATGAACACCATCGAAAGGCTGGCTAACCAGTTACCAGCGGGTACGACCGGGGCGTGGAGCGGACTCTCGCTGCAGGAGAAGCAGGCAGGTGGTCAGTCAACTACCTTATATGCAATCTCAATTCTGGTTGTGTTCCTCTGTCTTGCTGCGCTGTATGAGAGCTGGTCGGTGCCGTTCTCGGTGCTTTTAGCGGTGCCGCTCGGCGTGCTGGGAACGGTACTGGCGATATCGCTGCGTGGATTAAGCAATGATATTTACTTTCAGGTTGCGTTACTGACCACCGTCGGATTGACCTCGAAGAACGCGATATTGATTATCGAATTTGCTGAAGATGCAGTGCGTCGGGGAAGCTCGCTGAGTGCCGCTGCGATGCAGGCGGCACGCACCCGCCTACGCCCGATTATGATGACGTCGCTGGCCTTTATCGCCGGTGTCATACCGCTTGCAGTTGCCTCCGGTGCAGGTGCCAACAGCCGTATTGCCATCGGAACCGGCATTATCGGCGGCACGCTGGCGGGGACGGTACTGGCGCTGTTCTTTGTACCGCTGTTCTTTGTGCTGGTGAAGCATTATCTCACCCGGCATCGCGCCTCCAAATAAAGCAAACAGCCCGTCTGGGTATTCTGCCAGCGGGCTGTTTTGGCTAATTATGTGTATTGGCTCAGATCTGATCTGACACGTAGTGATTGTTTATCAGACGCAATCATCTTCAGGGACGCCTTGTGAGTTCAACGTGTCGATGCAACGCTATCCTTAAGTGGGCATGGCTTGCGAATTGTCAGGCTTGAGTACACGTACTGTGCAGCGGAAAGGGAACGGCAAGCGTCCTGGCCTGGAAAAGCTGAGCGCCTTAGCCATTTTCTTTGAAGTGAGCATTTCGTAACTTGTTACCTTCTTTCCTAAAGCAGAAATAAATGCCCACAGATGGCCCACTGCACGGGCCAGGCTAAAATCCACGCCATGGCGTGGATTTTTTATTTCCCGGCATCTCAGAGAATATCCCAGCCAGGCTCCAAAAACTGATAGGAGTCATCACGTCGTGCTTTCGCCTGGTACATCGCTAAATCCGCATTTTCAAATAACACCCTGGCCGATGTCGTCCCGAAACGTGCGAGGCTGATCCCAATAGCGGCCCCGATTTTGACTTCCACGTGATTGATAGTAAATGGCGTTTTCAGTCCGTCAATAATACGCTGGGCAATGGCGGACGCCGCCTCACGATCGCTGCATCTGGCGGTTACCACGAACTCGTCTCCTCCCATGCGTGCTACCGAGTCGCCCGAGCGCATGCAACCCTGTAGCCTTTCGCTTACCTGCTGCAGCAACGTATCCCCTGCCGCGTGCCCCATCGAATCATTGACTGCCTTGAACCCATTCAGATCGATAAACAGCACAGTGGTGTATGACAGGTCTTCAACCTGCTCAAGCATGCAGCGCACCTTGTCGTTAATCCAGGCTCTGTTGGGCAATCCGGTTAACGGATCGCGCGATGCCAGTTGTTCCAGCATCAGCATCTTTTCTTTATCACGAGTGATATCGCGCGAAACCAGCACTGCCCCGATGTTTTTGCCGGTGGAAGGATCGCTGACCCCGCAGGCCTTAGTACCCAGCGTAATGTAGTGACCGTTGCGATGGCGTTTGCGCACCTCGACGACGTCCGGCTGTTCGCCACCGTTGAAGATGTTTACCAATGTCTCTGTTGCAGGTGCGCGGTCGTCAGGATGCAGGAAGTCCACCACCCGCTGGCCTACCATTTCATCGGCTGACCAGCCAATCATTTCGCTGTAGGAGGGAGAGATCGAAACATATCTGCCATCCGCATCACAATGGGCGATCAGATCGGTGCTGTTTTCAATCAGCAGGCGGTATTCTGCCGCCGTACGCAGCGCGTCCTCAAGCGCTTTACGCTGTCCGGTAATATCCAGAACGAAGCCGCTGTACTGCAGACGTGAAGCGCCCGGCAGGCCGGAAACAATCACATGTCGCATCGTCCCATCCAGACAGTTTATCGGCACTTCGATATGAAAAGGTGTCATACCTTCTAATGCTGCGGTCAGTTGCAGCGCAATCTTGCCATCCTCATCAGCCTGCGCGAACCGAAGCCATTCACTTAGCGTTATGCCTTTAAGAACGGGCATCATGCCTGCAGGACTTTCCTGACTGGCAATACAAATGCCTTGTGCATCCGTGGACCAAACGGCGGAGAGTGTAGGTTTGATCGCGATGTTCATGCTGGTGGTTCCGTTATTTGCTATTAAGCCCTCGGAGAGGTTCGAAAAATCATCTATGACACACTCGGTGTTTATCGGCCTATGAGCCCACGAGCTTTAATCAACCCGCATGACACATCGCCTGTATCATCTGTAACTGTAGCGTTTAATCTACGTAATGTTGACCTGCTTCACCCTTATCAATGACAACCCCAGCCTGAAGAGCGTTGACTCTGAGCTCACTACCCTAATCTAAGAGCCACTCCCTACAATTCAGACTATTCCCACTTTTCCGCACACCGCAGAAATGTATCATTTACGCATAAATACATTTATAACCCTATGATAAATAACACATAGCATTTTTTGCTCAAGCAAATAGCGAATGAAAATTCACTATTTCTGTACAAACTAATCATAGATGTATAACTTTATTGCGGAAATTTTGACTATATTGATTTACGACTGAGGGACATTGTTATGCGTCAGGACGGTTCCAACCCGAAGATTGAAAATGACATCAGCCGTTATTTTAGTGAAGTAAAGATGCCTTCTCAGCAGGAAACGCTTGGCCAGATTGTGGTTGAGATCCTGCGTTCAGGACGTCAACTTAACCGGAAGGCTATTTGTTCAAAGCTGCTGACGCGCCTTGAGCTGGCATCAGGACCGGAGCAGGAACGGCACTATCAAGAACTGATCGGCCTGTTGTTTGGCCGCGGGGACTGAGTTTCACAGCAGTATGTTTGCGGATTAACGACATTGACGTACGCGTTAGGTTACAACTCAGTCCGACCATCTGACCGTCCCGATCGCCAGCACTAAGCTGGCATAGCATCACCGGGATGCAGGTTTCTGCGGGGATGTACGCTGTGCCCGTATCACTGATTCAGAGAAGTTGGTATGTACAGAAACGAAGACGAAGAAGAGTTACTCTCGGATATTATTTTGGGTGAAGCGGTGATGGTTCTGTTGAAAGCCGATGCCGCCATCAGCAGTTCAGCCCTGGTTCGCCAGTTACAAATGATGGCTGCCGCAGAGCATGATACATCGCGGCAACGCGCCTGCCGGCGGGCGATTGCCGAGGTCAGGGATCACCAGGCTCCGGTTCGTGACAGCGATACGCAAGAGATCCGCGATCGCGACAATGTCACACACCTGTTTACCAGTGAAGGCCCGGCTGACGGCACCAAAAAACACTGAGCGTTTCCACTTTAACTTTATTCATAAGGCGAACAGCATGGAGCACATGCAGCAAATATCTCCTGAGTCCGAAATCCTGTCTTACTTTCAGGGTGGCGGTGAGAAGTATTCACATGAAGTGCAGGTTCTGGGGGCTGTGATTAAGGAGCTCTCTGCTGAGGGTACACACATCAGCAATAAAGCCATGATCCTGAAACTGATTGAGAAGCTGGAGACCACCACCGATGTGATCCAGCTGGATGTCTATCGTCAGGTGCTCGAAGTGGTGGTAGGTATGACGCCTGACGATGCGTAATCGCATTGTTAATGGTGGTGGTGATCAGTGGAAGCTTTCGAGTAGATAACGAAATGCCTGCCGATAGATGCCCTGAGTATGGGCATCTGTTGCTCTGGTGCTGTGTGCCTGGAGCATAATTAATACGCTTTTCTTATCCAGCGGCTGGTTGGCCACAATCAGTTCTGAGACTGCCCTGCCAATCACTGCGTAAATTTCTTTTGGATAGTCCTTATTATTACCGTACACATGCACCCCTTGTGTGGCTGTATGTGATGACATATTATCACTTCATCCTAAATAATGCACATCCTGACAAAAAACTCACGATACAATAGACAGATTAGCCGCCAAAAATAATTATAACTCACTGATTTAAAGCCACTTATTATTAAAAACACAAAATATTAATTTATAAAAACCTCTTGCCTTGCAAGGCGGCAATAATGACAAAAAAATCAACACCCTCCCGAAAATTTCAGAAAATTCCGTTTTTATCTTCTTTTTTAAATAAAAAATCGCAAAGTCCTCAAACCCTTCTATAATTAAAGCGTTCGAATGAGAAAGACACCTATAAGGAAATGCTAAATGAAAGTCACACTGTTTAAAGCGACCTTTATCGCTGCGTCTCTGTTCATGCTCGCTGGCTGTGCTTCAAATCAGTCCATTCAAACGACCGACGGTAAAACCATCGTCACCGATGGTAAACCGCAGGTCGATGATGAAACCGGGCTGGTCTCTTATAAGAATGCCGCAACAGGTAAGACTGAACAGATTAATCGTGAGCAGATTAAAAACATGAGTGAACTAGATAACTAAATAACAGGAGTTCAGATGAAAAAGATCATGGCACTTTCTCTCGCAGCTTTGTTTTGTGTGACCGCGCTGTCTGGCTGCACCCGCAGCAGTTATGCCATTCATACTAACGATGGCAGAACGATTATCAGTGACGGCAAACCGAAAGAAGACGCCAAAACGGGTCTGATTGCTTACACCGATGCTAACGGCACTGAACAGCAGATTAATAAAGGTGACGTTAAAGAGCTCAGTGAGTTGCCGAAATAATCGTTAAAGCCCCTCACGGGGCTTTTTACTGCCTGCTTTTCACTGACTGTCATTTACCCTCCCCTCCACCACCCGAAAAAATCGCTCGTACGGTTGATTTTCTGAAGCAAAATCATCATGCCTCATGGCTTCCCGCGCTATATTAGCCAGATATAACGCTGGTTCCCTTCTTTCTGGAGTTCCCATGAGCGACCCGCTGCAGCCGCCTGTTGTGCGCAAGCGTCCAATGAAACTGAGTACGTCCGTCAGCCTGATGGTCAGCGCCGTGATTGCAACGGTGCTGCTAATTGTTCATCTGTTCTACTTTTTCCAGATAAGCCATGTAACCCAGGAGAGCGTCAAAGATAAGGCGCTGGCGGTGGCACGCACCCTGGCGGACTCCCCTGAGATCCAGCGTGCGCTGCTGCTTCCTCCGACCCGCGGCGTGATCCAGCCGATTGCCAGCGCCGTGCAGGAAAGCAACGACCTGCTGTTTGTGGTGGTGACCAATATGGACGGCATTCGTTATTCCCACCCAAAAGCCGAACTGATTAACCAGCATTTCATCGGTGAGGACATTATTCCGGCCCTGCAAGGCCGGGAGAACATGGCGATCAACCACGGTAAGCTGGCGGAAGCGCTGCGGCTGTTCACGCCCGTCTACGACAGTCAGCATAAGCAGATTGGCGTGGTGGCTATCGGCATTTCGTTAAGCGAGGTCGCGTTACAGGTCAATCAAAGCCGCTGGAATATTATCTGGGCCGCCCTTTGCGGCATGCTGGTCGGTGCCATCGGCACGTTCCTGCTGGTGAGTGCCGCCAAGCGTATCCTGTTCGGGCTGGAGCCGTATGAGATTTCAACGCTGTTTGAACAACGTCAGGCAATGCTGCAATCCATGAAAGAAGGGGTGATTGCCGTAGACGATCATATGGAGGTGACGCTGATTAACCGTGCCGCGCGGCAGCTGCTGCATGAAACTGACCGTCAGCAGGCGGTGAACATCGACGTCAGTGAGCTGGTGGCTGCATCGGGCCCGCTGATCTCCAACCTGCGCGATGTGCTGAATAACGGCGTACCGCGACGTGATGAGGAGATCAATTTTAAAGGCCGGATCTTACTCTGCAATACCATGCCGGTGCGCAGCAATGGCGTGATCATCGGTGCTATTTGCACCTTCAGGGATAAAACAGAAATCAGCCAGCTGATGCAGCGACTGGATGGCATGGTGAGCTATGTGGATGCCCTGCGCGAACGCTCCCACGAGTTTATGAACAAACTGCATGTGATCCTCGGCCTGTTGCATATGAAAAGTTACGGCAAAGTAGAGGATTATATTCTTAAAACGGCTAATAATTATCAGACAGAGATCGGGTCTCTTTTAGGGAAGATCAAGTCACCTGTCATTGCCGGGTTCCTGTTAAGTAAAATGAATCGCGCCTCGGATACCGGCAATCATCTGCTGATCAGCGATGACTGTATGCTGCCGGACAGCGGCAGCGAACAGCAGGTTGCTGCACTGATCACCGTGCTGGGTAACCTGATTGATAATGCACTGGATGCTCTTGGCCCCAGCGCTGAGGGCGAGGTGAGTGTATTACTCCACTACCAGAAGGGTTTCCTGGCCTGCGAAGTCAGCGATGACGGCCCCGGCATTGCGGCCAGTCAGTTAGAGGCGATTTTTGAGAAGGGATTTTCTTCCAAAGGCGATGAACGCGGCGTCGGGCTGTTTCTGGTAAAACAACAAACTGAAAGCCTTGGCGGGAAAATTATTGTAGAGTCCGAACCTGGCGTTTATACGCAATTTTTTGTACAACTGCCCTGGGATGGAGAGAGTAAAAACGCATGATCAATGTTTTAGTCGTCGATGATGATGCGATGGTCGCAGAACTGAACCGCTGCTATGTCGCCCAATTACCAGGATTTGCCTGCTGCGCCGTTGCCTCAACCTTACAGCAGGCGAAAGATCTGGTGCTGAATAGCGAACTGGCGGTCGACCTGATCCTGCTCGATGTGTATATGCAGCAGGATAACGGGCTGGATCTGCTGCCTGCGCTACGCGAAGCAAAGCGTCCGGTGGATGTGATTGTGATCTCCTCCGCCGCCGATGCCGCTACGATCAAACAGTCTCTGCATTATGGCGTGGTCGATTATCTGATTAAGCCGTTCCAGTTCTCGCGTTTTGAAGAAGCGCTGACCGGCTGGAAACAGAAAAAAACCATGATGGATAACCATCAGTTCTATGAACAGGCTGACGTCGATCAGTTGATTCACGGTAACCATCCGACAGTCGAGGATAATAAACGCCTGCCAAAGGGGTTAACGCCACAGACGTTACGTACTCTGTGCCTGTGGATTGACGCACATCCGAATGAGGAGTTTTCCACCGACGATCTCGCGGCTGCGGTCAATATCTCGCGCGTATCCTGCCGTAAGTACCTCATCTGGCTGGCGCACAGCAATATTCTGTTTACCAGCATCCATTATGGTGCCACCGGCCGTCCGGTCTATCGTTACCGCCTGCAGCCGGAGCATACCGCCCTGCTTAAGCAATATTGCCAGTAACCCGGTAGCTGTCATCCAGCAGCGTGAAGCGATACTTATGCTGTGAAGAACAGATCACCTGACCGTCCCGGGTGACAAAAATAGCCTCGATCTGCGGCATCTCTTGCAGGCAGACGAGGCTTTTTTCTACCCCGAGTCCATACAGCAGTGTGGTCCAGATATCCCCGTCGATGGAGTCATCAGAAATAATCGTCACACTCAGCAACTCATTATCCAGCGGGTAACCGGTACGCGGGTCCAGAATGTGGTGATAGCAGCGCCCTGCCTGCTCAAAATAGCGCTCATACACCCCGGAAGTGACCACGGACTGGTGAGTGACATGGATGACGCCAATCAGGGCATCAGGCCCGGCAAAGGGCTTTTTCAGGCCAATCCCCCATGCCTGCTGCGCCGGATGCCCCAGCGTCTGCACATTGCCCCCCAGATTGATTAACGCGTTGGTGACCTGCTGTTGATGCAGATAATCACGCACCACATCGGCGATGTAACCTTTCGCAATCGCACCGAGGTCGATCTGCATACCTGCCTGTTGCAGGAACACGGACTGTGCCGCATCGTCGAGAATCACCTGATGGGGATCGGTCAGCGCCAGCAACGCCTGTAACTCGCTCTCAGGCGGCACCGTATTCCCGTGAAAACCAATCTTCCAGCGCTTTACCAGCGGGCCAATGGCGAAGTTGAAACAGCTTCCTGCACGCGTGCTGACCTCGCTGGCGCGTTTAATCAGTTGGTAGACGGGCGCACTGACCACGACCGGGTGCAGACCCGCCGCGTGATTGATCGCCATCACTTCCGAGGGTGCGCGGTTAACGGTAAACAGATTTTCCTGATGCTTGATCAGACGAAACACCCGCCCTGCGAGTGCCTCATCATGTTCAAACAGTTTGAGGAGGATGGGCGATCCCATCAGAACAGCGGAGTAAGCGTAGGAACCTGCGGACATTGGGTCTCCCCCTGGTCAACGGGAGGGGCATGCCCGGCCCGGAGTCAATGGGAGGGGCATGCCCCTCCCCTACGATGTGATGTTTTGTGTCGGGGGGGGGGGGGGGCGGGCCCGGGGGGGT
>NZ_JBBGZS010000023.1:0-292906 GCF_037479175.1 Erwinia sp. MYb375 | reverse complement strand
TTTTTTTGGGGGGGGGGCCGGGCCCCCCCCGGCCCGGGGGTTTAACGTTTCGCGTACGCCGCCGCGTTACGCCCTGCCAGAATCCCGAAGATGATGATATCGGCGACGGCATTACCACCGATGCGGTTAGCGCCGTGAATGCCGCCGACCACTTCGCCCGCAGCCCAGGCGCCGTTAATCACCTGTTTCTGCGCATCCAGCACCGCGGTGTCGGTATTAATGGTCACGCCGCCCATCGTATGATGCACGCCCGGAGCGATACGGATAGCGTAGTACGGCCCCTTGTTGAGCGGATGACGCAATGCGGTGGTACGGCCGAAGTCTTCATCCTTCTGCTGTTCAACAAACTGATTGTAGCGACCCAGCGTGGTTTGCAGGGTTTCCTGGTCCATATTGATTTTTACGGCCAGCTCGTGCGGCGTGGGTGCACTGATCACGAAGCCTTTGGCGATGTACTCATCGGCGGCTTTGTTATTCGCACGCACCTGGTCATCAAAGATAATCCACGCACTCTTCTCTGGCAGCGCAATAATCTCGGCGGAGACTTTGTCACGGGTTTCCATTTCGTTGTAGAAGCGCAGGCCGGCCTGGCTGACCAGAATGGCACCGCCGCCGCGAATCGCTTCCGAAATCAGATAAGACGTGGTTTGTTCCACGGTCGGGTGAATCTGGATTTCGCCCATATCGACGGTATCCGCACCAATATTTTGCAGCATGGCGATGCCGCTACCGGTGGCCCCTTTGTGGTTAGTGGTGACAAAGCCATCCAGCTCAGGACGATATTTCACCACCATCTCACGGTTGGCGCTGAAGCCACCGGTCGCCACAATGACACTTTTGGCATTCAGGATGCGGGTGTCGTTATATTCGTCGACCACTTTCACGCCGCTGACCGCGCCATTTTCCAGCAGAATTTCCGCCACAGAGGTTTCCAGCAGCACTTCGATATTGCGCTGGTTAATGTTTTTCACCAGGCCGCTAATCAGGAAGCCACCGACCGCAGAACGGTCAGCCGGACGGTGCGTACGGTCAATGCTCATGCCGCCGGTGATGGTGATATCGTTCAGCTCAATACCGTTAGTCGCCAGCCACTCAATGGCTTCGGGTGCCAGGTTAACAAACTCGCGCAGCAGTTCCGGGTTGTTCTTAAACTTGCCGCCTTTGAGCGTTTCTTCATAGAACAGTTCTTTGTTGTCCTCGATGCCTTTCAGCTTCTGGAAGCGGGTTTCCGCGGCGTTCATCCCAACCGAGGCTTTAATGGTGTTCCCGCCAATGGTTGGCATTTTCTCGATGATTACCACATGCGCGCCCGCATCGCTGGCCTGAATGGCCGCCGCCAGGCCGCCACCGCCGCTGCCGACCACGACGACATCGTAGTTCTGCGGGGCTTGCGGGTTGCCCCCCTCTTCAATGACATGCTCTTTGCTTGAGGTGGCCATGGCACGGGAGACGGCTTTTTTCAGCGCCTCACTCTGTGTGGTGGCACCCGTCACAGCATCCACGTGCGGACTGTTCGCCACCAGCATACGGGTACGCAGGCTCTCAAAGGTGGTGGTGAAGTCCACGTCAAGGGTGTCATCCGGCACCAGTGAAATATCGGTAATACGGTCGGTATCCAGGGTGACACTGATTTTCAGTTTCAGCGCTTCGGCTTCCACTTTCTCCTGGTACACCCCTGCTTTATATTTACGGCCACCGGTGCTGACGTCACGGATCATGGCGTCAACCAGTGAGAAGCGCCACAGCGGTTCAGGAATGTTCAGCGCTTCACGCTGGGTGCTGTCGATAAACAGTTCAAGATGATCGTTTTTAATAATGCGATCGGCCCAGTCCGGGTAAGCAATACAGGCTTTACCTACCGCGACCAGGTCAAAACCGTATTCCAGCGCCTGTTCAGCGTCCGCTTTGTTGATCACGCCGCCCACGCCAATCACCGGCACTTTTGCCAGCGTTTCTGAACGTGCAGCCAGGTATTTGGTGATCAGTGGCGTCGGATCTTCGCGATCAACAATCGAGGAGCGCAACAGCTGCCCCACAGAGAAGTGCACGTAGTCCAGACCGCGTGCAGCCAGTTTTTCCAGCAGATACAGCGTGTCATCAAAGCGAATGCCCGGGACTTCAATTTCTTCCGGTGAGAAGCGGTAACCAATGATGAAGGATGTATCCGCAAAGCGCTCTACCATTTTATGCGTTATTTCAAGCACCTCCAGAGGGAAGCGCGCACGGTTGTCGCGGCTACCGCCCCATTTGTCATCACGCTGGTTGGAGTTCGGTGAGTAGAACTGCTGGATCAGGTAAGTGTTGGCACCGTGGATTTCCACGCCGTCAAATCCGGCTTTAATCGCGCGGTTAACCGCATCACCAAATTTGGTGATCATCACATCAACTTCTTCGGCGGTCAGCGCCTGCGGGGTGGTCGCTCCATCACGCGGTGCAGCTATGGCACTTGGCGCGACCGGCGTGCGTCCGCCAATCAGTTCCGGCTCAACCATACGGCCGCCGTGATAGATTTGCAGAATAGCTTTAGACCCTTTGGTCTTGATAGCGCTGGCAATTTTCGCCAGACCCGAAATCTTGTTATCGCTGTCGATAGCAATGGCCCCCGGGAAGGCCGGGCCTTTCGGGTCGATGAAGCAGCACTCAACAATCACCGTACCTATGCTGCCGGCACGATCGCGGTAATACTCAACCAGTTCACTGGTGACGGTGCCGTCGTAGAAACCGGTACAGGTGGTCATCGGCGCCATCAGCAGGCGGTTCTTCAGAACCGCCCCGTTTGGCAGGGTCAACGGGTTCAGAATAGGGGTTAGCGTATTCATTAGGTGTACTCCAAATTAAAAGTTTTGAATTCTTTAGCGGGCAGCTGTTTATTATTTATATTAATAGCCCGACGTCATGATGCTAATATAACAATTTCTTTAGCTATATAATCGATAACTTTAATTATTTAACTTTTAAATAAACGAATACTTTTTATTTACCCGAAATGCTACAAATAGTTTTATTAATTGTTAACTAATGAACACAAAAAATCAACCTATCGTTTACAGAAAAATTATAATCAATAAAATCATATTCTTACTAAAACAAATCTGACTTTACTGGAAATAAAATGTACACTAAGATGAAGATTAAGCCTCTTAAATGAAAACAACGCTTAATAAATGATAGCCAGTTGTTAAAAATAAAAGGGTGCTGCAATTTTTATTGATCCAGATCAAAGTCTATATTTAAGGATGTCGCATTATATTTATATCAACCCAATAAATAGATGCTTTTTCATTGGGAAAAGACGAAAACGACTTCAAGATTCACGGTAGAAAAACTAAATAAATAGAAAAGAAAGTAAAAAAATCAGTTATAACCTACCGGGACACTTAACGAATTCTTATTAACTTGCAGACTAAAACTATGAAACAGACATCTATGGTCAGTGAAACCGCAAAGGCACCTCCTGCCGCTGCGGGGCAAAAAAAACGCCTGCTTATGTTGTTCCTGCCTGTACTGGTTGCGGTGTTACTGCTACTGGTGCCGGTACCTCAGGGGCTGGAACCTCATGCATGGTACTTCTTCGCTATCTTTGTGGGGGTGATTGTTGGGCTGATTTTTGAACCCCTGCCTGGCGCGGTGATCGGCCTTACCGGCGTGGTGGTCATCGCGCTGTTCAGTCAGTGGGTGCTGTTCAGCCCGGCAGAACTGGCCGACCCGAAATTCAAAACGGCCGCTCAGGCATTTAAATGGGCCGTCAGCGGATTCGGTAACTCTACCGTGTGGCTGATCTTTGGCGCCTTTATGTTCGCCGCGGGTTATGACAAAACACAGTTCGGCCGCCGCCTGGCGCTGATTCTGGTGAAATATCTGGGGCGTCGCAGTCTGACCCTCGGTTATGCCATAACCTTCGCTGACCTGCTGCTGGCCCCGTTCACGCCGTCCAATACCGCACGCAGCGGGGGCACAATCTACCCGATTATTGCCAACCTGCCGCCGCTGTATGGTTCAAAACCTAACGACCCCAGTGCCCGTAAGATTGGTTCGTACCTGATGTGGGTGGCGATTACCGCCGCCTGTATCACCAGTTCGATGTTCCTGTCGGCGCTGGCCCCTAACCTGCTGGCCCTGGCGCTGGTGAAAAGTGTGGTGGGCTTTGATATCTCCTGGGGGATGTGGTTCCTGGCCTTCCTGCCGTTAGGTCTGTTACTGCTGTTGACCATGCCGCTGCTGGCTTACTGGCTTTATCCGCCGGAAGTGAAGTTCAACGATGAAGTGCCGCGCTGGGCCATCAGTGAGCTGGAAAAACTGGGCAAACTGACCCGTAACGAAATCCTGCTGCTGGTGTTTGTGGTCTCCGCCCTGCTGATGTGGATCTTCGCCACGGCCTGGATTGAACCGGCCATGGCTGCCCTGCTGGTCGTCGTGCTGATGCTGTGGACTGGCGTACTCAACTGGAATGACATTACCAGTAACAAACCGGCCTGGAACACTTTCGCCTGGTTTGCCACCCTGGTGGCGCTGGCAGATGGCCTGGCACGCGTTGGCTTTATCGCCTGGTTGGGTAAAGAAGGTGGGACGCTGCTGCAAGGCTACGACCCGCAAGTCTCCGCCGTGGTGCTGATGATCGCCTTCTTCCTGCTGCACTACCTGTTCGCCAGTACCACTGCGCATACCACCGCGCTGTTACCGGCCATGCTGACCATTGCCGCCTCGATTCCGGGCATCAATATGCCGGTGTTCTGCCTGATGATGTGTACCTCACTGGGCCTGATGGGCATCATCACCCCTTACGGTACAGGTCCAAGCCCGATTTACTACGGCAGTGGTTACCTGCCAACCAAAGACTACTGGCGTCTGGGTACCATCTTCGGGGCCTTCTTCCTCTGCGCCCTGATGCTGATTGGCTACCCGTGGATGGTGATGATGTTCTGATGCGCGCTTAACGGTTAATCACGCACTCAGACATGCAGTTGTTGCAACAATGTTATACCATTCCTGACCTGCCGACCTGACTCAGGGTCGGCAGGAAAACAATAAAACAGATATCGCCATTAATGTTGCCGAGCCTCCGCATCCGAGAAGGAGGGCAGCACATCATTAAGTGAGAGCACAATGTCGAAAAAACCTTTCCATTATCAGACCCCGTTCCCTCTTGCAAAAGAGGATACCGAATACTACCTGTTAACCCGCGATCACGTTTCCGTGGCCGAATTCGACGGGCAGGAAATCCTGAAAGTAGAGCCTCAGGCTCTGACGTTACTGGCGCAACAGGCGTTTCATGATGCCTCATTTATGCTACGCCCGGCCCACCAGCGCCAGGTGGCCGCCATTCTGGCCGACCCGGAAGCCAGTGAGAACGATAAGTACGTTGCCTTGCAGTTTTTGAGAAACTCCGAAATCGCCGCCAAAGGGATCCTGCCAACCTGTCAGGACACCGGCACCGCGATCATCATGGGTAAAAAAGGCCAGCGCGTCTGGACGGGCGGCGGTGACGAAGCCGCCCTGGCGTTGGGGGTGTACAACACCTACACAGAAGACAACCTGCGTTACTCGCAGAATGCCGCGCTGGATATGTACAAAGAGGTCAACACCGGCACCAACCTGCCTGCGCAAATCGACCTCTATAGCGTTGACGGTGATGAGTATAAATTCCTGTGTATGGCGAAAGGCGGCGGTTCAGCCAACAAAACCTACCTGTACCAGGAAACCAAAGCACTGCTCACCCCGGGTAAGCTGAAAGAGTACCTGACTGAGAAAATGCGCAGCCTCGGCACGGCCGCCTGCCCGCCGTACCATATCGCCTTTGTGGTCGGTGGTACGTCCGCCGACAGCACGCTGAAAACCGTCAAACTGGCTTCAACACACTACTACGACGAGCTGCCAACCGAAGTTAATGAACACGGCCAGGCCTTCCGTGATGTGCAACTCGAGCAGGAACTGCTGCTGGCCGCACAAGAGCTGGGCCTGGGCGCACAGTTCGGCGGTAAATACTTCGCACATGATATCCGCGTCATCCGTCTGCCGCGCCATGGCGCATCCTGCCCGCTGGCGATGGCGGTTTCCTGCTCCGCTGACCGTAACATCAAAGCGAAGATCAACCGCGAAGGCATCTGGATTGAAAAACTGGAAGATAACCCAGGCCAGTATATCCCTGTCGAACTGCGCCAGCAGGGCGAAGGCGATGTAGTGCATGTTGACCTGAACCGTCCGATGAAAGAGATTCTGGCCCATCTTTCTGAGTATCCGGTTTCAACACGCCTCTCTCTGAGCGGCACCATTATCGTGGGCCGTGATATTGCTCATGCCAAGCTGAAAGAGCGCCTTGATAATGGCGAAGATCTGCAACAGTACATCAAGGATCACCCGATCTACTACGCAGGGCCGGCGAAAACCCCGGAAGGTTATGCGTCCGGTTCCCTCGGCCCGACCACCGCAGGCCGCATGGACTCCTACGTTGACCTGCTTCAGGCCAACGGCGGCAGTATGATCATGCTGGCGAAAGGCAACCGCAGCAAACAGGTGACGGATGCCTGCCATAAACACGGCGGTTTCTACCTCGGCAGCATCGGTGGCCCGGCGGCGGTGCTGGCACAGCAAAGTATCAAAAGTCTGGAGTGCATTGAGTACCCTGAGCTGGGTATGGAAGCCATCTGGAAAATCGAAGTCGAAAACTTCCCGGCCTTTATTCTGGTCGATGATAAGGGCAACGACTTCTTCGCTCAGATCCAACAGAATCAGTGCGATAAATGCGTGAAGTAACCGCCTGAGGCGGCATTCCCCTCCGCTTCAGGAGGGGAATGCAATTGTCACGAAAACGTCATAAACCAGACTTCTCTCTACAGATGAGTCAGTTAGCCTTCACATCCTCTGTTATCCCCCCTTCTCCCGATTAAAGTCGCTGCCCGCCAGGTCGATATCTCTGGCGACTGTGAGCTTTTTTGCATTTTTTATTCACCGGGAAATCCTGACGCTATGAAACTTAATCATCTCTCTATCGGGCAACGCCTCGGCATGCTGGCGGCCATTTTGCTGCTGGCCACCCTGTTTATCGGTATACGCGGTCTGACGGTTAACGCCGACGGGTTAACGCAGAATCAGCATATTATGGCTACAGAGCAGACCATCGCAGAGAGCATTGATACCGCACGCAATGCGCAGGTGCAGTTCAAAATTCA
This sequence comes from Erwinia sp. MYb375, assembly GCF_037479175.1. NCBI lineage: Bacteria > Pseudomonadati > Pseudomonadota > Gammaproteobacteria > Enterobacterales > Erwiniaceae > Erwinia > Erwinia sp. MYb375. The sequence goes on along the minus strand of NZ_JBBGZS010000023.1, from coordinate 285,740 downwards.
GGTGCAGGAGTGGAAGAACACCCTGCTGCGCGGCACGCAGGGCGAAGCGAAATTCAATCAGTACCGTGATGCCTTTGTAAAACAGAGCCAGAAAACCCAGGTGCTGCTGGGCCAGCTGAGCACACTGCTCCCTGAGATTGGCATGAGCAACAGCGAGGTACTGAAAACCCGCACGCTGCACGCCGAGCTGGAGCAGCACTATCTAAAAGCCCTGCAACAGTACAGCATTCAGGACAGCGACAGCGCGCACAAAGTCGATGTTCTGGTCGCCGGAATTGACCGTGAGCCCACGCGGATGATCGATGAAATGGTTGCCGCCACGCTGCAACAGGCGGTGCTGATCCGCGAGCAGAGTAATGCACGTAACCAGCATCTTTATCAGCAGACGCGCATGATGCTGCTGCTGGCAATGGGTCTGACGCTACTGGCTGGCTTTATGATCACCTTTTGGCTGATCCGCAGCATCACCCGCCCGCTGGCGCAGGCTGTCTCGATTGCACGAGCGGTGGCGTCCGGTGATTTGCAGACGCCGATTATCGTCAGCGGCCGCGATGAAACCGCCGAACTGATGCATGCCCTGCAGGAGATGAACGGCAACCTGACGCGTATTGTGTCCGGGGTGCGTTCCGGCACCGAAACCATTGCGTCGGCCTCCAGCGAAATTGCCGTCGGCAGCCGCGAACTGTCCACGCGCAATGAAGCGCAGGCCAGCGCCATTGTGCAAACGGCGGCCTCGATGGAAGAGCTGACGTCGGTGGTCAAAAACAATGCCGAGAACTCACGTATCGCCAGCGATATCTCCATTGAAGCCTGTGCCGTCGCCAGCCAGGGGGGCGACGTCGTGAAACAGGTGGTCCGCACCATGAGCGACATCCACCAGTTCTCCACACAAATCAGCAATATTATCAGCGTGATTGACGGCATCGCCTTCCAGACCAATATCCTGGCATTGAATGCCGCCGTTGAAGCGGCGCGTGCAGGCAGCGAAGGACGCGGTTTCGCTGTGGTCGCGGCCGAAGTGCGCGCACTGGCTCAGCGTTCAGCCACCGCGGCGAAGGAGATCGGCACACTGATCGACAGCTCTGTCACCCGCATCAATGAGGGTAACTCGCTGGTGAAAGTAGCGGGCAGCGCGATGGAAGAGATCGTCAGCAGCGTGCAGCGCGTCAGCCAACTGGTAGAAACCATTTCTCTGGCCAGCGGCGAGCAGAGCAGCGGGATCGATCAGGTGAATGTCGCCGTGGTGCATATGGATGCCGCCACCCAGCAGAACGCCACATTGTCTCAGGCGTCAGCCGCTGCCGCACAGGCAATGCAGCAGCAGGCAGAGCAGCTGTTAGAGATGGTAAGGGTGTTTAAACTGCGGGAAGAGTAACAACGGAGGTAACTGAAACGCAGTGATAGCGGGATGGCGCATATCGCGTCATCCCGATCTGTCATGATTTAGGGTCTTGGTGGGTACAAGCCGTTAACCGCGATGCAGGCCCGCAGCGTGGTCTCTGTCGGGATAATGCTGAATGGCTGACCCGAACCGCTGTTAGACACCCCAATTACCCCACCGGTGGTGGTGGCACTGGTCCCGCTCAGCGCAACCTGAGTGCCACCCGGCGCGACATACGCTTTCGCCGCAGGACCGGTCAACGCTGACAGCTGGTTCTCAGTGGCCGTCGGTGTCGCTGAAGTGCCAACATTGCCGCTGGCATTAACCACCACCGTGGTCACTGGCGGCGTGGTCTGGACCGCTGCATGGTTATGGGTCGGCATCTGATTCACCGTTAATTGCACGCTATCTGCTCCTCGTTGTGTCCCCTGAGGTAAGTTTGGCCCCTGGCCGATTGCCAGCCTTGCCCGCAGATCGGGCAGTTTAAAGGTGCTGCCGCTACCGCCATACTGAACGCCTATCAGGGAATACAATGCCTGATAGCTATTGATCTGCATGTCACGTCCATCAGCATCCAGATAATCCTGAGGGCAATAGGTTGCCGCGGTATAACAGATCGACCCGGTATAAGGTTCTGCACTACAGGTCGCCTTTGCCGATTGAGAGACCGACATCAGCGCCAGACCGCATGTTGTGAGAGATAACGCCAGTTTCATTGAGAATTTCATCGTCACTTCCTTTTTATGCCGTTGATAACAGGTTTAAAAACCACTTTCCCGCAGCCCCAGCGCGGCAACGCGTCGCCATGCACTGGTAAACAGAGATTCCGCTTTACCGTTAATGACCACCACACCGCGCACCGGTTGTTGCGGTGCGACGGACTGGTCGATCGGTTCAATACTGACGCCATACCACGCCTGCACTGCACGCGCCCTTTTCTGTTCATCGCGTCTGACCGCCACCGGCCCCCCGCGGTCAGAGGCCAGTTTCTCCTCTTCCAGGAACGGGCTGCCTGTCGGATCGATTGCCTTCAGGCGCACCGGGATCGCCGCCAGTGCCGGGTCATCAGCAATAAACCGCCCACCGTTGCCAGGGGCAATCCGTTGCAGATTATCTTCGCGCAGATAGCCATAAATCCGGCTTTGTTCTCGTCCAACGATGCGTAGCAGGACAGCCTCCGGCGACAGCCAGCGCCCCGGCGTCAGATCGGTGGCAATATCGCGCACCACGCCCGACTGCGGGGCGCGTACCTGTAAGCGCTCCTGCTGGGCCGTCAGTCCGCGATGCTCTGCCAGCGACGCCGCCAGTTCCTGTTGCAGGACTAGCATGTCGCCTACCGTGTCCTGCCGGGCCGCCTGACGGCGGATCTGAAGCTGCAAAATGGCCACGCGCTGTCGCACGATAATTAAGCGGGCATCGAGGTCGGGTGAAGCCAGCTCCAGCAGCAGCTGTCCGGCACTGACCGGTTCACTGTCGTGCACGTGTAATGTGACAATCTGCGCCGGGGCCGGGGCATAGAGTGTGCTGACCCGGCTGGCCTCCATCAGCGCCGGGATCTCAATCCCGCTGCGCCACGGCACAAACAACACCGCCAGGATCAGAACCAACAGCAGCGCGCTACGGACCCACGTTTTGCGGCGCGACTGTTGACGTTGTTTCCACCACATCCCCATCTCCTGTATCACCGGCAGCACAATAAACCAGCCGATTTCCACCATCATCAGAAACAGCCCCAGCACTTTGAAAAAGTAGTGGTAGACCGTCAGTGCAATCCCCATGAATAAAAAGAAGCGCCACAGCCAGGAAGCATATCCCCAGAGCAGCAACCGACGACGCATACGCTGTGACCAACGCTGCGGGGGGGCCTCACCGTAGCCGAACAACGCTTCACGCAGATGCCAGCGACACAGCGCATAGGCCCGGCCTTGCAGGTTATCGATGCGCCAGAGGTCGCTTAACATGAAGTAGCCATCAAAACGCATCAGCGGGTTGATGTTAATGATCACGGTGGTCACCCAGGTGGCGCTGGAGAGCAGAAATGCTGCGGTGTGCAGCGACCCTTCAGGCAGCAGCGACCAGGCAAACAGCGCCACGACCGCCAGCAGCAGCTCTGCCAGGATCCCTCCGGCACCGATCAGCAGCCGGGTACGATGTTCCCGCACGCGCCAGGCATCGCTGACATCGGTATAAAACATCGGGAACATCACGATAAATGCCACACCCATGCTTTGTACCCGGCAACCTGCGCGTTTTGCCATCCACGCGTGCCCCAGTTCATGGATGAATTTCGCCACAACCAGCGTACAGCCGAAGGCCATCGCCCCGCCCAGCGTGAACAGATGGGAAAACGAACTCTGATAGCGCGGCCAGTCGCGGCTAACCAGAAACAGCCCCGTCAATAACAGCAGCGGGAAAAGATAGCGCAGCAGGCCTGTGCCGTACTTCTCCAGCCAGGGCCAGCTACGATTCAGGAACGGGTCGGGGCGCCACAGCGGAATGCGAAAGAACAGATACTGATGCAGGACTTTTTTAAACAGGCTCTGGCGACGCGCCGCCGACTTCAGATCGTAGCTGGCACGCTGTTCAGCATCCCCGCCGCTCACCAGATCGTGGGTGCGCAGAAAACGCAGAAAATCATCCAACGCCTCTGCCTGCAAGGGAATGCCCGGCTCGCGATTCGCCGCCGCCAGCACCTGCTGGTCATCCCCCAGAGCCCAGTGGCGCAGCAGCCTGATCGCACTGCCGTTCAGTTTGAAATAGCGCCCGGCCAGTGAATCCGCCAGCGTCCATTGCGGTGAACCATCCAGTGCGGGCGCTGCCGCAGAGAGTTGCAGATCGTCGCGTAATGCCGGGAGCGCCGCCATGCTTACAGGCCGACCGTTTTACGCAGCGCGGCCAGCGGGCGACGGAACAGATAGGCCGCCAGCGGTACGTATTCACCGTAGATTTTGGCCGTACCGCGTAATCCAATGCGTGGTGCCCTGTTAAGGAAACGCGCATCCAGCCGATAAGCCAACAGTCCGGCGGCGGTCATCCCCGCTTCATAGGCAACGCTGGTCAGCTGCGCGTCATGGCGTTGCAGCGGATCGCTGTCGAGAAACAGCGCCACGCCCGCATCGGCCGGAAACGGGATCACATCCCCCACGTCCAGCTCAATTTTCAGTTCGGCCTGCTGTGGATCGGCCAGTTCCATGAGGCGTTCCCCGGTTCTGACCGGTTTCCCCACCAGACGATCTGCATCGGCAAAGACGGCGATGCCGTCACGTTCAGCGCGCACCTCACTGCGCTGTAGCAGGTCACGGGCATAGTTCAGCTCAGCCCGCTTCTGCTCCACCTGAGCAGCAAGGAGGTCGAGTCTGGATTTGGAGTCGGCATCCTGAAACGCACGCTGGCCGCCGGTGCGCCGCTCGGCCTCCGCCACGTCCAGCGCCCGTTCGGCCACGTCAACCTGCGCTTTCAGCACCGTATTATCAAAACGCACCAGCAGGTCGTTCTGTTTCACGGGCTGATTGGGTTTCACCCTGAACTCAGCAATCACCCCGTCGAGGGGTGCCGTCACCACTCGCCCGCCCTGCGGTACCACTTCGGCCGGGGCCAGCACCGACTGCCTGACGGGGATCAACATCACGCCCACCAGCACAATCACACCTGCCAGCAGTTTGAATTTAGGCCAGCCGGGCTGCCAGGTTTTATGTGGCTCCAGCGCGAGCCAGGCATGGCTGTATACATCCGCCAGTTGCTGTGCCAGCAGCCGTTCACTCTCCTGCCAGGGCGTATCCCGCGCCAGCCATAAGCCGCCAATCAGCTGTCCGTTACGATCGTTCAGCGGCACCCACAGTGCTTCGGCGGCGGACAACGCCTGCCAGTCTCGCTGTGACTGTGCATCCAGCCAGTCGGCTTTGATGGTGGCAGCCTCGGCGGCATGTCCTCCGGCGATCAATTGCTTCGCGGCACGTTCGATAAAGGCGATAAACGGCGCGTGAGGATCAGGGACGGAGACGCCGGTCACCGCCCGCACACGGCCGTTGATAATCAATGCCACATGACGAAAACCAAACAATTTCAGCCCGTCGTTAACCATCGACCAGGCGAGGGCTTCGCTGGTCTTTGCCGCGCGGGCCTTGCGTTCAAGCTGGAAGAACTCGGCAAATACCCGCTCCGGTGCTGCTGGGGGCGTTACGCTCACTTCAGCTCCGTAAAGCGTGCGCTGCCGCTCATGCCGGCAATCAGGGCGCTGTCCGCCTGCGTCACACGGCCAATCAACACCAGCGTCTGGCTGCTTTCATCAATGCGCGCCCCGACGCGCAGGACTTCAGCCTGTAATGGGGTGCCGGTTTCATCCGGGGTAAACGTGAAGGTCTGTTTCGGCTTCAGGCTGGATAGCCAGCGTGACGGCACCAGCAGGTTGATTTCCAGATGGCGGTTGTCGACGATTTCCAGTAATGGCGCGCCCTGTGCCAGGTATTCCGACACCTGCGCCTTACGTGACACCACCTGCCCGGCAAACGGTGCCACAATACGACAACGGCTGGTCTGGATCTGGTATACCTGACTTTCCGCCACCGCCTGTGCCAGCCGCGCTTCTGACAGCGCCACCGCATTACGGCCCACGGATTTCATCTCGGCCAGCTGGCGGTTCTGGCTTAACTCCTGCTGCGCGGCACGCATCGCCGCCTGGGAGGCTGACTGCTGTGCCTGATAGGCAGAGCAGTCAAAGCGCACCAGCAGATCGCCTTTTTTAAACGCCTCCCCTTCACGAAAAGGCATCTCAATAATTTTGGCGTTCAGCTCACTGGACAGCATTGCCTGGTCAACCGCCCGCAGCACGCCACGCGCCTCTCTGCCCTCTTCAGAGGCTTTCGCCCCCGCAGCAGGCACCGGGTCGAGCTGGAGTTCGCCGGCGGCATAGCCGTGCATGGGGGCCGCACAGAGTGCGGCCAGCATCAGTAGAGAACTTCGAATATGGTTGTTCAACAGATTACCCTGCGTCCTACAGTGAAATATTACCGGCTGCCCAGCGTTTTTCGGTGCGATCCAGTGCCTGGCCGACTGACGAGATATCGGTCAGTTTTTGCGCTTCCGGCAACGGATCAAGGCCGACGGTGACAAATACCTGCCCGTAGGCGTTGCGCAGTTCCGCATAGGCCAGGTCGTTACGCAGTGAGGTATTCACCGCGTTCAGTTCGCCCTGGATCAGTTGCAGCTCACCAATGCTACCCGCTTTGTAACGGTTATTGAGCTGGGCAAGGATTTCGCTGTCGAGCACCTGCAACTCTTTACCGGTATGGTACTGGCGCAGCGCTTCGTTGTAGTTAGCACGCGCCACGTAGAGCTGGGCCAGCACCGCCATCGACATCGCCTGACGGCGCAGTTCTGACACGCTTTCTCCTGCCTTCGCTACGTCATAGGCCGCCGGGCCGGAGATCAGGTTGAACAGGTTCCAGGTCACTTTTGCCCCGGCGTCGACCCAGCTCTGGTTCACCAGGAAGGAGTTGCTGTCGTAGTTCCCGCCAAGAGAGAGCTCAATACCCGGTAACATACGCAGCAGGGATTTACGCGTTTCGGCAGCGCTGATACGCACCTGATAATCCTGCTCACGCAGTTCGGGACGGTTAACCAGTGCGGCTTTTTCGAGATCGTTCATCGGTACGTTCAGTACCGGCTCGACCAGCTGTTCACGGTCCGGCAGCGCCAGCGTATAGGCACTGCCCAGCGGCAGGTTCATCAGGGTGGCCAGTTCGGTTTTGGCCAGCGACAGCGCGCGGCGCTGCTCTTCCAACTGACGAGTGGCATCGAGCAGTGCGCGCTGATAGCTGTAGGCTTCAATCAAATCACCCACTTTTTGCGTCGACATTTTCTGGCTGTTCTCACGCGCCATATTCACGCGCCCGATTAAGGCATCAATACGCCCTAACAGACGTTCAGCGGCCACGGCACGCCAGTAGGCTGACTGCACATCCTGCACAATGGTGTGCGTAACCTTGCGGCGGCGCTCTTCCGCAATCCAGCGTTTATCCGACTGCTGATGCGCGGTGACGTAGCTGACGCCAAAATCGAGAATGTTCCACACCATGGTGAGGTCCGCGACGTGACGGGTACGATCCTGCGAGGTGGACGGCTCCAGAGACTGGTTACCCGATTCCACGCTGCGGCTGCTGGAGGCACTGTAGTTATCGCGCGTCACATAACCGGCTTCCGCCGCCATTTTCGGCAGCAGGTCAAAGCGCGAGAGATCCACCTGCGACTGTGACAGCGCCTGCTCCTTCACTTTAAGGCGGGCTTCAAGGTTATATTTCAGCGCGCGCGCCATCGCATCATGCAGGGTGATTGGCGCGGTGACCGGATCCTGTTGGCTGAACATCGCGCTGAGGTCCGCATCGGCACGTTGCTGGCTGGCTTGCTTATCGATCGGCTGCGTGGAGACCGCACAGCCGCTCACCAGTAATGCAATCATGCTGATGGTGAAGATTTTTCCATACTTATGCATCATCAATTCCTTACCCCAGACCTGCGTTATTTTCAAACTGCTGATTTATTGTTTTTGAGCGCGACTTCAAGCGAGGCCACCTGTTGAGACTGAACCTCGTCCAGCCATTGCAGTTGCTGGCTGAACACCGGCGCACCAAACACCGAAGTCGGGGCAATCGCGCCTGTGAGGGCGTTATCCGACACGTTCTGCCAGCTGCTGCCGGAGAACACTTCCAGCGCGGTATTGCCCGGTAGCGAGATCTCGCCAAACAACCCGGCCAGTGTCGACCGGCCACCCATCGGTTGATTGAGATCGACGGCCTGGCTGCGAATAATGCCCGGTTCATAGTGGTTAACGTCGTTCTGACTGAAGACCGCCGCCAGCGCAGAGGGCGCAGCCGCTCCGCCGCCCTGTCCGGCCTGACTGAATACAATGGCTGCCGATGGCGTGGTGCTGATCCCCGGGGCCGCACCGAAGATCGACGCGCCTCCGGTTAACGGCACACCGGACGCCGCCGGTAATGCAATCAACTCAATCTGGCTGCGCGGAGCCTCACCGCCGGTGGGGCTGGTCGCGCCAGGTTTGCCGTCGGTTAACATAAACTGCGCGTTCATCGCCATGGTGACAGTACTGGTTTCCACCGGACGGCTGTCGATGCTGAACGCCAGTGAACGGCTGCTGCCAGTACCGGTATTACCCGCCAGATCGGTCACGCCACTGTTATCCAGTACGATCAGATTGCCTGACACGGCAATCCCTGCCGCAGGGGTAAAGGTCGCCGTCCAGGTCTTGCCACCATCGGAAGAACTGACCGCACTGAGCGTGCCGTTGGTCACCGTCAGGCTGCTATTACTGAACCCCGTGACCGCTTCATTGAAGGTAATTGTTACCTGGGCCGTCTCCCCGGCCGTCAGCTGGCTGTCGCTCAGAGTAATGGTGCCAACAGGCGGCGTGGCATCAACCGCGTAGTTGTTGGAAATGGCTATCCCACTGCCCGTATTACCGGCAAGGTCCTGTAGCCCCGAGGTATCCAGGACCACCAGGTTAGTGGTATCGGTGGCCCCAGAGGTTGGCGTCAGTGTTGCGGTCCAGGTGATCCCCCCATCCGCTGACGTGAGGTTGCTCAGCGTGCCATTCGCGATGGACACATCGGACAGGTCGAAGCCGCTCACCGCCTCGTTAAAGGTGAAGGTCACCTGAGATGTCCCGCCAATGCCGATATTCGGGTTACCCACCACGATGGTGGCCGTCGGGCGCTGGGTATCGATGGCGTAATTATTGGAGTCAGTGGTGCCCACCCCGGTATTACCCGCGGCATTGAACACGCCGCTGTTATCCAGGGTGATGATGTTGCTGCTATCTGTCACGTTGCTGCCCGGGGTAAACGTCGCCGTCCAGGTGATGCCACCATCAGAGGAGCTGACGCTACTGAGCGTGCCGTTATTCACGGTAAGATCGCCATTATTGAAGCCCGAGACGGCTTCGGAGAAGGTAATGGTGACCAGCGAGGTTTCACCGACCAGAAGGGAATGATCTGCCATGACAATGGTGGCCGTTGGCCGGACGGTATTGATACTGTAATTCAACGATTCCGTGGTGCCAACGCCCACATTGCCTGCAAAATCCAACACGCCGCTGTTATTCAGCACGATCAGATTGGTGGCATCCTGGATATTCTGGTTTGGGGTGAAAGTCGCGGTCCAGGTGATGCCGCCGTCTGAGGAGCTGACGGCGCTTAACGTGCCGTTAGAGACCGACAGGTCACTGTTATCAAAATCCGTGACCGCTTCTGAGAAGGTGATGGTGACCAGCGAGGTTTCACCGGCCGTCAGCGCGTTGTCAGAGACCACGAGGGTGGCAGTCGGCCGCTGACTGTCAATAACGTAATAGTTGGAGTAGCTGAAGTCGGTTCCCGTATTACCGGCCTGGTCGGTCACGCCCTGGTTATTCAGGGTAATCATATTGCTGTTGGCCGAGATCCCGGACGTCGGTGTCAGGGTCGCCGTCCAGGTGATGCCGCCGTCTGAGGAGCTGACGGCGCTTAACGTGCCGTTGTTAACCACCAGGTCGGCATTGCTGAAACCCGTGACGGCTTCTGAGAACGTGATGGTCACCAGCGACGTCTGGTCAACGCCCAGAGCATCATTCGCCACCACGATCGTTGCGGTCGGGCGCACGGTATCAATCGCATAGTTATTGGAGTGGGTGGTGCCGCTGCCTGCGGTGCCCACAGCATTCTGCACGCCACTGTTATCCAGGACGATGATGTTGCTGTTATCTGTCACGCTGCTGGTCGGGGTAAAGGTTGCGGTCCAGGTGATGCCACCATCGGCTGAGCTGACCGCGCTCAGGGTGCCGTTGGCAATGGTCAGATCCTGGTTGGTGAAGCCCGTGACGGCTTCCGAGAACGTGATGGTCACCAGCGAAGTTTCACCCACGCGCAGCGCATTATCGGCGACCACGATGGTGGCGGTCGGTTGCAAGGTATTGATGGTAAAGTTAGTCGAGTCGGTCGTGCCGGTTCCCGTATTCCCCGCCAGATCGCTCACCCCCGTCTTCGCCAGTGTGATGATATTCGTGGCATCCTGAATCTGAGTATTCGGGGTATAGATTGCCGTCCAGGTGATGCCGCCGTCAGATGAAGTGACCGTGGTTAAAGTTCCGTTGGGTACAGTAAGGTCAGCATTAGTAAAACCCGTCACGGCTTCCGAGAACGTAATAGTCACCAGCGAGGTTTCGCCTGGGGTCAGTTCGGTATCCGCCATCACCACCGTGGCGGTCGGGCGCTGAGTATCAATGCTGTAATTATTAGAATCGGTGGTGCCCGCCCCGCTGTTGCCCGCCGTATCCGCCACGCCGGAATTATCCAGCGTGATGACATTACTGGTATCTGTCACGTTGCTGACGGGGGTAAAGGTTGCCGTCCAGGTGACGCCACCGTCGGCTGAGCTGACGTTGGTCATTGTGCCGTTAACAATGGTCAGATCCTGATTGGTAAACCCGGTGACCGCTTCCGAAAACGTGATGGTCACCAGCGAGGTTTCACCGATGGACAGCACAGTATCCGAGAGCACAATCGTGGCCGTCGGGCGCTGGGTATCAATCCTGTAAATGTTCGAGTCCGTTGCACCCGTGCCCGCGTTACCTGCCATGTCTGTCACACCGGTATTATCCAGCGAGATCAGGTTAGTGGCATCCGTCACGTTACTGGTCGGGGTAAAGGTCGCCGTCCATGTAATGCCGCCATCAGCTGAACTGACGGCGGTCAGCGTGCCGTTGACAATGTTCAGATCCTGATTAGTAAAACCGCTTACCGCCTCGCTGAAAGTGATGGTGACCAGCGAGGTTTCCCCGATGCGCAACGCATTATCGGCCATCACAATCGAGGCCGTCGGCCGCTGGGTATCAATGCTGTAATTGTTTGAATCGGTGGTGCCTGTACCGGTATTGCCTGCCTGGTCCGCCACACCGGTATTATCCAGCGTGATGATATTGGTGGTGTCCTGGACAGCCGTGTTCGGCGTGAAGGTTGCGGTCCAGGTGAGGCCACCATCTGACGAACTGACCGTGCTTAACGTGCCATTAGCAATGGTTAAATCCAGGTTGGTAAAACCGGTGACGGGCTCACTGAAGGTGATGGTCACCAGCGAGGTTTCACCGGCAATCAGGGCGCTATCCGCCACCACAATACTGGCGGTCGGGCGTGCGGTATCAACGGCATAGCTGGCGGAACTGACGGTGCCGCTGCCGCTGTTACCTGCCGCATCCTGCACCCCAGTCATGTTCAGGGTAATCTGATTCCCACTGGTGGTGGTGCCGTTGGTTGGCGTAAACGTGCCTGTCCATGTCGTCCCGCCATCGGCTGAGGAGACCGCACTCAATGTGCCGCCGGAAACCGTCAGGTCCGCATTACTAAAGTCGCTGACCTTTTCGCTAAACGTAATGGTCACCGTCGCGGTCTCACCGATTGTTAGTGCCGTATCACTCAGCGAGACAGTTGCCGTTGGCAACTGGGTATCAATGACAATATTTTTTGCTCCACCCAGCGACGTCAGCGCCCCGGTGTCCGGCAGCGTCACTGAAGCATTCTTCCCGCTGCTGCTGTCGCTGATAGTGGCACCGTTCAACACCAGTGAACTGCTGCTGACATAGTTAAGATCGGCGCTTTGATCGCCGCTCTGCACCACATAGCTGAACACCAGCGTTGACGTGCCCGATCCGCTGACATAGGTCGCCTGCCGATCGGTGGCACCGGTTTCCAGCAGGAGTGTGGGTGTCCCGCCGGTGGTGTTTACCGTCACTGCCGTGGAGAACTGAACGCTGACCTGCACCGTACTGCCGGCTTTGTACGCACCGTCTGCTGTGGAGGAACTCACGGCGCTGACCGTTGGGCCGATCTGTTTAACATCGACAATATTGATATCTTGCAGCGCAGAATAACTTGCGGACGAAATAACCACCTGGGTCACATCGTTAATGGTCGGTAAACTACTAATCGCGTTCAAAGCAAGCTTATCCATCGACACATCAAACGCGCTGGTGCTGCCGTTCGCGTAGGTGAGCACAAAATGCAGGGTTCCGGTATCTCCCCCCGCGCTTAATCCACTGAGATCGAAGGTGTAGCCCGTCGGCGCACTGATCACCAGTTTTGTCGCAGATGTCCCCGAAGCACCATCGTAGGAATAGACTCCGATCGGCCCTAATGTCGAATCCAGCCCCAGATAACTGTCGGAAGAAAACGTGATATTTTGTCCATCAACCACGCGCACAACGCTGAGGTTCACCCCGCTGGCAATGTCATCCTGAGACTCATTGAAATTGAGTACCGTCATCACCCCCTGATAACCATCAACATGCAGTGCCGCGGTGTCGATATCCCCCACGGTTTTTTCCAGCACCCAGTCGCCGCCAATCAGACTGCTGCCGGTGGCATCCACCGAGGCGGCCACATCCGCACCCGTCGCCGTGGCTAAATCGGTCAGCAGTGCATCACCTTTGCTGCCAGCACCGACATCGCAGCCGTAAAGCAACAGGTCGCCCTGCTCCGTCAGCGACTGGCCGATAATCGCCAGCGCCGCCTGCACATCTGCGGATTTAATCGAGGTGTCGGTCAGGACCGTACTGCCGAGGTTAAGCGTGCCTTCAGAACCGTGGGAGAAGATATGAATGGCGTCATAGCCGCTGTGGGTCGAGGCCCAGTCGGCGATCTGCTGCAGGCCATCTTTGCTACCATCAATCAACACGATCTCGACGCCCGGCTGAATGCCATCCACCAGCGTCTGGTAATCTTTGAGGGAGGTATCGATAAACACCACTTCATGGCGCGTGTGGCTGGCGCTGGTCACCACGGCATCGCTCGGGGTATCGCTGGTTTGGCTCTGATCGTTAGCCGTTGCCGTGTCGCTGCTGTTATCCGCTGTGGCCTGGGTGTGGCTGCTGTCACTGCTCTCTGCCTGACTGTCTGCAGTAGCCGTGGCGTGGGCATCTGCCGCAGGCGTGCTGGCGGCAGTAGCCGGGGCGTGGGCATCTGCCGCAGGCGTGCTGGCGGCAGTATCCGCGACCGTGGCGGCTATCGCGCCATCGAATAACATACGCGGTTCCAGCAGCCAGGCGGAAGGCAGGATGCGATCGGATGAATTATTTATGAATGCTTTATTGTCTGTTGATTTTTTGGCCGCAGAGAGCTTCGCGCCGGTGAACCAGTTTTGCCATGCCATGATGAGACTCCTGAGCCACACAGCCGCTGGCAATGGGCTATAAATTCGAATGTTTTTGGGCTGCGTGCAATTTCACAAGCTGTCTGGCATGACCAGCCTTAAGAAAAGTCTTATTAGCAATATTAACTAAACCAACTTTTATCAAAAAACATAAATTAATAGAAGTGTTATTTTTGAAATGTTTTTGTGTGTAAAAATTTCAATTAATAAACAAAAATTTACAATGCAGGCGTTAACACATTGATGAAAAGCTCGTTTTCAGCTTAGAATTCGCCGGCTTATCAACGCTTCATCATCTGCCGGAAAAGGATTATGCGTAAATCAAGGATTGCCCTGACCGTGCTGGCATCATTAACCGCCAGTTTTCAGACGTTTGCCTCTTCAGATATCGAGGCCTGTATGTGGGGCAGTAAAGACTGTTTTATTGTCAGCCCTCCCGTGCTGGACGTGACCAACGACACCCGTGACAACCTGCTGCGCCTGGTCAGCGAAACCAAAGCTGTTACCCTGACGTCGCAGCCCGTACCGCAAGATATGACGCGCAGCCGCTCGTTCTATTTCGGCTACCATGATGATGCCGCTCCTGCCGCTGCCAGCCCTGCTGCTACCGAAGATAAACTGTCTGCAACGCTGCAAAATCAGATTGCCGCGCTGGGTCTGAACGACAGCATTCTTAAAGTTACCCCGATGGCGCCCGGCGAAGAGGAAAACCGTTTTGTCTCTTATACGCTGACCACCGTTTCGCTTTTCTTCGGGGCACTGCTGGCGGATACCTCGCTAAGTACAGAACAGCGCCAGGCACTGGCCACTGCCCGTATGTCACTGTCTGATAGCGCTGAATACCGCCAGCAGACGGGGGCATTGGATTATCCTGAAGGATCATCGGCACGCGCCTTCCGTGATTATCTGCTGGCCGCCAGCGACTTCTATCAGGGTGACTATCCGGCTGCCGCACAGACCTTCACGGCGCTGCAAACGGCAAAACAGCAGTGGGTGGCCGAAACCGCCAGTTATATGCTGATGCGCACGGCACTCAACCAGAGCAGCGAGAATGCCAACGGTGAATACGGTGATTTCGATGTCAAAAAGGTCGACAAAAATGCTGCCACTGAGGCGCGTACCGCAGCACTGGCCTATCTGACCGCCTGGCCCAAAGGGCAATATGCGCACTCCGCCTACAGCATGCTACGTCGTATCGACTGGTATCGGGAGGATTGGGACCTGCTGGCAGATCACTATGAGGAGGCGCTGGAAGCGGCCACGAATAATGATGAGATTGTTGCGCTGATCGCAGAAAACGATCTGAAGCTGCAAAGCAAAGATCAAAGCGGCGATGCGATGTTTATCAGCGCCACTAACGCCCCGCTGCTGACCTTTACCCAGACATTACGTCTGATGCGCAGCAAAGAGTGTAATCCGCGCCTGCCCTGTGTGGACCAGGCGTATCTTGATGCGCTGATGCCGTCATTTGACCAGGCACGCAAGCTACCGCTTTGGCACTATCTGACGGTCATGCAGTCGTTCCGCACCGGGGATTATCCTGCGGTGATCGCTAACATCAAACCCATCACCGAACTGCCCGCCCGCAACATTGTCGCATTCAGCGAGCAGGTGCTGTATGGCGATGCGCTGATGGCGCAGCAACAATGGCCCGCCGCCCGCGACCACTGGGCGCACCTGTTAACGCTGAGTAAGGACCCGGAACAGCAGCAGTTTGTTCAGGCCCGACTGGCGGCTGCGCTGGTTTCCGGCAATGAAGTGGCACAGATTTTTGCCGCAGACAGCCGGGTGACGAACCTGCGCTACCGTTCGCTGGTGCTGAAGACTCGCGCGACGCCAGAGTTGCTACGTCAGCAGGCCAGCAAAGGGCCAAACGATGAAGAACGCACCATTGCTTTGCACACCCTGCTGGTCAGCGATTTGACCGAGGCGCGCTACGGCGAATGGTTGCAGGACCGCAAACTGAGCCAGCATATTACGCAGCCCGTGGTGACTGACGCATTTGCCGATGTGCAGCTCAGTGCCTTTGACTGGACGGGCGAAAAGACTGAAAAAGGCTACGCCTGCCCGACGCTGGAAACGGTGGTCACCCAATTGAGCCAGCACGCCGACAACAGCCATGCGCTGAACTGCCTCAGCGAGTTCTTCCGCACGACGAACGTTTCGGTCACCACCTGGCCCGACAGCGGCGGTAACGGTACGCTGGATAACGCGGTGACGACTGAGAAACGCACGGGTCAGCCGGATCGCCAGCACTATTATCAGCAGGTGATCGGCAACAGCAAAACCGAACCGGAAGATAAAAGCTACGCGTTGTACCGCGCCGTCATGTGTTACGCACCGTCAGGTTATAACGACTGCGGCGGCAAAGAGGTCGATAAAACACAGCGCCAGCGCTGGTTCACTCAGTTGAAAAAACAGTATCCGGGAAGCACGTGGGCAAACAAGCTCAAGTATTACTGGTAAGCCTCCTGCTGGCCGCCCTGTGCGGCCTTCCGGTTCGTGCTGCACAGCAGGTTAATGCCAGCGATTACCAGGCGTTCTGGCTCTGGTCGGGGGTACGCCCCGGACCCGAGCTGAAAGCCGCCCACACCGTGTATCTGCATCAGGGGGAAGTGGTGACACAGCAGGGTCAGGCGGTGTTTATCCGTATGGGCCTGCCAGTGAGCCGCTTAACGTTTCCGCATATCTGGGTCACGGTGCGTATGGAGACACTGGCGGTGCCGGATGAGATGCTGGAACGGATGGTGCGGCTGGCGCAGCGCTGGTCGCAGGCAGGCAATCAGGTGATCGGCATACAGATTGATTTTGATGCCGCGACCCACCGCCTGGATCAGTACAGCGCATTTTTGCAACGCTTGAGAACGGTGCTGCCTGCGGAGTATGCCCTTGGCGTCACCGGGCTGCTGGACTGGGCCAAAACCGGTAACGTGGCGACGCTGAACGCGCTGCCGGTGGATGAGCTGGTGATCCAGAGCTATCAGGGACGCCAGACGGTGAACCGCTACGCCGACTACTTCCCGGCGCTGACGGAGCTGCGCATTCCCTTCCGGCTGGGGCTGGTGCAGAACGGCCGCTGGGATAAGCAGGATGAGCAGCGCCTGCTGGCTTCGCCGTGGTATCGCGGCAGCGTGGTGTTTATGTTGAATCGCTGATCGGCTTAAAGGTCTGGTTAAGGTCTGAAGGTCAAGGTCTGAAGGTCAAAGGCGTTTCGCTTTCCCACTTCGTGGGCGAAGCGACCCAGGGCGGCCAGTCGCCGCCGCCCTGGCAACCCGGGCTTGCGGCAGGCGCATCGCCCGCTAAAGCGGGTTCCCTCAGTCAAGCGGCTTTCCTGCAGGACCGGGCGTGACGGGACATCCCTGTCCCGGCTCACCCTCTCGCCGACATCCTGTCGGCTCGTCCTGGAAATCCGCCCTCCTTCGGCGAAGCTTAATTGCCGCTCAAAAGGTCAAAAACCACGTCAAAAGAACAATCAAAGGCAAGTCAGACAGACCAGAGACAAAAAGCCTTTCTGGGCTTTTGGTCATTTTGGTTTTTTTAAAATTTGGGTTTTAGGGTTTGACCTGGGTTTTGATGTTGAGGCGGCAATTAAGCGGCGCTGAGGAAGTGATGTGAACCAGGATGAACCGCCAGGACGGCGGTGAAAGCTCGGGCCGGCACAGGGAAGTGCCGTCACGAGCGGTCCGTCGGTGAACGGAACTGACGAAGGCACCCGTGAAACGGGCGCGGCGCCTGCCGCAAGCCCGGGGTCAAGGGGCGGCGGCGACTGGCCGCCCCTTGTCGCTCAGCCCGCGACAGCGGGAAAGCGAAACGCCCTTGACCTTAGGATGTTGACCTGTCCACTCGAACAATAATGACTTATTATGCAAATAAAACAGATATTCAGTCATTTTTTATTGTCCCTTCGCCCTAAATCTCGCATACTCTCACCACTCTTTTTTTACGAAGTCAGGGCAGAGACGGTAATGAGTCAGAAATATCGCGTGTTTATCGATGGTCAGGCAGGCACCACCGGGTTACAGATCCAGCAGCGGTTGGCCCGTCATCCTCAGATTGAAATGCTCAGCATTGATGAAGCGCAGCGTAAAGATGCCGCTGCCCGCCAGGCGCTGATGAAACAGGCGGACGTCAGCATCCTTTGCCTGCCCGATGCTGCTGCACGTGAAGCCGTTGAGCTGGCCGATGCCGTAGGTGCACGCGTACTCGATGCCAGTTCTGCGCACCGCGTAGAAGCAGGTTGGGTGTATGGCCTGCCGGAACTGGCGGCCGACCAGCGCGAGAAAATTCGTGCTGCCAGCCATGTGTCCAATCCGGGCTGTTACGCTACCGGCGCTATCGCCCTGCTCGCACCGCTGACCCAAAGCGGCCTGCTGAAAGCCGATCAACCGCTGGCGATTAACGCCGTATCCGGCTATAGCGGCGGCGGCAAAGCGATGATCGAAAAATACCAGCAGGCAGGCACCGGGTTTGCCGCCTACGGCCTGGGCTTTGATCATAAACACCTGAAAGAGATTCAGGCGTGGAGTGGGCTGAGCAGCAAGCCGATCTTCCAGCCATCCGTCGGTGATTATGCGCAGGGTATGCTGGTGTTTATTCCGCTGAATGATGTGGATGGCGAAGCGTTACAGCAGGCGCTGGCTGACTTCTATCACGGCCAGCGGTTTATTCACGTGAACGCACTGAACAGCCTGGACGCCGATACTGCCCCTTACCTGCTGCCGGAAGCGCTGAATAATACCAATAATATGGAACTGTTTGTCTTCAGCCATGCGCAGCAGCGCCAGAGCATTCTGGTTGCTCGCCTGGATAACCTCGGCAAAGGCGCCTCGGGTGCTGCGGTACAGAACCTGAATCTGATGCTTGGCCTGCCGGAAGAGACCTGCGTGAATCTGTAATATCGCCTCACGGGGGCCTGCCAGTCCCCGTGTTTTCCTGCCATTCCCGCTGTATTTTTTTCGACCACATTCAGCGCATTGTGGTGTTAAAACCCCTACCTGACTCACACTTTGCCCCTTCGATCCCTTACCCTTTCGTTAAATTCGACTAAAGTTTTAATCTGCTCAACTACTTACAGATCATGCATGGTCTGGACATGGAGAATGGCTAATGAGAAGAGTCGAACAACGTCAATGGAATACACGCCTGTTTACCCCCCTGCTGCTCACCGCCGCGCTGACCGCCAGCTTCACGCTGCAGGCGGAAGATAATCAACGTATGCTGAGCAGTAACCCGCAGCCACCGGACATCCGGCTCGGGCCGTTGTTCCACGCGGTGCAGGCGGCAAAAATTTTCCCCGACCAGAAAACCTTTGCTGATGCCGTGCCCAAACAGGACCCGACGGCCATTCTTACCGACTGGCAAATGCAGAAAATGCAGCGCAATTTCGATTTAAAGCGGTTTGTTGCCACGAATTTTATCCTACCCGCAGAGGGGGACAAATATGTCCCGCCCGCTGGCCAGAGCCTGCGTGAACATATCAACGGCCTGTGGCCGGTGCTGACGCGCTCCGCCAGCCAGGCCAATCAGTGGGATTCGCTACTGCCGCTGCCGAAGCCTTATGTCGTCCCGGGTGGGCGCTTCCGCGAAGTGTATTACTGGGACAGCTACTTCACCATGCTGGGGCTGGCGGAAAGCGGTCACTGGGATCGGGTGCAGGATATGGTCGATAACTTTGCCTCTGAGCTGGATAAATACGGCCATATCCCCAACGGTAACCGCAGCTACTATCTCAGCCGCTCGCAGCCCCCGTTCTTCAGTATGATGGTCGATCTGCTGGCAAAACATGAGGGTGAAGCGGTCTACAGCAAATATCTGCCGCAGCTGGAAAAAGAGTACAACTACTGGATGGCCGATGCCGACAGCAGCACGTTAGCCGCCGGATCGGCCAGCAAACGCGTCGTGAAGCTCAAAGACGGCACCGTGCTCAACCGCTACTGGGATGCCCGCGATGTGCCGCGTACCGAATCCTGGATGGACGATATCGCCACCGCCGGGAAAGCCCCGTCGCGCGATAAAGCCGGGCTGTATCGCGACCTGCGAGCCGGGGCCGCATCGGGCTGGGACTTCAGTTCTCGCTGGTTCGATAAACCGGGTGATCTGGCTACCATTCATACCACCCGCATTGTCCCGGTGGACCTGAATGCCCTGATGTTCCACCTGGAGAATACCCTCGCCCACGCTTACCAGGTGGCGAAAAATGAAGGTGCCAGCAAGCGTCTGGCCGAGCGTGCCACACAGCGTCGTGACGCGATCAACCGCTATCTGTGGGATGAGAAACAGGGCTGGTATGCCGACTATGACTGGCAGAAAGCGGAGGTCCGTCCGCAGTTAACCGCCGCCACGCTGTTCCCGCTCTATGTGCAGGCCGCGACGGATGATCACGCTAACCGTACGGCCAGCGCCGTGAAAGCACAGTTGCTGAAAGAAGGTGGCCTGGTGACCACCACCGTCAACAACGGCCAGCAGTGGGATGCACCTAACGGCTGGGCACCGTTGCAGTGGGCCGCCGTTGAGGGGCTGAATCACTATGGTAAGCAGGACCTGGCGAAAGAGATCGGTATGCGCTTCCTGCAAAACGTGCAGGCCACCTACGATAAAGAACACAAGCTGGTCGAGAAATACGTTGTCGAAGGTAAAGGGCTGGGCGGCGGCGGCGGTGGCGAATATCCGCTGCAGGACGGCTTTGGCTGGACCAATGGGGTAACGCTAAAATTAATGGATCTCTACTGTCCTAAAGGCGTGACCTGTAATAACGTGGGGGATATCAGCACGGCAAAACCGGCACCTTAATTTGCATGACTCCTGAGCGGGCGGCCTTTGTGCCGCCCTTTTTTTATCGCTCTCAGCACGAATCTCCTCACATTGCCACACGCGGCGGCCCACCAGACATTTCCGATACTGAAATAAAATTTACGCTTGAAAAAATCAACGATAACAATAACAATTCTCATTGTTATTATCATATCTTGTTACGTTTATGTAAGAATGCCTTTTCCCGAGGGATCTGATCGGCTTTCAGTTCCCTCGTTCAACCCTACAAGGAAAGAAGATGACTTTGGTTTTTAACCTGAAGCGATCGGTGCTGTGCTGCGCCATTGCGATGACCGCCCCTGGCATGACTTTCGCTGCTGACAGCCAGATGGTGGTGACGGCAGCGCCCGCAGAGACCGCCGATTCACCAACACGTGGCTACACCGCAACCACGTCTACCGGCGCCAGCAAAACCGATCAGCCGCTGATCACCACGGGTCAGTCAGTATCTGTCGTCACCCGCCAGCAGATTGACGATCAGGCCGCCAATACCGTTGGCCAGGCGCTGAATTACACGCCAGGGGTGTTTTCTAACTTCAGTGGGGGTGCCACCCGTTTTGACACCGTTGCCCTGCGTGGCTTCCACGGCGGCGATGTCGATAATCTGTTCCTCGATGGTATGCGCCTGATGAGCGACGGCGGCAGCCATAATATTATGCAGGTCGATCCCTGGTTCCTTGAGCGCCTTGATATCATCAAAGGTCCCTCCTCTGCGCTGTATGGTCAGACCGTTCCCGGCGGGCTGGTGAATATGACCTCGAAACGCCCGCAGTTTGTCTCTGAAGGGCATTTCCGTCTGACCGGTGGAACACAAAATACCAAAGGGGCCGCCTTTGATTATACCAATGCGATTAATGACCAGTGGGCCTTCCGCCTGATCGGCATGACGCGCACCAGCGATACGCAGTATGACAATACACGTGAAGAACGTTACACGATCTCGCCTTCATTGCTGTGGCAGCCGTCAGAAGACACCTCCCTGTTGCTGCGTGCCTACCTGCAAAAAGATCCCTCTGGTGGTTATCACGGCTCCACACCGCTTTCCGGTAACCTGACCCAGCATAATGGCAAATGGTTAAAGGATGGCTTCAACGAAGGCGAAAGCAGCGTTGACCAGTACAAACGGCGTGAACAGGTTTACAGCTACGCCTTCTCGCACCGCTTCAATGAGACATGGGCAGTGCGCTCTGATGCCAGCTACACGCACAGCAGCGTTGCACTGGATCAGGTGTATCAGAACGGCTGGATCGATGATAGTGACCAGTTAGCACGTGGCTACAGTGGCTCACGCGGTTCACTGGATGCCTGGTCAACGGACAATCAGCTGGAAGCGGATTTCGCCACTGGCGACGTGACGCATAAGCTGGTGGTGGGTGCGGAATACCATCAGTATAAAAACGATGTCTGGAGCGGATACGGGAGTGCCAGCCCACTTAATCCGTTCACCGGCGCCACCGCCTCTCACGGCGTAACGGTCACGTCTCAGGACAACACCACTCGCCGCTACTATCAGTCCGGCGTCTATTTGCAGGATGAGCTGGAATGGAATCGCTGGCATGCCACGCTGTCCGGCCGCTATGATCGCATGGTGTCAGAGCAGGATAATCACACCACCGATGTTAAACATCGTCTGCAGGATGATCACATCAGCGGACGCGCATCGCTGTTGTATGCCTTTGAAAACGGCCTGTCGCCTTACGTCAGCTACAGCCAGGCGGTCACGCCATCCATTCTTCCTGGCAAAGATGGCAACCTGCTGAAACCTTCCACGTCTGAGCAGTATGAGGCCGGTTTGAAATACCAGCCACCGGGCACCAGCGATCTGTACACCGCTGCCGTGTATGACCTGACGCAGAAAGATGTCGCGGCACGTGATTCTAACGATATTGCCAGCGCCACCTACATTCCCGCCGGGAAAGTGCACTCTCAGGGACTTGAGCTGGAAGCACGTAATCAGCTGACCCCGCGCCTGAGTACCATCGCCGGATATACGCTGAACCACGTACGTTATAAAGAGTTGCAGGACGGCAATGATGGCCACACGCCACTGCTGAC
Source organism: Erwinia sp. MYb375 (assembly GCF_037479175.1). NCBI lineage: Bacteria > Pseudomonadati > Pseudomonadota > Gammaproteobacteria > Enterobacterales > Erwiniaceae > Erwinia > Erwinia sp. MYb375. The sequence goes on along the minus strand of NZ_JBBGZS010000023.1, from coordinate 263,308 downwards.
ACCAAATCAGATGGCCTCTGCCTGGGCACACTATCAGTTTGACTACGGCATCAGTGCCGGTGCCGGGGTGCGTTACATCGGTAAACAGTGGGCCAATGACGACAATACCGCGCGGGTCCCCTCCGTCACGCTGGTCGACGCCTCTGTACGTGCCAATCTGGGCGACTGGAACAGCAGCATGAAAGGGGCTTATGTGCAGGTCAATGCCAATAACCTGTTCGGTCGTGACTATATCGCCGCCTGTTACAGCACCACCAACTGTTACGTGGGGGCTGAACGCAGCGTGATCGCCACCGTGGGTTACGATTTCTAAAAGCCAGACAGTAAAAAGGGAGGCCTCAGCCTCCCTTGTTTTTAAACCGTTGTGTTAACTGCGTACCTTACGGTAAATCCACAGCACCACGATCGCACCAATCACCGCGACAACAAAGCTGCCGAAGTTAAAACCATCTACCCTGCCAAAACCAAACAAGGTGCTGATCCAGCCACCCACCACGGCACCCACCACCCCAAGCACCACGGTAATGATGAAACCACCGCCATCTTTACCCGGCATAATCCATTTGGCGATAATACCGGCGATCAGACCAAAGATGATCCATGAAATAATACCCATTAGTCACTCCTTATTATCTTATGATTTAACGCTTCGCCTGATAAAACGCACTAAGTATAGGCGATGTTTCTAAGCCTGTGATTTAAATCTAAACTTTCTTCGTCTATCGCGTAAAATAATTGTAAAGCCGCCGAGGGGGTTGCCGATAACCGTTACAGGGTCGCTAACGCGCATGATTTGCTATTCGACTGGAGCCGGATGTGAAAGAGGACGACAAAGAACAATACCTGAAACGTGGGCCGCTGGCAGTTCTGGCCGTCCTGCGCGATCTGCTGGACAGTCAAACACCCGTGATGGTGTCGCACGCTCGCGGTCAGTTCATCACACGACTGCTGTACGCGGATAAAGAGAACATGTTGCTCGATTTCGGCAGTAATGATTACGACAATCAGCTGGCGAAAGAGGCCCGGAATCTGCATATCACCGCAGAAACACGCGGTGCCAAAGTCGAGTTTGCCCTGACGGCACTGAGCGCGGCCGAGCATGAAGGATTGCCCGCATTTTCTGCAGAGCTGCCTGAATTGCTCTGGATGATCCAGCGCCGCGAATTTTTCCGCGTGACGGCACCGCTCAATCCGGTGTTTTACTGCTATATCCCCTGGCCTGATGGGTCAGGTGAAGGCCGCCTGCGTTTGCAAGACCTCTCACTGGGCGGCGTTGGCGTGTTGTCCGATAACGCCCTGCCGGAGACGCTACAAATCGGCGACAGCATTAAAAAGCTGCGCGTAGAGATGGGGGAATATGGCCGTTTTGAAGTGGATGCGCAGCTGATTACCATTGGTAAACGCAGCGTGGTGGGCAGTAAAAGCGAGACAATCGTCACACCGCGCCTTAGCTTCCGCTTCCTGTCACTGAATGCCGGGCAGGAACGTGAGCTGCAACAGGTCATTTTCTCGCTGGAGCGGCTGGCGCGTGATAAAGCCAACCGTTTCCAGGAGTGATTCAGATTGTGCGATAGGCGGTGGTGACTTTCCACAGATAACGTGGTGCCTGGGCCGCAGGATGTTTATCCTGCACATGCTGGTAAAACGCTTCCGGGGTCATGGCGTTGATCATCGCAATAGCGCGATCGCGGTCACGAGAGAAGGTCCGCAGCAAAGCACCTGCACCGTTAGCGTAAGAGACGATAGTGGCATAGCGCAGGGTTTTCGGATCACGAATCCCCGCCAGCTGCTGCTCTTGTAGAATACGCAGGTACGCGGTACCAATATCGATATTTTTCACCGGGTCACGCAGTTCCGACTTCGTTGGTTGCCCACGTCGACCCTGTGAACGATACACTTCCCGTCCTGCCGTAGAGGCTTTTATCTGCATCAATCCAACGGCATTCGACTTGCTGACGACCGTGGGGTTGCCGCCTGATTCTACGGTAATAATCGCTTCCACCAGCTTTTGATCCACGCCATTCCGCTGTGCTGCCTGCTCGGTCATCATCGACCAGGCGCTGGCCACCTGCGAAGGTGGGGCCTGTGTTAAGGGAGTATCCGGCTGACGAACAATTTTTCTCTGGGGTTCACTGGCACAACCTGCCAGCAATAATGCAGCGATCATCGCCGCCATTTTCACGCTTTTTCTCACGTTTTTATTATCCTCTGAGCCTTAGCTTCGAGACTATCATACGGGTTGCCGACCATTAGGAAATTACCGTAACTCTTAAATTGTGCGGCATGCTGGTGACTTCACAGCAGCTATTCGTCATCATCGAATCAATTGGACAGCGCCCGGTTCGAAATAATTCACTGCTGGCGCATAAAAAATCATCAAAGTGAGTGTTATGGCGACAATCCCACGTACGATCCATCTGGTTGCCCCTTCCGGCTACTGCCACAATCCTGCGGCCGCAGCGCGCGGCGTGACACGTTTGCAGGCGGATGGCCACCGGGTTGATAACAGCGGCATTATTGCCCGCCGCGAGCAACGTTTTGCCGGTAACGACAGCCAGCGCCTGGCCGATATCAACGGTCTGGCTCAGCTTAATCCGTTGCCGGATATCGTTCTGGCAGTACGCGGAGGTTATGGTGCCAGCCGACTGTTGCCGCATATTCACTACGGGGCACTGCGTGAGCGGCTGGCCGGTGCCCCCCTCGCCCTCTGCGGCCACAGCGATTTTACTGCCATTCAGCTGGCGTTATTGGCGCAAAGTGGGATGTTGAGCTTCAGCGCGCCGATGCTCGCGGGCAATTTCGGCGCTGAGGTTTTGTCTGATTTTACCGTTGAACACTTCTGGCGCGCGCTAACTTCGCCTAAATTAACTCTGGAGTGGACGACAGTCTCACAACACGTTCAGGCAACCGGTACGGTTTGGGGCGGCAACCTGGCGATGATTGCTTCTCTGATCGGCACACCGTGGATGCCAGATATTCAGGGCGGCATTCTGGTGATCGAGGATGTGAATGAACACCCTTTCCGCATCGAACGCATGCTGTTGCAACTGCATCAGAGCGGTATTCTTTCCCGCCAGAATGCCATTATTACCGGCAGTTTTAGCGGAACCACTTCTACGGATTACGACAATGGCTACGATTTCACCAGTGTCTGGAACCTGATACGCGATCTGACGGGTATTCCGGTGATTACCGGGTTACCGTTCGGCCACAGCGCGGACACCGTCACCTTGCCCCTTGGCGCCCAGGGAATGCTGACGGTGGAGAATACCGCCGCTTCGTTACAGGTATCAGGATATCCCGTGCTGCGCTGATCGTTGGGAGCGCAAAAAGATGAAACAGTTATATGAAGATCTCTGGGTATCCACCCCGGAATTTCCTGCCAGTGACGATGAACCCGTATTGATGATGCATGGTTTCTTACTGCAACATGTGCGTGGCAATCTGCTGATATCACGGGTTGAACACCCGGAGGACCATCAGGTGATTGCTGATCAGGGAGGCATGATTCGCCATTATCTGACCCACTGGCACGAAGCCAGTCCGGGCACCCGCCGCTTACAGCAGCGTTTCAACTCCGCACTCTACTGCCATGCTCGTGCATTAGGCCAGGTCAGCCACTTTGCCGAAGCCGATGCCACGTTCAATGCGGCTGAGGTCCACTGCGGTAGTTTTCATGTGGTGCCCACCCCGGGGCATACGCCGGGCAGCACCAGCTATCTGTATGCCTCTCCTCATGGCAAAACGTATTTATTTGTCGGTGACACTGTCACGTTATCCCATGATCGCTGGGTCACCGTGCTGGTCGATGAGAGTAATGAGAGTGAACTGCGGCAGACGCTGGAGTTTTATCGCGCATTACGCCCGGATGTGGTCCTGATGGGCACCACTGCCGGGCATCTGGCATGGCAGGAAGTCGATGTGCGCCAGTGGCTGGCGCTGCTGGATGAAGCGGAAAATAATGTGCTGGATCTACGCCACTCGGTGCTCCCGATCGGCGGCAGTTAGTCAGGTGCGGGGTTTGGTCACCGCCATGATAAATAACATCGGGCGCTCCCTCTCTTCCGCCAGCGCAGCCTGTTGTTCAATCTGCTGAGCCGTTGGTCCCCACTCATTTAATGCCGTAATGCTGAATCCGGCCTCAATAAGTGCGTTTACCCAGGTACCGAGTGTACGATGCTGTTTGATCACCCCCTCAGCAAACCAGTTCGTCACACGTTGCCCTTCGCGCTGATAATCGCTCAGCGGCCAATATTTTTGCTGCTGTTGATCGTGCTGCCAGGCGGGCTGACGAGGGGCGGTATAGATGGGATGCTCGGCGGTAAAGATAAACTGCCCACCCGGTTTTAGCGCCGCAAATACTGTGCGCAGTAGCGCAGGTAATGCCTCAACATAATGCAGCGTCAGTGCGCTCCAGGCAAAATCATACTGCTCCGTGAGCTGTAACGTTTCCAGATCGGCACGCCGCCAGTCAATGGCCGGGTCATCACCCAGGCTGACGGCCTGAGTCAACATTTTCTCAGAAACATCCAACGCCAGTACCGAGCTTGCCCCTTGCTGGCAGGCATAGCGGCTGAACCAGCCATAGCCGCACCCCAAATCCACAACATGGCAGTTATTGAGAGGGGGCAATAATGCCTGCACAGCGGGCCATTCTGGCGCGCCATCCAGCCCCTGAACAGAACGATTTAAGGTGGCATAGCCTGCGAAGAAGGCTGGGTCGTCATAAATATTTTGCGTCATTATCGGTTTCTCTTAGCCTGTTACGTCTCTTTTATTGCTGCATTTCTGACCATGGTCTGTTCAGGTGTGGCGAAAAAACAACGGTTTCACCGTCGTCATGGGCGGTGCCGCTCAATTTTTTAATCGGGACATCCCCTGCACTTCGTCCAGATTCACGGCCTGGGTGCGCCCGGTAGCGTCAGTATAGATCAGCATTTTGGTGGCGTTATCCAGGTGAGGTTTACCCTCAACCACGACAGTACTGCCATCCCGCATATGCAAGATGTGGTCGCTGGCACACCCCACCAACAACCCCATCATCATTACCCCCATTGCACTCACCCTCATTTTGTTCATGCTGCTCTCCTTTTCAACCGATGCCCTATTCTAGCCCCGCAGCGGTCCCTGTTTTGCGGTTTGCTGCCTTTCTTCCTGTCAGAGCGGAAATAGTGTTTGAACCCGACAAGAGATACCTGTATTTTTATCCAGCAAAAATGCACAAGGAGCAAAAATGTTTGTTGAATTGATTTATGACAAGCGCAACGTAGCCGGTCTGGCCAATGCCGAACAACTTATTCTTAATGAGCTGGAAAAGCGGGTCAAGAGAGTGTTTCCTGACGCACAGGTCAAGGTAAAACCCATGCAGGCTAACGGTGTGAAGAGCGATGCCAGTAAAAGCGATAAATCTACGCTGTTGCGCATCGTTGAAGAGATGTTTGATGAAGCCGACCAGTGGATGGTATCAGAAGAGTTTTGATGTATACGTGCGGTGATCTGCCAAAATTTTTGAATTTAATGCGTAATAAAGATGCTTTTCATTTGCATTCATTCAGATTCGTCCTATTATTTATTTTAATAGATTTCCCTGGTGTTGGCCCGCAGTAAAGCTCTTCGCGGGCTTTTTTTTGCCTAAAATATCAGTCTTTGTAACCAGTTAGCTTCCTATGCAAACCCTGGCGCTAAAGTTCCCCTCTGCCCTGCCGAAAAATTAACCATCCTAATAAGAGAGACCAATGGGGCATGCTATGGCCACAATTTATCTTCCCTCACTGATGGGATTACTGAGCGATGCGGAACGACAGAAAGGGGCGAGCCTGACGCGCGAAGAGGTAGAAGCACTGCGCGATACCGCCATGTGTGTATCTATTCCCGATCGTATCGCCTATGCGCTCGATCCGTCACAGAATTTTAGTGATATAAACCCGGAAAACTGCTGGGAAGAGTGGTCCCGCTTTCGACATGGCGGTGAAACAGCGCGGCTGTCATCGGATTAAAACGATGCGCCTTAGCGTCGCTTATTCGCAGCCAGCTCTTCTGTCAGTAAATCGCACACTTTCGCGGCAAAATCTGAGCTGTCGCGCAACATCTGAATGGCTTCTTCAAGGGTCTGTGGTGGCATCTGCCCCACAATACGCCAGCCGAGGGCGATATTTTTGGCTTCTTCAAGCCGTTCAAATTGATGTTCACCCGATGCAGTTTCAGACACGTTCTTCTCCTGATTTACCTTTTGGTCCTATTTTACGTAGCCTGGTGACGTCATCACAACCCCGCCGCTGGATTTAAATCAGCCATTGCCTGCTTTTCAAGCGTTTATCGGTTAAAAAAGGCGTTTCGTTGCCTTAATTCAGATTATTACCAGCCTGAAAGTGCGGAAAAACTGACTCGTAGCGGCAAATTTATCACTTGTTTCACTAAGGTTTATCAGGAAAAGAGTCTGATTCGGACAATTGATCATGATAAATAAAAAACCGCCCAACTAAGGGCGGTTAATGTATTTACTTTTTTATCAGCTGTAGTACGGCAGTTTGCGGTCAACACCATTGATATTGAGTGTCACATACCCTGTCGGCACGCTGCTGGCAGGGGCGGAGGCTACGCTGGTGGCCATCGTGGCGACCCCGTTTTCATTTGCACCAAAGCCCGCCAGCCCGTTATGTAAACTGAGACGGGCATTCGGCGTGACCGTACCGATCTCCGTTTCATCCAGCGTTTCCGTCAGGTCCGGTGTAAACAAGGAACACTCGCCCGCCTCAAAGCGCGTCGGGCCGGTTGAGCGTAAATTAAACATCGTGTCACCACTCCCCGCCTTCAGTTTGACCCACACTTCAACGATATTTTCATAACTGCGTTTGTACTTTACATCCAGCACTGCCGGCTGCCCGCGATGGAACATATCGCCCCATACGGCAGTGGCACAGCGCTGAAAGTTCAACCAGGTCATCCCGCTGGACACCGCCTGCGTGGGATTACCCGCGACGCCGGAAGGATTGGCCGTCGACATTTTGCCCAGCAGTTCGATCGTCCACTGCTGATTGACTTTCGGAAAGACAAATTTACCCACCTTGAACCATTTATCACTGGTGGTGGTGTTCGTCAGTTTATAGCCGCTATACCAGCCCGCTTTCATCGAACCGGTCATCACCGTGCCGTAGTTTTCATCCCGGCGCCAGCCGTTCTCATAGCCGGAAAGCCAGCGACCCGGGGCGTTATCGAGGTTCACTTTCGCCCCCGCCTGAAGGTTAAGCTGGCGGACCAGCGCCCGGCTGTTACTCATATACAGCGGGTTGTCACAGTTTTCGACGCTGAGGGCATCAACAATCCACTGTCCGTTGGTCAAATCACCAGGGAAACGGGTATGTTCTATCCATACGTTGCGAATAATCCCCTGGGTCATTCTCGGCATCATCAGCGTGGCATCACCATAACCACTCTGGAAGTTGGCGTTGGTCAGCTCGACCGCCGTGGAATGGTCCCAGACGCCCCGGGGTGAGTTCGACCAGCCGATATCGAAGACGCGGGCATAAGTGGTCTGCGAATAGATCTGGTCAAAACGACTGTCGAGCGTATCCAGCAATTTCACCGCCGTGCCGCCGTTGTTCTGCACGCGGAAACAGCGGATGTTAACGAACTGCCCTTCAATGGTGATGTTTTCAAAGAAGGGCTGTACGTTCGACAGCATATCGGGCGTTATCGCCCCGGTATTGACGGTGGTATCGGCGCTGGCCTGGCCATTCCAGCTAATGCCACGGATCACCGTGCGACGGGCATTCACTTTGAGCACCGGGTTAATCGACTTATCCGACACAATCACCGTACGCGGTGTCACACCGTATGGACTGTCATCGCCGTACAGGGCGAAGCAGGCAATCTCACTGGCCGTCAGATCAATCGGGTTGATCAAAAACTTACCGGCCGGAAAGCGAACACCAATGTTTTTCGCATTGGTATCGTAGCCCTGCGACCACTTGAACATACGCAGGAAAGCATCGCTGTCGTCGGTAACCCCATCCCCGCGGGCACCAAAGTGGTACAGGTTGACCTGTTCGGTATCATTAATGATACGTTTCCAGAAAAAGCCGTTGCCTTTGGCCACACTGCCCCCGTCATCACTCAATGGCGATGTGCCGAGGAAGCCGACAAAATCGCCGCCACCGTGAAAGGTCGAGTCTTTATCGTAATAACGTTTCAGCATGGCAATATCACCAGCCTTCGCGGGTGCGGTGGTACGCAGATCGGCAAAGCAGTTAACTTCAATCATATAAACCTCCGGATAAAGACAGGAAAACCTGCCAGGAACGCCCTGTGGGCAAGAAGAAAGGAGTGGTTATCGATGCCGGGAAGCGGCACGGAAAGGTGACTGACGTCTGGATGTCGGGGATACCTCCTTAACAGATTGTCGGGTTGATGTTGGTGATGTTCAGTCCGTTAGCGTGGCTTTCATTGCCGTGGGCGCAGCACCTGAAAAAGCAGCGCTACATTGCCTTTTGCACGCCAGACCGCCGCGCAAAAAATGACATTGATGACAATCGCGGCCCAGTGCGTATGGGCATAGACGTCGAAGAGAAAACGAAAAGGCACAGAGGCGTAAGCCAGAATGATCATATAGGCCAGCCACGATGCCCACCGCTGATGCCGGGCCCCGGCTTTATAGAAGAACATCAGGCGCAGCACGATTGCTGAGCACACCACCACGTTGGTGATGACCATAGGATCATTTGTTACCATGAGGTCCTCCTCTCCAGCGCGCCAGCCACTTTGACGGGTCCTGCTGGCTGAAAAACGTTAACGTTTTAATCGCCAGCGCAGACAGCAACACCGCCCCCAGGCCATCCAGCGGTTTATCGCTGTACCCCAGTAGTAGCGCCATCTTCGCCCCGACCAGTCCTGCGCCATAAATACCTACGATCCAGGACACCATAAAATAGGCTGCCCGGCGGATAACCTGGAGTTCTGCCGCCGTCACAACATAGAAAACGGCACCGGCAAAAGCGCCAAACAGAACACCGTAGTCGGTGGCGCCGATAAATCCGGCTACACCAGCACCTTTGGTGACTGCAGCCCCCAGGCTCACTGCGAATATCATTGCTGCCATGTTGCCCCCTTTGCTGTGCCCTCTTACCGATTAAGGGATAAAAAAAACCCGGCAAATGCCGGGTTGATAAACAGTTAGCGCTGTCATGTCGGTAACTGTGTTTTTATAAAGTTACATCGGTTTTTGCGTACGCGTGAGTCGGGGATGTTATTTTTTATGTTTTTTTTAGTGCCGCCGATAACCAAAATCATCAATCATGATCGTAATCAAAACATGCTGTGCATGGCTGGGACAGCATAAAATCTCAGCGATAGCCTGATAACGAAGGAACAACATGAACGCTGCACTACTCTTTTCTCTGCTGCTGATCGGTGGGCCATTAATTGGTTTTTTAGTGATTATCGGTATTTGCCTGCCGGGCGTTCTGCTGGCGTTATGGCATCAGTTTGAAGAGCGAATGCATCTCAGAAGCAGACATTAGCCCGGCCCTTTGCAGGCGGGCTGCTCTGTGTTTTTCAGGCTGCCGATAATCGATGCAGATGACGGGTGTCCAGCGTTTGCCGTGCCTGATGCAGGCTGTAATTTGTCTGTATTTTCATCCAGGTTTCCGCCGTACTCCCGACAACGATAGCGAGACGCAACGCCATCTCAGGTGTTACCGCCGTATATCCTGACAACAACCGGCTGGCCGTTGAGGGTGCAATTTCCATTGCCCGGGCGAACTGGCGGACGCTAACGCGCATATCATCCAGTGCTTCTGCAATGATCTCGCCAGGGTGAGCAGGGTTAGCCATTTTCATCAGTGGTAATCCTCCAGGTTAAGAATCTCAGCATCGCCATCAATAAACGTAAACGTGATACGCCAGTTACCCGATACGCTAACTGACCACATTTCCTGCCGATCACCTTTGAGCGGATGCAGGTCGTAACCAGGCATATCGATCGCTCCGATTTTTTCTGCCGCATCAATCACGGTCAGGCGGTTCCTTATTCGACCCACCAGCTTTTGTTCGATACCGCTACTATCATCTTTTAGAAAGAATTTTTTTAGTCCCTTATGCTTAAAGCTTTTAATCATGGCGCAGTCCTTGTTCCGTGATGTGGAACATCATAGCAGGTGTTCCACCTCGTGCAACAGTCAAAAGGCATCACCTTTCGACAGCGCGTGGAAACAGCGGCGACCTGGCAGAGCGAGGGCTGTGATGTCGTGATAGATGTAGTTTGTTATGGTTGATATAAATGAGATAGATACGATCAGGCTATTTCGCCACCGGGAAATCGGCATAGCGGGTGGTATACGCGGGAGATAACATTTCCCGCTTCATCGCCCAGGATTTTTCGATGCCCTGCCCGGCAAACCATACCTTCCCCTTGCCTGACTGGTTCAACTCATCCAGCACCTGCATCAGTGCTTCACTGTTGGGCTTCGGCTGATACTCATCAAACAAGTTGAGCTGGGCCTCGCCCCGGCTGAAGAAATCCCCCAACATCACCCCGGCTTTCATATAGCGATGCCCTTCAATCCAGATACGATCGAGGGCCTCCGTTGCCACACGGAGAATGTCACGCGTATCGTTAGAAGGTATCAATAACGTGCCGGAAGCCTGGTTGCCATAGAAAACCTCCCCTTCCGCATGCGGGCTGGTGCGCAGAAAAACGCTGATAAAACGACAGAACTGTTTTTCCTGCCGCAATTTTTGGGCGGCGCGTTCGGCATAGGCACAGATAGCCTGGTGCATCTCTTCATAGTCGGTAATACGGTGGCCAAACGAGCGGCTGCACATAATCTGTTGCTTGGTGGGGGCAAACTCTTCCACCCCGAGACACGGCTCACCGCGCAGTTCACGCGCGGTTCTTTCCAGCACCACATTGAAATTTTTGCGGATCACCCACAGGGACGATTCCGCCAGTTGCAGCGCATTCTCGATGCCCATCACATTGAGTTTTTTACTGATCCGCCGACCAACGCCCCACACTTCTTCTACCGGCACCAGCGCCAGTAACTTACGCTGGCGGTCAACATTCGACAGGTCAACCACGCCGCCAGCCCTGCGCCACTTTTTCGCCGCATAATTGGCGAGTTTTGCCAGCGTCTTCGTCGGCCCAATTCCCACGCCCACCGTCAGCCCCGTTTCTTTCAATACGCGACTGCGCATCTGGTGCCCAAAGGTTTCCAGCGGCATGCAATTTTCCACCCCGGCAACATTAATAAAGGCTTCATCAATCGAGTAAATCTCAATGCCCGGGGACATCTCCGTCAGTAACATCATCACCCGCTCACTGAGGTCAGCATAGAGCGCATAGTTAGAGCTGAACACATGCACATGCTGGCGCTGCAGCTCTTGTTTCAGCTTAAAATAAGGCGCACCCATTTTGATCCCCAGCGCTTTGGCTTCCGCCGAGCGGGAGATCACGCACCCGTCATTATTGGATACCACAACCACGGGCTGCCCGCGCAGATCCGGGCGGAAAACCGTTTCGCAGGAAGTGTAGAAACTGTTCACATCCACCAGCGCATACATGGCTATTTGTGTGCTTTAAGGGTAAAGGTCACCACGCCGAAAATCTCCAGCTCTTCCTCACTCAAAAAGACGATCGCGGAATACTCGCTGTTATGGGGAACCAGTTGCAGTGTGGGCCGGGTACGCAGCTCTTTGACCGTAAACTCTCCGGCCACAGCCGCCACAACAATATCGCCATGCACGGCGGTCAGTGAACGATCGACGATCAACAGGTCACCGTCCCCGCTCCCTGCCCCACGCATCGAGTCCCCGCTGACTTTGATAAAGTAGGTGGCGCTGGGGTGCTTAATGGCAAACTTGTTGAGATCGAGGCGATCTTCAACATAGTCCTGTGCCGGGCTGGGAAAGCCACACGGAACGCGCTCAAGGAATAAAGGCAGGTGCAGGGCATGATAACTGTCGGTCGGGCGGATGAACTGCATAAGGGGAATCTCAACAATACTGTATTTATATACAGTATCGCTGAATCTGTGCTGCGATCAAGCGCCTTGCGATGAGATTCTGGAAAGCACCTGAAGTGGCGGGAAATTTAGTTGTCGATGCGTCTTCACCATCACCGCGACATTTAACGCGGCACCCGTTGTCGCCTGCAACGTTCTGAGCAGTAGCGCACCTCTTCCCAGCAGTTCGCCCATTTTCTGCGCCAGCTGAAAGGCCGCCCGCAGACGGCACAGATTTTAACCGGGAGCTCACTCTTTTTTTTCACAACGCCTCACCGGCATCCAGGCGGGCCAGAAGCCCTTCCCCGCGTTGCCAGAGCGCCTGCTGCCGGGATTCTGTCATACGCTCAAGGTTTTGATACGTCAGGCTCATACGCGGATAGTCCCGCAGAATATTGCTATGGCGCATCAAAAAATGCCAGTAGAGAGCGTTGAACGGGCAGGCATTGTCAGTGGTGCTTTCACTGACTTTATACGCACAGCCACGGCAGTAGTCAGACATACGGTTTATATACAGGCCGCTGGCGCAGTAGGGTTTAGAGCCCAGATATCCCCCGTCGGCATGCATCACCATACCCAGCGTATTGGGGAGTTCAACCCAGTCAAATGCATCCATATAGATCGCCAGATACCACTGACATACCTCCTCTGGTGCAATACCCGCGAGCAGCGCAAAATTGCCGGTCACCATCAGGCGCTGAATATGATGGGCATAGGCATGCTCCAGGCTTTGACCGATAGTTTGCCGCATGCAGTTCATCTGTGTTTCACCCGTCCAGTAGAACTCAGGCAACACCCGGCGATTAGCAAATCGATTACCGCTGGCGTATTCGGGCATTTTCAGCCAATAGACGCCGCGTACATACTCACGCCATCCAATCAACTGACGGATAAATCCTTCGGCAGCATTGAGTGCAACATGACCTGCCTGATAGGCAGATGCCACATCAGCACATAACTGGCGCATATCAAGCAGACCAATATTGAGCGCCGCACTGATGCGAGCATGGAACAAAAAAGGCTCATCGCTGGCCATCGCATCCTGATAGTCGCCAAAGGCTGCAAGACCGTAATCGAGAAAATAATCCCACAGAGCGCGGGCATCTTCATGAGTCACCGGATAATCGAAAGAGGTGGCTGAACCGTAATGATGGCTAAAATGTTCGCCCACCAGTGCCATGACGTCACGGGTAATGGCGTCTGCACTGAAACGTGCCGGGTACGGTGCGGTGACGTTTTTGGGCAGCGCTTTGCGGTTTTCAGCATCAAAATTCCATGCCCCACCGACAGGACTGCCGTCGCCGTTCAGCAACAGCCCACTCTTACGACGCATCTCACGATAAAAAAACTCCATGCGCAGCTGTTTTTTACCTGCAGCCCAGGAAGAGAACTCACTGCGCGTGCACAGAAATCGGGTATCGCTATGCCAGTGAATCGGGAAGCGACACGCCTTTATCGACGCCTCCAGTCGCCAGTCCCCACACTCGGTCAGATGCACTTCGTCCGGCGCCACCAGCGACTGCCAGCGCTTGAGTTCACCGGGTATTGATCCGCTGTTTTTCGGGTCATCGAGAGTGACATACTCAACCCGGATGCCACGTTGCTGTAACGCCTGGGCAAAATGGCGCATGGCGCTGAAGATCAATATGATTTTTTGCGGATGATGAGGAACATAGCTGGCCTCCTCCATGACCTCAACCAGTAAAACCGTATCGCGCTCCGCATCCAGCCCCTGTAATGAAGCCAGATCAAACGATAGCTGATCGCCCAGAACCAGGCACAACCGGTGCAGCTTATTCATGACATTGCGACCTGCGAAAATGATATGTAAGAATGCGTTAAACCGGGCCTGTCGGCGTTTAACAGCAGATAAGCACGATTAGCATAGCATTTGCCGTTGAAGAAAACCGTCACTGGCACAAACCCAGTGGCTGTCCTTTAAACCGGGTAACAGGCCGCTATTTTTATCGAGGAAAAAACGTTGCGCCGGTCAGCGGCGCTGAACCTGATCTGACAATAATGTATGTGGCAAAACGGGACGGCGAAAAAGCAAAAACCGCCCATCAGGCGGTCTGTAACAAAATCGGTAACGGTTACTGCTGAAGGGTGAATCTCGTCTCGCAATGCGGGCATTTCATCGGTGAGGCTTTTGATTGCGTGGTGATCGACTGTCGGCCGGGTCGGTGACAATCAGGGCATTCCACTTCGGTGGTAATCAGCTTAATCCGCTCCATTGCATACTTGAAGTAGGTCATGACCGTTTTTCCTTGTATCGCTGCCTGGAAGAATAAATTAACATAGCGCGCTAATGGTTAACCAGAGCTTATGGGAATTTTTACTTATTCTTACAGACGCGCATCGGGAAGTGATGCCATTCCCTTTTCGCCCCGCGATAGATTCTGCCGTACAAAAGGAGAGAGCATGATCAACAAAACCGCCTTACTGATAGCCATCGCGGCTCTTACAACCGCCTGTTCACCACATCAGCCGAAGCAACAGCGCAGCGAAACGCCTGAATGCCGTACCTGGCGCACCATGATGACCGCCCCGCTGGCACCCGATGCATACGGCAGACTAAAAGCTGACTGTGAAAAATCCATGGGGGACGGTGACGGTATTCGTCCTGACTGATCGCAGTATGGGGTGTTCAGGGGCAAATCACTCAGGATGCCGTTTTGCTCTCAGCGCGTCGCCTGGCATCATAAGGTGGAAATCGACCGAACCTCATGCTGAAAAACGTAAGGATCAGACAACAGTTCAAACACCTCATCATCCGGGTAAGTGACGGCAATCTGATAATGCTCTCCGGCAAATGCCTTCACGGCATTCAGATCCTCCCACCACGTCGCCAGGAAGAAATGCTCCCAGTCCCCCTGCGTTTCACAGCGGACAGCTGCGCCTTTGTTACCCGGCGTCCCTTTTGCATGCTCCACCCCAGTCTTCTGCAAATGAGCGCTAAACCCTTCAGCGTGTTTGAGAGGCACGCAGCCGTGCCATGTCCTGACAATCATTGATCCATCCTCCTAAAGCGATCACACACATAAGATATCCACTATTAAGTCATACCTTGCCGGTAGTATGCAAAATTGAGTGTTTTTACGAAAAAGACGCGAATGCACTGGATAATATTTACCCGTTAATCCCACGCCTTTATCCTCAGTTCTGGATGATGTGATAACAAGGAAACGTTATGGAAAACGGTTTTAGTATTGCCATGACCCCGGTCCAGTTGGCAGCCGTCATGGCTGATGAGTCAGTGCTCACTGAGCGTATCTGGGGCAGTATCGGGTTTCTCGGTAGTGTGCTGGAGCTGGCCGGTGCCACTGCCCTTTGCCTGGTCCCGGAACCTACCGGAGTGACGAAAGCGGGATGCATTATTGTGGGGGCGCACAGTCTGGATGGGATGAGTGCTTCGGCCTGGCAGGTGTATTCCGGCAAACCAACGGCCTCAATGACCGCTCGCGCTACGACGGGTATCGCAAGTGAGCTGGGCGCAGATAAGTCTACGGCAGACCAGATCGGTATCGCCGTAGATGTGATACTCCCGTTCTCAGTAGCGGGTGCGGCTCGTGTGGCATCGGTCAGAATGGGACAGGTTAATTTGATGAGGCATGAGGCCGCGAAAGGTTTTTCGGGCGGTGGGCATACATTGAGAAAGCATGTGGGCAAATCTGAGCGTGAATTACTGGAAAAGGTTAAGAGGGGTATACAGTCAGGCTCATTCAGGCCGGAACACGCTGCCAGCTCTTTCACTTCGCTGGAAGTTGCCGAAAAAGCCATAAGCAAAGCCGTTAAAGCCAATCGGGCTAAAATCCGGCAATGGGCAAAAGGTAATAGCGCTGATACTGGGTTTTACCTTACGTTCATGTATGACGTTAAGAAAAATGTAGGGATCATTGTTAAATATGATTCAACTGAGGCAGTTAAAGCCACCAGAATTGAGGTTGTTATGAAGAAAAAACAATTCAACAACAAGCCTTATTACATCACTACGGCTTTCCCGGTAATTTAAATATGAAAAACTTCACCAACATTAGTAACTTTTTCATCGTTTTCTTCGGGCAAGACAGTGATGAATATGGCGAAAATTATCCCGACATTGTCGATTCTGCTTTCAAAATCTATGTTGAAGGCGGTGAAAATTATCTGGATTACCTGATTCACAACATTGATGATTTTCGCCAAACTTACCCAGACAATGAATCTGCCGCTGTCGCTCTGAACAAGCTGACGCGATATTTAGCCGGTGACACCCATTATTATACCCCGACACTGCTTGATTTTCTTGCGTGGCTATCTGCCACTCTGAAGCAAAAACGTGAAGAATATCACGCTAAATAATATGAAATGGCCCACATCTATGTGGGCCACCGCGACGGTGTTACTTTCCTGAACTCAGCATCAGCATGGTTTTCTTCACTCTCAAATTTATTTTCCACCACTGCGGATGCCAGCCAGGTAAATAATCGTTTTTTCAGTAAAAATATCGTTCAGAATCGGTTATTTTTCCCACAGAAGCACAGGGATATTTCAACCATAGACTGAAGATTAAACGAAAATATGGAAAAAATAGAAGCATCGAGCAGCAGCCGTGGCCAGTTGTCTTTGCGCGCCCAGAATGAGGGATTTTTATCAGATATAATTTTCATCATACTGTAAGTATCCCGCTTAACCGGACCATTCACTTTTAGAGATCTTCCGACATACTGATTATGTCCCTGAAGAGATCACCATGCGTAAAGCCCGATTCTCGACGATTACCCAAGAGCGGTATGCATCGAAAGATTTGCACAGGCAGATGCCGTTCGTGACTCGTTTACTGGCCACGCGGTCAAGATACTGCTCAGCAGCATCCAGCAGTGCACTTTCACTGCCGCCGAACGCTGCCAGGTATTTTACATACCCGGTCACCAGCTTGCGTTCGTTAGACGATATAGCGCCGCCGGTAGGGTCCCAGTATTCAAATCCGAGGTTGAGTAACGCGAAGAAGCTGCGGTGAAAAGCCGGATTACGGGCCTTCGTAAACTCAGCCACCAGCACAGCGCCGAGCTTACAATTTGATTGCAAAAAATCGCTGCTCTCGGGGGGTGGCTGGGATCAGGATTCCGTTGGACTGCTTAATGAGCTGTAATTCTTGCGCCATGGAGTCCCCATCATGACGCGATGTTCTGTGCCAGTTGTTCAGGCTGGCAAGGGTATTATTGACAGGTGATTATGGAAAATCAAACTATGTCAAAGTAATATCTGATTTGAATTTGTACAAGTACAGCTCCATATGCTCAAGCTTTCTATCTTTATCCTTTATCCTACCTGCAGCATCCTTTGCATAGCTGATCGCTGAACACAACTGCTCATCAACATAATCGGTAAGAACGTGCCTGATCTGAGAGCGATAGGCTCTAGCTGTTTCAAGGTAAGGTTCAGCAACATCTTTCGTTGCTGAGTTCGCCGCACTTAGTATTGCTTTCCGTATGGCACTGAATTGTTCTTTTGAAATTGAATTTATCGCTTCCATTTTCTCTTTTCTCTCTCCTCATGCCAAAAAAAAATTATATCGGGGTGTCCATTAATATCACCATGATTTATGTGCTCATATCCACAATTCAAAAAGGTCACCAAAACCGTTAATTGCGGATGAAACAATAATCAGAATAACTCCCCAAAGAATATTGATAGACACATTGCGCCCTTCTTCGGAGGTAACAGCCGTCTTACCGTCCTCATCGCTTCCTGCGAAGCCGAATGTCTCTGCGTTAGAGAGGTAAATTCCATCTGAAAAAAGGGGCGACAGCGTCAGCAATGTTCCAATCATAATCCCGATACAGCCAAATCTTGGTAATAGACTCCACTGGTTGAAATTGTTTGAAAGCCATACTCCAACTAAAATTGTTATCACCCACACCGATAGCATGATTTTCCTATTCGCTAGCCACTTGATATAGGGATCTAACGGATGAATGTCATGCTTGCTTCTATATTGATTATTCATTTCCCCTCCGTTTGAAGGGGAAGTATATCAGGCGGCCCTCATCTGCCAAGCACACATTTCCGGTAGATTTGCCCTTACCAGCGCTTCGGCGAACGGCGGAGGTAATGCATTGCCGCAGCGTGCGACCTGCTTATCCTTCGCGTACTTTGTGCCAGTGTAGTCCCGGTCAATGATGTACCACTCCGGGAATCCCTGACTCATGCGGCTACAGCATACGCATACCGATATCCACGATGCGATATACCACCCCACCGATCGTCACCAGACCGTCATACTGCGGCCCGCAGTATTCCCACAGGAACACCAGCACCTGCAGCGCTCGCTCCTCGTCGTAATCATCAACAGCCAGGCTGCTGCTGACCTCGCCAAAGTGCAGGCCACCAGCGGTTACCGTTTGCAGAGGTGTATCCGTTGGCTGGCCGGTATTTGTACCTCGCATTTTGATGATGCTGGATGTGATCAGCGCGTGGCGCCTGTGTAATTCCCGCCGAAGTGCTTAACCAGGTTCGCGGCCACCAGCCCGAATTTACCACCACCGGCCGTTACTGTTCCCAGCAGTTTACCGGGCTGCAAAACGCGGGGATCCTGCCCTTGCCTTTCGCCATAACCCATCTGAATGAGCGTCGGCGTCACCAGCCGCGATTTACCGCCACCACCATCAGTGATTGTCGCGCTCGGTTCGTCCGCCCGGTGGCCGACGCTTGCGCCGAACTGCCGGGCGATCACTGGCGCGATAACGCAGGAGTGATTTGTATTCACCAGCGTGTGCATCGACTGGTAAGCACCACGTGGTTTTGCGGAGTATTTCGGACCACCAGCGCCAGCAATAAACGGGACCAGGCCCGCCTGCACCATCCTCAGTCCATGGCCGTTCCCGCCAGGGCGTTTCGATGTACCGGCGGTGACGGTCGGTACCGGTTCAGTTACGTGTTGGCCGGTAGCACCAGTGCGGAACTTGGTCAGATGCGGTACCGCGATCGCATAGCCGTGAGTTTTGGTTATCGACTGTAGCGGTTTCGCCAGCGACTGACCTCGGAAACAGTCGTATTTGCCTTTCGTGGTGGTGTGATTGCATTTCATGATGAATGGCGACGCACTATCGATAACAAAGCGCTGAATGCCTCGGGCAATGCGCTTGAGCGTGTTAACCGCCAGCACCGGTGGGGATTTTGGATCCCCGTGTGTTGATTCCGGCCAGGCCACTGGCAGGCCGTCGCAACGCATAACCATGAAGAACCTCTTACGGATGGTCGGCGCCCCGTAGTCACACGCCCGCAGCTCGCGGTAATCGACGATATAACCCAGTCCGTTAATCAGCTGCTGCGCCTGCTGGCTGTCCGGATGAATGCCCAGGAACTCGCAGCACTCGACCAGTGCCGGGTGATTTGCTGGAATGCCGGTAGTCAGCATCCCCACGAATGCCTGGAAGGTTTCACCCACACGTTCAGGGTCAGGGCGCATTTCAGCAGCCAGCAGCGGCCCCCACGTCTGGAACTCGGTCACGTTTTCGAGCATACCCACGCGGAACCGGGTATCCAACGCCCAGCGAATCGTAACCCAGGCGAGACCACGTATGAATTTTTACGCTGGTTTTGAGCCTTTCGCTTTGGAAAAATGGCGACAGTCCGGACTAAACCAGACTAATCCCACAGGTCGGCCAGCAGTCGCCACTTGGGGATTTACGTCATAGACGCTTTCGCAATAGTGCAACGTGTCCGGATGGTTCGTCGTGTGCATCGCGACTGCGTTCGGGTCGTGATTAATCCCGATAACCGGTGCGACATCGAGTGGACAGAAATGACAGCGCCAACTTTCCACGAGCAGCGCTCTTTGTCGGAGCGTCTTTACCGTGCACAGGGGCTAAACACACAGCAACTTCTGGGGCATAAAAACCAGGCGCAGACGGATAAATATAATGATGACAGGGGGAAAGACTGGATGGTTGTTGCCGTTTAAATCGTACTTTTTATGTACAGTTTTGGGGAAGAGTTTTGGGGAAAGGGCTGGGGAAAGGGCTGGGGAAACAAAAAGCCAACACAATTTTAACAATCATGTTGGCTTTATTATCGCTTAACGCGATTACATATGTTTGATCATCGCATCGCCAAACTCTGAAGCTTTCAGTAACTTAGCGCCGTCCATCTGACGTTCGAAGTCATAGGTCACGGTTTTGGCAGCAATTGCGCCTTCCATGCCTTTAACAATCAGGTCAGCGGCTTCGAACCATTCCATATGACGCAGCATCATTTCTGCAGACAGGATAATAGAACCTGGGTTCACTTTATCCTGGCCAGCATACTTAGGTGCAGTACCGTGGGTGGCTTCAAACAGTGCACATTCGTCACCGATGTTAGCACCCGGAGCAATACCGATACCGCCCACCTGCGCCGCCAGGGCGTCAGAGATGTAGTCACCGTTCAGGTTCATACAGGCAATTACGTCATACTCAGCCGGACGCAGCAGGATCTGCTGCAGGAAGGCATCGGCGATCACGTCTTTAATGACGATCTCTTTGCCGGTGTTCGGGTTCTTCACCGTCATCCACGGACCACCATCGATCAGCTCACCGCCGAATTCTTCTTTCGCCAACTGGTAACCCCAGTCTTTGAAAGCGCCTTCGGTGAATTTCATGATGTTGCCTTTGTGAACCAGCGTTACAGAATCACGGTCGTTAGTGATTGCGTATTCGATGGCTGCACGCACCAGACGCTGGGTGCCCGCTTCTGAACATGGCTTAACGCCGATACCACACTGCTCAGGGAAGCGAATTTTCTTCACGCCCATTTCATCACGCAGGAACTTGATGACTTTATCTGCTTCCGGCGTACCCGCTTTCCACTCGATACCCGCATAGATATCTTCGGAGTTCTCACGGAAAATCACCATATCGGTGTCTTCCGGGCGTTTCACCGGGCTTGGTGTGCCGGTGTAGTAACGGACAGGACGCAGGCAGATGTACAGATCAAGCTGCTGACGCAGGGCAACGTTCAGGGAACGAATACCGCCGCCGACCGGGGTGGTCAGTGGGCCTTTGATGGCAACGCGATATTCTTTAATCAGGTCGAGGGTTTCTTCTGGTAACCAGACATCCTGGCCGTAAAGCTCTACCGATTTCTCACCGGTGTAAATTTCCATCCAGGAAATTTTACGCTCACCGTTGTAAGCTTTCTGCACAGCGGCATCAACAACTTTGATCATCACTGGAGACACGTCAACGCCAATGCCATCACCTTCGATAAACGGGATGATTGGATTGTTAGGTACGTTGAGTTTTCCCTGATCCAGGGTGATTTTCTGACCTTCCGCCGGAACAACTACTTTGCTTTCCATTAACCTCTCCTTCGAGCGCTTTTTTTTGTTAATGACTTGTAAGATGCGCGTCAATACTACTTGAATATTGACTCCGCGCCAATCATCTCGGGATTGCGGTATAATGCACCCATTGTTACTGAGTGCAAAGACCATGCGAAAATCTTCCCTGACGAATCATCACCCTGGGCGTTCCGGCCCGCGCCGCGCCGCTAAACCCGCCGCGAAAGGCCCACGTTGCGTGGTGCTGTTTAATAAGCCCTTTGATGTGTTGCCCCAGTTCAGCGATGAAGCCGGGCGCCGCACGCTAAAAGATTATGTTCCCCAGCCGGGTATTTATGCTGCCGGGCGCCTTGACCGGGACAGCGAAGGACTGATGGTGCTGACCAATGATGGCGCACTCCAGGCCACGCTGACCCAGCCCGGTAAGCGCACCGGAAAAATCTACTTTGTACAGGTCGAGGGCGATCCGCAGGAGAGTGACCTGCAACCGTTACGCACTGGCGTAAATCTGAAAGATGGCCTCACCCTGCCCGCCGGGGTAGAAAAAGTGGCCGCCCCCGACTGGTTATGGGATCGTCAACCCCCGATTCGTGAGCGCAAAGCGATTCCAACCTGCTGGCTGAAAATCACCCTGTTTGAAGGGCGTAACCGTCAGGTACGCAGAATGACGGCGCATATTGGCTTTCCCACCCTGCGGCTGATCCGTTTCTCCATGGGTGCGTTACAGTTACAGGGTCTGGCGCCAGGCGAATGGCGTGATATCAGCAACGAAATCTGACTTTTTAGCGCGCGGCACGCTGCGCGTCTTAACCGAATGGAGGACATTATGTTTAAACCGCACGTCACCGTAGCCACGGTGGTACAGGCTGAAGGACAGTTTCTGGTAGTAGAAGAACGTGTGCGCGGACGCACAACATGGAACCAGCCTGCGGGCCATCTGGAAGCGGATGAAACGCTGCTTCAGGCGGCGGTGCGTGAACTGTCGGAAGAGACCGGCATTGATGCGATCCCCCAGGCCTTTTTACGTCTGCACCAGTGGATTGCCCCGGATAACACCCCGTTCCTGCGTTTCCTGTTCGCCCTGGATCTGCCTAAAGCGATCGACACCTACCCTCAGGATCGCGATATTGATCGCTGCTGGTGGCTGCCGCCGCAGGAGATCATGACGTCAAAAAAACTGCGCTCACCGCTGGTCGCAGAAAGCCTGCACATTTATCAAACCGGGCCGCGCTATCCGCTGGAGATCCTCAGCGCCTTCCAGTGGCCGTTTAGCGAGAGTGCGCAGGTCGCCGACGCGTGATAGAATGCCGCGCAATTTTATCAGAGTCGCCTTTAACGACTCCTTAAAACTTTAAAGTCGGGTAATTATGTCTAACAGCCAGAAAAAAGTGATCGTCGGGATGTCCGGCGGCGTTGACTCCTCCGTTTCCGCCTGGTTGCTCCAGCAACAGGGTTATCAGGTTGAAGGCCTGTTTATGAAAAACTGGGAGGAGGATGATGGTGAGGAGTATTGCACCGCAGCGGAAGATTTAGCCGATGCGCAGGCAGTCTGTGACAAGCTCGGTATCTATCTGCATACGGTCAATTTTGCCGCCGAATACTGGGACAATGTGTTTGAACACTTCCTGGCGGAATACAAAGCGGGCCGTACGCCCAATCCCGATATTCTCTGCAATAAAGAGATCAAATTTAAAGCCTTCCTGGAATTTGCCGCCGAAGATCTGGGGGCCGACTACATCGCCACCGGTCACTACGTGCGCCGTCAGGATGTGGACGGTAAAAGCCGCCTGCTGCGCGGTCTGGATGGCAATAAAGATCAGAGCTACTTCCTCTACACCCTCGGCCATGAACAGATTGCACAAAGCCTGTTCCCGGTGGGCGAATTAGAGAAACCAGAAGTCCGCCGTATTGCTGAACAGCTTGATTTGATCACCGCGAAGAAAAAAGACTCTACCGGCATCTGCTTTATCGGTGAGCGCAAATTTACCGAGTTCCTGGGCCGTTATCTGCCCGCTCAGCCGGGGCCGATTGTCTCCGTTGACGGCGATACCGTGGGGCAGCATCAGGGTCTGATGTACCACACGCTGGGCCAGCGCAAAGGGCTGGGCATCGGCGGTACCAAAGACGGTAACGAAGAGCCCTGGTACGTGGTCGATAAAGACGTAGCGAACAATGTGCTGGTGGTTGCTCAGGGCCATGACCATCCGCGTCTGATGTCCACGGGCCTGATTGCTCAGCAGTTGCACTGGGTGGATCGTGAAACGCTGACCGCGCCACTGCGCTGCATGGTGAAAACCCGCTATCGCCAGGAAGATATCCCCTGCACTGTCACCCCGCTGGATGCTGAACGTATTGAAGTACGTTTTGACCAGCCGGTGGCGGCCGTGACGCCAGGGCAGTCTGCGGTTTTCTATATCGATGAAGTCTGCCTGGGTGGCGGCATCATCGAGCAGCGTCAGCCGCTGGTTAACGCATAAGCGGGTTAACACATCAACAGTCGGGCCGCAGAACAGCAGCCAACGTACCAGCAGCCTGAAGTCTGGCGTATACAGGAGTTACCGTGGCGAAGAATTACTATGATATTACTCTGGCACTGGCTGGCATCTGCCAGTCCGCTCACCTGGTGCAGCAACTGGCGCACCAGGGACAGTGCCCGCCCGATGCGTTAAAAACATCGCTGAAGAGCCTGCTGGACCTGAACCCGTCATCCACACTGGCGGTGTTCGGTAACGACGAAGCAAACCTGCAGTTTGGCCTGGAAACTCTGTTGGCCGTACTGAACAGCAACAGCCGCCAGGGCCTGGGCGCCGAACTGACGCGTTACACGCTGAGTATGATGGTGCTGGAGCGTAAACTGAACGCCAGCAAAACGGCACTGAATGAGTTGTCCAGCCGTATTGCCCAGCTCGATCGCCAACTGGCGCACTACGATCTGGAATCCGATACCCTGTTAAGCGCGATGGCAGGGATTTATGTCGATGTGATCAGCCCGCTTGGTCCGCGTATCCAGGTCACCGGTTCACCGGCTGTCCTGCAGAATAGCCAGGTACAGAGCAAAGTTCGTGCGACACTGCTGGCGGGTATCCGTGCGGCGGTGTTGTGGCAGCAGGTCGGCGGTGGCCGTCTGCAGCTGATGTTTTCCCGTAACCGCTTAGTCAATGAGGCAAAAGCGATTCTGGCCCGCCTTAACGGGACACCAACCTGATTTTTTAACCGATCCTGGAGCAGCAACAATGGAATTATCCTCTCTGACCGCCGTCTCACCTGTAGATGGCCGTTATGGCGACAAAGTCAGCCCACTGCGTGGTATTTTCAGCGAATATGGCCTGCTGAAATTCCGCGTTGAGGTTGAAGTTCGCTGGTTACAGAAACTGGCAACCTGCGCTGCGATCAAGGAAGTTCCTGCATTTGATGCCGACGCAAACGCTTACCTTGATGCTATTGTCAGCAGTTTCAGCGAAGAAGACGCTGCGCGCATCAAAACCATTGAGCGCACCACCAATCACGATGTGAAAGCAGTGGAATACTTTCTGAAAGAGAAAGTGGAATCCGTCCCTGCCCTGCACGCGGTATCTGAATTTATTCACTTCGCCTGTACTTCAGAAGATATCAATAACCTGTCACACGCGCTGATGCTGGAAACCGCACGCCGTGAGGTGATTGTGCCTTACTGGAACAAAATCATCGTCGCCGTGAAGGACCTGGCGGTGCAGTACCGTGATATCCCATTGCTGTCGCGCACCCACGGCCAGCCTGCAACGCCGTCAACGCTGGGTAAAGAGATGGCGAACGTTGCCTATCGCTTTGAGCGTCAGCTGCGCCAGTTAGAACGCATTGAAATCCTGGGTAAAATCAACGGTGCCGTGGGCAACTACAACGCCCACATCGCGGCGTACCCGGAAGTGGACTGGCATGAATTCAGTGAAACCTTCGTGACGTCACTGGGCGTGACATGGAACCCGTACACCACGCAGATCGAGCCGCACGACTACATTGCCGAGCTGTTTGACTGCATGGCGCGCTTTAACACCATTCTGATCGACTTCGATCGTGATGTCTGGGGTTACATCGCACTGAACCACTTCAAGCAGAAAACCATTGCGGGTGAAATCGGTTCTTCCACCATGCCGCACAAGGTGAACCCGATTGACTTCGAAAACTCCGAAGGCAACCTCGGCCTGGCTAACGCCATGATGCAGCACCTGGCGAGCAAACTGCCGGTATCACGCTGGCAGCGCGATCTGACCGACTCCACGGTACTGCGTAACCTCGGTGTGGGCGTGGGTTATGCGCTGATCGCTTATCAGTCAACGCTGAAAGGCATCTCCAAACTGGAAGTGAACCGCGCGCGCCTGCTGGACGAGCTGGACCATAACTGGGAAGTGCTGGCTGAACCGATCCAGACGGTCATGCGCCGTTACGGCATCGAAAAACCTTACGAGAAGTTGAAAGAGCTGACGCGTGGTAAACGTGTTGACGCTGAAGGCATGAAAACCTTCATCGACGGACTGGCTCTGCCGGAAGACGAGAAAACTCGACTGAAGCAGATGACCCCGGCCAACTATATTGGCCGCGCCATTCAGATGGTTGATGACCTGAAATAATCTCTCCCTCACCGGGCCGGCTCAGTCGGCCCGTGTTAACCTCTTGTTTATCTGATCTCCCCTATACTTAACGCCAGTTGTGTCCCCAATAAAAGCGAGTAACCGCTGAGGCTGTTGCACCTTCAGGTCTCCTGGGGCTATGTTATTATTCCTGGCTATTTGATCTTATTAAGGATTCGGTTATGCGAGTGTTAGTTGTGGAAGATAATCCACTGCTGCGTCATCATCTGGCGGTGCAGTTGCGTGAGATGGGTCACCAGGTTGACGCCGCTGAAGACGCGAAAGAAGCCGACTATTTCCTCAATGAACACACACCGGATATTACCCTGGTCGATCTCGGGTTGCCGGATGAAGATGGCATGGCACTGATCCGCCGCTGGCGCAGCCAGGAAGTCCGTCAGCCGATTCTGGTCCTCACCGCGCGTGATGGCTGGCAGGCTAAAGTCGAAGCACTGGAAGCCGGTGCCGATGATTACGTGACCAAGCCCTTCCATATTGAAGAGGTTGTGGCCCGGATGCAGGCGTTGATGCGCCGCAACAGCGGGTTAGCCTCGCAAATTATCGCCCTGCACCCTTTCCAGGTGGATCTCTCACGCCGTGAGCTGACGATCAATGAGCAACAGATCAAACTGACCGCATTTGAATACACCATTATGGAAACCCTGATCCGCAATGCCGGCAAAGTGGTCAGTAAAGACTCGCTGATGCTGCAACTCTATCCCGATGCAGAACTGCGCGAAAGTCACACGATTGATGTGCTGATGGGCCGCTTACGCAAAAAAATCCTGGCAGAACACCCCCAGGACGTCATCACTACGGTGCGCGGTCAGGGCTACCGCTTCGATCTCTGAGCATGTTTAACTGGCGCCGCAAAAAACCGCTTTCGCTGCGGGTCCGTTTCATACTCGCTACCGCAGCGGTCGTGCTCACCATGTCGCTCTCCTACGGCATGGTAGCGGTCATCGGCTATGTGGTGAGCTTCGATAAAAACACCTACCGCGTACTGCGCAGCGAAAGTAATCTTTTTTTCACTCTCTCCCAGTGGCAGGACAATAAGCTGACTATCGTGCAGCCAGAACGCATGACGCTCAATTTTCCTGCGCTGGTCTTCATCTACGACAATAACGGCAAACTACTGTGGCAACAGCGTGATGTCCCCGATATTCGCAGCAAGATCCGCCGTGAATGGCTGAATAAGTCGGACTTTTATGAGATCGACACCAATAATCACACCAGCCGCGAAGTGCTGGGCAACGATCGGGATGCACAAAGTAAACTCAGCGCCTATGACGATGACGGCAACGATACCTTCACCCACTCGGTGGCGGTGAATCGTTATGATGCCACGCCCAACCTGCCGGCGCTGACCATCGTGGTGGTCGACTCCATTCCACAAGAGCTACAACACTCTGATGTGGTGTGGTCGTGGTTCAGCTATGTCTTGCTGGCCAATCTGCTGCTGATTATCCCGTTGCTGTGGCTGGCTGCACACTGGAGTCTGCGTCCGATTGGCGCGCTGGCAGCCCAGGTCCGTGAGCTGGAAGGCGGAAATCGCGACACGCTTGATCCTGCCCCACCTCAGGAGCTAAAAGGGCTGGTGCGAAATCTCAACCTGCTGCTGGATAATGAACGCCAGCGCTACACCCGTTACCGCACCACCCTGAGCGATCTGACGCACAGCCTGAAAACCCCGCTGGCAGTGCTGCAAACCACGCTGCGTTCGCTGCGCGGTGAACGCAATCTCTCCATCGAGCAGGCCGAACCGATCATGCTGGAGCAGATCAGCCGTATCTCGCAGCAGATCGGCTATTACCTGCATCGCGCCAGCATGCAGGCCGATCACCATGCACTGAAGCGCGATGTGCATTCGGTGCCGGCCCTGCTCGACGGGCTGTGCTCAGCACTGAATAAAGTCTATCAGCGAAAAGGCGTTGTTCTGACGCTGGATATTTCACCGGAGGTGATTTTCGTCGGTGAGCAGAACGATTTTATGGAAGTGATGGGTAACGTACTGGATAACGCCTGCAAATACTGCCTGGAGTTCGTTGAGGTCAGCGTGCAACAGACGGAAAAAACACTGCTGCTCATCGTTGAGGATGACGGTCCTGGCATTCCGGAGAACAAGCGTGACCTGGTGTTTATTCGCGGTCAACGTGCCGATACACTGCGCCCCGGCCAGGGGCTGGGTCTGTCGCTGGCACGCGATATCCTCGAACAGTACGCGGGCGATATTCGTGCCAGCACCAGCGAGCTGGGTGGCGCGCGTATGGAAGTCGAATTCCAGCGCCAGGAAATGCTGCATAAGCACGAGTAATTTTCCCCCCGGCCATAACATTACACAGTGGCCGTGCGCTGTTATAATCTTTCCACTTACGCGTTTCAGGAAACCATCATGGATTATCAGCTCGATCTCAACTGGCCCGATTTTATTCAGCGCTACTGGCAGAAACGCCCGGTAGTCCTCAAGCGCGGTTTCAAAAACTTCGTAGACCCTATTTCACCCGACGAACTGGCGGGTCTGGCGATGGAGAATGAAGTCGACAGCCGTCTGGTGAGTCACCAGGAGGGTAAATGGGAAGTCAGCCATGGCCCGTTTGAGAGCTTTGATCATCTTGGCGAAAATAACTGGTCGCTGCTGGTACAGGCTGTAGACCACTGGCATGAACCTTCTGCCGCCCTGATGCATCCCTTCCGGATGATCCCCGACTGGCGCGTTGACGATCTGATGATCTCCTTCTCAGTACCGGGCGGTGGCGTTGGCCCACACTTCGATCAGTATGATGTGTTTATCATTCAGGGAACCGGCCGTCGTCGCTGGCGTGTGGGTGAAAAAACGGAGCTGAAACAGCACTGTCCGCACCCGGACCTGCTCCAGGTGGAACCCTTTGATGCCATTATCGATGAAGAGATGGAGCCGGGCGATATTCTCTACATCCCGCCAGGATTCCCGCACGAAGGCTACTCACTGGAAAACGCGATTAACTATTCAGTCGGTTTCCGTGCGCCAAGCGGACGTGAACTGATCAGCGGTTTTGCTGATTACGTGCTGGCACGTGAGCTGGGCAGCCGTCGCTTCAGCGATCCGGATGTGCAGCCACGCGAACATAATGCAGAGATCCTGCCTGACGAACTCGATGGTATTCGCGCCATGATGATGGACGTCATCAACCAGCCTGAGCACTTTAACCAGTGGTTCGGTGAGTTTGTTTCGCAGTCGCGCCACGAACTGGATGTCGCCCCGCCGGAACCGCCTTATCAACCGGATGAGATCTACGATGCGCTGCAACAGGGTGACAGGCTGTCACGCCTTGGCGGCCTGCGCGTGGTCTCGATTGGTCAGGCCGTATTTATTAACGGTGAGCAGGTGGAATCGCCGCACCGTGCAGCCCTGACCGCACTGGCGAACGATTTAACGCTGGGGCAGGATCAGTTCGGCGATGCGCTGGACGACCCGTCCTTCCTCGCCCAGCTGGCCGCGCTGGTCAACAGCGGCTACTGGTATTTTGCTGACGCAGAGTAATCCCTGCACGGGGCGGCCAGAAAAAGTCGCCCCGTCCCCTTCAGGCCCGATACCTTCCACGCTGCCCTCAGCGACAATTACCCCGTCAATTATATGAAAGGAAACCCCATGAATCAGCCACGCTGGACACAGGTCGACCAATATCTGGTGGAACAACTGGTGCCACAGGATGCGGCACTGCTGGCCGCGCTGGAAAACAACCAGGCCGCCGGGTTACCTGCCATTGATGTGGCCCCGAATCAGGGAAAACTGCTTAATCTGTTGGCGAAAATGGTCGGCGCAAAACGCATTCTGGAAATCGGAACGCTGGGCGGCTACAGCACACTGTGGCTGGCGCGGGCGCTGCCGGATGACGGAAAAGTGATTACCCTGGAGTATGAAGCGCATCACGCAGAGATTGCCGCGCAGAATATTCGACGTGCCGGGCTGGAGAGCAAGGTCACGATCCGCGTGGGTGCCGCACTGGATACCCTGCCCACACTGGCTGACGCAGCGCCTTTTGATATGATCTTTATTGATGCCGACAAACGCAATAATCCGGCCTATCTGGAGTGGGCAATACAGTACTCACGTTCAGGCACCCTGATTATTGGTGATAACGTCGTGCGTAACGGACGGGTTGCCGATGGGGATACCAGCGACTGGAACATCCAGGGAGTACGTGATTTTCTTTCGCAGATGGGCCACGATCCACGCCTGGATGCCACCGCCATTCAGACCGTGGGTGCCAAAGGCTGGGATGGGTTCTCGCTGGCGCTGGTGAAGTAATATTATCCCGGACCAGAAGGTTCCGGGACGATATTGGCCAGCGAAATCATCATCCCGGATAAAGCAGCATAAGTCAGTGGTACAATTAACGCATCGGAATAACGAAGCGGATTCGACAGGTCTATAATAATCACCACAAAAAAAGCGCTTGATGCTAATGTTATACCGGAGAAAACCTGATGCAGCTTATATTTAATACTGTTCAATGAAAATGGCGGCGTTTTTTTTTACCACCAGTCCAAAACCAAATGAATCAACAAATAAACTGAGCAAATGACAAAGTAGAAATGCATCAGCTGTTGATTATCATGTGGGAAGTACCAGGATGCCTGCATTACTGATCCTGCCAGACAAAAAACAGATACAGCGCGATAAAAACAACCGCTCCCGCGATCGCCCCGAAGTACATCATGAAATCAGTGAAAGGCATTGACGGAAATAATAAAGGAACAAACCCTGTCGACCCAAAACCTAACCCCGACCCGCCGATCCCCGCATGCATTAACGTCTTAAGGCTAAAATCCATATTGACCTCTCTTACTTATTTCCGTAATAAAAAACATCTCCTGTATGACACGAAAATATTATCGCAGAAAAGAAATTAAAAAAATCGCAAAATACAAAACAATCCCCACACAAATCCCGTTATTCGGGACGTCTCGCAGAATTTGTGTGGGAGAAATCATTACACCGCGCCCAACGCCGGGAACCGCAGCTTAAGCTCCGCAAACAACTGCGACATCTGTTCATCCAACGCCAGCGCATTACCCTCGCCTGCTTGCACTGCGGCAAAAACCTGGTGCTTAAGGAAGTGACGCCACACCACCGGTTGCTGCGCCAGAAATGCGGTCAGCAGCTGATAACGCTGCGGGGTCCAGACCGCTTCAAAGGTGCGGCGGGCTTCACCCACATCAAAGTGTTCGCCGTTCCCCTCCGGCATGGCGGCACGCAGACGGGCCGTACCGACTTCGTCGATCTCCCCGCGCTGCAACGCCACACCATACTGCTCACGCGCCGCCTGCTCCGTCAGGAAACCGCACTGTACATCCTGTAATACCGCCTGCACCCGGCGGTGTTTCGCCAGTCCGTAGCCGCCCGCGCCCGGGCCTTTGATGGCCACCACATCGCCAGGACCACAGTGGATCACATCGGTATTTCCGTGTTCCGTCACCCGGCCATCCGCATGTTCGGTACGGAACCAGGAGGTACTTCCGGCCCGCCCACCGGCCGCCCCCGCGGAAGAGAAGACGGAGCGGTTGCGGTTACGCGCCGTAATGGTGGTATTCGGTGCAAATACCTCAAAGGCCATTTCCGTCGCCAGCCCACCGCGATACTCTCCGGCCCCTGCGCTGTCCGCCGCCAGACCATAACGCAGAAAACGCACCGGGACCTCGGCTTCATTGATCTCAATCGGGGTGTTTTTCAGGAAGGCTGACAGGCCGCCGGAACCGTCCGGGCCATCATGTTTCGGTGTACCGCCCGCACCGCCGCCGACCGGGCCGAGCGAGGCCACCACGCTGCGATTTAGCCCATCCACGGTACGAATATTGATAATCGAGTTACCGCCCGGTGAGTTCGCCGGCAGGCGTTCCGGCATCGCCAGCGAGAAAGCACCAACGGTGGCAATCTGCGACATGGCGCAGGTCAGAGAGCGCATGCCGACAGCGGCCGGGGCTTCACAGTTCATGATGGTGCCCGGCGGCAGGATTGCCCGCGTTGGCCGCAGCGTACCGGCATTCAGCAGGAGTGAACGATCCAGCGTCGAGAGGACGTAGGTCACGCCAACCAGTGCCAGCGGATGACGTTCGCGCCCGCCGGTTGGCATATTCAGCGAGGACATCAATTGCGGATCGCTGCCGGTATAATCCAGCACCAGGCTGTCACCTTTTACACGCAGTGTCACGGCAATGCGGCACGGATAACCGCCTTCGCCATCTTCATCCGCGTAATCGGCATAGAAGTAGTCACCGTCCGGAATGGTGCTGATAATGCCGCGTGCCTGTTGTTCGGCATAATCAAGAATCCCTTCAATCCCGGTGAGGAAATCATCAATACCAAAGCGGGCAATGATCTCCTGTACCTTACGTTCGCCAATATTAACTGACGCGATCTGGGCATTAAAGTCGCCCCAGTTCTGATCCGGCGCACGCACGTTAAGCCGCATAATGCGTGCCACTTCATGGTTCAGCACGCCACCGCTGATGATTTTCAGCGGCGGGATGCGGATGCCTTCCTGCACGATCTCCGTCAGCGAACGTGACAGGGAAGCCGGTACCGCACCGCCCACGTCAGTGTTGTGAATATGCCCCACCACAAAACAGGTAATTTCTCCTTCATGAAATACCGGCTTCCAGATATGAATATCCGGCGAATGCGTGGCGACATTGCCCGCGTAGGAATCATTGGTGATGCAGATATCCCCTTCCTGGTAGCTATCAATCAGCTCGAGTACCGGACCGTAATCAATGCCGCTGTACCAGGGGGCGCCAAAGCTGCGCGGCGACGCAAATGCCAGGCCGTCACGGCTGACAATCTGACAGGAGAAATCTTCCGTCTCTTTAACAAACGTCGAGTGCGCAGTACGCATCAGGGTAAACGCCATCGCATCGGCTGCCGCCGCGCAGTAGTTGGCGAGAATTTGCAGGTTACGACCATCAATTGCCATGATGTGCTCCGGTTTGCGGGGTAATAATCAGGTTGCCATAGTGGTCAACATCGACCTGCATTTGCGGAGGAACACAGGTGGTGCAGTCATCCTGTGCAATGATCACCGGGCCGTTGAGCTGGTGCCCGGCGAACAGCGCACCGCGTGACACCACATCCACCTGCCACCAGCGTCCGTCAATCCAGGCTTCAACCTGGCGCACAACCGGCACCGGCCCCTCAGCCGCCGCCAGCGTTGTCAGGCGCGGTTTTGGGGTGGGCGATGACAGCACCAGCCGCAGGTTGATCAGCTGCACGGCGGCCTCTGCATCATGATGACCAAACAACCGGGTGTGATGCGCATCGAAGGCACTGCGGATTGCCGCCAGATCGCCCTCCAGCAACCATGACGGTTGCAGCACCACATCGATCTCAAAAGACTGGCCGCGATAACGCATATCGGCCGAGAAGCTGAGTTCGTACGGCAAATCTGCACCATATTCTCGCGCCAGCCAGCCTTCGGCTTCGGTGCGCAACTGCTGCGCATGCTGTTGCAGGCGGTCGCTGACCGCCGCCGTCAGATCGCAGTACAGCGTGCGGATAAAGTCGTTTTTGATGTCGGCTACCAGCCCACCGAGCGCAGACAATACGCCCGGCGTCGGCGGTACCACCACCCCTTTTAGTTTCAGCTCACGCGCCAGGAAGCAGCCCATCATCGGCCCGGCACCGCCGAAGGCGAGGAAATAGAATTCGCGCGGGTCAAGGCCAAAGCGTGAGATCAGTCCGCTGGTATCGCTGTACATACTGGAGATCGCCAGCGCGATAATATTTTCTGCCGTCTCTTCAATGCTGATCCCCAGCGGATCAGCCAGTTTACCGACCGCTGCACGTGCCCCGGCCACATCCACCTGCACCGCGTGATAACCCAGATCGCCGTGACCAATCAGGCCACAGGCAGCAAAGGCATCCGTGGCCGTGGCTTCAGTGCCGCCACGACGGAAGCACACCGGGCCAGGCAGGGAACCGGCACTGTCCGGGCCAACCTGCAACACGCCGAGGCTGTCAATCCAGGCGATGGATCCCCCGCCCTGGCCGACCGAGGTAACAGAAACAGAGGGAATATAGATGGGGAAGTCCCCGATAATTTCACCGCTGCCGTATTCCGGGCGGCCATTGATAATCACCGCCACATCGGCGCTGGTACCGCCGATATCCAGGCTCAACAGTCGGTCGAAGCCGCAGCTTTCCGCAATATAGCTGGCCCCCATCACCCCGGAGGCGGTGCCGGACAGCACCATCTGTACGCATTCGGCTTTGGCCTGCGCCAGCCCCATCACCCCACCGTTGGATTTGGTAATACGCGGCGGCACCGGCACCCCCATCTCCTTCAGCGCCCGTTCGAAAGAGTCAAGATAATGGATCACTTTCGGCTGCACATAGGCATTAATCACGGCAGTAATGGTGCGTTCATATTCGCGGATAATCGGCCAGATCTCTGCCGAACAGGACGTCAGCAGATCGGGAGCCAGCTCGGCGACCATCTCACGCACCAATGCTTCATTGCTGCCGTTGCGATAGCTGTGTAGCAGCGAAACCACGATACCCTCACAGCCTGCCGCACGGGCAGCGTCAACCGCATTGACCACGCTCTGGCGGTCAACAGGCTGTAGCACTTTGCCATCACGGTCAGTACGTTCGGTAATGGCAAAGACCCGGTCACGGGAGATTAACGGTGTCGGCCGGCGCGAGAACAGATCGTGAATATGGGGAATTTTAAGCCGGGCCAGTTCCAGAACATCGCAGAACCCTTCCGTGGCGAACAGCGCCAGCCTGACCCCTTTACGCTGGATCACCGCGTTCACGCCGACGGTGGTGCCGTGAGTAAAATAGGTAATCTCTGTCGGATCAATGCCGTCGCGCTGCGTAAACGCCGCCAGCCCGGTCGTGGTTTAGCTGCCCGGACTGTCAGGGCGGGGCAGCACTTTCAAGGTACGGATGCTATTATCACGCTCGTCCAGCAGCGCAAAATCCGTAAACGATCCGCCAATATCGACGCCAACGCGGTAACTCATGGGGTGTTTTCCTCTGGTGGGGTGGGAACAAATTCCATCAATCGCTGTGGCTTTTCTACCGGCTGCCATCCTGCACGGCGATAGACCTCGTGGGCATCATCGGTGGCCAGCATCCAGCGTTTTATCGTGTGTAATTCCGGGTGGGTCAGGATGGTCGCGGCAAACCAACCGCCGAGGCCTTTACCGCGGTGCGCATCATCAATCATCACATCGCTGAGGTAGGCAAAGCGGCTGTAGTCGGTGATCAGCCTCCCAAACCCCACCTGCTGCTGCTGATGATAAATACCGAATGCCAGGGAAGCCGCGAGAGAGCGCTCGGTCATCTCCCGCGTCTGCCCCTGCGCCCAGTAACTCTTTTCGGCGATCTGACGATGAACCCAGTCAATATCGAGTTTTTGCGGGTCACTGCTTAACAGATAGTCATCACGCTGCCATTCGGCAATGGCGGGCACAAGCGGCTTCAGCATAAGGATTCCTGACTCTTTTTTTAGCGGATAAAAAGAGTGTAAGGCCTTTAGCGGCAGGAGTTTTTTGGTTCATAGCGGGTAAGACGGCGTTTTGTGGGGAATTGGTGGGAGGTGGGAAAATATTGTGCCGGGTGAGGTCAACTTCCCCCGGGCGCGGCATGCCACGCCCCTACGGGAGTGAGTCGCTAAAGGCGGATGGGCATGCGATGCCCCTGCAGGAGTGAGTCGCTAAAGGCGGATAGGCATGCGATGCCCCTGCGGGAGTCAGTCGCTTATGGCGGATGGGCATGCGATGCCCCTGCAGGAGTCAGTCGCTAAAGGCGGATGGGCATGCGATGCCCCTGCGGGAGTCAGTCGCTTATGGCGGATGGGCATGCGATGCCCCTGCGGGAGTCAGTCGCTGTAGGGGGCGGGCATGCCCGCCCCGCGGTTAAAACTCAACCTGGGTATGACGCGTAATCAGCGAGCGCAGAGGCACACTGCTTTTCATAATCGGCGATTTAATCACGATATAACTGAAGTATTTGTCGATGCCCACTTTGGCATCCAGCAGCCCTTCAATCACTTCCTGATAGTGCTCAATACTGCGGGTAATAAAGCGCAACAGATAGTCATAACCACCGGTAATCAGGTGACACTCCATCAGTTCATCCACTTCGCGGATGGCGTTCTCAAACTTCATAAAATCTTCGCGGCGATGGCCGGAAAGCGTCACTTCAGTGAAAACAGTGACCGAGTCGGTGATTTTCGTCAGATTGATGTGCGCCTCGTAACCGGTAATAAAACCCGCGGTTTCAAGGCGCTTTACGCGTTGCAGGCAGGGGCTGGGCGAAAGCCCAACGGCATCGGCAAGGTTCACATTGCTGATACGGCCATCTTTCTGTAGCTGCACCAGAATATTAATATCGATACGGTCCAGTTTCATTAAGCCGTTCATAGAACCCCTTCATTGTTTTACATCACTCAAATGGTATAACACGCTTTCAACAACTTACGCCAGTGTTTTACCGCGCTATACCCTTCGAGCGTTATCATCAATAACTGCAATAATATCAATGAGGAAGCATCTTTATGATCAGCCTAAACGCCCCGTTGCACGCGCCAGTGCGATATCAAAAATATGCAGCGCCTCTTCCAGCTGCGAATCACTGGTGACCAGCGGTGCCAGGAAACGTACGGTATTGCGGTACAGACCACATTTAATCAGTAACAATCCTTCCTGGCAGGCGCAATCGAGGATTTTCTGCGTTAATGCCGCATCCGGCTGCTTGGTTTCGAAGTCGATAATCTCCACCGCCTGCATAAAACCAATGCCGCGCACTTCACCAATACAGGCGTATTTATCGGCCAGCTGTTGCAGACGCGCATTTAACTGCTCACCGAGCTGGTTAGAACGCTCCAGCAGGTTACCCTGCTCAAACAGATCAAGCACAGCCAGCGCAGCCGCGCAGCCCAGCGCGTTACCGCCATAGGTACCGCCCAGCCCGCCCGGGGTTGGTGCATCCATAATGGCCGCTTTCCCCACCACGCCAGAAATTGGCAGACCGCCGCCGAGACTTTTCGCCACGGTGACCAGATCCGGCACAATGCCGGTGTGCTGGAAGCCAAACATCTTGCCGGTGCGACCAAAGCCGGTCTGCACTTCATCGCAGATCAGCAGAATGCCGTGGCGTTCAGTGATGTCGCGCAGGGCCTGCATAAACGCCGGAGACGCCGTCAGGAAGCCACCATCGCCCTGCACCGGCTCGATAATGATCGCCGCCACACGCTCAGGCAGGATTTGCACGGCAAACAGGGTATTCAGCGCTTTTAAGCAATCCTCTTCGGAAACATCGTGGAACGCATTCGGGAAGGGCACACGGTAAATATCCCCCGGGAACGGGCCGAAGTTCTGCTTATAAGGCTGGCTCATGCCGGTTAAGGTCACGCCTAATAAGGTACGTCCGTGGAACGCACCATCGAAAGCAATAATACCGGGACGGTTAGTATGTGCGCGCGCAATCTTCACCGCATTTTCTACGGCTTCCGCGCCGCTGGTGAAAAAGACACTTTTAAATTCTTCGCCCGCGCCCACCAGCTTATTCAGGCGTTTTGCCAGCTCGATATAGCCCGGGTAGGCCGCCACCTGGAAACAGGCGTGGGTCACCAGCTGCAGCTGCTCGGTCACGGCATTGATCACCGCCGGATGACTGTGGCCAACGTTTAATACGCCAATCCCGCCGACGAAATCTAAATAACGATTCCCTTCCACATCCCACACTTCAGAACCTTTGCCTTTGGCAATAACGATCGGGTGTGCGGTCACTACGCCACGGGGAACATTTTCTGCACGAGCGTCCAGAAACAGGGCGTTATCAGAGAATGTCTGCTGTTCAGCCAGTAAATTGTGCATTTATTTGCCTCATTGACGTGAAGATGAATAGTTGCCCTTAGCGGGCATGGGTCAAGTATCGCAATAAGCTGTCAGGGAAAGCTGCCGTTCAACGGACGGCGGCAGCATTAACTTTCGTAATTCGTCCTAAACGTTGGATTAAATTTTTACCGCCAGCGTTTCCTGCACCACCGCACAAAACCAGCGGATGCCGTACGGGATCAGCGCATCGTTAAAGTCGTATTCAGAGTGATGCAGCGGGCGGCTTTCCGCAGAGCCCAGCCAGACATAGGCGCCCGGTTTTGCCTGCAACATGAAGGAGAAATCTTCAGAGGTCATCGCCGGTTTCGGTGCGGTGCCGTGCTCAAGCCCGGCACGGCGTGCGGCATTCAGTGCAACACCTGCTTCATATTCGCTATTGAGGGTAGCCGGGTAGTAACGATCATAGGTTACGCTGGCCGTCAGCCCGTGCGCTGCCGTCACATGCTGCGCCAGTTCGCGCATGCGCTGTTCAATGCGGTCCTGCACCGCGCTGTCGAAGGTGCGTACGGTGCCAGTCAGGGTTGCCTGTGCCGGGATCATATTGTGTGAAAAGCCGCCGTTAATGCGCGTCACCGTCAACACCGCCGGATCGCAGGGGTCGAGATCGCGGCTGACAATGGTATGCAGTGCCACCACCAGCTCACTGGTCGCCAGCAGGGTATCCGGCGTCAGCTGTGGCTGCGCGGCATGGCCGCCACCACCTTCGACCGTGATGCTGAACGCATCGCCCGCCGCCATAATCGGCCCCGGCCGCGTCTGCACGGTGCCCAGCGGCAGCTGTGGCCAGTTGTGAATGGCGTAAACCGCATCACAGGGGAAGCGGGTAAACAGGCCGTCGTCGATCATCGCCTGCGCTCCGGCCAGCCCCTCTTCCGCAGGCTGGAAGATAAAATTCACCGTCCCGTCAAAATCCGGGTCGGCGGCCAGCTGTTCGGCGGCCCCCAGCAGCATCACGGTATGTCCGTCATGGCCGCAGGCATGGCATCTGCCGGGCTGCCGGCTTTTCCACGGCTGGCTTCCGTTATCCTCCATCGGCAGCGCATCCATGTCGGCACGCAGACCGATTGCCCGCGTGCTGGTGCCGCGTTTCAGCACCCCCACCACGCCGGTTTTCCCGATGCCGCGATGGACTTCCAATCCCAACGCAGTGAGAAAGTCAGCCACCAGGCCGCTGGTGCGGTGTTCGTGATAACCCAGTTCGGGATGCTGATGCAGATCTCGCCGCAGTGCGACTAAATGCGCCCTATCCATATCAATATCCTTTATCGCGATCGACTACGCCGATCATGGATTCTCCGCGTTCATAGCGGCGAATATTCTCCAGCAGTGCCTTAACTGCACTTTCTGGCTGCGTCTGGCTGGCAATATGGGGCGTCAGCCAGATCGCCGGATGCTGCCAGAAGGCATGCCCGGCGGGCAGCGGCTCCGGCGCGGTGACATCCACCACGGCGGCACTCAGCTGCTGGCTGTCGAGCGCACTGACTAAATCCTCGTGATTAAGCTGCGCCCCACGCCCCACCTGCACCAGCGCGGCACCCGCAGGGAGCTGGCTGAACAGATCGGCATTCAGCATCCCTTCCGTGCTGGCCGTCAGCGGCAGCAGGCAGATCAGAATGTCCGTGCGCGCCAGGAATTCAGTCAACTGGTCGTTACCGGCCCAGCAGCGTACGCCCGGCAGATCGCGCGGCGTCCGGCTCCAGCCACCACAGTCAAAGCCCATCGCCACCAGCGGTTTCAGTACCGCCTCGCCCAGCGTGCCCAGGCCCATCACGCCAATACGCCGGCTGGCTGCGGTATGCACACTGTGCACCTGCCAGAGGCCATCGCGCTGCTGTTGCAGATAGCGCGGCATATCACGATGCAGGCCCAGCACGGCAAAAGTCACGTATTCCACCATTCCGCTGGTGAGGCCCGGTTCAATCATCCGCACCACCGGCAGTTCAGGCGGCAGGCTGGCATAGTCGAACTGATCGGCCCCTGCCCCGACGGAAAACAGCACTTTCAGATTCGGAAACTGCTGCATAATATTGTCGGGCGGCACCCAGGCGACCAGGTATTCAACGTCTTCCGGATTACCGATATCCGGCCACAGGCGGAAGCTCGCGGCGGGGGCCAGTTTTGCTACCAGGGCGGCCCATTTATTCCCGCGTTCGGGTTCTGACTTATAGACAATATTCATCAGGCCAGCGCCTGGCTCATCAGCCCATACGCCTGCATCCCGCCTGCTTCTGGCTGCCACGGCACGCCTTTGTACATGGTGGTCGGTGCATCCACTTCCACCATCCCCACGTCATTCAGCCACGGGCCCAGGCCCGCTGAACGGTCGGTATCAATACGCACAAACTCCCCACTGACACCGCTTAACAGCTGGCTGACCAGTAACTTCGCATTCGACAGTGTGCGTGCGATCACCGGGCCGATAGCATAACCATGACCAAAACGACGCAGGCAGGCAAAACCCGCCGCGGTGCCATTCTCTTCCAGCACCAGGAAACGTTCCGCGCTGTCGATCAGGTTGGCGATCAACAGGGGACGATGCTGCCCCAGCGCCTGACGATCGAGCGCCGTCAGCAGCGCCGCATCCTGTACCCCGGCAGCCCGCAAGCGCTGCTGCGGGCCACAGGCAATCGCCTTGATGGCAGGCAGTTCGCGGCACTGGTGCTGCTCGACATGTCCGGTGGCGACAAAGCCCAGTTTTTCATACAGCGGCTGCCCCGCCTCCGTGGCGTGCAGACGCACATGGCTGCCCTCAAGCGCCGCCAGCGTCTGCTGCATCAGCTGTTTACCAATGCCGCGCCCCTGCTGTGCGCCATCGACAATCACCAGCCCGAGGGTGGCGTAGTCACGCCCCCAGCGCCAGCGCAGCGCGGTGCCAATCACCTCGCCATTCTCCTGCGCCACCAGGCCTTCCCCCAGCAGAAAAGCCTGCTGCCAGTCAGCGCGGCGGTGCGGCCACTTCATCTGCTGCGTCAGGGCAAATGCCGCATCCAGATGATTTTCATTCATCGCAACGAATTCAATAGTCATTTCAGCTCCTTACATCATGCCCGGCGCATCAAGGCCGGAACCGTCGATCAGACGCTCATAGCGGAACGGCGTCGGGTCAACAATCGGGGTATCTTTGGTGGCGAGGTCGGCCGCCAGCCGACCGGCACCGGGGCCAATGCCGAAACCGTGGGCGCTGTAACCCGCCGAGAGAATCAGCCCCGGCAGTTTACCGACCGGCGAGATCACCGGTACCGCATCGGCGGTGCTGTCGATCATCCCGCCCCAGGCCTGCTCCAGACGCACGTTTTCCATAGACGGGAACTCTTTGCGCATCGCACTCAGCCCTTCCTGCACCATCGCCATATCCGGTGCCGGGTCAAGAATGCGCACTTTTTCGAACGGCGAGATGCCATCCATCTGCCAGCGTGCCAGCGATTCCGGGCCGTTGAGGAACGGACCAAGGCCAAGATTAATGGTCAGGTTTTTGCGCCGCGCTTTAAAGGTCGGGTAGAACTGGCGTGCATAGCGCAGCCCCTGAAAACCGGGTTCAAGACGCCCGCGGCCTGAGACGGAAACGGTATAGCTGCCATCCAGCTGCGGACGACAGGCGAAGCCCGGGGTATACAGCGGCAAAGCAATTTTCTGTTCGATAGGTGCAGTGCGGAATGCCGTACCAATCACATTACCCAGCGGCAGATCGATGCCGTGGCGGCGGCAGAACATCGATGTCCAG
The DNA here is from genome assembly GCF_037479175.1 of Erwinia sp. MYb375. Taxonomy (NCBI): domain Bacteria; kingdom Pseudomonadati; phylum Pseudomonadota; class Gammaproteobacteria; order Enterobacterales; family Erwiniaceae; genus Erwinia; species Erwinia sp. MYb375. The sequence goes on along the minus strand of NZ_JBBGZS010000023.1, from coordinate 221,803 downwards.
GCCCCACCGGCGCAGATCACGCTGCTGGTTTTAATTAAGCCGCGTTCAGTCAGCACACCGCTGACGCGTCCGGCAGAGATATCCAGCCCGCGCACCGCGCACTGCTGAAAGACCATTGCGCCCAGGCGCTGAGCCGCAATCGCCAGGCCGGGTGCGGCAAGTGAGGGTTCAGCGTGGCCGTCCGTCGGTGAAGAAACACCGCCCAGCCAGGCGCTGGAACTGCCCGGCGTCATCGCCCTGGCGCGTTCAGCGGTCAGAATTTCGCTGTGGAAGCCATACCCTTTCGCCATGGTGTTCCAGGCTTCCCAGGCATTAATGTCCTCCTGATTTTTGGTGGCGTACACCAGCCCGCTGCGACGAAAGCCCAGCTCTTCACCGGTTTCCACACCCAGTTCTTCCCAGCGTTGCAGCGCATACTGGATTAAGGGCAGTTCGCGCTCGTCGCGGTTTTGCTGGCGGCACCAGCCCCAGTTACGGCTCGACTGTTCGCCGCCGACCAGACCCTTTTCAATCAGCACCACGCTGACGCCTTTTTTCGCCAGCTCATAGGCGGCGGCCGCTCCGGCAATGCCGGCGCCGATCACCACCACATCCGCTGCGGGCGGAAAATGGGGGCTGTCCTGTACGTATCGAATCGGTGCGGGCATGTTATTCCTTACCTGAAAATAGTGTCTTCATCTGTGGGTGAGGCGTGCCTCACCCCTACGGGCATTGATATTGTCGCCGGGCATCCCCGGTGAACGTAGGGGTCAGGCATGCCTGACCCGGTATAACATTACAAGGCGATATCACTCTCTTCGTGCTCATCAAGCCAGCCCTGACGCAGCTCCGGCACCGCGCGTTTCAGGCGCTCATAGTACAGCTCGGTCGAGGGTTTGTCGTAGTCGACACGCGCCACCTGGGTGACCATACGGCCATTTTTTACCACAATAATCTCGTCGCATACCGAACGCACCGCATGCAGGTCATGGCTGATAAACAGCACCGACAGACCCAGCTCACGCCGTAACTCGGTGATCAAATCCAGCACCGCAGCGGCCACCACGGTATCCAGCGCCGAGGTCACCTCATCACAGAGGATCAGATCCGGTTCTGCCGCCAGCGCACGCGCCAGGTTCACACGCTGCTTCTGCCCGCCCGAGAGCGACCAGGGCTTACGCCACAGCACACTGCGCGGCAGGCGCACCAGGTCGAGCAGCTGCAGCATCCGTCTTTCCAGCGCCGCACCGCGCAGCCCGTGGAACAGCTTCAGCGGGCGCTTGAGGATCGTTTCAATGCTGTGCGCCGGGTTAAGCGCGGTGTCCGCCATCTGGAACACATACTGAATGCGGCGCAGCTCGTTCTCCGGGCGTTTATGCATATCTCCGGCGATGTAGTGGCCGTTAAACAGAATATGGCCGCCGCTGGGTTTGTTCATCCCGGCGATGGCGTGTGCCAGGGTGGTTTTCCCCGACCCGGACTCACCGATAATGCCGATTGCCTGGCCGCGGTACAGTTTGAAATTAATGTCTTCGAGGATCTTAATCTTCGGCTGGCCGTTGCTGTCCAGTGGGCCATAACCGGCAGAGAGATCGCGCACCTGCAACAGCGGTTGCACGCTCTCATCCTGCGCTTCCCACGGGCTGGGACGCGGCTTCTGCTTCGCGGCTTCCAGCAGCAAATGGCTGTATTCCGCCTGAGGTGCGCGCAGCAACTGCTCAGTGGTGCCGTATTCGGCAATGGCCCCTTTCAACAGCACCAGAATTTTGTCGGCCATCTGCGCTACCACCGCCAGATCGTGGCTGACGTAGATAGCGGTGGTACCACGCTGGCGCACCACGCGGCGGAAGGCTTTCAGCACTTCCACCTGCGTTGTCACATCCAGCGCCGTGGTCGGTTCATCGAGGATCACCACTTCCGGGTCGCTGATCAGCGCCATCGCCGTCATCAGGCGCTGTAACTGGCCGCCGGAGACCTGGTGCGGATAGCGGTCACCGATGGTTTCCGGGTTCGGCAGTGCCAGCTCACGGAACAGTTCGATGGCTTTGGTTTCGGCATCGGCGCGGCTCATCACCCCGTGGATCACCACCGGCTCCACCACCTGGTCCATAATTTTCATCGCCGGGTTAAACGAGGCAGCAGCACTCTGCGCGATGTAGGCGACTTTGTTGCCACGAAACTGGCACAGCTGGCCAGGCGTGAGCGACGTCACGTCGGTGCCCGCCACGTGCACGGTGCCTCCGGCGATCTTACAGCCGTGTCGGGCATAGCCCATCAGCGCCAGCGCAATCGTGGTTTTACCCGAACCTGATTCACCAATCAGGGCCAGCACTTCGCCTTTCTGCACGGTGAAGTGGATATCCGCTACCAGGGAAATCTCGTGGCCATCATCGGCCTGGGCGGTCACACGCAGATTGTCGACAGACACCATCGGCGTTGAGGCATGTGGCGTAATATTCATGCGGTCCCCTTAGCAACAACAGTTAATGAACGCATCGATTGCAGACTGTCGATAAACAGGTTGGCACCGATGGTCAGACTGGCGATCGCCACCGCCGGCATCAGGACCGCAGGCGAACCATCAAACAGCCCTTGCAGGTTTTCGCGCACCAGCGTACCCCAGTCGGCATACGGCGGCTGCACGCCCAGGCCGAGGAAACTCAGGCCGCTGAGCAGCAGAACGATGTAGACAAAACGCAGACCGAAATCAGTCAGCATCGGGTGCAGCATATTCGGCAGAATGTCATGGATAGCCACATACAGACGGCTTTCACCGCGCAGGCGGGATGCCTGAACATAGTCCATCGAACGCAGGTTCGATGCCATCGCATACGCGATGCGATACGCCCCCGGCCAGTAGGTAAACACCGCGGTAATAATCAACATCGGCAGCGATGAGCCAAATACGGCGACAATCATCAGCGCAAGGATTTTCCCCGGCAGCACCAGCATGGCATCGTTGATGCGCCCCAGCACCTCCTCCAGCCAGCGCCCGGCCACGGCCGCCAGCAGCGCCAGCAACGTACCCACCAGGCTGGCCAGCAGTGCGGCGGTCAGCGCCAGGCCAATCGAATAGCGGGCACCAAACAGAATACGGCTGAAGATGTCACGGCCCAGATAATCGGTGCCGAACCAGAACTCACGGCTGAAGTCACCGAACAGCGGACCGCCGCCGATATCTTCCAGATTGTGCGGCGCCAGCGCGGTGCCAAACACCGCCATAAAAATCCAGAACAGGGTGATCAGCAGGCCGATTCGGCCGCTGATAGTGAGAGATTGAAAGAAGCGCCACGGCAGCGTCAATGTATTCATCAGCCCCTCCACTTAGGATTGAACGCGATAGTCAGAATGTCAGCGGCCAGTAACAGCACCAGATAGCAGACGGCGAAGAACATCACGCAGAGCTGCACCACCGGCAGATCGCGGTTGCTGACCGCATCTACCATCTGGCTGGCCAGCCCCGGATAGCTGAAGATACTTTCGATAATAATCACCCCGCCAAACAGGTAAGAGAGGCTGAGTGAGATGGCATTGGCAATCGGCCCCACCGCATTCGGCAGCGCATGGCGTAGCATGGCGCGCAGCGGCGAAACACCTTTCAGCAACGTCATTTCCAGATACGGGCTGTCCATCTGGTTGACGATAGCGGCACGCGTCATCCTTGCCATCTGCGCCACCACCACGCAGCACAGTGTCATCACAGGCAGAGCGAAGGTACGCAGGAAACCGAGGAAATCCTGATGGGTGGAACCCAGCGACATCGCCGGCACCCAGTGCAGTTTGACGGCAAAGATAATCACCGCCACGGTAGCCACCAGAAACTCGGGTACGGCCACCACGGCCATGGTGCTGACCACCAGTGCGCGGTCAAGGAACGACCCGCGCTTCATGGCGGCAGTGATACCGATAAACAGCGCCAGCGGCACCGACACCAGGGTCGTGGTGACGGCGAGCTGGAAGGTGGCCGGAATACGTTGCGCCACCAGTTGCGTCACCGGAAGATTACTGGCGAAGGAGGTGCCAAAGTCGCCCTGAAACATGCCGGCCAGCCAACTGAAGTAACGCATGATCAGCGGTTGATCCAGTCCAAGCTGCTGGCGCAGTGCCGCGACCGTTTCAGGCGTCGCGGACTGGCCAAGGATCATCTGCGCCGCATCGCCCGGCAGCATACTGGTTATAAAGAACACCAGCGCCGAAACAATGAGAAGCGTAAGTAAACCCGACCCTATGCGCCGGAATATCAGTGTGAAAATGTACCTGTTCATCGCCATTCTCCTGGTGAAAGATGAAAGATTTACGACGTCAGCCAGGCATACTCGTGGAACCGATAGCCCATCATCATGCCTGACGGCATCGCTTCAACCCCTTTCACTTTGTTGCTACAACCGTCCATCGAACTGATGAAGGCCGGGATCAGCGTGCCGCAGTTGTCGTACACCAGTTTCTGCATATCGCCATACATCTGTTTGCGTTTGCCCTGGTCGCTTTCGCCACGGGCGGCGGTGACCAGCTGGTCGAACTGTGCATTTTTCCAGCCAGACTCGTTCCACGGGGCGGAAGAGAAGTAGAACTGGGAGAACAGCATATCCAGCGTGGGGCGCGGGTTGACCGAGCCGTAACCGATGGGATCTTTCATCCAGTGGGCTGACCAGTAACCGTCATACGGCACACGGCGTACGGCCACATTCAGTCCGGCTGAACGCGCGATCTGCTGTAACAGCTGGCCACCTTCCACTGCCCCTTCGATATTCGGGGTAGTGATGATCTCGATTTTCGCACCGACCATATTGGCCTTTTTGAGGTGGAATTTGGCTTTGTCGAGATCAAGCGGACGCTGCGGCAGATCCTTGTTGAACATCGGATGCCACGGCGGAACCGGGGTGTCGTTACCCACATCGCCAAAGCCCTGCAGCACGGTTTTCACAATCATTTCACGCGGTTGCAGATACTTCATGGCCAGCACGAAGTCAGGATTGCTGCCCGGGGTACGGTCAGTACGGATAATCAGGTCACTGTACATACCGGACTTACTTTCCAGAATGTTGAACTTGCCGTTCTGACGCAGGCGTTTCACATCATTTGCGCCCAGCGTAGAGACGATATGCAGGTCGCCCGACATCAGTGCATTGACACGTGCTGCCGGATCGGTCACTCCCATCAGCTCCACTTCGTCGAGGTGTGGCAGGCCCGGTTTGTAGTAGTTTTTGTTTTTTGTGCCGACGGTACGTACACCCGGCTGGAACGAGGTGAGAACAAACGGCCCGGTCCCCATTCCTTTGCTGAAGTCTTTGGTGCCGTCCTGCACAATCAGGAAGGAGCTGGTCGCCAGAATCGACGGCAGGTCGAAGTTTGGCTGCTCAAGCGTGATCTGCACTTCAGACGGGCTGACGGCCTTAATCTCTTTCATCTGGCTGGCGAGGGTGATCACCGTTGATGCCACCGCCGGATCTTTATGGCGGCTGAGGGAGTAAACCACGTCGGTGGCCGTCAGCGTTTTACCGTCATGGAAGGTGACGCCCGTACGCAGCTTGACGTTCCAGTTCAGGCCATCACTGCTGGTAATGGATTCCGCCAGCGCAGGCTGCGCTTTCAGCTCTTTGTCCAGTTCGGTCAGACCGCTATAAAACATAAACTGACGGCAGTAGTCGCCGCTGTTGCTGCCTTTCGCCGGGTCAAGCGTATCGCTGGCGGAGGCGTTGGCCACAGCCGCACGCAGTTTGCCGCCCTTCACCGGGGCTTCAGCGGCAAAGCTGAATTCCGGGAAACCAATCAGACCGGTGCTCATCACCGCGCCTGCTGACAGCAGCTTCATCATGCCGCGTCGGGAAATGGCAACATCCGTAATCGCCTGGGTCAAATTCGGGTTAACACGGCTAAATTCTTTGCGAAATTTACTCATTTGCACACCCTCAAAATCGTTGTTAATAACGTTTACCCTGAACGGATATGTTCTTATTTAGGACATTTTGTCTTTAACTTTGTAATACAGTCCTGCTACCGGCAGGAACCAGGGCTTCCCGAAGTAACCGGGTACCGCTGGCCAGCTGTTGCGCTGCCACGGGTTTTCGTTGCTTTTCTCTGCTATCAGATCGGCCATCACGCGGCCCATCCACACTGACATCTGAGTGCCGTGCCCGCTGTAGCCCAGCGAGTAAAACACCCCGTCCTGTTCGCCCGCATGCGGCAGACGGTCGGCGGTCATATCCACCAGCCCCCCCCAGCAGTAATCAATCGCCACATTGCCCAGCGCCGGGAACATCTTCTGCATTCCGGCTTTCAGCACGTCGCCACTTTTTGCATCCGATGTCGGGCTGCTGATGGCAAAGCGGGCGCGTCCACCAAACACCAGACGACGGTCGGCGGTGGTACGCATGTAATTGCCCAGGTTAAGTGAGGTGACGTAGGTACGGTCACCCGGCAGTAAACGCTTAAGCAGGCTTTCCTCCAGAGGCTCGGTGACCACCACAAAGCTGCCCACCGGGATAATGCGCCGCTGGAACCAGTCAAACGGGCCAATGTTCGAACAACCGGTCGCCATCAGCACTTTGTCCGCGATAATATCGCCCTTAGCGGTGCTCACGCGGTGGCAGTAGCCGCTCAGACGTGTCAGGCCGGTGACCGCACTGTGCGGGTAAATCGCGGCTCCGGCGCGGGCGGCAGCTTCGGCCAGGCCGACGCCAAACTTGCCCATATGCATCTGGCCGCCGTGGCGCTGTAACAGCGCACCATGGAACTGCGGCGAATCGATTTCGCGCTTCACCTCATCGGCACTCAGGATTTCCACATCCGGGTCAACGTGGCGTTTCATCATTTAGCACGCCGCGACCAGTGACGGCAGGTGCGACGCTTTGCTTGCCAGCTTCAGCTTGCCGCAGCGGCGGAAATCACAATCGATCTGCTCATTCGCCACCACGCTCTGTACATAGTCCACCGCATCCGCAAAAGCGCGGTAATAGCGGGTGGCCTGCTCCACGCCCTGGCTCTCCACCAGGGCTGAGAAGTTCTGCGCGACGCCGGTATTACAGTGGCCGCCGTTACGGCCGGAGGCCTGGCTCATTACTTCGCCGGCTTCCAGTACCACCACTTTCACGCCACTGCGGGCGAGGTTGAGTGCTGCTGAGATGCCGGTAAAGCCGCCGCCAATCACCACCACATCGGCAGTGGCTGGCAGGTCGCCCGTTGCCGCACCGGTGAAAGCGGGTGCCGTTGCCTGCCAGAATGATTCCAGTTTCATGCCCTGCTCCTCTGAGGCTTACAGCCCGACGACGCCCGGAAGACCACCAATATCTGTGATTTCGCTGTACTCATAGGCCGTGTTGCCCGGGCCGTGACCGCGATTAACAAACACTTTGTTTTTGATGCCTAGGTCGTAGGCGGTCATCAGGTCATAACGCAGGCTGCTGGAAACGTGCAGGATCTCTTCCGGGCCACAGTTCAGCTTGTTGAGCATGACCTCAAAGCCTTTCATCTGCGGTTTATAGGCACCGACTTCTTCGGCGGTGATGGTCATATGGATCGGCGCGCCCAGGCGCGGAATATGGTTCTTGATCAGCGCATCGGTGGAGTTAGTCAGCAGCACCAGCGGGAACTCTTTCGCCACAATGGCCAGCCCGGCAGGCACATCAGGATGCGGGCCCCAGGTGGCACAGGCAGTCATCACGTCGGCGCAGTCCTGATCCGTACACTCCACGCCCCATTTGTTACAGGTGCGGTACAGCGCATTGGCCACCACCAGCGGATAGAGCTTGAACGCACCCAACACTTCATCCATGCGGTAGTTCGAGAAGTCGGTGGTAAACGCCACCATCTGAGCCGGGCTGACGCGATCGGCGAAGATGGCGGCGGCGGCACCGGCCATATCGAAGTTGATCAGCGTGCCGTAGCAATCGAAGGTGATGTATTTCGGTTTGAACACAGCCATTACGCTACCTCTACAGAGTTCGGTTTAGGGATGAAAACAGGTTTCAGAAATCGATCAGCACGCTTTTATAGCGCTGGCAGGCCTCAAAAGCCTGACGGCCCAGATCCTTGCCGATGCCGGAGCCATGGAACCCCCCGGTAGGAATAATGAAGTCGCCGGAGCGGCCATAACGGTTGATCCATACTGTCCCGGCAGCAATACCGCGCATCGCACGCAGGGCGCGGTCGATATTTTTGGTGTGCACCCCGGCGCACAGGCCGTAGGTCGGATGGGAGGCAAGTGCCAGGCCTTCGGCTTCGTCGTCGAAGATCTGCACCGTCAGTACCGGGCCAAAGATCTCTTCCTGTACCGCCGGGTTATCGTTGCCGCTCACGGCCAGTAGCGTGGGCTGCCAGAAGTAGCCTTCACCGGTATCCGCAAAGCGCTCGCCGCCGACCAGCACTTCAGCCCCCTGCTGACGAGCGCTGCTCACCACAGAGGCCACTTTTTCCGCCTGACGGCGGTCAATCATCGGCGCATAGCGGCTGGTGTCGTTCCAGGTCACACCAGCGCGGAAGCCCTGGCACAGCTCAATCAGTTTGCTAATCAGCGCATCGTGGATGCCGCGCTGGACAATCAGACGGGTGCCCGCCACGCAGGCCTGCCCACCGTTGGCGGTGAAGCCGCGCAGGATACGTCCGGCAACTTCATCAATATCCCCACAGTCGTCAAACACCAGCTGCGGGCTTTTGCCACCCAGTTCCAGCGTGACAGGTTTCATTCCGTTAAACGCGGCATCGCTCATAATGCGTGCCCCGGTAGCGGTTGACCCGGTGAAGGAGACTTTACGCACCAGCGGGTGGGCCACCAGCGAGCTGCCCGTCACCGCCCCGCCGCCCTGGATGATGTTCAGCACGCCCGCAGGCAGACCCGCCTGGATGGCCAGTTCGGCCATACGTACGGTTGAAAACGGGGTCAGCTCGGAAGGCTTCAGCACCACGGCATTTCCTGCTGCCAGCGCCGGGCCACATTTCCAGGAGGCCATCGACAGCGGGAAATTCCAGGGGGTAATCGCACCGATCACGCCGTAAGGTTCCGGCACCAGCATGCCCAGGCTGGCATCACGGGTCGGCAGCACATCGCCGCTGTATTTGTCGGCGCACTCGGCATAAAAGCGGATCGCTTCAGCAGTAAAGGGAATTTCGTGGTTCACCACGTCATGAATCGGGCGGGTGGAGCCGAGAGACTCTAACTGTGCCAGCAACGGGTCAGCAGCAATCAGATCGGCCCAGCGCTTCAGTACCGCGCCGCGCTGGCGTGGCGGGCAGGATGCCCAGCCACAGTCGCGCACCGCACGATCAGCGTTGCTCACGGCGTCATCGACCAGCGCGGCATCGGCCTCAAACAGTTCTGCGGCACGTAAACCATCAGAAGGACGGTTTACGGTTAATGCCTCACCTTTACCGGTCAGATGCTGACCATTAATGAAGTGTCCTGCCGGTAACGCTATTTTGTCGGGATCGAAACTGAGCATGAATAGACCCTTAATGGAGACCAGAACTTTTTGGTCTTAGTTATTTCATTTGTATTAAGCAATGCAGAAAGTATGCCACTCACGCAAAAAAATAATAATGCGTAAAAGCGGGTGCAAAAAAATTTTCTGCCGTAATGAAGGGTGTTTTTTTCCAGATAAACCGAGTGATTAAATAGATGATTTTCATCACAAAAAAGATGCACCAGTGCGGTGAATTCGGTACTAAACTTGCACCAAATAAGAGCGGTGAATGTGTTAGTTTTCCGTTAAGTGCAGGTATTACAGATAAAAAAAGGCCCGCACCTTTATGGGTAGCGGGCCGTTTTTTAAAGATTAACCTTAATTCTTACCCTAAATAATTCGAGCTGCAGGCAGGCGGCAAGAGAATGAATCCCCAGGAGCTTAGATAACTAAGTGACTGGGGTGAATGAATGCAGCCAACGCATCTGCGGCTTGAAGTATGACGGGTAAGTTACTGTAGGCTGCCGAAATGGAAGGCCTTAGATTCCAGATATTCTTCGATGCCGTAGCGTGACCCTTCGCGGCCAACACCCGATAATTTAATCCCACCAAACGGTGCTACTTCCAGCGAAACCGATCCGGTATTAAACCCAACCATGCCAAACTCCAGCGCCTCTCCTACGCGCCAGGCACGACGAATATCTTCGGTGAAGAAATAAGCCCCCAGACCGAAGGGGGTGTCATTCGCCATCGCAATCGCTTCGTCTTCAGTATCGAAGATAAACAGCGGTGCGACCGGGCCAAAGGTCTCTTCATGAGCAATACGCATCGCGCTGGTGACGTCACCCAGTACCGTTGGCATCACAAACGTGCCGTTCCCGTTGCTGATGCCCCCCGCCAGCAGTTCTGCTCCGTGGCTGAGGGCATCTTCAATATGGCTGTTGACCTTAGTGACTGCGGCCTGGTTGATCAGCGGCCCGATGGTGCTGCCTTCGGTGAATCCGTCGGCGACTTTCAGTTTCGCCACCTCGGCCAGCAGACGCTCGGCAAAACGCGGATAGATATTGCGCTGCACCAGGATGCGGTTGGCGCAGACACAGGTCTGCCCGGCATTGCGGAATTTACTCATCATTACGCCGCTGATGGCGATATCCAGATCCGCATCATCAAAGACGATCAGCGGGGCATTGCCCCCCAGCTCCAGGCTCAGACGTTTAATGCTGTCGGCGCTCTGCTGCATCAGCAGCTGACCAATACGGGTTGACCCGGTGAAGGAGATCTTACGTACCGTGCGGCTGCCCGTCAGGGTTTCCCCGATGGCTTTCGGCAGCCCGGTGACAATCTGCAATACGCCTGCGGGAATACCTGCTCGCTGGGCCAGTTCCACCAGGGCAAGCGCCGAGAGCGGCGTCAGCTCTGAGGGTTTAACAATGATCGGGCAGCCTGCGGCCAGCGCCGGGGCCACTTTGCGGGTGATCATGGCAATCGGGAAGTTCCATGGCGTAATCGCCGCCGCCACGCCGACAGGTTGTTTCAGCACGAGGATACGGCGGTCATCGCTCGGTGCCGGGATGGTGTCGCCGTAGATGCGGCGGGCTTCTTCGGCAAACCATTTAACGAATCCTGCACCGTACAGCACTTCCCCTCTGGCTTCCGCCAGCGGTTTGCCCTGCTCGGCGGTCATGATAATCGCCAGGTCGTCGGCGTTGTCGAGGATCAGCTGATGCCACTTTTCCAGCAGCAGTGCGCGCTGCGCATTCGGTGTTTTCGCCCAGCTTTTGCGGGCCGCATCGGCAAAGGCAATCGCCTGTTCGGTTTCCTCAGCACCCAGTGACGGAATGGTACAGAGCACATCGCCAGTGGAGGGATTGATCACCGGCAGGGTTTCACCATTAAATGCGTCCTGCCACTGTCCGTTAAAATAAGCCTGCTGGCGCAGCAGAGTGGCATCCTGTAAACGTTGTGCGAGCATAGCGTCTCCTTAATAAGTTCATTTCACTTTAGCGGAGGAGGCGCAGGCAATGCTGCGTTATCGTTTGGGCCGATGCGTGGTGGCGCGTGTTTTGCTGCGGGAAACGAAATTTTATGCCGTTGAGGTTATCAGGCCTGGTTTGTACGCCAGCGTCGCGGTCGATCATTTTTTCCGATCGTTTAAAACCACCCTGGCATTGAGATTAGGCGTAAGGGTCGAACACTGAGGGATCCCCTGCAATATTAATGGCTGGCAGTCTGGCTTCAGGTCCGGGGCCAGTTTGAGCACGCCGGATCGGCAACGACCGCATCCCTGCGTGCCTCGGCACGCGCAGCGGGAAAGCGAAACGCCCTTGACGTTGACCTGGTCGTTAAGCCCCTTACAGGACGACCGAAAAAGAGAGTCCGCCACTACGGATTAATCTCAGCATTATCAATTAATCAACAACACGCTTAATTTCAGCGTTATCGCCACGCTGAATATATTCACTATCATCCGTCGTGTAACTGGTATCGGTTTGGTTGTAGTGCGATATCCATAACAGCCATTTTTTTTCGATACAATTAGCACCAGGTTTTAGACTGTCAAAACAGCGCAAATCATTGTCGCTGGCCCTGTGCTGCAGAAACTGAAACCCATCACCTACTTCGCTAACTAACACGGTCCACGAGTATTTACTACCAATAAAGGGCAAGTTATATTTTTCTTTCAATAACTCTTTATTTTCCAGACACCATGCAACCCTCCCTCTATCAGTCATTGGAAAATTCTCCACAAAAAGGTAAACCTGACTACCTTCCCGTACGAAACTGACAATTTTCACTGGCCTGAGAAACAGGAACAACAGGAGAAAGAAAATGATAAGCAACGAGAACACTAAAACCGATTTTATTACTCGCTGATTTTTCCCCATTTTCTCTACTATGCCCATATCTGTTTCCTTCTGACAGGATGCACGAAAATGGCCCAACGACGAAAATCGTCATATCAGGCCAGATATAATATCAACCGAATAGCTGCTTTCTGCTATCCAGACAAGACCGCTTTATCTCTTAACACGTCTAATTTCAGCATTAACGCCACGCTGGATATATCTTTCGTCATCCGTATGGTAGCTGGTATCGGTTTCGTTATAGTGTGATATCCATAACAGCCATTTTTTCTCGATACAATTAGCAGCAGGTTTCAGGCTGTCAAAACAAATAAGGTCGTTGTCGCTGGCCCTGTTGCTCAGAAACTGAAACCCATCACCGGCTTCACCAATTAACACCTGCCACGGATATTTACCGCCGATAAAGGGCATGTTGTACTTTTCCTTTAACACGTCTTTATTCTCTTCCCACCATGCAATTCTCGCTTTAGCGGTGCTTGGGAAGTTAGCCACAAAAAAATAACCCTCATTCCATTCGCGGACAGTACTGACAATTTTCACTGGCCTGAGAAAAAAATACAGTATGATAACAGTGGTTACCAAAATGATAGTAGCCGGCACGACTTTTTCAAAACGTTGCCGACTCGTCTTTATTTTTGAATTAATCATAGCAACTCCTGTTATTTCTTAACCGACCGACGTATCCTTGCTGTCAGTCGGTTAATCGCGATAAATTTAATCAGCAACACGCTTAATTTCAGCATTCTCACCACGCTGAATATATTCACTATCATCCGTAGTGTATCTGGTCTCGACTTGATTGAAGTGCGATATCCATAACAGCCATTTTTTTCGGCACAATTGGCGCCAGGTTTCAGACTGTCAAAACAAATAAGATCGTTATCACTGGCCCTGTGCTGCAGAAATTGAAAACCATCGCCAACCTCACCAATTAATACCGACCACGGGTATTTACTGCCAATAAAAGGCACATTATACTTTTCTATCAAAAACGCTTTATTATCCTGCCACCATGCAACTCTCCCTTTATCCATCATGGGGAAATGCTCCACAAAAAGGTAAATACGATTTCCTTCCCGTACAAAACTGACAATATTGACCGGGCGTTGAAACTAGGAAAACACATATACACCCGCGATTAAAACCAGCAATAGATAATATTTTTTCATCATCCCAGACCATAGATAACAGTAACCGACCGATCGACATATACTTGCTATCGATCGGTTAACAGCGATAAATTTAATCAGCAACACGCTTAATTTTAGCGTTATCGCCACGCTGAATATATTTGCTATCACCCGTAAGGAAGCTGGTATCGGTTTGGTTATAGTGTGATATCCATAATAGCCACTTTTTTTCGGCACAATTGGCGCCAGGCTTCAGACTGTCAAAACAAAGATAATCATCGGCTTTGTCTGTTTTCGGCCGAAATTGAAAACCCTCGCCTGCCTCACCAATTAACACCATCCACCGCTTATCACTGCCAATAAACGGCATGTTATATTTTTCTTTTAATAACTCTTTATTATCCTGCCACCATGCAATTCTCGCTTTAGCCGTCATGGGAAAGTTATCCACAAAAAAGTAACCCTCATTCCATTCGCGGACAGTACTGACAATTTTTACTGGCCTGAGGAAAAAATACAGTATGATAAGAGCGGCAACCAAAATGACAGTAGCCGGCACTATTTTTTCAAAACGTTGCCGACTCGTCTTTATTTTTGAATTAATCATAGCGATTACCTGTAATAGTGATGGTAGCGTTCATCTCTGTAATAAAGGGCTTAAATGAATACTTATCATAATGTTGCAGTAAAAACCAGATACGAAAAATTCTAAACTGCCTGTAAACCGGATTTAAAACATCTTTGGAATCCAGTCCAAAATGGTCCTGAGACCGATAATGTATTGTAGCAGAGTAGTTATCACCTTCGATCACAAGAGACTTTAACGTAATATTGGTTGCCCATACATCATGAACACTGATAGTGAGTGAGTTGATTCTATCCACCCACTTATTGAATTTTGGTAAAACCATCTTAGCCATCTTTGTGGAAAACCAGGATTTATTTTTACTATCATAACGCCCAACCTCCCAGTTGATATAATTCGACAAAGTGTCCTTAATAATCAAAAGTGAGCTCTCTCTTGATGAGTCGCTTACTATCTGCTCCTTATACGCACTATCTAACAAGTGGCTACTAAATACCTTGCCATTACCTGTCTGCATATGAGTAATTAACTTCTCGATCAGGCCGCGATAAGGACCAATAAATGAAAACACCCTCGATAACTCGCGAAACTCATCAAATAAAATATCCGATCGTTCTTTCACTGAAAGCGGTTGTGATGCCCACTGATTAAAGAGAGTGAAACGCGATGCGGTAATCCTCTCACCCGTGTAAGGATTTACCCTTGCGGAAACGTCCCTTAGCTTGAAATCGGTTTTCAGACGAGATTCTGACACGTCGCCATAGCGCATATCATCGGCACTGTATTCATCCATGCGGTTTGCGGATGTAAACAGACGATAAGGAAGAGAAATGGCAGGCTGCTTAAACAGCGTGTTGGGATCAAACGATTGTTCTGACACAGAGCAACTCCTTTTGCTTTACCCCTTCATCATGTAGGGGAATAGAGAAGCGCCTAATATAGCCTGGTTTTTCCGTAAATTTTCATGCTGCACAATAAATCAGATTTTACACCAGTCGGCATTCTTACTGCCGTTGAGAGTGGCGCAGGGCGTGCCCGTACAAGACAAGTTGGGCGATCACCACCATTCCACCCGCCAGCCCGAACGTCAGTCGCATCCCGTGGGATGATGCGAGATGAGGAGCAAAATCACCGTACCGTGTGGCTGCGGCATATACCGCCGCCATCAAGGCCGCACCGGCAATAAACCCCAGGTTTCGGCCCAGATTCATCAACCCGGAAACCAGACCGCGCCGTGCCGGGTCGGCCCCTTTCAGTAAGGCCGTATTATTCGCCGCCTGAAACAGCGCATAACCCGCCGTCAGCAGCATCAGGCCCGCCACATAACCCGCAATACCGGCGCCGGGCGGCAACAAAGCCAGTAACAGGCAGCCGCCCGCCACCGCGGCTAACCCGATTAACGTCGTGGACTGCGCCCCAAGACGATCCACCAGACGCCCGGCAGGCACACCGCTGAAGGCGGCCACCAGTGGCCCCACCGCCATCACCAGCCCGGTCTGGCGCGGGGAAAGCTGCAATCCATGGCTCAGATAGAAGGGCCCGACAACAAAGGTCGTCATCATCACCATGGCAACCGCCATACTCAGCAGCAGGCCGCGTACCAGAACCGCCTGACGCAGCAGCGACAGCAGCGATCCACGGGGCATGGCGGCATCCGGCGCGCCAGAAGACGGCAGGAAATGCTGCACCATTCCCCATACGATCAGCCCAAGCGGCAGGTTAATCACAAACAGCGCCTGCCAGCCGAAACCCGCAATCAGCAGGCCACCCAGCGCCGGCCCCAGCGCCGTGCCGATGGCAGAGACAGTCCCCAGCAGCCCCATTGCCCGGCCGGTGCGTTCAGCGGGCAACACCTGGATCGCCAGCGCCAGCGTATTCGCCATCATCATCGCGCCGCCCAGGCCTTGCAGAATGCGGGCAGCAATCAGCCAGCCGATATGCGTTGCCAACCCACAGCCCAGCGATGCCACACTGAACAGCAGCACGCCGTAGCCCAGCAGCCGCTGGCGACCAAAACGATCGCCCAGCCACCCCATCGCCAGCACGGAAGCCGTCACCGCCAGCAGATACGCCAGCACCACCCACTGTATTTGTGAAAAAGAGGCAGCAAACGCCGCCGCCAGCGTCGGCAGACCGACGTTCGCAATACTGCTGCCCATTGAGGAGATCAACATACTAAAGGCCAGCGCATAAAGCGGGCCGGAGGAAGAACGGGGAAGAGATGAGGTCATGGCTTAAGCTCCCGGATAGAATGTACCCGGAGCTTAGGCCGTCAGCCGATAAGGCGGAAGACGCAGGGGTGTCAGTATATAGCTGCACCCAACGCCATGTCAGAATCAGATCTGGAAGTCGATCACCGGTTCTTCTTCGTTTAGCGACAATGCCTGGCGTTTGATCTCTTCCAGCGACAGGTTCGCATTACAGAGCTCCAGGAACTGCCAGACAAAATTACGCTGCAACTGGCCGCGTTTCAGCCCCAGCCAGACGGTATTAGACTCGAACAGATGGCGCGCTTCGAGCCGCGTCAACGGCGAATGCTCATCCAGCTGGCAGGCCTGATCGGCCAGCACACCCACACCGAGGCCCAGCTCAACGTAGGTTTTCACCACGTCCGAGTCCTGCGCACTCAGTACGATATCCGGCTTCAGACTGGCGGCGTGGAACGCACGGTCAACTTTCGAACGCCCGGTGATCCCCTGGCGATAGGTGATCAACGGATAACGGCTCAGCGCCGCCAGCGTCAGCGGTTGCTGCTGCTCCAGCTCGTGCCCTTTCGGCACCAGCAGCGCATGGTGCCAGCTGAACCACGGGAAGGCAGCCAGCGCCGGGTTGTTAACCACCTGCTCACTGGCGATGCCGATATCGGCCTCGCCCGCCACCAGCATGGAGACAATCTCCTGGGGGGATCCCTGATTCAGCTCCAGACGCACATTCGGATAGAGCGAACGGAAAGCTTTAATCACTTTCGGCAGGCTGTAGCGCGCCTGAGTATGGGTGGTGGCTATCGTCAGCACGCCGCTGGATTCGTTGGTGAACACATCGGCCAGGCGACGCACTTTACCCGCTTCATCAAGAATACGTTCTGCAATGGTCAGCAGCGCTTTGCCCGGTTCGGTCATCCCCAGCAGGCGTTTACCCCGGCGGATAAAAATCTCGACCCCAAGTTCATCTTCCAAATCCCGTATATGGCGGCTGACCCCAGACTGGGAGGTAAACAGCGCATTCGCCACTTCGGTAAGATTAAACTCGCAGCGTGCTGCTTCCTTAATGATTTTAAGTTGCTGAAAATTCACGCGCGCTCCTCCCTCTGTTATCTGTTGGTTTCCTTCATGTTAAGGACGCACATTGATAGCAACAAATAATAAAAAGAGGTTTTATATGCTTTTTAGCGATAAGGGAGGCGAAGCGGGAGGAAGTGAGGCGCGCGATGGCGCGCCCGGCACAAAGGCATTTAACTGACCAGCATCAGTTCGCGATCTTCCGTCACTGGATTATTCAGCAGCGACAACAGAATGTTTTTGACCGCCTGCGCGGACGGTGACATGGGCAGCGTGGCAGAGACATTTAATGACAGCGGCAGGTTCAGCGCAGGGCTGGTGATGCGCGCCATCCAGGCATTGGTTGAACTCACCAGCGCACGCGCGGCAGACTCTGGCAGCACGGTCGCGCCCATGCCGCTGGAGACGGCGGCGGTCAGCGTAGCGATAGATTCAATTTCACCGATGATGCGTGCGCTGAGGCGACGCAGAGAGAATGCTTCGTCCACACGTTTACGTACGGCGCTGTAATCACGCGGCAGGAACAGATTCATCTCTGCCACATCGGTCAGGTCGATAGTCTGCCCCGGACAGGCGCTGGCACCCACCAGATACAGTTCTTCTTTCATCAGGGGAATGCTGGTGATACCCGCGGCCGGTGAACGGTCATACAACACCGCCATATCCAGTTGCCCACTTATCACTTTTTCGTTTAATGACGCGCCGCTGTTCTCATGCAGATACACCAGCACATCCGGAAATTGTTCGCGCACGGTTTGCAGCAAAGGCATGGTCAGCGAAGAGGCGGCGGTCCCCGGCGCCAGGCCGATGGAAACCTGCCCTGCCAGTGCCTGCCCGGCGTTGATCACCGCCGTCTGCGCCTGTTCACACTGACGCAGGATAGTGCGGGCGTGGGCATAGAGGATCTTACCCGCGTCGGTCGGCGTAACGCCGCGTTTGGTGCGGATCAGCAACTGCTGGTCAAGTTCGTTTTCCAGTGTTGCCACCTGCTGGCTGAGAGCTGGCTGTGCAATATGCAGGACTTCTGCCGCCTGAGTCAGGCTGCCGATGTCGACGATTTTTACGAAATACTTCAGTCGTCTTAAGTTCATTTTGCCTCCGTCACGGTTCCCCGAGTGCCAGTAATGCTGGCGTCTGTAATAAGTTTTCATTCTGACCCGAGGGTAATTGCAAGGGGCGTGCCAGAATTTTCCTAATGGTGACAAGGCGTCCGGGATGTGGGCTAACAGGCGGTAAAATAAGAGAATCTGATTACGGGTACTGGGATGATGCGTACGCAGGAGGTCTGGCAGGTCAGATCCCTTTCCAGGGGTTGCACGCGGATGGTGCAGGAAATGCGTTGAGGATGTGCAGGGAATTAATGGAAAAGGCGGACCTGAATTCTGGCCCGCCCGGTCCCACCCGAATTAACGCTTACTACGGTTGCGGTACATATCAATCGATACCGCGGCAACAATAATCATCCCTTTGATGATGTCCTGGATGTAGGCATCAACACCCACGAAGGTAAAGCCGCTCTTGATCAGGCCGAGGATCACCGCACCAATCAGCGTGCCGGTAATACGCCCTACCCCACCCATCAGGCTGGAACCGCCGATCACCGCCGCGGCAATGGCATCCAGCTCGTAGCCCAGGCCCATACTTGACTGGCCGCTACTCACACGCGCCGCCAACACCACACCCGCCAGGCCAGACAGACCGCCTGCGATGGTGTAAACGATGATCAGGTATTTATTAACGTTGATACCGGAGACTTTCGCCGACACCATGTTGCCGCCGATGGCGTAAACATACTTACCGTAGCGGGTATGTTTCAGCGCGATATGGAAGATCACCGCCACCACCAGGAAGATAATCACCGGCATTGCACCCTGACCAATCGACGTAAAGCCATCGGACAGGAAGCTGATGGGGTTACCCTGAGTGTAATACTGTGCCAGACCACGCGCCGATACCATCATCCCCAGCGTGGCGATAAACGGCGGAATACCGGTTTTAGTGATCAGCACGCCGTTGACGATACCGCACAGCAGACCGACCCCGATCCCGGCGCTAATCGGCAGCGCGGCGGGCATATCCACCAGCGAGGGGAACATCGGTGACAGGCTTTCAGAGGTTTGCGCCAGACTGGCGGCAACCACCGCCGTCAATGCAATCACCGAACCGGACGACAGGTCAATCCCCGTGGTAATAATGACCTGAGTCACCCCGACCGCAATGATACCGATAATCGCGACCTGAAGAACAATCAGCACCAGGCGGTTCGGGTTCATCAGGAATGACTGATCGCGAACATACCAGCCGAAGGCCTCAAATATCAGCGCGATGCCGACCATCACCACAAAAATACCGGTATCTTTAGGCAGTTTGCCTTTCAGATTACTAAAGAACGACGGTGTCTCAGCTGACTGTTGCGTTGTCATTTTCACATCACTCATGTTTGTTTACCTCACGCCCTTACTCGGACGCCAACGACAATATGGTTTCCTGGTCGGCTTCTTCTTTATTGAGGATGCCGGTAATACGTCCTCCGTGCATCACCATCACGCGGTCACTCATGCCAATAATTTACGGCAGTTCAGAGGACACCATGATGATGGCAACGCCACGGCTCGCCAGTTCGCTGATCAAACGGTAGATTTCCGCTTTTGCGCCGACGTCGATACCACGGGTAGGTTCGTCAAGAATCAGAATCTTCGGTTGTGCCAGCAGCCAGCGGGCAATTAATACCTTTTGCTGATTACCGCCACTGAGGTTGTTTATGATCTGGTCCATGGTTGGCGTCTTGATATTCAGACGCTTGATCTGTTCCAGACAGTCTTTCGCCATATTGGCATGATTGACGAAGCCGCCTTTGGCGCTGTAGTCAGTCATTTTGACGATACTCATGTTTTCCATCACCGACAGCACCAGGAACAGGCCTGACTTTTTACGGTCTTCGGTCAGGAACGCCAGTCCTTTATCAATCGCACTGGCCGGTGAATCAATTTTGGTCGGCACACCATCAATCAGGATCTCTCCACTGTCTATTGATGTCATACCAAACAGACTTTCCATCACTTCACTGCGTCCGGCACCCACCAGACCCGCCACCCCAAGGATCTCCCCGCGACGTACGCTAAAGCTCACATCGTGGAACACATCCTTACGCGTCAGGCTGCGTACCGTCAGAACATCTTCGCCAATATTGCTGTCTGTTTTTGGGAACAACTGGGTCAGTTCACGCCCCACCATCTGGGTGATCAGCGACTGTCGCGTATAGCTCGATGTCTCATTGCTCGCCACCCAGGTGCCGTCACGGAATACGCTGACTTCATCGGTAATCGCAAAGATCTCATCCATTTTATGGCTGATATAGATGATGGCTTTGCCCTGCTCACGCAGGTCGCGAATGATGGTGAACAGATGCGCCACTTCGGTTTCCGTCAGGGCTGAGGTCGGTTCATCCATAATCACGATGTCTGAGTTCCAGGAAACCGCTTTGGCGATCTCCACCATCTGCTGGGAGGCGATACTGAGATCGCCCACCATCTGATCGGGACGCAGACGAATATTCAGCTTAACCAGCAGATCTTTGGTTAAACGGTTGAGCTTACCGTGGTCAACGAAGCCGAATTTCATCGGCTCGCGACCCAGCCAGATATTTTCGGCGACCGTCATATGCGGTACCAGATTAAGCTCCTGGTGAATCATGGAAATTCCCGAACGCAGTGCATCCAGCGTGTCGGTAAACTGCACAGGTTGCCCTTTAATACGAATCTGCCCCTCATCGGGACGATAAATCCCGATGAGGCACTTCATTAAAGTGGATTTACCTGCGCCATTCTCACCCATCAGAGCATGCACCGTTCCCGGCTTGATACGGAATGAGACGTTGCTTAACGCCTTCACACCCGGGAAGAATTTGCTGATGCCTTCGGCTTCAAGCGCATATGCGGTCATTTAACTACCTCCGTACTACAAGTTCAGCGAAAGTTATTTCAGGTTTTTACTCGTAAAGTCTGTGTAGTTATCTTTTGTAATCAACTGATAAGGGATAAACACATTTTTCTGAACTTGTTCGCCTTTAGCCAGTTTTACGGCCGTTTGTACAGCACCCGCACCTTGGCCTTTCGCATCCTGGAATACGGTAGCAACCATTTTTCCGTTTTTGATCATCTGCAGGGCATCGGGTGTACCATCAACGCCCGCGATCAGGATTTTCTTCTCGTTTTTACCTAACGCCTGCAATGCTCCGATAGCCATTTCATCGTTGTTTGAGGCGATGGCCTGGATGTCATCACCCGCTGTCAGCCAGTTACTCACCACATCTACCGCATCATTACGGGTAAATTTCGCCGTCTGCTTCTGAACGACTTTCAGACCCGGATATTTTGCGACAACCGCTTCAACACCTTTGGTACGGTCACGTGTAGCTTCGTTGGCCAGGTCACCCAGAAGAATGGCGACGTTGCCTTTATAATCCAGACGCTTTGCCAGCGCTTCCATCTGCAGACGACCCGCCAGCTCGGAGTCAGAACCTACATAGGCCATTTTGCCCGTCAGTTCAGTTGCGGGTTTACGGTTAACAAACACCAGTGGAATACCGGCTTTAGAGGTCAGGTCAACAATCGGTTTCACCGCATTGGTATCCACCGGGTTAATGATGATCGCGTCAACGCCCTGACCGATAAAGTTTTGCACCTGTTGCAACTGCTGGGCGACGTCACCTTTGGCGTCTTCAATCTGGCCTTTCACGCCTTCCGTTTTCATTTCATTAGTGATTGAGTTACGGACAATCGTTAAAAAGTTGTCATCAAACAATGCCATAGAGACGCCAACTTGCAGTTCTTTGGCAAAGCTGGTAACAGGTAACATGCAGACTAACAGTGACGCTAAAATTGTTTTTTTCACGTTCATGTCCAGGCCCTTATTATCGTTAGCTTGCGAAGGTGACGGATTCTGCGAATGAAAAATTTCTTTTACATTCACACACCCTCACCGACGGCTTTATTAAAGTGTAGGGGGTGACTATCTCGGGTAAAACTATCTTTCTTATTACTGTGTATCGGGACCTACTTTTACTCTTTACAACAACACGTTATGTACAACCCACTGTTTCTTTTTCTTTCATCCCCGTCTACGTTACCGCAGAGCAGTTTTTTTGTTTCATAATAACGCTAATTGAAACTTTCACTATGAAAGCATCGAAACGCATGTTTTAAAATCAGCAAATAACAAAAATTTGACACACCTCTAACATCGGCCAGCTAATCGCAACAAAGTGAGATCTGGCGCAGAGATTGAAGATTGTCCAATCAAGATAAAAAACCCTCACGCTGCTGCTTTTGCCAGCAAACGCACCAACAGAGTGGAATCGGCCTTTGACATTTCGCGGACACGCCGTTAACATGCGCCCCGTTCACACGATTCCTCTGTAGTTCAGTCGGTAGAACGGCGGACTGTTAATCCGTATGTCACTGGTTCGAGTCCAGTCAGAGGAGCCAAATTAGAGAAGCCCGCTTAAGGAAACTTAAGCGGGCTTTTTGCTGTTTGTGTGATTGGTGAATCTCTGACAGGCTCAGATTTTATCCATCAAATAACGATGCGCTTTGGATGCCGTGCTGGCGGCCTTGAAAATATAGCGTTTGTCGTTTTTCAGTGCTTTCAGCCAGGAAGCGACATAGCTTTCATGCTGCACCTCTCCTCCAGCAATCCCCAAATCTGCCATCAGGAACGCGCTTCCCCACTCGGCGAGCAACGCCTCATTTACTGATAGCGATAAGCCTGGTATAGAATTACACATCGATAAATGCACTATGAATCGTCACAGAGTCAACTTTATGTCTATCGGACTTTCAGCAGAATCCCTGCGGGGGATTACTCACTTTGTCATTACGGCGAAATCGAGCAGCTTCACTGAGGCCGCGGAGCAGCTGGGCATTACCAAATCGGCCGTTGGTAAAAGTGTGGCCCGGCTTGAGGAGAGGCTGGGAACGCGTCTTTTTCACCGCTCAACGCGTAAACTGAGCCTGACGAGTGATGGAGAGGCTTACCTGATCAGCTGCGTCTCGGCGCTTGAAATTCTCGACTCTGCCGAGAACACGCTCAGCAGACGACAGGAAAATCCCGCCGGGACGGTGCGTATTGATATGCCGGCGTCTTTCGGACGGAATCTGATGATGCCGGTACTGATTGAGATGATGACCCGCTACCCGGCCCTGCGGCTGGCGCTAACGTTCAATGACCGTCTTATTGACCCGGTAGAGGAAGGCGTTGACCTGGTGCTGCGGCTGGGAGAGCTACAGAGCACCGATGAGCTGATCGCCCGTCGCCTGAGCCGACAGCGGCTTATCCTGTGCGCCTCTCCGGCCTATCTTGAACAGAACGGCCTGCCTGTCGATATGGAGGATTTGAAAAGCCATTACTGCATTATGGGCTACCGTCGGGGCGCGCCCCTTGCCTGGCGGCTGCGAAAGGCCGGGGAGCGCGAAGTGAAATTTATCTCCGCCGCAGCGCATCAGATAAGCGACGGAGATGCCATGATTCAGGCCTGTCTGGCTGGCGTGGGGATCGCTCAGTTTCCTGAGTCTATGGTTAACAGCCATATCGCCGCAGGCAGCCTGATCTCCCTGATGGCAGACCATGCCCCTATACCGGTTGAGTTGAACGTCATCTGGCCCCGAACAAGGCACCTCATACCCAGAGTTCGCCTCATCGTTGACGAACTGCTGAAAAAGGCCGAAGAAGGCTATTTCGGCACGCTGAGGTAGACTTTTTGTCGCCACTGAGGCGATATCAGGGCTGTTTATCGCCTTTTAGCAAACTTATATCCTTATCGTCCCGCTGCTTTTGTTGCCTTACGGGCTGAAACCTTTCCCGTAAGGCGGAGCAGTTCAGACGTAAAACATAGTCTTACTGACAGGATATTTGTTATGCCATTAGCTCTCTGGGCGCTGGCGATAGGTGCATTCGGTATCGGAACCACTGAATTCATCATTGCCGGACTGCTCCCCGTCATTGCCGTTGATTTTAACGTTACCATCCCCGTTGCCGGCTATCTGGCGACCTCCTATGCGCTGGGCGTCTTCGTCGGCGCACCGGCTCTGATTATTTTGGGTTCAAAAGTGCCGCGTAAAGCCATGCTGGTATTCCTGATGCTGCTTTTCGTGGCCGGGAATATGGTAACGGCGTTTGCTCCCACGCTGGGTATTGCCATTCTGGGCAGAATTATCACGTCCATGACGCACGGTGCCTTCTTTGGCATAGGTTCGATTATTGCCGCCGATATGGTTGCACCGTCTAAGCGCGTGAGGGCCATTGCGTTCATGTTCATGGGGCTGACTGTCGCAAATCTTATCGGCGTACCCACTGGTACCTGGATTGGTCAACACCTCTCATGGCGCGATGCTTTTATGGCTATAGCCGTGATAGGGGTTATAACGGTTATCAGCATCGGAATGCTCGTCCCCCACCAACCCAGCGCACAAAATCAGAGATTTGCGCATGAGTTTAACGCCTTTCGAAACGTCAACGTGCTGCTGGCAATGGGCATTACTGTTTTCGGGCCGGGCGCATTCTTTACGTCAATTACCTACATCGCACCGATGATGACGGAGTTGGCAGGATACAGTGAAAGCAGCCTCGCATGGCTGATGCTGCTGTTCGGACTTGGATTGTTTACGGGCAACCAGCTTGGTGGCCGATATGCTGACCGCGCCCTGATGCCGATGCTCTATATCACTCTGGCTGCTCAGGCCGTCGTGTTACTGCTATTCAACTTTACAGCGCACAGCCAGGTTATGTCAGCTGTCTGCATTTTCCTGATGGCTGCGTTTGGATTTGCGACAGTTTCCCCCATCCAGAAACTGGTGATGGATAAAGCACGGGCAGCAGGTGCCCCCACGCTGGCTGCTGCGGTTAACATCGGTCTTTTCAACCTCGGTAATGCCGTGGGAGCCTGGCTGGGTGGCGCGGTGATTACTGCGGGGTTCGGTCTGCAATCGCCAAACTGGGCGGGAGCTATATTGTCTGTTATTGCACTGATACTTGCCGTGTTGTCTGGTCTTACCGATAAAACCGGGCACGCCGCAGAGCTGAATTAGACGCTATGATGACTGGCCAGTGAGAAAGCCATCTGAATCATTCACTGGCCACAACAGTTAACGCAGGATTTCACTTATCAGGTGAAGTAGCGTCCGCTTCTGGCGCGAAGCGGTCAGGTTGAAGGACCGTAAGGTCTGTTATGAGCGAAAAGCGGACAATCTGAATTGATACTATTTTATTGCAGTCGTTGTGATGAGAGCTTTAAATAGTGTATAAAAACAGCGTCTTATTTCACATGAGGGAAGAGAATGATCACTTGTCACGTCAGATATATTATTGATCCCTATCAGTTAAGTGATTTCGAGAATTATGCTTCAAATTGGATAGAAATTGTGGAGTCTATGGGTGGTATCCATCATGGATACTTCCTCCCATCGGAAGGTGCAAATAACATAGCCTACTGTTTGTTTAGCTTTGATAGTCTGGCGCAGTATGAAGAATACAGAGTAGCCATTTTAAGTAAGGCTGAATGTGTCAAACTTTTCGATGAAGCTAACCAAAAAAAGTTCATCCTTAGCTACGAGCGCAGTTTCATGAAGCCGTTACTGTCTGATAAGCAGCATTAACCTGTTATAAAATGCTGTGAAATAAATAGACGAGCTGAGAAGAGTGAATCTGCACAACTCAGATAATGTCCGCTTTTGGCACAAAGCGGACCGAGGCCGGTAGCAGGTCTGCTGTGAGCGAGAAGCGGACATGGAGTCAGGAACAGAAGCGGCACTGGTGTGCTTGAATTTAAAAAATTCAGGAGTTAGCGGCCATACCACGAACTCCTGTCCTGAATGATGGATGTGTTAAGCCCTCTCTGAGTGCCCGGTAAATACTTACATAAAGATTATACGTGATACCTGTACACCAAAATCAGCATCCGGATTGGTCCTGCTGTCGCCGGCCCGCTCCTGAAATATAGCGGCTGCAAGATCCCTTCTTGTGGCCAGACGAGATACCTCAGCTGTTGCCAGAGCGGCGGATATCTCATCGTAATGCAGATCTGTGCAGTAAACCGGAGACCCCGGCTGCTGACGCCAGGATTCTGCCAGGCTGCCGGCATTATAGGCATCAAAGCCGGTATCACTGACCAGTTTCATAATCAGTTCGCGATGCTCCTTGTTATCACCAGCCACGGGAATGGCGATGCGGCCCTCTGCGCCTGCTGACTTGCCTTTGGCTGCAAAAGATCCGGAGCCAATCGCATTCCATGCTTTAATAACAGGCCGGCCTAACTGCTTCTCAACCCACTGGCTTTCCACCTGACCGCCTTCAATTGCGTCAATTTTCTGATCCCGGTGCGGATAATAATTAGATGTGTCAGCCACGATGACGTCAGAAGGCAGATTTACGATAAGCGGCGAAATCTCAGGGATCCGCGAAAGCGGTACTGAAAGTATTAACACATCAACGTCGCTGACGGCTTGTTCAGCCTTGACAGGCAGAGCACCGGTTTCCAGTGTGTCGGCCTCGATCGTTTCAGGACCACGTGAGTTAGCGACCTTTACGTTGTGTCCTGCGGCTGCCAGTTTACGTGCCAGGGTTTTACCTATGTGGCCTGTGCCAAGGATACCTATGCTGAGAGGGGATGACTGGTTCATCGTTTTCTCCTGAATGAGTGTTTGCTTTCGGAGTCATCACGCACACACAGAAATCGTGACGTCTCTGAAATGGAAATCCGGTAGTTTAATGCCGGCAGGTCCTTCGTCGGGACCTGTCATCATTTACTTAAAAAGCTGGGGCCGATTGCGTTAAGCCGTCACTTCTCTGTTGCGTGCGATAACTTCTTCATGCGCGAAGTGGGCATCGGGGGTCATAAATACCTTTATCAGCTCATCACGGTTTTTCGGGGCGCGGGCTGCATCTGCTGCTGAAAGGGCTTTTTTGAGTTCATTTATATCCAGTTCAGTGCAGTAGGCTGGTGTACCGGGCTGCTGACGCCAGGATTCGCTCAGGGGACCGGCATCAAGCGCATCAAAGCCGGTTTCGCTGACCAGCTTAAGCACAACGGCTTTTGCCCGGGCATCATCTCCGGCAACGGGCAGCGCAATGCGCCCAGGCGCGCCGGACGGTAAACCTTTATCAGCCAGTGTGGCGGCTAAGGCTGCATTCCAGGCTTTTACAAGTTGTCGTCCAGTTTGCTCGCTCGCCCATACAGACTCCGGTTTGCCATTATCAACTTCAGCAATAGCACTGTCCCGGAAGGGATAGTAGTTAGAGGTATCAATAACCACGACACTCTCCGGTACCTGGCTGAACAGGTTTGCCAGGCCGCGATGCTTTTCAAAAGGAATGGCAAGAATAATCGCGTCGACGTCTTTTACCGCCTCTTCACGCGTAACGGCGGTTGCGCCCACTTTACGAGCCAGGTCACGGATGCTGTCTGGTCCTCTGGAGTTGGCGAGCTTTATTTCATGTCCGCCAGCGGAGAGTTTTCCAGCCAGGGTTGCGCCAATGTTTCCTGCGCCAATGATGCCAATTTTCATAATCAACTCCTTGCTTACAGTATATTTATACGCCGCCTGGTGAGATGCAGGGTGAGACAGAGCATTCAGCGTGTCGCGCAACTGAGCCAGCCCTTCTTCGCTGAGCCGACAGGCGGTTTTGATTTTGTCGGTGATACACCAGAGTTCCTCTTGCAGGGCATCTCCGGCCTCGGTCAGGGTGACGAGGACCCGACGCTCATCAGCAGGATCGCGCGTGCGCTTAACCTTGCCGGAAGCCTCCAGGCGCTTTAGAAGAGGCGTGATGGTTCCCGTGTCCATATCGAGTTTGTTCCCTAACTCTCCCACTGCCCGTGGTGTGCCACAGAACAGTTCAAGCATCACAAGATACTGGGGAAACGTCAGGCCCAGCGGGTCGAGAAACGGCTTATGGAGCCGGTTCATGCGGTTTGCGGCTCCGTAAAGGGCAAACGATAGTTGTTTTCCAATTTCCATATTTTCTTTGGGTTTCATGTTTCGTAATCTCTTGCGCCTTATTATCTAGTGCACTAGATAAAATGTTAGCCGTTCCTGCTCAATTACGAAAGGTTTCAGTATGGGTAATTTGTGCGGTAATTCAGTTTAGCTGCCCAGCAGAAGAGATGTGATGGCTTTGCAAAGTGAGGGCAGGACCTATTACTCACCTTTGCTTAATATACCTTAGCGTCAGTAACACCCGCTCCTGGCACACAGCACGCTGTCAGAGCTCTTTGGACACAATCTCGCTTCGAGCCGAATTTTTGATGCGTGTTCTGGATACCCTTCCCTTGCAGAGAACATCGTATAATGATTGATCTCACAAAATGCACAATGGTATCCATAAGGTCTCATGATCGAAACCCGGCTTCTTGTCCAGTTCATTGCCGTTGCAGAAGAATTACACTTCAACCGCGCCGCGCAGCGACTCCATATGGCGCAGCCCCCCCTGAGCCAGGCGATCCGCAGGCTGGAGCAGGAAATGGGGGTTTCGCTGTTTGAGCGCACCAATCGCAGCGTGTCGCTGACGCCTGCTGGAGAAGACTTTCTCGAATCCGCCAGAGAGGTATTGCGTATTCTTGACGAAGGCGTTGATAAAAGCCGCCGTGTGTCACAGGGGATTGAAGGCCATCTCATCCTCACCTTTATCAACATTACACATTATGGCCCCCTGCTACGCGCCCTCAGGAACTTTCGTGCTGCCTTCCCTGCCGTCTCTTTCACGATGAATGAGGCCACGACGCAAGAACAGGTTGATGCCCTTGAGCAAGGACGCGCCGACCTGGGATTTATGCGGCCGCCAGGCAGAACCTCACCTGGCCTGCGTTTCGACGCCATATTGCGCGAACCTGTCATGATCGCTTTGCCTGCTGAACACCGCCTTGCAGGCTGCGAGAGCATCCCACTGGCAGCACTTCAATGTGACCACTTCGTTTCAGCCCCCCGCCACCTGGGCCAGGGTTTTCATGACCAGCTTGTGCAGCTTTGCGAAGCGGCTGGATTCACACCTCACATTGCACAGCAGGCCCGGCAATTGCAGACACTCGTTGCACTGGTTGCCAGCGGCTTCGGCGTCGCGCTGTTACCCGCCTCACTGGCGCAGGAGCCACGGAAGGACGTGATATTCCGGCCACTTGAGGTCGATGCGCCGGCCGAACTCCAGCACGTTGAACTGTTAATGGGATGGAATGAGCACTCACCTTCTCTCATCCGGGACAAACTCATCGAAGAAATACGCAATGCAATGCCGCCAGGCTTTGATTAAGACTATTTAGGTCTTATTAGACTACAAATAATATATTTTACTGGCTACGCGTGGCGTCCCATCATCGTGACACTCAAATTCACGGAGATTCAACATGGGACAGAAGAACCCGCTTACCGATGCGCTGTTAAAGGATGCGGTAGCCATCATCACCGGCGCAGGACAGGGCCTGGGACGTACCTACGCGCAGTCACTGTTAGACCATGGTGCGCGCGTTGTTATCAGCGACCTCGGCACCAACCGGGCCGGTGAAGGCGCCAGTAAAGATGTGATTGCGGAAGCTGGCCGTACCCTGCGCGCTGACAACGGACAATTGATCACACACAACGGACGCCTGGATAATGAGGATGGCTGCAGGGAGCTCGTGGAGCTGGCTATCACCCACTTCGGTAAGCTGGACATCCTGATTCACAACGCAGGCTGGGTGGACTATCAACGTATCGAAGACCAGAGTGATGATTTCCTTGAACGTGCCATCGGCATCAACATCCGTGCGCCGATTTGGCTGAGCAAATATGCCTGGCCATACCTTAAGCACTCTTCATCACCACGGATCGTGCTCAACACCTCTGATCGCGCCCTGTTCCAGCAATATGCGCAGCCCGGCCTCGTGGCTTACGCTGCCGGTAAGATGGCTCAGGTGGGCATCATGAATGCACTGAGCCTGGAAGGCGAGCAGCATGGAATCCTTGTCAACGCTATCTCCCCTGTTGCCAAAACACGCATGTGGGGAAGCATGCCGTCACCCGAGAACCTCAAACCGGAGTGGGTCGCACCGGGCGTCGTGTATCTGGCCAGCCCGCTGTGCCATGACACAGGCTACATCCTTCGCGCAAGCAACGGTCATTTCACCGCAACCCGCTTTTGTGAGAACCCCGGCGTTGTTTATCCCACTGACCTGGCGCGTGTCGAATGTGAGAATGTGGCTGACGTCGCCCGCCAGTGGCAGCAGATCAAAGAGTGTGAATATGCATAACGATTATGATCTGTGCAACATTGCTCATGTCGGCGCCACGTTAGGCGAAAGTCCGGTCTGGGATGCTCAGAAGGGGCTTTTGTACTTCGTGGATATCGTTGAAGGGCGGATCAACGTGCTGCGGCCAGAGGGAAAGGTCGACCGTGTTTATGAGTCAGCCGCACGCATTGGCGCCCTGGCGCTCACTGACAGAGGGAATCTGATCTTCACTGAAGATGCCCGCGTTGCCATGCTCAATCTGGAGACCGGTGCAGTGAGCCACGGCTCTCCCATTATCCATGAAGGCACGAGCTATCGTTTCAATGATGGTGCCTGCGATCCACAGGGACGTTTTGTTACCGGACTGATGAACGAGCGCCCGGATGGCAATAGCGGTGCGCTGTACCGATTCGATAGTGCACTGAATGCCCGGTTAATCCTGCCGGGGGTAACGCTGCCCAACGGGGTGGCCTGGTCCGAAGATGGCCGTACTCTGTTTTTCGTTGATTCGGTAGCATGTGCAATTTTTCAGGCCACCTGTTCGGCAGAGGGCTTGCCAGGCGATATCAGGTTATTTGTTGAGACACCCGCCGAACTCGGCCGTCCTGACGGTATCGCTCTGGATAAGGAGGGAGGGCTGTGGGTATGTCAGTTCAACGGGGGATGCCTGCTGCGTTACGACAGCAACGGGTGTCTGAGCGATCGTGTCATCATGCCCGTTCCGCGCCCTACCAGTTGCTGCTTTGGTGGCGAAGGTCTTGCGACCTTATTCATTACCACCGCACGCTTTGCTATGACGCCTTCGGAGTTACTGACGTCCCCAGATGCCGGGGATGTGTATACGATTCATCCCAGAATATCGGGCAGCCGAAGGCATCTGTTCAAAGAAAGACCACTATTCATGCCGTAGCGATCCTTGCTGATGGCGAATACCAAAGTGTTGCGCTAAGGCTTCCCATCCCGACGCGGTGACGTTCAACGCTCTTGATTGATTCGAGCGGCTCAGCCATTCCCACGCAATAAATGCCTCCAGCATCGCGGAGCCAAGAGGGCCTGCGAGGTGATATTGCCGCTCGGTCCAGTCGAGGCACAAACGGTTATTGCCTGCGCGTTCCGCACTGATTTCCACGCCTTGCTGTTCAAACCAGCGATGCCCCAGAACGGTTAACACGCAGTGTTGGCCTTCTCGCATGGCAATCAGCCCCTGGTCAAGCATCCTCTGCGTAATCAGCACGCCGAGTTGCCCGGCTAAATGATCGTAACAACAACGCGCAAAACGCAGCGCTTTCGCTGCACTATTGGGCGTTGTTTGCCATTGCGCAGTGACAGGCCCGACCGAGGCCAGACTTTCTAAGAGCTGGGAAATATGTGGCCCGGCCAGGCGGTAATAACGATAGCGCCCAACAGACTCGACGGTGACAAGCCCGCCATCACGCAGTTTTGCGAGATGAAAGCTGGCGGTTTGTGCTGTGATGTTGGCGGCCTCTGCCAGAGCACTGGCAGAAAGTGCTTCGCCTCCAGAGAGGTTAATGAGCATTATCGAACGCACCGGCTCGGCGATGAGATGGGCCACGACAGAGATGTGAAATTGGTTCATTGTTGCGCCCGAAAAAGTGAAGTCAGTGTTCCTCAGAGGGGATAATACTTCGATACAGCTCGAATCATTATTTAGCGCGTGCGGGGTATAGTCAATAAATCTCATTTATGGACTATGACCTCGACTCATGAACAACACCCCTTCGGCTCAAAAATGGTTGTTAGCGGCGACCAGTATCAGTTATATCATCGTGATTCTTGATACCTCGATTGTGAACGTTGCACTTGCACCGCTGGCCGCCACTCTGCACTCGACCATTACCGGCCTGCAATGGGTCGTCAGTGCCTATACCGTGACTTTCGCCAGTCTGCTGCTCAGCGGTGGTGCTTTAGGCGACAAACTGGGGGCAAAAAACGTTTATCTCACCGGCCTGCTGCTCTTTGCGCTGGCTTCGGCGGGATGTGGTTTTTCATCAACATTGCCCACCCTGATCTTCTCGAGGATATTGCAGGGTGTTGGTGCGGCCTTGTTGGTCCCCTCCTCTCTGGCATTGATCAACAGTGCGTTCCCTCAGTCTCGGGATCGTGCCAGAGCCATCGGTATCTGGGCCGGATGCGGTGGAATTGCCATGGCTGCCGGCCCGTTATTGGGCGGTTTGCTGATCCATTTATCAGGCTGGCGAAGTCTCTTCCTGGTCAATGTCCCCATTGCCGTACTCGGGGCGGTGCTGGCAACACGCATTCCTGCGATAAAAATCACTGTTCGCGAAAGGCCGATGGATTTTGCAGGGCAGTTACTGGCGATTATCGCACTGGGATCGTCTATTGCCGTGCTGATTGAAGGTGTCCATCGTGGATGGCGTGACCCGTGGATTTGCGGAGGAATACTGGTGGCGGTCATTGCCTGGGGGGTTTTCATCTTTACCGAGCGCACAATCAACCAGCCGATGCTGCCGATGACACTCTTTCGCCTTGCTGATTTTTCTGCCTCGGTTAGCGTCTCGCTGATTTCAGGATTAGTGTTTTACGGGGTGTTCTTCCTGCTCAGCCTGTACTTCGGGGCCGTGCGCGGTTGGTCATCGCTGGACGTGGGTCTCGCCTTCCTTCCCTTGACCTTGCTGGTCACGTTGGGCAGCTTTAGCGCCGGAAAACTTAACCGCCTGCTTGGCCCATTTTGGCTGATCACAGGATGCTGCGGGCTCTACGCCGCCGGATTCGCAGGGTTAATGATAGTAAGAGAAAATACACCCTATTGGCAGATCGCACTTTGCTTTCCTGCTCTCGGTCTTGCCGCTGGCATCATTACACCGGTCGCCACGGCAGTTGTCATGAGCTCGACAGGCAAAGAGCACGCTGGAATTGCCGCCGGCGTACTCAACGCAAGCCGACAAACGGGTTCAGCGCTGGGAGTCGCAATCTTTGGGGGATTGCTTAACGCGGTCAAACCGCTCGCAGAGGATATTGACATCGCCCTCTGCGTCGGCATCGCCTTCTCACTGCTCGCCGGCCTGTTATGCTCCACCCTGCTGAGCAGGAATTCAGCCTGTAAAAAAAACACGCTGTGAAAACGGGCTCAGGGAACGACCTTCCCCGGCGATGTGATCTGAATCCCTGTGGCGCACCCAGGCACGCGGTAGATCTCAGAAATCACCTGCATCGTGGCGTCTTCGATTGTTCCTTCATTACGGCATAAAACCCAGCCGTTATCGGCAATTTCTCGCTCGAACGCCTGGCTACAGGCAACATGTTCTTCCAGCTTATGAATCACCGTACTGCTTAGCCCACGCGATCGGGCCGCAGCCCTTGCCCATGAAATATCAGGCGTAGTCACCACACCGACATGCAGGTCTGGCGTTCGCACGTTTCGTTCAAGGTTAAGCTGTAAAATCTCTGCGAAGGGAACCATGCGGCGAAACGCGGCATCCGACGGGTACCAGCGGTCCATCAAGATAATGCTGTCCGGTGGCTGTTTAGCCAGCACGTGCCGGTATATCCAGGCACGGCTGGCGGCCAGGCGCTCACACACCTCCCATTCCAACGCCAGGGTGGGTTGTCTGGCGAGCCTGTTAACGAGAACCATGGTTCCGCGCCTGAAGGGATCGCTTTTTTTCTCGCAAAGGCGGACCACCTTCTTGTTGTCAGCCCGGAGGACTTTGGTGATGGCCTCCAACAGTGTGGTTTTACCAGCGCCCTTGGGCCCATCCAGCGTCACAAACAGCGGACGACTCATTGATCAAATGACGCTTGATAGACGGTTTTTGTAGAGCCTGAATCTGGCACAAGCATCTTACTTCCTTCGTATGTTTTGATCTGCACACTACTCATGTGGACGCGTTGCCCGTTTTCCATACTCCGACAACATTGCCGTTGCTTCATCCATCCGTTGACGATCAAGTTTATAGAATACCCAGTTCTTGATACGTTTCGAGGTCACAATTCCGGCTTTAGCCAGATTTTGTAGATGGCCTGTCACTGTGGGCTGACTCAGACCAATTTTTTCGGTGATAAACCCGACACACACACCGTCCTCAACCAGGTCGCCGTCCTGCTGCTCGGGAAAATGTGACCTTGGATCGGACAGCCATTCAACAATCACGAGCCGGTGCTCATTACCCAGGGCGCGAAAAATATCGGCCATTAACGTCTTTGAGTTGTTCATATAGCCAATTACCTATATAGTCATTTTCTTATATAACTTCAGGAGAATACTATGACAAACCACACACAAAGGCCAATGGGCAGTATCACGCTGAAAGATATTTATGCCGCTTCCCGGCGAATTAAGGCAACAGTATGCAGGACACCGCTGGAGCCTTCGCAGGAACTGTCTGCCCTTGTCGGGGCGGAGGTCAGACTCAAGATGGAAAA
Source organism: Erwinia sp. MYb375 (assembly GCF_037479175.1). Taxonomy (NCBI): domain Bacteria; kingdom Pseudomonadati; phylum Pseudomonadota; class Gammaproteobacteria; order Enterobacterales; family Erwiniaceae; genus Erwinia; species Erwinia sp. MYb375. The sequence goes on along the minus strand of NZ_JBBGZS010000023.1, from coordinate 186,915 downwards.
TCTCCAGCATACCGGTAGCTTTAAGCTGAGAGGCGCCGCAAACGTTCTTGCCTGTCTTGATGCAGAACAGCGAAGCACCGGCGTCATCGCCCCGACAGCAGGGAACCATGGCTTAGGACTTGCCTGTGCGGGGCATGTAACAGGCATACCCGTATCCATATACTTACCGCATTCAGCAGATCCGATGAAGGTCTCGGCAATGAAAAATTATGGTGCTCAGGTGACCTTTTTTGACAGTATTGAAGACGCAAGACAGGCCGCTATTGCCGCAGCGCAACAGTCCGGCGCGACGTTCGTCTCGGCCTACAATAATGAGCAGATGATTGCAGGGGGCGGCACCGTCGGTCTGGAAATTATGGAAGACTGGGCAGACGCTGACGTTATTCTCGTGAACATTGGCGGCGGCGGGCTGGCCTCAGGTATTGCGACGGCCATCAAAGCCATCAACCCTGCTGCCGAAGTGTGGGCAATACAAAGCGAAGCGAGCCCGACATTTGCTCGCTGGAAAGACGCTGGCGAAACGATTCCTGTGGAAATAACGTCATCAATCGCCGAAGGCATCAGTGGCTACATAGAGCCCGAAACGATGACCTGGCCACTGATACGCGACCGTGTCGATCGTGTTCTTCTCGTCTCAGAAGCCGAAATTAAAGCAGCGATGGCGTTAATGCTTAATCTGCATCGCCATGTTGTGGAGCCTTCAGGAGTGCCCGCAGTTGCGGCAGTCCTTCGTTATGCAAAAGAACTGAGCGGGCGTAACGCTGTCTGCGTGGTCAGCGGCAGAAACATATCTGGCTCCCGCTATCTCGGATTAGTGAATGAGGCCACACGCTGAATAAACGGTATCCTCAGCCGTAGCCGATTGAGCGATGAAAAGTTCAGAGTGATTTTAAAATCCACGCCAGTACCTCTCCCGGCCTTTCAAGCACGGCCAGGTGTGTTCTGGCATTCTCCAGTCGTTTCACTTCAAAAAAATCATGCTTTTCAGCGAAACGCTGTTGAAAGGCAAGGTAGTCGTCGTCCCGGTCAAGGGAATAGAGGTGTGTACACTTCGGTGGGTTTTTGAGCGTTTCCAGGCGTTGGAGCGGCGAGCCGTATTGATGATAGGCATCGGCAATCACCTGCCCTGCCAGGCGCCAGAGCTGATAGCTGGACTCCGCCATCTCGGTGTTGAGATGATGGATCATGGTGGGTGAGTCGCTCCCTGCTAACCAAAATTCAAACAGCTGATCCCGTGCATATTCCCAGCGATTTTCTTGCTGCATCTCTGTGATGGCACTGAAAAACTCCGTCGACGGCTGATTCATGATCCAGTCCAGGAATATCATAGCAGGCACGCGTTCAGTTAAACTTTCCGCTAAGTCCACGGCGATCCAACTGGCGTGGGCGACGGAAACCGGGACAACGCGCTTCAACCCGAGATGTTCAATGAGTGCCAAAGCGTCAGCGAATAACGCTGCCCCGTCAAAATCCTGACCATCGGTGGAAGATTTCCCATGGCCCCGCCAGTCTGGAGTGACAACCCGAAAAGAAGCGGCGGCCAGCGCAGAGAATTCATTGAACACGGTCTTCGGCTGGCACCAACCCGGCATCAGAAACAGCGTCGTATCGCCGCTGCCAACATCCTGATAATCGATATCGCCATGTTTTGTATGTAAAATAGGCATGCATAACATCCTGTCGTAAAGTGAAGTAATACCACTCACAGCCGTATCAGTGTCAGGAACATGGCTGCGCCTGCGCTGCGTAAACCAGAAGAATACTCTTCACATCATTGAGAGGGTTACCATCCGACATATCACCGCAGGGTGCAAATGGCGAAGCACAGTCCAACACTGCATTTAACATAATTTCGGACGTCTTCATGAGGTCTTATGATCGAAACCTGGCTTATTTTCCCGTTGACTGCCGTCGCAGAAGAATGGCACTCCAACCACGCCGCGCAACGACTTTATATGGCGCAGCCCCCTGAGTCAGGAGGCTGGAGCAGGCTGCCAGGCAGGGAGAGCTGGCAGCCATTAGCTTCTTACTCACGCATGTTTAGAGAGGCATTCTGTACTCGATAACCCCCGGTTTTTCGGCCACCCAGTCATAAAGCCTCTGTGCCGTTACGTTCTTTTCCTGGGTATGCCAGTATAAGCGTCCACACTGGCGCTCGCGGGCCTGCCCTTGCACATATTCAATCAGATGTTTTCCTGTCTGTTTACCCCGACTAGTGGGGGCCACAAACAGATCTTCTAGATAACAGAAATCATTGACCGACCATGTTGAGCGGTGAAAAACATAGTGAACAAATCCGAGGAGGGTCTCCCCCTCTTTTGCGACAGCGCAATACATCGGTTCATCAGCATCAAAAAAGCGCCCCCATGTTGCTAATGTCGTCTCTTCTGGCAGCTCCACGCCATAGAATTGCTGATAGCTCAACCAGTAAGGTAGCCATGCTGAGTAATCGGCCTCTTGAACGGGCACCACGGAAATTTCTAAATTTTCATCATTCATATCAATCACTTTTTTAAAATGAAACGTATCAGGTGATGAAAGAGTAACGCTGACAGTGGTATTGTATAAGGCACACTTTATTTATTTTTTATGGGTCCACTTTGGCGATTAAAAACAACGCGGCCAGCTTTCCCAGCATATTGTTAAAAAACGGGAAAATTAAAGAACAGTTCTATTCGGTGATCAAAGAACTGATCCTGAATGGTCAGCTTCAAACAGGGAAAAAACTCCCCTCCAGCCGGACATTTTCTGAAATGATGTCCATATCAAGAAACTCAGTTCTCGCAGGCTTGGAACGCCTGACTGATGAGGGCTACCTTATGGCTAAACAAGGATCGGGAACCTATGTGGCATCGATCATTCCTGATGAGGTGATGCACAGTCAGCCGCAAGCCTCTTATTTACCGGCGAGCCTGGATAAGCGGCGTCCCGACATTAATCCGCATATGCAGGTCATGAGAAACATATGGGATGAAACGCGGCCCTGCTCGGGACAAAATCTGACGTTTAATATTGGCGTCGGCTGCAGAGATTTATTCCCTTATGAACTTTGGGGTCGCCTGTTAGGACGCACCTGGCGTCAGTTCCGCCACCAGGACGGAAAACTGAATGAACTCCAGGGGTTTAAACCCTTACGGCAGGCTATCAGTAAATATGTCTGCACCACGCGCGGCCTTCATTGCACCGAGCAGCAGATACTGATTGTTAATGGTACCCAGCAAGCCATGAATCTGGCCGCGCAGGTGCTATTGCAAAAAGGGGATGAAGTCTGGCTGGATGAGCCGGGCTATGATGGTGCGTTAGGGGCATTTACCGCCATGGGGGCCACCCTCCGTCCTGTCGTCAGTGATAACAATGGCATGGACGTTGCGTATGGCATCAGGCACTGGCCCAAGGCCAAATTGATTTTCACCTCTCCCTCTCACCAGTTTCCGCTGGGCGGAACATTAAGTTTATCCCGCAGGCTGGCGCTACTGGCGTGGGCTGCTGAAAATAACATGTGGATATTCGAAGATGATTATAACAGTGAGTTCAGGTACACCGGCCAGCCAATACAAGCCCTTCAGGGGTTAGATAAACATCAGCGCGTGATCTATGCAGGAACCTTCTCCAAAATGATGTTTCCAGGATTTCATTTAGGTTTCCTGGTGGTTCCAGAACATTTAGTGGCGTCTTTTAACATTGCCAAATATTACGCCGATACACGCACCTCGTATTTAGAACAAACGATCCTCGCCGCTTTCATTTCTGAAGGCCATTACGCCCGTCACGTCAGGCGGGTGAGAAAAGCCTGTCATGAACGCCAGCAGGTGATGATTGAGGCCATCAAATTATATCTGCCGGAAATCGTCTGTGTGGAACCGTCGGATTCAGGTATTCATCTTGTCTGCTGGTTAGCGGATAACCTTGAAGAATCCGTCATCATTGAGCACTGCCGTCAAGCGGGTTTAGGCGCACAGCCGCTTTCACGCTACTGCCAGACCACGCCAGCGAAGCAGGCGATTTTGTTCGGTTTTGCCGCGCATCCACCGTCAGAGATCGTTGAAGGCATCAAGAAGCTGGCTCAACAACTTGCTGAAAATAAAAGAGATTGAAGCTGATCAACAGCCTTTCGCATCGGTGCAGAGATAACGAGTCTCCCCGTTATCTCCCTGCATATCCTGTTCAGCGCGCGCCGGTAGATTCACTAACAAAACGCTCGTAGGTCCGTAGCGGACGCCCCAGCAGCGTCTGCAAACGCTCCACCGTTCCTTCTGCCGCCTGCATCCCGCACTGCTGAATGCCCGCCATCATCAGGCTCATATCATAGGCCAGCCAACCGGGGCTCCAGGCGGTCATCTGCTGCTCAAAAGCGACCACGTCATCACCGCCGTAGCCAACTTCACGGCCCAGCGCTGCGCTCCAGACGGCGGCGACACGCTCACCGGTCAGAACATCCGGGCCCACCAGCGCCAGGGTGTTGCTCTCCAGTGCTGCGGTTGCCCTGTCACGCCGCAACAGTTCCACTACCGCGATATCGGCAATATCCCGCACATCGATCATGGAAACACCCGCCGAACCGATCGGCATCGGATACACCCCATACTCTTCAATGACCTTTTGCACCGAGGCTTCGTTCTGCATGAAATAGGCCGGACGCAGAATAGTCGCCGGGATATTCAGGCTTTCAATCATACGTTCAACCGTATATTTACCGGTAAAGTGCGGTACGTTGGTGTACTTTTCCGCATGGATCACCGACAGATACACCACGCGCTCGATACCCGCCTCACGGGCAAGGTTCAGGGTGATAAGGGCCTGGGTGACTTCATGGGGCGTCACCGCATTCAGCAGGAACAGGGTTCGCACCGAGGCTAACGCCGCGCGCATTGCCGCGACATCGGTCATGTCACCCGCGACTTCAGTCACACCGGCCGGAAAAACGTGTTTACCCGGCTGGCGCACCAGCGCCTTGGTGTCTGCGCCGGCATCAGCAAGACGCTGACAAATCAACGAACCCAGCGTGCCCGTGGCACCAATAACAAGAATGGTCATATTTATCTCCAGAATGCGTCAGACAGCGCCGGTTAGCGCAGAAAATCGGCCACCACTTTGCCGATACGCGGCGCCGTGCGGTGACGTTCAATGGCCTGCGGGATGTCGTTAAAGCCGACGATCTCGCTGACGTGTGACTTCAATGCTCCGCTGGCAATGCTGGCGGCCAGCGTTTCCAACTGCGTGCCGTCCGGCGTGTTTATAAACCACAGCCCACGGCGTCCGGCAGGTGTGCGGGCAACAATGTCGGGCGAAGCCGTGCTGATGATAACGCCCTGCTCCGACAGCACCGGCCATGAGCGATCCAGCACTCCGCCACCAACATAGTCGAGGACAAGGTCAATATTGCTGGCAAGCGATTCAAACGGTTGCGACTGATAGTCGATAATGTGGTCGGCCCCGAGGCTGCGCACGTATTCCATGCCTGCCGCCGCCACGGTGGCAAACACCTCTGCCCCGGCCTGTTTTGCAAACTGCACGGCGTAGCCCCCCAGCCCTCCGGCAGCGCCGTGGATCAGAATGCGTTGCCCGGAGGAGATCGGGCCAGCATAGTTAAGGCTTTGCCATGCAGCGACGGCGGCAACGGGGATGGCAGCAGCGTGGATATCGTCCAGTCCTGCCGGTGTATGGGCCAGATTTGCCTCACTGATGACGACGAAATCTGCATAAGCCCCGATTCGTCCCAGCGATCCCATCACACGGTCACCGATACGAAAACGCGAACAGCCCGGGCCCACGGCCTCAACAATACCTGCCAGCTCAATGCCGAGAACGGCGGGGAGCGATAAAGGAAACACATCGCGGACGTACCCTTCTCTCACCTTCAAGTCGAGGCCATTAATACCGGCGGCATGAACCCGCACCCGTACCTGACGCTCTCCCACGTCGGGCAGCGCTATCTCAGCCACTCTGGCGGCATCAGCCCCGCCGTACTCTCCGATGACAACGGCTCGTTGCGTCATACTCATGTTCTGTTCCTCTGGTCTGTTAGGATGAATGAACGATAAACCGTTGCGCAGACAGAGAGCAGACACTAAATTAGAGACATGTCGTTTCAAAAATGGAACAGTATGGATCTCAATGCTCTGGTTGATTTTGCGCTTGTCGCCACCCACGGCGGGCTGGGGAAGGCCAGCCGCGCCAGCGGCAGGTCTAAAGCCACGTTATCGCGCCATATCGCGGATCTTGAACAACAGCTTGGCGTACGCCTTATCGAGCGCAGTCCCAGAGGGCTGAGACTCACTGAGGCGGGCGATATGCTGATGGCCAGAACATCGGGGTCAATCAACGAGGTGGTGGAGGCCATGACGTCGGTGCGGGAAGGGATCTCTGTTCCACGCGGGCACCTGCGCGTGGCATCGCCTGTGTTGTTCTCGCAGCTCACCATGGGGAGAATAGCTGCCGAGTTTTGCGCCGCGTATCCGGAAATCACCCTTGAAGTGGTGGCAGAAGACCGCATGGTGGATCTGGTGGAGGAACATTATGATGTGGCCATTCGTATTAACCCGCGCCCCGACAGCAGCCTGACGGGGCGATGCTTTGCTGAAGACCGCCAGATTGTGGTTGCCGCGCCCTCCGTTACCCTGCCCCAGCCGGGCCTGGTCACTCAGGTTCCCGCCATCGTATTTGGCAACGCACAGCCATCGCTGTGGAAACTGGACGATGGCCGCCTGGTGATTGAACCTCTCCCCCGCCTGAGGTTTTCCTCTTTTCTGATGATCCGCGACGCCGCCATCGCCGGTGGCGGTGCCGCGATTATTCCTCAGTCTATTGTCGGTAACGCCCTTGCCCGCGGCGACCTGGTGAAGTGGGGAACGGTGTCAGATGTCAAGGTGGCGCTGTGGGTCCTGCATACCTCACGGCGTTTAACGGCGCCAAAGGTCAGGGCATTCGTCGATTTTATCTGCGAACGCTACCCTAAAATTGCGCTGGTGATGACGGGATAAAACAGCACCGGATGCGCTCACCTCACCGGTTGTTTCTCTGCGGCACATCGACCGAAAACCTGGCCGTTCTTGCATCGCGTTCATACCCTTGCGGTTCCGTCAGTATCTGGTATAGCTCAGGACGGCGACCGTGGATCCAGCGGCGGCCCGTGCTCATCGCCAGTAGGGTTAAATCGAGTTCGGCGCTGACCATGGCATCGCCTGCCGCCCAGGTTTCCTCAATAATGCTGCCGTAAGGGTCAATCATCATGGCATTGCCGGTACGGACTTCGTCTTCATCCGCACCAACGCCGTTACTGAATAAGATAAACACCCCGTTGTCATGAGCACGCGCTGGCAGCCAGCGCATCAGCCAGCCGCGACCATTAGGGCCTCTAAAGGCAGCGGTCAATTCCTCCTGGCGCGTCGCCCGTTGCTCCCAGAGTTCCAGCGGGATCGGCTTCATGCCGCAGGGACTGCGGGATTGCGTGCCCCCTGTCTGGTGCGGTGCGAGAAGAATATCGGCACCCAGCAGCGCCGTGGCGCGCACATTCTCCACCAGATTGTTATCCCAGCAGATCAGTATCCCCACTTTCACTCCCCAGGGGGTGTCAAACACCGTGAACCGATCGCCACTGCTGATCGCGGGATGTTCAAAGGCATGAAGCTTGCGATGTGTATGCAGTGAACCGTCGGGCAGACAGGCAACGTAGGCGTTATACAGGCGGCCATCGTCGGCACGTTCGATCAGCCCGGCACCAATCAGCATCTGATGCTTGACGGCCAGCGAACGGATCAATGCCAGAGAAGGACTGGTTTCAATCGGCTCTGCCAAAGCTGAAACCTCAAAAGAGGTCAATTTAGGAACATGCCAGTAACCGGTGATACACATTTCGGGGAAGGTGAGGATTTTCACCTGTTGCAGGGCGGCTTGCTCGATAAACTTCTCCATCATCAGGAGATTATAGTGTTTGTTACCGGCCTGATGCTGAAACTGCACGGTGGCAGCCTTTAATGATGTTAACGCGGACATAATGATTCTCCAGCGGGGGTCAAAACACCATTACACCCGGTTGACTGATAACGGTATAATCAAATGATTTCCCATTCTGATAACTTTCTGGAATGTAATAATGAACCTGCGGTTGCTCAAAGCCTTTGTCACGCTGGCAGAGAAAGGTAATTATGCCGATGCGGCACAGGCGCTGTTTGTCTCGCAGCCCGCGTTAACCAAACAGATTAACCTGCTTGAGTCACAGCTCACTCTGTCGCTGTTTTCACGTGGCCGTCACGGCACCACGTTAACGGCCGGCGGCCGGCGCTTACTGCCAGAAGCGAAGAAGGTGATCGGGCAGGCCGCGCTGTTTCTCCAGCATGCAGAGCAGGTCGCGAAAGGGAGTGAAGGCAGTCTGGCCGTGGGATTTGGGCTTTCCAGTTTCTACTTAGCCCCGCGCTACATCGCAGAATTTCGCCAATGTTATCCCGGTGTCGATGTCTCATTAACGGATCTTCCCTCAGCAATACAGGACCAGTTGCTGCAAAGTGACGAGATTCAGGTGGGGTTTGTTCGCGTTCCACCCAGCGAGCCGCTGGATTACCTGCCGCTGTTCAACGATCGGCTGGTGTTAGTGACGCCGGATACAACGTGGGTCAGTGCGGCAGAGTGGCTAAAAAATCGCCCTCTGCTGCGGCTGCATACTGAACGCGGCCGTGGGCTGAATACACAGATTGATCGCTTCTTGCAGGACAACGCGCTTTATACGTCTTCGACTCAGCTGGCTGACGATATTCATACCATCGTCGCGCTGGTGATTGCCGGTACGGGCGTGGCGCTTTTGCCACAAAGCGTTATTCATATTGCGCCACCGGGGTTGAATATTATTCCGTTAAGCGGCGAGTCGTTAAGCTGGCAGGTGGGCGTCGCATGGAACGCCAGTACTGATGATGTTATCAGGGATAATTTTATCGTCAGGCTAATCAGTTGCACACAATCATGATGTGCCCGTGGCGGCATCGTATCGCGTTATCTCCCGTGATTCGCACCCGAACTTACGCTAACGACCTTTGATAAGAGGCACCTCAAGATAATGGTCAATGCCGCCATATTGCTGCGTTAAATAGTGATCAACCTGCTCAATCGCCGCAGCAGGACAGCATAGCCTTTGCAGATAATGCTCCCGACTGCTGCCACGTTTAAGCCAGTGAGCAGAAAACAAATCCACACTCTTTTTTAGCTCATACTCGGACCTGCGGTAATCAAGAATAATGTCATCTAAAGAGACATTAAACTTTTTGCACAGCAGAAAACTTGCCATCCCGGTTCGATCTTTGCCAAAAAAGCAGCCGAAACCAACGGAAGGTGATGAAGTGACAATCTGAAGCAATTGAGAGAAGTCGCCCCGATGTGCGTCGATTATCTCTATATAAAACTCGACAAGATCACTGACAGCCGGGTCAGTCGCACGTCGATACAACTCACCGACGGTAGTCATGGGAATATTAATTATTTTCCTGGAAAAAGGAAACGCCACATTAGCCTCGTTTATCCCTCTGAAATCCACAAGAATATCCAGTGCTGCAGGAAAAGCAGCCCCGGAAGAGTAAGAGAGAGAAGTACGAAAGAATGAATAGCGACCACAATGAACCTTTCTGCAATTTATCATTATTCCACCGCAGTCAGTTCATAAAGAGGGACGATTATTTTACCAAATCGATTTTTATAACGGCGTATATTGCAGGTTTTATCATCTTCAGAAAGTCGTGCAATGGAAAGATTGAGCGTATGCAGGCCCAATGACCTACCCCATTCAGCAGCAGTCATCATAGCGTAATATGAAGAACCAGGATCTTTGTAACCTGACTGGCGGTTAAAAGCGAGTTTTCTTAAATAACACTCATTTCCAATTTTAACCAGGTTGAGACAACACAGGACGTCTTCATCGTTTAGGGCAAAAAAACTTCTGCTGATACCCATGCGATCCTGATTAATGATGACATCAACTGCATTTTGAGCCGATTGATTCTGAATTAAATTCCTTTCATAACCCTGCAAAATAGCTTTACAATAGTGCTCACGGTAGAATCCTTCGACAGAAGAAACCGCATCACCTGAATATGAAACGATAGAAACGCCCTCTCTTTTAACTCTTTCAATAATATTATTAATCTTCCTTTTTTTTCCACCCGAAAAGTAGAAAGCATCCAGCCAGATATCAGAAGTTAAATCTTTTTTAATTAAAGATGACAATGTCATCCTTAACCCGTTACTGTGGACGGCCGTCATGAACTGATTGGCCATTGATAAAGAGTGCAGGCTATTATTCATAGTGAAATTTGCTTTTTTTATGCGTAATTTCAATGATAAAACCCACTCAAAAAAGAGGTTAATCAATTGCGGGACATTATGATATTTTCCAGATATTACCGGACCACAAGACCATTTCACTGAATTTTCATTTTCATTAATGAGTACCAGACACTTTAACCATGCATCATCAAGATTGATTGAAACATAGACGGGTTTACTGTTGTAACATGCTACGACATACTGGCCGTAATACGTTGACTGAGGATAAGGTGTATCAGAGTAGCTGATCATAAAATTATTCCATGCTTCACTATCTACCTCAGTATGCGAATGCACCAGATGCATATTATCCTCTGTCAATGGGAAAAAGAATGAAGCGAGTGTTGATTCTCAGTCAGAATATGATTCATATGCTGCTGAATCGACGATAATTCTTTCTGAGGTATGTCGGAAGAGTGAGAAATAATTGTATCGGCGAGAGAAGAGAAAGTGTGCAGACCCGAAACTTTCTTCCAATACCCTCCCTCCCGCAAAAAATCATCCTGTGCTGCATAGAGTTCCATCAACGTTTCTGCAGTGAGCAATCTTTGACTTATCATGCCACCTGTACCTGTTCTTATGCTTAATGCATGCTCCAGTGTATTAGGGAAATATCCTCTCATCTGTTTATCTGGAATAATGACTTTTATCTTTCTGGCGGGTTGTAAGGCCAGTAAAGGCAGAAAACGATACATACACATTCCCGTCCCTGAGATGATAACATTAGCTTTTTGTGACAATATTTGGGAAAAAGCAAAAGCATTAGCTCGCGGCGTAAGAGCGCGGACGACTTCACCTAACTCATTTTGGTAGTCAGGTAAATCACTGGTCTCCGCGACTTTACCGGATCCTAAAGTAACACCATGCGGAAGTATGACTCCCGTTTTATTCAGTGTGTGAGTCGCGAGTTGCGGAAGACCATCAGGGTGGGTTTTGCCGTAGCAGTAGACGAAATCATCAATCATTGCGGCAATACTCTCCACATCAGAGTTATGCGCTTCAGCATGATCGAGGATGGTTGATATAAAATGGGAAAGCGTTGTTTTACCACAGCCTGGCGCCCCCACGATCAGTACGATGAGCCTGTTACTCTGGGGCATACTTTTTGATTTCATTTTCAATACGCTGCCATGAATTATAGAAGTCAGAAAAGACATCTGAACCATACTGGAGACTAAAAAGATTATTGTTTGACGTTAATTTCTCAAAGCTGTGCTTCCTCCCAGGGACTAAGGGTGACGGAGACATATTTAAATAATCAGTGAAATGTCTTTCCTGATTAGGATTAGTGAAAAGAAGACGATCGTGGATGGAATTCAAAGGATAAATATCTAAGGCATCTTTCTTATCGAGGTAATTAAGCATAATAAATACTAACTTACCCGTACTCTCACGATAATTCACATTAAAAAAATGCATAAACTCATCGACATCGAAAAGTATTCTCTTTCTTGATTCAGGTGGGCAATGCTGGCCAATATTGTTGACCCAGTTATCGACCAGATGCTGTTTGCGGCGAAGTGTGTCTATTTTCAAACCAGTGGCAATACGATCATCAAATGCACTTAATGTTATCCCCATACGGCGCGGCCAGCCGGAAAGATTAATATTTTCACCCTCAATCCAACTGACCAGTAAATCGTCGGACTTGAAATCAGCCTTGAGATCAGTGCAGCAGCGAAAGAGGAAGCTGGATTTACCCGAACCACGCGGGCCAAAGAAAACATAACTGGTATCATCAATCACCGCACAGGATGCGTGAATCACCTGTGCATTTTTTTTGTTTGCGCAGTATCCGACCAACTGTTTTATCGTTCTGGCGAAGGTTTTATTATTTAGTTCCCCTTCCTGCGAAATAGTGACATTCCATTTTCTATTGTCATCATTAATTTCAATAAGTACACCTGCACTATCTTTTTCAGGTTCACGATATATGGTCTTTTCCTCAGCGCTATAGTTTATGATCCTCAACCCGCCACCATTATCGTCGAGGTCAACGTTCAGAACAGGTGGCATGCGCCAGGGCTTCTCATCATCAACCCAGCTTGTTGCAAATTTATTTATATTCAACGTGAGTGTGCAGGTAACATCACTTAGCGTATCTATCATCTTGAAAGATGGTGTCAGAAACACCATAACTGCCTTTAAGTTAACGCCAGTTCCTGCATAAACAGCAAACTTCTCGCCCGCAAATTCAAAAAAACAGCGTTCGCTCATTAAATTACATCCTCTATATAACGAGTAACAGGTTAAGATGTTACTTATCGGAATAGATTATTCTACCTGCAGGTGTTGCTGAAGGTTGAGATTCCCAGAAAACAATTTGAATTGAATTTCTTTTGTACTTTTTGTGCATCATATTAACTGAATGATAAGAGTCTTCCGTCCGTTTGAAAATAACACTCCTGCCCACTTTTGGCTCTATAGCGTGAAGTACCGAGCCATTTTCATCATGGATCATAAACTCCCCGCCCAGTCCCTGATTCAGTTCGCCACTCAGATAAATAAGCTGAGTCGCTAACTTTGGTCTTCTGTCCGTGTGGACAGACATAAAACAGTTTTCATAATATTGATTAAGAATGATTTCAATATGGGCATTAGTCAGATCGATTTTAATTAAATTCTCTACGCTTTTTTTATATTCCCCGGCGGTGGCAATTTCAATAAGCCTCTTCCAGGACGGAGCCAGATATAATGCATTCAATGAAGCCTGATCAAACTCAGTGTAAATTTTGATCTGCTTACACAAGTAGTTTTTATCCGAACCCACTTTTCGCTCGGTTAAAACCAACTGATTTTCCGGAAAATCATCTGATAATTGTTGTATAAACTGCGTTTCAAGGAAATTGTCTGACATAAACCATCTCCAGGGGCCACCCTGCTGAAAACCAGAAAAATTCATGCGACAATTTCCTTTTTGTTACTCTGTAAATAGTGAATATTAACGCCGAGGCTGGATAAATTCTCGATCAAATGTGTGTAGCCTCGCTCAAGATGCTCACACCCAGTGATTATCGTTTCTCCATTTCGGACAATGGCAGCAATAAGTAACACGGCGGCAGATCTGAGATCCTGTGCGAAGACCGACTGTGGTTCAGAATTTAATACCGCAGGATTAATACATATTTTACCGTCAAAAACTCCGATATCAGTTCCCATTTTATTCAGTTCATGAGCATAAGAAAATCGGTGCTTCCAGACGCGTTCCTCAATATTGGACAAACCCCTGGCGTAACAGAGAATCAAGGCGAAGAAAGGCTGATGATCGCTGTAAATACTCGTGCTTTTAACGACAACGTCGCAAGGTGATAATTCCGGTTTTGCCACGGCATATAGCGTTTTATTTTCATGTATTATGTTTATCCCGATACGTCTGAATAGGGTGATCTCGGCCTGCAGTCCTGAAATAACATTGTCAATTTTGTCACAATGTAACCTGATTTTTTTCCCCGATAAGATGGAAAGAGTTAAGTAAGTGATCACTTCGGAGAGATCTGAAAGTAACGTTACTGTCACCTTGTCACGGGTAACGATATCAACGGGAACGTCGGGAGGACAAATAACGATTTCTTCTTTATTCCAGGACACCCGAAAACCGTTGAGGCGCAAAAACGACAGGAGCTCAGTAACATCGGGTTTCAAATAAGGATTCAGGATCCTTGTTACCCCCTCAGTGACAGAAAGCGAAGCTAATATCGCCGTTTTTGTCGCTCCTGATACTAATGGCCCGGTAAGGTCATCAGGAAAATCAGAAAAATCCATAATATCAATGGTACAGGCTTGAAAACCGTTGGTACTGCCGATCATTCTTTCATCATTAATATCGAAACTGGCACTAAAATGAGACAAAACATCCAGCATATGCTGTAGAGGACGTGCACCATTATCGCCGATTGCACAGCCACCGAATGAAGCAAATGATACCTGTTTAAATCTTCCCAGAAGAACAGGTATTAAATAAATCGCGCCATGAATTTTTTCAGCCATATCAACCGGGATAATCCAGTCACGCAGATGAGTACAGTTAATTCTCAAGGTATCATCTTCGCAGTGGGAATCCCCCCCAAGATGATTAATGATGCTATTAAGGACTGAGGTATCTAAGACCTGTGGGACATTCTTGATAAAACAATCTTTCTTAAAACAGACAGCGGCAGACATAATTAAAGTAACCGCATGCTTAAAACCTGCAATTTTTAACGAACCGTCAGTGAGTTGGCCCGGGGAAACTGATAATGTGTGCACTGAATTTTAACTCCAGAAAAATGTGTATCGTATTTAATTACCGGGTACTGACAGGAATATTATCATCAACAGTAGTGACTTTTTTATATTCGTAACCGTGGAACAATCTGTAATATTCCATTTCCTGAGCATCAGGATAGTCCCGGGTTGAGAAAAGTTGTCTGTTGTAAAGTGAGATATCCTCAACCGTCATATCATCAGTAATTTCGTGATAACTGGTGAATATTGTTGGTCGATAACGTGCGTTATTGTCGTGTATATATTTAATAGTGCGTTTCAATCCATCAATACTATCCCCGGGTAAGCCCATCATGATGAAACAGTTCAATTCAATATGATGATCCCGACAGAGAGCTGAAACGTCCTCAATCTTTCTCAATGCCATCGTTTTCATTTTTGGCAGATTACTTTCTGCAACCGCAGTTTCAATGGTTTCGACACCTAAACTTATTCTAATGCATTTAGCCTGTGACATTCTTCGGATTAATTTCTCGTCTAGAAAAGATAGAGTAGTAACGCATTTCCACGGAATTGTTATTTCCTTTTCTATCATTTTATCACAAAGTTCAAGAACCCATTTTTTATTGAGAGTAAAAGTGGGCGCGTAGAACGTGACGTACTCAAACTGCCCTTTTGACAAAGAATCCTGGATGTAATCAATGACACTTGACACAGATACACGACGTTCATTTTTTCCCTGCATAATGGGCACGTCACAATAATGGCAACCAATACTGCACCCTCTGGCAATGGGAACGACTAATTCCCGTCTATTGGGAATGCCACAAAACTTATTAAAGTCATCCAGATACATCTTGTCATAATGCGTATAGGGGATAATGTCAACGTCAGGGAATACCCACGCCTCACAGTCCAGCATTCTGCCATTACCCCTATCATGATAGCCCTGTGCAGTTTTAATCAGAAAACCTTTAGCTGGTTCACCCCCCATGATTTCGATAAGATAGTCATGAATGCCTGATTCATAATCACCAGAGTAATGAATAGCATCAAAATCAAACTGTTTGAAAACCTGAGGATTCTGTTTACTAAGTCGTCCAAAAGTCAGCAGTTTACTGCGTGGCGTCATTTTTTTACAATAGTGTACAAAACGGGAAAATGTATCAACCCCGTCAAAATCATTCATCGCGATGATGACATCGAAGTCATTGTTGATCAGCAATTCACAGATGTTTTTCCAATTTACATTTAATACTGCAGCATCGAGTGTTGTGACTTTGAGCTCGGGTAATTTTTTTTTCAGATAAGCTGACACCTGAAATATTGGCAAATGATGCCCGGCATTAAAATATGAAGGTATGTACGGTGGTATAATTAATAACACATTCATGCGACGGCCTCGACATTAACAATTCAACATTATGATTTGATACCCTTCCCTTACTGGTTACATTGCAATCTTGAAATTAATTGCTTTATCAGCATGGTGGCATAACAGCCGGATGGGAGGAAGAAAGAAAGACTAAATGCATATTTGCCATCATTCAGCTCATCGAAACCTGCATGGCCAAAGGTTATGCACGTATTGATTATCGCCGGACGATCTGTATCAACAGGTACGATTTTGTTATCAATGACGATGTGCCGTTTGTATTTGTACTGTAAATCACTCAGCAGTGCTTCAATGGATTCATTGACTTCTAAAGGAAAAATGAATTTTACACCTTCATTTTCTTCTGTGGTCTTTTGTGAGCTATTAAGATGATTTTCAAGCTTTTCAATCAGCTGACCATTCCATTTAAAAGATGAATAAGAGGAACGATAAAATGCTATCTTTCTCAGGTCAATGCGTGCGAAGAAGTCATTAATGCTGGTAACAGGACGGTCAATAATATCTTGCGTGTCCTTGATTCTGTTAACTAATGTCACTGCACGAGTGTAATCTTCATGCTCAATGGCATGACCAAGTAAATGTGTTATTTTATCTCCACCGGGAATGCCAAAACGTTGAGTATCATAATAATTGACAAACGCCATTGACATCCGATCATGACTGATAATTTTTCTATAGACAGAATAATCCACGTTACGTACTACGATGTTGAATTCATTCCCCTGTAACGAGGCGACAGTGATTCTTTCACCTCTCTTGCCAGTTGGGTATAGTCTGACAAACCTGTTATCCATACTGACTATGTCAAATATCACATCGTTTTTTTTATACTGACTCTCAGCCAGTGCAGTGCTGTCAACAGAGATATACTGTTCCGTGAGTCCGTCACAATCTTTCAGCCCGGCATAACCTATTCTATTTTGGTGTATATCAAAATAATCTGCGATCAACGTAATTGCTTCAAAAGTTTCATAATTTTTCTTTTTTAGTAGAAAATAAACATTATTATCTGAAGCGTTATCAGTATCACCTGAATGCTCGAGAAGATCATGTTTTTCCTTAACAATAAAATCTTCCGGCATTGACTTTAATTTAAATGTCATCCTTACCTCATTCCTATTTTTGCCAGACAATCAGCATTTTTGATATATATTAATAATTATGGATTTTTACTTCCGGAAAAAGGTTGATCATATTCAGATCAAATTCTTTTGCGTATCGTTTATACAAAATGATCTTTCTTATTAGAAAGGTCACTTTAATTTCCTGATACCATCTGCCATAGGCAATATGACGTTCTTGACCGAAGGTACGAAATAATACTCTTTTAAAGTATCGGTAGGTAGCAGTAAACCCATTCACATTGAGTATAATGACATCAGTCGCATGGGATAATCTTTGAGGTAACCCAGAAAGATAGTCACCAGAAATAATCCATTCATCAGTGGATAAAATGCACTGGACACGCTGATTCATCTCCTCAACATTGACTCTATCCCATCCCTTCCTCCAGTTAATATCATCAAGATCATACGAAGGAATACCCCATAGCCTGGATAATTTTTTGGCTAAGGTTGTTTTACCACTGCAGGGTCTGCCAATGATAAGAATTTTCCTTCCATTAAATGTTGCACAGTTCATTAAGTAAAAGGTCCTGTTCCTCAGGCAAACACACTGTGACCCTGAAAAAATTTTCATAGCCTTGAATGTTGCCCAGATATGCCATATAGATCCCTTTCTCTTTCATCTTTTCCCACATAATTTCTGCACAAATATTTTTAGATAATCTGAACAGTAAAAAATTGGTTGCTGATTCTTTATATGGGGAGATGCCCGGGACAAGCTCTAAACTTTTTAACAATGTATGCCGATTTAAGCACACCATCTCTCTGTAATCCTGTATCACTGAAGGTTGGTCTAATAATTGTGAAACATAATCTATGCTGTAACCTGATAGATTAGATTCTGGGAAATAATTCCTTAACCTTTCTAGATGATTTTCATTCGCCGCTATCCAACCCACACGGATGCCTGGTAATCCATATGATTTTGAAAAACTATTTATCAGAATGAGATTATCATAACTATCAATTAAAGAAACATGAGAGCTTTTCCCTAACCCACTATAAACCTCATCAAGAATAACGCTGATATTAACATTCTTACAAGCATGTACGAATGATGATATTTCATTATTCTCAAAAAAATCACCCGAAAAAGGATCTGGATTAGTTATAATTATAACATTACAATCATTTAGTATGGCACCCGATAACAACCCACCGAGAACATGGGGCTGAGTTGGGGCGCGCATCATAAGAGTAAAGGGTATAGAAAATAGTTCTAAATATAATTCGTAACCCGTGTAGTTAGGCCCCGCCAGTAATACTTTATTTTCTCGACTCAGGCTGACAAGCAACATCCTGATTGCATCATGGGCACCGGCCGTTAATATAAAATTTTTAGTTTTTATATGAGCGGATACTTTATAAAACACTTCATCATAGACAGGGTATTTATGAATAACATCAGGTGATATCTGGTAGTCATGCCTGGTTTTCCCGGAAATGAAAAAATTTTTCACCAAATTCTCATTGCTTTTCAGATTCAAAAAACCTCTTTTAGATTCTTTGCTAACCGTAGTTGAGCGTTTCGCGAAATTATATTTAATCATTTTCCGCTCTTTTTTCCGATTAAACTTAACGCCTTGATTTCATGTTCTTTAATAAAGGCATCTTTATACTTTACATAAAGATCCGGCGACTGGTTAGCAGCAACCACTGCTTTCTTCTTAATCGCTTCGTACTGTCGTGCTATGGCATGATGACTCCTGAGATAATCCCGAAAGGCCAGATGTCTCTCAACATCAGGATGGTCTTTTTCATACGCATGTATATGAAACTCTCTGACATCATTACCTTTAAAAAAATATCGTCTTCCCGGAATGCCATTTTCCCCTTTGACGGTATATCCTGACCTCTCAAGTACAGCCTGATGCAGGTCTACTTGTTCCAGAGATGAGACGGTCATCAGCATATCAATGACAGGTTTTGCTGCCAGGCCTGGAACGGCGGTGCTACCAATATGAAAACAATCGATAAAACAATCAGTTAATAACTTTTGAAGCGACTGCTTTTCATTTTCGAACTTAGTAGGCCAGTTGCTATCATAATCAGCAATAATTATTTTTCGCGTTGTCATATCCCTTCCTTGTAGATCATTTGCAGGCAATAGCGTGCCGGTGCATGATCGGTAACAGGAGAAACACTGTGCCAGGCATTTTGGCTGTTTTTTATGACAGGTGATACCTGATAAGCGGGTAATATTCGCTGATAGATATCCTGTTCATCGCTGCTACCCAGGATGTTCAAACTGCCACCATAGTCTGCATGCCAGATTTCGTTCAAATAAAGCAATTGAGTCAAAAATTTATATCTTTTATCAACATGGGGTGATAAGTAGTTAGATTCTGAATATCGCCATATATTTAACTCAATATCACGACCGCGAAGCTGACAATCAG
Organism: Erwinia sp. MYb375; assembly: GCF_037479175.1. Taxonomy (NCBI): domain Bacteria; kingdom Pseudomonadati; phylum Pseudomonadota; class Gammaproteobacteria; order Enterobacterales; family Erwiniaceae; genus Erwinia; species Erwinia sp. MYb375. Next base: position 167,488 of record NZ_JBBGZS010000023.1, on the reverse strand, counting down.
TGAAAATTTCAAACCTTGACAGATATTCGTCTGACCTTAGATCTTCAATTACCGCATTGAGTACATCACAGTTCACCTTCGTTTTCTGTAAGTCTATTAATTCCATCTGATAGTTCTTTTCTTTCCTTCGACTAATAACAGTATCAAATTCCAATAAATTTAATTCATTCGATATTTTTTTTACTGCATCAAGAGGGAGTAAATTCTCCAGTATTCCCCAATCCCAGGGTTCCGCAGAAAAAGAAGAATTATCGAAAGCGTCCAGATCCAGTATATTCATTTAACAGTCCCATTGATAAATAGTTATTGAGAAGTGTTTTTTATGATCTCAGTTTTCAGCCTGCGTCCTACCTCGGTATTTTCATAAAACCCTTTAAATTTTTCAGCCCCATATCCATAGGCAAAAATGGGGATATCCTCACCCGTATGGCTTTGTGTTGTCCAACCCGTATTTGTCGTTAAGTTGATCAAATGCGTGAGGTAATGACGTATTCCCTCTTCATCATTTTTTTCTTTGTACTTCTTTATTTCCGATAGTTGTTGATCGTTAAGCGGTACATCACTGTATTTCTTCCATGTTTCTCTAAAATCAGCACGTTGCATCAACCTTTTACTGAGCATGTCCACAGACGCATGCATTTTATCGATAACTGCCGGATTCCAGTATTTCCCTCTCGCACTACCTACTGATAACCCTCCCGTCGAGTGGTCGGCGGTAATCACTAACAACGTATCCGGATGATCATCGACAAAACGCTTCACTAGCGCAGTAGTTTCTGCAAAATCATTCATTTCATTGAGTGCGCAAACAATATCATTCTTATGACCACACCAATCTATCTGACTCGATTCAACCAGCAAGAAGAACCCCTGACTGTTTTGGAGATTTTGTAACGCATAGTGAGTCATCATCATCAGGCTGGGCTCTCTGTGATCGATGGCAAAAGGTAAACCCTCTTCAGCAAAGGCTCCTATTACAGGAAGATGTTCTTCGGGAACTAAGCGCGAGAACTCGGTGACATATTTGACATTGCTACTTTTTTTCACATCTGTTTTTATTAAGCTGTTTTTTTCAAAATATTTACGCCCGCCGCCTAAAAGAATATCGTACAACGGCCTTTTATCGACGGCTTGTTGAATATATGAATAGGCGATTTCATCCTGGTTGTCGCGACTTCTGTTGGTTGTTAAAAAACTGGCAGGCGTCGCGTCCGTTACTGAAGACGTCACAACAACACCTGTTTTTAAACCCTGTTCCTTCGCTGTTTTCAGCACTGATTTGAACGAATGACCCTCAGGTGACATACCGATATAACCATTTTCTGTTTTTTCCCCCGTTGCTAAAGCTGTTCCTCCTGCGGCACTATCGGTGATTTTATTCAAGCCGAGAGGCTGAGTTCGAATCATCCCCACCCCAATAGAGTCAAAAATTGTTGGTTTATTGTTTTGGTTCTTAGCGTTTTCGTAATATCTCAATGCTGAGAGATACGATGTTCCCATGCCATCACCTATCATAAAGATATAATTATGTGCTGATACCAGAGGAGGAAATAAAACGAGAATAATTATTGAAAATAACTTAAGAGAATTAATATTATTCATTTATTTCCCGCCATATTAATTGTGGAAATTTTTATACACTTTTGCACAAGGTGCGGCTCAGGCATCTGCAATGAGTAAATCCTCTATCAATTTAATTGCCTCAACTTTTACCATACGAAAAGCGCAGCCGCCGGTAAAGACAATCACTTCCCCATCTCGCTCCATAGTAAAGAATCGGATATTACAGTGGTGTTTGAAAAAATCAGTCTGCGCAGCATGCTTGCTCAAAGCCTTATACTGCATTAAAGCCACCACGTTGTTTATTATGCTCTCTAATTCTTCCATGTCTTTTTCGTTCTCAATTTTATAATTGATCGCTATAAAGAACTCTTGCAGTAATTCACTGTTGTTTTTTTCAACACGAAGCAGACGGGAGATGAGCCATTTTGTTTTGATAAAACGGTCCCCCCTACAAAAGAGATAAATCTCTGTCATTTTCTCTAAATATTTTTTTAAAGAAAAAGCATATTGTTGTAAATGGCAGTTGTTTTTTAAACCTGCCAGGGCACTATACATTTTCAGTGCCTGATCGGTGTTTTTACAATAGTAACGTTTATCAAAATCTGTCTGTAGTTTTTTCCGATCGAAACTGCACTTACCAAATTTTATTTCACCAAAAAGAATTTTCTGTAAGGAATAAAAATCATTACTTTCGAATGACTTTATAATCATTAAATTCATATCTTCCTGAGTCACTATCAGGATTTCAAACTTAATACCCGCGCTGGCGCTGATCGAATAGCACTTACTTTCTACGCCATAGTATTCAGGAGAATCTGTAATCACAATAAGATCAACATCCGAATTTTCGGTGGCATAGCCTTCTGCACGTGATCCCACAAGGAGCACACAGCTTGCATGATGATAATATTTTTCCAGGTGGTGTTCTATCTCAGCACTGTCCATTATGATATTCCATGACTCTCTATTACATTTTCGCTACTCTCTAATCGTGTAGCGGACAATTATATTATTAAAAATCATTATTAAAGAAATATGAAGCTCGCGGTAAAAATACTTCCCTTTCTTTTTCAAAACTAAAGAGCTGATATAATCTTGAATTGAACTTACCAAATAACTCCTGGCAATCACTATCAATCGTCTTTTGCTGGTCAAAGTTTCTGCTTTCAATCCCATGTTCTATTTTTTTTAAAACCATCCTAATCTCTACAGCCCATTGTGCATTTTCCTGCTCATACCAGGCACGGTCTGCCAGCTCACGCAATATCGGAATATCCTTAACGACATGCGAACGTTCGGCATCATACAAATAATGGCTGTAAGGGATAGTATATTTTTTTTGTATCGCCTTACCCCGATTTCTGCAATGGCACAGATTGTAAAATTCATAATGGCAGGACAGCAACTCGAAAAGTGATGTGATGCTGGCATAATGATAATATTTCACATGCGTCCTATCACTGAAGCTTTCCTCAACTTGATTATCATCCATCATAATCGAGAGTATTTTTTTTATCATCGCAGCGGGCCCTGCGCAGACCTCTTTTGATTGTTGACCTATAAGTATTTCTTTATCGTCTATATATCTATAGAGTTCATCTATTTTGTTATTTTCGTAACAATAATTAATGACTCTTTTATCGCAGCTATAAATGAGATGGCAGAGTCCATGACAAATTTTTGACAATGCAGATAAATACGGTGGATAAGAGAAATCAACTTCTTTCAGCACACTATCGGCAAGATGATAATTTGCACTTTTGAAACCACTGAGTGCTATAGCATAAAGCCTGTCTGCTTTAGTTACCTCATCAGGCTGAAAATTTTTCATCATCCTGGTATGGAAATGCAGTTTTTTCAGTGTAGATATAATTTCATCAGAGTGACGCCAGGCTATTTTCAGTGCCTCTTTATTCATCGGATACGTATGTTTTTTTCGCCGCCCCTGATAGTGGCAAACAGAATAATCTGATTCAGCAGGTTTATGAGATATCGAACGCCCTTCAAGTATTGGTCTGTTATCATTATCAAGCAGATCAACAGGAACACAACTAAAAAAAACGGGTAATGCTCTAAGATTTTTTACGTCAACAGGATAAGGAAGTTTCATTCTTTACCTATATTTTTTTCAAAATCGTGGTCATATCGATAACCTCGTTGGCAATTTGCGTTGTTTCTTGCCGATGAGATATAATGATGATTGTGATATTTAAACTTAATAAACCCTTCAGTACCACAGCTTCATTTTCATAGTCCAGTTGGCAGGTTGCTTCGTCAAGGAACAAAATTTTTGGTTTTTTATATAATGCCCGGGCTAACAAGGTTCTTTGTTTTTGCCCTCCTGATAAATGGCTGCCAATGTCACCGACGATAGTGTCATACCCCATTGGCATTTTCTTAATATCGTAATGTATAGAAGCTAATTTAGCGCACTGTTCAATTAATTCATAATCCTTTGTTTCAGAGAAACCACTAATATTATCTCCTATTGATCCGGAAAACAGCTCATCAGACTGCAATACTGTAGAGATGTTCTCTCTGTATTTCTCCAGGCCATATGCTCTGATATCAACCCCTCCCAGCATAATCCTTCCAGAGTCAGGCGTAAGTAACCCCATCATTATTTTAAGTAAGGTTGACTTCCCGCAGCCTGATGGTCCAACGATGGCAGTAATCACCCGCTCTTTTATTTTCAAATTAACATCAACAAATAAAGGTAGCTCTATCGGACTGAATGCATAGTTTATTCCATCGAGTTGAATGTCCATCCCGGATGAAATCTGGTTTGTGGCACCGTATTGACTATCAGGCAATAAATTTTCTTTGCTGGTCTGAATAATATCAGACACGCGCTCAAGATGGAGATAAAGCAGTTTCAGCTCCATCAGCTTTTCAATAAATGCACGATAGCGGGTAATAAACATCGTTTTGTATGCCACAAAGGCAAACATCATGCCGATTGAAAGCGAGCCATCCATTATTTGTAAAGCAGCAATATACAGGACAATTATCGATTCCAAACCAAAAATAAGCTGATTTGCACCAATAGAATAAATATTTATATGACTAAGTTTCATACCACTATTAATACTATCTATTAACTTATTCAGCCACTGGCTTTCCCTTATGCCATAATTGCCTGCCATTTTTATACTTTGTATGGTTCTGATGCTTTCTATAAAATAGCTATTTTCAATGGCGGTAGTATTTAAATTTATTTCCGTTGCTTTCCGGTAAAAGTTATAGAGGATAAGTCTGATTACGGTATAAAGTAGTGCAACAGCCATGACAATAAAACTCAACTGGCTGCTATAAGAAAACATAAACCCCAGTATCGCTATGGTTAACACACCATCAACCACAACCTCAACAAATCCATTAGTAATAAAATTCTTTATTGCCTTTAATGATTCAAACCTAGATATAATATCACCCAGATTTCTTTTATTAAAAAAACTGACTGGCAGAGACATTAAATGGTGAAAGAGTCTGGTACTTATATACACGCTAATCAGATTACTAAAACGTACTGTCGTTAGCCCGCGAAAAACCGTTAAACTCACATTTAGCAGCAGTATGAAGATGAAGAAAATGGCGATAATCATCAGCAGATTATAGTTTTTAAACGCTACGGCATCATCAATCAGTATCTGGCTGTAGAATGGTGACAAAAGGATAAAAAACTGTATCGCGAAGGATAATACTAAAATATTGAGTAAGCTTTTTTTTACCGGTGTTTCCTTACCTAATAAATCCCTAAAGGATGTCTTACATTTTTCACAGCGACTTTTGAATGTTTCACTGGGATACAATTCCAAAGCAATACCGGTAAAGTGATGTGAAACCTTGTCCAGAGACAGGGTCTTCTCTCCTCTGGCAGGATCGAGTATGACAGCACTCTTGCTGCTGATTTTTTTCAGTACAACAAAATGATTCAAATTCCAGTGCAAAATGCAGGGTGTTCGCAGTTTTTGCAAATCCTCAAGCTCCACCCTCAATGGCCTTGCCACGAGGTCCAGCTTTGATGAAATATTCATGAGTTGTTTGAGATTCACACCCCGTGAGGTCACGGGAAAGCGGTCTCTCAATGCTGGCAAGTCAGTCTCGTGACCATAATATCCCAGCACCATAGCGATACAAGCCAATCCGCACTCCGCAGATTCGGCCTGCAGCTGTAACTTGACTCCTCCGTTATTTTTAACTTTAAATATATTCATATCCCTGTACTTCCCTTGAATTTATTATATAAAAACAACCAAAGCTTCTCATCTTCCCACAGGAAGGCTGTCATTCTCCCTTGCAGGCTTGACGGATTATCAATATATTTATTGTTAATTTTTATGCATATTTCTTTTTTTGATTTTACTGATACGACTTTACCTGTTAAAACTTTATTTCCATTTAAATAAACAACAATGAATTCATCGGGTGATATATTTATATTTCTCGCGCTACTTTGTTGTAAGTCAAAGCACCCCTCATTTCCATCTATAGGCGTGCTCAACGCGATATTACCCACAACAGTGTTCTTTCTGATTATATGCTGACTCAAAAATAACAATGGCACGCAAATTACCACCATTAAAACCAGCATAACCTTCATTTGTTTCTTCCCTGAATCATCCAAAATCACGCCGTTAATATTATTTTTCTTTCTTTCTAAGACTTCTTTTCTAAAAACAGACATTGTGGATCGTTCCTGTTTTACAAAAGTATAGCTTTAACAACGCTACCGCCCTTGAGTGTCAGCCTCAAAGCCTGTTAGTTTATTAATTTTGATATAGATAAGGCCACGAGTGAAAGACTGGTGGCCTGGTTTAATTACTCTTTATCGCCGTTCTAACACAACGTCAGGCGTTATTTACTCATGGCCGGAAGCTAGAAATCTCTCAAAATCTTCCACGGAAGCCACTGCGCCAAAACCGCCACCACCATTACCGGTGCAGGCTTTGCAGCCACCAGATACCAGCAGCATCGTTTCTTCTTCAGTCAGCGCTTTAAGGGTCATATCACGTTCCATTATTCTCTCCTTTACACAATTTATCTTATGTATTTGGCTTTCGTTCAGCCAATGTACTTATAGATAACATGGAATTAAATATCACCAACAAATTTACATTACAGATAAAAAAAGTGACTTAGATCACCTTATAGTTACAATTTAAACATTTTATCAACACTAAAATGTGATGTAAGTCACGTTTTAGTGTTCGTTTACAGGAAGATATTGATCAGTAATCTACAGATACGACAAGACTTTCAGCGTCATAAAATGCCAAAAAATAGTCAGACAAACTTCACTATCCCCCTGTCTGTTCCTGCTGCGGTCACACCGGGTATTTCGCTGATCATGCTTCCCCTTCAGTCAAGAGCACATCCCCCCTTTTCTTCACACTGATCAGGCACGTAACACTATTCTCATCATGTTAAAAACATCCAAATAAAATGTTTTATTTTAGAGATTCTTATTTTCTGGAAATAAATGGAGCGAATGATGTATATCCGTTTTATCCTCCCGCTCCATAACCATTTTTATCGACACCCTTTAAATATCCCTGCCCGCTGTAGATTTAAAAAAAGCCACGGCATAACGTCCCTGAGCAGGGTTTTCATTTTTTTTGTTTCGGTCGAACCGGGGATCATTTTTGTGCTGGCCGCAATCAAGCGCCACTCTTTTCCTGGGATATCTCAGCGCCCGTGGCGGATTTTTTTATACATTCACCTGTCAGATAAAGAGCAGACAATTCCCTCATGTATACAAGATGCGGATCCGCCTGATAAGCACTTCGCGCTGTTACGCGGCGTTAATGCCCTGCGCCTCTTTTACCCACTGTAAGCGTAGCAGCAATGCCACGGCGACAAAGCAGGCACCTCCGGCGCACAGCATGGCGAGATGAAAACCACTTTCCATCGCTGCTGTGTAGCGTGCGCTAAAATCAGCGACGACCGAGGTGGGCAGATGCCGCGTCACCGCCAGGTGGGCAATCTGCGCAGCATCGCTAATACCACTGACATCGAGGGAGGCCGTCAGCGTGCGTATTGCCTGTGCGCTCATTAACGTTCCCAGTAACGCAATGCCGATGGTCATCCCCGCCTGGCGCAGCGCATTCATCATGGCGGAAACTGACCCGGCCTGCTCAGGCGGCGCCATCGCCATCACCAGCATGCCCGTGCCCGGAACCGCCAGCCCGGCCCCGGCCCCCAGCAGCGTAAACAACACCCCCACCTGCCAGTAAGCGGAGTTCGCATCCAGCAGCACCATAGCGATCATCGACAGGCCCGCCAGCCCGTAACCCGTGACCATTAATCCACGCATTGGCAGCCGCGCACTCATGCGGCCAAACAACAGCGACACCAGGCCGGTGACGACAAATAACGGCATCATGCGCCAGCCTGCTTCTGCGGGTGCCCAGCCCTGAATCTGTTGGAGGAAAATCGAGAAAAAGAACAGACAGCTGTAGTAAGAAAAACCGAGAATAAACGACGCCAGATTCACGCTGACAAATCCCTGCTCGCGCAACAGTGCCAGCGGCAGCAGCGGGCGCAACGTCCGTTTTTCCACCAGCGCGAAAAGCATAAAACTCACCAGGGCACAGGCCAGAATCGCCAGTGGAAGTCTGCCGGTAAAGCCGTATTGCCCTGCCTCAATCATCCCCCAGGCCAGCGTTCCTAATGCGACAATCCCCAACAGCTGGCCCGCCGTATCCAGCGCCGCGTGGTCAGGATATTTACGCTCCGGTATCCCCCACAGCCCTGCGGCAATCGCCACCAGGCACAGTGGGATATTGACCAGAAAGATACTTTGCCAGCCCAGCCACTGGAGCAGAACGCCCCCCAGCAGCGGCCCGAGGATCAGCGCCAGCGCGCTAAACGCCGACCACCCGCCGATGGCATGCGCGCGCTGGCGGGCATCAGGAAACGCGTGGGTCAGGATGGGCATCGCCCCTGAAATCAGCAGCGCGGCCGACACGCCCTGAATGGCCCGCCCCGTCAGCAGCATGCCGAGGCTGGGTGCCACACCACACAGCAGAGACCCGCCGGTAAACAGCACGACGCCGCTCACCCAGGCACGTTTATGACCGTAACGATCGGCCAGCGGACCGGCAGAAAGCATAAAAGCAGACAGGCAAACGGCGTAGGCATTGACCACCCACTGCAACCCGGCAATATCCGTATCCAGCGCACTCTGCATGGTGGGCAAAGCGACATTCACAATGCTGATATCCAGCGAGGCAAGAAAAGTGCCAAGATAAGCCGCAGCAAGCGCGGCATGATGACGGCTAAGACGCATGATAATCCCTAACGTGATTGGTTGATTTTACTCAACCCTAGCAATTGACTGACCGACGGTCAATCAAAACTCGACACAATGGACACTCTGCCAGCCATCATTATTCCGCCCTTCATCCCCCCGGCTGTGCATCCTCCCGTCCCGGTGTTTTCAGCCCCAAATGTCCCCGGAAGGTGGTCGCGGTGTACTGCTCTCTCAACAGCCCCCGGCGCTGTAACACCGGAATCACCTGGGTGACAAACTCCTCTACGCCGCCGGGAAAATGAGAGAACATCACGTTAAATCCATCGGCCGCCCCGCTCTCCAGCCAGTGCTGCAGGGTATCGGCCACCTGGGTTGCCGTGCCCACCATTTCCAGCCCCTGATAACCACAAATGCGACGCGCCAGCGCCAGGATGCTGAGATTCTCCCGCCGCGCCAGTTGAACCACCCGTTCACGCCCGCTTTTGCTGGCATTACTTTCCGGCATCGCGGGCAGCGGGCCATGTTTATCGTACGGCGAAATATCATGCCCAAGCGCCACGGATAAGGTGGCAAGGCTGCTCTGCTCGTCGACCAGACTGTCGAGCAGTGCTCTTTTCGCCTGCGCCTCTTGTGGCGTTTCCCCCAGCACCACGAACGCCGCCGGGATGATTTTCAGTGCATCACGACGGCCAGCAGCCTGCGCCCGGGACTGCATATCCTGGTAAAACTGACGGGCAGAGACGAGATCCGTCTGGTAGGTGAAGATGACTTCTGCCGTTTCCGCTGCCACCTGCCTGCCAGCTTCAGACGCGCCGGCCTGCACAATCACCGGTCGCCCCTGCGGAGGACGATCAACATTTAACGGCCCGCGTACGGAAAAATACTCCCCCTCGTGATTGAGCGTATGCATCTTTGCCGCATCAAAAAACACGCCGCTGGCGGCATCACGGCAAAATGCACCCTGCTCCCAGCTGTCCCACAGCCCGTTCATCACCGACGAAAACTCGCGCGCGCGCGCATAACGCAGGCCGTGCTCCATATGTTCAGCGACACCAAAATTACCGGCCTCGTTGGCATTACTGGAGGTCACCAGATTCCATCCGGCCCGGCCTTCGCTGATGTGATCCAGTGTGGCCAGCCGCCGGGCGAGCATATAAGGCTCATTGTAGGTGGTGCTGGCGGTGGCAATCAGCCCGATATGCTGCGTAACCGCCGCCAGCGCAGGGAGCAGCGTCAGCGGATCCAACGTCACCGTACTGTGCCCCCGCGCCAGGGCCTGGGTCGATACCTGGCGCAGCGCCAGCGTGTCGGGCAAAAACAGGCCGTCAAACCGCCCCTGTTCCAGCGTCCGGGCAAACCGTTTCATCTGCTTAAAGCTGCTGTGAAACTCGGGGATGGCACCGGGATAACGCCATGCACCGGCATGAATACTGGGCATCGCCAGCAGAATAAGGTGAGGTGTTCGGGTCATACGACGGTCTCCTTGAGGCTTAACCAGTAGCCGGATTGATAAGGCACGGGAAGAAAACGTTCATGTAACTCGCGGAAGGTGGCTTCCGGGTCAAGCGCGGCAAACAGCTCAGGATGCAGCCACTTCGCCACGCGCTGCAGGGCGATAAAATAGTAAGGATTGTCATAAAACGGGTGCCAGATGGCATACACCTGCTGTTCCCTGACGGCACGCAGCGTGCGGTACGCCGGACGCTGCATCAGGCGTTGCAGGCGCGCATGCCCTTCCTGCGCATCGGCCCCTGGCCCCAGATTCACCCAGTCACCGCCGGGGGAATACAGTGACCAGTTCGCGCCGGTGACCAGCACCACATCGGGGTCGGCGTGGATCACCTTCTCCGGGCTGAGAGCGCCAAAGGTGCCAGGCAGTAGTTGCGTGCCCAGGTTACGCCCCCCGGCCACTGCCACCAGTTCACCAAAGTTACCGTCACCGTAGGTCAGGCAACAGTCGTCATAGAGTCCTGCTGCGCGTTCAACCATCACCAGGGGGCGCGTCGTTAACAGTTTAAGCGGCTGTATCACCCGGTCGATCTGCTGCTGACGAAAGCGTAAAAAGTCGGCTGCCCTTGCCACTCTGCCGAACACCTCCCCCAAAATCTGCATGCTGCGCCCGGTGTTGGCGAACATTCGGGTGCGAAAATCGACGAACACCACCGGGATCCCCGCCTGCTCCAGCAGACGCAGTAAACCGGAGGTGGTTGCTGCACCTGCCGAGCTCAGGTTCAGCACCACAATATCGGGCTTCAGCGCAATCGCCTGCTCTCCACCAATCGCATCAACCGTCTTACCGGAAAAGCGTGGGATCTGGTCGATATGGGGAAACTGCCGCTGATACGCCCGATAACTATCGAGGTCGGCGGCGCGGAAGTTATCTCCCCAGGCCACCACGCCCTGAAAGGGATCGTCGGGGCGCAGCAGCGCCAGTGCATACGCCAGGGTGCCGTCACCCAGCAGAATACGGCTGACCGGCGTGTGAATCCGCACTGAGCGCCCGGCTATATCAGTCACAGACTGCGTGGCGGGTTTTGCTGCCAGTGCCCGCGTGGTCATCAGAACCCCCGCGGCCAGCAGGCCAGTGAGCAGTGAACGTCGCGAGGTGCCGCCAGAGGCGGCATCACTGACACGTTCACGGCGATGAGTGGAGGACGGTTTTTGCATCATGAGGACATTATTCTGTTGGCGGAGAGAGAAAGAATCATAACATTGACCGACTGACGGTCAATGTATAATATGCAGTCATTATAATTATCATTCGCATTTATGAATTGTGAAAAATCCGCTTAAAACATTTTATTTCAATAACTTGAAATGAGCTCTGTGTGCACAGACCACTCCACTCTGAACTTCTACCAGGATCATAAGGACGTACATGCTGACGAAACAATCTGCTGCTGCGCACATTCGCTCTCTACCCTGTCCGCCGTTGGTGTTAAGCGGCTTTTCCCTGTCATTGATGCTTTCTCTTTGCCTCACTGCGCCCGCTAACGCCGCAGAAAGTCCGTCGGGTGAGAAAAAAGAGGACGCGACCACAGAACAATCCCCGATGACGGTAAGTGCCAGTGTGCCGGTGCAAACTGAGGGAGAGGAAAACGGCTATGTGGCGGAAGAATCGGCCGTCGCCAGCAAAACCCGCACCTCTATCCTGGAAACGCCCCAGTCCGTCTCGGTGATCACCCGTTCGCAGATGGACCTGACGCGCCCGTCATCCAGCAGTGCCGCATTGCGCTACACGGCTGGCGCCACCAGTGAACGATATGGTGGCTTTGGTGATTATCTGGATATGACCCGGATTCGCGGCGTCGATGCCGATTACTATCTGGATGGCTTACGCATCATCAGCAACCCGGGCAGCTGGCTGCCGCAGGTTGATCCCTGGTCCCTGGAGCGGATCGAAGTGCTGCGCGGCCCCGCATCGACCCTCTACGGCCAGGGGACGGGCGGCGGTATTGTCAATCAGGTCAGCCGCAAGCCCCAGGATATCGCCTCACACGAGGTCAGCCTGCAATACGGCAGCTTCAACCGTAAGCAGTTCGGCATTGATTCCACCGGCGCCGTCAATGACGATAACAGCCTGTTGTATCGTTTTACCGCCAGTGGCCTGGACAGCCAGGGGCAAATTGAAGATAGCCGCCACCGCCGCCTCTATCTCGCCCCTTCCCTGACCTGGCGCCCGAGTGATAATGCCAGCTGGACCGTGCTGGCGACGTATTCCTGGGAACCGGATATTCCCGACTACAACAGTTTGCCTGCGGCCGTCCTGGGGCTGAATAACAGCCCTTATCAGCAAATTGACCGGCATAAAAACTACACTGATGGCCATTTTTCCCACTCCACCCGCCGTCAGGATTCACTGACCTCGCTATTTGAATATCAGTTTGATAATGGCTGGCGTTTCAACAGCAATGCGCGTTATATGAATGTCCATTCAGATATTCAGCGCGGCGTGGTTTATGGGTATCAGCTCGTCAACGATCGCCCCTGGCTCAAAGCTTACGATGAGCTGACCCCGGCCAGAGTCAGCACGTTCTCGATGGATAACCATATCAGTGGCGATGTGGACGCTGGCCCCACCCGTCATACGCTGCTGGCCGGCATCGATTTTTCCACCGGTAGTCTGAAGAACGAGCTGTACAGTGTCGGTCCGGTGCTGATTGATCCGTACAGTTCTGATTACCGACCGGATCTCAATCCTGATTTCACCGCCAGCCGGGCCGCCCCCTGGAAAGAGAAACAGACATTTAACCGTACCGGCGTCTATGTGCAGGATCAGATGGCCTGGAACCGCTGGCGCCTGACGCTGAGTGGCCGCCATGACTGGTCGAATACTGACCATGAAACCAACAGCTACTCTCCGGTAACGGTGAAAAGCCGCCAGGAAGATACCCAGTGGAGTGGGCGCGCCGGGTTGAGCTATCAGTTCGATATCGGGCTGGCACCTTACATCAGCTACGCGACCTCATTCGACCCGCTGCTGGGCAGTGGCTATGATGGTAAAACCTTCCTGCCCGTGGAAACGAAGCAGAGCGAAATCGGCATTAAGTACCACCCGCAAGGGTCGAAAACATTACTCAGTGCCGCCCTCTTCCAGCTGACCCAGTCCAATGTGAAAACCAGCGATGCCGAGCATCTGGGCTTCAATACCCAGGCCGGGGAGGCGCGCACGCGCGGGCTTGATTTACAGGCGACCACTGAAATTGTGCACAACCTGAACCTGATCGCCAGCTACACCTGGCTGGATAATACGTTGACCAGGGATACGAAAAATCAGGGGAACACCCTGACGCAGGTGCCGGCCAACAGCGCCGCCGCCTGGCTTGACTATCGATTTGATGCGGGAGAGCTGGCGGGCTTACAGCTGGGCAGCGGCGTGCGTTATCTCGGCACCAGCTACGGCGACCCCGCCAATACCTTCAAAGTCCCGGCCACTACGCTGGTGGATATGGCGGTAAGCTATGATTTAGGGCAGTTAACGCCACAGCTCAAAGGCACCACGCTGGCCGTGAATGTCAGCAATCTGACAAACCAGCAGTATGTGGCCAGCTGCACCTCGGCGATGTATTGCTTCGTCGGTCAGGATCGCAGCGTCACGGCCAGCGTGGATTATCGCTGGTAAAAAAAAGGGGATGGCAGGTGCCATCCCCCGTGTATCAGGCCACCATCAGCGCGGATTTTACCGGCTGCAATAACCTGCCCACTTCACAATCCAGCAGCGTTGCACGCCGTAATAACTCTTCCGTTTTCGCCCCAATCACCGAATAAACATAGGCATTCACCTGATCCTGGCTCATCTGGTTGTAGCGCTCGGTAAAGGCCATTTCGATACTGTCACAAATCACCGCCCCCGCATTGCTGACATAGTCGGGCAGATAATGAATCCCGCGTGCAATCAGCACATCTTCCGCCAGTTGGCTGTTAAACGGTGAATTGGCGCTGCTGACCACCCATCCGCAGGCTAACTGCGTGACGTTATCCTGGGTTAAAATGCCGGACAGTGACGCGATACACAGGATATGACTGCGCAACTCGAATAGCTGCGCTTCGTTAACCCGGCGCACGCCTTCAGGGAAAACGGCGCGTGGATTAATGTCATACCCCACCACCTCGCACCCCTGTTGCAGGCACTGCCTGGCCACTTCAGAACCCACTTTACCCATACCGTGGATCGCCACCAGCGGATGCGCAACATCAGACAGACGCAGCATGATCACTTTATGAATCGAGCTCCAGACGCCGTAGCCGGTGGCAATCGACGTATCTATCTGTGGGCTGTCCATCGCATTGAGGATCCAGGGGGTAAAACGCCGCAGATAATCCATATCCTGGTTACTGGTGTTAATGTCACAGCCGGTAAACATGGTGCCATTATAGCGATTCAGCAGCTCGCCAATCGCTGCCATCACCTCCGGCTGCTGCGCGGGCAGATGCGGGCTGTTGACCACAATTTTGCCGCCGCTGAAGCCGGTGTTATACAAACCATGCTTGAGTGACATACTTTGTGCCAGCATCACAGCCTCACTCTCCTGCTGCTGACGCGAGCCATATTGACGCCAGCGAATGCCGCCGTTGGCCGGAAGAAGTTTGATTTGTGGTGAGCAGGCCAGAGTAAAGGACGTCTCGCTGTCAAACTGCACGGTTTCAATCTGATACTGTTTATCGTTCAGTGTTGCATTCAATGCGCACATGATTTTCATCCTGTTAATGAGTGAGATTTTGCTCAACAACGCCAGACTTCAGCAAACAGTGGCGAATCCCCAACGGGGTTGGCTGCTGTAAAAAATCGGCCATACTGATGGCCACGCTAAATTCCTGTTCCAGCCGCGCCATCAGGCGCAGTGCCATCAGTGATTGCCCACCGGAATCATAAAAATCCTGATATCCCGACGCGGGTAGCGCCCCGGTAATTTCCAGCCACAGCAGGCGGATACGGGCCATTAGCGCATCATGCTCTTCTGCCTCCTCACCGGTGCCAGCGGGCTGCGGACTGGCGGGCAACTCGCGGTCACCCATCCACCAAAAATGCGGTTCAAAAGGATACAGCGGCAATGCCACGTGGCCGGGCGATGACGTCCACAGTCGTGGCCAGCAGATATCCACCCCGGCACGCCAGATTTTTTGCAGCGCCTGTACCCACAGAGCACATTCGCTGAGTGCATCATCGCGGCGACGCAGTGTGCGCACCGTGGAGGTTTTCCCACCCTGCTGTCGTAACTGCGCGACCAGGGCGGTCAGCGTCGATCCTGGCCCCACTTCGATAAACAGCGTTCGCCCACGTTCGGGGATCTGTTGCAGCGCCTGGTGATAACGCACCGCCTCGCGGGCATGGCGACACCAGTAGTCGGCATCCAACTCACGCAAGTCACCGACCTCCTGCGCCAGCAGCGCGGAGTAGTAGCGCACGCCCTGGTGCGGCACAGTGACGGGTGGCACAACGTGACATAAGTCGTTGAGGATCGGTTCCATCATCGCCGAATGGAAAGCGTGGGAAACACTGAGGGCTTTACAGCGAATGCCTTCCCTTCGCAGGCGTTGCTCGCAGTCGGCCAACGCGGCCACATTGCCCGACAGTACACAGCTGTTTTCGCCATTGACCGCCGCCAGCGCAACACCGCGTCCAAGCCAGGGCTGGCAGCCACTGTCGCTGAGTTCCACCGCCAGCATCGCCCCCCCTTCCAGTGAGGCCATCAATCTGCCGCGCTGCGCAGCAAAGATCAGCGCCTGCTCAACGGAGAAGGCGCCCGCAGCCCAGGCCGCAGCGATCTCCCCGACGCTGTGGCCGATCACCCGGTCGGGGACCACGCCGTAATGCATCAGCAGTTCGGCGAGAGATATTTCCACGGCCACCAGTGTCGGCTGGGTCAGTGCCGTATTGTTCAGCATCGTGCTGTTGCCCTGCGGGCTAAACAGCAGAGCAATATCCAGCGCCAGTTGATCACGCAGCAGTGCGATCTTCTCCTCCATCAGACGCTGAAAGGTGCTGTCATTGGCCATCAGCTCTCGCGCCATACCGATAAACTGGCTGCCCTGCCCTGGAAACTGGAATATCACGCTCAGTCGCCCCTTACCGCTGTCGGTCACGCCCTCTTTCACCACCAGTTTTCCCTCTTCATCTGGCCCCAGCGTGCCGCGAAAGCGCATGGCCTGCCTGCGGGTCTGCGCACTCCAGGCCAGCGCGGATAACGGCTCACCCGTCGCACGCTGACGATACTGCTTTGCCAGCTGGTGCCAGGCCTGTTCAGAACGGGCAGAGATCGGCACCACGCTGTCAGCCAGCGAAGAAGACCGGGTGTCAGATGCGGCTGCGGCAACATCAGGTCGGCTTAACACCACGTGCGCGTTGCTGCCACCGATACCAAAGGCACTGACACCAATTGCACGGCGGGGATCGTCAGCCTGCCAGCGTTCTGCACGTGTCAGCACGCGAAATGGACTGTGGCGCAGGTCGAAGGCCGGATTGGCACGGGTGAAATTGATTTGCGGTGTTAGCCAGCCGTGTTTGATTTGCAAAGCAGCTTTGATCAGTCCCGCCATTCCAGCCGCCGTTTCCAGATGCCCGACATTGGCCTTTACCGCCCCCAGCGCGCAGAAACCTTCACGCCCGGTAAATTCCCTGAACACGCTGTTAAGCGCGGAAAACTCGATCGGGTCACCCGCCAGCGTGCCCGTGCCGTGGGCTTCTATCGCACGAAAATCCTCCGGGTGCCGCTGCGCATCCTGCAAGGCCAGGCGCAACAGGCGTTGCTGCCCCGCAAGGCTGGTGGTGGTAAAACTGACTTTTTCAGCCCCGTCATTGTTCATCGCCACGCCGTCTATCACCGCGATCACCTCGTCCCCGGCGGCCAGCGCGTCCTCCAGACGTTTCATCACCACCACGCCCACACCGCTGCCAAACACTGTCCCGCTGGCATCCGCCGAAAATGGCCGACAATGCCCATCCGTGGCGAAGATCATGCCCTGCTGGCTGAAATAGCCTTCGAGTTGAGGAATGCGCAACGTGCAGGCTCCGGCCAGCGCCAGATTGCAACGCCCGCTGCGCAGGGCATAGACCGCCTCACAGACAGCGACCAGAGACGTGGCACAGGCGGCCTGAACATTCACGACAGGCCCCCCTATGCCCAGGTGCCAGGCCACACGCGTGCTGAGATAATCTTTATCGTTGGTGATCTGCTGCTCGAATGCCGAGGGGGCCAGGCTGGCAAAACGCTGCGCGCCGCTGTTTTGCCGTAAATAGTCTGAACTGCTGCAGCCCGCAAACAGAGCAGCATCAGGCAGTGCGCCAGGCACAATGCCGGCATCTTCCAGTGCGTGCCAGGCACACTCAAGGAACAGACGGTGCTGCGGATCCATCAGCGCGGCTTCACGCGCACTGAGACCAAAAAATCCGGCATCAAAGCGCGCAATATCCTGCGCCAGCGGCGCAGCAACCCCCACCCAGGTCGGATCGTCTTGCGGGCCGTCCTCCAGCGTGACCAGAGATTCAACGCCGTTGACCAGATGGTGCCACCATGTTTCGATATCACTGGCGCCGGGAAAACGGCAGGCCATCCCCACCAGTGCAATCTTCTGATGCGTGCAGTGTTGCTGTTGCATACTGCTCTCCTCAGTCAAAAACGTAACGCGCTGATATCCCAGCGGGGCGATTTATCACTTAACAAGTCCGCGCAGATCTGCCCCATCAGTGGCGTAAATTTGAATGCCCATCCCCCCGCAGACACCACCACGTTCTCGCCGCCGTGGCAGCGGCCACGGGCGCTATCCAGGTAGAACTGCCGCTGGGGATCGGTGGGTAGCACGGCCAGGCAACTGCTGGCGTAATGTTCACGGTCGGGGGCGAGGAACGGCATGTGCCGCTGGGCGAACTCCAGTGCACGTTCGACGTGCAGCGGGTTGGCACGATAGCTCGGGCCATGCGTATCACTGAGCGGGTCGACTTCAAAATCGGTGCCGAGGCGGTCAAAACCGTTAACCGACCAGGGATTGGGGGGAAAGCCGTAAAACAGATTACTGTCACTGGCAACCGGCTGCTGAAAAGCGAACCAGAATGGATCATTCGCCGTGGTGCGCTCGCTGCGCAGCATACTGATACAGGCCATCTCATAGGTCGACAGCGCCAGATCGATATCCAGCTGCCCCACCAGTTTTTTACTTCCCGGACCACTGGCCACCAGCACCTTACGCGCCCGGAAACGCTGTTCTGCGCCAATCACAGTGACGCCCGTGCTGTCCGGCTCGAGTGCCACCACTTCCTGGCCGAAAGCAAAGCTGACATTCAGTTCGCTGGCCAACGCATACAGCGTGGAGAGCGTGCCCTTAACATCAATAACGCCGCCGTCGCGCTGTAAAAAACCTTCATAGTTAGCGTCAAAATGGGTGAAGCCGAAACGCTGCTCAATGGCGCGGATGCTCAGACGCTCATAGGGCAACGCCATCTCATCCATCGATTTCATTGTCTGGGTGATCTGTCCTTCATTGGTCCAGACATCCGCATCGCCAAACCACAGACTGCCGGTACGATGGATCAGTTTCCGGTCAGCGTTTTTTTCCAGCGCCTGCCATAATTTATCGGCTTCCAGCGTTAAGCGGAAAATATCAATTTCTGAATATTGCAAACGCCAGTGGCGTTCTTCACCACTTGTGCCAGCAAGTTGCGTCATCAGACCATATTTATCTAACACTAACACCTTATGCTGTTTATTCTCTCTGGCGTAATTCCAGGCCGTGGATAAACCAATCGGACCCGCACCGATAATAACAACATCCCATTCTTCAGACGTGTGCATACCTACCCCTTAAGAGTGTTTATCTGTTCTTGAATATAAAATTATTGGGTCAGTGTTTTAATTTGATCGAGTGGCACCAGCACCAGTAACGTACGATATTTCTCTCTGGGCACTTCCTGATAAAGCTGACGTACCCCCACTTTCCCCATCACATCGCCACTTACGCCTACGGCCAGCAATGACTGCCACTGCGATGCCCAGATGGCACTGGAGTTCCAGATACCTGAAGTTTCAATACGTCCCTGAGGGGTTTCGGCGGTCTCATGATAATAAGAGACCACGCTGTTATCGGCCAGCGCCGCAATTTTCCACCCGCTGCCGGTCATGGTTCCTACGGGTTCACCTCGCTCATCAATAAAATGGTCGACGTGCGAATTCGCGTCACCCACCGTCGGCCCACTGTTGGTTTTTGCATTAAAATGAATATTTGCCATTTCCACGACGGAAATAACCGTAGCATTCGCGTAGCCTTTATTTACTGCCAGAGAATGCTCAACTTCGGTTACCGAAGAACCCTGTTCAATTTCAGCGCGAACCCAGTTTGCGAGCGCAATCAGCTCTGACAATACATTATTATTGCCCTGAATAATTTCCATGTTTTTGACCCTTTAATTAAAAATGAGGTTATGCCACCACGATATCGGACTGTTTAAACCAGGCTTCTCCTTTCTCTCTTTCCACATCACTTCCGGCGTCAGCGAACAGGGTCACCACCTGCTGACCGCGGTCAAGCGTCTGCGCCAGTTTCCACGCGGTCTTCCAGTTGGCGGCGGAGGATGCGCCAATTTTCACGCCGGTCAACTGCCAGAATTCATACATAGCCGTCAGTGCTTCGCGATAGGTCACTTCATTAAACGGCAGATTTTTTGGCATCAGCTGGGTAATAAACGGCTGGCGGAAGCCAAACCCCAGGCCGCCTGCCCCGGCAAACTTTGCCTCACCGTTAGGGGCATTCAGCGTGCCATAAGGTAACTCTGCAGGCGTGGATCCCCAGGCAATAATCTGGGGATTATCGCGGCTCAGTGCTGCATATACGCCGGATAAGGTGCCACCGGTTCCCACTGCCGATACCCAGCCATCGGCACGTGTGCCGTTCAACTGATGGAGGATCTCAGCCCCGGTCTGATGCTGATGCACGGCGGTATTCACCAGATTGAGGTGCTGTGAGAGTAGCGTCCAGCTGGGATCATCGCGGGCAATTTGCTGGCTACGGGCAATCACGCCGAGTAAAAACTGACTGCGGTCCACCAGCGTCACCTGCGCATTATCGCCCTTCAGCGTCGCCACCAGCTGCTCGGGTGAGGAGTCGGGGATCACTACCTGCACGGCAATGCCACACATGTTGCCCAGTTTTGCCAGCGCCTTCGCCATATTGCCGCCGGACGAATCCAGCAGTTTCAGTTCGCCACGCGCAAAGTCATGTTGATTGATGGCATCACAAAACAGCCCGAAGGCGGTCCGGTCTTTTACCGAACCAAAAGGGTTGTTGAATTCATATTTCGCCAGAATCGTCGCGTGCCCCTGAGGGCCTGGCACCGGGATCAGCGGCGTTTTGCCGAGCGAGGCATAAAACTTTTTCAATGCCGGGAACAGCGTAAAAGCCTTTTCTGTGTCTGGCGCAGCGCGTTGAGGATTAAACAGCTCAAAGTTCATCACATCTTCCTTATCTGACCATCAGTTGAGTTGAGCCGCTGCGCATGACGGCAACAGCTGGTGTAAAAAGGCATCCAGATTGTCCTGGAAGTAAAAGTGCCCGCCCGGCCAGCGCTTAAGCTGACTTTCCGTCACCGTTGTCGACCAGGCTTCCAGCGCCGACCGTTCCACCAGCGGATCCTCTTCCCCACCGGCAATCAGTAACGGGATATCGGCGACCGGCAGGTCGGCCAACTGCCCGAGCAACATCAGATCCTGCAAAATTAAAGCGGCGACCCTCGGGCGCGTCAGTTCGTCAAGGCGCATGATGCCGCTCTGTTCGCTGTAGGTGAGGATGGTGTCGAGCAGTCGCTCGCGCGCGCCCGGCTGTTGCAGCATCATCAGTTCTGACGGCACCCGCTGTGCGGAGAGCACCACCCGCTGGCAGGCAAAGCGTGAATCCCATAGCGCAGTGGCCACCTGCAATGCCAGCAATGCGCCCATGCTGTGACCAAAAAATGTTACCGGTGCCACGCCCAGTAATTCCCGCAGTCCGTGGTTACAGGCCGCGATCGCCTGCTGTGCACCCGACCAGGGAAGGTCTGCCTGGCGCTCTTCCCGCCCCGGATATTGCACCACCAGCAGGTCACATTCTGCCGGGAGTCGCTCACGCCACTGCTGGTAAAACGCGGCACTGCCGCCAGCATGAGGAAAGACCACCAACTGCTGCTGTACGGGTGCAACGTTACCGGTGCTGAAGCGCATGACTGTTCTGTTATGACTGAGGGTGGTTTTCATCGTCTACGTTCGCTCTGTCATCGTGCCAGGAAGAGGCGCCTCTTGCTGCGCCAGTAACGCCCTCAAGGCCAGGCGGTCAATTTTGCCAATGCCTTTCATCGGGATGGAATCAATCAGGATCAGTCTTTCCGGGGCCTTGAAAGTGGCGAGCCCCTGCTGTTCAAAAAAACGGCGCACCGCCCCCAGGGTCAATTCGCTATCGTCGGTGGTGACAAACAGGCAGGGAACTTCGCCATACAACGCATCCGCCATGCCCACACAGGCGGCCTGCCGGATCGCCGGATGATGAAGCGCCAGCTCTTCAATTTCATTCGGTGAGAACTTCTCCCCGCCACGGTTAATCGCGTCGTTAACCCTTCCATCGATAAAGACATTGCCCTGTCGATCAACGTGTGCGAGGTCGCCGGTGCGATAAAACCCGTCAGCGGTAAACGCCAGGCTGTCGGCCAGCGGATTCTGGTAATAACGGGTGATGGTGTAAGGGCCACGGGTAATTAATTCGCCCGAATGTCCCGGCGGAACGTCTTCCCCCTGTTCATCAACGATGCGCACCTCATCTTCAGGACAAAGCGGTCGCCCCTGCGAGTGGAAACGAAGGCTGTCATCATCATCGAGAGCGTTAAAACAGAGCAGCCCTTCGCTCATGCCATAGCATTGCTGGAGGGTAATGCCGAGGGTGTCAGAGGCGGATGCGGCCAGCTCCGGTGTCACGCGTGCGCCGCCGACCTGCACATGCCACAGCGAGTCGATAAAGCGGGGACTCTCGCGCTGAACCTCCGCCCACTGCGAAAGCAGCGCCGGAACCAGCGTGGTATGAGTGACGCCACAGTAGGCGATGAAATCCAGTGCCTGCGCCGCAGAGGGCACATCGGCCAGTGCGACGGCGCCCCCCCGCAACAGCGTGCCCAGCATCCCCGGGCAATTGATCACGAATCCGTGAGAAACCGGCATTACCGCGAAATAAACGGAGCGCTCAGTCAGGCCAAAAACGTCGCACCCGCAGGCAATCATATAGCTATAGCCGGCGTTTTTACGGGCGATAGCCTTCGGAAGACCGGTCGTGCCGCTGGAGAGCAACATCATGGCGATATCGTCATCGGCCATCGTCGCCAGCTTTTGCACGGGAACGGGCGCCAGCAACGCGCAGAAATCCTGCAAATTAAGATAACGTGAGTCCTGGTGGCAGTTAGCGCCCTCCTCCACCAGCACCAGATCGACATTAAGCCCCTCCTGCTGCAGATTTTGTAATACTGCCAGAGGGTTATAACGACGAGTACTGCGTTGCACAGCCAGCACTTTAGGCGTGGTCATTTGCAAAATATGACGCAACTCTTTTTCACGATAAGAGGGAAGGACAGGAACGGGGATCGCGCCGATCATCAGCGTAGCGAGCATTAATATCACGGCCTGATGCGTATTACGCAGTTGCATCGCCACGCGATCTCCCTTCTGCACACCCCGTTGCTGCAGGCGATAGCTACAAGAGGCCACGCGGTCGGCTAACTCACCGTGAGTGATTATCATGTCCTGTTCGAACAATGCCCGGCGTTGGCGGTTTTCGTGCAGCGCCGCCAGCAGGTTTTGATTCAATGAACCACCAGACTTAACCATGTTTAACTCCATCATGCGCACACTATTTGTCTGCTTTGAAAATACGGTCAACCGCAATCATGCAGGGTTACCCCCTTCTTCGGACCTGGCTTAACGAAGATGCTGTTACTCGTGCTTACTCACATGGAAGAGAAAAATTTACTTACTGGTATTTATTAGTTATGGGCCACACTACACACCACGACTGACCGTCAGTCAATTAAAAATAGATTAATTTTATATGTATTTTTCTCGCAACCTAAGCACCTTCGCTTCTGTTGCGATAACGAATCAGATAAATCCCTACTGCCCCTCTCGCTTTAGTTACCCAGTGCAATAATTTCATCAAGGGTGTAGTCATTGCTTCCCCATAACGAAAACTGCCTGCCGGTTTGCTGCTGTAATCGTGCCTGCAGAGCCACCGTTTCGGCAGAAGATAGCGCCAGATCGCGCCTTAACTGCCAACTTCCGTCTGCCTCTTCCAGCACATCTGCCGGAATGCCAATCTCATTGAGCAGGGAGATTATGTTGTTAAAATCCATAACAGTTTCACCTAATGATTAATGAAAGTGATTATTATTAGCATTGACCGCCAGTCGGTCAACAGCTTTTTTACCACAGAAGTTTGTATGGATGTAAAACAAACAATTAATAAAACTTATGTTTATGAGGGTATTCAGAAGAAGAACGAGGAAGGGAGAACAGAGGCCGGAAGGAGACGTAGTCGCGACGCCCCCTTCAGAGAATTATGGCTGGTGGTAGCCGAGTAAACGCAGAAACTCGCAGGCAAGTTGATGGCCCAACTGCGTTTTATCGTTTTCATCCGTGACCACCGCATCATCCACCGCACCGTGCATGCCGTGGTACATCAGGATAGCGGTCAGACGCGGGTTCTCAAGCTGCCAGGCACCAAAAGTGCTACCGTGATTGAGGATTGTCAGGATTTGATCCAGTACCGCATCACGATCCTGATTACCGCGCGTGTGATAATGATGATCGTGATACAACGCATCATGCAGCGCCATACCGTCAAAATAGGCAGTGATACCGGCATCACACCAGGCACGCAGACGCGCAACACTGTCTTCAGCGGGACAGGCATCCACGGCCAGCTGGATCTCTTCGATAAAATGCCGGGTAAAGCGCTCACGCAGTGCGGAAAGCATCTCATTTTTTGACGGGAAGTAGTGGTAGAAGGTCCCTTTTGCCACTTGCGCATCGCGCACGATGTCGCTGATGGTGGTGGCTTCAAACCCTTTAGTGATGAACAACTGCTGTGCAGCATCCATCAGTTCATCAAGACGGACTTCCGCCGGTTTCGTACGTGGCTTAGGATCTGTTTTCTTTATTTCCATTTTAACCATTTTATCAAGTCAGGACTTGAGTAAGATAGTAGACAATATTGACCTGATTGGCGAGGGGTTGTTGGGTTATAAAGAAACCTTTTCATTTTACTCACAAAAGTGCTGACAAGGGTATTAATAAAACAATAACCCTCTGCACAAAATTATAATTCCGCCTGAAGAATTGAATTAGCCAGAGAAAGCACAAAGTTTAATATCATAGATAAATAAAATATTGAATATCATTAATACGGGTCAATAATTAATACATTAAAATAAAGCACAGCGCTATTTTCATCCCCCGCGGATCGTCCCGCGCCAGATAAAATCAGCATGGTACATCCGTGTTTCGCCAGGCATCTCCTCGTCCAGCGCCGCAGGCTGGTTATCTTCACGTTGCTCCTCATTCACCAGCCACTCGACCGCGTCACGGGCAAAGCGATCAACGGGTTGGGTGAAAGTGGTGAGATGATAAGACGACCACGCCGCCTGGGGAATATCATCGTAACCCGCGACGCAGAGGTCCTGCGGGATGCGCAAGGAAAAACGGTGCCGCGCTTCATCCATAAAGCCGCAGGCCAGCAGGTCAGTCACACAGAATACCGCGTCGGGGCGATCGCGGCGGGTCAGCAGTCGGTGTGCCAGGATCTGCCCGCTCTCATAAGAGGTGGTGCCGAAACGCTCCACGCTGGCTTTTAGCCCGGCCGCTTCCGCCGCCTGAAGAAACCCACGTTCACGCGCCATCAGGCTCGGCGTTCCGGCAAGGGAGTTAGCAAATGCCACATGCTGGCAACCCGCCCGCGCAAACGCCATCACCACACGGCTGGCGGCATCTTCGTTATCCAGATTAATACTCAATGATCCCGGCAGCACATCGTTGCGGTTAATCAGTACCAGCCGCTGACCGTGTTTATGACACTGACGCGCAATGGCGCTTTCCGGCATCCCCGAGAGCACAAAAGAAGCATCAGCACGGTAGTTGATCGCCTGTTGCAGCGCCTGCGACACACTGTCATCCGAGCGGTCGGTATTGATCAGCATGGCAATTTTCCCGGCTTCCTGCAGATGCTGCGTCACCAGCCGCACGAGGCTGGCACGGTACGGTGTCGCCAGTTCAGAAACAATCAGGCAGACGAGGCCGCTGCGGTTACGCACCAGCCCGCGTGCCAGGTGATTAACGTGATAGCCCAGTTCTTCTGCGGCCTGCATGACCCTTTTCCGCGTGGCAGCGGAGACACTGGCCCCCGTCGTGAAGGTGCGCGACACCGCTGAACGCGACACGCCCGCCCTCTCTGCCACATCTTTCGCACTGACCACTGCCTTTTCCATCGCCATTATCACACCCGCCCGCTTTGTGTTGCGAATGAGTCTGTCGCACTTTGCACGGCTGTGCAATTATTTTTGTAGCGTAATTGTTTCATTTTTGTGACATGGCAACTGAAATGCGTACCAGCGCAATTGACAGCATAAATTTTGTGCATTAATTAATTGCACACACGTGCAAAACGTATGCACAAAAAACCTGGCGACAACGTATCGCCTACCCTACACACTGAAGGAGAACACCATGCATCGTATTACTCTGATGGCGGTCATCGCCGCTGGCTCTGCGCTCTCAGCCCTTCCGGCTCAGGCCGCTGAAAAGCTGAATATGATCTGCTCCGCCGATGTGGTTGTTTGTGAGCAAATGACCAACCTGTTTGAGAAACAACACCCGGATATCAAGGTCAGCATGGTGCGCCTCTCTGCGGGCGAAGCCTATGCACGCATCCGCACCGAGGCCCGCAACCCACGCACCGATATCTGGTGGGCCGGGACGGGCGATCCGCATATGCAGGCCGCCGACGAAGGCCTGACCCAGGCCTACAAATCACCGCTGCTCGACCAGCAGCAGGACTGGGCACGTAAGCAGGCGGAGAGCGCACAGTTCCGCACCGTCGGCGTCTATGCCGGTGCGCTGGGCTGGGGTTACAACACCAAACTGGTGGAAGAGAAAAAACTGAAAGCGCCAGCCTGCTGGGCCGATCTGCTGGACCCGTCATGGAAAGGAGAGATCCAGATGGCAAACCCGAACTCCTCCGGCACTGCCTACAATACCCTTGCCACCCTGGTGCAGATCATGGGGGAAGAGAAAGCCTTCGATTACCTGAAAAAGCTCAACGCCAATATCTCCCAGTACACCAAATCCGGCTCTGCCCCGGTGAAAGCGGCAGCACGCGGTGAAACCACCATCGGTATTGTCTTTATGCATGATGCGGTGGCCATGCAGGTGGATGGCTTCCCGGTGAAAGCCGTCGCCCCCTGCGAAGGCACCGGCTATGAAATCGGCTCGATGTCGATTGTGAAAGGGGCGCGTAACCTGGCCGCCGCCAAAGTGTGGTACGACTGGGCGCTCAGTGCGGAGGCACAGTCCCACATGAAAGACGCCAAATCCTTCCAGCTTCCGTCAAATAAAAATGCGGCGATATCGGAATACGCACCGCGCTTCGAGAATATCAAACTGATCGATTACGACTTCAAAACCTACGGTGACTCGGCCAAACGCAAAGCGTTGCTCAGCCGCTGGGATAAAGAGATCGGCGCCAGCGCCCAGTAATTCTTCCTCCCTTCCCCTCCCGCCCGTGCGGGAGGCCGGATCATAAACGATCGAGGTTATGATGAATGCTCAAAACCGCCGCCTGGACGGGGCTTTCGTGCTGGGCGCACTTGCCATCCTGCTGCTGCCCTGGTACAGCCTGGAAGCCGGATTTTTCGACTTCGGCTGGCTGACAACACTCTGGCAGGATCGCGAAACGGCCCCGGCGCTATGGCAGATTGCCCAGTTCCAGCGCCCCTGGCTGACCATTGCCGTGCTGATGCTCCTGATCTGCGCCCTGGCGCGCTTACTGCCCGTGGGCAACCGCCGCTCCTGGCTCCTGATGGGGGCCAGTACCTTTGGCGTCCTGTTTTTGCTGTTTGAAGGCCATGCGATTGGTTACACAGGCTGGAACTGGCAGTGGAGCGAACAGCTGTTCGGCGCACTCAGCGACGGCCAGCCTGCTTTTGGCGCAGGGGCGATCCTGCTACTCACCACCTTCCTGCTGCTGTTCTCCTTTGCGCTGGCAGAACGCGGCGTGCTGCGCGGTGATGCCTTTGTGGTGGCGGCAATTGTGCTGCTGGTAGCCCTGGTGACCACCTTCGTGCTGTACCCGGTTCTCAGCATGTTTGTCGCCTCCGTACAGGATGTGGACGGTTCCTTTAAACCGGATGGCATGATCGCCAATATTCAGGACCCGGCAATCTGGAGCCTCGGCTGCCTGAACGGCAGCGGGGGCTGCGGCACGGCATGGCGTACCCTGTGGCTGGCGCTGATGACCGCCTCTGGCTCTACCCTGCTGGGTCTGGCCTTTGCGCTGGCGGCGACCCGCACGCCGCTGCCGTTTAAGAAAGCGCTGCGCATGCTGACCGTGCTGCCGATCATCACGCCGCCGTTTGTTATTGGCCTGGCGCTGATGCTGCTGTTTGGCCGTGCAGGCGTCGTGACAGAACTGCTCGCAACGGTGTTTGGTATTGAGCCAGGCCGCTGGCTGTATGGTCTGACCGGGATCTGGATAGCCCAGGTCCTCTCTTTCACGCCGATTGCCTTCCTGGTGCTGATTGGTGTGGTTGAAGGCGTCAGTCCGTCACTGGAAGAAGCCTCGCAAACGCTGCGCGCTAACCGCTGGCGCACCTTCCGCTACGTCTCGCTGCCGCTGATGGCACCGGGCCTGGCGAATGCGTTCCTGATCAGCTTTATCGAAAGTATGGCGGACTTCGGCAACCCGATGGTGCTGGGTGGCAGCCACGGCGTGCTCTCGACCGAGATCTTCTTCTCGGTGGTCGGGGCGCAAAACGACCCGAGCCGGGCAGCGGTGCTGGCTATTATCCTGCTGTGCTTCACCCTCAGCGCCTTTATTCTCCAGCGACTGTGGCTGTCGGGTAAAAACTTCGCCACCGTCACCGGCAAAGGCGACTCCGGTCAGCACTGCGGTCTGCCGCGTGGCCTGCGTTATGGCGTTTACGCACTGGTGATCCCGTGGGGCCTGTTCACGCTGGTGATCTACGGCATGATCCTGATTGGCGGATTTGTACAGTCGTGGGGCCTGGACAGCAGCCTGACGCTGGCGCACTACGCCCGTGCGTTCGGCTTCCACTGGAACGAGGGGCAGATGGTGTGGACCGGGGTGGCCTGGAATTCGTTCTGGACCACCATGGAAATTGCGCTGATTGCGGCTCCGCTGACGGCCATTGTCGGCCTGCTGACCGCCTGGCTGATCGTACGGCAGAAGTTTGCCGGGCGTTCGACCTTTGAATTTATGCTGATGCTCAGTTTTGCCATTCCCGGCACCGTCATTGGTGTCAGCTATATCATGGCATACAACCTGCCGCCGCTGGAGATCACCGGGACGGCGCTGATCCTTGTCGCCTGCTTTGTTTTCCGCAATATGCCGGTCGGCGTTCGCGGGGGGATTGCCGCCATGAGCCAGCTCGATCGCAGCCTGGATGAAGCCTCATTAACATTAGGGGCCAGCAGTTTCCGCACGCTGCGCAAAGTGATCCTGCCACTGCTGAAACCGGCGATCAGCGCTGCACTGGTCTACGCCTTTGTGCGGGCGATCACCTCCATCAGCGCCGTCATTTTCCTTGTCAGCGCCCAGTACAACATGGCCACCTCTTATATCGTCGGACTGGTCGAAAACGGGGAATACGGCGTCGCTATCGCTTACTCCTCCGTCCTTATTGTGGTGATGCTGGCGGTGATCCTTACTTTCCAGCTGCTGGTCGGTGAACGCCGCCTGCGCCGCGCTACCCGCATTGCCACAGCACCGGTGGCTCCACCACCGGCATTACATCAGGAGAGTGCCGTATGACGACCATTCGTTCCGGCTCGGTGGTGTTTGAGAACGTCACCAAACAGTTTGCCGATTTCAACGCCCTGCCCAACTTATCGCTGACGGTTGAACCGGGCACGCTGGTAACCCTGCTCGGCCCCAGCGGCTGTGGCAAAACCACCACCCTGCGCCTGCTGGCAGGACTGGAACACCCGACCTCCGGGCGTATTCTGATTGGCGGTAACGATGTGACGCATCTGCCCGCTAACGAGCGTGATGTGGCGATGGTGTTTCAGTCCTACGCCCTGTTCCCGCATATGAGCGCACTGGATAACGTGATGTACGGCCTGCTCTCCGGCGGAATGTCGAAAAAAGAAGCGCAGGATCGTGCGCGTGAAGGGATGAAGCTGGTCGGCCTGGAGAGTATGGGCCAGCGCCTTCCGGCGGAGCTGTCCGGCGGCCAGCAGCAGCGTATTGCCGTAGCACGTGCGCTGGTGCTGGAGCCGCAGGTGTTACTGCTGGATGAACCGCTCTCCAACCTGGATGAACGCCTGCGCCGCCGCGTGCGCACTGAAATTCGCGATCTGCAACAGCGGCTGGGTTTTACGGCCGTATACGTGACTCACGATCAGGAAGAGGCGCTTGCCGTCTCCGATAAGATTATTGTCATGAAAGAAGGGCATATTGCCCAACAGGGTGCACCGCAGGAGCTGTATCAGTCACCGGCGTCGGTATTTATCGCCGACTTTATGGGCGAGGCCAATATCCTGCCCTGTGATATCCGCCGGGTGGAAGACAGCCAGGCGGTTATCGCGCTGGGCAATCGCGAGTATCGCGTACCCGGCGCTTACGCCCGCCCCGGTGCCGCGCAGCTCTCGGTGCGGCCGCAGTTTATTACACTGCGCACTGAACCGGCAGGCGCACTGAACGGTGAAGTCACCCACAGCACCTGGCTGGGGGACCACATCGAATATGAGGTGCAGACGGCGCTGGGTGCGCTGTTTATTGTCGATGTGCAGATGGAAAGCCAGCTGGCGCCGGGCAGCCGCGTATTCGTGGATTTCAAACCTCAGGGACTGGCGCTGATTGCCCAGTGATCCCCATTAATAAGGACTGAACATGAGTGAAGACATTTCCCGCCGGCTGAGACTGGCGGAACAGGTAGCACGAGAAGCCGGCGCCAAAGCGCTCGATTATTTTCATCGCCGTGAAACGCTGGTGATTGAAACCAAGCGAGATGCGCAGGACGTGGTCTCGATCGCCGACCGCGAAGTGGAAATGCTGATTAACGGGCAGATTGCTCAGGCATTCCCGGATGACGGTTTTCTCGGTGAAGAGTTCGGCTTGCAGGCGGGCAGCTCAGGTTTCACCTGGGTGGTGGACCCTATTGATGGTACCAGCCCGTTTGTTAACGGTATGCCGAACTGGTGCGTATCGATTGCCGTGATCCACGAAGGGCAGCCGGTCATTGGCGTGATCATGGCACCGTGCCAGCAGGAGTGCTTTGTGTCTGCACGCGGCCAGGGCGCAACGCTGAATGGCAAACCGTTGCAGGTTGATCCGGCACGCACCATGCAGAACCACGTCACCGGCTTCGGTGCTAACAGCTATGTTACCCCGGAACGCGTGGGTGAGATTGCCGCCGGGATCACCGCCGCAGGCGGCAACTTCTTCCGCAACGGATCGGGGGCAATGATGCTGGCATACGTTGCCGCCGGGCGTCTGGTGGGCTATTACGAACCCCATATGCACGCGTGGGATTGCCTGGCGGGTTACTGCCTGGTCAATGAGGCAGGCGGCTGGACGCACACGTTTAACACCGCGGGTGAGCACCTGCTGCGCGGTGCCCCGGTGCTGGCCGTGGCACCAGGCGCCAAAGACGATTTGCTGAGGATTGCCCAACTGTAGCCCCTTCTGCGCAGTGCTTTCATGACGCCGGATAGCACTGCGCAAGTTCCCCTCCATATTTCGTTCTCCAGCGAAGTGTTGTTTTTTTAGATCAGTAAAGTTGCCTCTCCCCCTGCAAGAGAGTGCACTGATGATCGCCGTTCTTTTTGAAGCCGAGATAAGCCCTGACGGGCAAGCCCGTTACCTGCAACTTGCCGCTGAACTGAAACCTCTGCTGGCAGATATTGATGGTTTTATTGCCATTGAACGTTTTCGTAGCCTGGCCGACGACGGCAAGATCCTGTCGCTTTCATGGTGGCGCGACGAAGACGCCGTGCTGGCCTGGAAACAGAATGCCCACCACCAGGCCGCCCAGGCTGAAGGACGCCGCCACCTGTTTTCCTTCTACCGCATCCGCATTGCCGGAGTACTGCGGGATTACTCATCAGAAAATAAAGGACAACACCATGTTTGATATCCATATCCTGTTACCCAATGTTCCCGGTGCGCTGGCCGCGCTGGCGAGCCTGTTAGGCCGTCAGGGTATCGGCCTGGAAGGCGGTGGTGTCTTTAGCGCAGGCGAACACAGTCATGCACACTTTCTGGTGGTGGAAGGCCAGCGGGCGCGGGCTGTGCTTGAGGCAGAAGGGTTTCAGGTTCAGAATGTCTGCCAGCCACTGATCCGCAAGCTGAAGCAGGCGCGCCCGGGTGAACTGGGCGAGATCGCAACCGCACTGGCTGACGCCGGGGTTTCTATCCTGACGCAGTACAGCGATCATGCGAATCAGTTAATTCTGGTGACGGACAACCCCGCTGCCGCCGAACGCGCTACTGAACAATGGGCCGTAGTGCCTGAGTAACCATGCAAAAACAGACGATAACGACCGACAATGAGGATGTGCTGGCGTTTTCCATGGTCGCCGTCGCGGCGGCCCTGGCGGATACCTCCCGCGTTAAAATACTCTGCGCCTTAATGGACGGGCGCGCCTGGACGGCGACAGAGCTGAGTGCCGTGGCGGATGTCGCCTCTTCCACCGCCAGTGCCCATCTGGCACGTCTGGTGCAAAGCCGTCTGATTTCCTGCCTGTCCCAGGGGCGGCACCGTTACTATCGGCTGGCCGGAGGCGATATTGCGCAGCTGATCGAAACCATGATGGGAGTGTCATGGCGGCGTGTTGCGGCACCAGAACCCAGTACGCCCGCCGATATGCGTTATGCCCGCACCTGTTACGACCATCTGGCGGGGGAAGTCGCGGTACAGATCTATGACGCAATGCGCGATGCACAGTGGATAACGGCAGATGGCGCTGCGCTGACCGATACCGGCAGACGACACCTGACTGAACTCGGCATTGAACCCGATGCCGGTACCCGGCGGAAACACTGCTGCGCCTGCCTGGACTGGAGTGAGCGACGATTTCATCTTGGTGGCTATATCGGTGCCGCTTTTTTCCAGCACGGCGAAGCGCAGGACTGGCTGGTTCGGACACCGGGTTACCGGATGGTCACGATTACCCCAAAAGGCAGGATGATGCTGAACAGACATTTCAAGCTGGCCCTGTAGTTCCTCCACCCTGAACCTGTGATAAACCTCTCTTGCTCCTGTAGCTGAACCCTTTTGTCTATTATAAGAAATGCCCCACCGGGATGATCCCGGCCACCATGACATAAGGCAACCCATGATGAACAAGACGTTTGTATTAGCACCCGACTCCTTCAAAGAGAGTATGACGGCGAAGCAGGTTTGCCTCGCGATGGAGGCCGGGCTGAAGCGCGTATTTCCCGACGCCAACTATATTCACGTTCCGATGGCGGACGGCGGCGAAGGCACTACGCAGT
Source organism: Erwinia sp. MYb375 (assembly GCF_037479175.1). Lineage (NCBI taxonomy): Bacteria > Pseudomonadati > Pseudomonadota > Gammaproteobacteria > Enterobacterales > Erwiniaceae > Erwinia > Erwinia sp. MYb375. Next base: position 134,445 of record NZ_JBBGZS010000023.1, on the reverse strand, counting down.
CACTGATTGATGCCACCGGGGGTGAGTTATTCACGCTACAGGTGACCGGTCCGCTGGGTACGCCAGTAGAGGGCTGCTACGGCATTATGGGCAGTGGCGACATGGCCGTGATTGAAATGGCGTCGGCCAGCGGCATCCATTACGTTAACCCGCACACTAAAAATCCTTTGCTGACCACCACCCGGGGCACCGGGGAACTGATCCGCGCCTGCCTGGATAAAGGCATCAGGAAGATCATCCTGGGCATCGGCGGCAGTGCCACCAATGACGGCGGGGCCGGAATGGCCGAAGCGCTGGGCGTGCGCTTCTTTGATAAACAGGGTGCACGTTTAGCCCCCGGTGGCGGCGCACTGGGTGATTTACACCGCATTGATATTTCCGGGCTGGACAGCCGACTGGCAGAGGTAGATATTCAGGTGGCCTGTGATGTCACCAACCCGCTATGCGGTCCGCAGGGTGCATCGGCGGTGTTTGGTCCGCAAAAAGGGGCAACCCCGGAAATGGTCGCCACCCTGGACCATCACCTCGCTCATTATGCTGACGTTATCTCGCAGCAACTCGGCCACGAAGTGGCAGCAACGCCAGGAGCCGGAGCCGCAGGAGGGCTGGGCGCCGGGCTGATGGCCTTCACCCACTGCACGCTGCGTAAAGGTATTGAAATCGTGGTTGAGTACAGTGGTCTGAGCGCGCAGTTGGCCGGGGCCGATTACTGCTTTACCGGAGAAGGCCGCATCGACTTCCAGACACGTTTTGGTAAAACACCTTTCGGCGTAGCACAGACCGCCAGACAACATCAGGTTCCGGTCATTGCAGTTGCTGGCAGTATTGGCGATGATGTCGGCGCGCTGTATGACGCTGGCATTGATGCTATTTTTGGCATTATCCCGCACGCGGCGGCAATAGAATCGCTGTTGCAGGAAGGCACAACCAATATGGAGCGCACCTGCGAAAACATTGGCCGACTGATTAAAAAAACAGCGGCAGTTTCTCATTAATACCCGATTCACTGGCGTTAACGCGTCAGGAGAACAACGGATGACATTTAACCAAGGACGTGATCATGTCTGAAGTATTGAGACGCACCAAGATTGTTGCCACGTTAGGCCCGGCGACAGACCGGGATAATAACCTCGAAAAAATCATCAAAGCGGGCGCTAACGTCGTCAGGCTGAACTTTTCTCATGGTACCGCCGAAGACCATATTGCCCGCGCCCAGCGCGTGCGTGATGTCGCCAGCCGTCTCGGCCGCCAGGTGGCGATTTTAGGCGATCTGCAGGGGCCAAAAATCCGTGTATCGACCTTTAAAGAAGGCAAAGCCCTGCTGACGGTCGGCGATGAATTTATCCTTGATGCCCTGCTGGACAAAGGCCAGGGCGACAACCAGCGCGTGGGTATCGACTATAAATCCCTGCCCGATGATGTGGTGCCCGGCGATATTTTGCTGCTGGATGATGGCCGCATTCAACTGCGCGTGCTGCGCGTAGCGGGCGCGACGATTTATACCGTGATCACCGTGGGCGGCGTACTGTCGAACAATAAAGGGGTGAATAAGCTGGGAGGCGGCCTCTCCGCCGATGCACTAACCGAGAAAGACAAAGCCGATATTCTCACCGCCGCCAAAATGAACGTCGACTACCTTGCCGTCTCCTTCCCGCGCAGCGGTGAAGACCTGCGTTTCACCCGCCGTCTGGCGCGTGAAGCCGGCTGTAAGGCGCTGATTGTGGCAAAAGTAGAGCGTGCCGAAGTGGTGGCAACACAGGAAAGCATGGACGATATGATCCTCGCCTCCGATGTGATTATGGTGGCGCGTGGCGATCTTGGCGTCGAGATCGGTGATGCCGCGCTGGTCGGGGTGCAAAAACGCCTGATTGCACGTTCACGACAGCTCAACCGTGTGGTGATTACCGCCACCCAGATGATGGAATCGATGATCACCAACCCGATGCCAACCCGCGCAGAGGTGATGGACGTCGCCAACGCCGTGCTCGACGGCACCGATGCCGTCATGCTGTCGGCTGAAACCGCCGCGGGCAGCTTCCCGGTAGAAGCCATCACTGCCATGCATAATATCTGCCTGGGTGCGGAACGGGTGCCGGGCACGAACACCTCTAAACACCGCCTGGACGTTGAGTTCAGTAATATTGAAGAGATGACGGCGATGTCTGCCATGTACGCGGCAAACCATCTGACCGGGGTGAAAGCCGTTATTGCCATGACCGAATCCGGGCGCACGGCACGTATGATGTCGCGCATCACCTCGCGTCTGCCGATCTTCGCCCTCTCCCGCCATCAGTCCACGCTCAATCTGACTACGTTGTATCGTGGTGTCACGCCGGTGCTGTTTAACGGTCATGCCGAAGGCGTGCAGTCGGCGCAGGATGCTATCGCTATTCTGCGTGAACAGGGTTACCTGGCCTCGGGGGATCTGGTGATCGTCACGCAGGGAGACAGCGTTGGCCAGATTGGCAGCGCCAACACCTGCCGTATTTCGATCGTCGACTAAGTTCCCTTCTCTCTGCGGCCTGTGTGCCGCAGCGCCGCGCAGGCACGCTGCCGAAGGTGGCCGACCAGCTTGATAATGACTGACGGGGAACGGCAGATACCGCTCCCCGGTTCAGATTACTTCAGGCGGTAAGCCACTACCGAGTCACCGGCTTTGGTGCCGAGCGAACCGTGACCACCAGCCGCAATCACCACATACTGCTGGTTATCGCTGCCCATATAGGTGGCAGGCGTTGCCTGGCCCCCGGCGGGCAGTTCGGTCTGCCACAGTAACTCGCCCGTGTTGACATCGTAAGCACGGAAGAAGTTATCGGCCGTTGCACCGTGGAACACCACATCACCTGCCGTGGTTAACGGACCACCGTGTGCCACCATCCCCATTGGGAAGCCAATCGGGAAGCGGCCCGGCAGGAAGCTGGTGTTCAGGTTTTTCGTGGTACCCACACGACGCAGCCACTCGGTTTTCCCGGTTTTCAGATCAACACCGACCATGCGGCCCCACGGTGGCGCGATGCACGGAATCCCCAGGCTGGAAGAGAGCTGCTGAATATGAATGGCGTAATCGCCTTCAAAGTTCTCATTCCAGTACGGTGTGCCGTCTTTGGTGAACAGACGCTTGTCCGCCGTTGCCGCCGAACGCTTGATCAGGTTGTATTTGTAAGCCAGACGCACCGGGGAAGCGATCAGGATCTGACGCTCAGGATCGACCGCCACAGAACCCCAGTTAAACACCCCGATATTGCCCGGGAAGATAATCGAACCGGCTTCGGTCGCTGGCGTCCACGGATTGCCGTCATAACGCAGTGACTTGAAGTCAATACGGCAGGCCATCTGGTCAAACGGCGTCAGGCCCCACATCGCTTTTTCATTGAGCGGTGCCGGAATAAAGTTCAGCGCAGAAACGGGCTGCGTCGGCGAGTATTTCTCACCACTGATGCCCTGCGTGGAAACATCAACCTGATTAATCGGGTACACCTGCTGGCCCGTCAGGCGGTTAAGCACAAACAGGTTGCCGGTTTTGGTCGGCAGGATCACCACAGGCTGTTTCTGGCCCTGATAGTCGATATCCAGCAGCGAAGGCTGTGACGGATTATCGCGGTCCCACAGATCGTTTTTCGAGGACTGGAAGCGCCATTTGAAGCTACCGGTTTTCAGATCCAGCGCCACCAGGGTGTCGCGGAACTTCTCGGTGTTGCTGTTGGCATCACGCGCAATGCCCACTTCATCCGGCGAGGCATTACCAAACGGCACATACACCAGGCCATTTTTCAGGTCAGCACTCAGCGTACCCCACGCCACCGGCGTATCCTGCGGATAGCTTTGGTCGGCGGCAATCGGCTGGGTGTTTTCCGGGTTGGCCGGGTCGAAGTTCCACACCAGACGGCCAGACATCGCATCATAAGCACGGATCACCCCAGATGGATTTCCAGTATTGTAGCCGTTGTCCATGACGGAACCGCCAACAATCACCAGGTTACCCGCCACCAGCGGTGCTGCCGTTTGCATCAGAGCATGCGGGCGCACTGTGCCCATATTGGCATGCAGATCAACCACGCCGTTGTTACCGAAGTCAGCACACAGCTTGCCGGTATCCGCATCCAGCGCGATCAGTTTGGCATCGTTGCTGGCGTTATAGATACGCTTGCGGCAAAGGGCGGGCTGGGCGGGAGTACTCTCTGCCTGTGCCGCGCTGCCGTCATAGTAGCTGACGCCACGGCAGGTCTGATGCTGTTGCAGATAAGAGGCATCTTTCGCTGGCTGATATTTCCACTTCAGCGCACCGGTTTCCGGGTTCAGCGCATGAACTTCATTGTGCGGCGTACAGAAATAGACGCTGTTGTTCACCTTCAGCGGCGTCGCTTCAAAGGTGTATTCCGTGGCATCCTTTTCCGCGTCGCGCACGTCGCCCGTATGGTAGGTCCAGGCCACATCCAGCTTGCTGACGTTATCGCGCGTGATCTGTTTCAGGCTGGAAAAACGCAGGCCGTTGGTGGTGCCACCGTAGGCCGTCCAGTCACTGCCCGCCACATCGGTGTCGCCGCTCTGGCGCTGGGTCGTGATGTTGCCGGCCTGTGGCAGCGGGTCGTAAAACATCATCCCCACCACCAGCGCCACAATCAGAATGACCGTGGTGCCAAGGAAGGGATGAAAACGGCGCCCTTCGTTCTTGTACAGCGGGCGAACCACCCAGGGCAATGCCAGCCACAGGCCGATCACGCCAATGATGTCTCCGCGCGGGATCCACTGCCATTTGTCAAAGCCGACTTCATAAATCATCCACGCCAGTACCATCCACATCAATAAAGCGTAGAGAGACAAAGCGATTTTTTTATTCATAAACAGCGTGATAGCCGTGACCAGCAGGCCGAGGCCCATCAGTGCATAGAACGGCGTACCGCCGATCAACAGCAGTTGTGTACCCATGTAGAGCATCGCGATCCCGACGATCGCGATGACAATACTGGTTATCTTGTTAAGCATTGGTATCCCTTAGTGTTAAAGTGCGCAATTATTATCTGACAAATAATTACAACGTACTTACACTAATTTAACTAAAAAAATCTGATATAAAAACAAAATTATTTTAATTGTTATCGGTAACTATTTCGGTCAGGGCAGAGTTTTGTCCATCGTCAGTTTTACGAGCCTGCTCTGAAAGTTGTCATTTTCTGCCCCTTTAGCGCCCTGACTTCATCCTTTCTGTCGCACCTGCGTTTACAATCCAGGCAGATTTATTGTGTCTGGCACTTGAAAGTACGAAATGAAACGTACATAATACACGGAGGTAATATGACACTCACAGAAGTGAAGAAGCAGGCAATCAACTGCCTCAGGCAAGATGCTTATGACCATGAAGTCCGGCGGGATCTGGACGTAAAAAACCTGTTTGCGACGGGCGTGGTGGATAAGGTCTGGGTTGCTGAACTGATCAGGAAAACCAGCGGGTCGGGGTATCATTGCAGCCCTCATCATCGGGCCCCTGACGTGGATGTTCATATCTGTCGCAGCTGGAAATGCGGCGGCTGGTGGTACGTTAAATTTTATTTTATGGAACCTGATATGATTTTTATCAGCGTGCATCTGTAACAAGGAAGAGGTGACCATGAGAATTGTCAAAGAGGGCGAAACACGGACGCTGCTGTGCCATAACTGCGGTAAAACATCTGCCACTTACCGGGTACGTGATGTCGCATTCAGCGATAAGCGTGGCACGGTGAAAAATATTCTCGCCGCTGTCTGTGACCGCTGCGATGAGGTGGCCGCTATCCCCGCGCAGTCCACCGCGCGTATCAAAGAGGCCTTCGAACAGTCCAGTTCCCCGCTGGAAATCAGAGTGCCGGTACACTACTTGGATATTCTGTATGTTGCTACGCAGAAGATTGATACCACCCTCAGCGAAAACTTCAACAAGGCTTTGATCCTCTGGTATCTGCATGCGCTGACCAGCGGCCGTTATCCGCAGCAGGAATTGAAAACATTGCTGAGCAGCGACATGGCGGATGCGAAAGCGTCAAGACGCCTCTCGATGAAAATCACGCAAAAGCAGCAGGCGGAACTCAACCAGCTGATGCAGCAGCAGGGGATGAAAAAAACCTCTGATGTGGTGAAAGCGGTGATCCTGAAAATTCATCAGGACCTGGTGCTGGAGCAGGATCTCAGCGGCCTGCCAGAGTTACGCAATATGGCTGCCGCAATCGCCTGATCAATCGCGGCCGCTGTGACACCTGTATCACCTGCCCGGCAGTCGTGCGGGCAGTTCAAGGCTGGTGCGGAAATCTTCGCCCCGATAATCTTCATCCAGCAGATGACGTTTGCGCAGCTCCGGCAGCAGGCCATTAATCAGCAGATCTTCCTGGTCTGGCTGCCCCAGCCCGTGCAGCGAAATCACATCCAGTACGCCCGCGTTGTAGCGCTGCTCAATGGCATCGGCCAGCGATTCCGGGGTTCCGGCGACAAACCAGTGTCCGGTCTCTTCGGCTTCAATAATCAGCTGACGCAGCGTCAGTCCCTGGCGGGCATAGCGGGTAAAAATTTCCGCACGTCCACGACGTCGGTTCACCTGACGCGTATCCGGCAACAGGGATTCCGGGATCGTCTGGTCGAGATCCAGATCCTGCAAGTCAACCTCCCCGCCGAGCATATCCGCCACCTTCAGTCGTCCACGCTGATAGTCAATGCGTTGGTGCTTCTCTTCCAGCCGTCGTGCCACATCGGCCGGATTTTCACCCATAACTGAATGGAAAGAGTTCATGATCAGCGGCGACTGTTCACGGCCTGCCAGCAGTGCACGCCGCCGGACTTCGGCCACAAACGTACTGGCGTCATCCAGCGTCGGCTGCGAGGTGTAAATCACTTCGGCATAGCGGGCGCCGAGGCTGATCCCCTCCTCCGACTGCCCGGCCTGGAACTGTACCGGACGATGTTGCGGTGGCGGAGGCACATTCAGCGGCCCCGCCACGCGGAAGAAATCACCGTGATAGTTAACCGGGTGCAGCTTACGCGGATCAAGGCTGACGCCACCCCCGTTTTTGCGCTGCACCGCGTCCCGGTCGTTGGCGTCGAACAACGCATTAATCACTTCAATAAATTCGGTGGCGCGGGCATAACGCGCGGCCGGAGAAGGCAGCTCGCCCCCGCCAAAGTTCTCCTCTCCAACCGATGAGGTCACCGCATTCCAGCCCGCGCGCCCGGCGCTGATATGGTCGAGCGTGCCGATCAGGCGCGCCAGATTATACGGGTGCTGGAAGGTGGTGGTGACGGTGGCTATCAAGCCTATGTGGCGGGTCACCTGGCTTAACGCCGCCAGCGTGACAATCGGGTCCTGGCTGCCGGTGATCCCGGCCAGCCCGGCGGGGTCGCTCTGAAGCAGATCGGCGGTAAACAGCCCGGTGATTTTTTCGCGTTCAGCGGTTTGCGCCAGTGCCACGGCGCGCTGAATGCCAAAGGCGCGGTCGGTGTCGTTGGCGGCGTAAATCACGCTGCCCGCGCCCACCAGTGTTTTCAGTCGTCTGCGGTGTTGAGTCGTCACGTTAAGTCCCTTATTTCAGCCAGGTCAGAGGCTTAAAAAATAAAGGGCTGAGGTTTTTACGCCACTAAGAAAAACGAATGTGGTTGGGTGAAATTCAGCTAAGACGCATTAATCCGGGTTCAGGCACCGCTAAAAACAAACAGGGGCTGACGAGAATCTCGCCAGCCCCTGCTTTCAGGCAAAGAACCTTAACGCACAATCAGGCCTAACAGGATGCCGACGGCACCGAAGTCAGAGTCACTGAAGGTGGTGTTCGCCAGACCGATGCTGCCCAGTACCGGCAGCAGGAACACCGGAATAAAGGTAATCAGCAGGCCGTTGGTGAAGGCCCCGAGGATAGCCCCACGGCGCCCACCGGTGGCATTACCGAACACCCCGGCAGCAGCACCGACGAAGAAGTGCGGCACCACACCCGGAATAATCACCGTCATATTCAGCGCGTACAGCAGGAACATGCCCAGTACCCCGGCAACAAAACTGCTGAGGAAGCCCACCAGCACCGCATTAGGGGCATACGGGAACACCACCGGGCAGTCGAGGGCCGGTTTCGCGTTCGGCACCAGCTTGTCGGAGATGCCTTTAAACGCCGGAACGATTTCCGCAATCACCATGCGCACCCCCTGCAGCACGATGTAAACCCCGGCGGCAAAAGTGATGGACTGCATCAGTGAGAACATAAACCAGTTTTTGCCACCCGCATTCATCTCTTTGACCGTTGACGGACCCGCCACCAGACAGGTGAAGATAAAGATGAAGAACATGGTAAAGGCAATCGCCACCGGCGTATCACGCAGGAACAGCAGGCTTTTCGGTACTTCCATATCTTCGGTAGATTTCTCTTTATTACCGAACTTGCTGCCGATCCAGGCAGAAAGCAGCTGAGAAATCGCCGAGAAGTGACCAAATGCTACGTCGTCTGAACCCGTGACTTTCTTCATATACGGGTGAACAATCGCCGGGAAGAACACCATCGACACACCAACCACCAGCGAACCGACCGCAATCAGGCTCGCGCCTTTCATGCCTGCAGTCGCGAGGATCACCGCCACCATCATCGACATAAACAGCGTGTGGTGACCGGTCAGGAAGATGTATTTCCACGGCGTGAAGCGGGCAATCGCAATGTTGATGACCATCGCGAAGAACATAATCATCGCCATTTCAGTGCCGAAGCTCTTCTGCGCCACAGCAACGATCGCTTCGTTGTTCGGCACCACACCTGGGATACCAAAGGCATGATGGAAGATCGCCGCAAAGTCGCCCAGTGAAGAGACAATCAGCCCGGCACCGGCCCCGAGGATCAGGAAGCCCATCACGGTTTTCACTGTCCCTTTGATCACTTCCGTGGCCGGTTTTTTCTGTGCCACCAGACCGATCAGCGCAATCAGCCCCACCAGAATGGATGGCTCAGACAACACATCACTCATTAAAAAACGGAAAAATTCCATTTTTGGCTCCCTTATAACGCGCCGAGTTCGGTCAGAGCTTCAGAGATACGCTCTTTCATCGCCACTTTGTCTACCATGTTTTTCAGAGAGACAATTTTACCGCCCACCTGCTGAGCCACGAGCTGCTCGGCAATATCGGAGGTGCCCACGAAGATATCGCTGGCGGTGCCTTTGGCTGAACCGAGATCGACATGGTCGACTTCTGCATTCACGCCCAGATCTTTAACGATTGATTTAATGCTCATTTCCATCATCAGGCTGGTACCAAGACCGTTGCCACATACCACGGTGATTTTCATTTTTTTTCCTCTGGAAGAATTAATAGCGTGAAATAATGGATAAAATTTGTTCGACCTCTGTCGCTGCGATCAGCGACGCCGTATCTTCAGGGGTATCAAACAGATGGGCGAGCGCGGTAATAATACCGATATGGCTGTTACTGTCCGTTGCGGCCAGCACAATCAGCAGATGCACCGGGTCATTTCCTTCTGAATCGAAGTTTACACCCTCGCGGACCACCGTCAGGCTGACGCCCATTTTGTTTGCACCGTCTTCAGGACGTGCATGAGGCATAGCGATACCAGGGCCAACCACGTAATATGGACCAATCGCCTCGTGTGAGCGGTAGATAGCCTTGACATAACGGGCTTCAATGGTGCCATTATCGCGCAGCGGCTGGCAGGAAAGTGAGACAGCCTCACGCCAGTCAGCGCAGGCAGGGATAATCTGAACAACGTCGGCTGTCAGTAATTCTTTAAGCATGTGTGTCACCTCTCTCTTAATCGCCCGAGCAGAGTAGTGTGAGACTCATCTGATTAATGTGACGAACATCTAAAAAGATAACGCTAACTGTTATAACTATCATTAATTGTGATCGGCTTATCATCAGCCGGAGAATAATTTGTTGCCAGACGTCGGCAACGGCACACTGACGGTGAGAATGGGTCAGTTTCGTAGGGGCGAGATACGCCTCACCATTACATGCGCGTTGATAATGGGTCAGGCATGCCTGACCCCTACGCTAATTTCGTGGGGGCGAGGTACACCTCACCATCACATGCGCGTTGATAATGGGTCAGGCATGCCTGACCCCTACGTTAGTTTCGTGGGGGCGAGATACGCCTCATCATTACATATACTTTTGTAGGGGCGAGGCACGCCTCGCCCGGCCCTGCCGGAACCAGCAAAGAAGGAGAACCAGGATGCGCAAGCGTCGCAGTAGCGGTCGGGTGACGCTGCAGGATGTCGCCGATTATGTCGGCGTCGGGGCCATGACCGTGTCGCGCGTGATGCGCACACCGGAGCTGGTGTCAGACAGTGTTCGTAACAAAGTAGAACAGGCCGCCCGCGCACTGGGCTATCAGGCCAACCCGGAAGCCAGCGAACTGGCAGCCGGGCGCAGCGACCGTGTCACCTTGCAGGATGTCGCCCGCCATGCCGGTATCGGCCCGATGACGGTATCGCGCGCGCTGCGCGATCCGAGCCAGGTCTCTGAAGCCTCGCTCATCAAAATCCAACAGGCGGTCGCGACCCTCGGCTACGTACCCAATCAGGCCGCCAGCACGCTCGCCTCGTCCCAGTTGCATACCGTGGCCGTGCTCTACCCCTTTCAGCACGATCGTGCCAGCACCCGCTTTGTTCAGGCACTGCAACAAACCCTGAGTAAACAGCCTTTCCAGCTGATCATGGCCTGCCATGAATATCATCAGTACGGTGAAACGCCGCTGGTGGAAAAACTGCTGCAAAACCGCCCTTCCGCCCTGGTACTGTTCGGGGCGCAGCTCTCCAAAAAGACCTGCGAACTGATTGAATCCGCTGAGCTGGTGACGGTTAACGTCTGCGGCGCGGAGCGTTTTTCTGCCGATATCACCCTCGATATCGCCATCAACGATGCGGCCGAACGTCTGACGGCGCATCTGCTGGATAAAGGCTATCGCCGCATCGGCTTTATTGGCGCGCACACGGATAACCGCCTGCACAAACAGCAGCTGAACGGCTGGCATAAAGCGATGCTGATGCACTATCAGAATGCGGACCTGATGATCACCGTGCCGGATGCGCCAAGCCTGGAGTTTGGCCGCTATGCGCTGGGGCAGCTACTGCAAAATCAGCCGGATCTGGATGCGATTATCTGTAGCCATGAAGAGATTGCTTTTGGTGTACTGTCTGAGTGTCAGCGGCGACTGTTGAAGGTACCCTATGATATGGCGGTGGCCTGCCTTGATGGCTCGGCTAACTGCGATCACACTTTCCCGGCGCTGACCTCAATGCGACTGAATTACGAAAAGCTGGGCCAGCAGGTGGGCCAGCAGCTGATGGCGATGCTGGACAATGCCCCGCAGCCGCAGGAAGAACAGGTGAGATTCAGCCTGGAACCCGGTGCCAGCAGCTAACATACCCTGAATAATTCGAGGTGCGTTGAGGCGGCAGAGAGCGAATCCCGATGAGCTTACACAGGTAAGTGATTCGGGTGAGTGAACGTCGCCAACAAAGAGGCAGCTTGAAGTATGACGGGTATAAATTAAACGATGCAAGGAGAGACCATGACTTATCCCGTAGCGCGATCCCTGACCGTCACCGAAGCGCTCGACAGCCTCGAAAACCATTACAACGCGGCGGTCGATGCCCTGCGCGACGCCATCACGGCGTTTATCGCTGACGGCAGCCTGCCTGATGCCACACAGCGCGCAGCTGGCCTGTTTGTTTATCCGCAACTGCGCGTCACCTGGGACGGCGTGGCCCCCTCCCAGCGCCTGACCCGCGCCTTTGGTCGCTTCACCCGCGCAGGCAGCTACAGCACCACCATTACCCGCCCGGCCCTGCTGCGCCACTACCTCAGCGATCAGCTCACGCTGCTGACCCAGGAGTATCAGGTGCAGATTGACGTGCTGCCATCGCAGCAGGAGATCCCCTTCCCGTATGTGATTGACGGTTCCGGCCTGGCGCTGGATCGCAGCATGAGCGCCGGGATCGCCCAGCATTTCCCAACCACCGAGCTGTCGCAGATTGGCGATGAGAATGCCGACGGACTGCTACCGCCGGGTGAAACCTTCCCGCTGTCGCACTTCGATGCCCTGCGCACCGACTTCTCGCTGGCACGCCTGCGCCACTACACCGGCACGCCGGTGGAAGATTTCCAGCCCTACGTGCTGTTCACCAACTACACGCGTTATGTCGATGAGTTTGTGCTGTGGGCCTGCGAGCAGATTGCCGACCCGACGTCACCGTATCTGGCGCTCTCCTGCGCGGGCGGCACCACCATCACGCATGATACGCCGCACCCGGAACAGACGGTGTCTGACCTCGCCTGGAAAAAACACCAGATGCCCGCCTGGCACCTGATCGGCAAAGACGGCCAGGGCATAACGCTGGTGAATATCGGTGTGGGCCCGTCGAATGCCAAAACCATCTGTGACCATCTCGCCGTGCTGCGCCCTCATGCCTGGCTGATGATCGGCCACTGCGGCGGACTGCGCGAGAGCCAGACCATCGGCGACTACGTGCTGGCGCACGCCTATCTGCGTGACGACCATGTGCTGGATGCCGTGCTGCCGCCGGATATTCCTATCCCGAGCATTGCCGAAGTGCAGCGCGCGCTGTATGACGCCACCAAACTGGTGAGCGGGATGCCAGGTGAAGCGGTGAAAGAACGCCTGCGCACCGGCACCGTGGTGACCACCGACGACCGCAACTGGGAGCTACGTTATTCGGCTTCCGCGCTGCGCTTCAACCTCAGCCGCGCCGTTGCCGTCGATATGGAAAGCGCCACCATTGCCGCCCAGGGTTACCGCTTCCGCGTGCCTTACGGCACCCTGCTGTGCGTGTCCGATAAGCCGCTGCACGGCGAAATTAAGCTGCCGGGCCAGGCAAACCGCTTCTATGAGGGTGCCATTTCCGAGCATTTGCAGATAGGCATTCGCGCCATCGACCTGCTGCGCGCAGAGGGCGACCGCCTGCACTCGCGTAAGCTGCGCACGTTTAATGAACCGCCGTTCAGGTGATGATGGGTTAAGAAATCGCTTCTGCCTGTGAGGTAAGCGCGGTTTGGATGATTTTGGAATGCTGTCCCGTTGAGGGATGGCATTTTTTTGGTGTGGGTGTTAGTGGACTGATGGCGGCTTAGAGCGAGGAATGGACGTTTTATCGAGCATTCCAGTCGAGCACAGTAACAACGCCAATATTTATAATAGCTGTCAGTAATAATGCTAAATAGCTGTGCCTAATATCGCTACACTTTTGCCAGACCATGCTTAGGGCTTGAAGCTGACGTCCAGTTGAAAATCAAAAATGATTGCTACTAGGTCAGTGGCGATGCACTCTCTAAGGCCGAGAATTTTTGAGAGAAAAAGTTGTCGATATGAATTTTATTCTCATAATGAACCATGATTCGAAACAGTTATTATAAAATAAGGTAATATCTTTTTTAAGATCAGATAATCAGGAGAAAAGATATGTTGGCAGTAATCAAGGATTTCTTCAGTATCCAAGTGGTTTCCGTAGCTGTTCTTGCCATCATCGGGGCGATTACAAAAAAATATATTCAGTTTCATCGCAGAGACTTTTTTTCACGCTCATCATCTGAGCAGATAAAAGCAGTCAAATGGCTTAGGAACTCTTCTGCGCCGTCGTCCGATCCGTTAGCCAAGGCTGAACAACAGTTTCGTTTACAGTCGTTCGGGCTACATAGAGATCGGTATTTATCTCATAAAATCCTATGCTTATGTTCAGAAAGTGCACAGTCATTGATTCCATCTCTTAAGACAGTCTTACGCTATCAGGGTATGTACATTACTTCTGACGGAAATATATATCCCCATAAATTTCATAAGTGGTTTTTACCGCTGGCATTATTGTGTTTACTAATATTCATAAGTGCAGAGATATACAGATATTCCTTACATAGTAATGGCATGGAATTTTTAAAGTCTCTTTTCATCTTTGTTGTGGGTTTGATAGTATGGTGCTGGGTAACTGTTTGTGCTTGGAAAATATCCAGTATCAGTAAAAAAATTAATTTTTACACTCTACCCGTAAACAGTGTTAAATCTAGCTCAGAAGATTTCAGTTTAATACTTAACAATGAATATCCTTAATCTGGCATTAACGCGTCAGAAAAATAAGATATTAATGCCTCAAAAACAGCGTGAATTACTTCACACGCTTGCCTGGTCCTTCAGGCAGGCAATAGTTGCACATTCAGATTATCATTTAAATCTCATACTAGAGGTAGATAAAAGCCGCTATCGAAACTTCCGCTTTTGGCACGAAACGGCCGAACTAACTAAGCAGAAGGTCTGCTGTGAGCGAGGAGCGGACCTTTCAGACACTGATGCGTCAGATAGCGGGAAGCTGCTCAAAAATGAATGCAAGGGACATTCTTGCTTGCTGCGATCACATCCATTTGCTTCGATGACGATCTAAAAGCTGCTTTACGCAGAGGAAAAACTTCCAATTGGCAGAAACTTGATATAACTCTACAAATGAGTGTTTTGGATAATTGCTCTACAATAAAAACTTGAAGCCTTAAAGCAAGAGAATAAAGTACTAATGCTACAGATTTTAGGTGGTAAGCACTGAAATTTCATGATTTAAGTGGGGAAAGGCATGGAGTTGACAAAGGAATTTGCATATCAAGCGATTGCAGAGTTTTTTACTGAGAAGCCGTTTGTTTTGTTTGGCACAGGAACTTCATGTGCACTTGATCTGAATTTTGGGATGCCAGCTCTAGAGCGTCACCTTCGAGCTAATCTGACCAGTGGTATAACAGACACTCAGGCACAACAATGGCAGCAAGTTGTCTCTGCGCTCGATGCGGGTAGCCATGATTTTGAATCCGCTATGGACTTCATCAAGGATGAGGCTCTGACCACTCGAATAGTCGAACTAACTGCAAGTTTTGTTGCGTATCACGATAACGTTCACGCCCATCAAATCATTTCAGGGTTACGTGATTGGCCCGCTGGTTCACTACTGAAAAAGCTCGTTGAGACTCTACCACAGGCCGATAAACAACTTCATGTCGCAACGCCCAATTACGATTTATTAGCTGAGTACGCCTTTGTTCGACACAAGATTCCATATATTACGGGATTTTACGGGGGCTTTCTTCAACGTTATGACTGGAGTGAAGCGAGAAAGTCAGTTCAATCTATCCATAAAGGTTTAGGCAGGCCTAGGCAACCACCAAGAATCGTTGAATGCAAACATGTTCGACTACACAAACCGCATGGCTCGTTAAATACGTTTGAATGGGAAGCTCACCTTATTGAGTGTAATAGCTGGATCCTCAACAAACCTGAAAACGTTATGCGAGCTATGATCACTCCTGGCACAGCAAAATATCAGCGATTACACAAAGATAGGGCACAGTTGGCTGAATATGATAACGCTGTCGGAAACCATACCTGTTTTCTGTTTTTAGGATTTGGCTTTAACGATTCCCAACTTGTAAATAACGTATTTAGGCAAAAACTTGAACAAGATCAGTGCCGTGCGTTGGTGATCACTCGGGATTCAAATCCAAGAATCGAGGAATGGTTAGATAAATGCCCAAATATGTGGCTTATCTGCAAACAGACAAATTCAGATAAAAGCAGAATCTACAATTCAAAGTTTGAAAACTGGCTGCATGTAGATGACAAGGAATTATGGCGTTTTGACGCTTTCACTAACGAGTTCTTAGGGGGGTAACATGGCTCTTTTTACTTTTAATGATGACAGCTACATACTTGGCAATATTCGTGAAGTTGACACCAGAAAAGTAACCATTCTGGTAAATAGTGACAAGGATCTGCGCAAGGCCAGAGTTGGACAGCTCGTAACAGTGCAACTCAGCGGAGCAACAGAATGTTGGCTCATTGGCATGATTGATAAAGTAATCAAAGCAGTAGTCGCCCAACCCCTCACCCTAGAAGTGCAAGAAGATGATGCTGACGAGATAGACGCTTTTGAAGATAGCGTAGTCAACACAGTCAAGATTACGTTAATGGGAGGGGCCCGATGGGATGCAATTGATCAAAAGTATAAGTTTTCAAGATCGCTAGATCACGTTCCTGAAATCGACTCGACCTGTTACATACTTAAAGATGCTCACCTAGAAGAATTCATGCGTGTGATTTCTGAATGTGGCAATGGAGAGGAGTCGCTTGAATTGGGTTCTTATAAGCTCAATGAGAATGCACGCGCTTATGTTGATGGCAATAAGTTATTTCAGCGACATGCTGCTCTACTTGGTAGCACGGGTTCTGGTAAATCGTGGACGGTTGCTTCGATTCTTGAAAGAAGCTCGCGACTACCATCTTCAAACCTTGTGGTATTCGATTTACACGGTGAATACAAAGAACTTTCCTATGCGAAACAATTGAGAATACCAGGGCCGGATGAGGTTGATATAGATGATGATTCACTACTCTTCCTACCTTATTGGTTGCTCAATTCAGAAGAGATTCAGTCATTATTCGTTGACCGAAGTGAATTCAGCGCGCATAACCAAGTTGTGGTTGTTCAAGATGCAATTACCGAGCAAAAGAAAACTTTCCTGCAAGCGAATGGTAGAGCCGACCTGTTACAGTCTTTTACACTCGACAGTCCAATTCCATATTCTCTGAATGATGTCATTGGAAAACTAAAATATTTAAATGAAGAGAAGGTCGATGGCTCAAGAGGTCCTAAAAACGGCCCTTTCAACGGCGAATTCTCCAGGCTGCTAGTTCGCTTGGCAAGCCGTTTAAACGACCGACGTTATGGTTTTCTCTTTAATAGTCCTGATAAATACAACCAATACGATTCGTTGAGCATGATTGCTGAAAAACTGATGGAGTTTGGCGAGCAAAAAAAAAGCATAAAAGTAATCGACTTTTCAGAAGTTCCGGCCGATATCCTGCCAGTAATCATTGGGTTGGTTGCCCGTATCATCTATCAGGTTCAATTCTGGACTGATCCGAAAAATCGCAGACCAGTTGCCTTTGTCTGTGATGAGGCGCATCTATACCTACCAAGAAAAGAAGGTAACCCAGTTGAACGCAGAGCGGTTGAAGCATTTGAAAAAATCGCTAAAGAAGGACGTAAATATGGCGTTGCGTTGATGATTGTAAGCCAGAGACCTTCAGATGTAAGTGCCACCATTCTCAGCCAGTGTAACAACATCATTTCTCTGCGTTTAACGAACGCGGATGATCAAGCGACCGTGCGCAAGTTGCTACCCGAAAGTTTGGAGAGCCTCTTAGAGGCACTCCCAATCATGGATGTTGGAGAAGCCATGGTTGTGGGTGATTCGGTGCTCCTGCCAAGCAGGATTAAAATTGACCCTCCAACTGAAAAACCGTTAAGTGCAACAATAGATTTTTGGTCTCGTTGGCAAGAGAACGTTACCAATGCAGACTTTACATTGGCAGTAGAAAACATGCGTCGACAAAATCGAATAAAGTTATAAACCGAAAATACCCCTCGAACGAGGGGTATTAGCAAGCTAGGTTTGTTAAACCCTTCTTCATATGGTGTTGTATCCCTCAAAGCATTTTGAAAAAAACTATGACAGCCCTCTCGTTGATTAATACATTATGCTGCCAGCAGCGTCCATTTCTGACATAAGCAGTCTACTGCAACTTCAGCAGGCTGCTATGAGCGAGGAGCAGACGTTGAGACACATAATAAATCGTCTCAATTTTCAACTTTTCTGACCCTTAAAGTCCTGAGAAGTAAATCAGACAAACTCCAATGCCCAAGATCCCTGAGATGCTTCTTCTGAGCAATGATACTTCCATTAGCTCAAGGGGCCCCAAAAGATGTTCATTGCCTAGAATTTGCAGACGAGGTGGTACGGCTGTACTGGATAGGAACCGAATCAGCCAGGCTTCTTTCCACTACAGTACTCTGTCCCGGAAGGTAGGAGCTGTCTACACCACCGTCCCTGCAGCGCTAATGCGGAGATAGCACTCCGCTCAGTAAGGCTTGTACTTTCATAAACCGCAATAGTTTTTAGCTTAGGCCTTAATGTAAAGTTAATAATTGATTCAGGCAGTTATGTAATTTCGTAGTTCTAAATGTGCGCTGATCGTAACTCATACGCATATAACTATCTATCTCATCCAGACGCATGTTCTTATTTACAGAAACATCCGTTCCATACATCATTTTTAATATGCATGTGAAATCATGTCCATTGCATATAGAAAAGTGGTCTGGAGACATTAATTCTAATTTACGTATTTCATTAAATAAGTCTGCTGCATTAAAATCCCCACCGGCGGGGCTTTTATTAACCACATGGTTTATATACTCATTCTCATCCACTACAACATCTGTTCTATTAATACTTACAAAATCCCTGTATTTTAATCCTTTGAAATTAAGATTGCTATGTGTAAGATAATTGTACCATTTAAGAAGCCCGATTTTATAACATGCACAAAGGATATTCATCTTTACATCACGACAAAATGTCTCAGCCAACTCCCCTTGAATTAGTTTTCTATCTGTGTGTGACATAATAAATTTATCAACCACGCCACCTTTCACTAACATCATTTCAAGATCATGAGCATCAGTATAAAAAACCCCCTCGTAATTTATTCCACTTAACTCATCAAAATCAGCGTCACATACACCATACACAGCATCATTGCCTGCATGACGTAATTGACTAACAGCCGATATTACCTCACGTTTTCCATTTTCTGGCGATTCATAAATTATCCTATTATCAAGTCGGTATGCATTAAAAAATCGGATATCTGTAATGCCCTCAACTAGAATCAATATACGACATCGATTCATTTCGCTTCTGAATAAAAGCATCATACTACTCAGCCAATCATCTTCGCTAACAGCATCGCGTAATGACATCATTTACTCTTTTCCTTCTGAAGACTGTTGGCTTTCATTTCTATTTTTAATCATTTCATAAAGATCGTATGTTAATTCCCAATTTTTACTGATTACTTGTGGTGAGTGAGTAGCAATAATGACCTTTTCATACTGGTTGATTTTTTGTATTTTTTTGAGAGAATCTAAGAAAGTTTGTTGCCAAGCGACATGCAATGATATCTCAGGCTCATCGATAAGAATTACTTTTTGTAAAACCAGATCGAAAATTAAATTAAAAAGAAGAACCACTTGGTTTTGTTCACCCGATGAAAGCATATTTCGATCAATAAAATCACCGTTTAAACTTTCGAAATAAAATCCGTTCTTTTTATCAATCACCACCTGTTTAAAAGCTAAGATCTTTTCTTGCAAGATTGATTCAAATAAATCAATCTTTTGATGTAATGTCTGAAACGGTGACAGTTTACCAAGGGCATCTTCAATGTATAGATCCAAAACACCTAGATATTCATTACTACTATAAAGACTTGTGCTTTTTTCAGGCATTAGATTATTTTCAGACTGAATAAGACCATACCGCATGTAATGACGACGCTTATCTTGAATTCCATTTAAGCGCGCCTCAATATTTCCTGATGAAAATCGTTTTTGTTGTTCTAAACGATCAAATAATCGGATAGGAAATGTAGCGTCTAATTTTTGTGATAATGCAGCGGAATCATCTTGTGCGCTTTCCATCAAATCTTTTAACTTTCTTGCACATAAATCAATGACTGTTTCATCATCAGCCCTGACTTGTAATCGATCTGCACATATGAAAGATACGTCTTTTTTCGATGTAATGTGACCTAACACCTTCGAAGTTAATAATTTATCCAGTTGTGGTTTTTGCTTTGGTTTAGCTTCCCTCCCATGCCAGCTTATATAAAATACATCTTCCGTACTGGATTCATCTTTTTCTAACTTGAGTCTTTCAGTCGTAGTGCTTCCAGAATTATTATCTAGATAATTCAGTGTCAAGCCATCTTTCTTGGTGTCATGAGTAATTGAAACTGAGCCACTTTGAAATTCAATCTTAATTAAATCAAACTTAAGTTTGCAGAGGATATTCAATTCATTTGCAAGAATACCATTGATTATTTTAAGAATCATCGTCTTGCCATATCCATTTGGACCTGTAAGTATAGTAATCTCATTGTTATCCAAGGGGATTTCATAATCAAGGAGACCAAATAGTTTGTTTATTTTTAAATGTATTAATTTCAAGTCAAGCCCCTTATATTGATGATTGATTACAATTATTTATCACATTGCTTCAGAAGGTGCATTCTACTTATTAAATTAATACAAAACAAATAGATTTGAAGTATTCACCTTTTATCTCCACGTTCTCATACCTAGCATCGGAAACCGTAACCTGAAGCTATGAACCCGTCGTCAAGCCGTTTCCATTAAGGCTATGCACCACCTTACTGATTAGCCATGCCTATTTGTCTATCACGCGTTTAAAGCTTTTACTGCTTACGCCGTTAGACCAATCCCGCGCACGGCGATTTTCCCGCACTTTGTTTCTGAGCCCCGTTCACATACACCCAGCAGGTGAGCTGGCCTGCCGCTACCGCTGGTGTAAGTATCCCTGCAAAGCGAACAATCCTTTATTACTCTCTCCACAAACACCTTCGATTGATTAACGCAGAAACGTCCGCCTCTGGCACACAGCAGACACTCAACAACGCACCAAAATCTGACTATCACCGCCAGTCCCCCTGTTACACCCGCACCCCGTTACACCTGTCACACCCCCCCCCGCCTTTTCCCCTTCCCTCCAGCGCCCTCCTTACCCTACTTCAAAAAAATCAACAACTTACCCACCACCCCATTCCTGGCACGCTTTTCGCACTATGCAGCCCTGAGTTCCTGATCCGGCCGCATCAATGGCAATGGACAGGATGTTGACCAATCTCAAGGGAAAAGAAGATGAAAGCAGCACGTTGGTATAAAGCGCATGACATCCGTATTGACGATATCGAAGAACCCCAGGTTTCTGCAGGCAAGGTAAAAATCAAAGTGGCATGGACCGGGATCTGCGGCAGCGACCTTCACGAATACCTCGCCGGGCCGATCTTCGTTCCGGTCGATAAGCCTCATAAAATCAGCCACGACATTGCCCCTATCGTTATGGGCCACGAGTTCTCTGGCGAAGTGGTCGAAGTCGGTACCGGCATCAGCAAATTCAAAGCCGGTGACCGTGTGGTGGTGGAGCCGATCCTTGCATGTCGTGAATGCGAAGCCTGCCGCGAAGGCAAATACAACCTGTGTGGCGACCTGGGCTTCCACGGCCTGTCCGGCGGTGGTGGTGGTTTCTCCTCCTTCACTACCGTGGATGAGCACATGGTGCACCGTATGCCAGACGGTCTCTCTTACGAGCAGGGTGCGCTGGTCGAGCCTGCCGCCGTGGCGCTGCACGCGGTGCGTATGAGCAAGCTGAAAGCCGGTGACAAAGCGGCCGTATTTGGTGCCGGCCCTATCGGTCTGCTGGTGATTGAAGCCCTGCGTGCTGCGGGTGCCTCTGAGATTTACGTGGTGGAACTGTCACCGCAGCGTGGCGAGAAAGCGCGTGAGCTGGGTGCCAACGTGGTGATTGATCCGAGCAAACAGGATGCGGTTGCCACCATTCGTGAACTGAGCAAAGGCGGCGTGGATGTCGCATTCGAAGTGACCGGCGTGCCGGTGGTGCTGAAGCAGTGCATCGACAGCACCCGTTACGAAGGCGAAACCATCATTGTCTCTATCTGGGAAGGTGAAGCCTCATTCCACCCGAACAAAGTGGTGCTGGCCGAGCGTAACGTCAAAGGCATCATCGCTTACCGTCATATCTTCCCGGCGGTAATGGAGCTGATGACCCAGGGCTACTTCCAGGCTGAGAAGCTGGTCACCAAGCGCATTGAGCTGAAAGATCTGGTAACCGAAGGGTTTGAAGCGCTGGTGAAAGAGAAAAATCAGGTGAAAATCCTGGTTCGTCCACCGCAGTAATCCCGGTATCGGGGTGGCCGTAACAGAGGGTCACCCCTTGAGGGCTTACCACAAAAATGGATGGCTTCCCGTCTGACGTCAGGTCCGGGGCCAGTTTGAGCACGCCGGAGCGGCAAAATCCGCCTCCCTGCGGGCCTCGGCATGCGACGTCCTGTCGCGTGACGTCCGGCTTACCTCAAACTGGCCCCATCCCCGCAAGAGAGTGCTCGCTGTCAGTTTTAAAGCCGCCACGACATGACGATCTCCGCGAATTGATTGGGTTTGGGTGCTGACCTGGGTTTTGACGTTGAGGCGGCATTCAGCAGCGCTGAGGAAGCACAGCGGGAAAGCGAAACGCCCTTGACCTGGCCGTTAAGCCCCTTACAGGACGACCGAAAAAGAGAGTCCGCCACTGCGGATTAATCTCAGCATTATCGATTAATCAGCAACACGCTTAATTTCAGCATTCTCGCCACGCTGAATATATTCACTATCATCCGTCGTGTAACTGGTATCGGTTTGGTTGTAGTGCGATATCCATAACAGCCATTTTTTTTCGACACAATTAGCGCCAGGCTTAAGACTGTCAAGACAGCGCAAATCATTGTCGCTGGCCCTGTGCTGCAGAAACTGAAAACCATCACCTGCCTCACCAATTAACACCATCCACCGCTTATCACTGCCAATAAACGGCATGTTATATTTTTCTTTTAATAACTCTTTGTTATCCTGCCACCATGCAATTCTCGATTTAGCCGCCATGGGAAAGTTATCCACAAAAAAGTAACCCTCATTCCATTCGCGGACAGTATTGACAATTTTCACTGGCCTGAGGAAAAAATACAGTATGATAAGAGCGGCAACCAAAATGACAGTAGCCGGCACGACTCTTTCAAAACGTTGCTGACTCGTCTTTATTTTTGAATTAATCATAGCGATTCCTGTTATTTCTTAACCGACCGACATAGCCTTGCTATCAGTCGGCTAACAAAGGTAACTTTAATCAGCAACACGCTTAATTTCAGCATTCTCACCACGCTGAATATATTCACCATCATCCGTAGTGTATCTGGTGTCGACTTGATTGAAGTGCGATATCCATAGCAGCCATTTTTTTTCGACACAATTGGCGCCAGGCTTTAGACTGTCAAAACAGCGTAAATCATTGTCGCTGGCTCTGTGCTGCAGAAACTGAAACCCATCACCTACTTCGCTAACTAACACGGTCCACGGGTATTTACTGCCAATAAAGGGCAAGTTATATTTTTCTTTCAATAACGCTTTATTATCCAGCCACCATGCAATTCTCGCTTTATCAGTTATTGGAAAATTTTCCACAAATAGATAAATTCGGCTTCCCTCCCGTACAAAACTGATTATTTTCACGGGAACCAGAGAAATATATAAAAAATAAATAAAACCAAAAAAAATCAATACAAATAAGATTGTTTTTTTAAACGATCTTATCTCATTATTTTTATTTGACTTGGTCATATCGATTTCCCTTTACTGATATACTGGCATTCATTTCCGTAATGAATGGCTTAAATGAATACTTTTCATAATGTTGCAGTAAAAACCAGATGCGAAAAATTCTAAACTGCCTGTAAACCGGGTTCAAAACATCTTTGGAATCCAGCCCAAAATGATCCTGGGCTCGATAGTGAATGGTAGCAGAATAGTTATCCCCTTTGATGACAAGTGATTTTAACGTAATCGTAGTTGCCCACACATCATGAACGCTGATCGTGAGTGAGTTGACTCGATCTACCCACTTATTGAATTTTGGAAGCACTGAGTCCAGAATATCTTCTGAAAACTTAGACTTGTTTTTACTATCGTAACGTCCTATCTCCCAGTTAATAGACTCAGATAATGTTTTCTTGATTTTCAGAAGTGAGCTATCTCTTGATGAATCGTTCACTATCTGCTCCTTATACGCACTATCTAACAAGTGGCTACTAAATACCTTGCCATTACCTGTCTGCATATGAGTAATTAACTTCTCGATTAGTCCGCGATAAGGGCCAACAAATGAAAACACCCTCGATAACTCGCGAAACTCATCAAATAAAATATCCGATCGTTCTTTCACTGAAAGCGGTTGTGATGCCCACTGATTAAAGAGAGTGAAACGCGATGCGGTAATCCTCTCACCCGTGTAAGGATTTACCCTTGCGGAAACGTCCCTTAGCTTGAAATCGGTTTTCAGACGAGATTCTGACACGTCGCCATAGCGCATATCATCGGCACTGTATTCATCCATGCGGTTCATCGTCTCAAACAGACGACAGGGAAGAGAAATGGCAGGCTGCTTAAACAGCGTGTTGGGATCAAACGATTGTTCTGACACAGAGCAACTCCTTTTGCTTTACCCCTTCATTATGTAGGGGAATAGAGAAGCGCCTAATATAGCCTGGTTTTTCCGTAAATTTTCATGCTGCGCAATAAATCAGATTTTACACCAGTCGGAATTCTTACTGCCGTTGAGGGTGACGCAGGCCGTGACCGGACAACAGAAGCAAAGCGATCAACACCATCCCGCCCGTCCCCGGCCTGCCGGGTGGCGGGTCGATCATTCTTTCGATCGGCCCGTGATGATGATGTGTACCATGGGTCAGGTCCGTGTTGCTAGCCGACCGAAACGGAAGATCGACCACTGAGGGAGCCCCTGCAATATTAATGGCTGACAGCCTGACGTCAGGTCCGGGGCCAGTTTGAGCACGCCGGATCGGCAAAATCCGCCTCCCTGCGGGCCTCGGCATGCGACGTCCTGTCGCGTGACGTCCGGCTTACCTCAAACTGGCCCCATCCCCGCAGAACCGTTGCTCGCTGTGGATTTTAAAACCGCAACAGTATGACGCTCTCTGTGTATTGGTTTGGGTTTTGATCTGGGTTTTGACGTTGAGCCGGCATTCAGCAGCGCTGAGGAAGCGCAGCGGGAAAGCGAAACGCCCTTGACGTTGACCTGGCCGTTAAGCACCTACAGGCCGACCGAAAAAGAGGGTCGGCCTCTACAGATCATTTCGCTCTTGTTTGGTGGGGAGACCTCAGACCTGACGCAATTCTGATCGCGATAAAAACCTTCAGCCCTATGTCATCCTCGCGATCAGCGCGTCAACCACCTCATCACGCAGATACGGATGCCGGGCTGACAGCCTCTGCGCCACACTGACCGTTTTTGATGCCTGATAAAAACGCCCGCTGCCTAACGCCGCCTCAAACTGATTCGCCTGGCGATGTGCCGCCGCTAAATCACAGTCCACCAGCAGAACCGCATGGGCCAGAACCACATGGCGACGCGGTGCATCCGCATCACTGTCAGGGATTGCCCGCCAGTATTGTGCCGTTCCGGCGATTTTACGCGCCTGCGGCCCTTCGCCACAGGCGAGGTTAAAACGCCCGTCGCAGAACGATCCTTCCACCGCCTGCCAGCCCGTTACCACACCCAGCTCCGCCAGCGCATCACTTAAGATCGCGCACAGATGACGATACACGGCTTCCGCTGCCTCACCGAGGGTACGCGCGATCGGATACGCCAGGCTGAGGTTGATAATGCCCGGCCCCTGCGGCACCAGCCCGCCGCCGGATTTGCGCAGGAACACCGGGCATCCGGCTGCGGCAAACTGCTCCCGCACCGCCTCCAGCGAGCTAAAACGCCGGTAGCTGGAAGGCACCACCAGCGACTGCGGCCCGTACCACAGCTGGGCCACTTTATGGCCTGCGGCAGCCAGCGGAAACAACCCGTCCTCGGCCTCAGTCGGGTCTGCACAGAACAGTAGTCGCCCGTGTGGCAACATAAACGGGCCGTCACCCGCCACCTGAACGCTTCTCTTCATCGTCATCTCTTCCCGTTACGCAGGCTGAGTGTTGGGCGACTGAATGCCATAACGCTGCATCCGGCGGTACAGTGTCATCCGGCTGATGCCCAGCTGACGTGCCACGGCGCTGTGGTTCCAGCGTGCAGCACGCAGCAGCGCCACCAGCTGTTGCCCTTCATCCGGCAGCGCCTGTCCCTCTGCCGAACGCGCCTGAATTAACGTCAGCGGTGCGCTAATGCCGATGCCGTCAGGCAGATCGCCAGCGTCAATCGTGTCGCCATCGGCCATCGCCACGGCGTAATCCAGCGCATTGCTCAGTTCACGCAGGTTACCCGGCCAGCCATGCTGATGCAGGCACTGACGCGCCGCCGCGGACAGTCGGGCTTTGCCCGCCAGCATGTTGTCGATTAACCAGTCGAGATCCTGACGGTTGCGTAGCGCAGGCAGGGTGATACGCGCCCCCTGTAAACGCCAGAACAGATCGGCGCGGAAACGACCCTGCTCCACCAGTTCCTCAAGCACATGATGTGAAGCCGAAATCACACGGATATCCACCGCAACCGGGCGTGAAGCCCCGACCGGCAGCACCTCCTGCTCGGCCAGCACGCGCAGCAACCGCGTCTGCATCTCCAGCGGCATATCGCCGATCTCATCAAGGAACAGCGTGCCGCCGTCGGCTTCCTGGACCAGGCCGCGCCGCGCTTTGCTGCCCGCCCCGGAGAAACTGCCCGGCAGATGACCAAACAGCACACTTTCAATCAAGGTCGCGGGGATCGCGGCACAGTTCACCGCAATAAACGGCTGCCCACTGCGCTGGCTGGACTGATGGAAAGCGCGGGCAAAATACTCTTTGCCGCTGCCCGTTTCCCCCTGCACCACCAGATGCAGCGGCGCACTCAGTAAGCGCGAGGCACGCTGTAACTGCTGCTGCAATGTCGGATCGCCGCCCGTCAGCGCTGCCAGCGGCGCAGGCAGTGCGGCGGGCGTGGTGATCGCCGGGCGCTCCGGGCGGCGTGCGGGCTGCACCGCCGTCACATACAGCCGCTCACCGCTGTGCAGCCGATCCAGCGTGCCCTGACGGCCGCTGGCGCTGGCCAGCCAGTCCGGCAAACTGTCTATCGAAGTATTAAACAGCTGTTCAATCGGCATCCCGAGCAGCGTGCTGCGGCAGTGCGGCAGCGGCGCATCAATGCCCAGCTCTTTCTCCAGCATCCGCTGCGCACGGTGGTTATGCCCGATCACCCGGCCATCGGCATCAAAAGCAATAAGGTAATCCGGGCTGACCTCGACAAACGGCGAGGACGGGCTGAGTTTCAGCACCCAGTCGGCACGGTGACGATGCTCAAACCAGGCATTTTCAATCTGGTGGGCATGCATCCGTGCTATCTGTAATGCCAGCTGCTGGCCGGATTTCGGCTGCGGCGAGGTCAGTGCGGAGATATCCAGGATGGCGTTAAGCTGCCCCTGCGGATCGAACAGCGGCACGGCCGAGCAGGAGAGCGCGATATGCGTGGCATCGAAATGGTCGTTGTGATGTACGGTCAGCGGTTTCCCGGTCGCCAGCGCCGTGCCAACCGCACAGGTACCCGCCCAGGCTTCCGACCATTGCGCCCCCAGGAACAGGCCAGCGCGACGCAGGCTGATTTCAGCGCTGTCATCCCCCAGATAGTCCACCGTCACCCCGTGGGCATCCGTCAGCAACACCACATAGCCGGCCGGGGCAATCTGCTGGTAGAACCGGCTCAAACCGTGCCGGGCAATATGGCGAAACTCTTCAAGATGTTCGCGATGCTCTCGCAGCTCCTGCCAGGGAAGGATGCGTGCCGCCTGCATACGGCTGGGATCAAGTCCGTGACTTTCCACGCAGCGTTGCCAGGAGTCACGGATCGTCTGGTCATACTGACGCTGCGCCAGATTCCGGGCATCTTCGCGGGTGCAGGCAAGCACGGTGGCAATATGTTCACGCTGGCTCTGATTCACAACACGCTCCTTTTGAACCGGTAAGACAGTAACAGCAATGAAAATCCGCTCGCCACCTGCCAGAGGGTAATGGGATACACCGCCGCACGCTCAATGATGCCGATCGGCAACGCCACATACGGGATGAGCACCATACATAGCAAGCCGACCATTCCCAGCAGCAGGCTAAACCCGGCATACACTGGCATGCAACGGCGCAAAGCCAGGCCGGTGACGATCAGGCACAGATTACCCCCGCCAATCGCCATCACCGCACCTGCCTGATGCAATGTCACCCCATCGGCTTCCCCACCGCTGTGGAATAGCGCGATCATAACGCCACCAATGCCATGCAGGCCGCCTGCCAGCAACGCCGCCCACCCCATTCCCCCTGACAGCTGCGGCCGCAACAGTAAGCAAGCCAGCAGAAACAGCACGCCTTCCACCGCAAATCCGGCATTCATGACGTTATGCAGCGGTGAGCAAATCTGCGGCCCGCATTCAGGAATGCCGAGATCACTAATATAGTTGTGGCTGTAGCGATAGGCCGGATGATGCCAGGCCAGCGCGCTGATACGTTCGGCCAGCAGATACAGCAATCCCCCGGCGGCGAAACAGCACGCGCCTGCACGGCTGCGGCCCGATAACTGCGACATTTTTCTCTCCTGTTACTGACAGCATTCAGTCTGACAGAGCGCCAAAAAAAAAACCACCCCGGCTGGGGTGGTAAAGAGTGATAAATCGCTGCTGGCGGGCGGGCGTTTCGCCTTATCAGCCAGGTGAGGCGGCTTACCAGCGATAGTTCACCGACGCCACCACATTGCGGCCTGAACCATAGAAACAGGCTTCGCTGTTGCTACAGGATGCCACGTAGTGTTTGTCGGTCAGGTTCTGCACGTTCAGTTGAACCGTGGTGCCTTTCAGGCTGGAAACCGCCTCGCCCAGTTCATATTTTGCCATCGCATCGTACAGCGTGAAGTGCGGCACTTCGTTGGTTCCGGTGCTGTCCGCCGGGGCATCACCGGTGTAACGCACACCCGTGCCTACGGTCAGCCCACTCAGAGCCCCATTCAGGAAGCTGTAGCTGCCCCAGGCCGAGGCCGCATGACGCGGAATGCTGGCAGGGGTACGTCCACGTTGAGCGGTAGTGTAAGTCTCTTTAGTCACCGCATCGGTATAGGTATAAGCCGCCATCAGTTTGACTTCCGGCAACGGCTGGGAATGCACTTCCATTTCCACGCCGTTAGAGTCAACCTTACCGATCTGCTCGTTGTAACCGGTCACCGTATTCGCGGAGGTGATATTTTTCTGAGTAATATCAAACACCGACACGGTCATCACGGTATTGGAACCCGGCGGCTGGTATTTCACCCCCACTTCGGTCTGCTCCCCTGTTGTCGGCTTAAACGGATCGGTTCCCGGTGCGCCATTGCTCAGGTTCGGTTCAAACGAGGTGCTGTAACTGATGTACGGCGACAGACCGTTATCGAAGGCGTACAACAGCCCGGCACGGCCGGTAAAGGCGCTGTCATTGTTCTTCACGTCGGTGCCGTTCAGGCGGTTAATCGTGCGGATTTGCGACCAGTCGTTGCGGCCGGACAGGACCAGGTTCCAGTTATTCCACTCCATCTGATCCTGCAGGTAGACCCCAATCTGATGCAGCTGCTTCACGGTGTTAATGCTGGGGGTAAAATCATCCTCATTCACATCAACACGCCCAGGATTTGCCCAGTCGAGCTGGTACTGGGTGGAGGTGTGGCGTGACAGGGTGCTGGCAACGCGGCTCCAGCGGTAATCCAGCCCACCGAGCACGGTATGGCCGACATCACCGGTCTCAAACAGCCCTTTGAGGTGGTTATCGACACCGAATTCGTTCGTCATCACCGTTTCATGTTGCGGGCGACGTTCAATGGTGTGGTCATTGAGGTCGGAGCTGGTGGTGTAGACCATATATTTATAGTCTTCATCGCGATGGGTATAGCGCAGGTTCTGGGTAAACGACAGCGTTTCATTGAAGCTGTGGTCAAATTCGTAGCCAATGGAGGCCTGTTCGCGCTTGTTACCATAGTAGTTAGGGTCATTGATATTCAGGTCATACGGGATATACCCGGTGCTGGCTTCTTTCAACGTCCCGACCATCGGCAGGAAGTTACGCGATCCGGCTTTCGGGTCGTTCTGGTAGCTGGTTAACAGGGTAAAGCTGGTATCGGCATTCGGCAGCCAGGTGATGGCGGGCGCTATTGCCACGCGTTCCTGTTTATTGTTTTTCACTTCTTCATGTCTGGTGCTGGCAATCCCGTTCAGACGATAAAACAGCGTGTTGTCATCGTTCAGCTTACCGCCAAAATCAAAGGCCGCTTCACCCAGATGATGATTGCCGGTGCTGAGCTGCACTTCGCGAACGGCTTCAGCCGTCGGGCGCTTGCTGGTCATGATCACCAGGCCACCCGGGCTGACCTGGCCGTATAACACCCCTGCCGGGCCGTGGACCATCTCCACGCGCTCCAGCAACCACGGGGCAACCTGCCCGGCTCCCCCGCTGGAGCTGGAAAGACCAAAGTGCAGACCATCCAGCAGTTTTGGCGCGTAGCGGAAGCCACGGCTGATAATTTCGTCGTTACGGTTGGAGTTACCGCGATAGTTGGTCACCACACCGCTGGTATAACTGAGGG
Source organism: Erwinia sp. MYb375 (assembly GCF_037479175.1). Classification (NCBI taxonomy): domain Bacteria; kingdom Pseudomonadati; phylum Pseudomonadota; class Gammaproteobacteria; order Enterobacterales; family Erwiniaceae; genus Erwinia; species Erwinia sp. MYb375. The sequence goes on along the minus strand of NZ_JBBGZS010000023.1, from coordinate 104,177 downwards.
CATCGGAAACCGATGCTGCCGCCTGGTCATCCATCTGCTCGCGTGTTATCACCGAAATCGATTGCGGGGTTTTGCGCAGCGGGGTGGGGGTTTTGGTGCCTGAAGCGCTCTCTTTCGCCACAATACCGCTGTTACGCCCCGTCACGCTCTCCTGGGACTCCGCCGTCACCGTCAGCGTGTTGTCAGTGGCGGACTGCGCCAGCGGCGCCGCCAGCAGTGAAGACGCCAGCAACAGGCGCAGGGAGGTATTTCCAGAGTGTACTGCCACACCAGGGCGCGCCTGGGGTTTTATCTTCTTCAACATAGTTGTGTTATCTCGTCTGAAACAGCCTTGTCTACGAAAGAAACCAGTAAAGCCCGCCAACCCATTAGATTTACTGATTGGCCGTAGCTAACTTCAGGAATGGCACGGATCATTAACGTCCGAACGCACCCTCTATTCATGAAAAAAAACCTTACTAAATGCAGAGTTACGCTTCATCCGCATGAAGTCCCGACGCATACTAATGCAAATGTGAATCACTCTCAATAACATTTGCATTAGCATTTCTTATTACACAAACAACTGGCACGGACAATGAAAAGTAACAACATGTAAACTAAAGAAAAAATCAGTGTGATTTACGACAGTTCGGCTAAACAGACTGGCGTCAGAAAAAAGCAGGACGTGCAGTGGCGAGAGCGATCAGGCAAAAAAATAGCCACCCCGTCTGGGGTGGCTAAAGGATGATAATGGATCTTGTCAGGAACGCGGTTCTCTGTGGAACCCCGCTTTAATTCAAAGTGGCGACGAACGCCCTGCTTTACCCATTACCAGCGGTAATTAACAGAAGCAACAAACGTACGGCCTGCACCATAGAAACATGCCCACTGACCCGCACAAGATGACACATAGTGCTCATCCGTCAGGTTCTGCGCGTTGAACTGTAAGGTGGTCCCTTTCAGAGTCGGGACAGCCTGGCCCAGTTCATATTTCACCATCGCATCGTACAGGGTGTAATGCGGCACATAGTATTCGCCGATATCATCACCCGGAGCTTTACCCACATAACGAACGCCGGTACCCACAGTCAAACCATTCAGCACACCATCAAGGATGCTGTAACTCCCCCAGGCTGAAGCAGCATGACGCGGGATAGCATTTGGGCTGTGACCGACTTTATCCGGATCTGTTGAGCTCTTGGTCACCACATCGGTATAGGTATAAGCGGTGGTCAGCTTAATTTCCGGCGTTGGCTGCACATGAAGTTCTGTCTCAATACCCTGAGAGTTGACCTTACCAATCTGCTCGTAAGCACTGGTCAGACGGTTATAAGAGGTGACGTTCTTCTGGTTAATATCAAACCAGGAGACTGTCATCATCGCATTCACGCCCACTGGCTGGAATTTCACCCCGATTTCCGTCTGTTCGCCGGTGGTCGGTTTCAGCGGATCGGCACCTGCCGCCGCCTGCTCCAGCACCGGTTCAAACGAGGTGCTGTAGCTGACATATGGTGAAATACCGTTATCGAATGCATACAACAGTCCGGCACGCCCTGTGAACGCGCTGTCATTATAAGTGATATCTGAACCCCCGGCGGTGAGGTCCTTGTTGCTCACCTGCGACCAGTCATTACGACCTGACAGCAGCAGGTTCCAGTTATTCCACTCCAGCTGATCCTGGACATACACACCGTACTGGTTCAGGGATTTCTTGGTATGGGTAGCCAGCTCCAACAAACTTTCATCAACCTCTACACGGCTCGGGTTGCTCCAGTCCATCGGGTAACTGCTGCCGTAGTCACGATACAGTTTGCTATCAATATGTGAGTAGCGGTAATCGAAACCGCCCAGGACGGTATGCTTCACTTCACCGGTATCGAATAGCCCTTTCAACTGATTGTCGACGTTGAATTCGTTAGTCATCGCCGTTTCATGCTGCGCCAGACGCGTCAGTGTCCGGTTGCCGTCATCCACGTTGTAGACCAGATATTTGTAGTCTTCATTGCGGTGGCTGTAACGCAGGTTCTGGGTAAACGATACCGCTTCATTAAAGCTGTGCTCCAGGCTGTAACCGATAGAGGTCTGTTCACGCTTTGACTTAGTAAAGTCAGAGTCGCTGACGTTCAGGTCATAAGGAACATACCCAGCAGCGGTAGAATAGAGCGTCCCTGCGCGTGGCAAGAAGTTACGCGAACCCGCTTTCGGGTCATTCTGGTAGCTGGTTAACAGCGTAAAGCTGGTGTCTTCATTTGGCAGCCAGGTGATCGCTGGCGCAATCGCCATACGCTGTTGTTTGCTGTTTTTCACAAACTCATTCTGAGTGCTGGCAATGCCGTTCAGGCGGTAGAACAAGGTATTGTCATCGTTCAGCTTGCCGCCGAAGTCCACCGCTGCCTCACCATAGTGGCGATTACCGGTGCTGAGTTGCACTTCATGAATACTTTCTGCTGTCGGGCGCTTACTGGTCATCAGAACCAGCCCACCAGGGCTCACCTGGCCATAAAGTACCGATGCCGGGCCATGTACGATTTCAACACGCTCAAGCAACCATGGGTCGAGTTGCCCCGCCCCGCCATTCTCAGAAGAAAGACCGAAATGTAATCCATCCAGCAATTTGGGTGCATAACGGAAGCCACGGCTGATCACTTCATCATTACGGTTCGAGTTACCACGGTAGGTTGCTACCACGCCACTGGAGTAACTCAGTGCATCAGCCACTGAGCGAGCATCCTGATCGTCCATCTGATCGCGTGTCACCACGGAAATTGATTGCGGGGTTTTACGCAGCGGTGTGGCGGTCTTGGTGCCGGACGCGCTCTCTTTCGCTACGATCCCTTTAGTCGGGGCGGTGACGCTTTCCTGGGTGTCTGCGGTGACCGTCAGCGTATTTTCGGCTTCGGTGGCTGCCTGTACGGCGGGCGCCATCAGCAGGGCTGAAGCCAGTAATAAACGCAGGGTGTGTTTGTCAGAACGAACTGCAATGCCTGGTATTGCCTGTTTTTTAATCTTATTAAACATGTTCTGGTATCCCGTCTGAACAGATTTGCTGATAAAAAAAACCCGTTAAAACCCGCCAATGGTTAAGGAGAACTGATTGGCCGCGGTGAAAGGTGAGAATCACGTTTGCCACTACTTTCGTCGATTCTTCTGCCCTTCTTAAGAAAACCCTTATTTACAGACAACTTATAGGCTCTTAAGAAAGTTGCGACGCATCTTATTGCAAATGCAAACTATTCTCAATACTATTTGTATTAGCGTCATTTACTGTAAGAGAGATTAAAGTCCCTCCGTTTAAGTCATTAAATGTAAATTAAGGAAAATTATCGTGACAACACGGCACACATTATGGCCGATGCGTCAGCCCGCAGGTCATGCAGCACAGCTGCTGGCCGCCGATAACGTGGGTGAAGAGAGCTGGTGGCAGCATATTGCGCAACATGGCACGCCACTGGTTGAAGCCTTTGCTGAAGGAACAGTCCGGATGAACTATTTCTGGCGTGACCCGGCAGGTGACGAAACCCGCTCTGCGATACATCAGGTTTATGTGGATATTAACTGCGTGACCGACCACCACAGCCCGCAGCCGCAAAGTTTGCAACGCCTGGCGGGCACCGATGTCTGGCACTGGTCAACGGAGATTGATGAACACTGGCGCGGCAGTTACAGCCTGATCCCGGTGAACGCTGAGCAACTCCCCCCCATTTTCAGCCCCGATGACGACACACGCCGCAAACAACAGCGCGAATGGTGGATATCCCTGTTCCCGCTGGCGATTGCCGACCCGTTAAATCGCAGCTGTGCCCACCTCAACAGCCGCGGGCACGCGCTGTCGGCCGCGCATATGCCCGCGGCGCCGGACCAGTCTGCGTGGCACGCGCTGGACAGCGGGCAGCCGATACAACCCGATAGCCACCAGCTGCAACAGTTTACCTGGGACAGCACCCTGCTGGGGAATCAGCGCCGTATCTGGCTCTATACCACGGGCAGTACAGCGACCCCAGAGCTGCGCCCGCTGGTGATTTTGCTGGATGGACAGAACTGGGCAGACGGACAACCGCTCTATTCCGCGCTGCATGCCGAAACCGACAGCGGCCATCTGCCCGCCGCCTGCTGGCTGTTTATTGATGTGATTAACGGTGACTGGCGCGAAAAAGAGCTGCCCTGCAATGCTGAATTCTGGCAGGCGGTGCAGCAGGAATTGCTGCCGCTGGCGCGCAGCCGTGTGGAATTCAGTGAAGAGGCCGACCGTACCGTGGTCGCCGGGCAAAGTTACGGCGGCCTGGCGGCGATGTATGCCGGGCTGCACTGGCCCGGGCGCTTTGGCCGCATCCTCAGCCAGTCTGGCTCCTTCTGGTGGCCAAACGTCCGCCTGGTCACTCACTTTTCCGAAGCCGGAGAGCAGGAGATGGGCTGGCTGACCGGGCAGGTGATCAAGGGTGTACTGCCGGCCAGCCGCTTAAAGATCTTCCAGGAAGCGGGCGATCGCGAAGGCGATATGGCCTGGGTTAACCAACAGATGCGTCAGGCGCTGCTCGCGGGCGGGCATGACATCAATTTCCGAATTTTCTCCGGCGGGCATGATGCCCTGTGCTGGCGCGGCGGGCTGCTGGACGGCTTACGCTGGCTACTCGCCGACTTTATTACACCTCCCTATTCTGGAAAGACAGGTAATTAACATGACCGAACAACAAAATCCCTTCGACGATGAAACCCTCGACTTCCTGGTGCTGCTCAATGCACGCCAGCAATACAGCCTGTGGCCAGCGTTTTCCGACGTTCCTGCTGGCTGGAAGGCCGTGAGCGGCCCGGATACCCGCGCCGAATGCATTCGTTACATCGAAGAAAACTGGCACGACATGCGCCCCGCCGTGCTGAAAACGGCAGGTTAGCCAGCCCGGGTCGACCGGAAAAAAGGTCGCCCCTACGGGATCAGTTTTTACCTCTTACGACAGGAATTGCCACCGTGTCAGAAGCTCAGATCACGCCTGAAATACAGGCCGAATTTACCGAATATCCGCTGGTTGCGGCGCAGCCAGGGATCTGGATTGCCGATCAGATCGCCAGCGCAAGAAACACCTTTGCCGTTGCCCACTACAGTGAACTGCATGGCGATATTGACCGTCCGATGCTGGATAGGGCGATCCGCCAGGCGATGTCCGAAGCCGATACCGTGCAGGCCACCTTTGGCCTCTCTGATGACGGCAGCGCCGTGCAGCGCCTCCCGCGTACGCGTACCCCAGAACAGGTACAGCCTGTTGAATGGGTTGATTTCAGCCCACGCAGCGATGCGGTGCAGGCCGCGCACGACCTGATGCAGGCCGATCTGGCCGCCGATCTGCCCGCAGACGGTGAGCGCCCGCTGTACCGCCAGCTGATGATCCGCGTGAGTGACGATCGCTGGTTCTGGTATCAGCGCTACCACCATCTGATGCTCGACGGCTTCAGCTTTGAGGCCCTGACACGCCGCGTGGCAGCGATCTATCAGGCGTTGCGTGCGGGTGAAACACCGGCGGCATCGCCGTTTATCTCCTTTGGCGAAGTGGTCGCTGAGTATCAGGCCTGGCAGCATTCACCCGCCTGTGAACGTGCCGCCCTGTTCTGGCAACAGCATGCAGAACACTTCCCGACGGCAATTTCACTCTCCAGCGAAACCTTTACCGCCAGCGCCCACGGCGCACCGTTAAAACAACAGGTGATCCTGCCCCCGGCGCTGCTGGCAGCGCTGACCCATCAGCCCGGTTTGCAGGAGAACGCCCCGGCTGAAATTGCCAGCGCCCTGCTGGTCGCCTATCTGGCGCGCATCAGCGGTGAATCCCGCCTGAGCATTGGTTTTCCGTTTATGCGCCGCATGGGTTCCGCCGCGCTGGCCGCCACCGGTCCGGTGGTCAACGTTCTGCCACTGCTGCTGGATATTGAAGACAGCATGACGCTGGCCGATATCAGCCGGGCCTTACAGAGCGAGATTAAACAGGTTCGCCGCCATCAACGTTACGAGGCAGAACAACTGCGCCGTGACCTTGGTCTGGTCGGCAGCAGCCAGTCGCTGTATGGCCCGGTGATCAACCTGAAGGTCTATCACGACAGCCTGACCTTTGACGGCATTGATGCCATCAGCCACACCCTGGCGATGGGCCCGGTCGACGATCTGGAGTTCGAAATCGGCTTCCAGCGCGGCCAGTTGCAGGTCACGCTGGTCGCCAACGCCGGGAAATATGATGCGCAAACGCTGGCCTGGCACGGTGAACGCATTGCGTTCCTGGCCGCCCAGCTGGCGCAGCAGCCGCAGCGCGCCTTGTCCAGCCTGGCGCTGATTGCCGACGATGAGCAGCAGCAGATTGCCCGCTGGTCCCAGGGGATCAGCGTCACGCCGCCAGAAGGTGTGGTGTCGATTCTGGCGATGTTACAACGCCAGGTGGACGCGCAGCCGGATGCGATCGCCGTGGCGTGCGGCGATATCAGCCTGACCTACGGCCAGCTTTCTGCCCGTGCCATGCAGCTGGCTCGCGAGCTGATCGCGCGTGGCCTGGGTGCCGAAGACGTGGTAGCCATTGGTATTCCGCGCTCCGTTGATTCGCTGGTGGCGATCTTCGGTGTGCTGGCCAGCGGTGCCGCCTATATGCCGCTGGATCTCGACTACCCGCGTGAGCGTCTGGCGCTGATGTGCGATGACGCACAACCGCAGTTGCTGCTGACGCACAGCAGCACCGTGGCCCAGATGCCGGACGGTGAGTACCTCTGTATTGATGATGCTGCCGTGCGTGCCGTCTGTGATGCGCATGCTGCCACCCCGGTGAGCGACAGCGAGCGCCGTGTTGCTCAGCGTGGCGAACACCTGGCGTATATGATCTACACCTCCGGTTCCACCGGGCGCCCGAAAGGCGTGATGAGTACTCACGCCGGACTGCTCAACCTGTTCCTTTCCCATCAGGCTAACCTGTTCGGCCCGGCGATTGAGCGCTTCCATCGCAGCCAGCCGCGCCGTATGCGTACCGGCCACACCGCCTCTTTCTCCTTCGACTCCTCATGGGAACCGCTGTTCTGCATGATGATGGGCTGCGAGCTGAATATCTTCGACGAAGAGCTACGGCGCGATGCCTGGGCGCTGTTGCAGAAGATGAAACAGGTGCCGGTTGACCTGCTGGATATCACCCCTTCTTTCTTCTCACAGATGATTGATGCCGGGCTGTTTGAGCCGGAAAGCCACCGTCCGGCGTTCGTGATGATCGGCGGTGAGGCGGCGACGCCAACGCTGTGGAAACTGATGCAGCAGCACCCGGAACTGGAGCTCCATAACTATTACGGTCCGTCTGAGTACACCATCGATACCCTGGGTGCCAGCGTGATGGTCTCTGATCAGCCGGTGATTGGCCGCCCGGTCGGTAACACCCAGGTGTGGCTGCTGGACAGCAAACTGCGTCCGGTTCCGGTGGGCTGCGTGGGCGAGCTGTACATTTCCGGTACCGGGATTGCCCGTGGCTACCTGCGTCGCCCGGACCTGACCGCTGCCCGTTTTGTCGCTAACCCGTTCCTGGAGGGGGAAGTGATGTACCGCAGCGGCGATCTGATGCGCTGGCGCAGCGATGGTCAGCTGGCCTTTATCGGCCGCGTTGATCACCAGATCAAGGTGCGTGGCTTCCGTATTGAGCTGGGCGAAGTGGAAAATGCGCTGGTGGCGCTGGATGAGGTCAGCACCGCAGTGGTGATTGCTCAGCCTATCGGTGCCACCAACCGCCTGATCGGCTACTGCTCGGTGTATGACGATGCCCTGCGTGCCGACGATCAGTTATCCGCAAAACTGCTGGCGAAACTGGCAGTTACCCTGCCCGACTACATGGTGCCCGCGATCCTGGTGGTGATGGATGAACTGCCGCTGAACGTGAACGGCAAAATTGACCGCCAGGCCCTGCCTGAGCCGCAGCAGGTGGCGTTTAAACCCGGCCGCGAGCCACAGGGCGAACAGGAAACGCTGATCTGCCAGGCCGTTGCTGACCTGCTGGGGATGGAACGCGTTGGCGCTGACGATGATTTCTTCGCGCTGGGCGGAGACAGTATTTCCGCGATGGGGCTGGGCACGGCCGCCCGCCGTGCGGGTTATCTGCTGCGTCCGCGCGATATCTTCGCCCAGCGTACCCCGGCACGTATGGCACAAAATATGCCTCTGCTGGCCACCCGCACCTCCGTCAATCACGTGGCGCAGCACGGTGCCATCAGCGGCTTACCCATCCTGCAATGGTTTAACGAACATGGCGGCATTAATCAGCGCTTTGCGCACGGCGTGTTCCTGCAGGTCCCTGAGACATTGCAGCGTGCTCACCTTGAGCAGGCACTGACCACGCTGAGCTACGCGCACCCGGCGCTGGCCGCCTTTACCCGTGACGGGCAGCTGGTGGTGGGTGAACCTCGCCCTGCCGGATTTACCCGCTGGGTCACCGCCCAGCCGCTGCATGATGCCCCGGAAGCCTGCGCAGAAGATGCCTTCGACGCCGCCGTCACCCGCCTCGACCCGGAGAACGGCGTGATGATGCAGGCCGCGCTGCTCCAGCAGAACGAGCGGACCTTTGGTCTGGTGCTGGTGATCCATCACCTGGTGGTGGACGGTGTGTCCTGGCGTGTTCTGCTGGAAGAACTGCGTCAGACAGCGGAGGCCGCCATCAGCGGCACCCCGCTGACCCTGCCGCCGGAAGAGACATCACTGCATGACTGGTCCGCTGCGCTGTTAAGCAATGTCTCCCGTCGTGCCGCTGAGCTGCCTTTCTGGCAGAGCATGTTGCAGCATCCGGTGCCGCTGCTCGGCCAGCGGGCGCTGCATCCGCAGGATACCCACAGCGAACTGAAAGAGAAGCGTACGCTGCTTGACGGTGCGCAAACCCAGGCGCTGCTGACCACGCTGCCGCAGCAGTATCGTGCCAGCGTGGAAGAGACGCTGCTGTGCGCACTGTCACTGGCGCTGATCGACCGCTTTAAGGTCAGCCAGCTGCGCTACACCCTGGAATCGCATGGTCGCGCCGAACTGGCAGGTGACCATGATTTGGCCCGCACCGTCGGCTGGCTGACCGCCGAATATCCGTTGCTGGTCACGCTGGATGAAGGCGATAGCGGCAGCCTGCGAGATGCCCTGCGCGCGGTCAAAAGCGTGCTGCGTGCCGTGCCGGATCGTGGCGTTGGCTACGGCCAGCTGCGCTATCTCGATGCGGTGCGATCCCCCCAGTTACAGCCGCTGGCACAGCAGCATGCGCCGGAAGTGCTGTTTAACTACCTCGGGCGCTTCAGTGCCGCAGAGGGCCTGTGGACGCCACAGCGGACGCGTAAACATTTCCGCGATGCCTTTGCGGTACATCAGTCACCTGACATGCCGCAGCTGCACAGCCTGGAAATTAATATCTTCGTGGATGAAACCGGCGCGCTGCCGCAGTTGGCGGTTAACTGGGGCTGGCTGAACGGGGTATTCAGCGAGCAGGATATTGATGCCCTGCACCTGGCGCTGGCCGGTGCCTGCGATGCGCTGAGTGATTTCGCCCGTCGTCATCCGCAGGAAGCGGCAGATACCTTAGTGGCCGCCGAGGTCGCCATTGACGGCGTCAGCCAGCAGGATGTCGTTCAGCTGGGTGAGCGTCATGGCCCGCTGGCCGCTGTTCTGCCGCTGCTACCGCTGCAAAAAGGGTTGCTGTTCCATGCCGCCACCGCCGACAGCAGCGGCAGCTATAACTCACTGACGCGCCTGAGCTTTAGCGGTGCGCTGGATGAGAATCGCCTGCGTGCCGCACTGGATGCGGTAGTTCGTCACCATCCGCAGCTGGCGGCCCGCTTTGACAGTGAGCAGACACTACAGCCGTTACAACTGATCCCGGTTCTGCCGCTGGAATCCTCGCTCTGGACGCTGGATCGCCACGTGCTCCCTGCCCTGTCAGTGGCTGAAGAAACCGAGGCGCTACTGGCGCTGGAGAAACGCGAGCTGGCACGGGATCTGTTCAGCCAGCCGGTCATGCTGCATGCACTGCTGGTGCAGCATGCTGACAGTGACCGCTTTACACTGATGCTGAACGCCCATCACCTGGTGGTGGATGGCTGGTCAACGCCGGTGATCTTAGGCGATCTGTTTACCGCGCTGTACCACGGCCCGCAGGCCCTGACGCCGCATCGCTTCAGCTACACGGATATCGTGCGTCAGTTAACCTCGCGTGATGCCAACGCCTCCCGCCAGCTGTGGCAGCAGGTGTTGCAGGATGTGCGTCCCACGCTGCTGTTTGGTGACGATCCCCATAACGGTCCGGTGCACGACCTGGATCTGGTACTGGAACCCGATCTGGAACGCGGCCTGCTGGCACTGTGCCGCAGCCGGGGCCTGACGCTGAACAGCGTGATGCAGGGCATCTGGGGAATGCAGCTGGCGATTGAAAGCGGCCACCAGGACGTGGTGTTTGGTTCACCGGTTTCCGGTCGCTTCGGCCAGATTGACGGCCAGGAGCAGCACGTTGGCCTGTTCAGTAACACCCTGCCTGTGCGCGTGCGTTTCGACAGCCAGCGTCCGCTACTCGATCAGCTGGCCGATCACCAGGCTCAGCAGATCCAGCTGATCGAACATGACGATCTCGGCCTGGGTGAGATCCAACAGCTGGCCGGCAGCGGTACGCTGTTTGACACTCTGCTGGTGGTGGAAAACTACCCGGACAACGCCGACCTGTTGCAGGGCCACAATGGCCTGCGCTGCGACCATATCAGCAACCGGGGTTACACCCACTATCCGCTTACCCTGCTGGTGCTGCCGGGTGAGCGTCTGCACCTGCTGATGGAGTACCGCGATGCGGTGCCACATCCGCAACGTTTTGCTGAGCGCCTGCTGATGCTGATTGACCAACTGGTGGCGCAGCCCGACCTGCCGCTGGCACGCTGGCAGTTGCAAACCCCTGACGAGCAGGCGCTGATTGCCAGCATCAATAACACCGCTTACCCGGTGGCCGCAGGCACGCTGCAAGGGGCCATTGAGCAGCAGGTCAACCGCACGCCAGACGCGCTGGCCCTGCTGGACAGCGAGCATCGTCTGACCTATCGCCAGATGCAGCAACAGGCACGCCTGCTGGCCGATCGCCTGATTGAGGCCGGGGTACAACCGGGTGATATCGTTGCCGTTGCCCTGCCGCGTTCGGTACGCCTGAGCCTGGCACTGACCGCCATTCTTCAGGCCGGTGCCGCCTGGCTGCCGCTGGATACCGGTTACCCGGACGATCGTCTGGCGCTGATGGTGGACGATGCCCGTCCACGCCTGATTATCAGCGAAAGCACCTTAGCCGCACGCTTTGCAGTAATGGGGCCGATTCTGGCCTTTGATCGGCTGGAAGACGAACAGCGTCAGCCGACGCATCCGTTGCCTGCCGCAGATCCACAGCGTCCGGCGTATGTGCTGTATACCTCCGGATCGACCGGGCGCCCGAAAGGCGTGGTGGTCGGTCAGCAGGCGATTGTTAACCGCCTGTGGTGGATGCAGGATGAATACCCGATGGAGGCGAATGACGTGGTGTTGCAGAAAACACCGTGCAGTTTCGACGTCTCCGTGTGGGAGTTCTTCTGGCCGCTGATGGTCGGTGCTCAGTTACTGATGGCACCGCCGGAAGCCCATCGCGATCCGGATGCGCTGGTACAGCTGATTGAAGATTATTCCGTGACGACAATGCACTTTGTGCCTTCGATGCTCGCCGCGTGGGTCACCGCGCTGGAAAGCCGTGACGGCAGCGACAAAGGGTGCCACAGCCTGCAACGCGTGTTCTGTAGCGGTGAAGCCCTCTCCTGCGATCTGGCCGCCAGCTATGAGGCGCTGATCGCGGCACCGCTGCACAACCTCTATGGCCCAACCGAAGCCGCCGTTGATGTCACATACCATCCGGCCAGCGGCGAAAGCTTGCGGCAATGCAGCGGCGCAGGCGTGCCGATTGGTTACCCGGTGTGGAACACGGAACTGCGCATCCTTGACGGGCTGCTGCGCCCGGTGCCGCTCGGCGTGGCGGGCGATCTCTACCTGTGCGGCGTGCAGCTGGCAGACGGCTATCTGTATCGCGCCGACCTGACGTCGCAACGCTTCGTCGCCGACCCGTTTGCCGACGGTGAACGGATGTACCGTACCGGGGATATTGCCCGCTGGCTGGAGAACGGGGCCGTTGAGTATCTGGGACGCAGTGACGATCAGCTGAAAATTCGTGGGCAGCGTATTGAGCTGGGCGAAATTGAACAGGCATTGTTAACCGTTGATGGCGTGGCACAGACCGTTGTGGCCGCCCGTGAACTGGGCAGTGTGGCATCCGTGGGTGCCGATGCGCGTCAGCTGGTGGCGTGGCTGATCGCACAGCCCGGTGTCACACTGGATACCGCCGTTGTGCATCAGCAAGTGGCACAGCGCTTACCGGCGCATATGTTGCCCGTCAGCTATGTGCTGACGGACCACTTCCCGCTCAGCGCTAACGGCAAGCTGGACCGTAAGTCCCTGCCCTTGCCGCAGGCACCGCAGTCGGGAGGCCGTCCACCACAGGGCCTGCATGAGCATCTGCTGGTGACCTTGTTCTCCAGCCTGCTGGCGCGCGACACGGTCTATGCCGATGATGACTTCTTCGCGCTGGGGGGGCACTCGCTGCTGGCGATGCGCCTGGCCGCCGAACTGCGCCGTCGTCTGCCACAACCGCTCTCTATCGGGCAGATCATGGCCGCACGTAGTGTGGAAAACATGGCACGCCTGCTGGATGACAGTGCGCGTGGCGTGAACGCGGACAACCGTGCCAACGGCGAAAGCCTGCCGTTCCGCAGCGGTACAGGGCCGGTGCTGTTCTGTATTCACCCGGCTTCCGGTTTTGCCTGGCAGTACTCCGGCATGATGCGCCATCTCGGGGGCAACTTCCCGATTGTTGGCCTGCAATCGCCACGCCCGAACGGCGTGATTGCCCGCTGCGCAAGTGTGGATGAGATGTGCGAACGCCATCTGGCGACGCTGCGCAGCATTCAGCCACAGGGTCCGTATCACTTACTGGGCTACTCGCTGGGCGGCACCCTCGCCCACGGCATTGCGGCACGTTTGCAACAGCAGGGAGAACAGGTGAACTTCCTCGGGCTGCTGGATACCTATCCGCCGGAAGGCCAGGACTGGACCAGCCCGTCGGAAGAGGATGCGCGTGCCGAAGTGGCGCGTGAAGAGGCCGAGTTTATGGCGGCAACCGATGAGGATGATGCGCTGTTACTGGCAGAAAAGGCAGAAATGTTCAGCACCATCGTCGCCAACTATGCCGATGCGGTTGAGCGCCTGAGTACCGCCACGACACCCCGCTTTGACGGGCAGGCCACGTTGTTTGTGGCGAAAAACACCCTGCCCGAAGGAATGGATGTGAAAGACAGCTGGGCGCCTTATCTTCAGCAAGTGCAGATCCACGAACTGACCTGCGAGCATATGGATATCCTGTCACCGGAAACGCTGGTGACGCTGGGGCCATTACTGGCTGGACTGATGGAGGCGTGCCCGGACCTGGCGTAAAGAAGGGCGACCTGCCCGCAGCGGGCGAGGCGTGCCTCGCCCCTGGAACGAACCCTGTTATTCCGCACTGGACGAGGCGTGCCTCGCCCCTACAACAAACCCTGTTATTCCGCACTGGACGAGGCGTGCCTCGCCCCTACAACGAACCCTGTTATTCCGCACTGGACGAGGCGTGCCTCGCCCCTACAACAAACCCTGTTATTCCGCACTGGACGAGGCGTGCCTCGACCCTGGAACGATACCCGTAGGGGTCGGGCATGCCCGACCCTTGTTATTCCGCACCGGGCGAGGCGTGCCTCGCCCCTACAACGAACCCTGTTATTCCGCACTGGACGAGGCGTGCCTCGCCCCTGGAACAATACCCGTAGGGGTCGGGCATGCCCGACCCTTGTTATTCCACACCCGGCGAGGCGTGCCTCGTTCCTACAGCGATACCTGTGGGGGCTGATGATAACGCCCGCACGGCACGATCATCGGCGTATGTGACACCGGATCGTCAATCACCACGCTACTCATGCCAAACACCTGCCGCACCAGATGTGCATCCACAATCTCAGCGGGTTTACCCTGGGCGATAATCTGCCCTTCCTTCATCACGATTAAGTGGTCGGCGTAGCGACAGGCCTGATTCAGGTCATGCAGCACCGCCACCAGCGTATGCCCGTGCTCCTGATTTAACTGACGGAACAGATCCAGCAGCTCAATCTGGTGAGCGATATCCAGCCAGGTGGTCGGCTCATCCAGCAACAGCAGCGGCGTCTGCTGCGCCAGCACCATCGCCACCCACACGCGCTGGCGCTGGCCGCCGGACAGTTCATCCACACTGCGCGCGGCCAGTTCACTAACATTGGTGGCCTGCATTGCCGCCGCCACCGCCTCACGATCGGCTTCGCTCCACTGCTTCAGTAAGCTCTGATGCGGATAGCGGCCACGTGCCACCAGATCGGCCACGCTGATCCCCTCCGGGACAATCGCATGCTGTGGCAACAGACCCAACTGACGGGCCAGCGCTTTGGTGCCCATCTGATGAATATCATGACCATCGAGCAGCACCTGGCCGCTACGCGGTTTCAGCAGGCGACACAGGGCGCGTAACAGCGTTGACTTACCGCAGGCGTTAGGGCCAATAATCACCGTAAACTGGCAGTCGGGGATCTGCACGCTAAGCTCACTGGCGATCACTTTTTGATCATAGGCCAGCGTCACGCCAGCGGCCTGAAGACGGGGGGATAAAGAAGTATCCATGATTAACGTCGTGACTCCCTGATAAGTAACCAGATGAGATAAACACCACCGATGCTGACGGTAACAGCCCCCACCGGCAGTTGTATCCCGTTAAACGCATGCTGAGCGATGACATCGGCCGTCAGCAACAGCAGCGCCCCGGTGGTGGCGGCGGAAAAAAGCGGCATCGCACTGGCACCGGTCAGGCGGCGGGCTATCTGCGGCGCGGCCAGTGCAATAAAGGCAATCGGCCCGGCGCTGGCGGTGGCAATTGCCGTGAGAATAATGCCGCACAGCATCAGCCACAGACGGCTGGACTCAGCATTCACCCCCAGCGCCCGCGCACTGTCGTCGCCCATTTCCATCAGCTGCAAACGGCGGCTGAGCAGCAGCGACACCGCAATGGTCAGCGGCACCAGCAGCAGCGCAGGCTGCCCTTTCGCCCAGGTGATGCCGTTAAGCGATCCCGCTCCCCACAGCGCCGCACTCATGGCACTCTCCAGCGAGGCGCTGACAATCAGCCAGGTATTGAGCGCCGACAACACCGCGCCCACGCCAATCCCGACAATAATCAGCCGGAAACCCACAATCCCCTGGCGCCATGCCAGCAGATAAACCAGCGCCGCTGAGCCAATACCGCCCACCAGCGCTCCGGCGGCAATCTGATAGTAGGTGCCGCCAAAACCGATAATCATCACCAGCGCCCCGGTAAACGCCCCGGTATTAAAACCCACCACATCCGGGCTGCCGAGCGGGTTGCGGATCGCCGACTGGAAGATCGCCCCGCTGACGCCAAGGCCCGCCCCCAGCACCAGCGCCATCACCGCACGCGGTGCACGCCACTGAGCGATAACGGTCATAAATCCGCGCGGCCCTTCCCCCTGCAACGCCTGCCACACCTGCCCCGGAGTGATGCTCAGCGTGCCGTAGCACAGCGCAAAAAGCGCCAGCAGCGCAGCGAGAACGATCAGCGTCAGGTTCGCCCACAGTACCCGGGACGCCAGGCGCAGATTGAGCCAGCCGTCAGCACGGCCGATCAGTAAGGTTTTACTGTGCATCCTGTCATCCTTAATGTTTGCGGCTACGGACTAACCAGATTAAGACTGGCGCACCGATTAATGCGGTGACAATCGACACCCGCAGCTCACCCTGTGCCATAAAGCGCCCGGCAATATCGGCGGTCAGCAACAGCACCGGGGCCATCAGAAACGAATAAATCAGGATCCAGCGCTGGTCGGCCCCCACCCACCAGCGCGCAACATGGGGCACCATCAGGCCAACAAAACCAATGGGCCCCACCAGCGCCGTGGCCGATCCACACAGCAGCATCACCGACAGCAGCGCCAGCAGGCGCACCAGCAGCACCCGGGTACCGAGGGCGGCGGCAATGTCTTCACCCATACTGAGACTGTTCAGTGAACGCGATGCCGCGAGTGCCAGCGCCGCGCCGACGACTATCGCCGGGGCCACCAGCATCAGGTTCGCTGAGGAACGGATATCCAGCGTTCCCGCCTGCCAGAAGCGCAGCTGGTCAAAGGTCTGCGGATTGAGCAGCGACAGCGACGAAGTCAGCCCGCCCAACACTGCACTCAGTGCCACCCCGGCCAGCGTCAGCCGCACCGGATTGACCCGGCCGCCGCTGAGTGTACCAATCGCCCAGACCGCAATGCTGGCAATCAGCGCGCCACCCCAGGCAAAGCCAAGCCAGCCTGCCATGCCGCTGACGCCAAACAGGGTAATGCCAATTGCCATCGCGAAGCTGGCCCCGGCATTGACGCCGAGAATGCCGGGGTCTGCCAGCGGATTACGCGTCAGTGCCTGGATCACCGCCCCAGCGCCGCCCAGCGCCAGACCCACGAGGATCCCGGCCAGCGTACGCGGCAGACGGGCATTGAGAATAATGATGCTATCGGCGTTAGTGATCTGGCCGGACAAACTCTGCCACACCAGGGCAGGCGCGATGGGTTTGGCCCCCAGCATCAGGCTCGCCAGGCTGACAGCCGTCAGTAATATCAGACAGATGATGACACCCGCGCTGCGCGAAAGGCCTTGCGACAACGGAGCAGATTGGGGGGAAGCTTGCTGCAATGACATCCCTGAGAGATCCTCTTCATATGCAAATGAATATGAGTATTATTATCATTAACGTTACTAACCAAATATGTTACCATGCGCCCCGCCAGAAAAACATCGGCATCCTTACGCGCCGCACCGGACAGCATTCCGGCCGCCAGGCATTGAGCCCTATTAACTACATGGATACTCATGGCAAAGCCCTCCATTCTGCTTGATTTCAGCCTGCTGAAAAATAACGCCCATTTCCGCGCCATCTTTTGTGCCCGCATGCTGTCCGTGTTCTCACTCGGTATGCTGGCAGTCGGCGTACCGATTCAGATCCAGGCCATGACAGGCTCCACGCTTCAGGTGGGTGTGGCCGTGATGCTGGATGGCATCGGGATGTTTATCGGATTGATGCTGGGCGGTATCCTGGCAGACCGCCTCGATCGTCGTAAGCTGATTCTGTTTGCCCGTGGTACCTGCGGCATCGGCTTCGCGGCCCTCAGTCTGAATGCATTTCTGCCGGAACCCTCTTTGTGGGCACTGTATCTGCTGGCCGCCTGGGACGGTTTCTTCGGGGCGTTGGGGATGACGGCATTAATGGCGGTGATCCCGCTGCTGGTCGGGCGTGAGAACCTCGGCGCAGCCGGTGCGCTGAGTATGGTGACCGTGCGTCTCGGGGCCATCCTCTCCCCGGCCATTGGCGGGGTGATTATCGTGGCGGGTGGCGTGGGCTGGGCCTTTGCCGTGGCGGCTGTCGGTACGCTGGCAACGTTAATCCCGCTGGTGCGTCTGCCGTCGATGAAGCCGGAAGCGCAGGAGCCGGAGCATCCGCTACGCGCCCTGGCCAGCGGCGTTCAGTTTGTCTGCCAGCAGAAGGTGGTGGGTTCCGTGGTGCTGCTGGGCATGCTGGTGAGCATTGTCGGCGCGGTGCGTATTCTGTTCCCGGCGCTGGCTATCAGCTATCACGCTGACGCCTCGGCGATTGGTCTGATGTATTCCGCCGTGCCGCTGGGGGCCATGATTGGCGCCTTTACCAGCGGCTGGGTGCCAGGTTATGCCCGTCCTGGTGTGCTGGTCCTGATCAGCGCCACCTGCGCGTTTCTGGCGATTGCTTCGCTGGGACTGTACAGCCACTTTATCCCGGCCCTGCTGGCACTGGTGGTGTATGGCTACTGCAACGCGATCGCTTCGCTGCTGCAATATATGCTGATTCAACACCATACGCCTGATGCTTTGCTCGGCCGCGTGAACAGCCTGGGCACCGCGCAGGATGTGACCGGGGATTCTGTCGGTGCTCTGGGATTAGGCGTGTTAGGTAAGCTGTTTACGCCTGTGGTGAGCGTACTGTCATTTGGCGCGGTGGCCGCAGGCGTAGCGCTGGTGCTGGCAAGTCTGGTCGGCACCTTACGCCGGGCGACAATGTCACCGCCGGAGGAGGCAGGCCCGACTGATGAGCAGGACCCGGTGACCAATGCGTAACCGGGCATCATGCGACTAGCATGAGGAGTGCTGATGCCGGTGAAGAGCGTAATGAGGCCAGGTTCAGGTCATCATCCACGGATCTTCACTGGCTGAGCATCGGTTTCGTCATAGCAGGCGGGCACGACCTGCGTGATATCAATCGTTTCACGAACCCGGCTGATATCATACGTTGCCTGCATCGCCAGCCAGAGACGGGCCGCAATGCCCAGCCCGGCTTCCAGTCGTACCGCCATTTCAGGGGTAATAGCGGTTTTTCCTGCCGCCGCTTTGCTCAACGCCGAGGGGGATACCCCGAGGTTTCCGGCCAGCGTCCGCAGGCTGACGTTATAGTCCTCAAGATATTCGGTAATCAGGCAGCCCGGATGCGGGGGGGTCATCATAGCCATTAGTGGTAGTCCTCCAGATTACTCCTTGTTTCCTTCCGGGAAACAGTATAACAGTTGTTTCCCGGAAGGAAACAGCTTTCCCGGCACGACCCTCTGAATTGTATCGCGAGTAAACCCGGCCATCGCCGACTGACCAATAAGGCGATTCTCATCACACTTTTCAAAAAAGCCGCGTCTTGCCTGCGTCGAACCGTCAAGTTTCCCCCCTGAACGCCGTTAATCCGATCAGCGTTTCCAAACATCTAGCCGCACCAGGAATGACATTTCACCCTCCCTTTTTCGAGATGGCGTCAGATCGGGCGGCTGAATCGATTCAATTACAATATATATTCTGCGCCATGCCGGTTTTCACGGCCGCTGGCTGACCTTCAGTTGCCATTTTAGGGGTGTCCATTTATGCAATTCAAAAATACCACCGTACGAACTCAGCTCCTCCTCGGGTTCGGCGTGTTAGTGGTGATTGTGCTTGCCGTCGTTCTTCTCGCGATGAACGCCCTCAGCAATGCGAATGACCGATTCAAAACCCATGTGCAGCAGGTGGCGGCACGTGAATCCTCCGTCAATCTTATTCTCAGCGGTGTGAAGGACAGTTCACTGAGTCTGTACGGTCTGGTGCTGGTCAGTGAGGCCGCCGACATTGAAGCCGGTAAAAAACAGGTGGCAGCAGCAGAAGAGAAAACCGCCGCAGCGCTGACTCAGCTTCAGGCGGCCATCAAACAGCACACTGACGTAACCGACCAGGATCGACAGTTTGTTTCGGCCATCGCACAGGCGGAAGAGGGGTATCGCCCCGTTGCTCACCACATTGTTGAGTTAGCCCTGGCGGAGAAAAAGGCGGAAGCCATTGACCGTATGAACCGTGAATTACGTCCTCAGCTGACCACCTTATTGACCACGGCGAATCAGTACCTTAAATACAGCACCGAGCGCGCGGCGGAGAGTCTGAGTACCGCAGAGAGCGCCTATCAGCAAACGCGGATTATTTTCATCGCGATCAGCCTGCTGGCGCTGAGTCTGGCAGTGATTCTCGGTGCCATGATCATCCGCTCCCTGTTCCGTGCCTTAGGCGAAGAACCGGCCATTTTAGGTCAGGTTGTTCAGCGCATTGCACAGGGCGACCTGAGCCAGGTTAACGGCGCTGTCACGGCCCCGGCCGGTAGCGTGCTGGCTGCCCTGGGTGAGATGCAGGAGAAATTGCATAACTTGATCAGCCAGGTGGCGAACTCAGCGGAGAGCATTGTTTCCGCATCAGGTGAAATTAGCCTGGGCAACGAAGACTTAAGCCGCCGCACCGAAGCGCAGGCCTCTTCACTGGAGCAGACCTCTGCCAGCATGGAGCAGTTAACCGCCACTGTGAAGCACAACGCCGACAATGCCCACCAGGGAAATCTGATGGCGACCAGTGCCTCTCAGGTGGCACAGCGTGGCGGCAATGTGGTCGAACGCGTGGTCAGCACCATGCACGACATTGCCAGCAGTTCCGGCAAGGTCACCCAGATTATTACCGTCATTGAAGGGATTGCTTTCCAGACCAACATCCTGGCGCTTAACGCGGCCGTGGAAGCCGCCCGCGCCGGTGAGCAGGGCCGTGGATTTGCCGTTGTGGCCGGTGAGGTACGCATCCTCGCCCAGCGCAGTGCCACCGCCGCGAGGGAAATCAAAAACCTGATCGATGAGTCTGTCGAGCGGATCAATACCGGTTCTAAGCTTGTCGATGAGGCGGGCAGTACCATGCAGGAAGTGGTCAATGCGGTTAAGGGGGTTAACAGCCTGATGGCCGAAATCACCCTCGCCTCCAGCGAACAGCACACGGGTATCGATCAGGTGAATAAAGCCGTGGTCCATATGGACGAAGCCACGCAGCAAAATGCCGCCCTGGTGGAAGAGAGTGCCGCCGCTGCCGCCAGCCTTAAGCAGCAGGCTTATTTATTGCTGGAAGGGATCTCTGCGTTTGATATTTCACGTGCCGGTCGTCTCAACGATACAACAGCAGCGATGCGCTAAGGGTCTGAGATGAAAATAACCTGTGCTTTTGCTCTCGCCGTGATGGTCAGTTCAGCGGCGTATGCCAGCAACGACAGCATCACGATTGGCCTGATTACCAAAACAGATACCAACCCCTTTTTCCTGAAAATGAAAGAAGGTGCCATGCTGGGCGCCACCGTCCATGGGGTAAAACTCCTGACGGCGGCAGGCAAAGAAGATGGCGATTATCCGGCGCAAATTCAGGCCATCCAGGAGATGGTGGCGGCAGGAGCAACCACTCTGCTGATCACCCCGAGCGATGCCAAAGCCATTGTGCCCGCACTGGATGAAGTGCGTGCCAAAGGGGTACAGGTCATCGCACTGGACTCCCCGACCGATCCGATGACGGCGGTGGATGCGCTGTTTGGTACTGACAACTATAAAGCCGGGCAGCTGATTGGCGAATATGCCAAAGCCGCCATGCCGTTAAAATTTGCCGGACAGCCACTGAAGATTGCCATGCTGGATTTATCGCCCGGACATTTGGTCGGGGCAAGACGTCATAATGGTTTTATGAGTGGGCTGGGATTAGCGGCAGCAGGTGCCGACTCCAGTGAGCTGTCGGTCACCGCTGAAACCGTCTGTGCCGGTTTTTCTCAAGGCGCCGAGAAGGAAGGCTATGAGGTGATGGCCAGCTGCCTGAAAAGCCATCCTGATATCAACCTGGTGTATACCATCAACGAACCGGCCGCTGCCGGCGCGTACAAGGCATTACAGGAAGCCGGTAAACAGGCGATGATCGTCTCGGTCGATGGGGGCTGTGCCGGAGTGAACAACGTGCGTTCAGGTAAGATTGCTGCCACAGCGCAGCAATATCCCTTAACCATGGCAGCGATGGGCGTTGATGCGGCGGTGGCTTACGCCCGGCACGGTAAAAAAGTGTCCGGGTATGTGGATACCGGCGTCACACTTATCGCGGACAAACCGATGCCCGGCCTGGCAAGCAAGGATACCCAGGCCGGGCTGAACGCCTGCTTTGGGGCGAAATAAGGCGACAGCTTCCGGCGGACGTCGGTCAACCGGAAGCTATCACCGTTCAGCCGTCATCCCAGACGGCTGGCAATCAGGCGCAGCTGTTCGGCAATCTGTTTTAAATCCTGCTGCTGCTGACCGGCCGCTGACGTTGAGCTGCGCACCACCAGACGTGCGGGCAGAATGGAGGATGAGCGGCTGTGGTCATCATCGCTGGCCTGCAAAATACGCTGCACCGCCTCTTTTCCCTGTAAGTCCAGGTCCAGCGACACCGTGGTCAGCGACGGATGGAAAAACGCGCTCTCATACGTGTCATCATACCCCACTACGGACACCTGCCCCGGCACGGTTACGCCCTGCTGATGCAAGGCACTCAGCACGCCCAAAGCCATCTGATCGTTCCCCACCAGCAGCGCACTGAAGTGCGGATTTTCACGCAGCAGCTGTAAGATGCCGCTGTAGCCGCTCTGCGCATCCCAGTTGCCGTGAATGACGCTCACCGGGGCCAGCCGGTAGCTCTCCAGTGTCTCCAGCCAGCTCCTGAGCCGCAGCCGCGCCGAAACGGAGTGCGCTGGCCCCGCCAGCAGCGCAAACTCACGGTGCCCCTGCTCATAGAGGTATTTGACGCTGGCCCGGGTGCCATCCGCCGGGTTAAACGAAACGTTAAACACCGAACAATAAGGGTCGACGTCCAGGAACAGGCAAATAATGTCCTGGTTCTCTTCGACGATTCGCTCGGCACAGGCGGTATCCAGCGGGACGTTAATAATCACTTTGTCGACCAGCTGCGATTTCAGCTCGTTGATCGACTCCTGCAAACTTTGATTGACGTTCTCATCGATCATGGCGATCAGCACCTGATACTCCGCCGCGTTGGCGTAGCGCTTAATCGCCGCCGCCACCTGAGAAGGGGCATGGAGGGCCAGAGACGTGGTCACCAGACCCAGCGTGGTGCTCTGTTTTCCCACCAGCTGTTGCGCCAGCCGGTTAGGCACATAGCGCAGTTCCTCTATCGCCTTTGTCACCTTGCTGCGCGTACCTTCCGAAACGTTCGCAGACTTATTCAGCACCCGGGAAACCGTTTGATAAGACACCCCAGCGCGACGGGCGACATCTTCCAAGGTGGCACTCTTTGATTTCATGGTTCGCTTCCCTGTTTACAGATGGCCGGATTGTATCACAGTGCAAATGACGTTCAGGTTAAGTCGGTCACACTGTCAAAAACCCACAGTAAAGTCAGACGTTCACATACATAATTCGGTGATCAACTTCACCAATCGTTACAAATAACGGGCAAATACTTGCACTAAATCACACAATTTCGTTACTCCAATTGCTTCACGTTCATCGTGAGGCGTTTACTGTCGCCATCGTGTGAACGTATGACAAATATAAACAGAGGGTGACATGAACACAAGACTGACAGCGACCGCTGTGGCACTTGCCGCAGCACTGACTTCTCCTGCATTCGCAGCCATCGACAACATTGATTTCCACGGCTATCTGCGCGGCGGTGTGGGCGTTTCGCGTGACGGAGGCATGGAAGAGTGGCAGAAAAATAAGATTGGTCGTCTGGGTAACGAAGCCGATACCTACGGTGAAATCGAACTGGGCAGCGAAGTGTACAAAAAGGATGACGTCAGTTTCTATGTCGACTCAATGGTCAGCATGTTTTCCGACGGCTCCAACGATAATGAAACCACCTTCGGCGACGACGCCCAGTTCGGGCTGCGTCAGCTCAACCTGCAAATCAAAGGCCTGATCCCCGGGGATAAAAACGCCGTCATCTGGGGCGGTAAACGTTACTACCAGCGCCATGACCTGCATATCATTGATACTAAATACTGGAATATCTCCGGCTCCGGTGCCGGTATTGAAAACTACACCTTTGGCCCTGGCGCCGTCTCCGTCGCCTGGATACGCGGTGATGCCAACGATGTTGACTACCGTGCCGACGGCGATAACGACGTGAATATCAACTACCTCGATGTCCGTTACGCTGGCTGGAAGCCGTGGAATGGCGCATGGACAGAGTTCGGTGTGGACTACGCCATGCCGAACCCGACCAACAAACAGAAAGAGTACGGCGAACTGTATGACGCAGATAACGGCGTGATGGTCACCGGGGAAATCAGCCAGGATATGTGGGGCGGCTATCAGAAACTGGTGCTGCAATACGCCAACAAAGGGCTGGCGCAGAATATGATCTCGCAGGGCGGCGGCTGGTATGACATGTGGAACGATACCCGTGATGCCAAAGGCTATCGCGTGATCAACACCGGCCTGCTGCCGATCACTGACCGCCTGTCGCTGAATCAGGTCGTGACCTGGGGTTCCGCCGATAACGTCACCGCGTTCACCGATAAAAGTACCCTGCTCTCCCTGGTCGGGCGCGCCCAGTACCAGTTTACCGACTATGTGCGCGGTATCGGTGAAGCCGGGACGTTTATGCAGAAAGACCATAATAAAGACGGCAGCGACTACAAACAGGCCGGGCAGAAATATACCCTCGCGCTGGGCCTGGCCGCGGGTCCCGAATTTATGTCACGCCCGGAACTGCGTATCTTCACCTCTTACCTGAATGATTCCGAGCAGGGGAACAGCTTCCAGGACGGCACGGCCAGCAACACCTGGAACTTTGGTGTGCAGGTTGAAGCCTGGTGGTAATGCCCTGATCAACGCCTTCATCATCATTGGATAAGCACTGGATCGTTAATTTGGATAACCGTCACCGGTTATCCATTTTTTTATGGCTGACGGAAATAGTGTGCTTCCATCAGCTGACGCAGACGGTCAGAGCGCGTGCCAAAAATAGCATGCACTTCATGGCCCAGAATCACCACTCCCGTTGCCCCTGCCTGCTGTAACCCACTGGCATTCACCGCCGCCACCGATTTCACCGTGACGCGTAACCGCGTGAGGCAGGCATCCACCTGCACGATATTCTCGCGCCCGCCAAAGCAGCCCATTAACTGATCCAGCAGCGCACACTCCGCCGCGTCGGCTTCCTCCGGGGTTTCCTGCCGGCTGAAGTAATGCTTAAACGATTTCAGACTGACCATATACCTCTCCTTTCAGACATAAAAAAAGCGGGCTTGCGCCCGCTGGTGAACAGCTGTTTACAGCGGCGCGCGCAGCACGCGGCAGCCCCACGGCGGCACGGTCTGCTCGCCGGAGAGCGGCACACCGTCAATCAGATCGCTGATCCCCGCAGGCAGCGTGACCGTCTGCGTCTGCGCCGTGAAGTTTTGCAGGAAGATAAAGCTGGACTCGCCGTCGGTGCGGCGATGCGCGGTCACCCCCGGGGGCAGGTCTACCGCCAGCGCACGTGGCAGCGCCAGCCTGGCAATCAGTGCACCGTAGAAATCCCGATGGAAAGCCTGGTCATTACGTGAGGCGATATACCAGGCCTGCCCGGCGCCCACGGCGTTAACGGTGACCGCGGGTTGGCCGGCATAAAAATCGCTTTGGTAAACGGCCAGCGCGGTTGCCCCTTCCAGATGAATATGTTCGCACAGCTCACGGGCCTGATAGCTGCCGCGCAGGCCCAGCATGTTGCCTTCGACAGCACATACGCCGTTGGTTTCGTCGTCCGTCAGGCTGTCGATCTCTTCCGCCCAGATCCCCAGCAGCGGCCGCAGCGGCCCCGGGAAACCGCCCAGATGGCAGAGGTCGCTTTCATTGACCACGCCCGTCCAGTAGCTGGCGACAAACTGCCCGCCCTGGCGCAGATGTTGCTCCACGCGGGCGGCAAAGCCGTCGCGCACCATATACAGCATCGGGGCGATCACCAGCGCATACCCGCTGAGGTCAACATCGGCATTGATCACGTCTACCGCCACGCCCTGCTCCCAGAACGTGCGGTAGTGTTCGGCCACCGTGCGCTCATAGTGCAGGCCGGTATTGCGCGGCCCCTGGGCATTGTCCATCGCCCAGCGGCTTTCCCAGTCGAAAACAATCGCCACTTTCGCGTCAACGCGGCTCCCCTGCACCGGGGTCATGGCTGCCAGCATCCGCCCCAGTTCGCTGACCTCGCGGCCAATACGGGTATCCAGATGCCCGACGTGGTCAATCACCGCGCCGTGGAATTTCTCCACCGAGCCGCGGCTTTTTCGCCACTGGAAATACTGCACCGCATCCGCCCCATGGGCCACGGCCTGCAATGAGGAGAGAATGTGCATCCCCGGTTTTTTCAGCTTGCTGGTGGGCTGCCAGTTGGTCGCCCCCGGCGTCGACTCCATCAGCACAAACGGTTGCCCCTGTTTCAGGGTGCGCATCAGGTCGTGATACATGGCGGTATAACAGGCCAGCGTGGTTTCATCCTGCTCGTTATGCCAGGTGGGGTAGCTGTCCCAGGAGATAAAATCGAGCGGCTGCGACAGCTTCCAGTAATCGTAGTCGTAGAAATACTCCATAAAGTTGGTGGTGGCAGGCAGGTCCGGGTTGGCCGCTTTCAGCGGTTTGATCTCTTCGGTACAGAAGTCGGTGACCTGATCGGTCATAAAGCGCCGCCAGTCGAGATTCAGCCCGTGAATCGACATTTCACCCTGCGGTGCAGGGGAAACCACCTGCGACCAGTCGCTGTAGGTATGGCTCCAGAAATCACTCCACCAGGCGTGGTTAAGCTGCTCCAGGGTGCCGTAGCGGCGCTGCAACCAGCCACGAAAGGCCTGCTGGCACTGCCCGCAGTGGCACTCGCCGCCGTATTCGTTGGAAATATGCCAGCCGATCACCGCCGGATGGTGCGCATAGCGCGCCGCCAGCTGGCTGTTGATCGCCCGAACTTTTTGCCGGTACAGCGGCGAGGTCATGCAGTGATTATGCCGCCCGCCGTGCAGCGCAGGCACGCGATCGCGCCCGGTGCGCAACACTTCCGGATACTTTTGCGACATCCACGCCGGGCGCGCGCCGCTGGGCGTGGCCAGAAACACCCGAATCGACCGCTGATGCAGTTTTTCAATCACGTCATCCAGCCAGCCGAAGTCATAGCACCCCTCTTCCGGCTCCAGTTTCGCCCAGCTGAAGATGCCAACCGACATCACATTGCAGTTCGCCTGCTGCATCATCGCAACGTCATCATCAATGATGCCCGGGGTATGTTGCCACTGTTCCGGGTTGTAATCCGCGCCGTGCAGCAGCGTGTTGACCCCGGCAAAGAGCGGTGGAAATCTAGTCATTGCGGTTCCTCTGAGGTGTCAGTGACACCGGCCCTCAGGCCTGTAAATTAATGAAATACCTGAATTGACGGCAGCACTTTTCCCTGGCAGTCAAACAGCGCCTGGTTTTCACGGGCGTTGCCCTGCTTCCACTCGTCGTGGATATACTTCATGCCTTCCGGCGTCGCCCAGGTGTTACCCGGCACGGCAATCCACGTCGGTTCCCAGTAGACCACGCCCTTACCGCGGTGATTCGGCACCGCCAGCACCGCCTGCATCAGGTCGTGCAGATAGGCCGCCTGCCCCTCAACGGTGGCCGGGTAGCCGCCGTCGTTGTCTTCCTTCGCCTGGAAACTGTTTTCGGCGCTGTCGCAGTTTTTCAGCGTGTATGCATAGGCCGCTTCCACCACCATCACGTCTTTCTGATAGCGCTGGCTGATATCGTCCATATTGGCTTTCAGGGCGCTTATCGGGCCGTTCCAGTAGGTGTACATCGACAGACCAATCACATCGAACGGCACCTGACGGCGGGTAATCTCATCGAACCACCAGCGGAACATGTCATTTTTGGTGCCTTCAGCCAGGTGCAGCATGATTTTGACCTGGCCCGGATCGCTGAGGTTTTCCCGCACGCCCGAGATGCCCGCTTTCAGCAGGCCCGCCAGACGGTCAAACTCCCCACCGTTCTGCCCCCAGCTTTTCCCTTCCGGCCACAGCATGCCGCCGTTCAGCTCGTTGCCAATCTGGACGATATCCGGCAGCACGCCCTCGGCTTTGAAGCGGGCAAGGGTGTCGCGGGTGTAGTCATGCACGCGCGTTTCCAGCTGCGGGAAAGTCAGTTTTTCCCAGGCTTTCGGCTTGAACTGCTTACCCGGGTCGGTCCAGAAATCACTGTAGTGGAGGTCCAGCAGGATCTGCATCCCGGCGGCTTTGGCACGTTTCGCCAGCGCCAGGGTAGTGGGCAGGTCGTTGGTGCCACCGCCGTAGGCTTTGCCGTTGCTGTCATAGGGGTCCACCCACAGGCGCAGGCGAATAGTATTGATGCCGTTGGCTTTCAGGATGGCAATCGGGTCCTGTAGCTGGTGATGGGCGTTGTAAAATTTCACCCCCTGCTTTTCCAGTTCCGGCAGCGTGGAGATATCAGCCCCTTTGACAAAATCGGCCGGCACCGGGCCGATGGGACGAATAACGTCCGGATTTGCGGCGAAGAGAGGCGTCGCCCAGGCCATTGCCAGGGCGAGTAACAGCGTTTTAGGTGTCATGGTTTATCCCTTTGTACTTCCTGAGGTCAGGCCGGAAACGAAGTATTTTTGCAGCGCCAGATAGAGCACGGCGACCGGTACGGCAATCAGCACCGCCCCGGCGGCGTAAGTGGTATAGCTGGCCCCCATTTTCTGCGAGACCAGGTTGTACAACCCGATCGGCAGTGTGAACTGATCCGGGCTGCGCAGAATGGTGCTGGAAAGAATGAAGTCCCCCAGCGGGCCGGTGAAGGAGAACAGCGCCACCACCGCCAGAATGGGCTTCGAAAGTGGCATGATGATCTCAATAAAGACGCGGAAATTCCCTGCCCCGTCCATGCGCGCCGATTCATCCAGGTCCTTTGGAATGGCGTCCAGATATCCCTTCATCAGGTAGGTGTTCATCGGGATCATGCCGCCGACGTAGATCAGCACCAGCGCCAGGTGGCTGTTGATTAAGCCCAGCAACTGCGACAGCACAAAGATGGCAATCAGTGCCGAGAACTGCGGGATCATCTGCAACAGCAGAAACAGCATCAGACCGTTCTGCCGCCCCTTAAAGCGAAAGCGCGAGAACGCATACGCGGTGCAGCTCACGCTGATTAAGGTCAGCACCATGGTAAAGAAACTGATTTTCATCGAGTTCCAGTACCACGTCAGGTACGGCACCGTGCCGTTAAACAGGTCGCGGTAGTGCTGTAACGATGCGTTCTCCGGAATAATCGAACTACTCAGCAGGCTGTTGCCCGCGTTCAGCGACGCCCCGACCGTCCACACCAGCGGGTAGATAATGATGGTCGAGACCACCAGAACCACCAGCCAGGTGAGCGACAGGCGCAGCCATTTTTCACGTTTAATACTGACTGACTTCGCCATAACGGTTCCCTTACGCCATCTCATCTTGTTTAAACGATTTGGTGGCGCGGAACTGCCACAGCGCCAGACCGACCACAAAGATCGACAGCAAAATCGTAATGGTTGCGGCAATCGCATACTGCGATGACGACATGGTCAGCTTGTAGATCCACGACACCAGAATGTCGGTGCCGCCTGCGTTTGACCCCGCCACCGCCGGACCACCGTTGTTAAACAGGTAGATAATGTTGAAGTTGTTAAAGTTGAAGGTGTACTGCGTGATGATGATGGGCGCAATGGCGTACATCACCAGCGGCAGAGTGATGGTTTTCAGACGCGTCCAGGGTCCGGCACCGTCCATCATCGCGGCTTCATACAGATCGTCAGGGATCGCCTGCAATACGCCGGTGGTCATGGCGAACACAAACGGGAAGCCCAGCCAGGTCTGCATCATAATCAGCGCGGTTTTGGTCCAGAACGGATCGGTCATCCATGCTTTCGGCGCAATGCCGAAGAAGTCGA
Organism: Erwinia sp. MYb375; assembly: GCF_037479175.1. NCBI lineage: Bacteria > Pseudomonadati > Pseudomonadota > Gammaproteobacteria > Enterobacterales > Erwiniaceae > Erwinia > Erwinia sp. MYb375. The sequence continues at coordinate 74,764 of NZ_JBBGZS010000023.1, read as the reverse complement.
GGATCGCATTGTTAATCACGCCAAAACTGTCGTTAAACATGCCAGCAAACACCAGGATAGTGACGAAGCCTGGCACCGCCCACGGCAGGATAAAAATAGTGCGGATCAGCGGTTTAAAACGCAGGTCTTTCTGATTCACCAGAATCGCCAGCATCACCCCCACCGAACATTGCAGCGTGGTGGCCAGCAGAGTCCAGACCACGGTCCATTGCAGCACGTCGAAAAAGGTCGAGCGCCAGATCGACAGGGTGAAGATATTGACGAAGTTTTTCAGCCCCACCCAATCCACCAGCTTCGCGGGCGGCGTGTGGTAGAGGTTATAGTTGGTAAAGGCGATGGCGAACCCAAACAGGATCGGGAACACCACCACAAACACCAGCAGGAAAAACCCCGGCGTGATCATCAGGTACGGGAAGCCCTCCCGCAGCAGCAGCTGGTACTGCTTACGCACCCCGTGCAGCGGTTTGCCTTCGTCACGACGGCAGCCGTTCAGCCAGGCATCGCGCAGCGACAGTCCCCATATCGTCAGGCCAAAGGCGATAATCAGGACGCTGATAATGCCCTCTGCCAGCAAAAAGATGGAGTTATCGCGGGGGACTTCTTCCCCCAGCGTTGCCAGTCCCCACAGCCCGTGCTGGAGGAAGTTATGAAACACACCGTAAAAGCTGGTCAACAGGATCAGATAGCAGAGCCCTTTTGCCCACTGGCGGTGGTAAAACTGGCCAAAACCGGGTAACAGCGCCAGCAGCACGCCTGCCAGAGCATGCTGGCGTGGGCGCTTGTGCAGCGTCAGTTTTTCACTGGGGGAAATCATCACAGCCTTTTCCTTATTTATTCAAACCGCCGGCGGCAGGGGCTTACTGGTTGCTGGCCTGCATCGCTTCAATCTGCATGACAATCTGCTTCACCGCATTATCCAGTGCGACCTTAGGCTCCTGCTTGCCCGTCACGCTCAGTTCCAGTGCCGCATTGGCCGGGCCCCACACTTCCTGCATCTCGGGTACGCCCGGCATCGCTACGGCCCGTGCCGCCTGCACTGCCACCGCATTGGCCTTCTCATCGTTTTTAATCAGCGGATCGTTCATCAGGGCGACGACTGGCGGAATTTCCTGCGTTTTCTGGAAGCGCTCTTTCACATACTGCGGCTGGTTAATAAACTGGATAAACTGCTGCGCCAGCGTTTTATCTTTGCTCCAGGTGGACACCACATAGCCTTTTACGCCGAGGAATGAGCTCATGGGTTTGCCGTTAGGCAGCTCAGGCAACGGCGCCACGCCATAGTTGATGCCTGCCGCCTGGTAAGGCTGGAATGCCCAGGGACCGTTGATCACCGCTGCCGCTTTTTTCTCAGTAAACAGAGAGTCGATGGCGTTCAGACCGTTGTCACCGAGGATGCCGCTGGGCAGCAGCCCCTGGGTGAAGAAACTCTTGAGATAGCTGACCGCGTCTACGCTGCCCGGTGTGTTCAGCCCGATGTCCAGGGTGTTGAGCCCGCCCTTGCCGTCCTGGCCAAAGATATAACCGCCCATCGGGGCGATAGCCCCCCAGCTGTAATAAATCTGGTCAAATTTTGCCAGCAGGCCATACTGCTTCACTGCGCGCTGCTTCTGCGAGAAGGCGCGGTACTCATCCAGCGTTTTCAACGGCTGCGGCAGCAGGTCTTTGTTATAAATCAGCACCAGGGTTTCAACGGCTTTTGGCACGCCATACACCACTTTATTCTGAATAAACGCGGCCATCGCTGATGGGGTATAGGCCGCCTGCTGTGTTGCATCGAGGGCCAGCGGTGACAGCAGTCCCTGCACCACTGCGCTGCCCAACTGGTCATTAGGGATCACCAGCACGTCCGGGCCAATTCCCGCCGGGCCATCAAGACGCAGCTTCTCTATCTGCTGGGCAAACGGCATTTCCTGCACTTTGACTTCAACATTGTATTGCTTCTGGAAATCAGCAATCGCCGTTTTGATACCTTCGGATTTTTTAATATCTTCCCAGACGGTAAGTTGCTGCGCTGCGTGTGCAGCCTGCCCCAGAGCCAGAGCAGACAGAAGCAGAGTGATGCCGGTTTTGACTTTCATTGCTGACCTCATGTGAAGGTATAACATTTAACTGTTTTTCAATCCGCTGAATTTCTGACCTACACATCGCAAGCCCCATATAACGTAACTTGCAGAAGAGAAAGTATCACAGCGCGTCGATGTCATACGCTACGCGGAACAGCGTCACTCCTCCACCCTGTTCTCGCTAATATGTGATCGATATTACAGAAATCAAAATCGACTCTAGGGTGCTCTGCATCAGGGGTTTATAGTCACGCCAGACGCCACAAGGGTTAGCGTGCCACAAGATAAATTGTAATACGTAATACATTTATTATTTAAATCCCCCTTTCGATGAGGTTCCGCATGTCCAGCATCAGACTGAGAAACGTGTCCAAGCGTTTTGGTAAAACAGAAACGCTCAATAATATTCATCTGGATATTGAAGACGGTGAGTTCACCGTCTTCGTCGGTCCCTCTGGCTGTGGTAAGTCCACCCTTCTGCGGTTGATTGCCGGGCTGGAAGAAGTCAGCGACGGCGAGATCCTGATTGGTGATGCGCTGATGAACGATGTGGCGCCTGCCCATCGCGGCGTGGCAATGGTGTTTCAGTCCTATGCGCTTTATCCGCATATGACGGTGGCTGAAAATATGGGTTACGGACTGAAAGTGAACGGGGTGGCGAAAGAGAAGATCCGCCATCAGGTAGAGATGGTGTCGAAAACTCTGCAACTTTCCCATCTGCTTGAACGCAAACCAAAAGAGCTTTCCGGCGGCCAGCGTCAGCGCGTGGCGATTGGACGGGCCATCGTGCGTAATCCGCAGGTCTTTATGTTTGATGAGCCGCTGTCAAACCTGGACGCCGAGCTGCGCGTCGATATGCGTCTGCATATCGCCAAACTGCACCAGGAGCTGAAAACCACCATGGTGTATGTGACCCACGACCAGATTGAGGCGATGACGCTGGCGGATAAAATCGTGGTGATGAACTACGGCAAGCTGGAGCAGGTGGGGTCCCCCATGGAGCTGTATTACAACCCGGTGAACCGCTTTGTCGCCGGTTTTATTGGTTCACCCAAGATGAATTTCCTGCCTGCACGCGTGCAGCACTGCAGCGATCAGGGGCTGATCGTTACTGTGAATGAGGGGGCGAACACGCTGACGTTGCCTGCACCTGGCCGCCCGTTGCAGCCGGGTGAGGAACTGACGCTGGGTATCCGTCCGGAGCATCTGCGCATCAACAGCGATGCGCCATTACAGCTGGATTTTCACTGTGAGGTGGTCGAGCGGCTGGGTAACAATACCTATCTGTTCGGGCAGATTTACGGCTACGACGGCTTTAAGATGCTGCTGCCGGGTGATGTGCATTTCCGCCCTTATCAGATGCTGCGCCCCGCGTTCTATCCGCACCAGTGCATGGTGTTTGATGGCGACGGGCTGCGCATCAGCGCCGATATCCCCTTACCGCAGGACCCGACGGCCATGACGGGATGACCGGAAAAAAGGGTCTGCCCCCTGAGGGATCCCCACTCCTTTTTTTGTTGCTGGCAGTCTGGCTTCAGGTCCGGGGCCAGTCTGAGCACGCCGGAACGGCAACGACCGCATCCCTGCGGGCCTCGGCACGCGACGTCCTGTCGCGTGACGTCCGGCTTACCTCAAACTGGCCCCATCCCCGCAAAAACTGTGCTTGCTGTCGGTTTTAAAAACCCCACCACTTGACGATCTCTGCGGTTTATTTGAATCAGGATTTTGGGTTTTTGGCGGGTTTGGGTGTGAGTTTTGACCTGGCTTTTGACGTTGAGGCGGCATTCAGCAGCGCTGAGGAAGCACAGTGAACCAGGATGAACCGCCAGGACGGCGGTGAGAGGGAGAGCCGGCACAGGGATGTGCCGTCACGACCGCTCCGTCGGTGAACGACGCTTGCGATGGCACCCGCTGAAAGCGGGCGACGCGCCTGCCGCAAAGCCCGGGTTCCCAGGGCGGCGGCGACTGGCCGCCCTGGGTCGCTCAGCCCGCGCAGCGGGAAAGCGAAACGCCCTTGACGTTGACCTGGACCTGAACCTGAACCTGGACCATCGTGCAGACCCGCGTCACTGGCCGACCCTCTGTTCCCGTTTCATCCGCTGACAATCAGAACCAGGCTTCCCACATCGCACCGACGTTAAAGGAGTCGAGCTGCGTATTATCATCGTTGCCGTTGATACGTGCGGTACGCTTGTTATCCACTTCGCCCCCCGTGACGTAGAAGCGCAGCATCGGACGGAACTCCGGCCCCATATCAATGGAGACGTTCTGCGACAGCGTCAGCTTCCAGCCGTGGTTATCGCCGCCCTGATCGTAATCAACACGCTGATAACCCGCTTCCAGCCAGGTGGAGTGCACATCGTTCCACCAGTACATCGGGCGCACGATTGCCCCGTAGTTGCGGCGGTCATCCGTGTTATCCGCTTTATTCGCGTAGTCGTGGAAGGCCAGCAGATACTCCACCTGCGCCTGCTGCGTGAACTTGTAGTTCCCCTCAAAGCTGGCATAGATCGCCGTCAGCTCGTCGGTTTTATTAAACACGCTGTTATCAGCGTTGTTGGAGTAACGGGTGATCACTTTGTTCACGCCGTTTTCGCCCGTGTGGCTCAGGACCACACCGCCCTGCCAGGCTTTCAGACGCTCTTCACTTTCCACCGCCTTGGAATCAAAGCCGTAGTTGGCGTACAACTCCAGATCCAGCGGGCCGACCTTCATGCCGTGGATTTTGGAGGTGACCGCATAGTTGCCTTTATCGCCGGTGCCCGAACCGCCGGTACAGCTGATGCGTGACGGGTTGCCACCGTCGTCCATCACTTCAGGATTACAGGACTCTACAGCGGCTACTGTCGCCACATCAAACTTCACGCCGCCGAGTTCGAAGTTTTTCACCCCCGCACCCTGCCCATCATGGTTCATCCAGAAGTAGTCGTTAATCCCCTGCTGTGGACGCTGGTGGAAATCACGTCCGGCCCACAGATACGCATTGGGGTTCGACTCAAACAGATTCGTGACGCCCGCGTAGGCTTTTTTGAGGTTAACCTCATCGCCCCAGTGATCGATCATCACGTTAACGTCCCAGATCGCGCCGTTATCGCCTCTAAAGGCTTTGGAAAGCTGGAACTCACCGCCGTTGCCTTCATTGCCCAGACGGCCTATCGCAGAAGAACCATTATAGGAACCGTCGACGCCGACAAACTTCTGGTCCCCCCCCTGGAACTGTGCACCGTAGCGAGCGTAGCCCGTGAACTGCACGCCAAACGGAATTGCCTTGTCAGGCGACTGTGCCGTAGTTTGTGGCTCAGTGATCACATCCGCTTTTTTAGCCATGGCACTGTCGGCTTTGGCCTGACGTTCTGCCAGGGCTTTATCGACGGCAGTGTCTATTTTGACCTGACGTTCGGCTAACGCTTTATCCACGGCTCGCGCCACGATGGCGTCAATTTGTGCCTGTGTAAATTCTTGTGCAACGACGGATCCAGAACAAAGGGCTGCCATGACCGCCAGCGTCACGGGCAATTTTTTAAATATTTTCATGATTATCTCAATATTACCCAGCCGCCGTCTTTGCGCGTCACAATGCCGCGCAAAGACGTGTGCGTGAGCGATGTTATTTTGGATAATAACTGTCTTGTTATGGTTTAAATAATACCAACCCCACTACCATAACCAGCAGTTTATTTTATAATACACAGAGGTAAAGACGGATTAATATAGTCTGGTAATTAATTTCCTCACTGAATATTTGTTTCTATCGTTGATAGAGATGGATAATTTCTTCGGATAATTCACGGGCCAGTAAGGAGGTCATCAGATGATCCTGCGCATGCACCATAATCAAGGTCATCGGCTGCCGGGCTTCACCGGCATCCTGCTCGATCAGTTTGGTTTGCATCTGATGGGCCTGCCGCGAAAAGCCATCTGCTTCCTGCAACAGGGCTTTCGCCCGGGTAATATCACCGCCACGTGCGGCATGCAGGGCTTCAAAGCACAGGCTGCGCGACTGTCCGGCGTTGACGATGATCTCCATCACCGCCTCTTCTAAATCAATCATCATTATCCCCTTCTTCATTAAATCCATGACGGGCGGCGGTGCGGGCAAACCACTCTCCGCTTTTTTTCACCGTGCGCTGCTGCGTCGCTAAATCAAGCTGTACGAAGCCATAGCGATTTTTATAGCCGTTGCACCATGACCAGTTATCAATAAAAGTCCACATGTGATAACCGAGGCAATGACTCCCTTCACTGATACCTTTATGCAGCCACTTCAGATGCTCAGAAACAAATTCAATGCGGTAGTCGTCATTAATCTGGCCGTCATCAACAAATCGTTGTTCATTTTCCACGCCCATACCGTTCTCGGAAATAAAACAGCGCGGGTTACCATAATTCACGCGTAAATTAGTCAGAATATCGTAAATACCCGGTTCGTAGATTTCCCAACCGCGATACGGATTCATTTTACGACCGGGCATCTCGTAATTATCAAATAACCACTCGGGCATAAATGGTGATTGCAGATTCACGGCGCTGTCCCGGCACTTTACGCGGCGCGGCTGGTAATAGTTAATCCCCAACAGGTCGATCTTGCCCTCCGCGATCAATGCCCGGTCTTCGGGCTGGCAAACCGGGAGCTGATCGTAGCTTTGCAGCAGGACCATCAGATCGGCCGGATACTCGCCGCGCAACACCGGGTCAAGGAAGCTGCGGTTAAACAGCAGGTCGGCATGGTGGGCCGCTTTCACATCCGCCGGGTTCTGCGAGCGTGGATAGGACGGCGTCAGATTCAGCACAATGCCTATTTCCCCCGGGTAGTGCCCGGCACGAAACGCCCGCACCGCCTGCGCATGGGCCAGCACCGTGTGGTATGCAGCGGTGGCTGCCCGCTTAAAGTCCACCACGTTCGGGTAATGGAAGTCGTAAAGATACCCCCCTTCCACCGGGACAATCGGCTCGTTGAAGGTGAACCAGTGCAACACGCGATCACCGAACAACTCAAAACAAAGGTTCGCATAGCGACTGAAAGCCGCCACCACTTCACGGCTTTCCCAGCCGCCCTGCCGCTGCATCGCCATCGGCATATCAAAATGGAACAGGGTGATAAATGGCTGGATCCCCTGCGCCAGCAGTTCATCAATCACGTTGTTATAGAACGCCACCGCTTGTGGATTAACCTCTCCCGTGCCGTCCGGTATCAGGCGGGACCAGCTTAATGACGTACGGAAACTGTTGTGGTTGAGCTGCTTCAGCAGGGCAATATCCTCACGCCAGTGCTGGTAAAAGGTCGAGGTATCCTGCGGCCCCACCTGCTGGTGAAAACGCGTTGGCTGTTGGCGGTACCAGGCATCCCAGGTGGTTTCACCACGGGCGGGCTGGCTTTCCCCTTCGGTTTGCAGCGCAGAGCTGGCGCTGCCCCACCAGAAGTCTTCGGGAAATTGATATTTCATCGTTGTGTTCTCCATGATGTTCAGTTGCTGCTGACGGTGCCGCTTAACGGTGCGCTGGCCTGGGCTTTCTGCTCTTCGGTTTTCATTAACGAGCGCTCATAGGCACGCAGGAATGGCAGGTACATCAGGGCCGACATCACCATACAAATCAGGCACATGACTACCGGACTGAATGCCCAGTTAGCGGCCCAGGACGCCCCTATCGGCGCGGGTGTGGTCCAGGGGGTGAGCGACACCACCTGTGCCAGCCAGCCCAGTTTGGTCGCGCCATACGCCAGGCAGGCGTTGATCATCGGCACGCAGATAAACGGGATGAACAGCATCGGGTTCATGATGATCGGTGCACCAAACAGGATGGGTTCATTGATATTGAAGAAGCTGGGCACCACGCCCATTTTGCCGATGGTACGCAGATGAGTCACGCGGCTGCGCAACAGCAGGAAAGCCAGAGGCAGTGTTGAACCCACCCCGCCGATCAGCAGGTAGTGATCCCAGAAGCCCTGTAAATAGATATGCGGTAACGCGGCTCCGGCGGCCAGCGCAGCCTGGTTGGCCGACAGGTTCGCCATCCAGAACGGGTTCATAATGCCGGTCACAATCAGGGCACCGTGAATACCGGCGAACCAGAAAATCTGGCACAGCAGCACCGACAGCAGGATCGCAGGCAGTGAATCCGATGCCGACACCAGCGGCTCCAGCAGGTGCATAATCGCCTGCGGCATAATCATGCCGGTTTGCGCTTCAATAAACAGATTCAGTGGATGCAGCGTACCCATCACCACCACCACCGGGATCAGGATTTCAAAGGAGCGCGCCACCCCGGTGGGCACTTCTTTTGGCAGGCGGATGGTAATGTTGTTCTGCTTCAGCCAGGCATAGACGCGCGTCGAGTAGATCGCGGTGATCAACGCGGTGAAAATGCCCTGCCCGGAGAGATACTGCGTGGAGATATGACCATCGGCATACGGTGCCGCCACCAGCAAAAACGCCATAAACGCCAGCAGACCGGACATCACCGGGTCAAGATTAAACTGCCGCCCAAGGCTGGCACCAATTCCGACAGAGATGAAGAAGGTCATCACCCCCATGCTCAGATTAAACGGCAGCATCAGCTGTTCGCGGTAAGTCAGTGAAAAATCCAGCCAGCCACGCGCAAAGCTGTTAGTGGTATCCGCTGAGAACGGCGGGAAGATAAACACCAGCATAAACGAACCGATGATCATAAACGGCAGCGCGGCGGTAAAGCCATCGCGGATGGCGATAACGTATTTTTGCTGACCCAGACGCCCCGCCAGCGGGGTGATGGATTGCTCGATAACGGCAATCATTGACTGATATAGCGAACTCATATGAACACCCTTTAGTTTGCTGCGTTAATCAACGACAGCGCGTAGTCCAGCACCTTGTCACCGCGCTGCATGCCGTAGTCCATCGGATCGATGGGCTGAACCGGAATACCCTGCGTGGCAGCCTTTTCTGACAGTGTTTTCAGCATATATTTGACCTGTGGCCCCAGCAGCACCACCTGATAACGGGGAAACTGGGTATCGAACTCTGCGACGCCATACGCCTCAATGTCCACCTCCAGCTCTCTTTCCCTGGCGGCCTCGACCATTTTTCTCACCAGCATGCTGGTGGACATCCCGGCAGAGCAGCACAGCATAATCCTGACCATAATCCGTTATCCTCGAAATGTAATAGAACGTAAATGTGGAAACGATTGGACACCATACGGAAACCGTTTTCCATTTAAGGAAAACAAAAATGTGATACTCATCATAAACGCAGGTGTTAAAGGGTTTTTTCCTGGATTGCCATCACATAAATGCGGTCGATATGGACAGTTTTGAGGTGATATGGAAAATCGGTTTCCATGAAAATGCAAAGCCGCTATACTGGCGGTGGCGATATTTTGCGCCGTTCTTGCGGTATTTTTTGCAGGCTGTTACCGGGTGTCAGGGGAGAAAAATGTCAACAATCAACGATGTATCGCGTTTAGCTGGGGTCTCTAAAGCCACAGTATCACGGGTGTTGAGCGGATCGCGCGGCGTGAAAGAAGCCAGTCGCCTTGCGGTGCTGAAAGCAGCAGAAGAACTCAGCTACCGGCCAAATGTTATCGCGCAATCATTACTGTCGCAGTCGACGGGCTGCATTGGCGTGATCTGTGCGCAGGAGAATATTAATCAGACCACCGGTTATCTCTATGCGCTGGAAAAACACCTCAGCCAGCATCAAAAGCATCTGCTGCTGCGTTTCGCCAACAGCAAAACGGGCGTGATGAATGCGCTGGATGAACTCTCCTGCGGTCTCTGTGATGATGTGTTGATTATCGGCGCACGGTTCCCGCTGAATATTACAGATGACAACGTGATCCTGATTGACTGCGTCGCTGCCGACACGCCAAACAGCATCCAGTTTGACCATGCATTTGCCGCAGAGACCGCCTGTAATTATCTGATCAGCCAGGGCCGCCGTCAGATTGCCCTGATCCACCCGGATGCCAGCGGTCATACCGATCAGGTACTGCTGGGCTATAAGCTGGCGCTGGAAAACAACTTTTTGCCGTTTAACCGCAATCTGGTGTTTATGGATTCCACCACCTCGTCCGTCGCGGTACAGGTGCTGCTGAATAATGCCACTACCGTTAATTTCAACGCCCTGCTGGTGGCTGACGAGCAGGAAGCACAGCGGGTGATTAGCCAGCTGCAGGCGTTTAATAAATCCGTACCGGGTGACATTATGATCTTCAGCCTCGCCGGTTCGCTGGATCTGCCGGGCGTTCCGTCCATTCCTTCCATTGAATACTCCATGGATGCGATGGCGGCACGCATCGTCAGCTGGCTGACGGAGAAAACCCGCGATATGCTTGGCGCATGTGTACTACGCGGGGATTTGATTATTCCGGATGGACGGAAACGCTAGCTCGTTAATGCCTGTCCTGAGAAAGTAAAACAGATAAACCCTATAAATGACACAAAATGTAAAACAACATGAAATAGCGCAATAAGAATAACGAAAGCCCCTCAATATTCGAAAAGAACAAAAAGTGCGTTATTTCCTCAGAAGTAACGCTCATTCCGCCAGCATTACCAATACTCACCCTACAAACCCTCATTAAAACAACATACTGGACACACTGACCGTCCATTTAATCTATTTTAATGAAATCTCCTTACCTGCCGATAAATCTCCTGAAGCCAGACGGTTAACCACGAAAAAGAAAACCCGCCCCTCACCATGATAATTATGTTTAAAATGGACTTAATATGATTACTTTCAATTTCAATGATTTATCCATCAGTAAGAAGCTTTTTTCTGGATTTACTCTGTTAATTATCATCATGATTTCTATATCAGGTTTCGGTATCTACGAGTTAAAAACCTTGGAAAAAAACGCAGTAAAGGCATCGCTGACCAATAATATTGTTAATCTACTGGATGCAGCAAGACAAAAACGGTTGGTTTATATGCACACCGGTGATGAGCAAAAAATGAAGCAAAACAGTGATGACATCCAGTCAATGCGCAGGCTGGTGAAAGAGGCCAGTCAGTTCACCTGGCACGATGATACCAGGAAGCAGCTTGAACAGCTCAGCATCGATATTGAACACTACGATAGGCTACGAACAGATTATTATAATAAACACCGTCACAGCCTAAAATTGGCTAATGAACTGCAAAAGAAAAATGACAGGAATTTTCTGACCAACCTGCAAAATAACCTGCAGGATATTCCCGTGGACACTAACACTCGCCAAAGAATGCGTGACCTGCTCTCTTCACTTTCTCTGCTTAGCCACGCTGGCAGCATACTCATTGCACAGTACACTCCTCAAAACGCATCGGATTTTGAGACATTACATCGTCGCACGGCGTCGCTCTACAATGACAGCCTGACGGAATTCCCGGAGACGATAAAAAACGTGTTAGTCCCGGCATGGAACCGCTATCAGGCGTTTAATGGTGCGGCAGAACAGTATTTTTTGGCCATCAGGGAAACACAATCCTCCACCGACCTCATGACTAAGGCGGCTGATGCACTGCAAAATACCACCAGCACACTGATAGATATGCAGGTTGGCTATAACAGTCAGCTGATTTCCGATGCGATCAACGTCATTTCCCTGCTTTCATTACTCGCCGTTGTCATCGGGCTGGTCACAGCATCGGCGATCACACGTAAGATCACACGCCCTGTCAGTCAAAACCTCGCCCTGGCTCAGCGTATCTCCAGTGGTGATCTCACGGCTCATATCGCCGCCACCTCGAAAGATGAGCTGGGTGAACTGACGGAAACCATGGAGGTGATGAACTCACAGTTATGCGACATCATCTCAGGCATACGTGGAAGCGTTAGTCAGTTAGCCAGTGCATCTACCCAGATTGCTGCAGGGAACGCGGAATTAGCCTCCAGAACAGAGCAACAGTCCGCTGCCGTGGTGGAAACCGCAGCCAGCATGGAGGAGCTGACCTCAACGGTGCAACTGAACGCAGAGAACACCCTGCAGGCCAGTAAACTTGCCGCCAGTGCCAGTGATGATGCCCGCAAAGGCGGGCAGATAGTCGATGAGGTCGTCGGTACCATGAGCGATATTGCTGCCAGTTCAAAGCAGATTACTGAAATCATCAGTGTGATTAACGGCATTGCTTTTCAGACGAATATTCTGGCGTTGAATGCCGCCGTAGAAGCCGCCAGAGCCGGTGAGCAAGGGCGCGGTTTTGCCGTGGTGGCCGGCGAAGTCCGAACGCTGGCGCAGCGCAGTGCGGATGCCGCAAAACAGATAGAATCACTGATCAACGCGTCCGTAATGCGTATCAGCGTGGGGACTGATTTAGTGAGTAAAGCGGGTGCCAGCATGGCAGACATCGTGAATTCCGTCACGACGGTCAGCCAGATTATCGACGAAATTTCTACCGCATCGAACGAGCAACGTCAGGGCATTGAACAGATCAGCATTGCCGTGACAGAGATGGACTCCACCACTCAACAGAACGCTGCTCTGGTTCAGGAATCATCCGCCGCCGCGATTTCACTGGAACAACAGGCGCAGAAACTCACTGAGATGGTCGCCATCTTTAAGATCGCGGTCAACCCGGAGCATGAGGAGGCGTCAGTGGGCGAAACCGCGCATAAAGCCGCCCTCCCTGTTCCCGTCAACACGCCGAAGGCGATTGACGAACAGTGGACTTCTTTCTAACCAGCATCGTCTCGCCCGCTGAGCGTTCAGCGGGCTATCTGTCGAGGTCAATGGCGGGCCTGCACCTGTTTTTCATTGGTCATTCGGTACCATCGATGCCCGTTTCAGCCACGGGCTGTGCACACTCACCGTGTTCAGATGCGTCTCTCCGTTGATAATGTGCAGGGCGCTCAGGCGGCCAATGTCGTAATGAGGCAGTTGTACCGTCGACAGCGGCGGTAAGAAAAGATCGCCAATCCCTACCATATTGTCATACCCCATTACCGCCACATCCTGCGGGATGCGAATCCCCTGCCCCAGGAGTGTCTGATACACCATCAACGCAATCCTGTCGTTACCGCAGATAACCGAGTCAAACGCGGGCTTACCCTGGTGTATCTGCGCCAGCACGCTGCCCGGTATATCGTGATAATGAGCATCCCCATTTCCCATATAGACATGCGTCAGGTTGTCAGGATCGATGCTGGCTTCACGGCATGCACGCTCCAGCCCGCGACGACGACGGCGTGTGGCAATATTCTGCGCGGGTAAATGCAGGCACAGTGGACGGCGATAACCCGCTTCAAGTAGGGCCTTCACACCATCATACTGCCCTTGCTCATCATCAGGGATATAACTGGCGACTCTGTCATGCAGGCTTTCACAGTTAGCCAGCACACAGGGCAGCGTCAGGAGTTTGTGCGGAACCGGCACCTGACGCAGCCCCATGGTGGTGTAGATAATGCCGCCCGGGCGATGCGAAAGCAGCAGATCCACAATGCTCTCAGGGCTGTCATCAGAGAACATGTTCACCACGAAGCTGTTCCAGCCATGGGCCCTTGCTGTCTCTTCAATCGATAAGGTGATCTCCACTGAGAACGGCGTGGTAACGGTATCCAGCGCCAGCACACCAATGGTCTTCGGCGTTGCCCGCGCGCCGCGTATTTTTTTCGCTGACAGGTCAGGTACATAATTCAGTTCAGCGATCGCCGCCTGCACCCGGGTCAACGTCTCAGGCTTTAACCGTTCAGGGGCATTTAATGCCCGGGAGACGGTCATTAACGAGACTTCTGCACGCTTTGCCACATCTTTTAATGACGCCATAACACTGTGTCCTGCTTGAGCAAATCCATGGAGTGACTGTCCGTGGCTAAGGCTATACAACTCCTTTTACGATGTAAAAAGGATGCTGCGTTATTTCTGCCTGCCGCGATGAATGTTCACCCTTACCCGAAAAAGTGATCGCCCTCTCAATGCCGCAATGTTAACGTTAACCTTTGTGATTAACATCATAAATCAGCATGACTTTTCTCATCACAGCAAAATGTTAACGTTATCATGCCGCATCTTCCACACTGAGAGTGCAATGATGAAAAGACATCATTCCCGTAGTTACCCGTTGTTAAGTGCGCTGTTGTTCTTTTTCTTTGTTAGCTGGTCATCCTCCAGTTCGCTGTTTTCCATCTGGCTGCACCAGGAAGTCGGAATGCGTCCTTCGGATACCGGCATCATCTTTTCTGTGCTGTCCGTTTCGGCGCTGTGCGCGCAGGTGTGTTACGGCTTTATTCAGGACCGGCTCGGACTGCGTAAAAATTTGCTGTGGTATATGACCGCATTATTGATCCTCTCCGGACCGGCGTTTCTGCTGTTCGGTTACCTGCTAAAGCTCAATATCGTGCTGGGCAGTATTTTTGGCGGCGTGTTTGTGGGAATGACCTTTAACGGCGGCATCGGTGTGCTGGAGTCCTATACCGAACGCGTTGCCCGGCAGAGCACGTTTGAGTTTGGAAAAGCCCGCATGTGGGGTTCGCTGGGCTGGGCGGTGGCCACTTTTTTCGCCGGGCTGCTGTTTAATATCAATCCGAAGCTCAACTTCCTGGTCGCTTCCTGCTCCGGTCTGGTGTTTTTCTGCCTGCTGGCACGCCTGAACGTCAGTACGCCCGCCAGTCTGGAAAAACTGGAAACCGGCATCAGCAAAGTGACGCTGGAAGATGCCCTGCGTTTACTGACGCTACCGCGTTTCTGGGCGCTGGTGTTTTTTGTGATTGGCACCTGTATTTATGGCGTCTACGACCAGCAATTCCCGGTCTATTTTTCTTCGCAGTTTGCCACGTTGCGTGAAGGCAATGCGATGTTTGGCTACCTCAATTCATTCCAGGTTTTCCTGGAAGCCGCAGGCATGTTTTGCGCCCCCTGGCTGGTGAACCGTATCGGCGCTAAAAACGGGCTGATCTTTGCCGGAATGGTGATGGCACTGCGTATGATCGCGTCCGGTTGGGTTGAAGGGCCGCTGTTGATTTCCATTACCAAATTGCTGCACGCTCTGGAACTGCCTGTTCTGCTGGTGGCTATTTTCAAATACAACAGCCTGAACTTTGATAAACGCCTCTCTTCAACGCTTTATCTGGTGGGGTTTGCCTGCACCAGTTCCGTGATTGCCACGGTGCTTTCTCCTCTCGCTGGCTACAGCTATGAGAAGTATGGCTTCGCCCAGTCCTACCTGATCATGGGGCTGATGGTGTTCTGCACCACCTTTATCTCGATTTTCCTTTTACGCAGCAACAAACCTTTATCGGAAAGGGTGGTTCCTGCCCCTTCTGCCGTCTCCATTTTAAAGAGTGAATAGTGATGACATTTCAACTTGCTGATGCTGAACAGGCGCTGACCACTGCACGCAACCACATTAACCTGCGCTGGTATCCGCGTTTTCATCTCGCCCCTCAGGCCGGATGGATGAACGACCCTAACGGGCTGGTCTGGTTTGATGGCTGGTACCACGCGTTTTACCAGCATCACCCCTACTCCACGCAGTGGGGACCGATGCACTGGGGCCATGCCCGCAGTCGCGATCTGATGCACTGGGAACATCTTCCTGTTGCGCTGGCGCCGGAAGGGCCAGAGGATAAAGACGGCTGTTTCTCCGGGTCAGCGGTGGTTAACGGCGATGAACTGGCGCTGATTTACACCGGTCATAAATTTCACGGCGATCCGACCGATGACGATAATCTTTATCAGGTGCAGTGTCTGGCCACCAGCCGGGATGGCATCCACTTTACCCGCCACGGAAAGGTACTGGATACGCCGCCGGGCATGCACCATTTCCGCGACCCCAAAGTCTGGCGCGAAGGCGATAGCTGGTACATGGTGGTTGGCTCACGCGAAGATGATACCGGCCAGGTGAGACTGTATCGCTCTGCGGATCTGCACCACTGGGATGATGCCGGGGTGCTGGGAGAAGCCTCCAAAGAGATGGGTTTTATGTGGGAATGCCCGGATTTTTTCACGCTGCAGGATAAACAGGTACTGATCATCTCCCCGCAGGGCATCGCTGCCCGGGGATATGACAACCGTAATCTGTTTCAGAGCGGCTATATTGTCGGCCAGTGGCAGCCCGGTGAAGCCTTTACTCAGGAGCACGTTTTCGCCGAACTGGATCATGGCCATGATTTCTATGCGCCACAAACGTTCACGGCCCCCGATGGTCGTCGCATCCTGCTCGCCTGGATGAACAGCTGGGAATCAGTGATGCCTGAGCAGCAGGATGGCTGGGCCGGTATGCTTACCCTGCCCCGGGAACTCAGCCTGACGGCAGATCATCGCCTGCAGATGAAGCCGGTAAAAGAGGTGGAAAATTTACGCCAGACCTGGCAGCGCTGGGTAGTCACCTCGCTGAAAAATCAGCAGCAGTGCGTGATGGAAAATGCGGAAGCAACAGAAGTGCTCCTCCAGTGGGACACGGCGGCAAGTGATGCCGAACAGTACGGTATTGCCCTTTCAGACGGCCTGCGTCTGTATGTCGACAACCAGTCGCAACGACTGGTCCTTGAGCGACATTATCCGCAGTCAGGCCTGTGCGGCCAGCGCAGCGTCCCCTTGCCCGCAGCATCGGTTCTGTCGCTACGCCTCTTCTTTGACCGTTCGTCTATTGAGGTGTTTGTCAATGACGGTGAAGCCTGCCTGACGAGCCGTATTTTCCCCCAGCACCGTCAGCTGTCTCTCTTTGCCTGGTCAGGTAGCGCGCATATCACAGAGTGTGGCGCCTGGGATTTAGCATAAGTCCCTCTCAGTAAGGCTCATCCTGACCCGGATGAGCCTCATCACTATAAGTAAGGATCTCGTCGATGAAAATATCCGTCGGGCTGGCGCTGTGTGCCGGAATTTTTCCTGTCACACTGTTTGCACAAGCCTCATTAACGATTGACCAGCGATTTGCTTTACTCGAACAGCGTTTACAGAATGCAGAAAAACGTGCCGACTATGCTGAATCAGAAATGAAGAAATTAAAAAATAGCGCAATTAAGAATCCGCCCCCGCTCGCTTAAAAAGAAAAAACCACAGCGCCAGTAAAACTTATTGTAAACAGTAATGCCGATATAAAATTTTATGGTGACGTCGAATTTAATGCCGACGCCGCCAGCCGCACGGGAAGCCTGACATCCGTTAAGACCAGCACCAGTCAAAGCCACTCTCCCGGTAATAAAGAACGCTGGGATATTAATGGCCGTATTTTACTGGGCGTAGACGGCATACAGCACGCGGATAACGGGAAATACGCCGGATTCAGCGTTCAGCCACTGGCCAATATCAATGGCAAGATGAATCTCGACGATGCCGCCTTCTTTTTTGGTCAGCAAAACGACTGGAAAATAAAAGCAGGACGCTTTGAAGCCTGGGATATGTTCCCCCTGAATCAGGACACCTTCATCGAATATTCCGGCAATACCGCTAATGACCTGTACAGCGACGGCTACGGTTATATCTATATGATGAAAGAAGCCCGGGGCCGCAGTAACAGCGGGGGTAACCTGCTGTTCAGTAAAAACCGGGATAACTGGTATTTTGAAGTGAATACCCTGGTGGAGGATGGCAGCTCTCTGTATGTGGACCAACGCTATCATGGACGCGATCTGAATAATGAGAAAAATGTGGTGTATCTGCGTCCGGTGGTCGCCTGGAGTGAGGGCTCCTGGTCTGCTGCTGCTGCCATTGAAAGTAACATCGTCAAAAACGCCTATGGATATAACGACGGTAGCGGTAACTGGCACGATCAGTCACGTCGCACCGGTTACGGATTAACTTTCAGCAGGAATACTTTAAAGAGCGATCCGCAGGATGGCTCTGTCATTAACGTCAGCACGGCATTCATGGATGCACAGGCAGAAACTAACTTTAGCGCAGGTATTAATGCACTCTGGCAACGTGTTGAGGTGGGGTATATTTATGCACACAATAATATTGCGGAGTTTTCCTCTTCCGGTATCAGTACTGAATGTACCGACGATTGTGCGATTTCCTCGTCCGGGAGATATGATATTCATACGCTGCATACCTCATGGCAATTGCCTGCCATTATGGATATGCCTAACTTTGCTATTTACCTCGGTGCCTATGCGTCCTGGCTTAATGCGATGAGCGAAGATGACGGTGATCATCAACCACGTTACGGAGCCCGTGTTCGCGCAAAATATATTTTTTAATGCCGTAACCTGTATGGCTGAATGATGTCGACCGCCAGGATAGCCCTGGCGGTGTTCACTCCCTGCCGTGGTTATTCCCGCCAGCCGAGGCCCGGTGCCACATGCTTGAGGATCGCTTCGATAGTATGCGCGCAGTAGTCCACACCCAACTGGTTCGGCACGGTTAACAGCAGGGTATCGGCTTCGGCGATGGCTTCATCCTGCGCCAGTTGTTTAATCAACTGGTCCGGTTCTGCGGCGTAGCTGCGGCCAAAGATGGCGCGGGTTTTCTCATCAAGATAGCCCACTTTGTCCCCTTCTTTGCCGCTGTTGCCAAAGTACGCACGGTCCATATCATTCACCAGCGCAAAGATACTGCGGCTCACCGAAACACGCGGGGTGCGCGTATGTCCGGCGGCTTTCCACGCTTCACGGTAGGCGCGGATCTGTTGCGCCTGCTGGATATGGAAAGGCTCACCGGTTTCATCATCTTTCAGCGTTGAGCTTTGCAGGTTCATCCCCAGTTTCGCCGCCCAGACGGCGGTGGCATTGGAACCGGCCCCCCACCAGATACGGTCACGCAGCCCTTCCGAGAACGGCTCCACGCGCAGCATCCCTGGCGGGTTCGGGAACATCGGCTGCGGGTTTGGTTTGGCAAAGCCTTCGCCGCGCAGCACATCCAGCAGCACTTCGGTGTGATGACGCGCCATATCCGACTCGTTTTCCCCTTCCGCAGGCTGATAGCCAAAATAGCGCCAACCGTCGATCACCTGCTCAGGGGAACCCCGGCTGATGCCCAGCTGCAAACGCCCCCCAGAGATCAGGTCTGCGGAACCGGCATCTTCCGCCATATACATCGGGTTCTCGTAACGCATATCGATCACCCCGGTACCGATCTCAATACGCCGGGTTTTCGCGCCGACGGCGGCCAGCAGCGGGAACGGTGAGCTTAACTGGCGGGCAAAGTGGTGCACGCGGAAATAAGCACCGTCTGCGCCGAGTTCTTCAGCGGCGACCGCGAGATCAATCGACTGCAACAGCGCATCGGCCGCCGAGCGGGTGCCGGACTGCGGCGAAGGGGTCCAGTGGCCGAACGACAGAAATCCAATACTTTTCATGGGTTATACCCCTAACGTGAAAATGAATAATATAAATACAGGTTTACTAATCTGGTCACATCATGGCTTTTGGTATTGTCTTGAGCCATCACCGAACACACTCAGTGCGATACATTTCGAATAATCATAACTGTAGTAGTTGGTCAGTTCTTTATTCGCCACAAAAACGGCTTCACTCACCGTCGCCCCGCTCATCCATGATTCCATGAACAACGGTAGCCATTTCATAGTCATCATCGGGTCCAGCGGCCAAGGAGAAGAGACCACCGCCGTACAGCCATTATCGATCAACTCTTTAGCGAGGCCAATGGTAGTTGCGGCTTCAGGATGGTTATCAAAACGCCCAGAGCTGCACACAAACAGAATCACGACCCCACACTGCCGCAAACGCGATGAAAAAGTACTGAAACTTACCCGGAGTGTTCCCTCATCACTGATACTCCTGAAAACATGCTCTGAATCTGTCACACCACCGTGCGCACCGATAACCACCAGTTCAGAGTTTTCAAATTCAACTGGCAGAGCACTATCACCATTATGTTTTACTTCCCATTTAGCAAAGACTCCCCCTTCCTGAGAAAATTCATCCGCCATCGCTTTTAACGTCTGCCCCTCAGATCCGGCGGTTGAAATCCAACTGACTAGTTTTCCATTGGTTTTTACCGGCGAACGGCTGGTTTGTTCCAGCCAGATCAGTGAAGGGGCGCAGGAGATCGCAGCCAGGGTTCCTGCCAGCCCGTTCTGAAGCTGTATCAGATTAGGCACAAGCGACTGGAGCATTACGTCCAGGATAAGCACACTTTTTTCGTGGAAATCAAAATCAAAACGGATAAACTCAGTGCTATCAAAAAATAGGTTAGGCGTTTTTCCTGAATCATAAAAACCATATTCATAAGGAAATTCTTTCTTCCACTTGTGAAACTTTGCGAAATCAAAATGCCATAGTGAAGGGTCTATCACAGCCCCATCACTCCCGGGTAACCAGCACAATAAAGTTCCTTTCTTGTAATCATCGAGAACCAGCATATATACCGCGATGTTATTATTTAATGCATATGCTGATGCATATTCGGCAGGTTCTTCGATACGTTGATAACGGGGATAAGGATTACTGTAAAGATACTCGCTGTGCAGTGAATATGAGCTGTCGGTTAACAGTTCGGCGGAAAAAGCTTTGTCACGTAACGACATATCAGGATTGCGGCGCAGTAATACTGCCGCATAAAGGTGTAGAGAATGGTCATCATAAGCCTTGTCCTCGGCATAACGTGTTGAGGATGACATCAAGTTATAGAGAGAAAAAAGGTTACTTATATTACTATCACGATAAAAAACAGAAAATGCATTTAATAACTTATCAGGAACATCTGCCGATTCATTAATCTTTAGCATCTGTTCAATTGCAGAGTTAAATTCTGAATCCACTTCATAGTTATTAACTTTAAAAACTTCAATTATCTGCAATGACAATGTAAGTATTGATGCAATATTATCCGGGTTAGCAATTTCTTCTAAAGCGATTGCTTTTGCAAGGCTGGAAATATAACTGGCAATTTCAGCATCAAAAACCTTTTCATTGCACAACATATGAAAATAGAGGGTCACTTCCAAAAAATCATACACCTTTTTATTTTTTCCATATAACTCTTCATTAAAACCCTTCAAAATGTGACGTGAAAAACCAACCGATTCATGTGCAAAACGAAGAAGCCTTGTATCGCGAAAAATTCTGGTAACGATATTTGAATACGTGAAGAATTCATCGATGGTCATCTCGTTGTCAGACATGGCACAGTTCAGGTAAACCATTGCTGGATGATTATTACTCTGCCGTTGATAAATCTCTGCTGCGGCCAGCCATGCATGGCGCTGACGCTGGCTGTCATCACCTGCCAGTTGTAATGCCTGCTCAGCTAAATCACGAGCGGCCTGAGCATGTCCCTGACGCGATAGCACTGCCCCAACATCCTTAATAATATCAAGATCCTTGCTACAAGGCTCAGCAAGTAAAGCAGCACTATGAGCAATTGAAATTATAGCATTGATAATATTAATATCGCGGCTACTTTCCATACTACTAGCCATTTTAATGAGTATAGTATGTAATCCATCCAGAAATGCTAATTGTTCATCACGTTGCCCTGTCAAGATCTCCGCAGGAACAAGGTGTATTCCTGCCACAGCAATGCCAATCTTTTCAAAATATTCTAGGCTCTGTTCAATTTTTGTCATCACTCTGTCAGTAGAGAGTCTTTTAAATTTATAAGGTTCTGATGACTTAAGATCCGGCATCCTGAGACAAAATTGATTGTAAGTTATCAAAATAAGCATTGAACGGCCTGTAGAGTGCGAATTTTCCCAGTTTAACGCATCAATAAATCTTTCCCGTACGTAAGGATTAACAGAACCTCTGAATATTTTCTGGAAAATGATCATCACATAACTAACTAATGTTTTCTCCAGAATATCTACTCGTTCCTTCTCTTCGTCAGTCTTTGGTTTTTTTCTGTTAAAAAACCACTCATTCAGAATTTTTTCGCCATTGCCAATAAATATGTCATCACTCAGCACTGTTTCATACAACAGTGAAACAGCAATAGCCGTCAGATAATCCTGCCGTTTTATCGCCCACTTCGACGCAATATAATTGAGGAAATAAACAGTTTCTGGATCAGAGGTTTCTTGTGTTTTAAGAAACGTTACGATATCTTCGGAACCGCTATCAACCCAGGCAATAAGTTGCAATAAAATTTTATATTTTTTCTTGCTGAGCTCATCGTCCCGCATAGAAAAGAGCCTTCCAGCTTGCTTATAGTCTTCATTGTCAAATGCAGAGGTTATTTCTCTGTAATTTAGAATAAGAGACTGAGGATAATGCATTTTCAGTTTTTCTATCAACTCACTGGATACTTCTCTGCATCCCGATTCCTCAGCCAGCTGAATGCCCTGTTCGATCTCATCTTGAGTGGAAAGCTCACCTGCTACTTTCTTCAGAATTTTACTGGCTGCAGGATAGCTTTCCGCGCCAACACAAACCTTCACCATTTTCAGACCTGACTGCACTGAGAAGTCACTTTCGAGATCAAGATCTTTCAGCATTTCATGCAAATGGAAGGAGTACATCTTATTATTCTTATCATTAAAATCATTGAAAATCTGGATGAAAACAAAGTGTGAATCTTTAATTTCTTCACAATTTTCAATTACTTTTTTTGCATCATTAATATTATTTGTTTCTAGATATTTCTTAGCTATATTAACAGTATCAAGAATGTTCTGGTGGATTTCACCACCACGATAAAATTCAAAGATAGAAAGTCGGTCAATATCATCAGCAAAGACGTTAAACGCTTCAAATCCGGCAACCGGTGAGACTCTGCAATGACATGCGACATAACTATTAGACGTCAGACCATCATCAATCATCTTAACTGCATTGAGTAAGTTGATATTATTCTGTTTCTCTTGTGAAAAAACTTCACCACTAAACATTTTTTCAAAATACGGTTCACAACCCGATAATTTTTCCGCTTCAAATATAATACTGGCGGTTTTTTCAGGATGATTGTTAATGCAATTAATAAGTTTATGACTATCAGCCACGACTTTTTCTAAAACAATAAAATCAGCAACATCCTGAATCTTCAATTTTTCATTAACAGTTTCAACGTATGGATATAAATAATCAAAGCAGTCGTCATCAACACAGTACAAAAATACTTTATTAAACAATCTATCACGACTCTCACTGAATGCTATGTAATAGAGTTTATTAAGCATAGCAATATAATAATCATGAAAATGAAAGTCATGAATAAAATGCAAATCAATGCAGCGATAACCCGGTGGGTTTTTATTAAAGTATGAATCAATACTAAAATTAAAGATTTCACTTAACTCTTTGCTTTTATCCATGACCGTATTCCTTTATAAATTTCATGATAAAAAAACATTAAAAATATTTATCATAATATCATACGTAATGTCCAAATTTCTTCATACTTAATGAACTGGCAAGGATTGTAATGAAAAATGAAATCCCGTATAAAAGAGCCCTCCGAGGGGTGTCCTGTATGGGCTGAGATGGCGTAATAAGCCGAACCCTTTGAACCTGATCTGGGTCATGCCAGCGAAGGGACGGGTTGGCAGTCACTTCTGCCCTGTTCACACCTCCGCGTGCCCGGATCTCCACTTAAATGAGGGGATTCAGTGTCTAAAACTATTCAGCCTGTTGATTTCAGCCAGGGTCTGTACGGACGTTTACGCCAGCAGGCGGGTAACGACTGGCAGGACTATGTGGCGCACCCGTTTATTCACCAACTCTCACGCGGCACGCTGCCCGAGAACGCCTTTCGTCGTTATCTGACGCAGGACTATCTTTTTCTGATTCACTTTGCCCGTGCCTGGGCGCTGCTGGTCAGCAAACTGCGCACGCTGCCCGAAATGCGTGCGGCGACGGCTTCTCTGAACGCCATCGTCGCAGAGCTGCCGCTGCACGTTGGCTACTGCGAAAGCTGGGGACTGAGCGAAGCGCAGATGATGCGCGAACCGGAAGCGGCGGAAACCATGAACTACACCCGCTATGTACTGGATATCGGTCACTCGGGTGATGCGCTGGATCTGCTGGTGGCGCTGCTGCCCTGTGTGGCGGGCTACGCCGAGATTGGCCTGCGCCTGCTGAACGCCCCGGAGACGGTTTTACAAGGCAGCCCTTATGCCTCCTGGATCCGCAACTATGGTGATGCAGACTATCTGAACGGCGTTCGTGCCGCCCTCGGGTTACTGGAAACGGTCGGTGAGCAGCGCGGGGCCGAAAGCCGCTTCGCCGCTCTGTCTGAGATTTTCACCACCGCCACGCGCCTCGAGTCGGCATTCTGGCAGATGGGACTGAATGCGGTGCACCGGACATGAACCCACCCGGCATTGAGGTGCGCGATCTGACGCTGTGCTTCGGCCCGCGTCAGATTTTCGACCGTCTCAGTTTTACCCTCCCGCCAGGGCGGTTTGTTGCCCTGCTGGGGGCCAGCGGCAGCGGCAAGACCAGCCTGCTGAAGATCATCGCCGGGCTGGCGAAGCCCACCTCCGGCACCGTGTGCGGTAGCGATGGCCTGCCGTTGTCCGGACGCATTGCTTACATGGGACAGAAAGATCTGCTCTATCCCTGGCTGTCGATCAACGACAACATCACACTGGGTGCACGTCTGCGCGGCGAAAACGTGGATGCCGCCTGGGCTGCCCATCTGCTGGAACGCGTTGGACTGCACGGGCACGGCAACGATCTTCCTGCGGCGCTTTCCGGTGGCATGCGCCAGCGGGCGGCGATTGCCCGCACGCTGTATGAAAGACGCCCCGTTGTCCTGATGGATGAGCCGTTCTCCGCGCTGGATACGCTGACGCGTGCCAAAATCCAGACGCTGGCCGCTGAACTGCTGGCCGACCACACCGTATTGCTGATTACCCATGACCCGATGGAAGCCTGCCGTCTGAGTCACCACCTGCTGGTGTTGTCCGGATATCCTGCCGGGATCGACGACACTCACACCATTGGTGGCCAGCCGCCCCGTGCGCCGGATGACGCTGACGTGCTGAAAAGCCAGGCCGAACTGTTACAGCAGTTGCTGAGGGCCGCAGAATGAGCGGAAAAATGGCCGCCAGCGCACGTGGCATAATGATTTTTACCGGGCTGCTGCTGCTGTGGTGGCTGGCCACGCTGAGCGATATTCCCGCCTTTTTACTGCCGTCGCCCGCCGCTGTTGCCCGCGCGCTGTGGGATGGCCGCGCTTTCCTCACGTATCACAGCCTGATAACGGCCTCAGAAGTCCTGATTGGGCTGGTGCTGGGCGTACTGCTGGGGTCACTGCTGGCGATCGGCATGATCTTCTCTCCTCGCCTGCAACGCTGGCTGATGCCCGTGGTGCTGACCAGCCAGGCCATTCCGGTGTTTGCGCTCGCGCCACTGCTGGTGCTGTGGTTTGGCTTTGGCATCAGCGCCAAAGTGGCGATGGCGGTGCTGGTGATCTTCTTCCCGGTGACCTCTGCTTTCTTTGACGGGCTGAGGCGGGTTAATAAGGACTATCTGGACCTTGCCCGCACCCTGGGTGCCTCACGCTGGGCGCAGCTGCGCCATGTCCGGCTGATGGCGGCGCTGCCTGCTTTTGGCTCCGGCCTGCGCATGGCGGCTGCCGTGGCACCGATTGGCGCAATTATCGGCGAATGGGTGGGTTCGGCCGAAGGGCTGGGTTACGTAATGCTGAATGCCAATGCGCGCATGCAAACCGATCAGTGCTTTGCCGCGTTGTTTATCCTGGTGCTGATGACCGTCTTACTCTGGATGGCGGTCGATGCCCTGCTCCATCGCCTGATCAACTGGGCACCCGAATAATGTTGATTCCCCTTAAATCTGAAAGGAACACAGAATGATGATGAAAACCTGCGCTGCCCTGCTGTTAAGCGGTGCCTGCTCCACAGGCGTCATGGCCAACGAGAAACTGACGCTGGTGCTCGACTGGTATATCAACCCGGACCATGCACCGATTATGGTTGCCGATCAGATCGGGGCCTTTAAGGCAGAAGGGCTGGACGTGAAGATTGTGCCCCCGTCCGATCCCTCCCTGCCGCCGCGCCTGGTCGCAGCGAAACAGGCGGATCTCGCCATTACTTATCAGCCACAGCTGCACTTTTTCGCCGATGAAGGCCTGCCGCTGGTGCGCGTGGGCACGCTGATCAATACCCCGCTGAACACGGTGATGACGCTCGATAAAAGCATCACCTCACCGGCAAAATTGAAAGGGAAAACGGTGGGTTATTCCGTGAGCGGTATTGAACAGGCAACGCTGACCACCATGCTGAAGCAGGAGCGCGCCAGCCTGAAGGAGATTAAGCTGGTCAACGTTAACTTCCAGCTGACCAGCGCCCTGCTGGCCGGGCAGGTGGATGCGGTGATTGGGGGTTACCGCAATATTGAAGCGCAGGAGCTGAAGCTACAGGGCAAAGATCCGGTGGTATTTAACGTTGAGGATTACGGCGTTCCGGCCTATGACGAGCTGGTGATTGTGGCGAATCGCGATAGCGTCAATGAACCGAAGGTGAAGAAATTCCTCGCGGCGCTGAAGAAAGGCAACGACTATTTACAGGCCCACCCGGAAGAGAGCTGGCAGGTGTTAGCCAAAGCGCACCCGGAGCTGAATACCGAGCTGAACCATGTGGCATGGCAGAAAACCCTGCCGCTGTTTGCCAAAGACCCGGCAGCACTCGACGTGAAGCGTTATGACGCCTATGAGCAGTTTTTGTTGAAGAATAAGCTGATTAAGAAGATCACGCCCGTTGCGCAGTATGCGGTTGAATTGCGCTAATCGACTAAAACCCCTGACGCACACCCTCAGCAGGGTTCGACCGGTAAAAGGTCGAACCCTTCGCAGGCATTAATCTGTCATGATGGACCTTCAGTTCCGGGTCGCCAGTTCCAGCCAGTCTGCGCAAATCACCGCTCGCCAAAGATAATGATAACCATTACCATAAACCAGCGATTACCTACCCGGAGCCAACATGAACGCAACGTCCCCTGAACGCATCACCACTGACTGCTGTATCGTAGGCGGCGGCCCGGCCGGACTGATGCTGGGTTATCTGCTGGCGCGCGCAGGCGTGCAGGTGACCGTGATCGAAAAACACGGCGATTTTTTGCGCGACTTCCGGGGTGACACGATTCATCCCTCCACGCTGCAAATCATGCATCACCTGGGCCTGCTGGAGGAGTTACTCAGCCTGCCTCATCAGCGTGCCCCGCGTTTACAGGCAGAAGTAGGGGGTGAAGAGGTCACGCTGGCCGATTTTTCCCGCCTGCCGGTAAAATGCCGCTTTATTGCGTTTATGCCACAGTGGGACTTCCTCAATTTTCTGGCGGCGAAAGCGTCTGCCCTGCCCGCGTTTACCCTGCGCCAGTCCACCGCATTCAGCGAATTACTGTATGACAATGGCAGCGTATGCGGCGTGCGCGCCAGCAACAGCAGCGGCACCTGCGACATCCACGCACAGCTGGTGATCGGCTGTGACGGACGGCATTCGCAGGTCCGGCAGCAGGCCGGGCTGACCGGGCGCTCGTTTGGATCGCCGCGCGATGTGCTGTGGTTCCCGCTGGATAAACGCGATGAGGACCCGGAATGGAATATGGGCCACAAGGGACCCAAACAAAACTTTATCATGCTCGATCGCGGCAGTTTCTGGCAGTGCGGCTACTCCATTACCAAAGGTGAGTTCGGGCCAATGAAGGCCGCAGGAATCGAGGCGTTTAAACAGCTGGTTGCCGCCGTGGCGCCCTTTCCGGCCGCCAGGCTGGCAGAGATGACCGACTGGCAGCAGGTCAGGCTACTCGATATCCGCATCGACAGGCTGGATGCGTGGATGAAGCCCGGCGTACTGTGCATCGGGGATGCCGCCCATGCGATGTCGCCTATCGGCGGCGTTGGCGTCAACCTCGCGATCCAGGATGCGGTTGCCTGCGCCAACATTTTGACGCCCGCGTTACGCCAGGGGAAAGTCAGCCTGCGCCTGCTGCAAAAAGTGCAAAAACGCCGCCATTTCCCGACCTGCGCCACGCAATTTATCCAGATCAAAATGAGCGGAAAAAAACGCAAAGAGGGCGAATCCAGCCCGCTGCCGCGTATCATAAAGCGCTTTCCTTTTCTGCCTTACGTCTTCGGCTGGATCATCGGGCTGGGTTTTCGTCGTGAGAAGCCGCGCCGCTTTAAAACCCCATCCTGACAAATCCCGTCACGATTTTCGGGTGCGCCGTTTACATTCTGTTTAACTTATGTTTACTCTCCGGCCAATAATAATGATAACAATTATCGTTTATTAACTGGCCGGGAAATTTGTACCATGACAACGCTGAAAACTTTACCCGCTCTGCTGTTGGCGACGCTGCCTTCACTGGCATTCGCCACCACTTACCCGCTGACCGTCACCGATATGGACGGGCAAAAAGTGGTCATCAACCATGAACCGCAGCGGGTGATCCTCCAGGACGGACGTGAAATCCTCAGCCTCGCCTTACTTGACCGTGACAACCCTTTCCAGCGTGTCGTCTCCTGGAACAACCTGATGAAAAAGCAGGATACCGGTAGCTGGAACCTGCTAAAAAAACGCTGGCCGGACGCGGAAAAAATCCTCGATATGGGCTTTTCTGACCAGGGTGAGGTCAACCTTGAAACGGTGATCGCCAAAAAACCAGACCTGATGATTGCCCAGCTGCGCGCCAAACCGGCGCTCAAGCAGACCGGGGTACTGACTCAACTGAGTGCGCTGAATATCCCGGTACTGTTTGTTGATGATGAGCTGCATCCGGTACAGAATACCGCGGCCAGCATTACCCTGCTGGGCAAGGTATTGAATAAGGAAGACAATGCCCGCGCCTATACCGATTTTTATACCCAGAAACTCAACGCCATTCAGGCCGCAGTCAAAAACGTATCACCTAAACCGAGCGTATTTGTTGAGCCGATTGCCGGGATAGGCGGCGGCGGTGAATGCTGCTTCACCCACGGCCATAACGGCTGGGGCGCGCTGATAGAAGCTACCGGTGCGAAAAATATCGGTTCCGATCTGCTGCCCGGCACCAGCGGCACCATCGCGGTGGAAAAGGTCATCAACCTGAACCCGGATTACTACGTGATGAGTGGCTCGAAGCGCGGGGGTAAATCCAGCCCGGTGATCCCACTGGGCTACAACACCGAGGTCAGCGAGATTAAAGCCAGCTTCGACCATCTGCGTGAGCGCACCGGGGTGAAGGATATTCCGGCGGTGAAAGCAGGCAAAGTGGCGGCGGTGTATCACCACTTCTATAACCATCCTTACAACATTATCGGCATTGAGATGCTGGCGAAGGACTTCTACCCGCAGCAGTTCAGCCATGTTGATCCGACCGCGGACTATCACCATATTATCCGCACCTTTACTAAACTCCCGGATGAGCCGATCAATATCGAATATCACCCGCAGTAAACGGCCTGCTTATGACACGCCCCGCGCAGCAGACGTCCGTCTGTTTACCAAAGCGGCGGGGCAAGCAGGCTAGCCGGAGCCAGGGCGGCAGATCCCGCCGCCCGTTATCCGATGTCGCTGGCCTGCTGGATCAGCCAGTTTTGCAGGTTCACGCCTTCCAGTGACAGCTCACTGTTCTGGCGAATGCACAGGTAGTAGTCGCGGCCATCATCAATGCTGTGGTCGAACAGTTTGAGCAGTTCCCCCCTTTCCAGATAAGGCGCGATAATCGGTTCACGCATCAGCGCACAGCCTAATCCCACCTGCACCGCCGCCAGCGTCAGCAAACCGTCTTCAAATAGCGGCCCGCTACTACGTTCCGGGCGTTTCACTCCCTGCGACTGGAACCACTGCATCCAGGTGCTGCGCTCCTCATCATGCAGCAACGGCATTCTTGCCAGCTGCTCCGGGGTATCGATATATCCGTGGATCTTCACAAATCCCTGGCTGCACACCGGGATCATCCTTCCTGACATCAGCTTGTGGCTCTGATAACCCGGCCAGTGCCCCACGCCAAAACGGATGGAAATATCGGCCGCATCACTGGGGTAATTACGATGATTGGCATACAGCACATTAATATCCACGCCGTGATTTGCCGTGAGATAACTGCGCAGACGCGGGATAAACCAGCTCATGCCAAACAGCGGGATCAGGCTGATGGTCACCTGGCGGTTAGAGGTCTGCTCGCGCACCTGGCTGGTGGCTGCGCGCAGGACGGAAAACGCGGAACGGATAGCGCGGTAATACTCGCGGCCCTCGGCACGCAGCACCAGATTGCGCCCCTGACGTTCGGTCAGCGGCATCTGTAAGAAGGTTTCCAGCACTTTCAGCTGGTGACTAATGGCCGATGGTGAGATAGCCAGTTCCGTGGCGGCTGCCGTCACGCTGCCCAGCCGGGCGATAGCCTCAAAAGCACGCACCGCACGCAGAGGCGGATCCTGTTCCAGACCGGTAAATCGCTCTTCCGCAAACTCTGATTGTTCTGTTTTATTCATATGTTCGATAATTTCATATTTATTTTTCTCAGGGTAAATTTAAAACCCTTTTAATACAACAAATTATAAACACACACTTTTGTTATAAGTAATCAAAATCAAATATTTTACTCTTTTTCTCAATCGTTTACTTTGAATGTCCTGATTCAACGCCCGGCCGGAGTTCATCCCCGATGGATACCTTTATTCAGCAATCCCTCAACGGTTTGCTGCTTGGCAGCATTTATGCCCTGATCGCGCTCGGCTACACCATGGTGTACGGCATTTTGCGCATCATTAACTTTTCCCACGGCGATGTGCTGATGGTGGGTGCGCTCAGTTCCCTGACGGCACTGAATGTGCTGCAACAGACATATCCTGGTCTGCCGGGCTGGCTGGCTCTGCTGCTGGCTCTGTTGTTTGCCATGCTGGTGTGCAGCCTGCTGTCGATGGCGATTGAGCGTTTTGCCTATCGCCGCCTGCGCCACGCCCCGCGTCTGGCACCGCTGATCAGTGGCATTGGCGTCTCCGTGCTGTTACAGACTCTGGCGATGGTGCTGTGGTCACGTAATCCGCTGATGTTCCCGCAATTGTTGCCCATGACGCCCATCGCCATCACCACGGGCGACGCAGATCATGCCCCGGCGGTGATCACCGGAACCGCCATCGCCACGCTGCTGATTGCCATGCTGGTGATGGCGGGCCTGCTGCTGCTGGTTGAGCACTCACGCTTTGGACGGGCGATGCGTGCCACCGCAGAAGATGTGCAGGTTGCCAGCCTGATGGGCATCAACCCCAACCGCATTATTGTACTGACCTTCGCCATTGGCGGGGCACTGGCCGCCCTCGCCGGAGTGATGATGGCAAGCAACTACGGTAACGCCAGTTTCTCCATGGGCTTTTTGCCGGGCATTAAAGCCTTCACGGCGGCGGTGCTCGGCGGCATCGGCAACCTGCGCGGCGCCATGCTCGGCGGGCTGCTACTCGGACTGATTGAAGCGCTGGGCGGCGGCTATCTCGGCCAGCTGACCGGCGGAAACTTCGGCAGTAATTATCAGGATGTCTTCGCCTTTATCGTACTGATTGCGGTACTGGTGTTCCGTCCTTCCGGCCTGCTGGGCGAACGTGTGGCGCATCGCGCTTAGGAATACTGATGACCATGACAACAACGCTTATCGCCCCTTCCGCCCGTCGCGCACGCTTTGGTGTGCTGCTGTTTGTGCTTGGCCTGCTGCTTGCCCCGTGGCTGATCGGTGCCGCTGGCGGCAACTACTGGGTGCGGGTGGTGGATTTTGCCCTGCTGTATATCATGCTGGCGCTGGGGCTGAACATTGTGGTTGGCTTTACCGGCCTGCTGGATATGGGCTTTATCGCCTTTTATGCAGTGGGCGCGTATCTTGCCGCCCTGCTCTCTTCCCCTCATCTGACCCAACAGTTTCCTTTGCTGTTGCAGTGGTTCCCTGACGGGCTTCATCTTTCGGTGCTGATCATTATCCCGCTGGCCGCCCTGCTGGCGGCGGGTTGCGGCATTCTGCTGGGTGCGCCGACCCTGCGACTGCGCGGCGATTACCTGGCGATTGTCACGCTCGGCTTTGGGGAGATTATCCGCATCCTGATGCGCAATCTGGATCGCCCGGTCAATATCACCAACGGTGCCAAAGGCATTTCCGGCATCGATCCGGTCAGCCTGTTTGGGGTGAAGTTCTCCGGCATGCAGCATCTGTTCGGGCTGCGTTTCTCTTCGCTGTACCTCTATTACTACCTGTTTGCCGCGCTGATCCTGCTGATTCTGCTGATCTGCCTGCGCCTGCAACACTCACGCGTGGGCCGTGCCTGGACCGCGATCCGTGAAGATGAAGATGCCGCGCGGGCAATGGGCATCAATCTGCGCAATTACAAGCTGCTGGCCTTTGCCCTCGGAGCCGCCTTTGGCGGTATTGCCGGAGCGATGTTTGCCGCTTTCCAGGGCTTTGTCTCACCGGAATCGTTTTCGTTGCAGGAGTCGATTGCGGTACTGGCGATGGTGGTGCTCGGCGGCATGGGGCATATCCCTGGCGTGATCCTCGGTGCGCTGCTGCTCTCTGCCCTGCCGGAAGTGCTGCGCAGCAGCGTTGGCCCGCTCCAGCAAACGCTGTTCGGTCAGGTGTGGATTGACCCGGAAGTGATCCGCCAGCTGTTCTTCGGCCTGGCGCTGATTCTGGTGATGCTGTATCGCCCGGCCGGACTGTGGACCGCCCGCCGCCAGTCAGGAGAGAAAGCATGAAACCGTTACTGACGCTGAACAACATCAGTAAACGTTTTGGCGGGCTGACAGCAGTGAGCGACGTGTCGCTGACGGTCAACGAAGGTGAGATTTACGGGCTGATTGGCCCAAACGGCGCCGGTAAAACCACCTGTTTTAATCTCATCACCGGCCTGTATCGCGCCGACAGCGGGGAGTTTCTGCTGGGCGCTACCCAGTATCAGCCGCACGCCATCGAACAGGTCACGCGTGCGGGCATTGCGCGCACCTTTCAGAACCTGCGGCTGTTCGGGGCGATGAGCGTGCTGGAAAACGTGATGGTGGGCCGCCACGTTCGTACCCGCAACGGTATCTGGGCCGCCATCAGCGGTCACCGGCGCGGGCGTGCAGAAGAAGCGGCAACGCGCCAGCGGGCGCAGGAACTGCTGGAGTATGTAGGCATTGAACGCTTTGCCGGTTATCAGGCGAGTGAACTCTCGTATGGCCACCAGCGACGGCTGGAAATTGCCCGTGCGCTGGCAACTGAACCGCGCCTGCTGGCGCTGGACGAACCTGCCGCCGGAATGAATGCCGCTGAGAAAGTCGCCCTGCAACACCTGTTGCAACGCATTCGTGCCGACGGCGTCAGCCTGCTGCTGATTGAGCATGATGTAAGGCTGCTGATGGGATTGTGTGACCGCCTGACCGTGCTGGATTACGGCCGTGTGATCGCCTGCGGCACCCCGGATGAGGTCCGCCAGCACCCTGACGTTATCCGCGCTTACCTCGGAGGAGAAATTCATGTCTGAACCACTGCTCAGTGTAAAAGGGCTGACCGTCTCCTACGGCGGTGTCCAGGCCGTGAAAGGCATCGATTTCCACCTGAACGAAGGTGAACAGGTGACGCTGATCGGTGCCAATGGTGCAGGGAAAACCTCCACCCTGCGGGCCATTACCGGCTTACAGCCCTGGCAGGGTGAGATCCGCTTTGCCGGGCAGTCGATTGCCGCCATCCCGCCGTGGCAACTGATGAAACAGGGGCTGGTGATGGTGCCGGAAGGCCGGGGCGTGTTCAAACGTCTGACGGTGCTGGAAAACCTGCAAAGCGGGGCGTATCTGCGCCGTGACCGCGCACAGCTGGCAACGGATATGGAGGAGATCTTTAGCATTTTTCCCCGGCTGGCCGAACGCCGCCGCCAGATCGCGGGCCTGCTGTCCGGCGGTGAGCAACAGATGCTGGCAATGGGCCGTGCCCTGCTGAGCAAACCCCGGCTGCTGATCCTCGACGAGCCTTCTATGGGGCTGGCTCCGATTATGGTCGAGACCATTTTTAACACCATCGCCAGGTTAAGCCGTGACGGCATGACCCTGCTGCTGGTGGAGCAGAATGCCCGTCTGGCATTGCAGGTTACCCAGCGTGCCTGCGTGCTGGAAAGCGGAATCCTGTCATTGCAGGGCCCCTCCGCCTCACTGCTGGATGACGATGCACTGCGCAAAGCTTATCTGGGTGAATAACCGTTCATCCGTTTTTGTTAACCCCAACATCAGGGAACTTATTATGAAAAAAATTACTCAGGGCCTGCTTCTGGCCTCCGCTATCGCCGCCAGCTTCTCTGCGCAGGCCGCCGAGCCGGAAACCGTGTTGATCGGCCTGGCAGGTCCACTGACCGGACCATCAGCGCGTATCGGTAAAGATCTGGAGAATGGCGCACAGCTGGCGATCAACGATGCTAACCAGCAGCATCCGAAAATTGGCGGCAAAGCCGTGCAGTTCAAACTGGTGTCGGAAGACGATCAGTCCGATCCGCGCACCGCCGTGGCCGTGGCACAGCGCCTGGTGGATGCCGGGGTAGCTGGCGTGGTGGGCCACTGGAATACCGGCACCAGCATCCCCGCCGCCCGTATTTATCACGATGCCGGTATTGCGCAGGTGGCCCCGGTTGCCACCGGACATGCCTATACTCAGCAGGGTTTTGACACCAGCTTCCGCGTCATGGGCCACGACGATGACGGCGGCCGTGATGCCGGGGAATACGCCCTTAAGGTGCTGAAAGCCAAACGCATCGCGGTACTGGATGACCGTACCGCCTTCGGCCAGGGGCTGGCAGACGAGTTTGTAAAATCGCTGAAGGCGCAGGGCGTGGAGATTGTCGACCGTGAATACGTCGATGAGAAAACCGTCGATTTCAGTGCGGTACTGACCAGTATCCGCAGTAAAAATGCCGATCTGATCTTCTTCGGCGGCGTGGATTCTCAGGCGGCCCCGCTGGCACGCCGGATCAAACAGCTGGGGCTGAACGCCACGCTGATGGGCGCGGGCGGATTTGTCAGCCAGACCTTCCTCAAACTGGCGCAGAAAGAAGGTGAAGGCGTCGTGGCGCTGGAACCCGGCCTGCCGCTGGAAAAAATGCCGGGCGGCAAAGCCTTCGATCAGGCCTACCGCGACCGCTATCACGCCCCGATTGAGCTGCATGCGCCGTTTGCCTATGACGCCACCCGCGTACTGATCGCCGCTATCGAACAGGCTGACTCTACCGATGCAGCGGATTACCTGCCGAAACTGCGCGCCATCAGCTATCAGGGCGTGACCGGCACCCTGGCTTTTGATGCGCAGGGGAACCTGAAAAATCCGTCGTTCACCGTTTATAAAGTGACTGACGGCAAATGGGTGCCGCAGGATGTGCTGGGCGGTGCCGCGCAGTAATTTTTGTCACTGAAGAGGAGCGATGTCGATGTCCTGCGATAACACTAATCAGCTCGGGATTCTGGCACGTCGCCGGATAGAAGCTGAAATGATCAAGCCGATTTATGAAATCCTGGTGCGCGAGATCGGTAAAGCCCGCGCCCAGGCGGTGATTGGTGAAGCGGTGGAGAACGCCGCGATCAAAGCCGGTCAGGAGTTTGCCCGCCAGGAACCTGACGGTGCGGATATTCAGAGTTTTATCGCGCTGCAACATCTGTGGGAAAAAGATGATGCCCTGAAGGTGAAAGTGATCACCGCCAGTGACCAACGCTACGACTATGATGTTCAGCGCTGCCGCTACGCCGAGATGTACCATGAAATGGGGCTGGGAGAGATTGGTCACCTGCTCTCCTGTGCACGCGACAGCCAGTTTATTGTCGGCTATGCGCCGGACGTGGAACTGACGCGTACTGAAACCATTATGTCCGGTGCGCCGCGCTGCGATTTTCGCTATGCCCGCCGTACCCATGATGAGGAGTCGTGATGCAACAGATTAACGCATCGCGCCTGTGGGACAGCCTGAACCAGATGGCCACCCTGGGGGCAATCCCCGGTAACGGCGTCTGTCGTCTGGCGCTGAGTGAAGAAGATCGTCAGGCCCGCGACCTGCTGCAACGCTGGGCGACTGATGCAGGCTGTACCGTGCGCGTTGATGAAATGGGCAATATGTTTCTGCGCCGGGAAGGACGCCAGCCGCAACTCGCCCCGGTACTGACGGGTTCGCACGTCGATTCCCAGCCCAACGGCGGCCGCTATGACGGCATTTACGGCGTGCTGGCCGGGCTGGAAGTGCT
Source organism: Erwinia sp. MYb375 (assembly GCF_037479175.1). NCBI lineage: Bacteria > Pseudomonadati > Pseudomonadota > Gammaproteobacteria > Enterobacterales > Erwiniaceae > Erwinia > Erwinia sp. MYb375. The sequence continues at coordinate 38,733 of NZ_JBBGZS010000023.1, read as the reverse complement.
GCGCTCACTCAATGACGCACAGGTAGAAACCGAGCGCGCCATTGAGGTAGTGAACTGGACCAACGAGGAAGGTGCCCGCTTTGCCCCCGCAATGCTGGCATCCGGGGTGTTCAGCGGTGTGTTTACCCGCGACGAGGCCTGGCAGCGCGAGGATGCCCGGGGCATCAGCGTTAAGCAGGCGCTGCGCGACATCGGCTATCTGGGCAACCACCCTGCCCGCGCCTTTCCGATCCACGCGGCTTACGAACTGCATATCGAACAGGGTCCGATCCTCGAAGCCGAAGGGAAAACCATTGGCGTGGTGCGCGGTGCACAAGGGCAGCGCTGGTATCAGGCCGAAGTGGTCGGTTTCAGCGCCCATGCGGGAACCACGCCGCTGCCGTTACGGCGCGATGCGTTGCTGGGCTTTGCCAGCCTGGTGCAAACGGTGAATCAGATTGGCCTGCACTTTGCGCCGGATGCACGCGCCACCGTGGGCCGCGCCGACATCGAACCCAATTCCCCCAACGTGGTGCCGGGGCGCGTACGATTCAGCATTGAGTTTCGTCACCCGGACGAGCAGGTGCTGGCAGAGATGGAAGCGGCGTTACTGCTGGCATTCGCGCAGAGCAACGACGGGCCGTTAACCGCCAGCGTAGAACGGATCTTTGATTACGCCCCGGTTGAATTTGATGCCCACTGCGTGGCAACGGTGCGCCAGGCGGCAACGACGCTGGGTTATGCGCAGCGCGAGATGATTTCCGGCGCGGGCCACGATGCCTGTTACCTTAGCCGCGTGGCACCTACCGCAATGATCTTTATCCCCTGCGTCGACGGCATCAGCCATAACCCGGCAGAAAATATCAGCGAAACCTGGGCCAGCGCCGGAGCCAATGTGTTGCTGAATGCAGTGATGAGCAGTGCGATGGAGGGATGATAGACGTGTGCTGTGGGGTTAATGAGGTCACGTTGATGCCCACAACAATCGGTTTCTTTTCAAATTTTTTTTGTGTTAAGACAGTCAGGTCACTCATTTTTTCTTACACTCATGTATTCAAAATTTAATCCGCAGATCACTGAGAAGATAAGGAAAAAGAATGCCAATGATATTCGGTGAGTTATCGGGTGCGCCATCATGGGTGCCTGCTGTATTACTCGTCACGCTCTCATTTGCAGTGGGTTTCCTGGCTCGATTTATACTTTTAAGATTCATCCGATACTGGCAGAGTCGTGACAGAAAGCTCTTCAAATAACTGGAAAAGCACCTTCGTGGATCACTGTTTCTTTTCATCCCCCTACTGTTAATCAATGTAGGGATTAATTATATTAATATTAATCCGAACTCACTCTCTTTTATCAGCACAATGATTAATATATTTATCATATTATCATTTTGCTCAATTCTAATTCGCTTGACGAATGTTGCGCAGGACATGCTGTTTATACGCTACGACATTAATCTTTCGAATAATCTTCGCGCCCGTAAAATTCGCACGCAGATAATGTATGTGAAAAAGGTGGCTATCGTATTACTGGTGCTGTTCTGTCTTTCTCTGGTGTTACTGAGTATCCCGGGCGTACGAAAATTCGGCACCACAATCCTTGCCGGTGCGGGCGTGGCGGGGATCATCATTGGTTTTGCCCTGCAAAAGTCGCTTGTTAACCTGTTTGCCGGTATTCAAATCGCCTTTACGCAACCGATAAAAATAGATGATGCCGTGGTGGTGGAAAATGAATGGGGCTGGATTGAGGAGATCAACCTGACCTATGTTGTTGTGCGTATCTGGGACCTGCGCCGACTGGTTCTGCCGATTACCTACTTTACAGAAAACGCCTTCCAGAACTGGACGCGTAATAACGCACAGATATTAGGTTCTGTTTTTCTTTATCTTGATTATTCCATGCCATTAGATCCTCTGCGCAAATATTTTGAAAAAGTCCTCAGTGAAACCAAACTCTGGGATCAACAGACTCAAGTGCTTCAGGTCACCGATACCACGGACAAAACCATGACGATCAGATTATTGATGACGGCACAGAATTCTCCCACTGCCTTTGATTTACGCTGTCACGTGCGGGAAAAGATGATTGAGTTTATTCAGCAAAATTATCCGCAAAGCCTTCCTCACGTGAGGGCAACATTGACCGATTCTGGTGTGCGATCTTCCGGCATTGCGTCTTAAATCGACGCTTCTAAAAAGGCAATAAATGCCCTCACCTTTGCCTTCAGCGCCGAGCGTTCATTCACGCAGGCATGGGTTTGTGGTCATGCTCGTGGCACTGTTCAGTCATGTCACCCTGCACAATCCGCATCGCCGGCAACGTGGCTAACGTTCCGGCGAGTACAGCTACGGTCTTTTCACTCAACGCACACCGTATGCCTGGATTATTCCACTTCCAGCCTGAAGCGACCGGTAATGGCGGTCAGTCGCTGAACCTGCTCTTCCAGCACGTTCGCAGCAGCAGCGGAGGCCTGCACCAGTGTGGCGTTCTGCTGGGTGACGCTGTCCATTTCCGTTACCGCGGTGCCAATCTGGCTGATCCCTTTACTTTGCTCCGAAGAAGCGGAGGCAATCTCACTCATCAGCGTGGTCACCCCCGTCACGTCCTGGATGATTTTTGAGGTGGTCATTGAGACCTCGGTGACCTTCTGTTCTCCCTGCTGCACGTTGAGATTAGATTCCGCAATCAGTTTCTCGATTTCTCGTGCGGAATGTGTGCTGCGCTGCGCCAGCGTTCTCACCTCATTGGCAACCACGGCAAAACCCCGCCCCTGCTCACCTGCACGCGCGGCTTCAACGGCCGCATTGAGCGCCAGGATATTGGTCTGGAAAGCAATGCTATTGATAACGGATGTGATTTCACTGATGGCCGACGCGCTTGATTTGATATCGCCCATGGTGCGGACGACATCCTCCATCGCGGCGCCACACTCGGCTGCCGTGCCGGATGCAGCCCGGGCGGCCTCGCTGGCAACGGAGGCATTGCTGGCATTCAGCATCACCGTGGAAGAGAGTTCCTCCATACTGGCGGCGGTTTCTTCCAGCGCCGCCGCCTGCTGCTCTGTGCGGCTCGACAGACTGTGGTTACCGTCGCTGATCTGCGTTGTGACGCGCGCCACTTCCTCCACGCCATCCACGATTTCACTGACCATCGTCTTCAAACCGAGCTGCATTTTATCCAGCCCTTGCAGCAGCCTGCCCATCTCGTCATTGCGGGCATGATGAAATTCAGAGGTCAGATCCCCGGCGCCGATGGCCGCCGTCACTTCACTGGCGCGTTTCAGCGGTCGTATCAACACGCTTCTCAAGACCTGGGCCACCACAGCCGAAGAGAGAATGAACAGCATCACTGAGACGCCAGCGGCAACATAAGCAATGTACGTATCGGCATCGGCCTGTGCGGTGATATCTAAAGAAGACTGCTTATGGATGGCGATCACTTTGTCCAACGGAACACGGTAGGCCTCATCAAGGGTGACGACCTGCGTTCCGGCAAGCGTCAGGAAAGCGGGTACATCCCCCTTATTCAGCGCGGTGAAAAGGGCATTCACACCACGTTCGGTATAGTCGGTATAGCGGGCAGCCAGTTCCTGCGCCAGCGTCGCTTCTCCGGGCATTTTTGGTGCGGCCTGATAGGCCTGCATAAACCGCAGCCCACCATCGTAATAGAATCGTGCCTGCTTAAGCGCCGCGTCGAGCGCCTGTTTATCGCCATTGTTGACGTGCGGCACGGCGGCAAGGAGCGTCGTCCGTGCCGCACGCATCCAGTTCGTGGTGTCCGCCACACCGAGGGTAGCCGATACTTCCGTGTTAAGGTTTTTCAGTGACTCTGCGCTGCGGCTCAGATAGACCACGCTCAGAAGTGACGACGCCAGAAAGACAAGGAACAGGAACAGTCCGGACAGGCTCAGTACAGTGGTAAGACGCGTGTTTTTTAGCATAATTGTCGTGCTCGTTAGGGAGGTTTCTCATTTATCGACGCGCCCCTCACAGGCATTAATGAACCTGCATCACTTTTTACAACATAGCAACAGCCAATCAACATAAACATTAAAAATAATAAACAAATATAATCAGGAAAAATAAACAAGCCACTGATTAAATTAAATAAAAACAAATTAAAATACTCAACTCAGCACCCTGCCTGCGAAAAAACATCAATATTTCACCACTATAAATGATGGAAAACCATCAAAACAGAGCGATGATTTTCGTGACGAACCCGTTCATTTTTACGCCGATCTGGCTCTGGTGCAGGATGAACGGATTGACACTGGCAGGTATCGGAGGAATGAAATCCTTACCGCAGCTGAGCCTGCAAACAGCGGGTGCACAGCAGCCACATCGTGTTACATCGCCGCTTCTAAAAAGGCAATAAAGGCCCTTACCCTGGAATTCAACGCCGAACGTTCGTTGACGCAGGCATAAATGTTCATCGGTGAAGATGCCACATCGCTTGCGTCACGGTGGTCTGAGCTGAACAACGCCGTGAGTCGACCGCTGTCTATCAACGGCTGGGCAATAAAGCTTGCCAGACGGGCAATTCCTCCGCCGCTTTCTGCTATTTTTGCAATGATATCAATATCATCGCTGACAAATTCGGGATTAAGTTTCGCGTTAACAGGTTGCCCATCGACGATAAATTGCCAGGGGAGAAAACGTCCATCGGTGGGATAACGAAAAACCAGGCAGGCGTGCTGGCTAAGCTCTTCGGGAGTCCGGGGAGTGCCCGCACGCGCCAGATAAGCGGGGGCGGCGCAGAATATAAAGGGTAATGAGGCGATTTTTCTGGCAATCAGCTGATCGTTGAGCTGCGCCTCAATACGAATACTGACGTCGACGCCTTCCAGACGATGATCGACGTTACGATCGGTACTGATCAGTTCGATATCAATATCAGGGTAAGACGCTTTGAACGCAGGCATCAGTGGAGCGATGACGTACCGACCAAATGCAGCCGTCGTCGCGATACAAAGTGGGCCCTGAGGTTTGGTTTCAATGGCCGCAGCCTGCGAGGCGAGGTCAATATCATGAGGAATGTGACGTACTTTCTCGAAATAACGTTGACCACTTTCGGTTAAGGTCATGCTGCGGGTGGTGCGTGATAGCAGACGCACGCCCAGATGAGCCTCAAGCCGGGAAAGGCTCTGGCTCACCGCCGCCGGGCTCATTCCTTTGGCACGCGCCGCCGCGGCGATACTGCCGTTCTCCACCACGCGGATAAAATTACTCATCAGCCCCAACAGATCCATAGTGTTCCCAATGCCTCATTCGTCACTTTTACTTAATAATGATTAAAGCATAACGGCTCTACCGCCGTCCTGGTTAGCTTGTTAGGTTAGTGGCCGTTTCACCCCCCTTGATAAAACAGGATAACGTAATGACGAATGCTGTCGCCAGGAATACCCCACGCGTGCGCCTTCCAAAGCACACTTCACCCTACATCTTTGCGCTTTATATGGCGACCATCATGGCATTTATGATGAGCCTGGTCATCACGCTCGCGGAATTTGGCATGGGGCCACATTACATGGAAAGTGTGATGAATGCGTACAAGGTTGCCATGCCTGCGGCCTTTGTCTGCATACTCGTTGTGCGTCCGATTGTTATCCGGCTGGTCGGATTAACGGTTCACAGTCACTGAGCCCTTCCCTATGCCCATCTCCTCCTGCCAGATTAAGGCCCGGACACGAAGCATCTCCGGGTGACTCAGCGCCACCGTCCTCATACAGGGGACGGGTTAGCGACACATCAGATTTTCAATGTATCAATGACCACTCTCAGCGCAGGTGAGACATTGCGATGAGGATAATAAAGGAATGAACCTTCCATACGCTGGCTGTAAGGCCGTAAGGTTCTGATAAGCGTCCCTTCCTCCAAATCCTCAGCCACCAGCTCCTCAGGGACATACGCCAGTCCCAGCCCCAGCCTGGCAGCCTTTGCTTCCATATAGCTGTCAGAAAAGGCCCATTGTCCCTGTGGCCGGTGCGTGATCTTTTTATCGTCCTGATTAAGCTCCCACTGGTACAGGCTGCCGTCGGCAAACTGGTAGGCAATGCAGGGATGCATCACTAAATCAGCCGGGGTTTGTGGAAAACCATAGCGACGAAAATGCTCGGGCGTGCCCACCACAACCATCTCCATATTCGGGGTAATGCGTACCGCCACCATGCCACTGCCCACCTCCGGCCCGAGACGGACACCGGCATCGAATCTCTCAGCAATAATATCGACAAACCGGCTTTCACTGATCAGCTCAAGTTCGATATCCGGATAACGTTGACTAAATACCGCCAGTTTGGGTAGAAGAACCTTATCAATGGCATGCTGGCTGGCATTGATGCGTACGGTACCCGAGGGGGTATTCCGGTAATATGCCAGTGTTGCAAGGCCCGTATCTAAAGCATCAAACCCGGATTCTACGGTCTGATAGAGCCGTTCCCCTGCCTGCGTCAATGATAATTTGCGCGTGGTTCGAACCAGAAGCTGTATCCCTAACCGCTCTTCAAGTTCGCGCACAGCGCGGCTGATCCCTGATTGTGCCAGCCCAAGCCGACGCGCTGCGGCGGTAAAACTCCCCTCTCGCACGACCAGCATAAACAAGTAGAGATCATTATAGTTTTCCCGTTTCGCCATCAGTGTGTCCTCAGCGTATCTGGCCAAAGGTGCCGCCACAATCGCCTCTGAATTCATAACAAAATGATATTAATCTTAGCACTTTCGCCCGGCTAATCAGCACTATTTATGCCCATTATAATCAGCACATTGATACCACACACCGCAGCGTTGTCCGTATGAAACCTGTATCTGTCTCATGTTTTCAGGGGAGTTTTTAATGCGCGTTTTCACCCGTAAACTGACCGCCGCCATGCCAGCCCTACTGCTATGCGCATCAATATCAGGAACAACAACGATGAGTTATGCAGACACAGCCCACCCGAATGCCCCCGTTTCAATGGAAGAAAAATGGGATAAAACTTTCGCTCTCAGCAGTGAAGTTGATCATCGCAAAGTGTCATTCCAGAACCGGTATGGGCTGACGTTAGTCGCGGATCTTTACCTGCCCAAAAATCGAGGGGAACGCAAACTGGCTGCGATTGCCGTGAGTGGTCCCTTTGGCGCGGTGAAGGAACAATCCAGCGGACTGTATGCACAAACACTGGCTGAACAGGGATTTGTGACACTGGCATTCGACCCCTCGTACACCGGCGAAAGCGGTGGCTATCCGCGCAATGTCGCTTCTCCGGATATCAACACCGAGGACTTTAGTGCCGCGGTTGATTTCCTTGGATTACAGAAAGAGGTGGATCGCAACCGCATCGGTTTACTCGGCATCTGTGGCTGGGGGGGAATGGCGTTGAACGCGGCAGCCATGGATACACGCGTTAAAGCGGTTGCCACCAGCGTGATGTACGATATGAGCCGGGCGATGGGACATGGCGTTGGCGATGGCAAAGACCGTTATTCAACTGCCGATCGCCGTGCCGTTTTGCAGTATCTGAATGAGCAGCGCTGGAAGGATGCGGAAAACGGCACTGTCGCACACGCCGGTCATGATATTTATGTGGATAAGAACGGTAGCGTAAGTACTTCAGCGCGTATTCTGCCGGAAGCGTTACCCGCAAATCCAAACCCGATACTCAAAGAATTTTTCGATTATTACCGGATGCCGCGCGGTTTCCATGAGCGTTCCGTTAACTCCACTGGCGCATGGACGGCCACAACGCCCTTATCCTTTATGAATATGCCGCTGCTGAGCTATGCAAAGGAAATCACGATCCCAACGTTGATCGTGACGGGTGAAAATGCACACTCGCGCTATTTTGCAGAGGATGCCTATAAAGCAGTTGGCAGTAACAAGAAAGAACTGGTGATTGTCCCCGGGGCCAACCATGTGGATTTATACGACAATGTCGCCGGTAAGATACCGTTTGTCCGTTTTGAACAGTTCTTCAAAACCAGTTTGAAATAAAAACCCTCCTCCGCACCCCGTCAAAGGCCACCCGCATCGGGAGGGTGGCCTTGATGGTTGATCGTTATTCTGTGAATAGCGTCCGTCCCGGTTTGCCTTAACAGAGCCGGGGCGATCTTTAGAGATGCTGATAATGTCCACACTGAGCCTTAAAACACCACAACATGAAGAACCTGCACACTGGAACGGCGTTTTTGCCATGACCTTGTGCGTATTTGTACTGATTGCATCAGAATTTATGCCGGTCAGTTTACTGACGCCTTTAGCCACAGACCTGGGCGTAACGGAGGGGCTGGCGGGGCTGGGAATTGCTATTTCCGGTGCGTTCGCGGTCCTGACCAGCCTGACACTGTCTGGCCTTGCCGGAAACGCTAATCGTAAGCATCTGATGCTGGGGATGACGGTTCTGATGGCAATATCGGGAGCCATTATCGGCCTGGCCTCCAGCTACCTGGTTTATATGGCAGGACGAGCCCTGATTGGTATCGCGATTGGTGGGTTCTGGTCAATGTCTGCGGCAACGGCTATTCGCCTTGTGCCACAGCATCAGGTCGCCCGTGCGCTGGCCATTTTTAATGGTGGTAACGCGCTGGCGACTGTCGTGGCGGCGCCGCTTGGCAGCTATCTTGGCGCAAGTATTGGGTGGCGCGGCGCTTTCCTGTGCCTGGTCCCAATCGCGATTGTGACCTTCGTCTGGCAGTGGTTTAGCCTGCCCAACATGGACAACAACAAAAGTGACGCATCGCGCGGTTCGGTGTTTCGTCTTTTCAGGCACCCTATCGTGACAACGGGCTTACTGGCCTGCGGATTATTCTTTATGGGGCAGTTTGCGTTATTTACCTATGTGCGCCCCTTTCTGGAAACAGTAACCCGGGTCAATACGTCTAGTTTGTCACTGATTCTGCTCGCCACCGGTTTCATGGGGGTGGTTGGCACGTTGGTCATCACCCCATTCCTGAACAAGCGGTTTTATCCGACGTTGATTACCATCCCTTGCCTTATGGCTTCCATTGCCGTGGGATTAATACTGACCGGGCACAGCATCTGGGCCGCTACGCTGCTGTTAGGCTGCTGGGGAATGCTTGCCACTGCAGCACCAACGGGGTGGTGGATATGGATTGCACGGACGCTGCCAGGGAATGAAGAGGCGGGAGGCGGGCTCATGGTTGCCGTCGTTCAGTTCTCTATAGCCCTGGGTTCAATGACTGGGGGGATGGTGTTTGACCACCTCGGCTGGCAGAGCGCTTTTGCACTGAGTGGCCTGTTACTGATTAGCGCAGCCGGGCTGACATTGCTGACTTCACGTCAAAAACTCAACGCACTTTAGATCGTCCAGCGTCTTAAATCGCCTCATCTAAAAACGCAATAAATGCTCTTACCTTTGAATTCAGCGCCGATTGCCAGGGGAGAAAACGTCCATCGGTGGGATAACGAAAAACCAGGCAATACAACCGAATTTTTCATGGGTGGGTAGAAAAACTTGGTCTCGAAGATGCGCTTTACAGCACACATTCCATGAGAAGAACAAAACCTTACCTGATCTACAAGAAAACCAAGAATCTCCGGGTGATTCAACTTCTGTTGGGCCATAAGAAACTGGAAAGCACAGTCCGTTATCTGGGCATTAAAGTCGATGATACGCTAGAGATCTCTGAATCGATTGAAGTCTAAGGTTGTCAGGGCTGCAACAACAGCCCTGTGCCAGAAGCGGACGTTGCTAATCCCCTGACACACGCTTAAACAATTTGCAGTGCAGCTTATTTCTGTTCCTCATGCAAAAAGAGCATTAACTGAAAGATGTCACTTAACTCTCTCATGTATATCTACATCCACACATAGTCATCAGGAAAAGGATGAATGAAGATGCTGAGAGGTAAAAGAGCTGTTATTACCGGTGGAGGCGGGGGATTTGGCCAGGCGCTGTGCGTGTGGCTGGCACGAGAGGGCGTCGAGGTGGATTTTTGCGCACGGCGGGCTGAAGATATTCAAAAAACCTGCAGCATCATCGCTGCTGAAAGCGGCATTGCAAAAGGGTATATCTGTGATTTAACCCGGCCTGAATCCCTTTCTCAGTTTTCTTCACAGTTGTTAACTTCAGACAAGCCTGTAGACATTTTAATCCTGAATGCTGCTCAGTGGTTGTCAGGGAGATTGGACGATCAGCCTGACACAGAAATTATCAATACCGTCAGTTCAGGCCTGACAGGTTCGATTCTACTGACTCAGGCTCTGCTGCCTGGGTTAAGACGTTCAGAAAATGCTGATATTGTCTCAATTATATCTTCATGTGGGATCCCGAATTTTACGGATTCTATTGCCCACCCAGCCTTTTTCGCCAGTAAACACGGGCTTAGCGGGTTTACAACTAAACTGGCACAGCAGTTATCTGAAGAAAATATCCGTGTTACCGGGTTGTACCCTCCGGATTTCGAATTGACAGGGTTAGATACGTCTGTCGATAGTCAACCCAGAATGGGAGAACGTTTAATGAATGGACGATCGATCTGGGAAACGATTCGTTTTGTGCTGACACAACCGCGTAGTTGCCATATAAGTAGCATCTACTTTCAAGGTCCAACTCGCGAAGATCTTAACGCCAGGAGCTGAACTGGGTGACGTTGAGCAGAATACTCAACGTCGCTCCTCGCTCACAGCGGACCACTCGCACCATCATGTCTACATCGTGCCAGGAGAGGATATTGATTAATCCCTGAGCCAGGGCTACTCAGTCCGGTAAGCAACCCTTTAGGGCTGAGTAGCCCTGGCGATCGGTGTGGGGCAGAATCTGCGTTCAACAGAAGTGACAGGAATGTCTAAACGAGAACGGGTTCATGTCTCTGGAGGATGCACGGTGCAAAATCGGGGCCTGGCGCATACACTATAACCAGAGTCGTCCTCATTCTGCACCGGGCTGGATGACGCCCTGTGAATTTGCCGAAAAATATGCCGGTTGCCAGAATATGCAGCCAGAATGAAGTGATCTGTTCCCTTTGTTCAGTGCTGGCTTTCGCAGTTCAGGCCCTGCAGCACGGTGTCTCAGCATTGCCTTACTGTCTGCTCAGTCTGTATGCATGAGGTCGCCGGGGTAATTAACCTCCGGCAGACCACGTTAACGGCAGACGGATAACTATTTAGCGCCACTAATCCCGGGAGAACCATCATGTCCTCCCTCATTCCCGCCACTGCCACCCTGACCGCCGACGCCGCCAGGACCCGCATCGCCTCCGTTTCCTCCATTACCTGATCCGTCACCATTACCGCCGTTCCCTCCGTTTCCTCCGTTCTCACCTCCATTACCGCCATCGCCGCCATCTCCGTTGCTGCCAGAGCCAGCATTCCCTCCGTCTCCGCCGTTTCCTTCACCGCCACCGTCACCACCGTCGCCACCATCACCGTCTGCCCATGCCGCCGTGCTGAATATTCCGGCCGCCAGAGAGGACGTTACAGTGAATACGGCAATGAAAGGTCTCAGTAATGCTGAGGTCAGAATAATGAGGTAAACAACTTTCATGAGAAGGTTTTTCATATCATCCTCTGCGTTATAAATTATATGCCGCCACCATCACCACCATCACCACCATCACCACCGGATGAATTATTCCCGCTTCCTCCGTTGCCACCATCCCCTCCATCGGCTCCGTTTGTGCCTCCATTTCCACCATTTCCGCCATTTGAGTTGGAGCCTGTCCCAGCATTGCCGCCGTTACCGCCATCCCCTCCGTTTTCACCCGGACCACCGTCCCCGCCGTTTCCACCATCAGAAATCAGTGATAAGGAATCAGGAAAAGGGGTCGGGTATGCCGGAGAGGCATAACCGTAGTGAGTTAAAACCGCCAGTATCAGCGTGGAGCACCTTAGTACGGTACGGCATCGTTTACAGATGTTCTGACTGGTCATTGTTACCTCCATCACCGCCAGCACCTCCGGGCGCATTGTCTGTTGACCCACCATCACCACCGTTTCCACCATTAGCGCTACCGTGTGTATTTTTATGATGTTTGTGGTGTTTGTGATGGGTTTCATTCGCGGCGCCTGCGCCATTTCCCCCATTTCCGCCGTTACCACCTGAAGCAGAGCCGTTACCGCCGTTACCTCCGTTCAGACAGCCTGTACCAGGCACGCCGTCTTTACCATTTTCTCCGTCAGGCGAAGTGCCGTTCCCATCCTGTCCGTTCTGGCTCTCACAGGCAGACAGCTGGATAGTGTCCTGCGGGAGTGTCTGACTGAATACCGGCAGGGAAAGGAGCAGCCCTGCAGACAGCGGAAGAAAAATCAGAGTGTTGTGTAGCTTTGACATAAAAGTTTCATCCTTTAATTAATGGCCGCCTTCATTAGGCGACCATTTTTAGTTAGATTCTGCAGCCTGATTACGCTCCGCCGCCGTCACCACCATCGCCACCGCCGTCGCCACCATCACCGCCGCCGTCACCGTCTCCGTCTCCGGAACCATTGCCGTTAGCTGAGCCATTGCCAGTACCGTTATCATTACCACTGCCGTTCCCGTTACCGCTGGCGCTGTTATTTCCTCCGTCTCCTCCAGGACCACCAGGAGAATTGGCACCAGAACCCCCGTTCCCGCCGTCACCGCCATTAGCATCGCCGACAAGCAAGAAGGTATGTGGGGAGTGATCCGTAAACGGTTCGTTATGTAAGGGTGCGGCGACAGAAAGTCGCGTCGCAGAGAGGACAAAAACACCTAAAGCAAGAATTAATTTTTTATGTCTCATAATCCATCCTTAAAGGTAATAAATACATGAGATAATCGTTGGCCCACCCCGTAGCTAATGAGCTACTTCATTAAAGTTAAATTAACTGGAAAATAAAAACCATGGAGTGTAATGAAACGTTTTTCGTTGTTTTAGAATGTTTTTTTAATTTAAAAAGAAAGTTTATAAGCTTTCAATGCCAGGCTAAATTATTGATATTAAACGACATTTAATGCTAATGATTACTCTGTTAACAATTTACTCTTTTCATGAAATGATACATATTACATTTTTATTAAGCGCTATTCTTAACAGCAGTAGTAAGTGATAACCCTAAATTCAAAAAAAGCAGAAGCAAATATCATTATTATATAACCAGTCTGAATCTGAGGTATTAGGCGACAATTAATTTGGCCTGTTTGTAATCTTAGCGTCATGTTTCTTCTTCCCATGGAGAGGTTGTGACGCTCAACATCAGACAGGTCGATTTTTCCATAACTCAACGAAATAAATGTCTTACTCAGGAAGTGTCGGCGGCAACTACCGGTATCTGTGTCCGTTCCGGACGCCGAATCGAAAAAGGCCTGTGGCGACAGGCCGGGGGCAGGTCAGACGGCTATCTGTACTTTATTGTGAACCAGCCGTATCGCCAGCCGGCGTTTCATATGAATAAAGATATGCACCAGAAACCCTATGCACTTATGCGTGTAAAAATAGATGAAAAGCCGTTCAGTACCAGATAAAATTTTGCTGACATATTCAGCAAACCAGCAACCCCCATTGCTTTAGCCTGCGTCTGGCGTTTCAAATTAAACGTGAGTTCATCATATTAATGGAGTATTTATGAAAAAACTGATTCTTGCTTCGCTGCTTCTCTGGCCTGTATCTCAGGTCTCGGCAGCAGACTGTGACAATGCAGAAACCCAGCTTGAAATGAACCAGTGCGCGAATGCAGATTACAAGAAAGCTGACAAGGAATTGAATTCTACCTATCAGCAGGTTCTGAAATCCACCTCTGGAGAACAAACAGCACTTTTTCGGAAGGCCCAGAAAAAATGGATCGAATATCGTGATGCTGACTGTCAGTTTCAGACTTTTGCATCGCGTGAAGGTTCCGTTAATTCAATGAATATCGGGCTCTGCCTCAAGGCAAAAACTGAACAACGTACCAAAGAACTGAAAGACATGCTTAGCTGCCCTGAAGGTGATGTGAGCTGTCCATTATGAAGAATTCGCATTGATCCTTTAAATGATATTCGAAATCGACCCGGGCAGAGTTAGTGCGATTATTATTTTTCTGTATTGCAAATTATGTCCGCTCTTCGCTCTGGCGGACATATTAACCCTTAGAGGGCCTGCTTCGTGCCAGATGCAAACATTGGAATATTGTATAACAAGAAAACCGCGCGCGAGCCACAGATGCTTTCGGTTCTGGAGTTATAAAAATTTAACACATTATGGTATTTAAGGCGATTATTATGTCTCTGTTAACCACGCTTGTATGACGAACGCGACTCAGAAACACTGCAAGGAAGGAACAATTACCTCTTTGAAAATATCGCTTTGATTATTAAATTGCATGTATTAATAACTAACAGATTTATGGATAATTATGACCAACTCATTATTTAACAGACCCGGTGTTATTGCACTTATGCACTTTGATGATGGCAGAACTATCGAGTTCAGCATGGGTGTTGAAGATATGCTGACCGGTGTACCAATCAATAAAAATAGCATATTCGATCTTGCTTCAGTATCAAAGCAGTTTACAGCATTCAGTATTCTTCTCCTGGAAAAAAATGGATTACTGAATTTAAATAACAACCTCTTCGACTTTATTCCAGAAGTTAAAGCCCTTCCAGATAATATAACACTTGAAAACTTAATCTATCACACCTCTGGACTCCCGTGTCTTTTTGATATTGCTGAAGATAAAGGTGTTGACTATTACTCACCATTTAAAACCAAAGATATAATCAAAGGAATTAGCGAAAGGAAATATTTAAAATTTACTCCCGGAACCAGGTACGAGTACAGTAATACTGGATATATTTTACTTGCTCAAGTGGTTGAAAAAGTCTCAGGGCTAAGCTACCCGGACTTTGTTAAAAAGGAAATATTTTCACCTCTGGATATGAATGATTCCTTTGTTTCCGATGGGGTTTCTATGGAGAAGGAATCTGTCAGCGGATATCAAGAAAAAGATAACAATATATTTTTCCCTGTTCACAGCCCATGGGGCGTTACCGGAGCAGGCCTTGTACACTCATCTGCTAATGATTTAATGAAATGGGGACTGAATTTTTCTTCGGGTTTGGTCGGAGGAAAGGAGTTGATAAGAAAAATGCTTATCCCTCTTCCCCTGACTACTGACACCAACATTATGATTGAAGACCATAATTCATACTGCTTTGGCATTGAACTCGATGAGGATAAATCAGGGAAAATTTATTGTCACCAGGGTTCTACGTTTGGAAGAGAAACATATTTTTTGCGCTCACAGGAAGCAGCCTATACCCTGGCAGTATTATCAAACATCGAAGATTATGATGTCTGTTCAATAGCTGTAAGATTGTTTAATAACATGACTTCAATAACTGCATGAAAAATATTTTTTCTTATCTGGCTCAATGATAAGGGCATAAGTTGCACATCCGCTCCTCGCTGTGAGTTCAACCGATGGATGCAACACACTGATTGAACCGCTCTGCGTGCCATGAGCAGACGTTAAATGTTAGTTGGCGGATCGTACTCCCACTGTGATTCGTTACTGTAAATCGTACCATCATCATCCATTACTTGGGCATTGAGATGCTTCGCAATCCCCAACATCTTTCTGTACAGGTATGTGTCTGGCCATTTGGTATAAATATTACCTGCACTCCAGTCAAGCCATGGCTCTTCGTACAATGAGGGACCTGACCACAAGGCGTGATAATCACCATTAATAATATATCTGCTTAATTCGTTATCGCTATTAATGTAGTTAAGCCATTCATCAGCAGTTATCTGCGCATCATCATTATCTGCCCAAAATTCAGCTCTCGTTATGTGAAATTCAACCCCCATAGCATCTCCTAAACGCTGAAATAGTCCTCACAAATTAGCATAGTGCCCTATTAAAAACGAGGTTAGTAACACTACAGTACCTATAGACTTGAAAGATATTACGTCATCTCCTCGATCATAGCTGCATGTCAGATGCTTCGCATTCTGCAGATGAGAGCACAGTCTCTCAGAGATACGCCGATTCATCAGTCGGCCCAAGTGACGCGGAGAATTACAGGAATGGTTCGATCCAGGCAAAATGTTGGGCCGATTGGTTACGATATGGCTGTCTCTAATTCGATATTTCTGTAAACTGGCCAATGGGCGGAAAAAAATAGCCTGTTCTGTCCTGCTCCCCAGTGCGCTTAACAATATCGGCTATCTGCTGACGATTAAGTACGGGAACTGGCATTTAGACTGGGGAGTAGAGACTGATATCATAGATCCTGTCGCAAGGACTGGGATCTCTATCAATATTATTTGTTACTGATGTATAGTGCATTACATTCGGGTGGAACTTCATTACCCCATCCCATTGCATCTAAAATAATCTTTGCCAATTCCCTCATTTGATTCCATTCATCACTATAACAAAGAGCATGATCATTCCAATGCTGAATATTTTCTGACCCACTAATTGATAACAAGTAATCATCCAATTCCTTTATAGATGATTTCTGCTTATCACTTAACATATCGCTATTAGTCTCTTCGAGAGCAATCTCCCATTCCACTGCAAGCTCATCAGCCACATTTACAAAATCAGGAAATAAGCTTTTCTGAACAATGCTAGATTGTGCAAAAGCTCGTGTTATCCATTCAATTCTTTCCATATACCTACTCGCCAGGTTTGTTAATGATAGTAGCCTTCCCCATTGAGTAGGCTTTGCCCTGCTCCCGATTAATTATCATACGCCAATTTTAGCCCAAGATTACGGCAGTTATGACAAACTTCTGCTCCTCGCTCACAGCTGACCTTCCTCTACTTGCGTCAGCTCGCTCAGTGCCAGGAGCAGACCTTAGCGCGTGGAATAAGTATGGATATTATACAAAATCCGGGTAACCGACAGGTTGCCCGGGAAAAGAAGCTAAAGCGGCACAATGTTTTCCACGACATGCTGGAAAACGTAGGGATCGGAAAGTAGTTCAAATTCTTCGTCATCTGGGTAAGTCACCGCGACGTGATAACTTTCTCCGGCAAATGCCTTAACCGATTGCAGATCTTGCCAGTAAGTAGCCAGAAAAAAATGCTCCCAGCCACCCTGGGTCTCTCGACGCACACAAGCGCCTCTGTTCCCAGATATGCTTTTTGAATGCTCTACACCTGTTTTCTCAAGGTGTTTCGCAAAAGCTTCAGCATGTTTTAGTGGAACACAACCGTGCCAGGTCCTTACAATCATTAGTGTTTCCCCTTTTAGTGGTAAGAATGTAACCATACCATCGGAAGTCACTTTATGGCGTATTTTCCAAATAACATCTCTTGTAACTCAAACACTAATTATCAGGATCAGCCAGCTTCCCTTTACTCCTCCGCCCTCACCTCCTGAATTTTCCCCCTGGCCCTTCCGCCCCATGATAAGGTTGAAATCACGCAAACTGTCACAGGATAAACAGGCAAAAAATGGGCGAAAACGCGATACATGAGTGGCACAGCAACGCTTACCTGATCAGCACCGACAGCGAAAAGTTAGACGCGGTGGCAATACACCAGTATCTGACCCGATCAACATGGGCTGCCGGAATCGATAAAGATACCGTGGCGAACGCGATCCGTCACAGCCTTAACTTTGGCCTTTATCATCATGGGGTGCAGGTGGGGTTTGCCCGCCTTATTACGGATTACGCCACCTTTGCCTACCTGTGCGACGTCTACGTGCTGGAAGAACATCAGGGCCAGGGGCTGGCAAAATGGCTGATGCAATCCATCCACAGTCACCCGGTTTTTGTCCGGCTCCGCAGGATCACGCTATTCACCACCACCGCGCCCTGGCTGTATGAAAAGTTCGGTTATGAGCCTGTCAATAAACCGAATTATGCATGGGCGATAACCCGGCCTGATATCTATCGTGTCAAAGCGCAGTAACCACTCGTCCACAGAAAAATGAACGGGTATCAAAAGCGCGGCTTCTGATCGAGAGAGAAATGCTGCCCGTGAAAAAACTGGCCGCAGAATGCGGCTTTTCCGGGCCGGACGTGATGCGGCGTGTTTTCAGCCGGCTGACTGGCGTCACGCCTGCGGTTTACCGGAAAATAATAAGACGGGAATAACAGACGTTGCGCACGCGACGGGCACAACAACCGTCTGCTACAGGACCTCAACCCGCTCGAATTCTTCTGCAACCAGTTCCATATCCTCCTGATAGGTTCCTTCTCTTGAGAAAAACGCTTTATGCCCCTCTCTCCAGTATTTCAGGCTGAGATCCCCCTCGCCCTCCTTCCTTGCAAGATCGTCAGCGACATCGCAGAAGCGAACGATACGCAGCGAAATAGTCCTGATGACGCATACCGGTTCGTCTCTGCCGTTAAGGATGATGCTGTAACCGCCAATGGTGGGTGATCCCTCCTCGTTTTTAAACGACGAAAGCGATCCACACGATGCCGTTTTTTTCCCTTTAATTACCAGTTCAGCCAGTTCATCTGCCATTTCTGGCGAGTCCCCAAATGCCCATGCGATCGCGCCCGGGTACTTAACGGTTAATTGTTCAATCATGCTCATCACTCATTCCTTTTAAAACAAGTAAATAATATTGGTGATCCACAGTCATTAGCGCTATTAATATCGCTCTGTTTATTAAGGACATCAAGCACTAAGGAGCCGGAGATGATCACGTTTCGATCAATGTCTGAAGATGAGTATCTGGCTTATCTTGACTATTTTATTCCTGATTATGCCGCAGAGATTGGCTCGAACTACGGATTAACTCAACAAGATGCTCTGGCAAGAGCGAAGCAGGAAATCTCTGAGTCGCTTCCTGACGGCGTGAACACGCAGGGGCAAGCGTTACTGTGCCTGATGGTGCAATCAGGTAAGAGTAACAAACATGTCGGCTATCTCTGGTACAAGCCAGATACGATGATGCGCACCGTTTTCATCTACGATTTTCATATCTTTAACACCTGCCAGGGGCAGGGTCTGGGCAAAGAGGCTCTTCGCGCGTTTGAACACTATGTGCATGAGAAGGGTTGTGAACAGATTAGACTGCGCGTTGCAGGGGATAATGCCCGCGCACGGCATCTCTACGAGAGCAGCGGTTTTGGCGTGACGGGAGTCAATATGAGCAAGACGATCAAGCGTTGCTCGTAGCGACCCGACCGCCCATCAGCACGGTTCGACCGGAAAAAATGGTCGAACCCTACGTGATTTATGCCGGCATTAACCTCACAGCGTCACTCTCCTCCCCAAAACGAATGCGCCGATGGCTGATATGGTCAATCAGCGCTTCATCGTGGCTGACCACCAGCAGCGCACAGTTCTGCTCTGCGGCGACCTCGACTAACAGCTCAATGGTCTGTTGCTGGGTCAGCAGATCCAGCCGCGAGGTGGGTTCATCGGCAAACAGAAACACCGGGTCCAGCAACAGCACGCGCAGCAGGGCAAAACGCTGCAGCTCACCGCCGGAAATCTCACCGGGATAACGGTCCAGCAGCAGCGGGCGCAGCTTCAGTCGTTCCATCAATGGCGCAATGCGTGCGCCGTCCAGGCGATGACGTTTCACCACATCACTTAATGCCTGACGCAGCGTGACACGCGGGGCAAAGGCCGACGGCGGGTCCTGGAAAATCTTCTGGTATTTCACCGCGGCTAACTGGCGGTCGCGCACCACATCCCCGCTGTCAGCGGCAAGCAGCCCGAGCAGGATATCGCCGAAGCTGCTCTTGCCACAGCCGCTGGGGCCGGTAATGCCAATCACCTCCCCGGCATGGACGCGCAGCGACTGGTCGCTGAACAACTGACGGCCTCCGCGCGTGATACTCAGGTTATGGGCTTCCAGCACCACGTCACGCGCGTGTGCAGCAGGTAAACGTGCGGCCCAGCGAGCCGGATCGGCAGCCAGCAACGCCTGGGTATAAGGATGCTGCGGCTGCGTCAGTACCTGCTCTGCACTGCCGCGCTCGATGATTTCACCGCGCAGCATCACCGCCACTTCACCGCCGATCTGGCGGGCCAGTTCGATATCATGGGTGATGGTCAGCAACCCACCGCCTGCGCGCACTTCCTGCAACAGCAGGGCGATCACTTCATCACGCCGCGCCACATCCAGTCCTTTGGTCGGTTCATCGGCGACAATAATGTTCGCCCCACCGGCCCGCGCCGCGGCAAAGGCCACGCGCTGGGCCATCCCGCCGGACAGTGCCTGCGGCAGGCGGTCAGCTGCGGCGGCCACGCCCAGCGCATCCAGATCGCGCAGGGCGGCCTCGCGGGCCGGTTGCGCTTTCATGCCACGCAGAAAGCGGTAGCTCTCGGCCACCTGCTCGCCTGCACGCATGGTCGGGTCCAGCGCCAGCCACGGCTCCTGCGGCAGAATGCCCAGCCGATGCCCCCAGAAGGCACGCGCAGGACGAGAAGCCAGCGGCAGCGCCTGACCATCAACGTGCAGCGTGCCGCTGGCCTTCAGTCCGGCGGGCAGCGTGCCGATCACCGCCTGCGCCAGCAGGCTTTTACCCGATCCGGTTTCCCCTAACAGCGTAAACGGCTGCCCGGCACGCAGCGTAAACGACAGCGGCTGCACCAGTAAATCGCCGCCGCTAACGGCCGCCTGTTCAATATCCATCAGGATCATGCTTTCTCCCTGCCTGCCAGCAACAGCAGGCTTAACACCAGTAAAAACACCACCACCACGGGCTGCAACAGCGCATACGGCGCTTCTTCATAATAGGGCAGCAGCTCGGTCATCATCAGCCCCAGCTCCGGGGTCGGTGGACGAACGCCAACGCTCACAAAACCTAATGCAGCAATCGCCATAATCGCGCTGGCCGCCCCAAAGGCCGCTACGGTCAGCACCACGGGTGCCATCTCCGGCCACAAATGACGGCGGAAAATCAGCCACGGACTCAGGCCCAGCAGACGCGATGCCTGCACGGCGGGTGAGCTCAGCAGCGGGCGTGCAATGGAGCGACTGATGCGGAAGTACTCCACCCACAGCAGCAGAGAAATCCCGACATACAGCATCACGGCCGAGTCAGGCACCAACGCGGTGAGCAGCAGCACCAGCAGCAGGCCGGGCAGCGCCAGAAACGCATCGGCCAGCAGTGAGACGCCACGATCCACCACACCCCCACGCCAGGCTGCCAGCACGCCCAGCAGAATGCCGGGGATCATCGCACTCAGCACGCTGACAAAGGCCAGCCCCAGCGACAGGCGGATCGCCGCCGTCAGACGGGCAAACAGGGAACGCCCCAGATGGTCATAACCGAAGGGGGCACTGAGGTCAGGCCATTGCAGTGCCAGCATCAGCTTCTGCCGCACCGGGTCCTGCGGCCACAGCAGCGGCAGCACAAAAGCAAACACCACCAGCAACAGTAACAGTGCTGCCCCGGTCCGTTGCGCCAGCGAACTGCGGCGCACTATCATCATCATCATGCATTTTTCCTTCGCGGATCGAGCCAGTAACACAGCCCGTCACTGAGTGCGTTGAGCAGCACAAACATCAGCCCCATAACCAGAGCCGTGCCCTGAATCATCGGGACATCGCGGGCAAAAATCGCATGCACCAGTGCATGACCAATCCCCGGCCAGGCGAACAGCGTCTCCACCACGATCACGCCTTCAATCAGGTAGATAAACTGAACGCTGAGGTACGTCACCAGCGGCACGCTGACGTTGCGCAGACCGTGCCGCCAGAACAGCGTGCCCTCTTTCAGCCCTTTGGTGCGGCCAAATTGATACCAGGCCGAGTCAGTCACCTGACGCATGGCGTTGCGCGCCACCCGGCTGGACACCGCTGCCAGCCCGAGGGCCAGCGTCAGGGCGGGCAGCAGCACATGCTGCACATCGCCATAGCCGGCTGCAGGTAGCAGCCCCAGGTTGAGCGCAAAGATCACCACCAGAATCAGCCCCAGCACAAAGTGCGGCAGCGCACGCAGCGTGGTGGAGATTGCCAGCAGCACCCGATCCAGCTTCCCACCGGGGGACAGCCCGGCCAGAATGCCCAGCGGCGGGCCGAGCAGCAGTGACAGTAGCAGCGCCACGGCCGCCAGCAGCAGGGTCTGCCCCAGCTGATGACCTATTTCTTCCATCACCGGCGCACCGGACACCAGCGAGTTGCCGGGATTGAAGTGCAGCAGTTGCACAAACCAGTCAGCCAGCGCCTGCCAGGCCGGGCGATCCAGCCCCAGTTCTTGCTGAACCGCGCTGGCCGCCGCCGCATCAACGCGGTCATAACCGTAACGCCCCGCCGCAATACGGTAGGCAATATCCCCCGGCAACGAGCGCATCAGCACAAAGGTCAGGCCGCCGACCAGCAGCGCCACCAGTCCGGCCTGCAACAAGCGGTAGCCCAGCATGCGTATCATTCAGCCCACCTCATTTTTTCCAGTCCGAAGGTGCGCTCAAACGGGTCCAGCGTGGCACCACTCAAACGTTTAGACACGGCCGCGGTCTGCTGATACCAGGCCACCGGAATGGTGGGCAGATCGGTTTGCAGAATGCGCGTTAACTGCTGACGTTCTGCCTGGCTTTTCGTCGCGTCGCGGCCCTGCACCAGGTCGGCCAGGGTCTGATTGAACGTGGCGTTGCTCCAGTTCATTGCGCCCCACTCTCCGCCCTGTGGTGGATAATCCTGCAACAGCGTACCCAGTGGATCTGGCGTCAGCGCAAAGTTACGTGCCACCAGCGCCAGCGCCAGCGTGCCGTCATGATGCTTCGCGGCAATTTCCCCGGAGTTGGTCGAGTTGATCGCCACCTGCACGCCCACTTCACGCAGCTGTTGCTGGATGGCCGCCGCAATCAGTGGCAGCTCCGGGCGGTCAGGATAGGTGGTCAGCGTCAGGGAGAACGGCTTGCCGTCACGTTGCAGCACGCCGTCTGCTCCCGGTTTCCAGCCAAGCTCCGCCAGCAGCGCCTGGGCCTGCTGCGGCTGATTCGCCAGAGGCGTCAGGCTGGCGTTATGCCACTGCGCCACGGAAGGGGGAAACAGCTGATCGGCTGCCGCCGGATAACGCAGGATGGCACGTGCAATGCCCTGACGATCGAGCGCCATGCTCAGTGCCTGACGCACACGCACATCATTCAGCAGCGGATGCCCGGCATTCACCTTCAGCAGTACGCTGCGTGGGATCGAGACTGACAGCAACTGCACGTTGCGGTTGTTTTTCAGACGGCTGCGGCTGGCAGGATCGAGATTCAGCACCATATCGGCATTGCCACTTTCAGCCAGCAGGGCACGGGTTTCCGCGCGACCCACGGCCATGTAGCTGGCCTGCTCAATGGCAGGGGCTTTGCCCCAGTAGTCGTGGAAACGGGTCACGGTCAGCTTCTGCGGTGCCTGCAAGGAGGTCATCCGGTACGGGCCGCTACCGATAATCTGCACCACTTTGTGCGCGGCATCATAGGACGCAGGTGCAAGGATCTGAGCACGGTTTTCCGCCAGCATACTGAGCAACGGCGTAAACGGCTGGCTGAGCGCAATCACTACCTGCCCGGCTTCGGCACGGATGGCGGTAACCGGGGCTTTATCCAGCAGGCCGGGTTTACTGCGTGAGACTTCCAGCGCATTCACCACACTCTCAGCGGTCAGCGCACTGCCATCATGGAATTTCACGCCAGGGCGCAGGGTAAAGCGCCACTGCAGACCATCGTCGGACACCGTCCAGCTGGTCGCCAGGCCAGGCAGCGGCTGCCCGGCGCTATCCGCGTTGACGAGGGTTTCGACAATCGACATTTTCAGGAAAATATCGCCAGACAGCGTCGGGTCAGTGCCTTTGATTTCGAAGGGGGCGACCAGGGCGGCGACCCGCTCAGGGGCAGCGCTGGCCGGGGCGGCAACGGCCGCCAGCATCAGGGCCAGCAGCGGCGAGCGTAAAAATTTGTGCATCCGTTATCAATCCTTTATCCAGAGAAAGGGAACAACGCAGGCTGACGCCCGCGCTGCGGATGATAACTGTTACTTTATAACATTACAATTGGCAATCTGTAGTTACAATTCCCCGTATTTAACGGGGGATTCTGTGTACCTGGAGATAACGCCTGCCACGGGACGACCGAAAAAAGGTCATCCACTGAGGGATCCCCAGCCATTTTTGTCGCTGGCAGTCTGGCTTCAGGGCTGAGGCCCGTTTGAGCACGCCGGAACGGCAACGGCCGCATCCCTGCGGGCCTCGGCACGCGACGTCCTGTCGCGTGACGTCCGGCTTACCTCAAACGGGCCCCATCCCCGCAAGATAGCGCTCGCTGTAAATTTTAAAACCCCGACTGCATGGCGATCTTTCGTAGGGGGCGATCATCTTTTCCGATCGCCCCGTAACTCCGGATTGGCGTCCTGCTCAACATTACGGGCAAGACGGTATCTACGCGCCCTGAGTTGTTTTCGGGTTGGGTGTTGACCTGGGTTTTGACGTTCAGGCGGCATTCAGCAGCGCTGAGGAAGCACCGTGAACCAGGACGAACCGCCAGGACGGCGGTGAGAGGGAGAGCCGGCACAGGGATGTGCCGTCACGACCGGTGCGTCGGTGAACGACGCTTGCGAAGGCATCCACGCAGTGGACTCAGCGCCAGCCGCAAGCCCGGGTCCCCAGGGTGGGGACGACTGCCCACCCTGGGTCGCTCAGCCCACGCAGCGGGAAAGCGAAACGCCCTTGACGTTGACATTGACCTGGACCTTGACCTGCACCATCGGCAGGCCATTACCACGGGGCGACCGGAGAAAAGGGTACCCCCTACGGTTTGAGGTGACCCGGATTCAACGTCTCAGAGGCATATCTTCCCTCAGCATCACTCTCCAGCGGCCTGACCTGCGCCGTCATCACCCCCTGCCCTTCGCCATATTTATGCTGTAAGGCCCGCTGCATTTCATGCAGGATTTCGCCATCCAGCTTGTAGTGACGCAGGTAGATCCACAGCGTGAGAACAAAGAACACCAGCGGCAGACCAATCATAATCCCCTGCATCCCCATGATGGTGCTGGCTGACTGCTGCGCGCCTGGCACATACCCCACCACACCCAGCATCACACCAATCAGCAGCCCGGCAAACGCGGCACCGGCTTTCACCACCATGGTCTGCACCGAGAAAGCGATACTTTCAATGCGAACGCCCAGCGCGTAGTCGCCGTAGTCCACGGTATCCGCGACCATAATCACCAGCATCACCCAGAAGAACGCCCCGCCAATGTTGACCAGAATCCCGGACAGTGAAATCAGCGTGGCGCTCTGTGGCGCATACATACCCACCACCAGCAGCAGCAGACAGCTCATCACCGGCAGCACCGAGGCGCTAATCCAGATCGCCCGCCGTGAGAAGCGCGCCACCAGTTTCGGGAAGCAGAGGATGGCGATCAGGTTGGCGATCCCGGCATACATCATGTACCACGGGAACAGCTCTGCCCGGCCCACCACATAGGTAAAGTAGTAGATGGCAAACGCGGTGATCACGTTATGTGCCAGATTCCAGGCCAGCGCCATCAGCAGCAGCGCAAACAAGGGGCGGTTGCGGAAAATCATGCTGAGTACGGCTTTAATGGTGGTCTGCTCCGGTGCATTCGGCACGGCAGAGGAAGAGTATTTCTCTTCGATATTACGCAGCGTGATGATCGCCGAGAGGATAAAGAACACCACCAGGATCAGCGAGAACAGCATAAACCCCTGTCCTTTGTTGCCGTCACCCAGGTAATTCACCAGCGGCAGACCGATCACCCCGGTGGTGTAACCCGCCAGACTGGCGAAGAAACGCGGCCACGGGATCAGCGCTTCACGTTCCCGTTTGTCGAGGGTAATGCAGGGCACCAGCGACCAGAACGGCACGTCCATCAGGGTATAGGTAAAACCCCACAGCAGATAGGTCGCCCAGATCCACGCAATCAGCGCACCGCCCTCGAAGTTATGCGCACAGAAAACGGAGACCAGCACCACCGAATTGCTCAGCGTACCAATCAATATCCAGGGTTTAAACTTGCCCCAGCGGGTGCGGGTGCGCTCAACAATCCAGCCCATCACCGGGTCAAAGAAGGCATCGAGAATGCGCGCCACCAGGAACAGTGAGGCCACCATGCTGACCGACACCCCTACCACATCGGTGTAGTAGTACATCAGATACATATAGATAATGCCGATGGCAAAATCCTTACCGAATGCCCCCAGCCCGTAGCTGATTTTTGTTTTTACCGAAACTGTCATCGTGATTAATCCCTGCCAGTGTCATCGTAAATGGCGACCGTAAACGGCCGCCACGAGCCAAAGCGCTGTACCCGTTTCAGGGATTAACGGTAAGTGGGTAACCAGTCACCGTGGGCGGCGATCAGTTCGTCGCACAGTTTCACCGTGTCATCAATCGACAGTTCAGCAGAGGTGTGCGGGTCAAGCAGCGCAGCATGGTAGATATGCTCTTTTTTATGGCTGATGGCAGCCTCAATGGTCAGCAGCTGGGTATTAATATTGGTGCGGTTAAGCGCCGCCAGCTGTGGCGGCAGGTCGCCCACATAGCATGGCGTCACACCCTGACCATCCACCAGACACGGCACCTCTACGCAGGCCTGGGACGGCAGGTTGGTGATCAGCCCATGATTCAGAACGTTGCCGCCAATCTTATACGGCACATCGGTTTCCATCGCTTCAATCATCCACGACGCGTACTCGTGGCTGCGCGTATGGCTGAGGTTCTCGTTTTGCGTCAGCTTATCGCGCTGCTGATGCCAGCGGTCGATCTGCTCAATACAGCGACGCGGATATTCATCCAGCGGAATATTAAAACGCTCAATCAGCTCTGGATAGTGGCGCTTGATCCAGTACGGCATATATTCCGCATTGTGCTCGGAGGACTCAGTGACATAGTAGCCAAAGACGCGCATGATTTCGTGACGCACCATATCGTCATGCTTATCCGTCAGGGCCAGCGCACGGCGTTTGATCTCCGGGTAAATGTCTTCGCCATCACGGGTAATATTCAGTAGCCACGCCATGTGGTTGATACCGGCAATCTGCCATTTCACCCCGTCCATCGACATATCAACGGACTTCAGCAGCGTCTCAGCGCAAACCTGCACGCTGTGGCACAGACCAACGGTTTTAATCCCCGTGTGTTGCAGCATGGCACCGGTCAGCGACGCCATCGGGTTGGTGTAGTTCAGCAGCCAGGCATCCGGGCACACCGCCTCCATATCACGGGCGAAATCCAGCATCACCGGAATGGTGCGCAACGCACGGAAGATGCCGCCAATACCGAGAGTATCGGCAATGGTCTGGCGCAGGCCGTACTTTTTCGCGATCTCAAAATCAGTGATGGTGCAGGGATCGTAGCCGCCCACCTGGATGGCGTTAATCACATAGCTGGCCCCCTGCAACGCAGGGCGGCGCTGCTCCACGCCGGCGTATTTCTCAATGCGAGCTTTGCCCTGGCACAGATTGGCATTGAGATTATTCAGCATCAGCCAGGAGTCATTAAGACGTTCAGCGTCAATGTCATACAGGGCGATATCCACCTGCTGCAACGCGGGCGTTGCCAGAATATCCCCCAGTACATTCTTCGCAAATACCGTACTGCCTGCTCCGAGAAACGTAATTTTCATTGTTGTGCCCTTTTGAATCCATGAGGTGAAGTTGCACTCACTTTAGGCAGCAGGCGCACAGCTGCCTATGTCATTTTTTGACATTTATATGGTTAAAAACGACCGCCAAATCGAACTGTGATCTGGCTCGCTAATTACCGCTCCCGGCAGGAAAAATAACGGTGCAATGTCACAATCCGGGGTTGCCTCACACCGTCTCCTGACGATTTACTGCTGTAATAAACTGAAAAAGAACAGGAAAATGCCATGCAGAAAGATATTCACCCCGATGATATTGCCCAGTTTGGTCTGAACATTTATCAGTACGGGCATGAAGTCTGCGCCAGCCAGCACAGCTATGGCCCGGCGGTACGCCAGCACTATCTTTTACATTATGTGATACGCGGCGGCGGGACGCTGTTTAGCGGCGATCGGCGCTGGCCCGTGCGTCAGGGGGAGGCATTCCTTATCCATCCGCATGAGATCACCACCTACACCGCCGATAAACAGCAGCCGTGGGAATATATGTGGGTGGAACTGGATGGGTTGATTGCGTTAAGAAGCCTGGAAAAATGCGGGTTACGCCGCGACATGCCAGTGTACCGGCCAAAAGAAGCGCTTTCTCCCTGCCCGGCCTACCCGTTTTTGCAACAACTGGTGGCGCAGGACCCGGTACATTCGCTGCGTATCGCCGGGTTAACCTGCCTGTTTCTTGATGCGTTAATCGCCAACGTGCACCACGAAAGTGGTGACGAACCCCGTTGCGGAAATAAACACCTGGACAGTGCCATTCAGTTTATTGAACGCCACTATCACCGTAACCTCGCGATTGGCGAGGTGGCAGACTACTGCAATATTGACCGCAGCTATCTCAGCCGCCTGTTTCAACAGCAGTTTGGCTATGGTCCGAAACAGTATTTGTTGTTGCTGCGGATGGAGGTGGCGACTTCGCTGCTCTCTGACCCTGGCCTGCCAATAAAAGTAATAGCTTATTCATTGGGTTACACCAGTCAGATGCAGTTTGCTAAGGTATTTCAGCAACACTTTCACTGCTCCCCTACGCAGTGGCGGCGCGAGAAAGCACGCCCGGCCTGATGGCTGGCTGAGATTCTGCCATACTCTGTGGCACTGCCCGGCTACGGGCCGGATTCTCATCACCGTGAGGCGCACGATGAATACTGAACTCAGCCCATCCCCTGCCTACGGCCAACTGCACAGCGCCCTGCTGGAACAACGTTCCCGGGTGCAGTCAGCAGAGGTAATTCATACCATTAATCGCGCGTTACTGGCCGGAGAACGTGTCAGCGCAGCGTTTTACGACCTCAGCCAGCTTAAGCTCTTGCAACAACGAAAAATTCTGCCGCTGATCACCCCGGAAACAGAGGATGAAGTGGCCGCTTTTATTGCTGCACTTAACCCGGTGGTGCCCACGACGCTGGTGAATGAAGCCCAGTTTTGTGAGCTGCAGCAGCGTGTCAGCCATCTGAGTGAACACTTTCGCTGGCAACATGCCAGCCTGCTGCTGGTGCAGAATGCGCTGTTTGTCCGCACCTGGCACCACTGGCAGCAAACGCTGGAGACGCTGTTCAGCGCGGGCGATAATGCCGCGGTGTTTACCCGGCTTGAGCAGGTATTGAAGGATTCCAGCGGTAAGATCCCGGTGCTGGGCGAAGCGCGTGAACTTTATCGGGCGCTGGAGGGATTGCTGGTGAGTTGCCGTCAGAAGGCGGAAGAAAGCAGTGGCGAGCAGGATGCGCTGGCCGGGTATATTGCCGCCGCCGACATCGCCACCCGGGGGATTATCACCTTCGGCGCCACCGCTGAAGCGGTATTACGCGGCCGCCCGCTTCCCACGGAGGCACAGCTGAAAACCCGCATTAAAGAGCATCACACCAGCGTCACCGAGCGCATGCATCCGTGGTTTTCAACAGTGTAGTCAGCCCGCTATTATTCGATAAAAGTGGCAAGCGGAATGCTGAACCGTTTCGCCAGCGCTCTCATATGTTCCAGCGTTAAGGCCCGCTGGCCACTCATGATCATACTCACCAGCGAGCGGCTGCCAATCTCCTGTTGGAAGCTGCTCTGGTTCAGGCCATGCTGATCCATTAAAACCCGCAGTACTGCCAGCTCGCGCGGTGTTGCATCAATACGCGCATTAAAATCCGCGAATGCCGGTGCAACATTTTCCCAGGCGGAAATTTTCTTCGCCAGAATATCGATCAGTGGATTTTCATCATCGTGATCGATCAGGTACTCCACCAGCACCAGTGCATCTTCATAGTCATGCGTGGTTGCTTGACGGCCAAGGAAAGGAATCGCATGAATCAGTGCAGCACTGGCACTGAGTGCGGTATGAAATTTTTTTTCTGCAACCCTCATTCCGGGTGCCTCCGATAGTAGTCCGTTAACCTGTCGTATTCATCGTGCGTAACAATATGCTTAATAAATACATTTTGTGTCTCAAACTTGATGTAGGTAATGATGCGCAGGTGGTTCCCTGCGGCATTGATGACCCACCATTTACGCCGATACTTGAATCTGTCCAGTGAGGCAAACTGGGCTTTCAACTGCTCAGGTGTAATGTAATCCCTTGAGTTCAGCACCTTCCAGATATCATCAAGCGAGAGTGCTGCGTTCGGATAGCAGCGGGCAGCCTCGATAAACGGTCGTTTTGAGATAACACGCATAGATCCCTCTTCGTTATCATGGTTGCAAAGTATACCAACATCCCTTTATGGTCACAATATGTGAACAAGTATTTTATCGCAGACCGGTTTATATGGCTATTTGCTGACGGCAATTTTGCGAGGCACTATTTGTAAATCAGCGCCTCAGGCGCTACTCTGGCGCCGGTTTCCACTGAAAATGATGGATATAGATTCACTATGCCAGCCCCCGCCAAACGTAAAAACGATCCGGAAGGGTTAAAGAAACGCATCCTTGCCAGCGCCCTCACCACCTTTGCTGAATTCGGCTTGCAGGGTGCACGTATGGAGCAGATTGCCGAGGATGCACAGACCACCAAGCGAATGGTGGTGTATCACTTCACTAATAAAGAGCAGCTGTATATCGAGGTTCTGCACCTGGTGTATCGCGAGATCCGCCAGCATGAGACCGGCCTGAATCTGGCCGAGATGTCTCCAGCCATGGCCATTGCCCGCCTGGCGGAAGCCAGCTTCGATTATCACATTTCGCATCCCGATTTTATGCGGCTGATCTGCAGTGAGAACCTGATGCGTGGCCGCTATATTCGCCAGTCAGAGACGATCAAAACGCTGAACCAAAGCGCGCTGGATGTACTGGATGCGGTACTGATACGCGGAAAACAGAGCGGAGAGTTTGATCCGCATGTCACCACCGTGGACGTTCACCGCCTGATCAGCAGCATCAGCTTCCACAACGTCGGCAACCATTACACCTTCCATACGTTGTTTGGCGGCAATGAAACCGAACAGCAGAGCCTGGCGCGTAACCGTCGGCTCGTGGTCGATGCCACCCTGCGCTATCTGCGCCCTGAGCGCTAACTGATACAACCGATTTAAATCGGTTCGACTCAATTCTTCCGCTATGTCGTCATAGCGGTTTTTTTTCGTCTACGCTTAGTGCCTGGCTGAACTGCCTGCCCTCGCCCTCCATTCACCCGTTATTGTCCTGAACAGGAGCTGTCAATGACACGCGAAACGATCGGCTATCCCCGCCGTCAGCCACATCTTTCCCCCCACGAACCTCTGGTGTGGAACTGGGCACAAAATGCCACGCTGGCGAACACCACCCAGCAGGCGCAGCCCGCCAGTGAAGGCGAACTGCAAACCCTGCTGCGCCATCATCGTGGCCGTGTGCGCGTGATGGGCAGCCGCATGTCTCCCGGCCGGATGCTGGCACTCCATCAGCACGACGATGTGTTGATTGATACCTCAGCGCTGCGCGGTTTTATCGACAGTGATGAGCACAGCGCCACGTTTGCCGGGGGCACGCCGCTGCATGAGGTGTATGAACATCTGAAAGCAATGGGACGTATTCTTCCCGCCTCTCCGGGCGTCATTGATGCTCAGACCCTGGCCGGGGCACTGGCAACCAGCACGCATGGCCAGGGGTTGCAGCAAAGTAGCATCGGCGACGAAGCGCTGAGCATTCGTATGGTGCTGGCCGATGGCCACATTGAAACCTTTGACCGTCAGCATCCCTGGTTTGCGGCGGTGCAAACGGGTCTGGGATGTCTGGGTGTGGTCACCGCCGTGACACTGCGCACACAGCCTGCGAAGGTGTATACCTGCTTTAAGAATGCCGTCAGCGCCGATACGCTGGAAAGCGATCTGCTGACGTGGAACCGCGACTATGCACTGAGTAAGGCCTGGTGGTTCCCCAATGAAAACCAGGTGCATGTTTGGGCGGCGCGTGAAGCCAGTGAGGAGGAACAGGCGCTGTATCAGGCCAATCATGGCGATATGGTGAAACAAGAGCAGACCAGCGATGCCATGAATCAGACCATCGATCAGACGCTGGAACACATGCGCAGTGATACCCAACTCACTGATGAAAATGGTAAACCTTTTCGTACCGTCACGCGCTTTAAAGACTTCTCCGACGTTACCGGTGATATCTATCAGGTGTTCTGTCGGGGGATTGCCACCCCACAGATTAATGTCGAAATTGCTATCCCGCTGGCACGTGCCGGCGCGGTGATTGCCCGCATTAAACGCTGGCATGCCGAGGTGCAGCCGCATATGCATTATCCGGTCATCCTGCGCTGTACCGGGGCATCGGAGAGCTGGCTCAGCCCGTCTTATCAGCAGGAGAGCTGCTTCTTTGGCTTTGTCATCTATTACGCTGAAGATGGCTCACTCTCCCCGGAAGGGATGGAATTTTTGCAGGCGGTAGAAAAGCTGCTGGCCGAAGAAGGCGGCCGCCCGCACTGGGGGAAATACTTTGATGCGTCACTGTATGACTGGGCAAAAATCTACCCGCAGTGGCAGGCCTTTACGCAGGTGCGTGAAGCACTCGATCCCCGGAACAGCTTCAGCAATACGTTCAGCCAGCGACTCTTCGATCAAGGAGCAAAAGCATGAAGGCATGGGTGACACTACTGACACAACCCGAATATCTGATCGGCGTGCGTGCTTTGCAGACATCCCTTCAGGCCACTGACACTCAGTACCCGCTGGTGGTGATGGTGACCGGGAATATTGATGCCGGGGCACGGCAACAGCTCGAACAGGCCGGCTGCCTGCTACGTGACGTGGCACCGCTGCGCCCCAACCCGCAGTTGAAGGAGAGCTACGCCAATGCGCGTTTTTCGGAAGTGTGGACCAAGCTGGCCGCATGGACACTGACGGAGTTCGAACAGGTCGCTTTTCTTGATGCCGATATGCTGGTTATCCAGAATATGGATGAGCTGTTTCACCTGCCGCTGGCAGCAGGGTCGCTCGCCGCCTGCCATGCCTGTCGTTGCAATCCCAACAAGATAGCCAGTTATCCGGCTGACTGGGTGCCGGAGAACTGTTTCTATAGCTGGTGTGATGGGGTTGATCACGTAGAGCAACCGGACAAGGTGGATAATTACCTGAACGGGGGTTTTCTGCTGCTGACGCCCGACCGTGGGGTGTTTGATGCCATGCTGGCACAGTTGGCCGCACTGGATGATCTGTCGACGTATCTGTTTGCCGAGCAGGACTTCCTGAATCAGTTCTGGCGCGACCACTGGCAGCCATTGCCGTATATCTATAATGCGCTGAAAACCCTGCCCCACCAGCACCCGCGGATCTGGGCGATGCCACGGGTGAAAAACATCCATTACATCATTGATAAGCCCTGGGAGAAGCAGCCCGATCCTGATGACCGCTATTACACGCTGAATAAGCTGTGGTGGAACGCTGTATCGTCGGGTTGAGACATGTTGAACCGGGCGGGGGCTGGCCCCCCCCCACCGCATAATCACACGACGTACCGCCCCGTGCCCAGATTAGTTGTATCGTAGGGGTCAGACATGTCTGACCCGGGCGCGGCATGCCCCGCCCCTGCAAAATCAGGCGCCCCTGCTGCTATTTTTCTGGCGCAAACAGCGGCACGGGTTGCCCGCTGATATAGCGTTTGCGTAGTTTCGCCGAGAGGTGGTCCATGATCATTACGATCACGACCATGATCAGAGTAATAAACATCACCACGTCCCAGTTCCACAGGCGCATATTTTCGGCGTACACCAGGCCGATACCGCCAGCGCCGACAAAGCCCAGCACGGCCGCCGAACGGGTATTCGACTCAATCTGATACAAGCTCAGCGCCAGAAACGCAGGGAATGACTGGGTGAAAATGCCGTAACGGTGTTTTTGCAGGCTGTTGGCCCCCACCGCATTTAACCCGCGTCCTGGTGAACGTTCCACGGCTTCATGCCCTTCGGCATAGAGTTTCCCCAGCAGCCCGACGTCCTGCATGATAATCGCCAGCACCCCGGCCAGCGGCCCCATGCCGACAGCACGCACGAAAATCAGCCCCCAGATTGCCATATCAATTCCGCGCAGGATATCCAACAGGCGACGAACCACCAGCGCCACCGGACGCAGCACAGGCGTGGCCATCACGTTGCGTGCCGCAAGGAATGACAGCGGTAAGGCCAGCAGTGTGGCGGTGATCGTACCGGCGAAGACAATCGCCAGCGTGATAAAGATCTGGCTGAAATAGTAGGCAAACGGCCAGTTCGCCACGTCATGCCAGACAAACATGCGCATAAAATAGTGCGCCAACTGGCCTAAGCCAATAGTGAGCTGCTGCCAGCTGATGCCAAACTGGGTGAAGAAAAACACGTAGTAAAGCAGGATGGCTGCCGCAATCAGCCCGATGCGCCTCAGGTAGCTGCGCTGAATGGCAAACAGCGCCTGATGCTGCTGCTTCATGCCTTCCAGCTTGTCACTGCCGATCAATCCCATCATGAGCGGTTTCCTTCCACAACGCGCTGACGCACCCGCCCGGAGACCATGTCCAGCAGCGAGACCACCACAATAATCAGAATCAGCGTCATACTGACCTGGTCATAACGGTCCAGTTTGATGTTAGTCATCAGCTCCTGGCCGATGCCCCCCGCCCCCACCAGTCCGAGGATCGTGGACTGACGGAAATTCACCTCAAAACGCATAAAACCATATGAGAGAAACACCGGTTTGACCTGCGGCCAGAGCGCGAAACGCATACGCTGCAACGACGATGCCCCGCAGGACGCCAGGCCACGCACTGGTTTATCTGACGCACTTTCAATCGCTTCATAGAACAGTTTGGTCAGGCTGCCAATGGTGTGCAGCGCCAGCGCCAGAAACCCCGGGATCACGCCAATACCAAACGCCATGACAAACATCACTGCCCACGCCAGTTCCGGCATGGTACGCAGGAAAGCCACACAGGTACGAATGGCGAAACTCACGCTGCGCGGTGTCTGGGTGTTGCTGGCAGCGAAAAAGGCCAGCACGCCCGCCACCATCACCGATGCCAGGGTCGCGGCCAGCGCCAGTTGCAGTGTTTCCCAAATCAGCGGCAGTTGAATGTGCAGACGATAGCCCCAGTAAGCCAGTGAGCCTTCCGTATGACTGTCGGCAAACAAGCGTGAAGCACTCAGCGTGGGCACGGTTTCTGCGAGGTAATCGAAAAAGTGCGGCAGCGACACCCAGATGGTGTGCAGATTAAATTCCGCCATCTGGCCGGAGGCGAGGTACAGCACCAGCAGCGTCAGGGACCACAGCAGCGTGTCGCGCTTCTGCTTACCGCGGATCTGCTGGTAATAGCGTTCAAAATCGGGATGTGTCATGCGGATACCTGAGTGAAGGGCCGACGGCAGCCGACCCTTATCAGCGGAGAAGAAAACGGGTGATTAACGGGCTTTGGTCAGCGCACGTTTCATATCGATGATCGCCTGATAATCAGCCACGGTAGCCGGGCCGATATGCTGGGCGCCACCCACAGCTTTGACGAAGCAGCTGTGATGTTCGGTATCCAGCTTTTTGATAGCCGTGACCAGCTTCGCTTTGAAATCAGCAGGCAGCTTGTTGCTCACCAGCACCGGACCGTTCGGGATCAGCGGTGACTGCCAGATAATACGAATTTTCTTCATCAGGTCCGGGTTACCGGCACGGATCATTCGGGTGAAAGCACCGCTGGTGTAACCGGTGTTGTAATCGCCGATCATCGAGGCCCAGGTCACTGCGCCTTCGAACTGACCGTTCAGCACGCCCAGTACATCCTGCTCGTGGCCGCCGGAGAAGGTCACGCTGGAGAAGTGGCCTTTGTATTTGTCATCCACCGAACCGCCAAACTCTTTCTTGAAGCTTTCGTTCGGGATCAGGAAGCCGGACGTGGAATCCGGGTCGGCCATACCAAATGATTTGCCTTTCAGGTCGGCCAGTGTTTTGTACGGACTGTCCGCTTTCACCACGACAACAGAGTGATAGCCGCGTGATTTATCGGCGTCATCCACCACAATGCCAACCACATCGACAGCTTTCGGGTCATTGATGTAGACCGAGGCATACGATGACGGTGACATGCTCAGCACCATATCCACTTTGCCACCGATCAGGCCCTGGATCACACCAGAATAGTCAGACGAATTACGCAGTTTGGTATCAACGTTCAGCTCTTTATCGAAGAAATCTTTCACGCACTGGTTATCACCAATCTGCTGCGTGGCATTCTGGCCGCCGAGGATACCTAAATTCAGTTCTTTCGGTGCGTCAGCGGCAGAGACGTTAGCTGCCATCACACTTCCGATTACTGCTGCGAGAATCATTTTTTTCATTGCTGAGTTCCGTGTCCCATAAAAGTGTTATTACCCGTCATGCCTGCGTGTGAACGTCAGGCGTGGTGGGCATCGTTAAGTTCAGAGTTTTCGTCGCCATACAACACATGCAAAAGATCATCGGTCAGTTCTGACGGATGGCCGTCAAACACAATGCGGCCCTTAGCAACGCCAATGGCACGCGTACAATATTCTTTCACCAGCTCCACCGAGTGCAGGTTCACCATCACGCTGATGCCGTTTTCACTCACCTGACGCAGCACATCCATAATGCGCCGGGTATTTTTTGGGTCGAGCGAGGCAACCGGCTCATCGGCCAGCAAAATCTTCGGGTTCTGCATCAGCGCACGGCAGATCGCCACACGCTGCATCTGTCCACCGGAGAGATTTTCTGCCCGCTGCAAGGCCTGAGGCAGCATGTTCAGCCACTCCAGCAGGCCGATAGCGCGGGCACGATCGGCATCGGGGAAGATTTTAAAGAAGGATTTCAGCGTCGAGGTCTGGCTCAGACGGCCCAGCAGGACATTGGTCAGCACATCCAGCCGCGGTACCAGGCAGAAATCCTGGAAGATCATGCCGCATTCGCTGCGCCACTGGCGCATCTGCCGGGTATTCAGCTCAACAATGTTCTGTTGTTTGCCATGATCATTGAAGTGAAGGATGGCGCCTTCGCTGGCCGGGAGGGTGCCATTCAGCACATGCAGCAGCGTTGATTTTCCTGCGCCGCTGCGGCCAATGACCGCCACCAGTTCACCAGCGTGCAGGTCAAAGTTAATGTCCTGCAAGACACGCGTCTGTGTGCCGTATGATTTTCCGAGTCCATTCACTGACAGCACTTTTGCACGATGCTCCGCGTGGGGGATCGCCTGCTGCTGGGGGGCAATTTTTAACAATGCCTGTGCCATGTGTTGTCCATTATCAGGTTGCGCGTTATCCGCTGTGCGCCCTATTAACCACCTGTGCGATGAACGTTTAATGACAGAGGGGTGATGGAAGCATGACAGACCGAAAAGGGCACTGAGCAAATTAACAAAGATTGAATGTTTATCCCCTCCCGCCGATAACCCTGTGGACAGCTAACTCTAATAATATCGTGACCAGCATTCGTCGTATTGCCGATCAGACCAACCTGCTGGCCCTCAATGCGGCGGTGGAAGCCGCCCGCGCAGGCACACAGGTCCGCAGCTTCGCGGTGGTCGCCAACGAAGTGCGCACGCTGGCGCAAAACATCAACCGCGCCACCACCGAAATCGAGCAGATGGTGCAGCAAAATCACCAGCTGGCGAGCAAAGCGCAGAAAGGCATTACCTCAAACCTGCAACGTGCCGACCGTGGCGTTGAACTGGCGCAGGAAGCCGGCGGCGTTATCGCCGATATCCGCGACAGCTCAGATAATGTGTTACGCGCCATCGGCCACGTCACCGCCACGTTAAAGAGCGATTAGGCGTCGCCCCATCGACCTGCACAACGGCATTATCACTCCGGCAAAAAGGCCGACCCCAAAAGGTCGGCCACTGCGAATAATCAGATCTGTTTATTGATAAGCCGCATCAAAAAATGCCTTTTCCAGCGTCACGGCGCGCAGGAAGAAATCCTCACACTGCGCCTGCTGTGCCGGGCCAACACGGTCGAGCTCCTGACGTAAAAAGGCGACAAATTCGCGGAAGTCGGGGTTATCGTGCAATGTAATCCACTCGGCGTGAACAAAACTGGCTGGCAATGGCACCGGGGCCTGTGACGCCCAGTCGAGATACAGCCACTCGGCGACGTTCAGTACGGTGAGGATGACCGCATAGGAGCGCGTCGCGGCAGCCTCCAGCATGATCGCCTTAAATCCCGCGGTAGGAGAAGTGTCCGGTTCGGCGTCGCGCTGCGCGGCGCTAACGTCCAGTGCCTCAAATGCGCGCAGAAAATAGGTGTTCTCTTCACCGGAGACAACCCCGGCGCAGCGACCAAAGCGCAAACGGGCTGCCGGGGTGTCGGCACTGGCAATGGCCGATCCGACTAAGGTGAGGAAGCTGTCGAGAAAACGGTGATCCTGGGTGAGGTAAGTGCTCATCACCTGGCGATCCACGCTGCCATCATAGAGTTCACGAACAAAGCGATGCGTGACGGCCTGTGTCCAGATGGGCTGGCTCAGGGTACGGAGTGTGTCAGTAAAACGAGTGGTCATCAGGTAGTCCTTATAAGCAGACTACCGGCAAAAGAGAGGTAAGAGGCCCCATCCCTTCGCCGGCATTATCCGGATCAGGTGTTAAGGGTCATCGCGCTGAATCTTTTACGATTTCTCAGCCAGTTGCCTGGCTCCCCCTGGAGTAGTAATTAAGTCAGTAATTTTCCGGAACGTCAATGTTGCTGACGCGGGACATTGGGCGAGGCATGCCTCGCCCCTACAGAATGCGCAGGTCAGTGGGTGTTGCATTACGGGCCGCGGGCGAGGCATGCCTCGCCCCTGGAGAATGCGCAGGTCAGTGGGTGTTGCATTACGGGACGCGGGCGAGGCATGCCTCGCCCCTGGAGAATGCGCAGGTCAGTGGGTGTTGCATTACGG
>NZ_JBBGZS010000022.1:0-229157 GCF_037479175.1 Erwinia sp. MYb375 | reverse complement strand
ACGCCCGGCCAGCGCAGACAAACGCTGAGAAAGCTGTGCGAGGAAGATCACCGGCACACCGTGCATCTGCACGATCTGTCCGTCTTCAGCTTCACCTTCGGCTTCGGCAATCACTGCCGCCACGCCCTGGGCAATCGCCTGAGGAATAAAACGGCGCCCATCGGCCGCGTGGCCGTTTATCGCCACAAACAGATCGCCGGATGCCGCAATACGGCTGTCCAGCGTCATTTCACGCAGTGGGAGCTCCGGTGCGCCAGGCACCCAGGGGGCCAGTAGGTCGCGCAGATTACGATCGGTCACTCGATCCCTCATTCTTGTTAGTTACCATCTCGTTCTTGTCACTGGTGGGTAGCGCATCCGGCTCAACATTCATGGTGCGCAATACACCGCCCATGATGGCGCCAAACACGGGCGCAGAGACCGCACCACCGTAATATTTGCCTGCCTGGGGATCGTTAATCACCACCACCAGTGCAAAACGAGGGTTGCTGGCGGGTGCAACACCCGCGGTATAAGCAATGTATTTATTCACGTACTTGCCGTCCGGCCCAACTTTCTTCGCCGTACCGGTTTTAATCGCAATACGGTAACCCTTGATCGCGGCTTTCACGCCACCGCCACCGGGCAAAGCAACGCTTTCCATCATGTGCAACACGGTGCGCACCTGCGCTTCAGGGAAAACGCGTTGACCCCCCCCCGGCGGGGCAACTTTGGTAATCGACAATGGGCGATAGATGCCGTAGCTGCCCATTGTTGCGTAGACTCGCGCTAACTGTAACGGCGTTACCATTAGCCCATAGCCGAAAGAGAAGGTGGCCCTCTCTATGTCAGACCACCGTTGTTTTTGAGGATATAAGCCACTGCTTTCTCCGACCAACCCCAAATTGGTCGCTTTGCCGAACCCAAAACGAGAGTAAGTATCCACTAACGCATTGGACGGCATCGCTAACGCCAGTCGTGAAACACCGACGTTAGACGACTTCTGTAGTACCCCGGTCAGGGTCAATTCGCTGTAACGCGCCACGTCTTTAATCTCATGGCCGTTAATCCGGTAAGGCACCGTGTTCAGTACGCTACCTTCACGAACCACGCCACGTTGCAGCGCCGTCATCACCACCATCGGTTTGACGGTGGAACCCGGTTCGAAAATATCGGTGATAGCACGGTTGCGCATCACATCTTTGGTGGTACCAGACAGGTTATTCGGGTTATAGGCCGGACTGTTCGCCATCGCCAGCACTTCTCCCGTGTTCACATCCACCAGCACCGCCGTACCTGATTCCGCCTTGTTAAACGCCACGGCGTTATTCAATTCGCGATAGACCTGTGCCTGAAGGCGTTCGTCGATGCTCAGCGCCAGGTTATGCGCTGCCTGGCTGTCTACCGTTGAAATATCTTCAATCACGCGGCCGAAACGGTCTTTACGCACCGTACGTTCGCCCGGCTGACCTGTGAGCCACTTATCAAAACTTTTCTCAACGCCTTCAATGCCCTGTCCATCGATGTTGGTGAAACCAATCAGATGGGAGGTCACCTGCCCGGCAGGGTAATAGCGGCGTGACTCTTCACGCAGGAAGATGCCCGGCAGTTTGAGTTTCTTGATGTAATCGCCAATGGCCGGATTCACCTGACGCGCCAGATAAACAAAGCGGCCATTCGGGTTGGCATTAACACGTGCCGCCAGCTGATCAAGGGGGATAGAAAGCGCATCGGATAAGGCTTTCCAGCGGCTGTCGAGCGTAATACCGCCTTTGTCGTGCAGCTCTTTCGGATCGGCCCAGATCGCATTGACCGGCACGCTAACCGCCAGCGGTCGGCCCGCACGGTCACTGATCATCCCGCGCGAGGTTGGGATGGCCTGAACGCGCAGCGAGCGCATATCCCCTTCGCGCACCAGGCGGTCAGGATTAATCACCTGAAGATACGCGACCCGTAACAGCAGACCTGCCAGCGCCAGAAAAATACAGCCACACAGCAACGCAAAACGCCAGCTTACAAAGCTGGCCTGATCTTCCGTGCGTTTCGACTTCTGCGTTTTGGTTGCGGCTCTCATTGAGTCCGTGTGTCCTTATTGCTGTACCACAATATTTTCCTGAGAAGGATCAACGTGTTGCATCTGAAGTTTCTCCGTTGCTGTGCGCTCCACCCGGCTGTGATCGCCCAGTGCATTCTCTTCAAGGATCAGGTTGCGCCACTCGATGTCGAGGGCGTCACGTTCGAGCACCAGCTGCTCGCGCTGAGCGGTCAGCAGGCGCGTTTTGTGCGCCGTCGTCACCACCAGAACGGCTGAAACCAGCGAGGCGACCAGCAGGATCAGAGGGATCTTGCCATGGCGCAGCAGGTCCCCGCCGATCACACCCGGCAGGCTGTGACGTTCGTTGCCGATCATGACGCCGTGCGCTCCGCAATACGCAGTACGGAACTCCGCGCGCGCGGGTTGTCACCGACTTCAGTGTCGCCAGGCATCATTTTCCCCAGGGCTTTCAGACGACGTCCGCCCAGGCTGTTC
This sequence comes from Erwinia sp. MYb375, assembly GCF_037479175.1. Taxonomy (NCBI): domain Bacteria; kingdom Pseudomonadati; phylum Pseudomonadota; class Gammaproteobacteria; order Enterobacterales; family Erwiniaceae; genus Erwinia; species Erwinia sp. MYb375. Next base: position 226,648 of record NZ_JBBGZS010000022.1, on the reverse strand, counting down.
AGCTGTGTTTCGGTCATCGGGATACCGTGAGGCACCTGAGGACCGCGGCTCTGTTCACGCATAAAACGCTTCACAATGCGGTCTTCCAGCGAGTGGAAGCTGATCACCGACAGACGTCCACCCGGCGACAATGCACTCAGTGCACCTTTTAGCGCCTGCTCAATCTCTTCCAGCTCACTGTTTACCCAGATACGGATCGCCTGGAAGCTACGCGTGGCAGGGTGTTTAAACTTGTCTTTCACTGGCGTTGCCGCATAGATCACATCCGCCAGCTCTTTGGTTCGGGTCATTGGCTGTTCGCGGTTACGCTCAACAATGGCGCGCGCGATACGCTTGGCAAAGCGCTCTTCACCAAAGGTTTTCAGCACAAAGACAATATCTGTTTCTTCTGCTTTCAGCAGCCACTCGGCCGCGGACTGACCGCGCGTTGGGTCCATGCGCATATCCAGCGGCCCATCGCGCATGAAGGAGAAGCCACGTTCGGCATCATCAAGCTGTGGTGACGACACCCCCAGATCCAGCAGGATCCCGTCGATTTTTCCGGTGAGCCCACGCTCTTCGACATACTCTGCCAGTGCGGAAAAAGGACCATGAATGATGTTGAAGCGTGGATCGGTGATCTCAGCAGCGGCTGCAATCGCCTGCGGATCGCGGTCGATGGCATACAAACGTCCCTGCTCACCCAGTTGGGAGAGGATCAGGCGTGAGTGTCCACCGCGCCCAAAGGTGCCATCAATGTAGATGCCGTCAGAATGAATATTGAGGCCGTTTACCGCCTCATCTAAAAGCACTGTGGTGTGTTTAAAAGTATCCTGCATAGTTATAACGACAAATCCTGCAGCCGGTCAGACAACGGCGCCTGAGAGGACTGCTCTGCGTCAATATCTTCCTTGACTTGTTGATACCAGGTCTGTTCATCCCACAGTTCAAACTTGTTGAACTGTCCAACCAGCATCACTTCTTTTGTCAGGCTCGCATGTTGACGAAGGGTATTCGCCAACAGTAAACGGCCTGCATTATCCATCTGGCATTCACTGGCGTGCCCCAGTAACAGGCGTTGTACACGGCGCTCTGCTGGGTTCATGCTGGATAAACGAGACAGCTTTTGTTCAATAATTTCCCATTCGGGCAGGGTGTAGAGCAACAGGCATGGCTGGTGAAGGTCAATGGTACAAACCATATGCCCTTGTGATTCCCCGATCAGCGTTTCGCGATAGCGCGTTGGCACGGCAAGCCGCCCTTTGCTGTCGAGATTGACTAACGTTGCCCCTCGGAACATGCCAGCCTCACTCCCCAGTTACCCAAGATCACCACTTAACTCCACAAATTCCCACCAAAAGAGTGTACGGAGCAGAGGAAAACATTGTCAAGCCGCAGCAATGGCTGATTGGCACTATTTCTTCGCGAGGTAAAATACGGGGAAGTTAAAAACAAACGACCTGAAGAGGAAATTTAAAAATAAACTAATGAATAATGGCAGGAAATTCTCACAAGCCTGGCAATTGCTCAAAAACTTACCACCTATTCATCGCCAAAAATAAGCTGCCCGCTTTGCGACGTGGGCGGCATTTTAAGTTATTTCTTAAAATTTTCCCAGCACAACCCCAGTGACAGCGCAGGATACTGTGACTGACAAGTAACAGAGTCTTTATAAACGTCAGGCTTTATAATCAGATGCTGACATTCCAGCGAACTGTTTACTTTTATTTACCTGGCCGCCCTCCATCATCATGGCTAAATTGTGCCCATCCTTTTGGACAGATAAGAAAAAGGCAGCTTTCGCTGCCCTGATTTTTCAGTTTGTTTTTCGGTTTAAACGACCGCGTCGATAAAGATTACGGCGGATTCGTGTCAGACCCGGTTTAGGTTTACGGGGTTCATCAAGGCTGGCAAGCACCAACTCAAGGACACGCTCCGCAACATCACGGTGTCGCTGCCCCACGGCCAGCACCGGGCAATCGAGGAAGTCCAGTAACTCATGGTCACCAAAGGTGGCGATGGCCAAATCCTGCGGAAGCCGTCCTTCGCGACGCAGCGTCACATCCATTACACCCTGCAACAGACCGAAAGACGTGGTAAACAGCGCCTCGGGCATGTCATGGGTTTCCAGGTATTTCTCAAATAATGTGGCAGCGGCACTGCGCTCAAAACTGTTGGCATAGATGTAGTCGATCGGCCGTTCGTCCCCTTTCCATGCATCACGAAAACCCAGCTCACGCAGGAAGCTGACGGACAGCTCCGGCAGTGCACCGAGAAACAACACCGATTTTGCCGGCAGCTTACGCAATTCGGCGCCCAGTGCTTCGGCATCATCCTGATCGGCGCCCACCACACTGGTAAAGTGCTCACGATCCAGCGCACGATCCAGAGCAATGATAGGCAGTGGATCGTTAATCCAGCGCTGATAGAACGGGTGCTCCGGCGGCAAGGAGGTAGAAACAATAATCGCATCCACCTGGCGTTGCAGCAGGTGTTCAACACAGCGCATTTCGTTATCCGGCTGATCTTCCGAACAGGCGATCAGTAACTGATAGCCACGCTGGCGGGCCTGGCGCTCCAGATAGTTCGCAATCCTTGTGTAGCTGGTATTTTCCAGATCAGGAATAACCAGTCCTATCGAACGCGTGCGTCCGGCGCGTAACCCCGCAGCCACTGCATTCGGATGGTAATTATGCTCACGCACCACCGCCATAACCTTCTCGACGGTTTTATCGCTGACACGATACTGCTTGGCCTTGCCATTAATCACGTAGCTGGCCGTCGTACGCGACACACCCGCGAGGCGCGCAATTTCATCCAGTTTCACAATAACCCCACAATTCGCTATGGATTAGTATTTGTAACATCTAACCGCAGAATAGTTTAGCGAGCAACCGCTTTTCATCTGCGATAAGGGCTTTGTGACAAAATAAAAAAACCCGGCATTACGCCGGGTTAACAAACAATCGGGATTCGGGTGGGAAGCTATCAACGCATAATGCGTTCGCCGCGCGCCACACCAACAATGCCTGAACGCGCAACTTCAACGATTTCCGCGACTTCACGTACGGCGCTGAGGAAAGCATCCAGCTTGTCACTGGTGCCCGCAAGCTGAACCGTGTAAAGCGTTGGCGTGACATCCACAATCTGACCACGGAAAATTTCAGCACAACGTTTGACCTCTTCACGCCCGTAGCCGCTGGCCTGGATCTTCACCAGCATGATCTCACGCTCGACGAAAGCGCCCTGCCCGAGTTCGCTGACACGCAGCACATCAACCAGCTTGTGCAGCTGCTTCTCGATCTGCTCCAGAACCTTTTGGTCACCCACGGTCTGAATCGTCATACGCGACAGCGTCGGATCATCCGTGGGCGCCACGGTCAGGCTTTCAATGTTGTAGCCGCGCTGGGAGAACAGGCCTACCACGCGGGACAATGCGCCGGATTCGTTTTCCAGCAGAACCGATAATACACGACGCATAGTTACGTCCTCTCCGTTTTGCTCAACCACATTTCGTCCATACCGCCACCGCGAATATGCATCGGGTAAACGTGTTCCGTACCGTCAACGTTAACGTCAACAAACACCAGACGCTCGCGGCCCAGATGTTCCAGCGCTTCTGCCAGTTTCGATTCCAGTTCGTCAGGATGGCTGATGGAGATACCTACGTGACCATAAGCCTCTGCCAGGCGAACAAAATCAGGGAGCGATTCCATATAAGACTGTGAATGGCGACCGGAATAAATCATGTCCTGCCACTGCTTCACCATGCCCAGGACACGGTTGTTCAGATTCAGCACCAGTACCGGAATGCCGTATTGCAACGCGGTAGACAGCTCCTGGATATTCATCTGAATACTGCCATCGCCAGTGACACACACGACGGTTTCCTGAGGCAGAGCCAGCTTCACGCCCAGTGCAGCCGGCAGGCCAAAGCCCATCGTGCCCAGGCCACCGGAGTTGATCCAGCGGCGTGGTTTATCAAACTGATAATAGAGCGCAGCGAACATCTGGTGCTGACCCACGTCGGAAGTGACGTAAGCATCGCCATTTGTCAGGCGACAGATGGTTTCGATCACCGCCTGCGGCTTGATCTTATCGCTGGTACGGTCGAACTCGAGGCACTGGCGTGAACGCCATTGATCGATACTCTGCCACCAGTCGCGCACGCTGTCGTAATTCTGCTGAACATCGCTCTGTGCCAGCAATTCCAGCATCTGTTGCAGAACCAGTTTGGCATCACCCACGATTGGCACATCCGCTGCAACCGTTTTCGAGATCGACGTCGGATCGATATCGATATGCAGCACCGTGGCATTCGGGCAGTATTTCGCCAGATTGTTGGTGGTACGGTCATCAAAACGCACACCGACTGCAAAGATCACATCGGCGTTGTGCATCGTCATATTGGCTTCATAGGTGCCATGCATCCCCAGCATCCCCACACACTGACGGTGCGTGCCAGGGAAAGCGCCCAGGCCCATCAGTGAAGTAGTCACCGGCACATTCAACGTTTCGGCCAGCTGGCGCAGTTCCTCATGGCACACCGCATTGATCACGCCGCCACCGGCATAGATCACTGGCTTTTTCGCAGCCAACAGGCTTTGCAGCGCGCGTTTAATCTGGCCTTTGTGGCCCTGAGTCGTCGGGTTGTACGAACGCATGCTGACTTCATCAGGCCAGACATACGGCAGCTTATTCGCCGGGCTCATCATATCTTTAGGCAGGTCAACCACCACCGGTCCGGGACGACCGCTGGCCGCAAGCCAGAAGGCTTTCTTCATAATGGTCGGGATATCTTCTACCCGTTTCACCATAAAGCTGTGTTTGACCACCGGGCGGGAAATACCCACCATGTCGCACTCCTGGAAGGCGTCGTAGCCGATCAGGGAAGACATGACCTGGCCGGATAGCACGACCATCGGGATGGAGTCCATATAGGCGGTAGCGATACCGGTAATCGCATTGGTTGCTCCCGGCCCTGAGGTCACCAGCACCACACCCACATCACCGGTTGCCCGTGCGTAGCCATCGGCCATATGCACAGCGCCCTGCTCGTGACGGACAAGGATATGATCCACGCCGCCTACAGTTTGCAGAGCGTCATAGATATCGAGGACCGCTCCGCCGGGGTAGCCGAATACATGTTTTACGCCCTGATCGATTAACGATCGGACCACCATCTCGGCTCCTGACAACATCTCCATTTTTGCCTCCAGGCTTAAGGTGCTGATTTATCTTACACGGACAGCATAACGTCACCGGACGGCAGATAAGGTCAAAACCTGTTTTTTTTATGCTCAGATAGTGGAAGTCATTTCCAAAATCCAGGTACAGGGCGAAGCCCCAGTTTTTTGAGGTTATGGCAAATACCATAACCGTAGAAAAGTTGGCAGGCAAACGGCAAACCCTGTGACAGGTGCGGAAAGTGATAATTAAGGCTCTGCCCGCCTGCCCCTGCCATCGACAATTACACTGACAATTTCCCGTTCTAAAAGCGGATTATTCTGCGACGAAGAAATATGCATTGTGATCGTTTTGTTATTAAAACCTTGTGGCCTTTAATGCCCGGCGCGCCAAATAATTCCCACGTTTTGAGGATTGTTATTGAAGGTTGACAGCCCCGGTCTTTATCAGGTATCAATAAAGTCACTGCCAGAATTTAATGAGGTTTGAATCAATGATCCGCACTCACCGCCTACTCGGTCTACTACTAAACGCATCCTCTTTGCGCGGTAGACTGGTGGGCGGAATCAATCACTGATTCAGGCCTGTAAAACCTAAGAAACCCGCGCCGATGCGCGGGTTTTTTTATGCTCGCAGCAGCAGGCGACGTAAACCAGACAAGGAACTATTCCATGAGCGACCAAGTCATTATTTTCGATACCACTCTGCGCGATGGCGAACAGGCATTACAGGCCAGCCTGAGTGTGAAAGAAAAACTGCAAATTGCCCTGGCACTCGAACGTATGGGCGTTGACGTGATGGAGGTCGGTTTCCCGGTGTCGTCTCCTGGTGATTTTGAATCCGTCCAGACCATCGCCCGCCATATTAAAAACAGCCGGGTCTGTGGCCTGGCACGCTGTGTAGAAAAAGATATCGACGCGGCCTATGAAGCGCTGCGTGTGGCAGATGCCTACCGTATTCACACCTTCCTCGCCACCTCGCCAATGCATATCGCCACCAAGCTGCGCAGCACGCTGCCAGAAGTGATTGAGCGTGCAGTCAAAATGGTGAAACGCGCACGTAACTATACGGATGATGTGGAGTTCTCGTGCGAGGATGGCGGACGTACTCCCATTGATGACCTGTGCCGCGTAGTGGAAGCGGCAATTAATGCCGGTGCCACCACCATCAACATCCCTGATACCGTGGGTTACACGCTGCCGTACGAGTATGCCAACATCTTTAGCGCGCTGCGCGATCGCGTGCCGAATATTGATAAAGCCATTCTGTCTGTTCATACCCACGACGACCTGGGGATGGCGGTAGGTAATGCGCTGGCCGCCGTTAACGCGGGGGCGCGTCAGATTGAAGGGGCGATGAATGGCCTGGGTGAGCGCGCAGGTAACTGTGCGCTGGAAGAAGTGATTATGGCGATTAAAACCCGCGGACAGCTGATGAACGTTCAGACGCGGATTAATCATCAGGAGATTTACCGTACCTGCCAGACCGTCAGCAAAATCTGCAACATGCCTATCCCGGCCCACAAAGCGATCATCGGCTCCAATGCTTTCGCTCACTCTTCCGGTATCCACCAGGATGGCGTGCTGAAAAATCGCGAAAACTACGAAATCCTGACACCAGAATCCATCGGTCTGAAACAGGTGCAGTTAAACCTGACCTCACGTTCCGGCCGTGCTGCCGTGAAGCACCGCATGGAAGAGATGGGCTACACCGACAGCGAATACAATATGGATACGCTGTACGACGCATTTAAGGCGCTGGCCGATAAAAAAGGCCAGGTGTTCGATTATGACCTGGAAGCGCTGGCATTTATCAACAAACAGTCTGAAGAGCCAGAATACTTCACGCTGGATACCTTCAACGTGCAGTCCGGCTCCAGCGTGATTGCGACCGCTACCGTGCAACTGGGCTGCGGTGAAGAACAGAAGACTGAAGCGGCGACCGGAAACGGCCCGGTGGATGCGGTGTATCAGGCGATTAACCGCATTACCAGCTTCGATACCGAGCTGATCAACTATCAGCTGACCGCCCAAGGTCACGGTAAAGACGCCCTGGGTCAGGTGGATATCGTGGTGCAGTACAACGGCCGCAAATTCCACGGTGTGGGTCTGGCGACGGATATCGTCGAATCCTCGGCTAAAGCGATGGTCAACGCCCTGAACACCATTTGGCGCGCACGTCAGGTTGAACAGGAATTACAGCGTAAATCTCAGATCAAAGACCAAAAGGAAGCCGTATAACATGTCCCGCACTTACCATATCGCAGTGTTACCCGGTGATGGCATCGGCCCGGAAGTGATGGCACAGGCCAGTAAAGTCCTGGACGCCATTCGCCAGCGTTTTGATCTGCGTATCTCTACCAGCGAGTATGACGTTGGCGGCATCGCCATTGACCGCCACGGCGTGCCATTGCCTGAGGGTACCGTCAAAGGCTGTGAGCAGGCTGACGCTATTCTGTTCGGTTCTGTTGGCGGCCCAAAATGGGAACACCTTCCACCGACCGAGCAACCTGAACGCGGCGCCCTGCTGCCACTGCGCAAACATTTCCAGCTGTTCAGTAACCTGCGCCCGGCCAGTCTGTATCAGGGTTTGGAAGATTTCTGCCCGTTACGCCGTGATATTGCCGATCAGGGGTTTGATATCCTGGTGGTGCGTGAACTGACCGGTGGGATTTACTTCGGTCAGCCGAAAGGACGCGAAGGCAGCGGTATGCATGAACGCGCTTTCGACACCGAGGTATATCACCGCTTCGAAATCGAACGCATTGCGCGTATCGCCTTTGAATCCGCACGTAAACGCCGTAACAAAGTCACCTCGATTGATAAAGCCAATGTGCTGCAATCCTCGATTCTCTGGCGCCAGATTGTGAATGAAGTGGCGCAGGACTACCCGGACGTCGAGTTAAGCCACATGTATATCGACAATGCCACCATGCAGCTGATCAAGGCGCCGTCACAGTTTGACGTGATGCTGTGTTCTAACCTGTTCGGTGACATCCTGTCCGATGAATGTGCCATGATCACCGGCTCGATGGGCATGCTGCCATCAGCCAGCCTGAACGAAAAAGGCTTTGGTCTGTTTGAGCCGGCAGGCGGATCGGCCCCGGATATTGCCGGTAAAAATATGGCTAACCCGGTGGCGCAAATTCTGTCGCTGGCCCTGCTGCTGCGCTACAGCCTGAATGCGGCCGATGCCGCTGATGCGATTGAGCAGGCCATTAACCGTGCGCTGGAAGAAGGTTTCCGCACCGGGGATCTGGCTGGCAGCGGCAAGGCGATCGGCACCGATGAAATGGGCAGCGTGATTGCCCGGTTTATTCGCGAAGCATAAAAATATGAAAACACTGTACGAGAAGCTGTTTGATGCGCATGTCGTGCACGAAGCACCCAATGAAACGCCGCTGATCTATATCGACCGTCACCTTGTCCATGAGGTGACGTCAGCGCAGGCCTTTGACGGTCTGCGCGCACACGGTCGCCCGGTGCGCCAGCCGTCAAAAACCTTTGCCACGATGGATCACAACGTCTCTACTCAGTCGCGTGACATCAACGCCAGCGGCGAGATGGCACGGATTCAGATGTCGATGTTGATCAAAAACTGTGAGGCCTTTGGCGTCCAGCTGTTTGACCTCCGCCATCAATTCCAGGGCATTGTGCATGTGATGGGGCCAGAGCAAGGGTTATCACTGCCTGGCATGACCATTGTGTGTGGTGATTCCCACACCTCAACCCACGGCGCACTCGGTGCGCTGGCCTTTGGCATCGGCACCTCCGAAGTGGAGCACGTGCTGGCAACGCAAACGCTGAAACAGTCACGGGCGAAAACCATGAAGGTGGAGGTTCGCGGGCAGACTGCACCAGGGATTACCGCCAAAGATATCGCGCTGGCCATTATCGGTAAAACCGGCAGCGGTGGCGGCAACGGTCACGTTGTGGAGTTCTGCGGTGCAGCCGTCGAAGCGCTGAGCATGGAAGGTCGTATGACCCTGTGCAATATGGCGATTGAACTGGGTGCCAAAGCCGGGCTGATTGCGCCCGATGACACCACCTTTAACTACGTCAACGGCCGCCGTTTTGCCCCTAAAGATGCCGCCTGGCAGCAGGCCGTCGACTACTGGCGTACGCTGAAGACCGATGAAGGCGCGCACTTCGACAAAGTGGTCACGCTGGATGCGGCAGATATAGCGCCGCAGGTCACCTGGGGAACCAACCCCGGTCAGGTGATTGCCGTCAGTGACCCGATCCCCGATCCGGCTTCCTTCAGCGATCCGGTGGAACGTGCCTCGGCAGAAAAAGCGCTGGCCTATATGGACCTGAAACCCGGTATCCGCCTGACCGACGTGCCGGTGGATAAAGTGTTTATCGGCTCCTGCACTAACTCGCGCATTGAAGATTTACGCGCAGCCGCAGCCGTGGTGAAAGGGCATAAGATTGCTCAGGGTGTGCAGGGCTACGTGGTCCCGGGTTCTGGCCCGGTCAAAGCGCAGGCAGAGGAAGAAGGTCTGGATAAGATCTTTATCGATGCGGGCTTTGAATGGCGCTTACCGGGCTGTTCCATGTGTCTGGCGATGAACAATGATCGCCTTAGCCCCGGAGAACGCTGTGCCTCCACCAGCAACCGCAACTTTGAAGGTCGTCAGGGCCGCGGCGGACGTACCCACCTGGTCAGCCCGGCCATGGCCGCAGCAGCAGCGGTCGCTGGTCACTTTGCTGATATCCGCGAGCTGATTTAAGGAACTGTTATGGCGAAAAAATTTACGCAGCACAGCGGTATCGTGGTGCCGCTGGATGCGGCTAACGTTGATACCGATGCGATTATCCCTAAGCAGTTTTTGCAGATGGTGACGCGCACCGGTTTCGGCCGCAACCTGTTTTATGACTGGCGTTATACCGACCCGGAAGGACAAATTTCCAACCCTGAATTTGTGCTGAATAAGCCCGAGTTTAGTGGGGCCAGTATCATGCTGACGCGGGAAAACTTTGGCTGTGGTTCCTCACGCGAACATGCCCCCTGGGCGCTGACAGATTACGGCATTCAGGCCATTGTCGGTTCCGGTTTTGCCGATATCTTTGCTAACAACTCATTTAATAACCAGTTGCTGCTGGTAACGCTGAGCGAAGCGGAAGTGGATGAGATGTTCCAGTTAGTGGCAGCGGAACCGGGCATTCGCTTCACGGTTGATCTGGAAAATCAGCAAGTGCGGGCCGGGGATAAAACCTACCCGTTTGAGATCGACAGCTTCCGCCGCCACTGCCTGATTAACGGGCTTGATGCGATTGGCCTGACCTTGCAGCACGATGCTGATATCACCGCGTACGAGCAAAAACAGCACGCGTTTTTGCGTTGATATTGCGGGCTGACCGAAAAAGAAGGTCAGCCCCTGCGACCTCTGTAGGGGCCTGCCATACCTGGCCCGTATTTATATCACGCGCTGTTCTCTGACCCGCCACGACAGCGCAAACGCCACCAGCGCCAGCAGTAACGCCACCCAGTACACCGAGTGATGGCCGAACGTCTCCGCCAGCGCGCCCTGCACCACACCCGCCAGGATCACCCCGGTTGAGATACTGTTGGTAAACAGCGTGGTGGCCGCACCAGGCCGCGACGGCATCAAGTCCTGAAACCAGATCATGCCAATCCCGGCAATAATGCCGATATACACCGCATTAAACAGCTGCAATATCATCAGTGCGCTGCGACTCTGGAACAGCACCAGACCAAGATAAAACAACGCCCCGCAGGCCACCGCCAGCAACATCATATTGCGCTTACCAAAGCGTTTCACGTAGTGCCCTGCCAGCAGCATCACCGGGATCTCCAGCCCCGCCGCCGTCCCCATCAACAGACCGGCCAGCGTATCCGGCATGCCCAGCACGCTACTGATATACAACGGCATATCAATAATATACATCGTGTTACAGGTCCACATCAGGACCGATCCGATAAACAACATACGCACATCGCGGCTCTTCCAGCCGCTGATATTGGTGATGGGCACGTCTGCTGTCGCGGCCTGCGCGCGCGGCACCGACGGCAGGGTAAACCAGATTAACGCCACACAGACCACGAACAGCAGTGCAGCGACGAGAAACATGGTGGTAAAACCGTAGTTCAGCGCAATGGCAAAAGAGAGCGGTGGCCCAATCACCCACGCCAGTGATAACTGGGCGCGCATCACGGAACTGAACATCACCGCTTCACGGGCAGAGCTGTCAGCATATTCGCGTGCCAACGCAAAAATTTGCGGCATCGCCACGCTGGCGACCGCAGACAAGAAGACCCCGGCGGTAATTAACGTCAGATAATGACGATTGAAGGCGAATAACAACGCGTTACCTATCGCCATCACGCAGCAAAACAGGATCAGCATGCGTCGGTCACCACGACTGTCCGAGCGTTTTGCCAGCAGCAGACTGACCACGATCCCCGCCACCGCATTCACCGTATAAAACAGCCCAACCCAGAAGGGACGCACCGCCACTTCACGGCTCAGAAACAGGCTAAGCGTAGGAGCCTGCAACGCACCGGCAATCCCGACCATGAAAGAAACCGCCATAAAAGCCAGATAGACCGGATGAATACGACGGCGTTGGAGCGATGTCATGACGGATGCCTCGATTGGCTGAAATAAGAGTGAACAGACTCAGAGCTTAAAAGAAAACCGACGAAAAAAGCCAGCGGCGTACCGCTGGCGGGTGAAAAGCACCATACTCAGAAACAGGGCTTACGCCACTGTGAATGATTGAACGCCATTCCGAAGAATGCCTCCCGCTCTTTCATCTGTTGCCATTATCGCCGTAATATAAGGCAGGAAAAACAGACAGCTTTTAACACAGGGTTCCTCTTTTATGTCCTCACCCCGTTTACAGCAGCAATTTATCCGGCTCTGGCAATGTTGCGACGGCCAGCCACAGGAAACCACGCTCAGCGATCTGGCGGTACAGCTTAGCTGTTCGCGGCGTCATATGCGTAACCTGCTGAATGCCATGCAGGATCAGGGCTGGCTGGAGTGGCAGGCCGAGGCAGGACGCGGCAAGCGTTCACACCTCACTTTTCGTTACACCGGGCTGGCGTTACAGCAACAACGGGCAGAGGACTTACTGGAACAGGACCGCATCGACCAACTGGTGCAACTGGTGGGGGATAAAAACCGCGTCCGTCAGATGCTGCTCTCCCATTTAGGCCGCAGTTTCCGCCAGGGTAAACATATTCTGCGCGTGCTCTACTACCGTCCGTTACTGAATCTGCTGCCCGGTACGCCGCTCCGCCGCTCGGAGACGCATCTTGCGCGGCAAATCTTCAACGGGCTGGCACGGATAAATGAGGAAAACGGGGAAATCGAGCCGGATATTGCCCATCACTGGCAACAGATCGCCCCGCTGCACTGGCGCTTCTTTCTGCGCCCGGCCATCCACTTCCATCATGGCCGTGAACTGGAGGTTGAGGACGTCATTGCCACGCTCGTACGCTTAAAAGAGCAACCGCTGTTCAGCCACCTCGAACGTATTGAATGCCACACCCCCTGGACGCTGGATATCCATCTCAGCCAGCAGGATAACTGGCTGCCCTGGCTGCTGGGCAGCGTCAGCGCCATGATCCTGCCGAAAGAGTGGCCGCATATGCGTAATTTTGCCCGTCAGCCGGTGGGCACCGGCGCCTACGAGGTGGAACGCAACCAGCACAGCCAGCTGCGCATTGCCGCCTTTGATGATTACTTTGGTTATCGCGCATTGATTGATGAGGTCAATATCTGGGTGCTGCCGGAGATAAGCGACGAACTGGTTTACTCCGGTGTCAAACTGCAAAGCGAAAGCACCGATGAAAAATCCGAAGAGAGCCGACTGGAAGAGGGCTGCTATTTCCTGATGTTTGATCAGCGTTCTGAGCATGGACGTAACGAACAGCTGCGCCGCTGGATCAGCACCATTTTAAACCCTATCGCCCTGCTGAACCACAGCGGCATTGCCTACCAGCGCTACTGGTTCCCGGCCTACGGCCTGCTGCCTCGCTGGCATCATCGCCGCGATATGGCTATTGCTGAGAAACCCGCCGGGCTGACGTCGCTGACCATCACCTGGTACAGCGATCATATTGAACACCAGGGCATTGCCAATGCGCTCGGGCCGATCCTTGCGACGCACGGCGTTGAGCTGATCACTCAGGAAATTGATTATGAGAGCTGGTATCGCGGCGAGGCTGAAAGCGATATCTGGCTGGGCAGCGCCAACTTTACCCTGCCGCTGGAGTTCTCTCTGTTTGCCCTGCTGTATGAGATCCCGCTGATGCATCACTGTGTGCCGACTGACTGGGAAACCGATGCCCGGCTCTGGCGCGAGCAGAAACTCTCGCTGGCCGACTGGAGCAAGCAGCTGATCGACAGCAACTTCCTGCATCCACTGTTCCACCACTGGCTCCTGCTGCACGGACAGCGCAGTATGCGCGGTGTACGCATGAACACGCTGGGCTGGTTCGACTTTAAATCAGCCTGGTTCGCCCCACCCGAATCATGATGCTTTCGTAACAAAGACGAAACCACTAGAATGAGCCGTTCTCAACGGGGTGCGAAAACATCAGCTGACGCCGGATCACTGCCTGCGCAGCACGTTAAAACACTGCGAGCAAGCATTCAGTCGGTGAAGGCCAGCGCACAGCCACCGCAGCATACATCAGTATGTGAGGATGGCGCGCACTGCACGACGCCGAATCAATGCCTGCGCAGCACGTTTTCGCTGAGATAAAACCCGTCGAACCTGACCCGGATCATACCGGCGTAGGGATTTGAGAGTGTCACTGACTCAGATCCTTTGCGCATACCTTTAAGGAACGCAAAGTGTTGAAAAAATATTTAGCTCTGCTGGTGCTGTTTTCCCTGCCTGCCCTCGCGGCCAAAGAAACCCTGACGGTTTACACCTACGACTCCTTCTCTGCGGAATGGGGACCGGGGCCTGCCATCAAGAAAGCCTTTGAAGCACAGTGTCACTGTGAACTGACATTCGTGGCCCTTGAAGATGGCGTCTCGCTGTTAAACCGGCTGCGCATGGAAGGCAAAAACAGTAAAGCAGATGTGGTGCTGGGCCTGGATAACAACCTGCTGGATGCCGCAGAAAAAACCGGTCTGTTCGCCGCCTCAAACACCGATACGTCCCACAGTACCGTCCCCGGCGGCTGGAAGAATACGACGTTTGTCCCTTATGACTACGGCTGGTTTGCCTTTGTCTATGACAAAACCAAGCTACAGAACCCGCCGAAAAGCCTGAAAGAATTGGTCGAGAGCGATCGTCCCCTGAAGGTGATCTACGAAGATCCGCGCACCAGCACCCCGGGCCTTGGCCTGCTGTTGTGGATGCAGCAGGTGTTTGGCGATAAAAGCCCGGACGCCTGGCAGAAGCTGGCAAAGAAAACGGTGACCGTCACTAAAGGCTGGAGCGAGGCATATGGCCTGTTCCTCAAGGGCGAAAGTGATATGGTGCTCAGCTACACCACCTCTCCCGCTTATCATCTGATTGAAGAGAAGAAAGATCAGTATGCCGCCGCCAACTTCAGCGAAGGGCACTATTTACAGGTGGAAGTCGCCGGTCAGCTGAAGTCCAGCAAACAGCCGGAGCTGGCGCAGCAGTTTATGCAGTTTGTGATGACTCCAGCGTTCCAGGACACCATCGCCACCGGCAACTGGATGTACCCGGCAATCAGCACGACACTACCGGCGGGCTTCAATACCCTGACCGTCCCCACGACCTCACTGCAATACAGCCCACAGGACGTGGCAACACAGCGCAGCAACTGGATTAGTGCATGGCAACGCGCCGTCAGCCGCTAATTCCCGGCTGGTTAGTGCCCGGCGTGCTGGCTGCGATGCTGCTGGTCAGCGTGGCCTCGTTGGCGTTTTTTGCCCTTTGGCAGAATGCGCCCACCACCGACTGGCGCGGCCTCTGGCAGGATAGCTATCTGTGGCACGTGCTGCGCTTCTCCTTCTGGCAGGCACTGCTGTCCGCGCTGCTCTCGGTGTTGCCCGCCATTCCTCTGGCCCGGGCCCTTTACCGCCGCCGCTTCCCTGGCCGCAGCACGCTGCTGCGGCTGTGTGCCATGACGCTGGTGTTACCGGTACTGGTGGCGGTATTTGGTATTCTCAGCGTATATGGCCGCAGCGGCTGGCTGGCGCAGCTGTGCGCCCTGCTCGGCGTTGATTACACCTTCTCGCCTTACGGCCTGCAAGGTATCCTGCTGGCACACGTCTTTTTCAACCTGCCACTGGCCACCCGTCTGCTGCTCCAGGCACTGCAGCAGATCCCCGGCGAACAGCGGCAGATCGCTGCACAGCTCGGCCTGAGTGGCTGGGCACATTTTCGTATTGTCGAATGGCCGTGGCTGCGGCGCCAGATCCTTCCCGCTGCAGCGCTGATCTTTATGCTGTGCTTTGCCAGCTTTGCCACCGTACTGTCGCTGGGCGGCGGTCCGCAGGCGACCACCATTGAGCTGGCGATCTTCCAGGCATTGAGTTTCGATTACGATCCCGGACGCGCGGCCCTGCTGGCGCTGTTACAGATGCTGTGCTGCCTGGGACTGGTCATGCTAAGCCAGCGCCTGAGTAAAGCGATCCCGGCGGGCAGCGACAGCCTAGGCGGCTGGCGCAATCCGCAGGACAGCCGCCGTGCTCGCATACTGGATTCGTTGCTGATCGCCGCCGTATTACTGCTGATCCTGCCACCGCTGCTGGCCGTGGTGATCGACGGGTTGAATCAGGGGTTCAGCACGGTACTGCATCAGTCTGCGCTGTGGCAGGCAATGTTAACCTCTGTGCGCATTGCGCTGGGCGCGGGGATACTCAGCGTGGTTCTGACGATGATGCTGCTGTGGAGCAGTCGTGAGCTGCGCCTGCGTCAGCGCCCGCTGTGGGGACAAACGCTGGAAATGAGCGGCATGCTGATCCTCGCCATGCCGGGGATTGTGCTGGCAACGGGCTTTTTCCTGTTGCTCAACCAGACCATCGGGCTGCCCGAGTCAGCGGAAGGGATTGTGATCGCCACCAACGCACTGATGGCCGTTCCCTATGCGATGAAAGTGCTGGAAAACCCGCTGCGCGATATTGCCGGGCGCTATAGCCTGCTGTGTCTGTCGCTGGATATTCGCGGTTGGAACCGCCTGCGGCTGATTGAACTGCGCGCGCTGAAACGCCCACTGGCACAGGCGCTGGCCTTTGCCTGCGTGTTGTCGATTGGTGATTTTGGCGTAGTGGCGCTGTTCGGTAATGAAAACTTCCGCACACTGCCCTTTTACCTTTATCAGCAGATAGGCTCGTATCGCAGCAGCGACGGTGCGGTCACCGCCCTGTTGCTGCTGTTGCTCTGTTTCCTGCTGTTTACCCTGATTGAAAAACTGCCGGGGC
Organism: Erwinia sp. MYb375; assembly: GCF_037479175.1. NCBI lineage: Bacteria > Pseudomonadati > Pseudomonadota > Gammaproteobacteria > Enterobacterales > Erwiniaceae > Erwinia > Erwinia sp. MYb375. The sequence continues at coordinate 210,099 of NZ_JBBGZS010000022.1, read as the reverse complement.
GCCATGTTAAACCTGACTAATCTGACTTATCTGTATCACCACCTGCCAATGCGCTTTACCTTCAGCGTACAGGCGGGTGAACGCCTGGCGATCCTCGGCCCAAGCGGGGCGGGAAAAAGCACCTTACTGAGCCTGGTCGCCGGATTTTTACCGGTGAAAAGTGGTGAATTACAGCTGAACGGCAGCGAACATCGCGACAGCGCGCCAGCCCAACGCCCGGTATCGATGCTGTTTCAGGAGAATAACCTGTTCCCACACCTGACCGTGGCGCAAAACATTGGGCTGGGGCTGCACCCAGGCCTGAAGCTTAACCACCAGCAGAAGCATGAGTTACAGAATATCGCCCAGCGCGTCGGTCTGACGGACCACTTACAGCGTCTGCCCCATCAGCTTTCAGGCGGTCAGCGCCAGCGTGCGGCGCTCGCCCGTTGTCTGGTGCGTCAGCAGCCGATCCTGCTGCTGGACGAACCCTTCTCAGCGCTGGATCCGGCGCTGCGTAAAGAGATGTTAGGCCTGGTGGATGACGTCTGTACCGAACGCAATATCACCCTGCTGATGGTGTCGCACAGTATTGAAGACGCCGCGCACATTGCGCCGCGTAGCCTGCTGATTGTTGATGGGCGGGTTTACTGGGATGGCAGCACCGCGCAGTTACAGCGCGGTGCAGTGCCAGAAGCGGCGGTATTGGGCATCGCCTTAGAAGAACACATCCCACAATAAGTGGCGGAAAATCGGCATCATTGGATGGAACTGGATCGCCGTAAAGCTCACCACCGCCAGCACCATCATCAGCGGCGCCAGCCAGCGCAGGCGTGATAGTGGCAGATAAGGTGTGGCCCAGTCGTTCTGCTTTTTGGAACGCAGCCAGCGCCAGCACAGCCAGCAACCCAGCCACACCAGCATCGCAACGCCCAACAGCAGCCACTTAAACAGGCCGCTGCTGGCATCCTTTGGCACATCAATCGCCACCCCGGCGAGGATCCCCGGCAATAAGTAAAGCGGCGGCCACAGAATGCAGCCGATGATATTCGGGGGAATAAACTTGCGGACGGGCAGTTCAAGCATTCCGGCGACCAGCGGGATGAGCGGGCGTGTTGGTCCCACAAAGCGACCAACGATGATAGTGAACATGCTGTGCTCATGCAGCGCGTGCTCCGTTTTATCCATCAGCTTCTGATGTTTTTTAATAAATGACCAGCGGTGCAGCGGCCCTTTGAACTGCCAGCCAATAAAATAGGAAATCCAGTCGCCCAGCAGGCAACCCAGTGTACCAACGGCCCAGGCAGGGTACAGCCCAATCTGCCCGCTGCCGATCAGTGCGCCGAACGACGCCATCAATACCGTACCCGGTAGCAGCAACCCGACCAGCGCCAGCGATTCAAAGAAAGTCACCAGCCCAACGGCCAGCAGTGACCAGGCCAAAGATTGGGTGATTAAATGTTGCAGCCAGGCTTCCATAACATTCCAAAAAAATGAGCAGAACCCCGGATTGTCCAGAGGCGGCAGGAAAGCGTCAAGGCCTGTTTTGTATGGGAACGTAGCAGCAGAGTAAAGGTCTGGGTTTAACAGGTGAACACTGTATAAATAAACATGCTAATATTAACACTTCATCACCCCCGGGAGACAGTGTGAACGACGCACAGGCAGGATTTTTACTCACCCGTCACTGGCGGGATACACCCGCTGGCAGTGAAATCACGCTATGGCTGGCGACGGATGCCGGGCCGCAGATGGTGGTTCTTCCGCCTCAGGAGTCTGTGGCGTTTATTCCTGCCGAGCAGCAGGCAGCGGCCACCCGATTGCTGGCCGGTGAGCGTGACTGGCGTTTTGCCCCGCTTGAGTTAAAAGATTTTCGCCAGCGTCCGGTGGTTGGCCTGTATTGCCGACAGCAACGCCAGCTACAAAAGCTGGATAAGCTGCTGCGTGAGAATGGCATCACGCTGTATGAAACAGATGTACGCCCGCCAGAGCGCTTCCTGATGGAGCGGTTTATCACTGCCCCGGTCTGGTTCAGCGGTCAGCCCTCCGGGGACCGACTGATAAAAACCCGTCTGAAATCGCACCCGAGTTATCGCCCGCCGCTGAAGTGGGTATCGCTGGACATTGAAACAACGCGTCACGGCGAGCTGTACTGCATTGGTCTGGAAGGCTGTGGCCAGCGTGATGTCTACATGCTTGGCCCGGAGAACGGCGATGCCAGCCACCTCGATTTTAATCTGGAATATGTCGCCAGCCGCCCGTTGCTACTCGAAAAGCTCAATGCCTGGTTTGCCCGTCATGACCCTGATGTGCTGATCGGCTGGAACGTGGTGCAGTTCGACCTGCGCGTGCTGCAAAAACATGCCGAACGCTACGGCATTCCACTGAATCTGGGGCGGGGTTACAGCCCGGCGCTGGAGTGGCGCGAGCACGGGTTTAAGCCGGGTGTTTTCTTCGCCCAGGCCAGCGGACGGCTGATTATTGACGGTATTGAAGCCCTCAAATCTGCCTTCTGGAACTTTGAATCCTTTAGCCTTGAAGCGGTTTCACGCGAACTGCTGGGGGAAGGGAAAGCCATCAATAACCCCTGGCAGCGTATGGAAGAGATTGATCAGCGCTTTGCGGAAGATAAGCCCGCCCTGGCCAACTACAACCTGAAAGACTGCGAACTGGTGACGCGTATTTTCCAGCACACTGAACTGATGCCGTTCCTGCTGGAACGCGCATCGGTGAATGGCCTGGCCGTCGATCGCCACGGCGGTTCGGTAGCAGCATTTAGTCACCTCTACCTGCCGCGTATGCATCGTGCCGGTTTTGTGGCCCCCAATCTGGGGGATGTCGCGCCTGAGGCCAGCCCCGGGGGCTATGTGATGGACTCACAGCCCGGCCTGTATGACTCAGTGCTGGTGCTGGATTATAAAAGCCTGTATCCGTCGATTATCCGCACCTTTTTAATTGACCCGGTCGGGTTGGTTGAAGGCATGGCGCAGCCGGATGACGCACATTCTGTCGCGGGCTATCGTGGTGCACGTTTTTCCCGCTCCAACCACTGCCTGCCCGCCATTGTGAATCAGATCTGGCAGGGACGTGAAGAAGCCAAAAAGCAGGGCAATAAGCCGCTGTCGCAGGCGCTGAAAATCATTATGAATGCCTTTTATGGGGTATTGGGCACCAGCGCCTGTCGTTTCTTCGATCCGCGTCTTGCCTCCTCCATCACCATGCGCGGTCACGATATTATGCGTCAGACCCGGGAACTGATTGAAGCCGAGGGTTTTGATGTGATTTACGGCGATACCGACTCCACCTTCGTCTGGCTAAAATCGGCTCACGACGAAGCGCGCGCAGCGGAGATTGGCCGCCATCTGGTGGCCACCGTCAATCAATGGTGGCAACAGCATCTGCGCGCAGAATTCAACGTGGAAAGTGCGCTGGAGCTGGAGTATGAAACCCACTTCAGCCGTTTTCTGATGCCAACCATTCGGGGTGCCGAACAGGGCAGTAAGAAGCGCTATGCGGGGCTGATTCGCAGCGGTGACAAGCCACGTATGGTCTTTAAAGGATTAGAAACAGTGCGCACCGACTGGACGCCGCTGGCACAAAAATTTCAGCAGGAGCTCTATCTGCGTATTTTTACCGGGCAACCCTATCAGGACTATATCCGGGAAACCGTGCGTCAGCTGCTGGATGGGGAACTGGACGATCAGCTCACTTACAGTAAACGGCTGCGTCGCCCACTGGGCGAATACCAGCGTAATGTGCCCCCGCACGTGCGGGCCGCACGTATCGCTGATGAACAAAACCAGAAGCTTGGCCGGCCGCTGCTTTACCAGAAAGGCGGGAAGATCCGTTATGTGATGGCCACTTCAGGCCCGGAACCGCTGGAAGCGAGGATCACGCCACTGGACTACGATCACTATCTGACGCGCCAGTTACAACCGGTGGCCGAGGGCATCCTTCCGTTCATGCAGGATGACTTTGCTACACTGGTAACAGGACAGCTGGGGCTTTTTTGACAGGTGACGAACGGGCGACCTTCCAGTACCATAGCGCTCCTCCTAAGTATCAATCGTTCTGAATTCACCGCCAGGTACTTTTTTACCGGGCAGCAGTGCTATTGCCTGAAACAAACTAGACGAGAATCGAGCCGAATATTTATGCCTTTTACACTTGGTCAACGCTGGATAAGCGATACGGAAAGCGAACTGGGATTGGGAACTGTGGTTGCCGTAGATACACGTATGGTCACCCTGCTCTTTCCTGCCACGGGCGAAAACCGTCTCTACGCCAGAAATGATTCTCCCATCACTCGTGTGGTGTTCAATCCTGGCGACACCATTACCAGCCATGAAGGCTGGCAAATGGTCGTTGATGAGGTAAAAACCGACAATGGCGTTGTCAGCTATGTCGGAACCCGGCTTGATACCGAGGAAGCAAACGTCGTCCTGCGTGAAGTGATGCTCGACAGCAAACTGGTGTTTGGCAAACCACAGGATCGCCTGTTTGCCGGACAACTGGACCGTATGGACCGTTTCGCGCTGCGTTTTCGCGCGCGTAAATATCAGAGTGAGCAGTATCGCCTGGCCACCAGCGGCCTGCGTGGTATGCGCACCAGCCTGATCCCTCACCAGTTGCATATCGCTCACGATGTCGGCCGCCGTCATGCGCCGCGCGTGCTGCTGGCCGATGAAGTGGGCTTAGGGAAAACCATCGAAGCCGGGATGATCATCCATCAGCAACTGCTGGCGGGCCGTGCCGAACGTATTCTGATTATTGTGCCAGAAACGTTGCAGCATCAGTGGCTGGTTGAAATGCTGCGTCGCTTCAACCTGCGCTTTGCCCTGTTTGATGATGACCGCTACGCCGAAGCCCAGCACGACAGTGACAACCCATTTGAAACCGAGCAGATGATTATCTGTTCGCTCGACTTTGTCCGCCGTAATAAACAGCGCCTGGAAAAACTGGCCGATGCAGAATGGGATCTGATGGTCGTGGATGAAGCCCATCACCTCGTCTGGTCCGAAGAAGCGCCAAGCCGTGAGTATCAGGTGATTGAGCAACTGGCCGAGCAGATCCCGGGCATCCTGCTGCTGACCGCGACACCTGAACAGCTCGGGATGGAAAGCCACTTTGCGCGTCTGCGTCTGCTGGATCCCAATCGTTTCCACGACTTCGCACAGTTTGTTGAAGAGCAGAAGCATTTCCGTCCGATTGCCGATGCCGTCGCGATGCTGCTGGCCGACAAAACCATCGGTAACGATGAGCTGAATCTGCTCAATGATCTGATGGGTGAACAGGACATTGAGCCGCTGCTGCAAACCGCCAACAGCGACCGTGAAGGCAAGCTGGAAGCCCGTCAGGAGCTGATCAGCATGTTGATGGACCGCCACGGCACCAGCCGCGTGCTGTTCCGTAACACCCGTAACGGTGTGAAAGGCTTCCCGAAACGCGAACTGCATCAGATCCGTCTGCCACTGCCGACGCAATATCAGACGGCAATCAAAGTCTCCGGCATTATGAGTGCCCGTAAATCAGCGGATGAGCGCGCACGCGATATGCTCTACCCGGAGCAGATTTATCAGGAATTTGAAGGCGACAGCGGCACCTGGTGGAACTTCGACCCGCGTGTAGAGTGGCTGATGGGCTTCCTGACCAGCAACCGCGACAAAAAAGTGCTGGTGATTTGCGCCAAGGCAGCCACCGCCCTGCAACTGGAGCAGGTACTGCGTGAGCGCGAAGGTATTCGTGCCGCCGTGTTCCACGAAGGTTTGTCGATCATCGAACGTGACCGCGCAGCGGCATGGTTTGCCTCGGAAGAAGAGGGTGCTCAGGTGCTGCTGTGTTCGGAAATCGGTTCAGAAGGCCGTAACTTCCAGTTCGCCAGCCAGATGGTGATGTTCGACCTGCCCTTTAACCCGGACCTGCTGGAGCAGCGTATCGGCCGTCTTGACCGTATTGGTCAGGCACACGATATCCAGATCCACGTCCCTTATCTGGAAAAAACCGCGCAGTCGGTGCTGGTACAGTGGTATCACGAAGGGCTGGATGCGTTTGAGCATACCTGCCCGACCGGCCGTACCGTTTACGACAGCGTTTATGCCCCTCTGATTGAGTACCTGGCCGCGCCGGAAAATACCGAAGGGTTAGATGACTTTATCCATCAGTGCCGTAAACAGCATGATGCTCTGAAAATACAGCTGGAGCATGGCCGTGATCGCCTGCTGGAACTGAACTCCAACGGCGGCGAAAAAGCCCAGGCGCTGGCCAACCTGATCGCCGAGCAGGATAACGATATCGAGCTGGTGAACTTCGCACTCAACCTGTTCGATATCGTGGGTATTAATCAGGAAGATCGCAGCGATAACCTGATTATCCTGACCCCGGGCGATCACATGCTGGTGCCGGACTTCCCTGGCCTGCCGGAAGATGGCTGTACCATCACTTTCGACCGTAACCAGGCGCTGTCGCGTGAAGATGCCCAGTATGTTAGCTGGGAGCACCCCATCATCCGTAACGGTCTGGATCTGATCCTCTCCGGTGATACGGGTAGCTGCGCGATTTCACTGTTGAAAAACAAAGCGCTGCCAGTCGGTACCCTGCTGCTGGAGCTGATCTACGTGGTGGAAGCTCAGGCGCCGAAGCACCTGCAACTGACGCGCTTCCTGCCACCTACGCCGGTGCGCATGCTGGTCGACCGCAAGGGCACCAACCTGGCCGCGAAAGTGGAGTTCGAAAGCTTCAACCGTCAGCTTAACGCGGTGAACCGCCATACCGGCAGCAAGCTGGTCAATGCCGTGCAGCAGGATGTCCATGAGATCATCAAACTGTCGGAAGATGAGGCGGCCGTCGAAGCCCGCAAGCTGATCGATGCAGCACGCGCGGAAGCGAATGAGAAACTGAGTGCCGAACTGTCACGTCTGCAAGCGTTAAGCGCCGTCAACCCGAACATCCGCCAGGATGAAATGGATGCGCTGGAAAACAATCGTGAGCAGGTGCTGGCGAATCTGGACGAAGCGGGCTGGCGCCTGGATGCGCTTCGTCTGATCGTTGTCACACATCAGTAACGAGACAGGGCCGGCGCCCGCCGGCCCTTACGAGAGAGTTATGGAACCCTACAACCCACCGCAAGAACCCTGGCTGCATATTCTCTATCAGGATGACCACATCATGGTGGTGAATAAGCCCAGTGGACTCCTTTCCGTTCCCGGTCGTCTGGAAGAGCACAAAGACAGCGTGATGACGCGCGTCCAGCGTGATTATCCGGCGGCGGAATCGGTCCATCGCCTGGATATGGCCACCAGCGGTGTGATTGTAGTGGCACTGACAAAAGCCGCCGAGCGTGAGCTGAAGCGGCAGTTCCGCGAACGTGAGCCGCAGAAAACCTATGTGGCGCGCGTCTGGGGACATCCGCAGCCAGAAAAAGGGTTGGTCGATCTACCGTTAATTTGTGACTGGCCGAACCGGCCGAAGCAGAAAGTTTGTTTTGAAACCGGTAAGTCTGCACAAACGGAATATCAGGTGCTGGATTACGCCAGTGATAACAGCGCCCGCGTACAGTTAAAACCGATTACCGGCCGCTCACACCAGCTACGCGTGCATATGCTGGCGCTCGGCCATCCGATCCTCGGTGATAACTTCTATGCGCACGACGACGCAAAAGCGATGGCACCTCGCCTGCAACTGCACGCCGAAAGCCTGAGCATTACCCATCCACAGTTCGGTACGCCGATGACGTTCAGACAACCGGCGGATTTTTGATTTATTGCCATTCATCTGCACGGGGCGGGCCATGCCCGCCCCCTACAATGTGTGTTTCGTAGTGGCCGGGCATGCCCGGCCAGCCAGCCTGATAACTATTTAAACCCTTTTTCGCGTTTGATGAGATCGTACGCGCCCTGAATCTCCTGCGCTTTCTGCTTCGCCATCTCCATCATCTCTGGCGGTAAGCCTTTCGCCACCAGTTTATCCGGGTGATGCTCCCCCATCAGCTTGCGATAGGCGCGCTTGATGGTGGTGCCATCGTCAGTGCTTTTCACTCCCAGTACGCTACAGGCGTCTTCCAACGTGGGTCCACGCTGCGCGCCAGTGAATCCGCCCTGAGACGATCCGCTATAGTGGGAGCCACTGCCAAACTGCTGACCGCTCTCCATCATGCGTAAGAACTGATCGAACTGCGCACGCGAAATGCCCAGCTCCTCGGCAATCACATACAGCACCTGCCGCTCGTTGGGATGCAGCGAACCGTCGGCAAACGCAGCCTGAATCTGAATTTCCAGGAACATACGGATCAGGTCGAAACGGCCAAAACAGGCGCTACGCAACTCACGCAGCTTGTCACGCAGAGGATAATCACCCTCCTTACCTTCGCGGAAAGCCTGCTGGGCTGCAATACGACCGTTACTGTCCAACTGCATACGATCCATCAGCAGCGATGCCATCTGAATGTCGGCATCCGTAACCCGTCCTTTTGACTTTGTCAGATGCCCCATCACCTGGAAGGTGGTGCGGAAAAACAGCGCCTGACGCGTCTGTTGATTCGCAAAATAGCCCTGCCGTGACGGCGAACGTGCTTTATCTATCAGATGCCCGGCCACCAGACCAAAAAGCACCCCCCAGAAGCCCGCACCCGATAAGAAACCCAGCACAAGACCCAATACTTTTCCCCAATAGCGCATATACTCCTCAATTCGCCATGCCGAAGGCTAAAAATTGCATTATCATACCTGTCATTTCTCTCACAGCCTATTGGTACGCGGCCAGACAACCAGAAGTATACCTGTCATAAAAGATGCAGGGTATGACTAGCGCAATGCAGTTGAGTACGTTAGTCTCTGACCGTTTGTCGGCATGATGCCAGTGATTACGGAATTCTCGATACCGCGTATGAATAAAAGACTACCTACATTGCTGGCCACCTTGATTGGTTCAGCACTCTACAGCCATCAAGGGCTGGCTGATGACCTCGCATCCCAATGTATGCTCGGGGTGCCCAGTTACGACCGTCCGCTGGTACAGGGAAAGGCAACCAACCAATTACCCGTAACGATTGATGCCGATAGTGCCAAAGGCAATTATCCCGATGACGCAGTCTTTACCGGTAATGTGGATATTCGCCAGGGCAATAGCCGTCTGCAATCCGACGAAGTTCAGTTGCATCAAAAAATGCTCAGTGGGCAGACAACGCCAACGCGTACCGTCGATGCCCTGGGTAATGTGCACTACGATGACAACCAGGTCATCCTGAAAGGCCCGAAAGCCTGGTCAAACCTGAATACCAAAGACACCAACGTGTGGAATGGTAACTACCAGATGGTAGGCCGCCAGGGGCGCGGTGATGCTGACCAGATGAAACTGCGTGATGATAACCGCTACACCATTCTGGAAAACGGCACGTTCACCTCCTGTCTGCCGGGTCAGAACAGCTGGAGCGTTGTCGGCTCTGAAATTATTCATGACCGCGATGAACAGCTGGCTGAAATCTGGAACGCCCGCTTTAAACTAGGCTCGGTGCCGATATTCTATAGCCCTTATTTACAGCTTCCGGTGGGCGATAAGCGCCGTTCTGGTTTCCTGATCCCGAATGCAAAATACGGCAGTAACAGCGGCTTCGAATTTATGCTGCCGTACTACTGGAACATTGCGCCGCAGGCCGATGCCACGCTGACACCGCACTATATCAGCCGCCGTGGCATGCAATGGCAGAATGAATTCCGTTACCTGACTGGCGCAGGTGCAGGTCTGGTGGAGTTCGACTATCTGAATTCTGATAGCATCTATAACAGTGATCATCCGGATGATAAAGACGCCAATCGCTGGCTGTTCTACTGGCGCCATTCTGGTGTTTACGATCAGCACTGGCGGTTCAACGCCGATTACACCAAAGTCAGCGATCCTTATTATTTCACCGATCTCGACTCGGTCTATGGTTCGACCACCGATGGCTACGTTACGCAGAAGTTCAGCATTGGCTATGCGGAACAAAACTGGGATGCCACACTGTCGACCAAACAGTTCCAGATTTTCTCTACCAATGCCAATAACGATGTGTATCGCGCCGAACCGCAGTTCGACTTCAATTATTACAACAATGATATCGGACCATTCGATACGCATGTCTATGCGCAGGCAGTGAAATTCACTAACGTGAATGAGCGCCTGCCCGACGCCACGCGTCTGCATCTTGAACCGACCATTGACCTGCCGCTCTCCAACGGCTGGGGCAGCATCAATACCGAAGCCAAACTGCTGGCCACGCATTACGAGCAGAACGACGTTGATTATTACAACTCGCTCAGCACCAGTAGCAATAATCAGCTGAAAGACTCGGTGAATCGCGTCATGCCGCAGTTTAAAGTCGACGGCAAGATGGTATTTGACCGCGATATGAACTGGTCACCGGGTTACACGCAGACACTGGAACCGCGTGTGCAGTACCTCTACACGCCTTATCGTGATCAGAGCGACATCCGCGCCTACGACTCCACGCTGCTGCAAAGTGACTACACTGGCCTGTTCCGTGACCGTACCTACAGCGGCCTAGATCGCATCGCTTCAGCCAACCAGGTCACTACCGGTGTAACCTCGCGAATTTTTGATAACGATCTGGTTGAACGTTTTAATGCTTCCATTGGTCAAATCTACTCGTTCACCCCTGCTCGTACCGGGTTGAACAACACGGATGACGACGACCGCGGCAGCCTGGTGTGGGCTGGCGACACTTACTGGAAGGTGAGTGACAACTGGTCAGCACGCGGTGGGCTGCAATACGACACCCGTCTGAATAATGTGTCTCAGGGTAATGCCGTGCTGGAATGGCGTCGTGATGCTGACCGTATGGTGCAGTTGAACTACCGCTATACCAGTGAGGAGTATGTCCAGCAAACGCTGACCCAGTACAACAATGCGTTGTACCAGAAAGGGATTTCGCAGGTCGGTGCAACAGCTAGCTGGCCTATCGCTGATGCATGGTCAGTGGTCGGTGCATGGTATTACGATACCAATGCAAACCAGGCTGCCGATCAACTGCTCGGTGTACAGTACAGCTCCTGTTGTTATGCACTCCGCCTGGGCTATGAACGTAAAATCACCAGTTGGGAAAACGACAGCAGTAAATATGACAATAAAATCTCGTTCAACATTGAACTGCGTGGCCTCAGCCCAAGCTATGGCTTAGGCACCGGTCAAATGCTGCGTCAGGGCATCCTGCCTTATCAACGCGCTTTCTGATGTTGTAATGTTTGGTATGCAAACCCGCAGTGCGGATAGAAGAATGGAAAAAGTATGAAGAACTGGAGAATGCTGATCCTCGGTGCAGCCCTGACAGCCAACACTGCGTTCGCAGCCCCGCAAGTTGTTGATAAAGTTGCCGCCATCGTGAATAACGGCGTGGTGTTAGAAAGTGACGTGGACGGCATGATGCAGTCCGTGAAAGGCCAGTCGCAGCAAGCCGGCCAGCAGTTACCGGATGATAAAACCCTGCGTCACCAGATCGTTGAACGTCTGGTGATGGACAATATCCTGCTACAGATGGCCAAGCAGGCCGGAATTCAGGTGAGTGATGCGCAGCTGGATCAGGCGATTGGTAACATCGCCGCGCAGAACAAAATGAGTGTTGACCAGTTGCGTAGCCGCCTGGCCTACGATGGCATGAACTATGCCACCTACCGCGAGCAGATCCGCAAAGAGATGACTACCTCAGAAGTACGTAATAACGAAGTGCGTCGTCGTGTCACGATCCTGCCTCAGGAAGTGGATCAGCTGGCAACGCAGATGGCATCGCAAAATGATGCTGGCACTGAGCTAAACCTCAGCCACATCCTGTTGCCACTGCCGGAAAACCCGACTCAGCAGCAGGTTGACGATCAGGAAAGCCTGGCGAAGCAGCTGGCAGGTGAAGCCAAATCCGGTTCCGATTTCGGTAAACTGGCCATCACCTATTCTGCTGACCCACAGGCGCTGAAAGGCGGCAACATGGGCTGGGGCCGAATTCAGGAGCTGCCATCTCTGTTTGCTCAGGCGCTGGTGACAGCGAAAAAAGGCGATATCATTGGTCCAATCCGTTCAGGTGTGGGTTTCCATATTCTGAAAGTTAACGATATGCGCGGTGATAACCAGAGCATTTCGGTGACCGAAGTGCACGCCCGCCATATCTTGCTGAAGCCATCGCCGATCATGACTGACGATCAGGCGCGTCAGAAATTGCAAGAAGTGGCCGCTGAGATCAAAAGTGGCAAGCTGACCTTTGCCGACGCGGCTAAACAGCTGTCGCAGGATCCGGGTTCAGCGAACCAGGGCGGCGATCTGGGTTGGAGCTCACCGGAAGTGTACGATCCTGCTTTCCGTGATGCCCTGCTGCGTCTGCAAAAAGGCCAGGTGAGCGGCCCGGTTCACTCTTCCTTCGGCTGGCATCTGATCCAGTTGCTGGATACCCGCAAGGTGGATAAAACTGACGCGGCGAAGAAAGAGCGTGCTTACCGCCTGCTGTTCAACCGTAAATTCTCGGAAGAAGCGCAAACCTGGATGCAGGAACAACGAGCTGCCGCCTACGTGAAAATTCTGGATGCGAATGCTCAGTAATCAACGTGTGGTGGTGACCCCCGGCGAACCCGCCGGGATTGGTCCCGATTTAATCGTTCAACTGGCGCAGCTTGCCTGGCCGGTTGAACTGGTTGTCTGTGCTGACCCCGAGCTGCTGCGCACCCGCGCGGCAGCTTTGCATTTACCCCTGACCCTGCGCGAATATCTTCCGGGAAGCCCGGCGCAATCCCAGCAGGCAGGTACGCTCACCGTGCTGCCCGTTCCGCTGACACAGCCAGCGGTTGCAGGCGAGCTTTGTGTGGATAATGGTCACTATGTGCTGGCAACCCTTACCCGGGCCTGTGACGGCTGTCTGAGCGGCGAATTCGCCGCCGTGATCACCGGACCGGTGCACAAGGGTGTCATCAACGATGCCGGCATCCCGTTTAGCGGGCATACCGAGTTCTTCGCCGAGCGCGCTGACTGTGAGCGCGTGGTGATGATGCTGGCAACGGAGGAGCTGCGTGTTGCGCTGGCGACCACCCATTTGCCGCTGAAAGATGTGGCGGCCGCCATTACCCGCAACAGCCTGCATGAAGTGATCACCATCCTCCACGCCGACCTGCAAAGCAAGTTTGGTCTGGCTTCACCGCATATCTTTGTTTGCGGTCTGAACCCCCATGCAGGGGAAGGCGGCCATATGGGCCGTGAAGAGATCGATGTGATTATCCCGGCGCTGGATGAACTCCGCCAGCGCGGTATACAACTGACTGGACCTCTGCCAGCGGATACCCTGTTCCAGCCCAAGTATCTGCAACATGCTGATGCGGTGCTGGCGATGTATCACGATCAGGGGCTTCCAGTGCTAAAATATCAGGGCTTTGGTCGGGCGGTGAATATCACCCTCGGTCTGCCATTTATCCGTACGTCTGTTGACCACGGCACAGCTCTCGAGCTGGCTGGAAGCGGCCAGGCTGATGCGGGCAGCTTTAAGACGGCGCTTAACCTCGCCATTACCATGATTAAGAGCAGTAATGAATAGTCGCGTTCACCAGGGCCACTTCGCCCGCAAACGTTTTGGACAGAACTTCCTTAACGATCCGTACATTATCGAAAGCATCGTCAATGCCATCCACCCACAAAAGGGCGAGGCGATTGTCGAAATCGGCCCAGGCCTTGCTGCACTTACCGAGCCGGTAGGCGAGCGTCTGGATGCCATGACCGTGATTGAGATTGACCGCGATCTTGCCGCGCGTCTGCAAACTCATCCGTTCCTTGGCCCTAAACTGACCATTTTCCAGCAGGATGCGATGGCCTTTGACTTCGCCGCCTATGCGCAGGAAAAAGGTCAAAAGCTGCGTGTGTTCGGTAATCTGCCGTATAACATCTCTACCCCCCTGATGTTCCACCTGTTTAGCTATACCGGTGCCATTCAGGACATGCACTTTATGTTGCAAAAAGAAGTGGTTAACCGCCTGGTTGCCGGGCCTGGCAGCAAAGCCTATGGTCGTCTGACCGTCATGGCACAGTATTACTGTCAGGTGATCCCGGTGCTGGAAGTGCCACCCGAATCCTTTACCCCGGCACCGAAAGTCGACTCTGCCGTGGTGCGTCTGATGCCTTATGCACAGATCCCACACCCGGTTGACGACATTCGTGCCCTGAGCCGCATCACCACGGAAGCCTTCGGTAAACGCCGTAAAACCCTGCGCAACAGCCTCGGCCATCTTTTCTCTGCGGAAGCACTGGCAGAAATGGAGATTGACCCGACGTTGCGTGCAGAGAATATCAGCGTTGCACAATATTGCCGTATGGCGAACTGGTTGACTGCGCATCCTCAGCCGCAGGAGAACTGAGTATGAACGATACGCCCAAAGTCTGTGTTCAGGTACAAAGTGCCTATATTGCGTCACAGTCTGCACCTGAAGAAGAACGTTATGTGTTTGCTTACACCATCACGATACGTAATCTGGGGCGTATCCCGGCTCAGCTCATTGGCCGTTACTGGCTCATCACTAACGGTAACGGCCGTGAAACCGAAGTCCAGGGCGAAGGTGTGGTCGGCGAGCAGCCGCACATCGAGCCTGGCGGCGAGTTTCAGTACACCAGCGGGGCCGTTCTCGAAACCCCGATGGGCACCATGCAGGGTCACTATCAGATGATCGATGCCAACGGCGAACCGTTCACCGTTGATATCCCGGTCTTCCGCCTGGCGATTGCCACTCATATTCACTAACCCGGCCTTTTTGCATGAGCACTTATTTAATCGGTGATGTCCACGGTTGCTACGAAGAATTGCGATCGCTTCTTAACCAGGTCGCCTTCGATCCTCAGGTTGATCAGCTCTGGCTGACCGGCGATCTGGTCGCGCGTGGGCCTGCTTCGCTTGAAGTTCTGCGTTATGTTCGTTACCTCGGGGACTGCGTAAAAATGGTGCTGGGCAATCATGACCTGCATCTGCTGGCGGTGTACGCCGGTATCAGTCGCAATAAACCTAAAGATCGCATTACACCGCTGCTGGAAGCCCCTGATGCTGACCTGCTGATCAACTGGCTACGCCGCCAGCCGCTGTTACAGGTTGATGAAGAAAAAAAACTGGTGATGGCCCACGCCGGGATCACTCCACAGTGGGATATCGAGACGGCGCAAAGCTGCGCGCGTGAAGTGGAAGCAGTCCTCAGCAGCGATACGTATCCGCTGTTTCTGGATGCGATGTATGGCGATATGCCCAACAACTGGACACCGGAACTCAGCGGTCTGGCGCGTTTACGCTTCAGTACCAATGCTCTGACGCGAATGCGTTACTGCTTTCCGAATGGTCAGCTGGATATGATCGCGAAAGAAGCCCCGGACAGCGCTCCCCCACCGCTAAAACCCTGGTTCACCATTCCCGGACCAGTATCGAATGATTACACCATTGCGTTCGGTCACTGGGCATCGCTGGAAGGAAAAGGAACGCCGGAAGGGATTCTCGCCCTTGATACCGGTTGTTGCTGGGGAGGAACATTGACAATGCTACGCTGGGAAGACAAGCGGGTGTTTGTGCAGGTATCAAACCGGAAAAGCGAAATATTGTAAAAGACATCGTTGTTGTACGGGTCGGGCATACCCGACCCGTATTATTTTAACGACGGTCTAAAATCTCAAAGCAGAAACTGTGCGAGTTTTTCTCATCAGCATCATGGAACTCGCTGAAGGTTGACTGCCACTCATCCGGCTCGTAGTCCGGGAAATGCGTATCCCCTTCCACTTCAGCATCAATGTGCGTCAGATACAAACGGTCAGCACGTGCCAGCATCTGCTCATAAATACGCCCGCCGCCAATCACCATCAGCTCTTCCACATCACCTGCGGTTTTTAACGCCTCATCAATAGAGGTCACCCAGGTCACACCGTCGGCATCCCCTTTACGGCTGCTGATCACGATATTCAGGCGGCCTGGCAACGGGCGTCCAATGGATTCCCAGGTACGGCGCCCCATGATTACGGGTTTATTCAGAGTATGCTTCTTAAACCATGCAAGGTCGGCCGGCAGATGCCATGGCATGGCATTTTCCATCCCAATCACACGGTCGGCCGCAAGGGCCGCAATCAGGCTAATCATCATATAAAACTCAGCAGGGGGTAAAATTGGCGCCATCATACGGAAAGGCGAAACTTTCGTCGATAGCTAACCAGAGGATATTCAGTAAAGGTTTTACAGGTTATCGGTTGCGTCACCTTCTGCCTGTTTTACCCCCACATAAACCCCGGAGGCATGATAGAATCCGCGACTCGTTCAGCTAAAGACTTTCGTTATGTTAGAAACCAGTTTATTTGTCGCCACCATTGCGGCGCTCGGGATGCTTTCTCCCGGCCCAGACTTTTTCCTGATTATCAAAAATGCTGCCCGCTACCGCCGCAGCGCGGCCATGATGACCGCGATGGGCGTGAACTGCGCCGTTGCCACGCATATGGCTTATTGCGTTGCCGGGCTGGCCGTGGTGATCACCACCACGCCGTGGCTGTTTATGCTGCTGAAATATGCCGGTGCCGGTTACCTGATTTATATCGGTATCCAGGCACTGCGTTCCCGTGGCAGCAGTAAAATGGATCTCAGTAACGTGGCCCCTGAGCACACCTCGCTGAAGAAAGCCTTTATGCAGGGTTATCTGTGCAACTTGCTGAACCCCAAAGCCACGCTTTTTTTCCTGTCGATCTTTACCCAGGTACTGAGTGTTAATTCCAGCGTGCATGAAAAGCTGTTGTATGCGGGCATTATCCTCGGCCTGTCGACGCTATGGTGGCCGCTATTGGTGGTGCTGATCCAGAGCGCCCCGGTGCGTCGTGGGCTGGCCAAAGCCCAGCGCATCGTTGACAAACTGCTGGGTGGCGTACTGATTGCACTGGGGATTAAAGTCGCGCTGTCGTAGGGGTCAGGCACGCCTGACCCGGTGTGGGCTATATATAGCCCGCACCTACAGCCGCACCTGACTGTCCGCATCAAACAGCAGCACGCGATCCACATCGATCTTCATCCCTACCGTCTCCCCTGCCCGGCAGCCCGAACGCAAAGTGCTGTAGATCATCACCGGCTCACCGTACAGGGTTCCGTGGATCAGCTCGGATAAGCCTGTCGGTTCGATCAACGACACCTGTAACGGCAACGCCCCTTCATCCGCCAGATCGCATAACGTGATATTTTCCGGGCGGATGCCGTACGTCACCGCCTTCCCCTGTGGCAGCAAGCCGCGCTCGCTCAAGGGTAGCACCAACGGTGCGCTAACCTCGACGCAAGGACCACGATCCCCGGCACGCACGGTACCGCTGATAAAGTTCATCGGCGGTGAACCGATAAAGCTCGCGACGAATTTATTCGCCGGTGTGTCATACAGCTCCAGCGGGCTGCCTACCTGCTGGATCACACCGTGATTGAGCACCACAATCCGATCTGCCAGCGTCATGGCCTCTACCTGATCGTGGGTCACATAAACAATGGTGTTATTCATTTGCTGATGCAGCTTTTTGATCTCCACGCGCATCTGACCGCGCAGCTGGGCATCAAGGTTCGACAGCGGCTCATCGAACAAAAAGACCTGCGGCTGCCGCACAATCGCCCGCCCCATCGCCACGCGCTGGCGCTGGCCGCCGGATAACTCTTTTGGCCGCCGGTCGAGTAAATGCGTCAGGCTGAGGATCTCCGCCGCACGCTGCACCGCGGCCTCAATTTCTGCTTTGGGCCGCTTTTGTACTTCCAGGCTGAAGCCCATATTGCGCGCCACGGTCAGGTGCGGATAGAGCGCATAGCTCTGAAACACCATGGAAATATCACGATCTTTCGGTGCCACCTCGTTCATCAGCCGCGTGCCAATACGGATGTCACCGCTGCTCGCCAGTTCCAGTCCGGCAATGGTGCGCAGCAGCGTCGACTTCCCGCAGCCCGAAGGCCCCACCAGCACCACAAACTCACCGTCGGCGATGGTCAGGTTAATATCGCGCAGCACTTCAACATTGCCGTACTGCTTCTGGATTTGTCGCAGAGAAATTTGAGCCATCAGGATTATCCTTTTACTGCGCCAGCCGTCAGCCCCTGGATCAGGTAGCGCTGAATGAAAGCGAAAAACAGACAAGCGGGGATCAGCGCCAGCACGGCGGCGGCCATCATATCTCCCCAGGAAACGGCGAATTTCGACACGAAGCTCAGCAACCCCACCGGGAAGGTCATCACATCGTTTTGGTTGATCAGCATCAGTGAGAACAGCAGCTCACTCCACGCGGCAGTGAAGACAAATCCCAGCGTGGCGGCCATGCCCGGCAGTGTCAGTGGCACCAGTACGCGGTACAGCGCCTGAAAACGCGTGCAGCCTTCCAGCATGGCGGACTCTTCCAGATCTTTCGGGATTGCATCGAAAAATGACTGCATCAAAAAAGTGGCAAACGGCACGTTAAATGCGCTGTAAACCAGGATCAGGCCCAGCAGGCTGTTGGTCAGCCCGAGCGGTGCCATCACTTTGTAGATTGGGGCCAGGATCATCACCAGCGGGAACATCTGCGTAAACAGCAGCAGCGCCGCCATCACCGTTTTTCCACGGAAACCAAAGCGTGAAAACGCGTAGCCCGCAGCCGCTGCCACCACCGTCGACAAACCCGCAGTGCCAAACGACACAATCAGACTGTTAGTAAAGAAGGTCGGGAAATCGCTCTCCACCAGCACGCGCTTAAAATGGTCAAGAGTCAGCGCAGCCGGCCACATTGTCACCCCTTCGCTGAACAACAACGCGTCGGGCGTAAAGGCAATTTTAATCACCCAGTAGAGCGGGAACAGCGCAAACAGCAGGTAGAACAGGATACCGGCGCGGTGCCCAATCAAACGTAAAAGTGCGTTCATCGACCTCTCCTTATTTCAACAACTGATGGCGAATACGCAGTAACACCAATGCATAACAGGTCATCAGCACCAGCAGGAACACCGCCATCGCTGAGGCGTAACCAAAGTCGAGCTTGCGGTAGGCAGTGGTAAAGATGTAGCTGGAGAGAATCGAGGTGGATCCCGCAGGGCCACCGTCGGTCATCACCACGATCAGGTCGGCAAAGTTGGCAATCCAGATGGTGCGCAGCATGACGGTAATCGCAATCATCGGTGCAAGAAATGGCAGCGTGACGCGCTTAAACTGCTGCCAGCCGCTGGCACCGTCCATGGATGCCGCCTCGTAGAGATCTTTTGGAATGGATTGCAACGCTGCCAGCAGGGTGATGGCAAAAAACGGAATACCAAACCAGACGTTAGCAATCACGGGGCCGTATAACGCGAGGGTGGGATCGGACAGGATGTTGTACGGTTCGCTGATCAGATGCAGATCTACCATCCAGTGCGGCAGAATACCGATCACCGGATTCAGCAACCATGACCACGTCAGACCGGAGAGAAACGCAGGCACCGCCCACGGCAGGAATACCAGTGCCTGTGCCCAGCGCCGTAACGGGAATTCGCGGTTTAGCAGCAGCGCCAACCCCAGACCAAGGAAGAATTGCAACGTCAGCGAGGTCAGCGTCCAGTTCACCGTATGGCCCAGCGCCTTAAAGAAACGTCGGTCATCGAACATAGTGCGGAAATTATCCAGACCGACCCAGCCACTGTCCATCGGGTTCAGCAGTTGGATATTCTGGAAGGCATACGAGATGCCAATCATCATTGGTACAAAAATAAACAGCCCTATCAACACCAGCGTTGGGGTGAGGTAAAGCCAGGGTTCCGCCAGCCTACGCAGGCGCAAAAAGCGTGGCGCTCGATCGGCGGGTTCGGTGGTGGCGTCAAGCATCATAGGGCGTCTCCGGTATGAGGTTGGCGGGGGGCCGATCGTCTGTTCCGATCGGCCCGATCACCAGGTTATTGCGCAGCCAGCCAGGCTTTCTGCTCTTTTGTCAGATACTTCGCCCAGTCCTGAACCATCGATTCGGTGTCGTTCTGGTCGAGTAATGTTTCCTGGCTGCTCTCTTTGACGATCACCGAGTTAAAGTAGCCCCAGCCTTTCAGATGGGTCGGCATGGTCAGCGGCACATATTTCGGGTCATTCAGTTCGGCGAACCAGCCTGCGAACTGCGGTGAATGGTAGTAAGGGTCGCTTTCTGCGCCTTTATAGATGGGCAGCGTACCGACGAACTTCGACCAGGTGAGGTTGTTCTCTTTGTTACTGAGGAACTGGATCAACTGCCAGGATTGATCCTTCTGTTTCGCCTGCTTAAACACCGACCAGCCGGTATAACCTATCGTCGGGAAGGCTTTACCCGCTGGCCCCACCGGCATCGGTGCTACCGCGAAATCGTCCGCTGGCATGCTGTTTTTAATTGCGATCAGCGCATCCGGATCCTGGTCAAGCATCGCGCATTTACCCGAGTAGAACCCGGATACGATCTCGTTAAAGCCCCAGTTCACACTGTCTTTCGGTGAGCCGCCGCTTTTGTACAAATCCACCAGCAGCTGTGCGCCCTTCAGTGCACCAGGCTGGGTGAGCGTACTGTTACCCTGCTTATCGAAGAAGTCTGGAGAGCCGTTCATCGCTGCCATAAACATCATCCAGGCATTGGTGCCGCCAACGCCGCCACGCATGCAGTAGCCGCTGATGCCATTACCCAGTGCGGTAATTTTCTTCGCGTCCGCGACGAACTCGTCCATGGTTTTCGGTGCTTCGCTCAGCCCGGCCTGCTGGAACAGCTTCTTGTTCCAGAACAGGGCGCGCAGATAGAAACCGTACGGCACCATCGTGGCTTTACCGTTGGCGGCACGCGCCATCGTCAGCGCTTTATCCGTCAGCTCTGGTGTGTTTTGCCAGCTTTTCAGGCGTGGCTCAAGATCCTCCAGCATATTGTTACTGGCATACAATCCCTGCCAGGTATCCGGCATCTCCACCACATCCGGCACCTGCCCGCTTTGCAGCATGGTGCCCAGTTTTTCAAACGCCTGGCCCCACGGCAGCGAGATCACTTCAATTTCCGTATCCGGATGCTGTTTTTTATACTCCGTCAGCATGGTTTGCAGCACGGCTGTTCGCGCCGGGCTGGTGATCACTTCCACCAGTGTCAGCTTAGTGGCGGCGATAGTGCCGAAGGCGGTGGTCATTCCCAGGGTCAATACCACGCTTTTGAATAATGCAGAGCGCAAAGGATGTTGCATCATACTGTCCTCTTGTCGGGTGAAGTTAGCGGGCAGCAGCAATCGCCTGCTGCAAGTCGAGCCACAGGTCATCGGTCTCTTCCAGGCCGATAGAAATACGGACAACACGCGGTGACACGCCAAAATCGCGCGCCGAGTTAAACTCTCCGGCCTGATTCAGCACCGAAATAGCCGGCATCACCAGGCTCTCGAAGCCGCCCCAACTGACGCCCATATGGAACAGATTCAGGGCATTACAGAAACGCGGAATATCCACCGAGTCATCGAGTTCGAAGGAGAACAGGCCGCTGTAACCACTCAGTGTTGAGAAGGGCTGCGGGTCCAGCCCTGGGTGATAAGCCCGGGTGACCTGTGGATGGTCCAGCAGTTGCTGCGCAATCGTCAGGGCGCTGTGATGGTGCTGGCGCATACGCAGTGGCAACGTGCGCAGGCCGCGGATCAGCAGCCAGGCTTCGTTGGCAGAGAGCTTACCGCCGAGGAAAGGGCTGACGTCGCGGGTAATCGCCGTGATGCGCTCACGGCTGGCAATCACCAGCCCGGCCACCACATCGCTGTGGCCACTGATATATTTCGAGGCAGAATGCACCACAATATCCACGCCCAGGGTCAGCGGTTTCTGGAACAGCGGCGATGCCCAGCTGTTATCAATCATCGTGGTCACGCCATAACGTTTGGCCAGAGCGACCAGCGCACGCAGATCCTGCTCGCCCATCACCCAGCTGCTCGGGCTTTCAAGATAGAGCAGCGTTGCCCCCGGCAGCGCGGCTTCTACCGCCGCGAGAGAATCACCGTCTACAAACTCGCTGTTGATGTTAAAACGCTGGCAGAAGCCACGTAGAAAGCGATAGGTATCCGGATAAACGTGGTTGATACACACCACTTTATCGCCCGGTGACACCACGCTGAGAATGGCGTTACTGATGGCCGCCATCCCGCTACTGAAGGCCAGACAGGCTTCCCCCTGTTCCAGCAAGGCCACTTTGTCCTGCAACGCTTTGACCGTCGGGTTGTCCACGCGTGAATAGAGCGGCTGGTCACTGTCACCGCGAAAACGGGCGATCATGCTGTCGTAGTCGCTGAAGCTGAACAGAGACGACTGGTAAATCGGTGGCGATACCGCGCCTTTATCATGGCGGACATCGTGCGTTAGCTGGGTCTGGTCTTTATATTTTTCTGGCTGCATGGATCACGTCCTTCATGTCACGTTCGGTGATATCGAGAATTAAATGGCTGACGCGCCTCGCCTCAATGGCGTCACGGCGTGCAATGGCCTCGAACAGCGTGCGGTGCAACGGAAAGGAGTCGCTGAACAGCGCCTGTTCGGGGGGAGATTCGAAGAACGCGTGCAGGGTGTCGTACAAACCGACCACCATATGCAGCAGCAACGGGTTATGGGCGGCCTGATAGATGCTGGCGTGAAACGCCCAGTCTTCAGCCCCGGCTGAACCAATGGAAAGATGCACCCGCTCCATCTCCACCAGCCGCTGTTCAATCAGCAGCAGGTCTTCACGGCTGGCGCGGATCGCCGCCAGGCCACAGGATTCGGCCTCGATGATGCGCCGCACCTCCAGCGCATGCAGCATGTTCTGTGAGTCGTTCTTAAAGCGCAGGGAGAGGAAACTGTCATTGCTGGTGACTTCGGCATGCAGGAAGGTGCCGCTGCCTTTGCGGCGCACAATAATGCCCAGTGCCTCCCAGCGTTTCAGCGCTTCACGTACCGTATTACGGCTCACCCCCAGTTGCTCTGCCAGTACACGTTCTGGCGGCAGACGTTCACCAATCTGAGTCCCGGACTGCGCCACATAGCGCGTCAGCGCATCCAGCACCAACACATCGCTGTGCTGTACCGCTATCGGTGACAAACTGGCGTTCAATGATGACATGCTGCCCCCTGATAAATTGGCCCAACAACTCAACCTCTTTCAGGTAAGGCAATTTTGATGCCATAAAATCAATCAATTGATTTATATGGTTTTATTTTATAAATAAGCAAATCTTCTGAGCGTTAACAGTGCAAGTTTGCGAGGCGTTGCGCAGGGATTGAGCAAGCCCGGGACATATCAGCAGGAAGGAGGCAAAATCATCAGGTTCAAAAAACCAACAAAATTCACTTGAACTAACTCATTATTGGGGATAGTTTAAGCCCATCAGGAGATACAGCAGTGGATGCTATCTTTATTGAACTTCCGCCTTTCGCACGTCACCGTGCCGATTCTTTTTCTGACAATGCATTTCGCAGTTTGCAGAATCTGTTAATGCTCTGTCCCACCTGCGGTGATGTTATCCAGCACACCGGAGGGCTGCGTAAACTCAGAGTAGGCGATGCCCATCGCCATAAGGGAAAACGCGGAGGTTCACGGGTGATTTATTACTGGTGGCAGGAACAGGCACACTTTCTGCTGTTCACTTTTTACAGCAAAGGAGAGGCAAGCGATCTCTCCCCGGCACAGCGCGACAGCTTACGTTCGCTGCTGGCAAACCTGACTAAAGGAGGGTGATTTTATGGAAAAACGCGATCTTTACCATGAACTGGTCGAGGGGTTTACCGCGCTGGCTGAACATCACCAGGGCAAGAAAACGCTGAAAACGCATCGCCTGGCGGCAAAAGCTGAGGTGGTACTTGCCCCGGAGGAATTACGCACTATCCGTGAAAACTTACAGCTTTCTCAGGCGGTCTTCGCACAGTACTTACAGACTGGATTAACCACCTATCAGAACTGGGAGCAGGGGCGGGCAAAGCCGAATAAACAGGCCATTTTGCTGATCCGCTTAATTGAAAATGAGTCTACTACGCTGGAAATACTGGCAAAACTGGCTTAAGAAAAGGTCACCGGAAAACAATCTCTCAAAGGGCGACCGGAAAAAAGGTCGCCCACTACGGGGGATATTCGTTTAAAGCGCGCTGCCTTTCAGACGCGTGAATTCATCTTTGGCTTTTTGCAACTGGCTGACAAAGGTCGGTTCCGCGTGCAGACGTGCCACAATCGCCGAGGCCACCACGCGAGCCGCGGTGACGTCACTCTGCCAGTGATAGCCGCAAATCACCCGGCTCTGGCCCATCTCATAGCCACGTTGCAGAATTTGCCCCTGGCGGTCAGTGTTGATCTCTGCCAGTACCAGCGCCGTCGCCCAGCCTATCGTGGTGTGCCCTGAAGGGTAAGAACCGTTGGTGGAAAGTTTGCCTTCGTCATCGGAACGGCAGGTGGCTTCATGATAGAAAGCAAAAGGACGGATGCGCATGTAGTGTTGCTTGGCGCTGCGCGTCGCGAGGTCACCCGCGTCTTCACGCATTTTCTTCACCAGGCGGTACTGCTCCGGCGTTTTCTCTTTGCTGATGGTCAGACCGTAAGCGTCGGAAAATGCCTCTGCCACCCCGTCCCCTTCGACATGAGCGTCTTTCCAGGCCTGCTTGCCTCTTGGCGTGTTACGCAGCATTTTGCCCGCATCATACTGGGCTTTGTCATTCAGGAATTCGATGCTGTCCATCGCCGGAGGAGGCGGAAGTAGTGCCAGGCTATCAATGGATTGCGACTCTTTCAGGAAGTAAACGTCAGGTTCGGTGGTGACATCTTTGGCCGCATACGCAGATTGAGCCATTACCGCTCCCACCAGCATCGCCAGAACAATTTTTTTCATGGTTAATTTCCCTATAATCATTGGTGTAAAAAATGGCTGTATTTCAATAGATAATGTAAAACCCAGCGCCAGTCATCCTAACGAACCCTGACAATGCTGCAACCTGTGCGATCACAAAACCGATAATCATAAACGACTTTCGCCGAATCGCGCCCAAAAAAAACCCCGCCGAGGCGGGGTTTGTTGCTGTCAGGATGACCGGCGTTAAGCGTTGATCTGCGCGTGCATTTCCTGCACGGAGATCACCTGCTCAGTGGCGCTGGCATTCAGTGACGTGGTGGTGGCGAAAGCACCATTCAGCGTGGTGTCGTAGTGCACCTTGTACTGCAACGCACTGCGGCGGATGAGCTTGGAATCCTCAATCGCCTGGCGGCCTGCGGTGGTGTTAACGATATAGGCGTACTCGCCGTTTTTCACCCGATCCTGAATATGCGGACGACCTTCATGCACCTTATTCACCTGGCGCACCTCAATCCCGGCAGTTTTCAACACCTCAGCAGTACCCGCGGTAGCATCCAGTTCAAAACCAGAATCCTGCAGGCGACGAGCCAGCTCAACGATGCGTTTCTTATCGCCTTCGCGCACTGACAGCAGCGCACGGCCACTTTTCTTCATGTTGCTCTGTGCACCCAGCATCGCTTTGCAGAAAGCTTCTGCGAAGGTACGGCCCACACCCATCACTTCCCCGGTGGAACGCATTTCCGGGCCAAGGATAGGGTCAACGCCCTGGAACTTGTTAAACGGCAGCACCACTTCTTTCACCGAGTAATACGGCGGGATGATCTCTTTTGTCATACCCTGTGCAGCCAGCGTTTTGCCCGCCATCACGCGTGCGGCAACCTTCGCCAACGGCATCCCGGTCGCTTTGGAGACAAACGGTACAGTACGTGCAGCACGTGGGTTCACCTCAATCAGGTAAACCTCGTTGTCTTTCACCGCAAACTGCACGTTCATCAGGCCGCGTACACCCAGTTCAAAGGCCAGTTTTTTCACCTGGTCGCGCATCACATCCTGGATTTCCTGGCTCAACGTATACGCTGGCAGTGAACAGGCTGAGTCACCGGAGTGAACGCCCGCCTGCTCAATGTGTTCCATAATGCCGCCAATCAGCACCTGCTCACCGTCACAGATGGCATCTACGTCAACTTCGACGGCGTCATCCAGGAAACGGTCCAGCAGAACCGGCGCATCGTTAGAGACGGAAACCGCCGTGTTGAAGTAGCGCTTCAGGTCGATTTCATCGTAAACGATTTCCATCGCACGGCCGCCCAGCACATAAGATGGACGCACCACCAGCGGGTAGCCAATCAGCGCTGCTTTTTCGACGGCCATTTCAATGGCGGTCACGGTGGCGTTGGCCGGCTGTTTCAGACCCAGGCGATCAACCGCCTGCTGGAAACGCTCACGATCTTCTGCACGGTCAATGGCATCCGGGCTGGTGCCGATAACCGGCACGCCTGCGGCTTCCAGCGCACGCGCCAGTTTCAGTGGCGTCTGGCCACCGTACTGTACGATCACCCCCTTAGGCTTCTCGATGCGCACGATTTCCAGCACATCTTCCAGGGTCACCGGCTCGAAGTACAGACGGTCGGAGGTGTCGTAATCGGTAGAGACGGTTTCCGGGTTACAGTTGACCATAATGGTTTCGAACCCGTCTTCGCGCAGCGCCAGTGAGGCGTGTACGCAGCAGTAGTCGAACTCAATGCCCTGACCGATACGGTTTGGACCACCGCCCAGCACCATGATTTTGTCACGGTCCTGGTTAGGGTTCGCTTCGCACTCTTCTTCATAAGTGGAGTACATGTAGGCCGTATTCGTGGAGAACTCTGCCGCACAGGTATCAACACGTTTGTAGACCGGGTGCAGGTTATGCTGCTCACGCAGCGCACGGATTTCAGCTTCAGAGACACCGGCCACATCGGCCAGGCGTGCGTCGGCAAAACCTTTACGCTTCAGGGCACGCAGGAAGTCATAGTTCAGGCCGTTAATGCCCTGTTCTGATACCTGCTGTTCCAGCTTCACCAGCTCTTCAATCTGGACCAGGAACCAGCGGTCAACGTTGGTCAGCGCGAAGACATCTTCCACGCTCATCGCAGCACGGAAGGCATCAGCGATGTACCAGATGCGGTCGCAGCCAGCATCTTTCAACTCGCGACGGATGGTCGTCAGCGCTTCCGGGTCGTCAAGGCCCACTTTCGGGTCAAAGCCATGGGCGCCCACTTCCAGACCGCGCAGGGCTTTCTGCATCGATTCCTGGAAGGTGCGACCAATTGCCATCACTTCACCCACAGATTTCATCTGTGTGGTCAGGCGGTCATTGGCACCGGCAAATTTCTCGAAGTTAAAGCGAGGGATCTTCGTCACAACGTAGTCGATGGACGGCTCGAAGGAGGCCGGAGTCAGGCCACCGGTGATGTCGTTGGTCAGCTCATCCAGCGTAAAACCGACGGCCAGCTTGGCGGCGATTTTCGCAATCGGGAAACCGGTCGCTTTGGATGCCAGCGCTGAAGAACGTGATACGCGCGGGTTCATCTCAATGACAATCAGGCGACCATTTTCCGGATTTACCGAGAATTGTACGTTTGAACCGCCGGTTTCCACACCGATCTCACGCAGTACCGCCAGCGAGGCGTTACGCATAATCTGGTACTCTTTGTCGGTCAGCGTCTGTGCTGGCGCAACCGTGATGGAGTCACCGGTGTGAATACCCATGGCATCGAAGTTTTCAATCGAGCAGACAATGATGCAGTTGTCGTTTTTATCACGCACCACTTCCATCTCGTACTCTTTCCAGCCAATCAGCGACTCATCAATCAGCAGCTCATTAGTCGGTGACAGGTCGAGGCCACGCTCGCAAATCTCTTCAAACTCTTCGCGGTTGTAAGCGATACCGCCGCCTGTGCCACCCATGGTGAATGACGGACGGATAATGCACGGGAAGCCCACGTCAGCGGCAACCGCCAGCGCTTCTTCCATCGTGTGTGCGATACCGGAACGCGCAGTGTCGAGGCCGATTTTCTTCATCGCGACGTCAAAACGACGACGATCTTCCGCTTTATCGATCGCATCAGCGGTGGCACCGATCATCGTGACACCAAATTCAGCCAGCACGCCCTGACGTTCCAGCTCCAGCGCACAGTTCAGCGCAGTCTGGCCGCCCATGGTTGGCAGCACGGCATCCGGGCGCTCTTTCTCAATGATTTTGCGCACCACTTCCCAGTGGATAGGTTCGATATAGGTCGCATCGGCCATATCCGGGTCGGTCATGATGGTGGCCGGGTTGGAGTTCACCAGGATAACGCGGTAACCCTCTTCGCGCAGCGCTTTACACGCCTGAGCACCCGAATAGTCAAATTCGCAGGCCTGGCCGATAACAATCGGGCCAGCACCGAGGATCAGGATACTTTTTATGTCTGTACGTTTTGGCATTGTCTTTCTCTCCCGATCTTATTTCGCAGCTTTAATCAGTTCGATAAAATGATCGAACAAGGGGGCGGCATCGTGCGGGCCAGGGCTGGCTTCCGGGTGGCCCTGGAAGCTGAAGGCTGCTTTATCGGTGCGGTGAATACCCTGTACCGTATGGTCAAACAGTGAGGTATGGGTCACACGCAGATTAGAAGGCAGCTGGCTGTCGTCAACGGCAAAACCGTGGTTCTGGGCGGTAATCATCACGGTATTGTTATCGTGATCTTTCACCGGGTGGTTACCACCGTGGTGACCCAGTTTCATCTTCACGGTTTTGGCACCGCTGGCCAGCGCCAGTAACTGGTGGCCGAGGCAGATACCGAACACCGGAATGTCGGTTTCCAGCAGGCGTTTAATCGCCGTAATCGCGTAGTCACACGGCTCCGGGTCGCCAGGGCCGTTAGAGAGGAACACCCCGTCCGGATTCAGCTTCAGTACATCTTCCGCGGAAGTCTGTGCTGGAACAACGGTCAAACGGCAGCCGCGATCCACCAGCATACGCAGGATGTTACGCTTCACGCCGTAATCATACGCGACAACATGGAAAGGCAGGTCTGCATCAGTCTTCGGCGCAGGCAGCTCACCTTCCAGCGTCCAGCTCCCCTGCAGCCACTGATACGCATCCTTAGTGGTCACTTCTTTTGCCAGGTCCATACCTTTCAGGCCCGGGAACGCTTTGGCTTTTTCCAGTGCGACAGCGGCATCCAGCGCATCGCCCGCGATGATACAGCCATTCTGTGCCCCTTTTTCGCGCAGCAGACGGGTCAGCTTACGCGTATCGATATCGGCAATAGCGACAATGTTGTGGCGAGTCAGGTAATCAGACAGGCCTTCTTCATTACGGTAGTTGCTGGCAATCAGTGGTAAATCACGGATAACGAGGCCCGATGCATGTACCTGAGAAGATTCTGCGTCAGCGGAGTTGGTGCCGACATTGCCGATATGGGGATAAGTAAGAGTGACGATCTGGCGGGAATAGGAAGGATCAGTGAGGATTTCTTGATAACCGGTCATTGACGTGTTGAAAACAACTTCTCCCACTGCCGACCCGGTTGCCCCGATGGCCCGACCGTGGAATTGGGTTCCGTCTTCCAGAACCAATAGCGCTGACTTAATCAAAACATCCTCCAGGGAATAAACAGTCACAATATATGCATATTAATTCAGGAATGACCCCGAAATCAATGCAAAAACTGCCTGACTGCTCAGTTTTTGGCAAATTGGGCGCATTCTAATGATCGCCCTCTCTATTGTCTACCCTGTGAGGATGTTTTTCTGCGTTTTTTAACTAACTGAGCGTAAATCCGGAAGATTTACCCTGAAAGCATGACACATCCTGGCCATAAAATCGGTTGCCTGAGCGCTTGTGCATAATTTTGGGGAGCAGAGAGTAAAAAAGTGGACCAAATGGTCAAAAATAGCGTTTATGGTGGGTAAAAAACAGAGATAAATATAAATTATAACAATGACAGTCGTTTTTAATAACGAGTCGATTATTTTTACATAAATAAAAAGGGCAATAAAATTATTGCCCCTCCAATCAGAAAGTTATGATTGAAATAACCACATCACGATGGTACACAACACTTATAAATCATCAAGATTAAGGACACTGCGCATATCATGAAGCCCTGTTTTATGCGCTTTCAACCATATTGCTGCACGAACTGCGCCATTAGCGAAGGTCATGCGGCTTGAAGCCTTGTGGGTTATCTCTACCCGTTCGCCAACATCTGCAAACATCGCCGTGTGCTCACCAACGATATCTCCGGCACGTACAGTGGCAAAACCAATGGTCTGTGCTTCGCGCTCACCGGTGTAACCTTCGCGGCTGTAGACCGCATGCTCATTCAGGTTCCAGTTCATTGCATCTGCAATCGCTTCCCCCATCGCCAGCGCGGTACCCGATGGTGCATCAACTTTATGACGGTGATGCGCTTCGATGATCTCGATATCCGCGTAGTCACCCATCACTTTGGCGGCTTTCTCCAGCAGTTTCAGCACCAGGTTAACGCCCACACTAAAGTTGGCGGCAAACACGATGCCGATATCAGCAGAAGCGGCTTTGATGGCGGCTTTACCGTCCTCATCGAATCCGGTGGTACCAATAACCATCGCTTTTTTATGCTGACGACAAAATTCCAGATAATGCAGCGTGCCTTCCGGACGGGTGAAGTCGATCAACACATCGAAATCGTTCACGACGGCATCAAGGTTATCCGTCACGTTAATGCCCAGAGCACCACAACCTGCCAGCTCTCCGGCATCTGCGCCCGTCAGCGACGAACCTGAACGCACCAGCGCTGCGCCCAAACGCGCACCTTCAGACTGAACCGTTGCCTGAATTAGCTGACGCCCCATACGCCCTGCGGCTCCCACAATGGCGATACGGATTTCTGTATTACTCATATTTATTCATTCCTGACAGATTTCTATTCATTCAAGCCGCATACAGATTAACCAGCGGTTAACGTCTGCGCCACAATTAAAACCAGATAATAAGAATTTTACGCCAGCGCGTGAGGATTATCAGTAAAACAGATTTTGTCAGGATTGGGGAAGGGAAAATGGGATGGGCGTTGAGTGGATAAACAATGAAAATTGGCAGGCAGCCTTGCTCAAGCAGAACGGGCTACATAACATACAAAAAGATGACAACTCACTCAAAACAAGGACGAACCATGCTGTATATCGATGCCAATGGCTATATCGATGCGGTCAGGATTACCAAAAAGATTTTCCCGTCGCTTCATCACGGTAACATCGCCCATGTTAACGGCATTGTCGTTCATCAGACAGGGAGAGGAAAAAAACCTGGCCCGACCGCTTTCCGGCAAACACGGATGCAATTGGTATTGAAATGGTAGGACTGGCGGTAGAAGACCCAATAAATAAAAAGTCTAAAGACCTTATCTATAATCCTGTTACTGAACAGCAGAATGAATCACTTAAATGGCTGATCAGTCAGTTAAAAGAGTCGTTGGGCATCAGCACAAATGAAATTTATCGGCATCCGGAGATTGCAAGGAAAACGCCAACAGAGGCGAGTACCGCCAAATGGTAAGAATAAAAGGTATAATTAAAAAATTAATATTAATCAATATATTACTAATCCCCACTTACAGTCAGGCTCGATCGGTAACCTCGCTTAACATCACAAGCATCGGGAAAACGTTAAAACAAGTCACCAATGTCTATGAGATTAATGCCTGCAAAAAATTCGTGCCCACGCAGCAGCAGGCGATCAACTTTTTTAATCACGCCTATCCTGTTGAAGCTTATGTCGTCATGGATGCACGATATTCATCATGCTACGCCGAGGGGGATTTAAATTTTAGTGATGGATCTTTCGGTACATGGCGGTTGTATTCAAGTGGCACGGCCACCTTCGTTTTTGACCGTGGTGACGTTGTAAACCTCTTTTATGAACACAACACATGGTACGATCCGAATGAGGGTGGACATGATGATAAGTAATTGAAATTATTGCAATTTCACAACTTAAAGGAATAAGGCGACCGGAAAAAAGGTCGCCCCAGACAGAAGAAAATGCGCCCTACTCGACCTGGCGAACTTCCACGCGCAGTTCTTTCGGTACTTCAAACACAATGTTCTCTTCGCGACCAATCAGCTCGATGGCATCGACGCCACCCAGTGAGTTCAACCGTTCGATCACCTGTTGCACCAGGATGTCCGGTGCCGAAGCCCCCGCAGTGACGCCAACACAACCCACACCTCTCACCCACTCTTCCTGAATATCATCAGCGGAGTCGATCAGACGTGCCAGCTTGCCGGCACGCTGTGCCAGCTCTGCCAGACGGTTTGAGTTCGAGGAGTTTTTCGAACCGACCACCAGCACCACATCAGCGTCACGGGCCAGCGTTCGCACCGCTTCCTGACGGTTAGTGGTGGCGTAACAGATGTCGTCTTTACGCGGACCAACAATTTTGGGGAAACGGGCACGCAGCGCATCGATCACTTCATAGGTGTCATCGACGGACAGCGTGGTTTGCGTCATAAAGCACAGATTGTCTTCATCTTTAACCTGAAGTTTCCAGACATCTGCTGGCGCTTCCACCAGATACATTCCCCCTTTCGGGTTGTTGTACTGGCCCATTGTCCCTTCCACTTCCGGGTGGCCCGCATGACCAATCAGGATCGCTTCCGTTCCTTTTCGACTCGCACGCGCCACTTCCATATGCACCTTGGTGACCAGCGGACAGGTGGCATCAAACAGCATGGTCAGCTCACGCGCTTTCGCTTCAGCACGAACGGCCTGAGACACGCCGTGTGCAGAGAAGATCAGGATGGATCCATCCGGCACTTCAGCGATCTCTTCAATAAAGATCGCCCCGCGCTCACGCAGGCTATTGACCACATAACGGTTATGCACCACTTCATGCCGCACGTAGATAGGTGCGCCATACATCTCGAGCGCACGCTCCACAATGCTGATAGCGCGATCAACGCCTGCGCAGAAACCGCGCGGGTTAGCCAACAGGATCTGCATTGCTCGTCTCCCGTACCGGATCAATCTCCAGTACTTCTACGTCAAAGTGAATGGTCTGCCCGGCCAGAGGATGATTGAAATCAACGGTGATCGAATCACCGGAGATTTCACGGATCACACCAGGCATCTCGTTACCATCCATGCCGCTGAACAGCATGATGGCACCCATTTCCGGTTCCCCGGCCTGCACAAAGTCACGGCGCGAGAAATACTGGATCAGGTCAGGGCTGATACCGCCGAACGCATCGTCTGGATCCAGCGAAAAGGCACACGTCTCACCCGCTTTCAGCCCGAGAAGATGGCTTTCCAGCCCTTCGGACAGGCTGCCATCGCCGAGGCAAAACAGTGCCGGTTTACCGTGACTGCGCGTGGATTCCGCCGTGGAACCATCCGCCAGTTTTAAGGTGAAATGCACCAGCACTGCGCTGTCACGCTGTACAGAATCGGTCATGCCTTACCCTTTATTCTTAGCCTGTTTGCCGTTCGGGCTCAGGAACCCTTCCAGCACGATCAGCGCGGCACCAATACAGATACCGCAGTCAGCAATATTAAACGTGGCAAAGTGCCAGTCACCGACATAGAAATCGATGAAGTCCACCACAAAGCCATGATATGACCGGTCAAACAGGTTGCCCACTGCGCCACCCACAATCAGCGCATAGGCGATGTTATTCAGTTTATTGCTCGCGCTGGTGCGGTACATCATCACCAGCAGCACCACGACGATGGCAATGGCAATACCGGCAAAGAACCAGCGCTGCCAGCCACCTTTATCGGCGAGGAAGCTGAACGCCGCGCCGTAGTTGTGAGCATAAAAGAAGTTAAAGTACGGCATCACTGGCATCGATTCGTGCAGCATCAGATTATTCATAATCCACTGCTTGCTGGCGAAATCAATGACAATCACCACCAGCACCAGCCACAGCCAGCGCAATCCGGTTGAGAGAACAGGTCTGCTCATCATGCAAACTTACGCTGTTCGCCGCTGCCCGCGACGTTAGTGACACAACGACCGCACACATCGGCGTGTTCAGCGTTCTGGCCGATATCGCTAGTGTAATGCCAGCAGCGTGGGCATTTCTCACCTTCTGCTTTATGCAGGGCAATTTTCAGACCTTTTACCACGTCGCTCTGCTGCGCATCGTCTGTCGCCTGTGCATAGTCAGCCACCTGAGCCCCTGAGGTCAGCAGCACAAAGCGCAGCTCCTCACCCAGGCTGGTCAGCTTCGCCGCCAGGTCAGCATCAGCGTACAGCGTTACGCTGGCTTCCAGAGAACCACCGATACGCTTATCAGCACGCGCCTGCTCGATCACCTTATTGACTTCACCGCGGACTTTCAGCAGTTCAGCCCAGTAGCTGTCGTTCATTGGCTGGTTGTCTTCCAGGCTGAACAGCCCGTCGAACCACTCCTCGGTAAACACATACTGGCTGCGTTTGCCCGGCAGATAGCCCCAGATTTCATCCGCGGTAAAGGACATGATTGGTGCCATCCAACGCACCAGCGCTTCTACGATGTACCACAGCGCGGTCTGGCAGCTACGACGCGCCAGGCCATCTGACTTCGCGGTGTACTGACGATCTTTGATGATATCCAGATAGAATGAACCCATCTCAACCGAGCAGAACTGCATCAGACGCTGTACCACTTCATGGAAATCGTAGGCTTCGTAAGAAGCGACGATATCATTCTGTGCAGCCAGTGCACGGCCCACAGCCCAGCGGTCAACGATGACCATCTCTTCCGGTTTCACCAGATCGGTTTCCGGGTTGAAACCGGCGAGGTTCGCCAGGAGGAAACGCGCGGTGTTACGGATGCGACGATAGCTGTCGGCAGAACGCTTAAGGATTTCGTCAGAGACAGCAATTTCACCGGAGTAATCGGTCGATGCCACCCACAGACGCAGGATATCGGCACCCAACTTGTTCATCACGTCCTGTGGGCTGACGGTGTTGCCCAAGGATTTGGACATCTTGCGGCCCTGACCATCGACGGTGAAGCCGTGCGTCAGTACCTGGCGGTATGGCGCTTTGCCTTTCATCGCAGTGGAGATCATCAGCGAGGACATAAACCAGCCACGGTGCTGATCCGAACCTTCCAGATATAAATCAGGTTCGTTACCGCCAAACTCAGGGCGCGCATCAACCACCGAGTAACTGGTTGATCCTGAATCGAACCATACGTCCAGGGTATCCGGCACTTTAACGTAGTTGTCAGCATCAGCGCCCATCAGGTCGCGGGCATCGAGATCCCACCATGCCTGGATACCGTCCTGCTCAACCCGCTTCGCCACCTTCTCCATCAGTTCCAGAGAATCCGGGTGCAGCTGCTCAGTGTC
This sequence comes from Erwinia sp. MYb375, assembly GCF_037479175.1. Taxonomy (NCBI): domain Bacteria; kingdom Pseudomonadati; phylum Pseudomonadota; class Gammaproteobacteria; order Enterobacterales; family Erwiniaceae; genus Erwinia; species Erwinia sp. MYb375. The sequence continues at coordinate 175,009 of NZ_JBBGZS010000022.1, read as the reverse complement.
TTTGTGGACAAACAGCGCCATCGGCACGCCCCAGGTACGCTGACGGGAGATACACCAGTCAGGGCGGTTAGCCACCATCGACTCAATACGCGCCTGGCCCCAGTCCGGGATCCACTGCACGCCTTTGATCTCTTTCAACGACTGCGCACGCAAGCCTTTCTGATCCATGCTGATAAACCACTGCGGGGTTGCACGGAAGATGATCGGCGTTTTGTGGCGCCAGCAGTGTGGGTAGCTGTGATGCAGTTTCTCAACATGCAACAGAGCACCCTTCTCACGCAGCAATTCAACGATCATATCGTTGGCTTTAAATACGTTAACGCCGTCCAGCGTCGGGTAAGTGCCTGGCAGGAAGCTGCCGTCCGGGCCGACCGGATTAGCGACTTCAATACCGTACTTCTGGCCAATCACATAGTCGTCCGGGCCGTGGCCAGGCGCAGTGTGAACGGCACCGGTACCGGCTTCCAGCGTCACGTGCTCACCCAGCACCACCGGAGAGGTGTGGCCGAGGAACGGATGTTGGAAGCCCATCAGTTCAAGGTCAGCGCCTTTCGCTTCACCCAGCACGGTCCATGCAGCCACGCCAACGCGCTTCATTACGCTCTCGACCATGTCTTTCGCTAGGATCAGGGCACGGCCCTCGATCTGCACCAATTGGTAGTCGAATTCAGGATGCAGAGAGATAGCGCGGTTAGCCGGCATCGTCCACGGCGTGGTGGTCCAGATCACCAGGGAAATAGGACCATCAACATGGCCTGCGCCAAATTTTGCCTGCACCGCGTCTTTCTCGACGGCATTGAACATCACATCGATAGACGGGGAGGTTTTGTCGTAATACTCCACTTCCGCTTCAGCCAGCGCAGAGCGGCAGTCCAGGCACCAGTGCACCGGCTTTGCGCCCTTGTGCAGGTGGCCGTTGCCGATGATCTTACCCAGGGCACGGATGATGTTGGCTTCGGTTTGGAAGTTCATCGTCAGATACGGACGATCCCAGTCACCCAGCACTCCGAGGCGGATAAAGTCGGCTTTCTGCCCTTCCACCTGCTCGGCGGCATATTTACGGCAGGCAGCACGGAATTCGGATGCGCTGACTTTCTCGCCCGGCTTACCGATCATCTGCTCAACTTTATGCTCGATAGGCAGACCGTGACAGTCCCAGCCTGGAACATACGGCGAATCATAGCCCGCCATGCCTTTCGACTTAACGATAATGTCTTTCAGAATCTTGTTAACGGAGTGACCAATATGAATGCTGCCGTTCGCGTAGGGAGGGCCATCATGCAGAATAAAGGTTTTTTTCCCTTTCTTGGCTTCGCGAATGATGCCGTACAGCTTGTCATCATACCAACGTTGCAGCATGCCCGGTTCGCGCTTGGCCAGATCGCCACGCATCGGGAACCCCGTTTCCGGCAAATTCAGGGTAGATTTATAGTCACTCATCAGATTCTCGGTTCCGTATGTCGGTTCTATGTAAACTTAAACCGATGTCTTCAGCCCAAAAAAAGTTCGGGCAGTCACCACATCGTTTGCAATTTGTTCTTTCAGTGCGTCGAGCGAGGCAAAGCGCTGCTCGTTACGTATTTTATCACGCAGTACCACTTCAATATGGCGCCCGTAAAGGTCGATAGAGACATCCAGCAGATGCACTTCCAGCTGCTGACGCAGCCCTGCAACGGTAGGTCGGGTGCCGATATTTGCCACACCGGCTAACGGATGTGACCCCAGCCCCAACACCTCCACGGCATACACCCCTTTGACCGGGGAGACGGTGCGACGTAGCGGCAGGTTAGCCGTAGGGAAACCTATGGTGCGGCCCAATGCATCGCCATGCACGACACGGCCAGAAATGCTGAAAGGACGCCCCAGCAGGGCATTGGCCATCGACAGGTTATCTTCTGCCAGTGCCTGGCGAATCGCCGTGCTGCTGATGCGTTTTCCGTCATCGCAGAATGTCTGGGTACTGATGACATCAAAGCCATACTCGACACCTGCATTCTGTAATAACAGGAAATCGCCCTGGCGACCAGCGCCAAAGCGGAAATCATCCCCTACAGCGAGGAACGCTACGCCCAGCTTATCGACCAGAAGATCGGCGACAAAGCTCTGTGCCGTCTGGGCCGCAAAGCGGCGATCAAAACGCACGCACAGCACGGCATCGACGCCGGCCTGTTCGAGGTAGCGCACTTTCTCCCTCAGGCGTGTCAGCCGTGCAGGGGCTTTTTCCGCCGCAAACAGCTCCAGCGGCTGAGGCTCAAACAGCATGACCATCACTGGCAAATTGCGCTGACGCCCTTCTTTGCACAGTTGCGCTAGCAGCGCCTGATGACCGCGATGTACGCCATCGAAATTCCCGATAGTCAGTACGCAGCCGCGATGCTGCTCTCTAAGGTTATGTATGCCGCGGATAAACTTCATGGCTGGCTCAAATTTGTGGAAATCGGCGGATTATACCTTGTACAGCCGTGAAGGTTAACCCACGAATTCGGGCTTTCATGCTTTCTTCTCCCCATTTCGCTCTGTAGGGTGCTGATCCAGCGTGGTATGATATTTTTCTTGTGAATAAGCTGTATTCGCCTGGATGAAGCTGGTAGAATCTTGCGCCATCGAAACGTAATCAAGTGCCACTGTTTGACCGGCGCTTATTTGCACAAATCCATTGACAACCGAAGGCGAAAAGGGCATATTCCTCGGCCTTTGAATTGTCCTCATAGAACTATTTGGGAGTTGGACCTTGGCTAATATCAAATCAGCTAAGAAACGCGCCGTAACGTCTGAGAACCGTCGCAAGCACAATGCTAGCCGTCGCTCAATGTTACGTACTTTCATCAAGAAAGTTTACGCGGCTATCGCTACTGGCGATAAAGCAGCTGCGCAGAATGCATTTAATGACATGCAACCAATTGTGGACCGTCAGGCAGCTAAAGGCCTGATCCACAAGAACAAAGCTGCACGTCATAAAGCAAATCTGGCTGCACAGATCAGCAAACTGGCTTAATGTCAGCGTGTTAATCAAGCTTTGATAAAGAAACCGCTCCGGCGGTTTTTTTATTTCTTTTTTTTGAGGGTACAGCCAGCAGGTGCGACCTGAAAAAGGCCACACCTACCGTTCCATCAGTTACCGCGTCATTAATGTGATGATTGCGGAGGCAGTTTAATCCGCAGCAGAATATATCCCACCACAGCAGACAGTACCGATCCGCTCAGGATCCCTAGCTTGGCCAGCGTGACCATCTCTTCATGGGCGGCGTCAAATGCCAGTGAAGCGATAAAGATAGACATGGTAAAGCCGATGCCACACAGCACACCCACAGCGGCAATATCCACCATCTTGGTGTTTTCCGGCAAAACGGCAATCTTCAGTTTCACTGACAACCAGCAAATCAGCGTGATCCCCAGCGGTTTACCCACCAAAAGACCCAGAATAATCCCCAACGGCACCATCGAGAACAATCCGTCAACCGAGACTCCCGTCAGGGAAACACCGGCATTGGCAAAGGCAAACAGCGGCAGGATAAGCCAGCTCACCCACGGGTGCAGACCATGCGCCAGTTCAATCGACGGCGAGTGCCCATCCTGTTTTTTCAGAGGAATAAACAGACCGACAATCACCCCCGCCAACGTGGCATGCACGCCAGACTTCAGCACTGCCACCCACAGCACCATCCCGACCAGCAGATAGACCGAGGTTTTACGCACACCACACAGGTTCAACAGGGCCAGCGCAACGATAGATGCCGCAGCAACTCCCAGCGAAACTATCGACAGGTCGTTGGTGTAGAAAAAAGCGATAATGACAATCGCCCCTAAATCATCGATGACGGCCAGTGCCATCAGGAACATCTTCAACGCCGGTGGCACGCGGCTACCCAGTAGCGCCAGAATCCCCAGCGCAAAAGCAATATCGGTGGCAGCAGGTATCGCCCAGCCGTGTATCGCCAGCGCGTCATTATGATTCAGAGCCGCATAGATCAGTCCCGGGGCCAACATACCGCCTAAGGCCGCAATCAGCGGGAACATCGCACGCTCCCGCCCCTTCAACGACCCCATCATCAGTTCGCGTTTCACTTCCAGGCCGATCATCAGGAAAAACAGTGCCATCAATGCATCATTGATCCATAACAGCAGATCTTTGTTGATATCCAGGGCACCGAAACGGAACTGCACCGGCATGGCCAGAATGGCCTGATAAGCCTGCTGAGTACTGGCATTATTAGCGAGGAACATAGCGACGGCCGCAGCGATAATCAGCACCACGCCGCCGGTAGCATCGTTTTTTAAGAGTTTTTTGAAAAAGAGGGTCATGACAGACTCCGCTGTTAATCTCAGTGAATAAGCTTCAGATGACCGACAGCATACGTGTTTAAACCGCTGGAAAAAAACAGTTTATACCCTCACACCACCTCAATATTGACGAGTTATTGAGAGGGAATGAAAAATAAGGCGCGGATAAATGCGAATCTCAGCCAGGTTAAGGACGTAAAAAAAGCCGCACGAAGCGGCTTTCTTACCACACTGTTAACAACTTACAGTGCGCAGTAAACGCGTGCTTCACGTGGGGTGTAAATACCTAAAGTCACGACAGCCAGCAGGCCGTTGACGAAGGTCTGCTGAACTTCAACGCGATCCACTTTATCCTCACCGCCACAGATTGCCGCAGCATCCAGCGTTTTCTTCTGGCCGATACCCGACACGAAGAAGTGGTGAGTGGTCACCTGCTTAGGTGCAGCAACCTGATTGTGTTTCAGCTGGACAGTTTGTTGAGCACAGCCAGAAAGCAGAACAGCGAAGGCGGCAATTGCCAGAATCTTTTTCATGAACCCAATTCCATTAGATAAATTGAAGCGACATCTAATAACAATCAGATACTCAATGCAACATTAAGAAATAATAATGGGACTTTCAAAGAGATTGCACCAAAAATTCACCTGAAAGAGAGATAAAAAAACAGGAAGGTAGGGGAATACAGAGGATTTATTGATGTATCGGCTCCCTGGCTTACCAGGGAGCCGTTGCGATTAACGAGTCAGATCGTCAAAGAACTTTTTCACGCCATCGAAGAAGCTTTTAGAACGCGGGCTGTTCTTCTCACCGGAGGGGCCGCCAAAGCTCTCTTCCAGTTCGCGTAACAGCGATTTCTGCTTCTCGCTCAGGCTGACTGGCGTTTCCACCACAACGCGGCATAACAGGTCACCCTGTGCACCACCACGTACTGATTTCACACCTTTACCGCGCATACGGAACAGTTTACCCGTCTGCGTTTCCGCAGGCACTTTCAAGTTCACGCGGCCGTCCAGCGTTGGTACTTCAATCTCGCCACCCAGCGCAGCCATCACAAAGTTGATTGGCACTTCGCAGTACAGATTGTTCTCTTCACGCTCAAAGATATTGTGCTTGCGCACCTGAACCTGCACATACAAATCGCCTGATGGCGCACCGTGCTCACCCGCTTCCCCTTCGCCGGTCAGACGAATGCGGTCACCGGTATCGACACCCGCCGGAATTTTCACCGACAGGGTTTTCGAACGCTCAACCCGGCCGTGACCACGGCAGGCGTTACACGGATCTTTAATCACCGAGCCACGACCATGACAGGTCGGACAAGCCTGTTGTACGGTGAAGAAGCCCTGACGCATCTGTACCTGGCCAGCACCGTGACAGGTTGAACAGGTTTGCGGTTTGGTACCGGCTTTCGCACCACTACCGTGGCAAACATCACACTCTTCCAGCGTTGGAATGCGGATCTCTTTGGTCACGCCGCGTACCGCTTCTTCCAGCGACAGCTCCATGTTGTAGCGTAAATCAGCGCCGCGTGCAGCACGCTGTTGACGGCGGCCTCCGCCAAAGATATCGCCAAATACGTCGCCAAAGATATCACTGAAGTCAGCACCGCCACCGCCGCCGAAGCCGCCATGACCGCCACCGCCCATACCGCCCTGTTCAAAGGCTGCATGTCCATACTGATCGTAAGCCGCACGTTTCTGCGCATCGGTCAGAATTTCGTAGGCTTCTTTGACCTCTTTAAATTGTTCTTCGGCACCTTCACCCTGGTTACGATCGGGGTGAAACTTCATTGCCAGGCGTTTATAAGCCTTTTTGATTTCACGCTCTTCCGCCGATTTGGAAACGCCTAAAACCTCGTAATAGTCTCTCTTCGCCATTGTTATTGATCCTGCCCTTAACATGCATGCACGGGCGTAGGATTTCTCCGACGCCCGTGCTGGTAATCAATGGCGCATGACGCGCCACCTTGCCCGCTCAAGGGCGATTATTTTTTGTTGTCTTTCACTTCTTCAAATTCAGCGTCGACAACATCATCGTCTTTCTTCGCGCCATCGGTCGCATCTGCTGCGCCGCCAGCGGCCTGCTGCTGCTGAGCGAACTCCATCAGCTTGCTGGACACTTCCATCAGAGCCTGGATCTTAGCTTCGATATCCGCTTTGTCTTCGCCTTTCAGCGCCGAGTTCAGTTCGGTCAATGCAGCTTCGATAGGCGCTTTGTCATCCGCTGGCAGTTTATCGCCCGCTTCGTCCAACTGCTTACGCGTGCTGTGTGACAACTGGTCGCCCTGGTTGCGTACCTGAACCAGCTCTTCGAACTTACGGTCAGACTCAGCGTTGGCTTCCGCATCACGCACCATTTTTTCGATCTCTTCGTCGTTCAGACCGGAAGAGGCCTTGATGGTGATTTTCTGCTCTTTACCGCTGTTCTTGTCTTTCGCTGACACATGCAGGATACCATCGGCGTCGATGTCGAAAGTGACTTCGATCTGAGGCATACCGCGTGGTGCGCTCTGGATACCGTCCAGGTTGAACTGACCCAGAGATTTGTTATCCGCAGCACGTTTACGCTCACCCTGCACAACATGGATGGTCACGGCAGACTGGTTGTCTTCAGCCGTTGAGAACACCTGGCTATGCTTGGTTGGGATAGTGGTGTTCTTGGCGATCAGCGACGTCATCACACCGCCCATGGTTTCGATACCCAGCGACAGCGGAGTCACGTCCAGCAGCAGTACGTCTTTTACTTCACCCGCTAACACGCCACCCTGAACCGCTGCACCAACAGCAACAGCTTCATCCGGGTTCACGTCTTTACGTGGCTCTTTACCGAAGAACTCGGTCACTTTCGCCTGAACCATTGGCATACGCGTCTGGCCACCAACGAGGATCACATCGTTGATTTCAGAGACGGACAGACCCGCATCCTGCAGAGCCACTTTCAACGGCTCGATAGAACGAGCAACCAGATCTTCTACCAGTGATTCCAGTTTCGCACGGGTCACTTTGATGTTCAGGTGTTTAGGACCCGTCGCATCAGCAGTGATGTACGGCAGGTTGACGTCAGTCTGCTGTGCAGAAGACAGTTCGATCTTCGCTTTTTCTGCCGCTTCTTTCAGACGCTGCATAGCCAGGGGATCGTTGTGCAGATCGATGCCCTGATCTTTCTTAAACTCAGCCACCAGGTAGTTGATCATACGGCTGTCGAAGTCTTCACCACCCAGGTGGGTATCACCGTTGGTTGCCAGAACTTCAAAGGTTTTTTCGCCATCAACTTCATCGATTTCGATGATAGAGATATCGAAAGTACCACCACCCAGGTCATATACCGCGATAGTGCGGTTACCCTGACCTTTATCCAGACCGTAGGCCAGAGCCGCTGCGGTTGGTTCGTTGATGATACGTTTTACTTCCAGACCAGCGATACGACCGGCATCTTTAGTTGCCTGACGCTGTGCATCGTTGAAGTATGCCGGTACAGTGATAACCGCTTCAGTCACTGGTTCACCCAGATAGTCTTCAGCCGTTTTCTTCATTTTTTTCAGCACTTCTGCTGAGATCTGTGGCGGAGCCACGCGCTGACCTTTCACGTCCAGCCATGCATCACCGTTGTCAGCGCCAACGATTTTGAATGGCATGATTTTCAGGTCACGCTGTACTTCTTCGTCCTGGAAGCGACGGCCAATCAGGCGCTTGATCGCAAACAGGGTATTCTGCGGGTTAGTCACGGCCTGACGTTTAGCAGGCTGACCTACCAGCGTTTCACCATCCTGGGTGTAAGCAATAATCGAAGGTGTTGTACGATCGCCTTCTGCATTCTCCAGTACACGCGCTTTGCCGCCATCCATGATAGCTACACAAGAGTTCGTTGTGCCCAGGTCAATACCAATAATCTTACCCATTTAAACATCTCCCACTTAAATTCAATTCAAATCAGCTTATGAACCATTAATGCGGGCATTTTTTACAGTTTCAACTGCTCGCCCTACGCTTTTTTTTCCAGGTCCGTCGCTTCGGATGCCAACTAAGATGGGGCCGGGCGACGCGGCATCAAGGGGGAGAACGAAAAAAATTTTCACTTTGCCCTAAAAAGCTAACGGGCCAGCCTGAGCTGACCCGTAAAACGCTACGCTGGCGCGTTATTGTGCGCTGATCTGCTTTAATAGTGCCTGTTGCCCGGCTTCACCTCGCAGCCAGCAGCCGACCAGAACGCCTATCCCCGCCAGTGCCAACACATAGTAAGCGGGTGACATTGGTGACAGCTTCAACATCAGCGTCAACGCCATCGGCGTCAGGCCGCCGAAAAAGGCGTAGGCGAAATTATAAGAAAAGGAGATACCGGTAAAACGCACTTTTGCCGGGAACGCACTCACCATCACGAACGGCACCACGCCCACCACACCGACACACAACCCGGCGACCGCATAGGCAATAAAGAGATATTCCGGCGACTGTGCAGCCACATGGAAAAACGCCCAACTGGAGGCGGCCATTAACAGGCTTCCCACTATCAGGGTAGTGGCAGCACCGATACGGTCCACCAAGGCCCCGGCAATAATACAGCCAAAAATCAGCATCACCGTTGCCAGGCTGTTCGCCTGAAGCGTCAACGCGGCGGGCAGGCCATGTAACTTTTGCAGTAATGCGGGCGCCATCAGCAAGACCACGACAATACAGGCCGACAATAGCCAGGTCAGCAGCATCGACACCACCACGCCATGGCTATGACGAAATAACACCGTGATCAACGGCAGCTCGGCTGAAAGCGTTTTACGCTGCTTCATCTGGAGAAAGACCGGTGTTTCATGCAGCCAGCGGCGCAGGTACATCGCCAGCAGGCCAAAGCCGCCGCCCAGGAGGAAGGGAATACGCCAGCCGGTTTCAGCGACGGCCTGCGCACTCATGGTGGTGGTAATCAATGTTGCCACCAGCGACCCCAACAGAATACCGAAGGTCAGACCGGCGGTCAGTGTTCCGCATGCAAAACCAATCCGTTTCTCCGGCACGTGTTCGGCGACAAACACCCAGGCACCCGGTACTTCACCGCCAATTGCAGCCCCCTGCAACACACGCAGCAGTAGCAGGAGTATCGGCGCAGCAATACCGATCGAGGCGTAGGTGGGCAGCAGCCCCATCGCCAGCGTGGGCAATGCCATCATCAAGATGCTCAGGCTGAACATTTTCTTGCGTCCCTGGCTATCCCCGAAGTGCGCCATAATCAGACCGCCCAGCGGGCGGGCAAGATAACCGGCAGCAAAAATCGCATAGGCCTGAAACTGACGCAACCAGTCAGGGAGACCTAAAGGGAAAAACAGGTCGCCGATGACGCTGGCGAAAAAAACGAAGATAATAAAGTCGTAAAATTCGAGTGCGCCACCCAGCGCAGCCAGAGTTAACGTCTTGTAGTCGTGCCGGTTGAGGTGACGCGCATGATCATGGGACATAATTATTCACGAAAATCCAGAGTCAGAAGAAAGCCGTATAGTTAGCGTTTGTAAAGCTGAGATGACTATACCGTCAATTTTCTGCCACAGCAGTGGACGCTGGATCTTATGCCTGAAAAAACGATTTTTTAGTTGTTTGTTTCGCGCCGTGCGCTTTTAGGACGAAATGCTGCTACGACCTTCGGATCAGTCTCCATGTAGGGCCCCTCCAGCAGCTGAATACAGTACGGGACACTGGCAAAGATGCCATGTACCTGCGTATTACCCTCGCTGTCTTTCAGACCTTCCAGCGTCTCCTGAATCGACTTAGGTTGTCCCGGCAGGTTGATCACCAGCGACTGTTTACGGATTACTGCCGTCTGGCGTGAAAGGATCGCGGTGGGTACAAAGTTAAGGCTAATCTGCCGCATCTGTTCACCAAATCCCGGCATTTCCCGGTCAGCAATCGCCAGCGTCGCATCCGGTGTGACATCGCGCCGGGCCGGGCCGGTTCCCCCGGTGGTAAGTACCAGATGGCAGAACAACTCATCGACCAGTTCGCAGATCGCCTGCTCAATCATCGGCTGCTCATCAGGCACCAGACGTTTTTCAATGTCAAATGGCGTGGTTAACGCCTCAGACAACCACGCCTCAAGGGCCGGTAATCCCTGATCCTGATAGATGCCATTTGCGGCCCGGTCGGAGACGGAAATCAATCCAATGCGTAGTGTATTCATAGGGTTTTCGCTGTATGTGCAAGGGGGATAAAGGAAGGATAAACCATAGTAAAGCCGGATGTATAGCGCGAACAGATGATTGCTTTTTGTACACAAAAGAGATTAATATCCCTGTGTTGTTTATGGATAAACACGCGAGGATGTATGTTCTGTTTATATCAGACGCAGGAAGCTGGAAGACAACTGTCTCCACGGGATTTTCAATTCGTTCAGACGCCCCGCGTAGCATTCGACAATGCCCGAATTTATTATGAAATGGATTATCGGCGCTATGCCAGGCAAGACGCATCCGTTGATCTCCCGCAGCGGAAATCCGCCAATAACGATCGCTTTAACCCTTCCGACAAATACTCAGGCATAAGTGGCTACGATCCTATTTATAATGCCACAGAGTGCGACCTCAATAGGGGTCGTATTATCGGCATTGATACTTCAGAACGCTGAGATCCTTTTCACCATCTATTTTATTTCGATGCAGACAGCAATCTGGTTTATGGCGGTTCCAGGGATCTCCGCGACTCACCGTTCGAGCAGGCAGTCAGGAGAGCCTATGAAGAATGTCTGAAACGTCATCACGGCAAAAAACCCGCCCCCACCCTGAAAAAGCATTATATCGGTGACTCCGGCCAGCAATCCCCACCGGGGAAAATGCTCAACAGCAAAGCAGCCGGGCGACTGCTGGCCGCCGGTGGCGTGTATAATGGGAATGTCGCAGGATTCAGGAAAACCGCAGAGCAACTGGGCGGCGATGCGGTTAAGGGATATGACCAGGTACTGAACGAGACGACTAAAGGCGCTGCGATTGCTGTTGCTTCGATTGCAGCGGGGTTAAGTATAGGTAAACTAAATGCATTAAGTGAATTCGAATCTGTTTCCACTGCGTCAAAAAGATTTAAAAAATCACCATCGAACGCAGTTCAGTTCTCACAAAAGCAGCTACAGAAAAAATTCAAACATGCTGGTGATTTCGGCATAACAGGATCTCCAAACGCTACAAACCTTCAATTATTTGAACAAGCGTTGAAAAACCATATTGATTCACCATCAACACAGAAAATTTCTGGTAAATATCGTTGGAAACAGGATGTTTATCATTACTACAACACTGAAACCAATCTTGATATTATAACTATGCCGGATGGCACATTCATTTCAGGATGGAAGCTATCCACTCAGCAACGTATTGACCTTAAAGGAAATAGCAATGTTTTTTAATCAATATGAATCGAAGATGATTGCGCTGATTGATTCTTTTCTCTCCAGGAATATTTCAGCATCAGATTTCGAAGTGAGTTATCTAAAAGAATGGCGATGCTACAGAGATGCTGACAACGTTAAAAAATCAGATGAAAACACGCAACGCTATTTTGATTCTGTTTTTTCTGCAGTAGATGCGTACTGCTCTGATCCCGAACTTATTGACGCTGGTGATTTAACTGAAAAAGAATTGCTTGAAGAGGTCGCCAGACTAAAACTTCAATCAGGAAATTTGATTACATAATAAGGGATCAATATTGGTTAAAAATTGTTATCGCCATCAATATTAAGGTTGATGTGTTAAGCATTCATATAGAGATCAAAAACAAAAACAGTGGCCAGTTTCCCGGCCACGCGATCAATTACAGCAGATCGGCAATCATCTTATCGAGTTTGCCCTGGTCGATGGCAAAGTTACGGATGCCTTCAGCCAGTTTCTGTACGGCCATTGGATCCTGGTTGTGCTGCCACAGGAACTCAGATTCGGTCATTTTAGCCGGACGGGCTTTAACTTCACCGCTGTAGGCCAGCTTACGCTCAACGCTGCCTTCAGTCTCAGCCAGCTCTTTCAGCAGGCCTGGAGAGATGGTCAGACGATCGCAACCCGCCAGCTCAATGATCTCGCCAACGTTACGGAAGCTTGCGCCCATCACCACAGTCTCATAACCGTGCTGTTTGTAGTATTCGTAAATCTCGGTCACCGATACAACGCCCGGATCTTCGTTTGGCGCATATTCTTTCTTATCGGTGTTGGCTTTGTACCAGTCGAGGATACGGCCTACAAACGGAGAAATCAGGAACACACCGGCTTCGGCACAAGAACGCGCCTGCGCGAAGGAGAACAGCAGCGTCAGGTTACAGTTGATGCCTTCTTTTTCCAGCTGTTCTGCAGCACGGATACCCTGCCAGGTTGAGGCCAGTTTGATCAGGATGCGGTCGTTGCTGATACCGGCATCGTTATACAGTTTGATCAGGCTACGTGCTTTCGCGATGCTGCCTTCGGTGTCGTAAGACAGGCGGGCATCTACTTCGGTAGAGATACGGCCAGGGACCAGTTTCAGAATTTCCAGACCGATGTTCACAGCCAGCTTATCGGCAGCGTAAGACACCTGCTCTTCTTTGTTGCTGGTCTGCTCACGCGCCCATACTACCGCTTCGTCGATCAGCTTACGGTATTCAGGAATCTGTGCAGCGCTAAGGATCAGAGAAGGGTTGGTGGTTGCATCTTGCGGTTTGTAGAGTTTCATCGCTGCGATGTCGCCAGTATCAGCAACAACGGTAGTGACTTGACGCAGGGAAGATAATTTGTCCGTCATAGTTGTCATTCTCATCAAAGTTGATTTGTCAGGGTGTTGAAAATGTCTGCCCCGGATGATAGCACGCGTACCTCACCATGCAAGGGGCGTAAATCATCACGCCACAACCGGATAAAACTGCCGTCATAAAGCCCTTTTTTCTCTGGGGATTGTCCGGTCATCATCAGTCACCAATGGCAGCGATTCGTCACCCGACCTCACTTTTTTGCTACAGTAGGCGCAGATTCTTTTTCCGCTAATGAACTACAAGGACGCGAGCATGTTAATGGTAATTTCTCCGGCTAAGACGCTGGACTTTGAAAGCCCGCTGGCGACAAAACGTTATACCCAGCCCATGCTGTTGGACGAGTCGCAGAAGCTGATCGCCGTGGCGCGTCAACTCTCTCCGGCTGATATCAGCTCGCTGATGCATATCAGCGACAAACTGGCCGTACTGAACGCTGAACGCTTTAATGACTGGCAGCCTGACTTCACGCCGGACAATGCCCGCCAGGCGATCCTTGCCTTCAAAGGTGACGTGTATACTGGATTACAGGCAGAAACCTTTAGCGAAGCCGCCTTTGATTTTGCCCAGCAGCATCTGCGTATGCTCTCCGGCCTGTATGGCCTGTTGCGCCCGCTGGATCTGATGCAGGCTTATCGTCTGGAAATGGGGATTAAACTGGCCAACCCGGCAGGCAAAGACCTCTACAGCTTCTGGGGCGATAAGCTGACTCATGCGCTGAATGCCGCACTGGCAGAGCAAGGGGACTCGGTGCTGATTAACCTCGCGTCCGATGAATACTTCAAAGCCGTGAAGCCGAAGCTGCTGAACGCTGAGATCGTCAAACCGGTGTTCCTCGATGAGAAGAACGGCAAGTTTAAAGTGATCAGCTTCTATGCCAAAAAGGCACGAGGACTGATGAGCCGTTACATCATTGAAAATGAGCTGACCCAGCCTGAACAGCTGAAGAAATTTGATGTGGACGGATATGCTTTTGATGCGGATGCGAGCAAAGGGAATGAGCTGGTGTTTAAGCGTCACGAGTAGGGTCAGGCACGCCTGACCCAGGGCGAGGCATGCCTCGCCCCTGCGTATCGAATTATTTCTTCAGTAAGAACTCACGCAGATCCGCAAACTCACCTTTCATGTTGTGCGACAACAGCGGCAGATCCGCGCGCTCGGCCAGTGCTTCCGGTAAAGGCAGCTTCTGATCAAGGATCGCTTCCACGCTCTCTTTAAATTTCGCTGGATGGGCCGTCCCCAGGAACAGACCAAACTCACCGTCCTGAAGCTGATCGCGCAGCAGGCGATAAGCAATCGCCGCATGAGGCTCAGACAGATAGCCAAGATCGGCCAGCTCGCGCATCGTGGCTTTAGTCGTTTCATCATCAACGGCACCGTAACCCAGATCCTGCAAGCGCCAGATTTTGCGGCGGAAGATCTCTTCCACTCGCGGCCAGTTATTCGGCTGGCTGACATCCATCGCATTCGACAAGGTGGCAACGGTCACGTTCGGCGCCCATTCACCATTGACGAGAAAGCGTGGCACGGTGTCATTGGCATTAGTGGCAGCAATAAAACGTTTCACTGGCAGGCCAAGTGACTTCGCCAGCAGACCAGCCGTCAGGTCACCAAAGTTACCACTTGGCACAGAGATGACCAGCTGATTGCGTTTTTCCTGCGGCAGTTGCGCCACGGCTTCAAAATAGTAACAAATCTGCGCCAGCAGACGGCTGATGTTGATAGAGTTTGCGGAGTTGAGGCCAATGGCCTTCTTCAGCTCTTCATCGTCAAATGCCTGCTTAACCAGTGACTGACAGGCATCGAAATCGCCGTCAATCGCGATGGTCTGAATATTACCGCCCAGGGTGCAGAACAGCTTCTCCTGTAACGGGCTGATTTTGCCCTGAGGATAGAGGATCACCACACGCACGTTTTCCATACCGTAGAAGGCATGAGCCACAGCAGCGCCGGTATCACCCGAGGTTGCCGTCAGAATGGTGATTTTCTCATCCGCACCGCTGACATAAGAGAGCATCTGCGCCATAAAACGACCGCCGAAGTCTTTGAACGCCAGCGTCGGGCCGTGGAACAGCTCCAGCGCGGCAATATCGTCAGTGACGTCTACGACCGGTGCCGGGAAGGTGAATGCCGTTTTCAGGCGCTCATGCAGCTGATGAGCGTCGATCTCATCGCCGATAAAAGCCGACAGGATTTTGCTGCTGCGGGTCACGAAATCCATTTCCAACATCGCATCGATGTCAGTCAGTTCGAATTCAGGTAATTCCAGTGGAAAGAACAGGCCTTGCTGTTTACCCAGCCCCTGCTTCACCGCCTGGGCGAAGCTGACCTGCTCGTTGTGATCCTTAAGATTATACAGTTTCATGCGTTATCCCAGTTTGCGTGCGCCTGCCGTGTCTAAACGGCAAATATGGACGAAGCCTTCATCATTTTGCAGATAGTGCTGGCGGAGCCAGTCTGCCATACGTTGTGCGGTATCCCGCTGATTGCACACGGCAAACAGCGTTGGGCCAGAGCCAGAAATACCGCAGGCCAGTGCGCCGATATCCGCAGCGGCCTGACGGGCTTCACTGAAGCCCGGTAACAATTTGGTGCGGTACGGTTCCGCAATCACGTCCTGCATCAGTTTGGCGGCCAGCAAGGGCTGCTGCGTGTGGCAGGCGTGAATAAAGCCGCCGAGATAGCGACCGTGCCGGATAATGTCCTCTTTACGATACTGCGCAGGCAGGATCGCACGGGCTTCGGCGGTGGACACTTTAATTCCCGGGTAAGCCATCACCCACAACCAGTCATCAAAGCCTGGCACTTCCTGGCTGATAATGCCGTTCTCTTCCAGCATCAACTGCATGCCGCCCAGGAAACAAGGGGCCACATTGTCATAATGAACGCTGCCGGAAATCCGCCCTTCCAGCTCGCCCATCAACGCCAGCAGTTGCGTATCATTCAGCGGTTTACCGCAGTGTTCGTTCATCGCCATCAGACCGGCCACTACCGAGCAAGCGCTGGAGCCGAGGCCGGAGCCAATCGGCATGTTTTTTTCCAGCGTCATCTTCACCGGCACGCGTTTGCCAATGGCTTCGCAGAAGCGGTCCCAGCACTGATAAACGATATTATCCTGTGGGTTTGCCGGCAGCTTGCTAACAAAACTGCCTTCATTGTGCAGACTAAATTCGTCGGCCGCTTCCACGGTCACGCAGTCGCCCAGCAGGGTGCCATCAACCGGCGACACCGCAGCCCCGAGGACGTCAAAGCCAACGCTGACGTTGCCTATTGAGGCAGGGGCATGAATTTTAACCATGATTAAACTCCCAACTTCCACGACAGAGTACGTAACAGATCGGCAAACACGCCCGCCGCGGTCACATCATTACCGGCACCGTAACCGCGCAGCACCAGCGGAATCGGCTGATAATAGCGGCTATAGAACGCCAGCGCATTCTCACCATTTTTCACCTTATACAGCGGATCGTTACCGTCAACCGCATCGATTTTCACTTTGCACACGCCGCCCTCTTCGATGGCCCCGACGAAGCGTAATACTTTACCCGCCTCACGGGCGCTGGCAACACGCGCGCTAAACTCCGCATCCAGTTCCGGCAGGCGTGCCATAAACGTTTCCACATCCGCAATCGCCGTCAGCTCGGCCGGCAATACGGCTTCGATGTCAATATCACTCAGCTCCAGCTGATAGCCCGCTTCACGCGCCAGGATCAGCAGCTTACGTGCCACGTCCAGCCCGGAAAGATCTTCACGCGGATCCGGCTCGGTAAAGCCCATCTCACGCGCCATATGGGTGGCATCAGACAGTGACACACCTTCATCCAGTTTGCCGAATATAAACGACAGTGAACCGGACAGAATACCTGAGAAGCTAATCAACTCATCGCCGGCGTTCAGCAGGTTTTGCAGGTTCTCGATCACCGGTAAACCGGCCCCGACGTTAGTGTCGTAGAGGAACTTACGCCGCGATTTGGCTGCCGCTGCGCGCATCTGCTGGTAGTAGTTGTACGACGAGGTGTTGGCCTTTTTATTTGGCGTCACCACGTGGAAACCGTCCGCGAGGAAATCGGCATATTGATCGGCGACCTGCTGGCTTGATGTACAGTCAACGATCACCGGGTTCAGCAGATGATACTCTTTCACCAGACGATTCAGACGACCCAGATCAAACGGCTCTTTCGCGGCTTTCAGCTGATCCTGCCAGTTACCCAGCGGGATGCCGTGGACGTTGGTCAGCAATGCGCGCGAGTTGGCAATGCCGCATACCCGCAGATCAATATGTTTGTTCTTTAGCCAGGTTTGCTGACGATGCAACTGCTCGATCAATGCCGCTCCCACACCGCCAACACCGATGACAAAAACTTCGATCACCTGGTCAGTGGCAAACAGCATCTGATGTACCACACGCACACCGGTGGTCGCTTCATCGTTATCCACCACCACAGAGATCGAACGTTCGGACGATCCCTGGGCAATCGCCACAATATTGATGTTAGCGCGCGCCAGTGCAGAGAAGAATTTTGCGGAGATACCCCGCAATGTACGCATGCCGTCACCCACGACGGAGATCACGGCCAGATGCTCCATCACGTCCAGCGGCTCCAGCAAGCCGTCTTTCAGTTCCAGATGGAATTCATCTTCCAGCACACGGCGCGCACGCGCCAGGTCATTCTGTGACACACAGAAGCTGATGCTGTATTCCGAAGAGGACTGGGTGATCAGCACGACAGAAATACCGCTGCGTGACATGGCCGCAAATACGCGTGCTGCCATTCCGACCATGCCTTTCATCCCCGGACCGGAGACGTTAAACATCGCCATATTATTCAGGTTGGTGATGCCTTTCACCGGGTTGTCTTCATCGCTGCCATCGCCACCAATGAGGGTGCCGGGCGCTTGCGGGTTGGCGGTATTTTTAATCAGGCAGGGGATTTGGAACTGGGCAATGGGAGCAATGGTACGCGGATGAAGCACTTTGGCGCCGAAGTAAGAAAGCTCCATCGCTTCCTGATAGGACATCGACTTCAGCAGTCGCGCATCCGGCACCTGGCGCGGGTCGCAGGTATATACGCCATCGACGTCAGTCCAGATTTCACAACAATCAGCGCGCAGGCAGGCAGCCAGCACGGCCGCTGAGTAGTCGGAACCATTACGGCCCAACACCACCAGCTCACCCCGTTCGTTGCCGGCGGTGAAGCCTGCCATCAGCACCATGTTGTCTGCGGGAATCTGGCTGGCGGCAATGCGGCGGGTAGACTCAGGAATATCGACAGTGGATTCGAGATAATGGCCAACGGCCAGCAGCTGTTCCACCGGGTTGATCACGCTGACGCCATAGCCGCGCGCCTGTAGCAGCCCTTCCATAATGGCGATAGAGAGCTTTTCACCCCGGCAAATAATGGCGGCATTGACGCTGTCCGGGCACTGCCCCAGCAGCGCAATACCATGCAATACCTGCTTCAGTTGAGCGAACTCCTGATCAACGACGCCTTTCAGCTTGTCAAAAGCAAAGCCCGGCTGTGCTTCGGCCAGCCCCTGCAACAACTCGGCGAAGATTCGCTCAGCGTCACTGATGTTAGGCAATGCATCCTGGCCGCTGATGGTTTTTTCAATCATCGCCACCAGGTGATTGGTAATCTTCGCTGGCGCGGACAATACGGTAGCAACCTGTCCCTGCTTTGCATTACTTTCCAGAATGTCAGCCACACGCAGAAAACGTTCCGCATTGGCTACCGAGGTTCCACCGAATTTCAGCACTCGCATGTTCAAGCTCTCCTGAATTTTTGCCGAAAAAAAAGCCCGCACTGTTAAGGTGCGGGCTTTTTTTTAATTTTTCCTGTATGCGTCAGCCCGCACCGTTACCTGTAGTAATGGTGGTGGTAATAATGATTGTGGTAATCAGGCTGTTTTTACGCATTGAGATTTATCTTTTATCTGTCTGTTAAATCTGTCGGCTTTCAGAATTAAAGCAAAGTGCCAGCCAAGTCAATTTTTTTATCCAATGGCTTCTTTTTTCCAGCGATGTCGTCAGACCCCTTTCGTCATTGCAGCCAATCTGTTCTGTTACGCTATGAAAAAATGGCAGTAAATCGCACCAGTTTTCATGCTTCATCCAGCGTTTTTCTCTACAGCTTTTTTTCTATGTCATGCAGCAGTCGATGCAACATGGCGGTATCACGTTGCTGAAGTAAACCGATGCGTTGCTGCAACCAGTCTGCCAGCTTTTCATCCCCGGCGACGTCCAGCCGCTGCAACAGACATTGCGCACGCTGGCGCAGCGCCGCGAGCTGTTCAACATCCGCAGCAGGTTCTGTCTGCGCACTCACCTGGCGCAATGCCGAGAGTTGATAGCAATAGACCATCACCGCCTGCCCCAGGTTGAGCGACGGGTAATCACCGGCCATCGGAATACCTGTCAGCAGATCGACCTGCGCCAGTTCCTCATTCGTTAAGCCGCTGTCTTCGCGCCCAAAGACCATCGCCACACTGCCTGTCCACAGCTGTTTTTCTTCCAGTACCTGCTGTACCTCCTGCGGCGTAGCGTAGTAACGGAATTTCGCGCGAGAACGTGCCGTCGTGGCAATACTAAAATCAATATCGGCTAACGCTGCCTCAAGTGACGTCCAGTGACTGG
The DNA here is from genome assembly GCF_037479175.1 of Erwinia sp. MYb375. Taxonomy (NCBI): domain Bacteria; kingdom Pseudomonadati; phylum Pseudomonadota; class Gammaproteobacteria; order Enterobacterales; family Erwiniaceae; genus Erwinia; species Erwinia sp. MYb375. The sequence goes on along the minus strand of NZ_JBBGZS010000022.1, from coordinate 155,361 downwards.
CATTATCCAGAATGTCACCCGCCCCGTGTGCAACGCGTCTTGCTGCCGGCTCAAGATGCACCTGGCTGTCAACAATTCGCAGTTCGCTAAATCCCATGGTTTTCATGGCACGGGCCGCCGCACCGACATTTTCACCACGTGCAGGAGAGACAAGGATAAAAGGAAAACGCATAACCACCTTCAATAGAGAGAAATTCACAATGTTGATGATGCCTTTCCCTCAGTGGGAAAAACAGCTGGCAATATTTAACATATTATCAACACCTTTATCGGGGTGTTTTAAATCGCCGTAATCGAATGATAAACCTATTTTTTCTTGATAAACCATCGAAAAGAAGGCTTCATCACAATAACCCCTATATTATCAACTAATTAACATTTATTAATGTGGCGTGTAACCCGACTGTTAATCTTCTGCATTTAATAGCGCATTTTAGGACGTATTTGTGAGCTAACCTGCCAATCTGGGAAGAGTTTTTCACAAAAGTGTTAACGTGCTACAATTGGTTTGATATAAGTCAACTAAGCGTTGTTTTATTGCGTGATGGTTGTTGCCTGTGCTGTTATGTTGCTGTTAATACAGTTAGGATATACGCCGTTTTGGCACTGCCGGGGCATGCAGGATACATCCTAATGGCTGCGCAAAACCCAAAAATCATTAAGGGTTGGCCACGTTGTTGACGGTACATGGATTGTGTATCAAGAACATCATTCTGTACTGCTGTTGTTTTGCTTCTGGCTCTGAACACCAGGTGTAGCCAGCGCCAACAGCCGTATGTCCTGTTTTCGATTTTGTTGGCAATTTTAGGTAGCGAACACATGCAGACCCCGCACATACTTATCGTTGAAGACGAATTAGTTACTCGTAATACACTTAAAAGTATCTTTGAAGCCGAAGGCTACATGGTTTATGAAGCTACAGACGGCGCTGAAATGCACCAGATACTGACGGAAAATGACGTCAACCTGGTCATTATGGACATCAACCTGCCAGGTAAAAATGGCCTGTTACTGGCACGTGAACTGCGTGAGCAGGCAAACGTGGCACTGATGTTCCTCACCGGCCGTGACAACGAGGTCGATAAGATCCTCGGTCTTGAAATCGGCGCCGATGACTACATAACCAAACCATTTAATCCGCGTGAGCTGACCATTCGCGCACGCAATCTGCTGTCCCGCACCATGAATCTGGCCGCGGTCAGCGAAGAGCGTAAGCTGGTTGAATCTTACCGCTTTAACGGCTGGGAACTGGATATCAACAGTCGTTCACTGGTCAGCCCGCAGGGCGAACAGTATAAGCTGCCACGTAGCGAATTCCGCGCCATGCTGCACTTCTGTGAGAATCCAGGTAAGATTCAGACCCGTGCTGATCTGCTGAAAAAAATGACCGGACGTGAACTGAAGCCACATGATCGCACCGTCGACGTGACCATTCGCCGCATCCGTAAGCATTTTGAATCCACACCGGATACACCAGAAATCATCGCCACGATCCACGGCGAAGGTTACCGCTTCTGCGGCGATCTGCAGGATTAAGTTTTGAGGGCGAGGCATGCCTCGCCCCTACTCATTACTGCTTGCCCCAGGGGATTATCGGCACCGCACTCAGCGCATTTTTCGGTGAACCATCGACGACCTTATCGGAATAGCTCAAATAAATTAACGCATTACGATTTTTGTCGTAGAAACGCACGACCTGGAGTTTCTTGAACACCAGCGATGTCCGTTTACGAAACACCACCTCACCTTCGGCTTTACCCTGCTTAATCTTCTCACTGAGTTCTACCGGCCCCACCTGCTGACACGAAATAGCGGCATCCGAGGTATCTTCTGCCAAACCTAAGCCCCCTTTGATTCCTCCCGTTTTCGCCCGGCTCAGATAACAGGTGACATTTTTCACCTCCGGATCGTCAAATGCTTCCACCACGATCTTATGATCGGGACCGAACATCTTAAAGACAGTATCCACAGAACCGACCTGTTCTGCCCGAAGTGTGCCGGAGCACAGCGCTATTGAAGTGACTATTAACACTTTTTTAATTGTCATGACGTAACCATTTCAAAGAAAATAGATGACATTGTAAAGTACATGAGCAACAGTCCATGCCTTTACGATTTATCACGCGATATCGTTTAAACCAACGCGGATATGAGTACATTTTTCAGTTAGAACCTAATAATTAGCAATTAATGCTACTATTCGTCGACTTTGCTTACCTTGCACCAATTCTGAGTAACATGAGGACGATTTATGGACCAAGCCGGTATCATTCGAGATTTGCTTGTCTGGCTGGAGAGCCACCTGGACCAACCTTTATCATTGGATAATGTCGCGGCGAAGGCAGGTTATTCAAAATGGCATCTGCAAAGAATGTTCAAGGACGTCACAAGTCATGCGATTGGCGCTTATATTCGTGCCCGCCGTCTGTCGAAAGCCGCCGTAGCATTACGTTTGACGAGTCGCCCGATTCTGGATATTGCTTTGCAGTATCGTTTTGACTCTCAACAAACTTTCACCAGGGCCTTTAAGAAACAATTTGCCCAGACGCCAGCCTGGTATCGTCGGTCATCAGACTGGAATGCCTATGGACTGCGCCCACCGATTCGCCTTGATGACGTCAGACTACCCGAACCGACATGGGTAAGTTTGCCGGAAATCGTGCTAATTGGGCAAACTCAATCTTATACCTGCACACTTGAACAGATTTCACGCTTCCGTGATGAGATGCGTATGCATTTCTGGCGCCAGTTCCTGACGGAAACGGATACCGTTCCGCCAGTGCTGTATGGTCTGCACCAGTCGCGCCCCAGCATGGAAAAAGACGATGAGCAGGAGATTCTGTACACCACGGCGGTCACCGCTGAGTCAATTTCCAGTCAGTTGCATTCAACGCAGACGGTCGTACTGGAAGGGGGTGATTATGTGCAGTTTACCTATGAAGGGCCGCGTACCGGACTTCAGAACTTTGTCTTACAGATTTATGGCACCTGTATGCCAACACTGAATCTGACACGTCGCCACGGTCAAGACATTGAGCGCTTCTATACCCACGGCGGTAAGAAACGTCCAGAGCCACCTGTCGACATCCATTGTGAATATCTGATCCCGATACGACGCCAGTCGTAATCACCGATGATTCAGCAAGGGCCGAACATATCGGCCCTTTTTCATCGTTAGCGCTGGAGTTCGTCGAGGGAGGTATCCTCAAGATGCGCAATATCGCCGGCGGTCTCCACCACCCAGCCAGAAGCCAGCCAGGCGCTCTGTTGGTGATCCACGCGGGAAATTGAACAATTACGTAAGCGCAGGCGACGTTCCGCATTCGCCGGTAAGCCAAGGATCGTACTGAGCAGTACCCCCAGCGCCATCCCGTGGCTGACAATCAGTGGACGGCTACCTTCAGGCAATGCCAGACAGGCATCCAGCGCCTGGTGCATGCGCTGCGCCATTTCACTCATCGACTCACCCTGCGGGATGCGGCCATTCTCCGTGCCATCCACCAGTGCCTTACGCCAGCCCTCTTCCTCTGCGTTCAATGAATCCAACAGGCGCTCTTCCAGCACCCCCATATTCAGTTCACGCAAACGAGAGTCCAGCACGACCGAACAGCCACAGGCATCGGCAATGATCTCGGCGGTACGGCGGGTACGGCCCAGATCGCTGGCAATGACATGGGTAATGCCCAGCTTTTTGACGCGATCTCCTACCTGATGAGCCTGCTGCTCTCCTTTCTCAGTCAGCGCGCTGTCTGACTGCCCCTGAATGCGACGTGCCGCATTCCATAGCGTTTCTCCGTGGCGAACAAGATAGACCTGTAACATGCGATTTTCCGTTATACTGCGACAAATTTGCGTAGAGGGTTCAAACAATTATGTACCATGTTGTCGCTGCTACCATCAATCCAGCCAAAATTAAGGCAATTTCTCAAGCGTTCAGCGATATCTTCGGGGAAGGATCCTGCCATATTGAGGGTGTCGAGGTCGACAGCGGCGTTGCTGCACAACCGATCACAAACACAGAAACGCGAACTGGCGCACGTCAGCGCGTGATGAATGCTCGCCAGGTCAGACCGGAAGCCAATTTTTGGGTGGCCATTGAAGCCGGTATTGAAGACAACACCGCCTTCGCCTGGATGGTGGTGGAGAATCACAAACTACGCGGCGAATCGCGTTCTGCCAGCTTCACTCTGCCTGCCATCGTGATGAAAGGTATCCATGCCGGACGTGAATTGGGCGAAGAGATGGCCCGCCTGACCGGCGTTAACGATATCAAGCATAAAGGCGGTGCGATTGGCGCTTTTACTGCCGGTCGACTGACGCGTACCAGCGTTTATCACCAGGCGCTCATCCTCGCACTGTGCCCGTTTCATAACGACATCTATCAGCGCAAAGACGACGAAGAGAGCTCAGACCTTATCTGATCCACTGAGAAGCTGTGTCTCCAGCCATGTTTTCAGGGCAGGAGGCGCACTTTTCAGGCTGTTTGACCCCCGCGTAATCGTCGCAATCCCGGCTCCCAACTCGTTTTTCAGCTCCCGCTGGCTCATTGTCCCGCGCATTAACTCTTCAACAATGCGCAGTCGGGTACCCAACGCCTCACGCTCGTCCGGCGTCAACATCAGTTGTAATAGCGGAAGGTGCAGCTCGCCCTGATAGGCACGTTGCAGCAGCGTGACAAAACGCAGCCAGTCTTCGCTCGCCGGGTCAGCCGTGATGGGAACAGGAGTTGGGTTGGTCATGATATTCCGCCATACTATTTAACTAGTACAGTAGCATATCATCATCGCCGTCATACGAGAAGCCACAGCGGTGTTGGCTGTCTCTTCACGTATTCCGGCGATGATAAGCAATCAATAACGCTGCTGCCACTCGCTGTCGGCAAACAGTTTATCGGACTGGTTAAGGAAGTAGCGGTAGTAAGCATCATAAGCCAGTACGTTCTTCACATAACCGCGGGTTTCCGAGAAGGGAATGGTTTCGATAAACGCCACCGCATCCAGTTTCCCTGCGCTGTTACCCTGCCAGGTACGTACCCGCGATGGCCCGGCGTTATACGCAGCCGAGGCAAAAATGCGGTTCTGACCGAACTGTTGGTAAACCGACTCCAGATACTGCGTACCAATCTGGATATTGGTTTCTGCATCCAGCAGCTGGCTGCTGTTGCTGTAGCCCGGAATGCTGAACTTGGTCACGGTATGCTGTGCCGTGGCGGGCATTACCTGCATCAGACCGGACGCGCCAACCGGGGAGCGCGCTTTCGGGTTCCACGCACTCTCCTGCCGGGCAATGGCCATCGCATAGCTTATCGGGATGCTCTTACCGCTGATATTGCGTTCAAACTGCGGCTGCCACGCCAGTGGGAAGCGCTCCTGCAAACTGTTCCACAGTTTACCGGTAATCGTTGCCTGCACGCTGAGATCCCACCAGTTTTGCTGACGTGCGTAGCTGGCCAGCATCTGCTGCTGCGAGGTGGTGCGGCTGGACACCAGATAGCTCCATTCGCTGCGTGCCAGATTATCCATTCCCCAGTACATCAGTTCGCGAACACGGGCAATTTCAGGGCCGCGGGTCAGGCTGCCGTCCACCGCCGGGGCTTTATCGACCTGCAACGGATACTCCACCCCCAGTTTCTGGGCGGCGACCATTGGATAGAAGCCGCGCTCGCGCATCAGCTTACGCAGAATGCCTTCCGCCTCTTCTTTGCGTCCCTGCTCCATCAGCAGGTCAGCCTGCCAGTACTGCCACTCATCTTTTGCCTTATCTTCGACCGGCAAACGCGCAATCCAGGTATTCATACCACGGCGATCGTTGTTGCCCAGCGCCATCCGCACCCGGCGCTCAACCAGCGAGGTTGAATCACTGCGCATCACCACATCGTCGCGCCAGCGTGCCTGCTCACTGGTGGTATCATTGCCCATCAAACGCCAGGCAACCGCATCTTTCAGTTCCTGCGTCTGCTGATCGTCCATTTTTTGCAGCTGCACCAGCGTGGGTATCAGCTGGCGTGCGCGTTCCACATCCGTGCGCGCCAGGCTGGCAAAGGCAATTGCCGTGGCCTGGCGGGTAAAGTCGGTTGCACCGACATTACGTGCAAAGTTTTCTACCGTGCCGGGATTGTTCTGCAAATCCATCACCGCATTAGCAATGGTCTGATAATCCTGCGGGAGTTGCTTCGCCAGGAAGTTCACCAGATTGGTGTTACCCGCTTTCATCGCCAGACGTATACGTTCCAGCGTGGTAATCGGATTCTGCTGTCCGGCCATTTGCCAGGCGCTGAACAGTTTATCGCAGGTGCCAGGCAGGGAACTCCCGGTCAGCCAGATAGATTTCGCCCCTTCCCATGCCACCTGCTCTTGCCCGGTGGCCCATTTGGCGTAGTACCAGTTACAGCGCGCTGCAACGGGCTTCGGCGCGTCAGGGCTGAAAACCAGCAGCCCACGCCAGTCTTCACGCCGGGCCAGCTCATTCACAAAACGCGAAGAGAGCGAGCGCACCGGCGGCAGCGTAGGATAACGCTGGATAAAGTCTTTCACTGCCAGCCCGGTTTCCTGATCCAGGCCCTGCGCCAGCTGGCGATACTCCAGATAGGGATAGAGCGGATAGTCACGCAGCGTAGGCATCAACTGCCCCACAATATCCATCTGTTTATTATCCCACGCCTGCTTGATTTGCAGATAACGGGTACGCTGTTCATCCAATGAGTCTGCACGGGCACTGCCGGTTACCGCTGTTAAACAGGCTGCCACTACCCACCACTGCCACTTGTCCACCATGACTTTCCCCACGTTATTGCCTCGTCTTATCCTGAACCGCGAAATATTCCCCCTTCATGCTAACCAGGAGCAGCCCTTCATGCCATGTACTCAACAAATATTTACGGAATACCCCACACCGCAACCACCGTCATTAAGGGGATGAGGCCAGTTTGGGGTAAGCCGGACGTCACGCGCCAGGGATGGTGCGAGCCGAGGCCCGCATGGATGCGTCTTTTGCCGGTCCGACGTGATCACGCTGGCCTCAGACCTGCCTTCCGTGCCCCACAAGTGTACAAACCCTGCTCACTGATTGTGCACCCTCTGTGCACCCAGTCATTTAAACCCTTTAAAACCAATACATTAAAATCTGGCACGCTGCTTGCTCTGTTGAATTCCATCTTGTATACCAGATGGAATTCAACTTATGGCTTTTACCACGGGGTTTACGTTACAGGACTGGCAGCACCATTATCAGCAGCATCCGCAGGACGTACTGTCCACGCTGGAAGCCCTGCTGGCGGATCTCTCCACCGACGATAATGCGTGGCTGTATCTCGCCACGCCCGCCCAGCTGCGTGCTCAGGTGGAACCGTTACTGGCCGCCTGGCGGCAGGATCCGGCATCGCTGCCGCTGTTTGGCGTTCCCTTTGCGGTAAAAGACAATATTGATATCGCCGGCTGGCCCACCAGCGCAGCCTGCCCGGCTTTTACTTATACGGCCGAAAGCGATGCCGTTGCCGTTGCCAACCTGAAAGGCAACGGGGCGATTGTGATGGGCAAAACCAACCTTGACCAGTATGCCACCGGGCTGGTCGGCACCCGTTCGCCGTTCGGCGCAGTCTGCAACACCTTCAACCCTGAATATGTCAGCGGCGGCTCCAGCTCCGGTTCTGCCTCCGTCACCGCTCGCGGCCTGGTCTGCTTTGCCCTCGGCACGGATACCGCCGGTTCCGGCCGCGTTCCGGCAGGATTTAACAATATCGTTGGCCTGAAGCCGACCAAAGGCTGGCTCTCTGCCACTGGCGTTGTCCCTGCGTGTCGCCTGAACGACACGATTTCTGTGTTTGCACTAACGGTGGAAGATGCCTTCCTCGCCGCACACTGTGCCGCAGGCTACGACAGCCTGGATGCTTACTCCCGCGCAAATCCGGGCCTCGCCCCGGCAGCGATGCCCACCTCCCCCCGGTTTGCCATCCCTGCCAGCCCGGCGTTCTTTGGCGATACACACGCACAGGCGGCCTGGGAAGCGGCCTGTGCCGACCTGATTGCGGGAGGTGCCAGTTTACAGCCCATCGACTTTACCCCGTTCTCACACCTGGCTGAGCAGCTCTATTACGGCCCCTGGGTCGCGGAGCGTACTGTTGCCGTGGGTGACATGCTGAGCCGCCCGGAAGAGATGGACCCGGTGGTGTACGGCATCGTCGACAGTGGCAACCACTACAGCGCCGTGGACGCTTACAAAGCGGAATATCTGCGCGCCGAACTGACGCGCCAGATCCAGCAAACCCTCAGCCAGTTTGATGCACTGGTCGTCCCCACCTCTCCGACCATTCATACGCTGGAAGAGATGAAACAGGAACCGGTGCGTTACAACTCGCAGTTCGGCACTTACACCAACTTCACTAACCTCGCCGACCTGGCCGCCCTGGCCCTTCCGGCCCCGTTCCGTGCCGATGGCCTGCCTGCCGGGATCACCCTGATCGCCCCGGCCTGGTATGACCGCGCGCTGGCGACCTTTGGCACCCGCTGGCAGCAACAGCAAGCCCTGAGCCTTGGCGCCACCGGCAAACCTCAGCCTGTTCCCGCCTCCCTGCCCGCCTCATCGCTGCACGTGCGTGTGGCCGTGGTCGGTGCGCACCTGACCGGAATGCCGCTCAACCACCAGCTCACGCGCCGCGATGCCGTACTGGTAGAAGAGACGCAGACCGCCGCCAGCTATCGCCTGTACGCGCTGGCCAACACCGTCCCCGCCAAGCCGGGGCTGGTTAGAGATGCGACGGGCGCCGCCATCATCGTCGAACTGTGGGATATCCCACTGGCACGTTTTGGCGAGTTCGTGGCAGAGATCCCCGCCCCGCTGGGGATTGGCACCCTGGAACTGGCCGACGGCCGCAGCGTGAAAGGGTTTATCTGTGAACCTGCCGCCCTGGCGCAGGCTACCGACATCACCGAATTTGGCGGCTGGCGCCGCTGGCTGACCCGCGAGGTATCTTCACATGTTTAATACCGTACTCATCGCTAACCGGGGCGAAATCGCCTGTCGCGCCATCCGCACCCTGAAACGACTGGGGATCACCAGCGTGGCGGTTTACTCCGACGCCGACAAAAACGCGCAGCATGTCAAAGATGCTGATATCGCCCTCGCCCTCGGCGGCGATAAAGCCAGCGACAGCTACCTGGTCATCGATAAGATCCTTAACGCCGCCCGCGAGAGCGGTGCGCAAGCCATCTGGCCAGGCTACGGCTTCCTCTCAGAAAGCCTGCCCTTTGCCGCCGCCTGCGAAGCGGCCGGGATCGTTTTTATCGGTCCAACGGCACACCAAATCGGTGAATTTGGCCTCAAGCACCGCGCCCGTGAACTGGCCGCTGCCGCAGGCGTGCCGATGACACCGGGCACACCCTTACTGGATTCACTGGAAGAGGCATTAAGCGCCGCAGGCCGAATCGGCTACCCGGTGATGCTGAAAAGCACCGCCGGTGGCGGCGGGATCGGCCTGACGCGCTGTGCAGACGAAACAACGCTGATCGCCGCCTGGGAGAGCGTACGCCGCCTTGGCGAGCAGTTCTTCAGCGATGCCGGGGTATTCCTGGAGCGCTGTATCGACCAGGCCCGCCATGTAGAAGTGCAAATCTTCGGCGATGGCCAGGGCAAGGTCGTGGCCCTCGGCGAGCGCGATTGTTCACTGCAACGCCGCAATCAGAAAGTGGTGGAAGAGACGCCGGCCCCGAACCTCCCTGCCGCCACCCGCACCGCCCTGCTCGACTCGGCGGTGAAACTCGGTGAGCTGGTCAACTATCGCAGCGCGGGCACCGTGGAATATATCTACGACGCCGCACGCGATGAGTTCTTCTTCCTCGAAGTGAATACCCGTTTACAGGTAGAGCATCCGGTCACCGAGTGCGTCACCGGGCTGGATCTGGTGGAATGTATGCTGCGGGTCGCCGCCGGAGAGCAACCGGACTGGGCGCGTATGGCGCAGGCACCGCAGGGTGCCGCCATCGAAGTGCGTATTTACGCCGAAGATCCGCTGAAAAACTTCCAGCCCAGCCCAGGCGTACTGACCGAAGTCTGCTTCCCGGAAGGGGTGCGCATCGACAGTGGGATCAGCACCGGCACAGAAGTCTCCGCATTCTACGATCCGATGATCGCCAAGCTGATCGTTCATGGGAAAAACCGTGCGGATGCGCTGGAAAAAATGCAGACCGCGCTAAATGAAACCCGTCTGCACGGCATCGCCACCAACCTCGATTACCTGCGTCAGATTGTCGCCACTGAGGCGTTCCGCAGCGGCCAGGTGTGGACGCGACTGCTCGACCGCTTCACCCCGCTTTATCCGGTGGTGGAGGTTCTCCAGCCCGGCACCTGGAGCAGCATTCAGGATTATCCGGGCCGCCTCGGCTACTGGGATATTGGCGTACCGCCATCCGGTCCGATGGATGATTATGCCTTCCGCCTCGCTAACCGCATTGTCGGCAACGCGGAAGAAGCCGCCGGGCTGGAATTCACCCTGCAAGGACCCACCCTGCGTTTTCACAGCGATGCCCTGATCGCACTGACCGGAGCCGCCTGCCCGGCCACGCTGGATGGCGAAGCGGTGGCGTACTGGCAACCGCTGACCGTGAAAGCCGGGCAGATCCTGACGCTGGGCCGCGCCCAACAGGGTTGCCGCACCTATCTGGCCATACGAAACGGCTTTGATGTACCGGAATATCTCGGCAGCCGTTCCACCTTCGCTCTGGGGCAGTTTGGCGGTCACGCCGGGCGCACCCTGCGCGTGGCCGATATGCTGGCGATCTCGCAGCCCGCACTCGCCGCCTGTACCACTCCGGCCCCGGTCAGCGAACCCGCTGCCTTACCTGTCGCCGCGCAGCCCGTATACGGTGACGAATGGCGCATCGGCGTGCTATACGGCCCGCACGGTGCCCCGGATTTCTTTACCCAACAGTCTATCGATGAGTTTTTTGCCAGCGAGTGGCAGGTGCATTACAACTCCAACCGCCTCGGCGTGCGTCTGGTAGGGCCAAAGCCCGGCTGGACCCGCGCCAACGGCGGTGAAGCGGGGCTGCACCCGTCCAATGTCCATGATTGCGAATACGCCATTGGTGCCGTTAACTTCACCGGTGATTTCCCGGTGATCCTCACCCGCGACGGACCCAGCCTCGGCGGGTTCGTCTGCCCGGTGACCATCGCCAAAGCCGAACTGTGGAAAGTGGGCCAGGTGAAGCCTGGCGACCGCATTCGTTTTCATCCGATCAGCTTTGAGGAAGCCCACGCGCTGGAACAGGCGCAAACACACAGTGTGACGCGTCTGAACGCGCTGCAAGCCCCGGCATTTGCCGTACCGTCGCTGGCCGAAACGGTTCACGGCCCGGCAACCGTACTGGCCGCCATCAAAGCGACGGCCACCACACCCACCGCCATTTATCGTCAGGCCGGGGATAATTACATCCTGCTGGAGTACGGCGACAATGTGTTGGATCTGGCGCTGCGCCTGCGCGTCCACCTGCTGATGACTGCCCTGCATGAGAGCGGCCAGCCGGGCGTGGAGGAGCTGTCACCAGGCGTGCGCTCCCTGCAAATCCGCTACGACAGCCAGATCCTCAGCCAGAAACAGCTGATGACCCTGCTGCTACAGCTGGAGAAAAATCTTGGCGACGTCACGCAGATGCGCGTGCCATCACGCATTGTTCACCTGCCGATGGCCTTTGAAGACAGCGCGACCCTCGGTGCCGTAGAACGCTATTCCGAAACCGTGCGCGCCAGCGCCCCCTGGTTGCCTAATAACGTCGATTTTATTCAGCGCATTAACGGGCTGAGCAGCCGCGAAGCCGTCAGCCAGACGCTGTTTGATGCCAGCTACCTGATCCTCGGTCTGGGCGATGTCTATCTCGGCGCGCCCTGCGCGGTGCCGATCGACCCACGCCACCGCCTGCTCAGTTCTAAGTACAATCCGGCACGCACCTTTACGGCGGAAGGCACCGTCGGCATTGGCGGCATGTACATGTGCATTTATGGCATGGACTCCCCCGGCGGCTACCAACTGGTGGGACGCACGCTGCCTATCTGGAACAAATTCCTGAAAAATGAACAATTCGCGGCGAACGAGCCCTGGCTGCTGCACTTCTTTGACCAGGTGCGTTTCTACCCGGTGAGCGAAGCCGAGCTGGACGTGCTACGTGACGACTTCCGCGAAGGCCGCGCCACCATCCGCATTGAGCAGTCGGTGTTTGATTTTGCCGAACATACGCAGTTCCTCAGCGATCACGCCGCCTCTATCGCCAACTTCCGCCAGAAGCAGGCCAGCGCCTTTGATGCCGAAGTCGCGCTATGGGCACAGGAAGAAGAAGGCGCACCGCTGACCAGCGAAGAGACGCTGCGGCCCCCCGAAGAGGATGACGGTGCGTTGCAGATCAGCGCCGATATGAACGGCAATATCTGGAAAGTACTGGTGCAGCCCGGTGACGAGGTGGAAGCCGGTCAGCCGCTGATTATCGTCGAAGCGATGAAAATGGAGCTGGCGATCAACGCCCCACAGGCAGGACGCGTCAAACGTATCGGTTGCCAGCCAGGCCGCCCGGTCAGCCCCGGCGATGCCCTGCTGTGGCTGGAATGAACATGGACAGCAAACGCAGCAAAGATCGGCCGGAAGCCCTGGCCGATCGCGTCTACCACCAGCTAAAAAACGACATCTTTGATTTTCGTCTGATGCCGGGCGACCGCTTCAGCGAAAGCGAAGTCGCGGAACGTATGGACGTCAGCCGCACCCCAGTGCGTCAGGCCCTGTTCCGTCTTGAGCGTGAGGGGTATGTCGAAGTGTGGTTTCGCAGCGGCTGGCAGGTACGTCAGTTCGACTTCGAATATTTCGAAGAGCTGTATGACCTGCGTACCGTGCTGGAGTGCGAGGCAGTCAAACGCCTGTGTCGCCTGCCCGCAGATGACTGTGCGGCACTGCTGACGCGTCTGACCTGCTTCTGGATCGATGAGCCGCGTCTGGAGGAGGGTATTGCCGTTTCGCTACACGATGAAGCCTTCCATATCGCCCTGGTCGCGGCGGCAGGCAACAGCGAAATCGCCCGTATCCACAGCGAATTAACCGAGAAGATCCGCATTATCCGCCGTCTCGACTTCACCCGTGAAGACCGGATCAGTGCGACCTATAACGAACACGCCCGCATTCTGCGTGCGGTATTGCATCAGCACAGTGAGGAGGCCCAGCGCATTCTGACAGACCATATTGCCGTCAGTCGCGCCGAAGTCAGGAAAATCACCATTCATATGCTCCAGCAGGCAAGGTTACACACCGTTTCATCCAACTAATCTTTCAATACATTTAGGGGTTTACTGATGAAGAGACGTTCACTGCTCAAGGCCTTCGCGCTTTCTGCCACCGTAGTCAGCATGGGATTGTCCTGGAGCGCTCAGGCCGCCGATACCATCAAAGTGGGCATCATGCATTCGCTGTCCGGTACGATGGCGATTTCTGAAACACCGCTGAAAGACGTGGCGTTGATGACCATTGAAGAGATCAATGCTAAAGGCGGCGTGCTGGGTAAAAAGCTGGAACCGGTGGTGGTTGACCCGGCCTCCAACTGGCCGCTGTTTGCGGAAAAAGCCCGTCAGCTGCTGACTCAGGATAAAGCCGCCGTGGTATTTGGCTGCTGGACCTCGGTTTCGCGTAAATCCGTGCTGCCGGTTTTCGAGGAGCTGAACGGACTGCTGTTCTACCCGGTGCAGTATGAAGGCGAGGAGATGTCTCCGAACGTCTTCTACACGGGCGCAGCACCGAATCAGCAGGCCATTCCGGCGGTGGAATACCTGATGAGTGAAGACGGCGGCAGCGCCAAACGCTTCTTCCTGCTGGGCACCGACTATGTCTATCCGCGTACCACCAATAAGATCCTGCGCGCTTTCCTGCACTCGAAAGGGGTAAAAGACAGCGACATCGAAGAGGTCTACACGCCGTTTGGCTACAGCGATTACCAGACCATTGTGTCCAATATCAAAAAATTCTCCGCCGGGGGCAAAACGGCCGTGGTCTCAACCATCAACGGCGATTCCAACGTTCCCTTCTATAAAGAGCTGGCGAACCAGGGGCTGAAAGCCACCGACGTCCCGGTGGTAGCCTTCTCGGTCGGTGAAGAAGAGTTGCGCGGCATCGACACCAAACCGCTGGTGGGTAACCTGGCGGCGTGGAACTACTTTGAATCGGTGGATAACCCAACCAACGCCAAATTCGTGGCGGCTTATCGTGCCTATGCCAAAGCCCACAAATTGCCGAACGCCGATACCGTTGTGACCAACGACCCGATGGAAGCCACCTATGTCGGCATCCATATGTGGGCGCAGGCGGTAGAGAAAGCCGGTACCACCGATGTGGATAAAGTGCGTGCAGCGATGGCCGGACAGACCTTTGCCGCGCCGGATGGGTTTACCCTGACGATGGACCAGACCAACCACCATCTGCACAAGCCGGTGATGATTGGCGAGATCGAAGATAACGGTCAGTTCAACGTCGTCTGGCAGACCGACAAACCGGTGCGCGCCCAGCCGTGGAGCCCGTATATCGCCGGCAACGACAAGAAGCCCGATCATCCGGTGAAAACCAGCAATTAATCCCGTGCCACCCCAGGGCCAGGCATGCCTGGCCCCTGCGCCGAACAATGCTGTAGGGGTCGGCACGTCTGGCCCCTGCGCCGAACAATGTTGTAGGGGTCGGGCATGCCCGACCCGTTATTTCTCCGGAGCCATAATGATGCGATTCCTGGTGTTACTGCTGTTCAGCCTGCCGCTTCTGGCCCAGGCAGGCCCCGCCGCCGACTTTGCCGCCGCCAGCCGCAGCGATCAACTGACACTCTTACAGCAGTGGGCCGCCGCACCGAATGCCAGCCGCCTGCCTTTGTTGCAGGCCCTGCATAGCGAAAACGTGGTACTGGATGAGCACAAACAGCCCTTTACCCGAATCAAAGACCAGCTGGTGCCGCTGGAGGGCAACGCGGCACCCGAGGGGGCAACTAAAAAACTGTTTATGAACAACCGACTGCGCGTGATGATTGCCTCTGCGCTCGCCGCACACCAGTTGGTCAGCCCGATTACCCCCATTCGCCTGCACGCCGCGCGCGCCTTGCAGAATGAAGCCAATATCGACCAGCTACCGCTGCTGAAACAGCGTCTGGCCGCCGAGGAAGATGCTACCGTTCATGCAGTGCTGGCCCAGGCCGTTGCCGGATTACAGCTGGCGGATCCTAACCCGCTGGTGCGTCTGGACGCGGTAAAACGGCTGGGAGAAACCAGCGATCCGCAAACGCAGGCCAGCCTGGAACACCTGCTGCAACCCCAGAATGAAGCCGATGCCCGCGTGCGTGCGGCGGCAGCCGAAAGCCTGAAACAGATTCGTTATCGCCTGCTGCCCGGCGATATTTTAGGTCAGGCTTTTACCGGCCTGTCGCTGGGCTCGGTGCTGCTGCTGGCCGCCCTTGGACTGGCGATCACCTACGGCCTGCTGGGGGTCATCAATATGGCCCACGGTGAAATGCTGATGATCGGCGCTTATGCCACCTGGATTGTGCAGAACCTGTTCCAGCGCTTCGCCCCGGAGTGGCTGGCCTTTTATCCGCTGCTGGCCCTGCCGGCCGCCTTCTTTATCACTGCTGCCATCGGCATGGCGCTGGAACGCACCATCATTCGTCATCTGTACGGCCGCCCGCTGGAAACCCTGCTCGCCACCTGGGGTATCAGCCTGATGCTGATCCAGCTGGTGCGCATCCTGTTCGGCGCACAAAACCTGGAAGTGGCCAATCCGCCGTGGCTGTCAGGCGGCTTACAGGTGTTGCCTAACCTCGTGCTGCCGTACAACCGCCTGGCGGTGATCCTGTTTGTGATCGGCGTGCTGGTGCTGACCTGGCTGCTGCTGAATAAAACCCGCCTCGGCATGAATGTCCGCGCGGTCACACAAAACCGTGCGATGGCTGACTGCTGCGGTGTTCCTACAGGACGTGTCGACATGCTGGCCTTTGGTCTTGGATCCGGCATTGCCGGGCTGGGCGGCGTGGCGCTGTCGCAGCTGGGCAACGTCGGCCCGGAGCTGGGCCAGGGCTACATTATCGACTCCTTCCTGGTGGTGGTGACCGGCGGCGTGGGACAGTTGGCCGGCACGGTGGTGGCCGCACTCGGCCTCGGCATCCTGAATAAAGTGCTGGAGCCGCAGATCGGCGCGGTGCTCGGTAAGATCCTGATCCTGGTGTTGATCGTGCTGTTTATTCAGAAACGACCGCAGGGACTGTTCGCCTTTAAAGGGAGGGTGATTGACTGATGACGCAACCCATAACGCTGACCCTGGCACGAAAAGCCCCGCGCCTGACGGCCGTGCTGGCTGCGACGGCGCTGCTACTCTTGCTGCTGCTGCCATTTCTCGCGCTGCTGCCCGCCGACCACCCGCTATTTATGTCGACTTACACCCTGACGCTAGTGGGGAAAATCCTCTGCTACGCCATTGTGGCGGTGGCGCTGGACCTGGTGTGGGGCTACGCCGGGCTACTATCCCTCGGCCACGGACTGTTCTTCGCTCTCGGCGGCTATGCCATGGGCATGTACCTGATGCGCCAGGCTTCCGGTGAGAGGCTGCCTGCATTTATGTCGTTCCTGTCGTGGACCGAGATGCCATGGTTCTGGGCAGGCACGCAGCATTTCGCCTGGGCACTGTGCCTGATTGTGCTGGTGCCGGGCCTGCTGGCGCTGGTGTTTGGCTGGTTCGCCTTCCGTTCAAAAATCAAAGGCGTCTACTTCTCGATTATGACCCAGGCGCTGACCTATGCCGGGATGCTGCTGTTCTTTCGTAATGAAACCGGCTTTGGTGGTAACAACGGCTTTACCGGGTTCACCACCCTGCTTGGCTTCCCGGTGACGGCCACCGGCACACGCATTGGGTTGTTTATGGCCACGGTGCTGCTGCTGGCGGCCAGTCTGGCGGTAGGCATGCTGCTGGCACGCAGCAAATTTGGCCGGGTGCTGACGGCGGTGCGCGATGCGGAAAACCGCCTGATGTTCTGCGGCTATGATCCCCGGGGCTTTAAGCTGTTTGTCTGGACGCTGTCAGCCGTGCTGTGCGGATTGGCCGGGGCGCTGTATGTGCCGCAGGTGGGCATTATCAACCCTGGTGAAATGTCGCCCACTAACTCGATTGAGGCCGCCATCTGGGTGGCGCTTGGCGGGCGCGGCACGCTGATTGGGCCGCTGCTCGGTGCCGGGATCGTCAACGGCGCCAAGAGTTGGTTCACCGTTGCATTCCCCGAATACTGGCTGTTTTTCTTAGGCCTGATGTTTATCCTCGTCACGCTGTTCCTGCCGCGTGGCGTGATTGGCCTGTTGCGCAGGAGGAAACATGACTGAGCACCTGTTTACCCAGCCCCACCGCGCCGACCGTCACCGTGAACAGACGGATCCGGTCTTACAGCTGGAGAATATCAATGTGTCGTTTGACGGTTTCAAAGCGCTGACCGACCTCTCCTTACAGATCGGCGTTGGCGAACTGCGCTGCGTGATCGGCCCTAACGGCGCGGGAAAAACCACTCTGATGGATGTGATTACCGGCAAAACTCGCCCGGATAATGGCCGGGTGATCTACGACCAGAGCATTGACCTGACCACTCTTTCTCCGGTAGAAATCGCCCGCATCGGCATTGGGCGTAAATTCCAGAAACCGACGGTGTTTGAAGCGCTGACGGTATTTGAAAATCTGGAAATTGCCTTAAAAACCGATAAATCGGTCTGGGCCAGTCTGCGCGCCAGACTGAACAGCGAACAACAGGATCGTATTACCGAGGTGCTGAAACTGCTGCGCCTTAGCAGTGAACGCCAGCGCCCGGCGGGCCTGCTTTCCCACGGGCAGAAACAGTTTCTGGAGATTGGCATGTTACTGGTGCAGGACCCGCATCTGCTGTTACTGGATGAGCCAGCCGCCGGCATGACCGACGCAGAAACCGATTACACCGCCGAACTGTTCCGCACCCTGGCAGGCCAGCATTCGCTGATGGTGGTGGAACACGATATGGGCTTTGTTGAAACCATTGCTGACCATGTGACGGTGCTGCATCAGGGCCAGGTGCTGGCCGAAGGATCGCTGCGCGATGTGCAGGCAAACGATCAGGTAATTGAAGTCTATCTGGGGCGATAATATGTTACAGGTCTCTGAACTACATCAATATTATGGCGGCAGTCATATTCTGCGCGGGCTGTCATTCGACACAAAACCCGGCGAGATCACCTGCCTGCTGGGACGTAACGGCGTGGGGAAAACCACGCTGCTGAAATGCCTGATGGGGCTGGTCCCGGCGAAATCCGGCAGCATCAACTGGCAGGGACAGTCGATCAACGGGCGTAAACCACACCAGCGGGTGCAGGCCGGGATCGCTTATGTCCCCCAGGGTCGGGAGATCTTCCCGCGTCTGACGGTGGAAGAGAATTTGCTGATGGGGCTGGCGCGCTTTTCAGGCAGCCAGGCCACGCAAGTACCGGAGGAGATCTGGCAGCTTTTTCCGGTACTGTGGCAGATGAAACAGCGACGCGGCGGCGATCTGTCCGGTGGCCAGCAGCAGCAGCTGGCGATCGGCCGGGCGCTGGCCTGTAAACCGCAACTGCTGATCCTCGATGAACCCACCGAAGGGATCCAGCCTTCAGTGATCAAAGAGATCGGGGCGGTGATCCGCCAGCTGGCCGCACGCGGGGATATGGCGATCCTGCTGGTCGAACAGTTTTACGATTTCGCCGCCGGGCTGGCCGACAATTATCTGGTGATGTCACGGGGTGAGATCGTCCAGCGTGGGCGCGGCGAAGCGATGGAAGCCGAAGGCGTCCGGGGGCTGGTAACGATTTAAGCCAGGCTACACGACAGGATAGTGACGGGCCGTTCCGTTAAACCGACCGGCCCCGATATTATCCCCAGGACTTAATGTTAATAATCACAATAAATAAATTATCATCTCATTAAAAGATACCTATCTCTGACCTCATTAATATTATCACCTTCAGTAACTGAATTATCTTCATGAAGAAATAAGTTAATTTTACTTCACATTTCGGAAATATTTATATGATACTTCCTATACTGTCGTGAAATTACATTTAACGATCCTTTAATGGAGGTACTCGCGTGACTATTTATCCGTTAACCAGCGTGCAGCAAGCTGTATGGCTGGACCAGCTTTTAACACCCTCTACACCCTGCTACAACGTTGGCGCGCTGTGGCGTATCGAAAGAGACATCGATATTGCGCTGTTAAATAAAGCAATTAAAGAAACACTTATTCAGCATGACGCCTTAAAACTAACGCTAAAAGAGAGTCAAACTGGTGTTATTCAGACGATAGTTTCTAATAAAGACGTCATTCTCGAATACCATGACTTTAGTCTGGATAAAGACGCCAACCAAAAAGCCCGCGATTACTTAAAGGAGAAATTCAATCACCCCTTTAACCTCTATGAAGAATTACTCTGGCGCTGTGTATTTATAAAAATAAACCCCACGACCAGTTACTGGCTGATTAATTCCCACCATATTATTGCCGACGGTACGTCAGTATCATTGCTCAGTGGCATGATTATGGATCGTTATAAAGAGCTGAAAAGCGGTAATATTTATCCCGTTCCCGAGATTTTCAATTACCGTGATTTTATCGCTAATGACTGTGCCTATCTGCAATCCACACGTTATGAACGCGATCGTGCCTTCTGGCTTGACCGTTTTGCCCATACCAGACCGGCGGGTCTGGAGAGGCGCCCTGGTTTTGAGGCCGATCGGGCATGGCCCAGTCATCAGATTAACCGTCATCTGCCCGCTGAGCGCTATCAGCAACTTTGTACACTGGCAGCTCAGCATGACTGCTCGCCAATGCATCTGATGATTGCGCTGCTCGCCTGCTGGTACAGCCGTCTGTGGCAGGTTGAACAGGTCGTTGTGGGTGTCCCGGTACACAACCGCAGTGGCGCACAACATAAGCGCACGCTGGGGATGTTCTCCTCTATGATCCCGGTGCAGCTCAATGTGGATGTTAATCAACCTTTTAGCGCACTGATGGTACAGATTGCCGCAGAGCTGCGGTGCTGTTACCGCCACCAGCGCTTTCCGATTGCTGAACTTAACCGTCATCTGCGTCTCAGCCAGCAGGGGCGCCGACAGTTGTATGACCTGAGCTTTTCGCTGGAGACCTTCCTGACCGATATTGAACTGGAAGGTAATCAGCTAAAAGTGGAGGCCTTACACCATGGTTTTGAACAGATGCCGCTGGCGCTCTATCTGCGCCGCTATCACCACGACGATCCGCCACTGCTGGAGTTTAACTTTAATGAGGCCTGGTTCAGCGTCGCAGAGGGACAACAGACCGCCGCTCGCCTGATGCAGATGCTCGATCATCTACTCGACAAAGGCGCACAGCAGCCGCTGACCGAGATGCCACTTCTGCTGCCGCAGGAGAAAAAACAGATCGTCAGCGAGTGGAATAACACCCGGCAACCCTGGCCACTGCCAGAAGGGATCCACCGCTGGTTTGAGCAACAGGCCGTACGTACACCGCAGGCCAGCGCCCTCTGCGGTCACGGCGGTAATATCAGCTATCAGCAACTGAACCAGCGTGCTAACCAGCTGGCGGCTGAGCTGCGTCAGGCCGGGATCGGCCCCGACGATCGTGTGGCGCTATGTGCCGCACGCAGTAGCGAGATGGTCACTGCCCTGCTGGCGATCCTGAAAGCAGGGGGGGCTTATGTCCCACTCGATCCTGACTACCCCGGCGATCGCCTGCACCATATGCTCGAAGACTGCGGCGCCACGCTGGTGCTGCTGGATGATGCCGGACAACAGGCGCTGGCACCTCTGCTCAGCGCATCACACCGTGTGTGGCACCTGCAGCAGGACGCGGCCCGCTGGCAAACGCAGCCTGACCACAATCTGCCGTCGCTGGCGGGCTGGACCCCGCACTCGCTGGCCTATGTCATTTATACCTCTGGCTCCACCGGCAAACCTAAAGGGGTGATGAATGAACATGTCGGTGTCATGAATCGCCTGCAGTGGATGCAGGCTGAATATGCCCTGACGCCACAGGATACGGTTCTGCAAAAAACACCGTTCAGCTTTGACGTCTCGGTATGGGAGTTTTTCTGGCCACTGATGGTCGGCGCCAGACTGGCGATCGCGAAACCCGGCGGTCACCAGGACCCGGATTACCTCAGTCAGTTGATTGCCCGGCAACAAGTCACCACGCTGCACTTTGTCCCGTCTATGTTGCAGCTGTTTTTACGCCACGGGGATATGGCGCAGTGCCACTGCCTGCGGCGGGTGATGTGCAGCGGGGAAGCCCTGCCACTGGCGGCGGTACAGCGTTTCCACCAGCAGCTACCGCAGGCGGAGCTGCATAATCTCTATGGTCCAACCGAAGCCGCTGTGGATGTCTCTTACTGGCACTGTTCTCGTCACGATAAGCGCGGCGTAGTACCGATTGGTAAACCGGTTGCCAATACGCAGCTGCATATTCTTGATGCGCACCTGCAACCGTTGCCGCCGGGCGTCAGCGGCGAGCTGCATATTGGTGGCGTACAGGTGGCACGTGGCTACCTCAATCTGGCCGAGCTCACTGCGGCGCGTTTTATTCCCGACCCGTTCAGCAAGGATGCAACAGCACGCCTGTATAAAACCGGCGATCTGGCGCGCTGGCTTGAAGATGGCAGTATTGAGTATCTGGGCCGCAACGATTTCCAGGTAAAAATCCACGGGCTGCGTATAGAACTGGGGGAAATTGAACAGCAAATCGCCCACTTTAACGGCATTGAAGAGGCGGTAGTGATGGCCTGCGACGATGGAAAAGGGGATAAACGGCTGATCGCCTGGCTGGTGGCGGCCCCCTTGCCGAACATGGAAGAGCAACTGCGCCAGCACCTGCACGCCGCGCTGCCGGATTATATGATCCCCAGTGCCTTTGTCCGGCTGGATGCTTTCCCGCTCTCGCCAAACGGCAAGCTTGATCGTAAAGCCCTGCCCGCCCCCATTCGGGTTAACGAAGAGGGCGCCTGGCGCCCCCCACAAAGCGCCGGAGAACGCCAGCTGGCGGAGTGGTGGGGTGAACTGTTGCAGGTGGAAAAGATTGGCTGCGACGACGACTTTTTTGCGCTTGGCGGACACTCACTGCATGCCATTCAGTTGATGGTGCGTCTGAAGCGCCAGGGCATAGCACTGGAGATGAAAACCCTGTTTGCCCACAGCACTCTGCGTGCGCAGGCGCTGGTGATCGCCGGACATGGCGAGGAGAATAGCGTTGCGCAGCCCGTGTTACCCATGCAGAAACTGTTACAACAGCTTAATCCTTCCACGCAACCTTTCCACCAGACTCAGCGTCTGAACACTCAGGTGGATGCACAGGATGTGTGGATGGTGCACCCGGCAGTGGTCGGCTGCGAGATTTATCGCGACCTGGCACTTTCGTTCGATGGCCAGTTGAACGCGATTGGCATCAACAACTACAACCTCTTTCACCAGCAGCATATTTCCTCACTGTCGGCCCTGGCCCGTCTCTACCTGCAACATATGTTCAGCCATGGGCTGCCCAGCCATCAGCCAGTACGTCTGCTTGGCTGGTCTCTCGGCGGTGTGATTGCCCTGGAGATCGCCGTTCAGCTTGAAAAACTCGGCTATCGTGACATCCATCTGTGCCTGCTCGACAGTCTGTACCAGACTGAATTTCAACAACAGATTGCTGCCGGGAGTCTGGCGCCTATTCTGGCGATGCTCGGCATTGAAGGCGAGGCAGCAGACCGGGCGTTGCAAATCGAACAGCTTGAACTGGCGATGAATAATCAACCGTTGAGCGCGCCGCTGTGCCACAGCCGGGTGACGCTTTTCAAAGCCATTGAATTTGCCGATTTAAGTCTGGACGGTGTGGACGGAGCAAAGGTACTGGCGATAAAGGATAACGGCCTCAGTGACGTTTGCCCACATCTCGAAGTGATCCCACTGCCAGCTAATCACCACTCTATTATCCTCTGCCACGATCCGATCGGCGCAATGCTGACGCAGGGTACTAAAGTGAATAGCAGCGCGGCCTAGCCCCTTATCAGGCCGACTGAAAAAAGGTCGGCCCCTTCCATCAGACGCGGTTTGCAGCACTATCCTATTGAAGGTAAACTGCAAAACAGGTAAAACGCAGCAGGCAATCGTTTTCGTTCACCCTCACCTCTCTCCGCGATAAGGGAAAAAAAGACTCATGGAAACCCGGCGCGACGAGCGTATCAATAAGCTGGCCCAGGCGCTGAAACGCACCGATAAAATCCATTTGAAAGAAGCGGCTCATCTGCTTGGCGTGTCTGAGATGACCATTCGTCGCGATCTGAATAGCGGTCCGGGCGTTGTGGTTCTGCTGGGGGGATATATCGTCAGCGATCCGATGCGTCATCAGAACCATTATTTTGTTTCCGATCAGCAGGAGCAGAATGTCGATCGCAAACGTCTGCTGGGGCAGCGTGCCGCCGCGTTGATCCAGCCGGAAGAGACGGTGTATTTCGATTGCGGCACCACGGTGCCGTGGATCATCGATGCCATCGACGAAGACCTGCCATTTACCGCCGTTTGTTGCGCCATGAACACTTTTCTGGCCCTGAAAGAAAAAACCGCCTGCCGGGTGATCCTGTGCGGTGGCGAATTCCATCCGGACAACGCCATTTTCACACCGCTGGGCACGCAGTCAGTGATGGACAGCCTGTGCCCCGATAAAGCCTTTATTTCCGCCGCCGGCATCGATATCCGGCAGGGTGCCAGTTGCTACAACCTGAGTGAATTGCCGATGAAGCATCTGGCATTACAGCGTGCGCGTTCGCGCCTGCTGGTGGCAGACAGCAGCAAATTTGGCAAAGTGTTGCCTGCACGCATTGCCGATCTCAGTGCGTTCGACGGCCTGATCAGCGATGCCGCCCCCGGTGAAGATATCGGCATTGAGGTTATCGCCTCGTAAATATCGGGCGCCGGATATCGTAGGGGTCGGGCATGCCCGACCCGCAAGCCTCCTCACCAGCGATTCAAAATCGCCTCACCATCGCGCAGACGCCGCAGGTTTTCACACACCCCCGCCACATTGCCCTCCAGTGAAATATCGGTCACGCCGCCAATGTGCGGCGTGGCGATCACATTGTGGCGGAACAGCACATCCTGCGGGTCGGGCGGTTCCTGCCAGAAGACATCCAGCCCGGCACCGGCCAACGGCCCATTCTCCAGCGCCGCCAGCAGCGCCGGTTTCTCAATCAGACCGCCGCGCCCAAGGTTAATCAGGAAGCTGCCCTGCTTCATCTTCGCCAGCGCGGGTTCATCGATAATATGATGCGTTTCCGGGTTGTCCGGTAAACTCAGCACCACAAAATCCGCCTCGCGCAGCAGGTGCGGTAAACGCTCCATGCCGCCAACCCAGTCCAGGCGATGCTGGCGGGCAAAATCATCAGAAGCCTGACGTTTCACGCCAATCATACGCATATCAAACGCCGCCAGCCGCTGCGCCAGCGCTTTACCGATGCCGCCCAGCCCCACCAATCCGACCGTTTTGCCCTTCAGCCCCATGCCGACCGGCAGGCCAAGCTGACGGGTAGCCAGCATCTGCGGCACTTCGCTGGCCTTACGCGCCAGGCCGATCATCATCCAGATCCCCAGTTCCGCGACGGAATCTGCATTGCCGGAGCGGTCCGATGGCACATTGGCCACAGTGATACCGCGCTGGCGAGCCGTCTCAATATCCACCCCTTCCAGCCCGGCACCCGCCTGCTGAATCAGCTTCAGGCGATCGGCAGTCTGTAAGAGACGTTGATTGACCTTCGCCATGCCGGGGATCAGCGCATCAAAGCCTGCCAGGCTCTCTGCCGCATGCCCGGCAGAGGCAACAAATTCGACATCGGGGAGTCTCTGACGGAACTGCTGGATCATCCCACCCCAGGCATTTTCTTCCGCCGCGATCAGAACTTTCATCGATATCTCCATCATTTATAAGGCAAAAAATGATCTTAGACGGCTGCGGTCATAAATCAAACAGAAATCAGGCAGATCCGTTGATATCGGGATAATCCTCTGCGTTCCGGCTGTGAATAAGGGGGGAAACCAGCTAAACTCCGCTATCTGAGTGGGCACCCTTATGCCCCTGCTAATTAAGAGGCTCAAACTAACGTGGCTCAATTCGTCTATAGCATGCATCGCGTCGGCAAAGTCGTTCCGCCGAAGCGTCATATTTTGAAAAACATCTCCCTCAGCTTCTTCCCTGGCGCCAAGATCGGCGTACTGGGTCTGAACGGGGCAGGTAAATCTACGCTGCTGCGCATCATGGCGGGCATCGATAAAGACATTGAAGGGGAAGCGCGTCCGCAGCCAGGCCTGAAAATTGGCTATCTGGAACAGGAACCGAAGCTAAACCTGGAACACACCGTTCGTGAGTCGGTAGAAGAAGCCGTTGCCGAAGTCGTCAACGCGCTGAAAGGTCTGGACGAGGTGTACGCTAAGTACGCAGAGCCGGATGCAGACTTCGACAAACTCGCCGCGCAACAGGGCAAGTTTGAAGAAATCATCCAGGCGCACGACGGCCACAACCTGAACACCCAGCTGGAGCGTGCCGCTGATGCGCTGCGTCTGCCGGACTGGGATGCGAAGATTGGCACACTGTCCGGGGGTGAACGCCGCCGCGTTGCGCTTTGCCGTCTGCTGCTGGAAAAGCCAGACATGCTGCTGCTCGACGAACCAACGAACCACCTGGATGCAGAATCCGTGGCCTGGCTGGAACGCTTCCTGCATGACTTCGAAGGGACCGTTGTGGCGATTACGCACGACCGTTACTTCCTCGATAACGTGGCCGGTTGGATTCTGGAGCTGGACCGTGGTGAAGGGATTCCATGGGAAGGTAACTACTCTTCCTGGCTGGAGCAGAAAGATGCGCGTCTGGCGCAGGAAGCCTCCTCCGAAGCGGCTCGTCGTAAATCGATTGAGAAAGAGCTGGAGTGGGTGCGCAAAGGCGCTAAAGGTCAGCAATCGAAAGGCAAGGCGCGTCTGAACCGCTTTGAAGAGCTGAACAACGCCGAATACCAGAAGCGTAACGAGACCAACGAACTGTTTATTCCACCTGGCGCACGCCTGGGCGATAAAGTGGTTGAGGTCAACAACCTGCGCAAATCTTACGGTGACCGTCTGCTGATTGACGATCTCTCTTTCTCCGTTCCGAAGGGCGCGATTGTCGGCATCATCGGTCCGAACGGCGCGGGTAAATCGACCCTGTTCCGCATGATGTCCGGTCAGGAACAGCCTGATTCCGGCAGCATCGTACTGGGTGAGACCGTGAAGCTGGCGTCAGTGGATCAGTTCCGCGACAGCATGGATGGGTCTAAAACCGTATGGGAAGAAGTGTCCGGTGGTCAGGACATCATGCGTATCGGCAACACCGAGATGCCAAGCCGTGCCTACGTTGGCCGCTTTAACTTTAAAGGGGTTGATCAGGGCAAACGCGTTGGCGAACTGTCCGGTGGTGAGCGTGGTCGTCTGCATCTGGCCAAACTGTTACAGGTTGGCGGCAACATGCTGCTGCTGGATGAACCGACCAACGACCTGGATATTGAAACCCTGCGCGCGCTGGAAAACGCCCTGCTGGAGTTCCCGGGCTGTGCCATGGTGATCTCGCATGACCGCTGGTTCCTGGACCGTATTGCCACCCACATTCTGGACTACCAGGATGAAGGCAAGATCGAGTTCTTCGAAGGTAACTTTACTGAATACGAAGAGTACAAGAAACGTACGCTGGGTGCGGAAGCGCTTGAGCCAAAACGTATTAAGTACAAGCGTATGATCAAGTAAGCGACCGGGCTTACGGGGCGACCGAAAAAGAAGGTCGCCCCCTACGTATAAAACTCCCGAAACACAGGCGACTGCATCGCAAAATCAATAAACCGCGACAGCGCAGGCGAGTTCAACTTACGGCTTGGATACACCAGCCACAGCTCATTCCCCTCCACTTCCCACTCCGGCAGCACCTGCACCAGATGGCCCTGCGACAACACCTCATCGGTTAAAAAACGCGGCAACAGCGTAATCCCCGCTTTGCCCAGTGCACACTCGCGCGCATACACCAGATTATCGGTCATATGCGTGGGCGGCAGCAGCCAGCGATAGTATTCCTCATCACGTTTAAGTACCCATTCAGTCCAGGCCCGGTGCGCAATGCAGCGGTGTGCGGAGAGCTGGCCGGGATGGGTCAGCGGCGGCAACGATGCCAGATAATCTGGCGATGCCACCAGCAGGCGCTGGCAGTAGCCAATACGGCGGCCAATCAGCGACGAATCCTGCGGCCTTCCGGTGCGCAGCGCCACATCAAAGCCATCCTGCACCAGATCGCGGATTTCATCGGAAACTGACACATCCAGCGTCACATCAGGATATTCCTGCTGAAAGGCCGTATTGAAACGCGCCAGCAGCGTGGCACCAATGCCGGCAGGAGAGGTAATGCGCAGCCGCCCGCTGGGATTATCGCGCAGTCGCTCAATCGCCATACCGGCGCGTTCACTGGCCTGCAGCATCTCCTGGCAGTGCACCAGATAGCGCTCGCCCGCAAAGGTCAGGTTGAGCTGGCGCGTGGTACGGTTAATCAGCCGCAGCCCCAACGCCTGCTCCAGCTGACTGATGCGCTGACTGACGCTGGATTTCGGTAAGCCCGCGCGATTCGCCGCAGCGGTAAAACTCCCGCACTCGGCCACCAGCGCAAACAGCGCCATATCCTGCAACTGCTTAAACATGATTGTTCACCTCAAACGAACACTGCGTGCATCATTGTCCATCTTATCATTCGTTTGTTGATTACCTACACTGAGAGACAATTATTCAGGTACTCAGGAGAAACACTATGACCATTAAAGCCATTGCCATCAGCCCGGAAAACCCGCAGCAGTTTATTGAAATTCAGCAACCCCAGCCCACACCTGGTGAATACGACCTGCTGGTCGAGGTGAAAGCCGCATCGGTCAACCCGGTGGATACCAAAGTCCATAAAGGCGCACAGAAAAATGGCCTGCAACAGCCACGCGTGCTCGGCTGGGATGCCAGCGGTATCGTGCTGGCCGTGGGCAGCAAGGTCAGTGGTTTTAAAGCGGGTGACGAAGTCTATTACGCAGGCGACATTACCCGCCCGGGCAGCAATGCCAGCCAGCAGTTGATTGATGCGCGGATTACCGGCCATAAACCTCGCTCACTGGATTGGGCAGAGTCTGCCGCCCTCCCGCTGACTGCACTGACAGCGTGGGAAGGCCTGTTTGATCGTCTGCAACTGGAAAGTGCCACAGCAGGCAAAACGCTGCTGATTGTGGGCGGCGCAGGTGGCGTCGGATCACTGGCGATCCCACTGGCTAAATTGCGCAGCAAAGTGACGGTGATCGCCACAGCATCTCGCCCTGATTCCGCGCAGTGGTGTCAGGATCGCGGCGCCGACCTGGTGATCGACTACCGTGATATGCCCGGAGAACTCGCGAAGCACGACATCAAACAGGTGGACTACATTTTCTGCCTGAACGATACCGATGGTCACTGGGAAGCGATGAGCAAACTGATCGCGCCGCAGGGACATATCTGTACCATCGTCGAAAACGAGAAGCCGTTAAACATGGATCAGCTGAAGCTGAAAAGTGCCGCGCTGCATTTTGAATTTATGTACACACGCAGCATGTTCACCACACCGGATATCGCCCGTCAGGGAGAGATTCTGGAGGCCACCGCGAAGCTGCTGGATGACGGCAAGCTGGCAGGCTCACTGAGCAAAACCCTGCATGGGCTGAGCGTGGAAACACTGTCTGAAGCTCACCAGCGGGTACTGGAAGGCCATATGCGTGGCAAAGTGGTAATAGTGTATTGATGGATGTATGGGCGTGTTAAGCGCCCAGCACAGTGGCCCGAAACAAGCACAGAGCATCAGTGTATATCCAACTCAAAGGCGATGCTCTGCATCCTTACAGGATGGTAATTCTTATTATTCCACTTCCTTCGAACTTACCCGCCACTGGGTTTCTATTCGGCATATATGTCGATTTAACATTCACTGTCATGCTTGATTTATTGATATTCAGCGTTTCATTGTAACGCAATTTTTTTCCATCTACGTCAAAGGTTAACCGGCAAGATGAGCCCGTACCGCAGGATGTGTAGTTACGGGTTTTACCCGACACCGGGGTACTACCTATTAATTCAACATTCACATAAGCATTATCATTTTCACAGGTTATATTCAATGGATATACATTCGAAAAATATTCAAAAAATAATGGTCTAACTTCAATGTCACCATGACTCAATGTAATATCACTGGTATCAAAAATACACTTTATCCTATGGGTATAAGTCACAGGGATTGACATTTTATTAAGTGCTTTGTTCAATATAGCCCCCATACGCTTCGAGATATTACCATAACTTCCTGCGTATTTATTTTCTTCAACACCCCATACCATGGGAATACTGAAATGATATACTCCAGGATCCGCTTGTTTTGAGGACACAGTTAATGACCCAGTAAGAACCCCTTGTGATGGAATATTCCATCTATATTGTTCCCCGGCATAAAAACAACCGCCGTACTCCGAGGAAGGCTCTGTTACCTGAGAAAAAGGTACCAGCATATCCTCATCAGAACCACCAAGCTCAGAACCGCGATAAGGACCACCCGCTCCGGCGGAGTTCATGGTAAGGCTCCATCTAAGCCCTTGATAATTCCCTTTGGATGGGTACATTATCCACTGCGTCGTGATTTTTTTTGTTATATTAGTGAAATCGACACACTGAGAATCAATAGCTATCATGGGCGTATTGCCAGATACAGGTGACACCGTAAAATCTGAATAGAATTTATCATTATCAAGCGGGTCAATGTGTATTTCGGGTTTTGAACCTGCCTTGCCTCCCCACACTATATTGTTGTAACCCGCCATGGCATCTGAGCAGAATATGGAAAAGGTCAAAGCTAATATGCCCATGAACTGATTTGATTGACTGGAAAGATCCATTTAAACGTGACTCCCTTAAAGTATTAAATGCTGATTACAAATAGCTGAACGTCATGGTGGCCGAACCCGTGTAACTACCTACTAATATTTTCTTGCCAGCAATTCTGAAAAGTTTCGCCGTTATAGTAAGATTAGACTGAGAAGAATTCACATTCGTTAACCCTGACGTTATTTTATTCTTGTAAGGGTCACCGCCTAGAACTATTTTTGCTCCCTGTGAAGCAGCGTTTCCCTGATAAAACTCCACACCTATTGCACTTTCCCCTCCTTCATCACGACGAAGGGTTAATATGTCACTTGGCGCCCCCGGCAAGCTGGGACCACTTATCGTTAAGTAAGGTTCCCCCCAGTAATAACCACAATCAATACGGTAAGTATTTTGTTTAAATACTGGTTTTTCATTCGTGTAAGCATCATTTATTTCTCCAAAGGGAAAGTCTACATATGCTAACACCTCTATGCTACAGGGTGGGATAATAACATTGCCAGAAATATTAACCTTAATATCTTTCGCACTCGCATGATGAATAAAATTAATTATTAAAATGTAAAAAATGCAAAAAATGCAAACCAACCGTTTCATTAAAACCACTCTAAATTATTTAGCATGAGCACAACATCCATTGTTTCCCATAGTATAACATAGCCATAGCCATTCTTATTAAGAACTCCCTTAGAAAGGAAATGGAATCATAAAAAAATAATGCCAGGTGGGTTTTTACAGTGAAAAAACAGAGGGATACATCATGAAATAAATAAATAATAATTTACTTAGCTTAAGATTAATATGAGTATAACACTGTCCCTGCATGGAGAATTATTCTTATTTTTCATAAGATTATCTAATCATCGTTAAATTTAACGCAGCGTTCTCTGAGCTGATAAGTCTCTGGAAAGACGACGAAGCATTATTATCGGTGAGCGTGTAGGAAAACAGATGTCTGGATGCAACGCGGAATGGACATGATTGTGGCGAGGTACACCTCGCCTTGTTAAAGGGGGGGATTATTACTCTCTGGGATGACAGCAAGGTGCGCTACGCGCCCAGCATCTCTTTCACCAGCTCGACGCAACGCAGGAAGCGTTCGTCGTAGTTGTCCTGCTCAACGTGAACATAATTAATGTTATTCTCGCCAAGCATGGCGATCAGCAGCGACTGGAACTCTTTGCGATCCACCGAGCTACCCAGACTGCGCAAGCCATCAGCCACCCACGGCACATTGTTCTCCACCAGAATCACCAGATCGAAGCGATACTCGTCGATCAGCGCCTGAACAAACGGGTGCTCACGCCCTTCATACTTTTTACAGAATGCCTGCGTTGTCACGAAGTCGGTGTCAATAAACGCCACTTTATTGGCGTATTTAACTGCAAAGTCGATGTACTGCGCCTGACCGAGGGCGATCTTATCGTAGTCAGAATACTGTAACGCCATCTCATCTCCGCCCAGATGCGAGAAGACGTAATCGCGACCAAACTCCCAGGCACTGGTGGTGTTGAAGATATTCGCCAGCTTATTGACCAGCGTGGATTTTCCGCTCGATTCACCGCCGAGGATCGCCACGGTGCGCACGAAGAAGGGCTTCACTTCGGTAGGAATATATTCCCAGTAGCGGAACGGATCCTGACGGATCTGCCCACCGCTAATATTCATAAAGGAGCGTTTTGGATCGATAACAATGGTCTCAACACCCAGGTGGGTGCTGAACTGCTCGGCATCCCCTTCTTCACTGGTGTAGATACAGTTCGGCACAATGCCGTGATCGTCCATAAACGACTGTACGCCGTGGCTCCAGACGTCCCAGCCGTGTGGATACGGCTCCATCCCCTCTTCGTTAAAGGAGTGAATGCGGATGTTTTTCTGGTATTTAAAGGTCTGAAGCAGCCAGCGCAGACGGTCACTGACCGTGGGCTGCTGTGACATGGCGCTGGCTTCAAACAGCTGACGATCGCGCGGCTCATCGTAACCCATGATGATATGCAGCTCGTCCACCTGGCTACAGGCGCGCTGGATCAGATAAATATGGCCGGTATGCAGCGGGTAAAATTTGCCAAACACCACACCAATGGTTTTCTCGCGACGCGGAAATTCTAGCCCGAGAAAACGGTGCAGCGCCTCCAGCTTTTGCGCGCTGGGGCTTTTGATTTTCGCATTCAGCAGCTGACTAAGGTACCCCTTGGTCATACCGCTGGCATCAGACACCTGCTGTAAGGTGCAGCCCTGCTGGCGAATGGCGGTTTTAAGGTAGTCAAACGATGACATGGACTCACTCCATTATAATTCGTCAAGTATAGACAACGCGTCAGCCAGCTTCTTCACACCGTACACTTTCATATTTTCCGGTGGCTTCTTCGGCACATTCGCTATCGGCACAATGGCGCGGCGGAAACCATGTTTAGCCGCCTCGGAAATACGCTCCTGACCACTTGGCACCGGGCGGATCTCCCCCGCAAGCCCCACTTCACCAAACACCACCAGATCGTGCGGTAACGGGCGGTCACGCAGACTGGAAACCATCGACAGCATCAGGGCCAGGTCGGCACTGGTTTCCGTGACTTTCACCCCACCCACGACGTTGACGAACACATCCTGATCGGCCATTTGCAGGCCGCCGTGGCGGTGCAATACGGCCAGCAGGATCGCCAGACGGTTCTGCTCCAGGCCCACCGCAACGCGCCGCGGATTACCCATCATCGAGTGATCCACCAGCGCCTGAATCTCCACCAGCAGCGGACGTGTTCCTTCCCACAGCACCATCACTGAACTGCCGGAGGTGACTTCGTCGCCACGGCTTAAGAAAATCGCCGATGGGTTGCTGACTTCACGCAGCCCCTGTTCGGTCATAGCAAACACGCCCAGCTCATTCACCGCACCAAAGCGATTTTTATGGCTGCGCAGGGTGCGGAAACGCGAGTCCGCATCGCCATCCAAAAGCACCGAACAGTCAATACAGTGTTCCAGCACCTTCGGGCCCGCCAGCGAGCCGTCTTTCGTCACGTGGCCCACCATTACGATGGCGACACCTTTGGTTTTGGCAAAACGAGTCAGATAGGCCGCGGTTTCACGCACCTGCGCGACGCTACCAGGAGAGGACTGGATATCGGCCATATGCATCACCTGTATCGAGTCGATCACCATCAGTTTCGGCTGCTCCTGCTCGGCGATCAGGCAGATCTGCTCGATGCTGGTTTCCGACAGCATATTCAGATTTTCAGTGGGTAATCCCAGACGATGGGCACGCATCGCGACCTGTTGCAGCGACTCCTCGCCGGTGACATACAGGGTTTTCATCCCTTCTGACAGCTTACACAGCGTTTGCAGCAGCAGGGTACTTTTCCCCGCCCCGGGGTTGCCCCCGATCAGAATCGCACTGCCCGGGACCACACCCCCGCCCAGCACACGGTCAAACTCTTTAAAACCGGTGGAAAAACGCGGGAGTTCATCGAGGCTGATATCTGACAGCTTCTGCACGCGGCTTGGCCCGGCGCTGCCAGCGTAACCCGTCAGGCGCTCATTGCGCGCAACAACAGGCGACGCCGCCAGACGCACCTCCGTAATCGTATTCCATGCATGGCAGGCGCTACATTGGCCCTGCCAGCGAGGATAATCTGCGCCGCACTCGTTACAGACAAAGGCGCGCTTTACCGCTTTGGCCAAATCTACCCCTTAACGCTCTTCGTGGATCAGGCTGCCGCTGAGAATACAGAAGACGCCCATCAGGTCAGCATGACGAATAATCACTTCGGTCTGCTCGTTCACTTTCGGTTTGGCATGATAAGCGATGCCCAGCGCCGAGGCTTTGATCATCGGCAGATCATTGGCACCATCGCCGACGGCCACCGTCTGCTCCGGGGCAATATCAAACCGGGCAGCCAGCTTATGCAACGTATCCGCCTTGTATTGTGCATCGACGATATCGCCCAGCACTTCTCCGGTCAGCTTGCCATCGCGGATTTCCAGCACGTTGGCGGCAATCGCCGACAGGTGCAGCGTATCGCGCAGGTATTCAGCAAAGTAGGTGAACCCCCCGGACGCAATCGCCACATGCCAGCCCAGCGCCTGCAGCTTAGCGACCAGTGAGGTCAGGCCCGGCATCAGCGGTAACTGGTCACGTACGGTTTTCAGAATATTGGCATCGGCATCCTTCAACGTGGCCACGCGCTGGCGCAGGCTGGCTGCGAAGTCCAGTTCACCGCGCATCGCACGCTCGGTGACTTCCGCCACCTGCTCGCCGCTGCCCGCCAGTTTGGCGATCTCGTCGATGCATTCGATTTCAATCGCCGTGGAGTCCATATCCATCACCAGCAGGCCTGGCGTTTTCAGGTGGGGAATGCGCCCTAACGGAGCAACATCCATGCCTGCCTCGTGGGCCAGCTTCATCGCACGCGGCGTCAGGGAACCTGCCAGACGTACCACCTGATAATCTTCCACCACCCAGGCACTGACGATCACCATCGCTGCACCTAACTGGCGCTGATATTCTGTCAGTCGGGCCTTATCGAGTTGGCGCCCATACAGCAACCAGCCGGTACGGCCAGCACGGTAATCCAACGGCATCACTTCATCACCGCTCAAAGATAGAGGTAACCCCGGCCAGAGAGAGACTTCGGCAGGCAGGTCGCACCAGGTGAGGCTATTTGGCATCACAGCTCCTGTAAGGACTTAATTATCACTATTGTTGCTCAACATAGGCAGAGCATTAAAACCACGCAAGAGGCTACCCTGTAAGCCCGCCTTCTGGCAACATAAAGCTAATGACCGGAAAGCGGTTCTTTCACCAGGATTGAAGGGTTGAGATGGCAAAAGCCAAACTGAAGTTTCGTCTTCACCGTACGGTGATCGTCCTGATTTGCCTGACACTCCTGGTCGTGCTGATGCAGGGCGCCTCCTGGTTCAGTCTGGGACACCAGATGGCGCGTTCTGAACAGGTTGAAGAGCTGGCCCATACGCTGACGCGCCAGGTCGCCTGGACGCTGACGCCGCTGATGGATAATCCGGATGATAATCATCAAAAAATTATCGATTCGCTTGACCAGATGACCCATGAAAGCCGCATTCTTGATGCTTCGCTGTATGACAGCGAGGGAAGTTTGATCGCGCACAGCGGTGAAAACATTAACGTACGTGACCGCCTGGCACTGGATGGTCAGCGCGCCGGTAGTTACTTTAACCATCAGATTGTCCAGCCGCTGGCGAGTAAAGACGGCCCGCGCGGATTTCTGCGCGTCACGCTGGATACCCACGTACTGGTCACCGAAGCCAAGCAGGTGGATAACACCACCAATATACTGCGCTTAATGATGATTCTGGCGCTGGCTATCGGCATTATTCTCTCCCGTACCTTGCTGCGCGCTCGTCGTACCCGCTGGCAGCAGTCGCCGTTCCTGCTCACCGCAAACAATCCGGTGAAAGAGGATGATGAGAATGAAGAGGATACGGTGAGTCCCGGTGACACTCAGCCTTCCTCTGCCGCCGCAGAGAAACCGCAGTGAGAAACCGTGGAAATGAATGGGGAAAACGGAGGCTGGCTGAATGCCAGCCTCGCGGGAGAAATTACTCTTTATCGCCCAGCAACACAGACTCCAGCGCGATTTCAATCATCTCACTGAAGGTGGTCTGACGCTCGGCTGCAGTGGTCTGCTCATGGGTACGGATATGGTCAGATACGGTGCAGATGGTCAGCGCTTTGGCGCCAAACTCTGCAGCCACGCCGTAGATACCGGCAGCTTCCATTTCCACACCCAGAATGCCGTACTTTTCCATCACGTCGAACATCTGTGGATCTGGCGTATAGAACAGGTCAGCAGAGAAGATGTTGCCCACACGCGCTTTCACACCCAGTGCTTTCGCTGCATCAACCGCGTTACGGACCATGTCAAAATCAGCAATCGCTGAGAAATCGTGGTCTTTAAAACGCATGCGGTTCACTTTGGAATCGGTGCAGGCACCCATACCAATGACCACGTCACGCAGTTTCACATCGGCACGTACCGCACCGCAGGAACCCACACGGATGATTTTCTTCACGCCGAACTCGGTGATCAGCTCTTTCGCATAGATAGAGCAAGACGGGATGCCCATGCCGTGTCCCATCACAGAGATCTTACGGCCTTTGTACGTCCCGGTGTAGCCCAGCATACCGCGCACGTTGTTCACTTCCACGGCGTTCTGCAGGAAGGTCTCAGCAATGTGCTTTGCACGCAGCGGGTCGCCCGGCATCAGCACAACGTCAGCGAAATCACCCATCTCAGCGTTAATATGTGGCGTAGCCATGTTTCATCCTTATCTCAAAAAATAGAGTGTTACTTCAACCTTTAGAATAACGGCTTGCCGTATTCCATGGGTGAAAGACCAAAATAGTGAGCGACTGTCTGACCGATATCGGCGAAGGTATCGCGATAACCGTAATCACCCGGCTTCACGCCCGGCCCGTAAATCAGCACAGGAATATGCTCGCGGGTGTGTTCGGTGCCCGCCCAGCTTGGGTCACAGCCGTGGTCGGCGGTGAGGATCAGGATATCGCCTTCTTTCACCTGCGCCATCAGCTCCGGCAAACGGCGGTCGAACAGCTCCAGCCCACCGGCATAGCCAGGAATATCGCGGCGGTGTCCCCAGGTTGAGTCAAAATCAACAAAGTTAGTGAACACAATACTGTTGTCCGGCGCTGTTATCATTTCAGCGACAGTGGCATCAAACAGCGCATCCAGGCCGGTCGCCTTCACCTTTTTGGTGATGCCGACGTGCGCATAGATATCCGCAATTTTACCCACTGAAATCACTTCACCGCCCTGCTCGTCAACCAGCTTTTTCAGGACGGTTGGCGCAGGCGGCTCTACCGCCAGGTCGTGACGGTTCCCGGTACGTTCGAAGTTGCCTGCTTTGTCGCCAATAAACGGACGCGCAATCACGCGGCCAATATTGTAACCGCCTTCTGTGAGCGCTTCACGGGCAATCTCACAAAGTTCGTAGAGGCGATCAAGGCCGAAGGTCTCTTCGTGGCAGGCAATCTGGAACACCGAGTCGGCAGAGGTATAGAAAATCGGCTTGCCGGTTTTCATATGTTCTTCGCCCAGCTGGTCGAGGATCACCGTGCCGGAAGAGTGGCAGTTGCCGAGGTAACCCGGCAAATTGGCTTTTTCCACCAGCAGATCGAGCAGCGCCTGCGGGAAGCTATTTTCCAGATCGCTGAAGTAACCCCAGTCAAACAGCACGGGCACACCGGCGATTTCCCAGTGACCCGACGGCGTGTCTTTCCCGGAGGAGAGCTCGCTGGCGTATGCGTAAGCGCCAATAATCTCGGCGTCTTTATCCAGCCCCAGCGGGAATTTACCGCTGGAGGCTTCCGCCGCTTTACCTAAACCCAGTGCCGTGAGGTTGGGCAGATGGAGTGGGCCTTTACGCCCTTTGTCTGCTTCACCCTTGAAGCACGCCTCGGCAATATGTCCGAGGGTATCCGAGCCTTTATCGCCAAACTTGTCGGCGTCTTTGCTGTACCCGATCCCAAAGGAATCAAGCACCATGATAAATGCACGTTTCATCCTGATCTCCTGCGCGATTGTCGCGATGAGCGTTAAAAAAATGCGATCAGAACAGAATACTCCTTCTCAGGATATTCTGCGATAAATAACTGGCGTTGAGGCGGGTGCGGCCTCCCCAACGGCAACGGCGCGTTTTACCGCGCTGGCCGCTTCCTGCCAGCTGGCTTCATCAGACGCGTGGATCACGGCCAGCGGACGCTGACCGTCCACCGCATCACCCAGTTGCGCCATCTCGCTGAAACCTACGCTGTAATCAATGCTGTCGCTGGCACGACGACGGCCGCCGCCCAGGGAGACGACCGCCATGCCAAGTGCACGGGTGTCC
The DNA here is from genome assembly GCF_037479175.1 of Erwinia sp. MYb375. Taxonomy (NCBI): domain Bacteria; kingdom Pseudomonadati; phylum Pseudomonadota; class Gammaproteobacteria; order Enterobacterales; family Erwiniaceae; genus Erwinia; species Erwinia sp. MYb375. The sequence continues at coordinate 117,488 of NZ_JBBGZS010000022.1, read as the reverse complement.
ATGGCATTAACGATGCCAGGCCTGTCGGCAAATACCGCTTTGCTCAGCATCGGTGCAGGTAAATAACTGTCCATCCGTTCAATAAAGTCTGTCGGTCCTTTCTGTGCGGCCACCATGCGGGCAAATATTTCAGCCGCACGGCCATTGTCCAGCACGGCCTGAAGCTTGCTGCGCGCGTCATCTGCCGAGGTTGCCAGGCCACCGGAGAGCAGCATCTCGCTGCACAGCGCCATCGTCACTTCCAGCAGTCGCGGATTGCGGTATTCACCGGTCAGGAACTGCACCGCTTCGCGCACTTCCAGCGCATTTCCTGCACTGGATGCCAGCACCTGATTCATGTCCGTCAGCAACGCGGTGGTCTTGCATCCCGCGCCGTTCGCCACGCCAACAATCGCCTGCGCCAGCGCCTCTGATTTTTCAAACGTCGGCATAAACGCACCTGAACCCACTTTCACGTCCATCACCAGCGCATCCAGGCCTTCTGCCAGTTTTTTGGCGAGGATCGACGCCGTAATCAGCGGGATCGAGTCAACTGTGGCGGTAATATCACGTGTGGCATAGAAACGTTTATCTGCCGGTGCCAGTGAGTTGGTCTGGCCAATGATCGCCACACCCACGTCTTTAATGATCTGACGGAAACGATCGTCCTGCGGGAAAATATCAAATCCAGGGATCGCCTCAAGCTTATCCAGCGTGCCGCCGGTATGACCGAGGCCACGGCCAGAGATCATCGGCACATAGCCGCCACAGGCCGCGACCATTGGCCCCAGCATCAGGGAGGTCACATCGCCAACGCCCCCCGTGGAGTGTTTATCCACCACCGGGCCATTGAGATTAAGCGCTTTCCAGTTGAGTACCGAACCGGAGTCACGCATTGCCATGGTTAACGCCACGCGCTCAGGCAGCGACATATCGTGGAAGTAGATCGTCATTGCCAGCGCAGCAATCTGCCCTTCAGAGACCGTGTTATCACGCACACCATTGATAAAGAAACGGATCTCTTCTTCACTTAGCGCCTGTCCATCACGTTTTTTTCGAATAATTTCTTGTGGCAGAAACACGGTAACCCCCGGTATTAATAGCGAAAATGGTTCAACGGGTAGGGCATGCCCTACCCCTACGGGTAAACAGGATGGTGATACCCGCCGTCACAGCGGCCAGGCAGACCTGACCCGACAGCCGTTAGTATTTGCTGTCGCTGGTTGCGCCTGAGAAGCCCGCCGCATTTAACAGGCTGGCCAGCAGACTGGAAGCACCAAAACGGAAATGACGGGCATCGGCCCAGTCGCTGCCCAGAATGTCATCTGCCAGTTTCAGATACAGTGCAGCATCATCGGCGGTGCGCACGCCACCGGCAGGCTTAAAGCCGACCTGCTGCTTGACCCCTTTTTCGGCAATCACACGCATCATGATTTCCGCCACAGCAGGGGTGGCGTTAACCGGCACTTTCCCCGTTGAGGTTTTGATAAAGTCAGCGCCCGCATCGATGGCAATTTCGGAAGCTTTACGGATCAGTGCTTCCTCTTTCAGCTCACCCGTTTCAATAATCACTTTTAACAGCACGTTGGCGTCTGAACACGCCTTTTTACAGGCTTTTACCAGTTCAAAGCCGACCGTTTCGTTACCCGCAATCAGTGCGCGGTACGGGAATACCACATCCACTTCATCCGCACCGTAGGCGATCGCTGCACGGGTTTCCGCCAGCGCAATATCAATATCATCGTTGCCGTGCGGGAAGTTGGTCACCGTCGCGATGCGAATATCTGGGGTCCCCTGCTCACGCAATGTCTTGCGGGCAATCGGAATAAAACGCGGGTAGATACAGATGGCTGCCGTGTTACCACCCGGAGATTTAGCCTGATGACATAACGCGATCACTTTAGCGTCGGTATCGTCATCATTCAGGGTGGTCAAATCCATCAGTTGCAGCGCACGCAGCGCCTGAGTTTTCACATCGGACATCATTCTCTCCAGACAGGTTTTATGAGGGCGGGGTCGACATATTCTCAACCCGCAACGCCCTGTAATGTTAAAATTATAACAGTCAGCATGAAACTATTTTGTGGGTAATTTCACAATAAAAGGATTCTTGTTTCATCATTTCTGTAAGAAAATTGAAGCCCATCACACCAATAGGCGCCATGGAGGCAAGTGACGGCGCTCAGCGACATCATAAGGAAATGTTATAATTATAACATTCTGTTTTTCGTTATGTGGCAGGATAAAAGTATCGTCAGCTCACACGCCAAATAGCGTACGGGTGTTTTCTCGCAGAGTATCAGCAATATGTTGCGGGGATTCGGGTCTGAGGGCACACAACGTTTCCCAGACATCCCTGACCCGCTCCGGGCGGTTGGGCTGCCCCTGAAATCCCTGTAAGGGCATGTCGGGTGCATCCGTTTCCAGCAGCAGCGAGGTCAGCGGCAGCCGGGAAAGTGTCTGCCGGGTTTTACTGGCGCGTTCATAGGTGATGGTACCGCCCACGCCAATTGCGTAGCCCGCACGGATAAAGGCCAGCGCCTGCTGTTCGCTGCCGGCAAAACCATGTACCACACCGCAACGCGGCAGGTTGATACGGCGCAGATGCATCGCCAGCTTGTCATGAGTGCGACGTGAATGCAGGATCACCGGCAGGTCGTAATCACGCGCCAGCCTTAGCTGCGCATCCAGCAGCGCCTGCTGTCGTTCGAACTGTGGATTGTCGATGTAGAGATCGAGGCCAATTTCCCCGATCGCCACCAGCTTAGGGTGGCGCCGTTGCAGATGCTGCTCCAGCGCCTGCAGATCTTCAGACCGATGTTCGGCAATCGCCATCGGATGCACGCCAAGCGCGGCATAAACCGCATCATGACGCTCTGCCAGCGCAATCACTCCGTCAAAGCGCTCAGCGGAGACGCCAACAGCAATCATTCGCTCCACGCCTGCGGCAGCGGCCTGCTGCAGGCTGGCCGCTTCATCGCCAACGAACGGCGGAAAATCAAAATGGCAGTGAGTGTCTACAAAGCGCAGCGTCATGCCAGCGATCCTTTATCAAAATCTTCATCATTGCCCGGCACCGGAGCGAGAATAATCCCCTGATGCTGCGGTTCATTGGCTACGGGCAGCAATGGTACCACCGGGCGCCGGGTAAGACGGTTGCCGTCGTTTAGCCACTGACCGAGCGTGGCAAGAAAATAACGTCCACAGCGGCGGCCAAGGTGATAATCCTGGTTGAGCGCAGCAATCCGACTGCCGAGCGCGTTGCTGGCCAGCGGGCGCGGTGGGTAGATTTCAATAATGCGCAGTGAGTCCGGCGGGTTGTCGATAAAGCGCTGGATCTCGCGATAGCTCTCTTCATGCACCTGCAAAATGTTGATCAGTGGTTGCAGTGCGCCCTCACTCAGCCAGCGTTCAACGCGTTTCAACCACAAAGGAGTATAGGTCATCTGCGAGGGCACCGTGCGGATCACCACAATGGTTTCCGCCCCGCGCCGTGCGGCTTCGCGCACCGGGATGGCATCGCGGATGCCGCCATCAAGATAGCTGACGCCGGAGAGATCAACACCCGGCCGGTAAAAACCCGGAATGGCGCTGGAAGCCTTGATAATGTCATGCCAGGTATCGGCGGTCGGTGAAAAATAATCCGGCGTATAGTCGTCGCTTCGACAGGCGCACATATAGAATTCCCGCCCGCTGGAGAACAGCTTCTCTCCGGCATCAACGGCCAGTGGAAATTCCTGGCGAGTGATATCGATCAGCCAGTCGAGATCGATCAAATGCCCCCCACGCACAAAGCGCAGCGGATCGAAAAACTGTTTACGGGTGGTGTAACGGGTGATGACGCGGCGAGCGTATCCCGGCTGAGCGCAGACAAAGGCAGACAAATTTTGCGCCCCGGCAGAGGTGCCGAGCATCAGATCAAAGGGGTTGAAGCGAGCGTGCTGGAAAGCGTCAAGGACACCGGCGGTGAAAATACCGCGCTGCCCACCGCCTTCGCATACCAGGGCAAGTTTACCTGGCCGGAAGGGGGTTAACGCCAGTGGCTCAATATTGCCAAGGGTTATCGGAATGCGTGTGCCCAAGCCAGGTATCCTCTCGAGGTAAAGAGAAAGAGGATACCTGTTCTTGGTCAGGTGCGTGAGGCGCTTATTGCTTATTCAGCGACTCAGGCCAGGGACTAGAGTTTTTTACGCCCGGTAAACAGGCTGACAAGGAAAATAATAATACCGACGAAAAACACAATCTTAGCTGCGCCTGTAGCCGCACCCACTAAATTACCGAAGCCCAGGACTGCGGCAATCAGCGCAATGATCAGAAAAATAATACCCCATCGAAACATATGTCTCTCCTTACCAGTAGTGAAGTCTAACTATTTTTTATCATTCACCTCTCCTGCCAGGCAGGGGGAATGTTTGTTCTGTGCAGATGAATCAACTGGCGGCCCCGGTAAACCAGGGCCGCTGGTTTATAACGATTTGACGGTCAAATCGTTTTTAACGCTCTTAACGCCTTCAATCGCTTTGGCAATGCCTTCAGCGCGTTCAGACTGCGCCTGTGTTTTCACCGTACCGGAAAGCTGTACCACACCATTGGTGGTTTCCACTTTCACATTGCGCGAAGGAACGATGTCATCAGCTAACAGTTTAGCTTTAATTTCGCTGGTCGTTGCTGCATCACCGGCATAGCCGCTAACTGTCTGTTTTGTGCCGTCTTTTACGTGCAGTTTGTCACTAACGGATTTCACACCTTCCACTTTCTTCGCAGCGGCAACGGCCAGTTCAGCCTGCTCCTGCGAGGTCACGAAACCGTTAAGTGTCACCACACCACTGTGTGTTTCAACGGAGATATCGGTGCTTTTGATCGCATCGTTATCTACCAATGCGGCTTTTACCTTAGCGGTAACGCCACTGTCATCCATGTAGCCACCGACTTTTTTCATAGAGCTATCGATTTTCGAACCCGCGCTATCCGCCGTAGACTCTGTTTTGTTCATCAAGGTGCCTTCTGCCAGAGCAGAACCGCTTACCAGAGCAGAACCTACCACTAACGCCATCAGGGTTTTTGTCATCTTAGTCTTCATCATCGATTCGTTCCTTTTGTCTTTTACCACTCACAACGGTGAGCTTTTCAGTCACAAACGGCGTGACTGTAGTTGTCGGCAATTCGTGCTGCTTTTGCCATCGAACGTTGCAGCCATCGCGCCGCATATTTTTCGTCCTGTAGACATGAATATAGTCGGTAATGAGGATTTCACCGGGAATGGTGGTTGATTTGATGGATAAAGAAGCAAAAAAGAGGGGTTTTAGGAGGAGTCTGTAACTATTATTCAGGGCGGACCGGGAAACAAGGTCCGCCCCTCTGCGGGATTAATGCTCGCGGGTTTTGCGGAACACCACGTCAGGATAACGCTCCTGGGTGATATTCAGGTTCACCATGGTCGGTGCGATGTAAGTGAGGTTGTCACCGCCATCAAGCGCCAGGTTAACCTCATTTTTACGCTGGAATTCATCAAACTTCTTCGCGTCAATGCACTCCACCCAGCGGGCGGTAGAGACGTTGATCGCTTCGTAGATCGCTTCCACATTGTATTCGCTTTTCAGACGCGCAACGACCACATCGAACTGCAACACCCCGACAGCGCCAACGATCAGATCGTTGTTGTGCACCGGGCGGAACACCTGCACTGCCCCCTCTTCTGACAGCTGTACCAGCCCTTTCAGCAGCTGTTTCTGCTTCAGCGGGTCGCGCAGACGAATACGACGGAACAGTTCCGGGGCAAAGTTCGGAATACCGGTGAACTTCATGTTCTCGCCCTGGGTAAAGGTGTCGCCAATCTGGATGGTACCGTGGTTATGCAGGCCGATAATATCGCCTGGATACGCTTCTTCAACGTGCGAACGGTCACCCGCCATAAACGTCAGCGCATCGGCGATCACCACATCTTTCCCGGTACGGACCTGACGCAGTTTCATGCCTTTTTCATATTTACCGGACACCACGCGCATAAAGGCCACGCGGTCACGGTGTTTCGGGTCCATATTGGCCTGGATCTTAAACACGAAGCCGGTAAATTTCTCGTCCGTGGCGCTGACGGTACGCACGTCAGTGTCACGCGGCATCGGTGAGGGTGCCCACTCCACCAGCCCGTCCAACATATGGTCAACGCCGAAGTTACCCAGCGCCGTACCAAAGAATACCGGGCTTAGTTTACCTGCCAGGAAAGCATCGCGGTCGAACTCATGCGAAGCCCCCTGCACCAGCTCCAGCTCATCACGCAGCTGTGCCGCCAGATCTTCACCAATCGCCGCGTCCAGCTCCGGATTATCCAGCCCTTTGACGATGCGCACTTCCTGAATGGTATGGCCCTTACCGCTCTGATAAAGGTAGATTTCATCTTTGTACAGGTGGTAAACGCCCTTAAACAGTTTGCCACAACCGATAGGCCAGGTGATTGGCGCACAGGCGATTTTCAGCTCGCTCTCAACTTCGTCCATCACTTCCATCGGGTCGCGGATGTCACGGTCAAGTTTGTTCATAAACGTCAGGATCGGCGTATCACGCAGACGGGTGACTTCCATCAGCTTACGGGTACGATCTTCAACGCCTTTTGCGGTGTCAATCACCATCAGACAGCAGTCAACCGCCGTCAGCGTACGGTAGGTATCTTCGGAGAAGTCTTCGTGCCCTGGGGTGTCCAGCAGGTTGACCAGGCTACCGCGATAAGGGAACTGCATCACCGAGGTGGTGATCGAGATCCCACGCTGTTTTTCCATCTCCATCCAGTCAGATTTTGCATGCTGGTTAGAGCCACGGCCTTTTACCGTACCGGCGGTCTGAATAGCCTGTCCGAACAGCAGCACTTTTTCAGTGATGGTGGTTTTACCGGCATCCGGGTGAGAAATGATGGCAAAAGTGCGGCGACGAGCCACCTCTTGCATAAACGGTGCATTTGACATGAAGCTTCTTCTGGTTTGGCGCTGTGCCAGTGCACGGCAGAGCGCGTGCGACGGTTTTCACAGCCGATTAATCAATAATGGTCGGCATTTTCGCCTATCCCGGCGTCAGACACAATGACTGACCGGCGCTTATTCAACCGAAAGCGTGCGCGCAGGCTTACTGCCCTTCAGCACGGCCTGTGCAATGCCGCCCGTTCAGCGTCGCACTCGGCCCGGCAGCAGCAGCCCTCAAGGTGATCGTTCACCAGCCCCAGCGCCTGCATTAGCGAGTAAGTGGTCACTGGCCCCACCCACGTCCAGCCCCGTTTTTTCAGTGCCTTCGACATCGCTGTCGCTTCCGGTGAGGTGTTTTGCGTTTGCCAGTAATGCAGGTCAATGCGCTTTGGGCGGTCGGCTGCTGTCGGTTCAAACTGCCAGAACCAGGCGGCCAGTGACCCGGCTTCTGCTACCAGTTTCTGCGCACAGCGGGCGTTGTTAATCGCGGAGAGGATCTTGGCGCGGTTTCTGACAATGCTTTTATCTGCCATCAGTCGCGTTACATCCTGCTCGTCATACTGCGCCACGAGAGAGAAATCGAAACCGTCGAACGCACGGCGAAAGTTTTCGCGCTTGTTATAAATCATCTGCCACGACATGCCAGAGTGAAAACTTTCCAGGCAGACTTTTTCAAACAGCAGGCGATCGCTCACTACAGGTCTGCCCCATTCGCGATCATGATAGTCAGGCATTGTCGCCTGCCAGGCGCAGCAGCGCCGTCCATCCTGGGTTGTTATCAGCCCCTCCTGCTCAAGATACGCGTTGTCAGATGCCGCCATTTTTCCTCTCCTTTTGATCAACAGTGCTCATTGAGGATAAACCTGGGGTTGCAGAGAATGCTATATGTGAACTGTATTTATCGGCATGGTCCATACTTTCAGACCATCGCGATCCCGTTCCCCTAAGAAAGGACCATTACTGCTATGAGTAACAACGACTATCAACCAGCCAAAGTCTGGAGCGAGAATAAAGGTCTGGGTGGCACCTGGGGCAGCATTAACCGCCCAACCGCAGGTGCACGTTCTGAAGCCAGCCTGCCCGTCGGGAAACACCCGTTGCAGCTCTACTCTATGGGCACACCAAACGGCCAGAAAGTGACCATTCTGCTGGAAGAGTTGCTGGCGCTGAACGTGCAGGGCGCGGAGTATGACGCGCATCTGATCCGCATTGGTGAAAGTGAGCAGTTCACGTCCGGTTTTGTGGCGGTTAACCCGAATTCGAAAATCCCGGCGCTGCTCGACACCACCACGGTTCCGGGCACTCGCGTGTTTGAATCTGGCGCGATCCTGCTGTATCTGGCGGAGAAATTCGGGCATTTCCTGCCCAAGGATGCGGCGGCACGAACTGAAGTGCTGAACTGGTTATTCTGGCTACAGGGCGCGGCGCCTTATCTTGGTGGCGGCTTCGGGCATTTCTATCACTATGCCCCGGTCAAAATTGAATACGCCATTGACCGCTTCACGATGGAGGCCAAGCGTCAGCTCGACCTGCTGGATAAGCAACTGGCAGAGCATCGCTACATTGCCGGAAACGAATACAGCATTGCCGATATCGCGATCTGGCCGTGGTATGGCGCACTGGTACAGGGATTGATGTATGAAGCCGCAGAGTTTATTGATGCCGCCTCTTACAAAAATCTGGTGCGCTGGACCGAAGAAGTCGCACAGCGCCCGGCCGTCAAACGTGGCCGCATCGTCAACCGGACATGGGGCGCGCCGGAAGAGCAGTTGCCTGAACGTCACGACGCATCAGATTTCGACAAACTGGGGGTGTAAAACACCTGACCGGGCAAGGTGAAGGGGCGGACCTTCTTTTTCGGTCCGCCCGTTACACTAATTTATCCTGGAGTTCTTTCAGCGATGTGACCTGCCAGGTCGAGTTGATCCCTTCCGGCTGCGCCCGACCTTCGGCATTCAGCCAGCAGGTGGCCAGACCCGCATTAATCCCCCCCAGAATATCTGAATCCGGGTTATCCCCGACCATCAACACCCGCTCACGCGCAGGATTGCCCATGCGGGTCAGCGAATAATCAAAGATCGCCGGATGCGGCTTGGCATAGCCCACCTGCTCAGAAATCACCAGCAGATCAAACACGCCCAGGAAGCCGGTACGTTCCAGACGCGCCTGTTGAAGGGCCGTAAAGCCGTTGGTGATGATGCCCATTTTCACCCTGCCCTTCAGCGCATTCAGCAGGTCGACGGCACCGACCAGCGGCGTGCAAATCTCAGCCATTGCGCTCAAAAAGCCACTGTTCAGGTCCTGAGCGGTGACATCCAGCTTCGCGGCCCAGCTCTCAAAACGCTGATGCTGTAACTGCAAGGCGCTGATCGCCCCGTTCTGATAATCCACCCACAGCGGCTTATTAATCGCCTGATAATCATCGTAATCGGCACGACTAAACTGCACGTCATACTGCTGAAACAGACGCTGCAAACCGGCAAACGCATCGAAGTGGAATAACGTGTCGTCAGCGTCGAATAAAATCCAGTCCCAGTCTTTTAGCATCAGTGAGGTTCCCTGTTAAATAGTTAAAGCCATCATGATCGCGTCTTCTTTACCGTCTATCGTCGGATAATAGTTGCGGCGTATCGAGACTTCATTGAAATCCAGCTGCTCATAAAGCGCGATAGCCGCCGTGTTAGACGCGCGCACCTCCAGCCACAGCGTTAGCACGCCGCGCTGTTCCAGCTCGCTAATCAGATGCTGTAATAGCTGGCGCCCGAGGCCGCGGCGCTGAAACGCCGGATCAACGGCCAGGTTAAACAGCGTAGCTTCATCCAGCACGACCTGCGTAATGGCAAAGGCGGCCAGCACGCCGTCCACCTCCAGGCGGAAGTTCAGGTAACGTTCGCCCTGATTGCTGGAGAAGGTTTTTTCTGACCAGGGAAAAGCGTGGCTGCGTTGCTCAATGGCAAACGCCTGTTCAAGATCGTTCGGGGTGAGTAAAGAAATCTGATTCATGTTGGCAAATCTGCAGCCAGAGCGCCCGTTTGGCGTCGGCATTGTGATAAAGCTCCGCCAGCAAAGGCGAAGCCAGTTGGGTTCCGGCCAGTGGCACCGGAGCATCGAGCCCTAAACACCAGCTGGCACACCGGGCGTCATCCGGCAGCATCATAAGTTGGTCAGGGGTAAATATCTGCACCTGCGGCTCATGCAGGTTCAGTGCGCGCAGAACGTCCATCACTAACGGATCGTTCAGCACCGGGGGCGTTTCTGCCACAATCACCAGGCGAATTTCTGCGGGCAAGGTCACCGCAATTTCCCCCTGCAAGGCACGCGGACGCCGCAGCGTATACTGCGTTATGCCCATTTGCTGTAATAACCAGTCACGTCTGGAAGACATCTTTTTTTCCTGTCTGGTCGCCTGATTGCGTCGCCATGCTAGCAAATTCGTCTAAACTGCGCCAACAAACGACTATAATCGCCGCTCTGATTTATAAGGAGCCATCGATGTCCGCATTTACCCCGGCCAGTGAAGTGATACTGCGCCATAGTGATGAGTTTACTGAACGCCGCGTGCTGTTTGCTGGTGACCTGCAGGATGACCTGCCCGCCCAGTTGGAAACGGCACTGAGCCGGGTACATACCCAGCAATACCATCACTGGCAGATCCTCAGCCGTGCCCTTGGGGAAAGCGCCCATTATGGCCTGGTTGCCACCGCTGAGGTGGTCGCCGACTGCGACACTCTGGTCTATTACTGGCCAAAGAACAAACCAGAAGCACAGTTCCAGTTACAGAATCTGCTGTCACTGCTGCCCGTGGGCTGCGATATTTTCGTTATCGGCGAAAACCGCAGCGGCGTTCGCAGTGCGGAGCAGATGCTGGAAGGCTGGGCAACGGTCACTAAGATCGACAGCGCCCGCCGCTGTGGTCTCTATCATGGCCGCCTGGACAAGCAACCGGCCTTCGACGTTGACAGTTTCTGGGATGAATACCCGCTCGGCGATCTCACGATTAAAACGTTGCCTGGCGTGTTCAGCCGCGATGCACTGGATATTGGCAGCCAGCTGCTGCTCTCCACCCTCAAGCCGCACACCAAAGGCAAAGTGCTGGATATGGGCTGTGGCGCGGGGGTGATTGCTGCCCTGCTGGCCAGTCACTCGCCGAAAGTGCGCCTGACATTGACCGATGTGAATGCGGCGGCGATTGAAGCCAGTAAAGCCACGCTGGCGGCGAACCAGTTGGAAGGGGAAGTGTTCGCCAGTAATGTCTACTCCGACATCCCGGGCCGCTTTGACATGATCCTCTCCAACCCACCGTTCCATGACGGCGTGCAGACCAGTCTGGATGCTGCACAGACGCTGATCCGGGGGGCCATCACTCACCTTAACACCGGCGGTGAGCTTAGGATCGTGGCGAACGCCTTCCTGCCTTACCCGCAGGTGCTGGACGAAACCTTTGGCAGCCATGAAGTGCTGTTGCAGAACGGACGCTTCAAGGTTTACCGTGCCGTGAAAGGCCGTCCACCGAAGAAATAACCCTCTGTAACGTGTCGAATGATGACACCGGGCGAGGCTTGCCTCGCCCCTGGGATTTCAACTCAAAATCCGTAGGGGTCAGGGCCGCCTGAGCCGCTTGCGTTGGTTTTCCAGGCGATTGTTTCAACAATAAGAAATAACTGTTGACGTACTTCATAAAATCTCTAGAATGCGCCTCCGTGGTTGCGATATAACGTTGTTATGTTGCGGGTATGCGAAGGTGGCGGAATTGGTAGACGCGCTAGCTTCAGGTGTTAGTGTCTTAACGGACGTGAGGGTTCAAGTCCCTCTCTTCGCACCAAAAACCACGTTGTTCATATTACGCAGCATCTGCGCGAAGGTGGCGGAATTGGTAGACGCGCTAGCTTCAGGTGTTAGTGTCCTAACGGACGTGAGGGTTCAAGTCCCTCTCTTCGCACCAAATGCGGTGATATGAATAAAGAGTTCAACAGGACGCGAAGGTGGCGGAATTGGTAGACGCGCTAGCTTCAGGTGTTAGTGTCTTAACGGACGTGAGGGTTCAAGTCCCTCTCTTCGCACCATGTTGAATCCCTCTGCAGTGACTCCCACGATACCTTTCTAATTTCATTACTCCCCTTATTCTCTTTATCCATACCGTACTTCTGACGCTAAAACGCTCCCGGCTATCCGTTTATCAGCCCGGGTTATTTCTCTTGTTCAGATCGTCGTAAAATTCACTGAAATCGCCGCCAGACCGCCAGCCAGTGCGATGCAGGAAGGCAGCAACATATAGTGGCGCAGACGCTTGTGAAACAGCATCACCACGGTTGCCAAAAACGCCACGACCATCAGCACACGCCACTCACTGAATGACAACTCCATTAACGCCACCAGCGGCATCATGGCGCAAGGAATCAGTACACCCCACCCACTGTCCAGTCTTTTACCGATCATCCCGCTAACCCCACACAATCTCAAATGATAATGATTACCAATAGCATATGATAGTTTTTATCACTTTGCAGCAACATTGTTGAAACTTTGTCCCTGCGGATGACAGCCCCAGGTTTAAGTGGTAAATTGGCAACGATCACCATTCAGAAAAATCTAATAATAACGGCTCTAAACTATTCCAATTACGAGATATCAGTCGAGTCTGCGTGCCAGCACTTTGATATTTCAGGGCAGTCACGAGTAACTATAATGAAATTACAAAGCTACGATGAATTGCTTCACAGCAAGCATCGGCTATCGCTGATGCTATTTCTTTTTTTAAACACAGCTACCGCCATCTTTTGTCTGTTTAATGTTAATAGCATTGCCACATCCATGGTTACTGTACCAACGGCAGCCATCATAATATTGAGCATTACGTTGTTAATATGGATGGTTTTAAAACCTTTAGGTCAATTTCCGCTATTAAATATTGCCGCACTGCTGACAGGATTACTATGGGCATGGCAAATCGTATTGAAGTATCACCAGAGCTTTTATTTTGATGGCAGCTATCTGCTGATCGCTCTGGTCAGCGTATTCTTTATCAGTGCGATTGCGCTGGGCGATCACCTGTTCGCCTTCTGTCTGCACACCCTCCCGGCGTCTGTGGCGGTACTGGTGCTGGATCACGGCCAGAATACGTTGGTTATCCTCTTTACCATCATCCTGCCGTTGTTTGGCTTTACCCTGCACCATCTGATGCAACGGCGGCGCGATAACTTTACCCGGCGCCTTGTCAGCCAGCTGTATGAAGAGAAAGAGACCTACAGTGACCTGAGCATGTTGGACCCGCTCACCGGGCTGTATAACCGGCGCGGACTCAAAAACCGTCTGGAAAATATTCTCGATAATCATGCCGGCAGCCACTACGTCCTGCTGCTGGATATTGATCATTTCAAAGCTTATAACGACAACTATGGCCATGCGATGGGAGACCAGGCGCTGGCTCGCGTTTCAGTGGCTATCCGTGACGCGGTACGATCACGCGATATCGTCACACGCTACGGTGGCGAAGAGTTCCTGGTATTATTGACGAATGTTAATGAATCGATTGCGATGAAGCTGGCAGAGCGTATTCGCCAATACGTACTGGATCTGGAAATTCCTCATCGTTTTAATGATCGGGTGGCGACGCATGTCACCATTAGCGCCGGGATTGCCCCGCTGATTGAAGATGACTTTGACAATGCTCTGGCAAATGCTGACCGTGCGTTATATCTGGCAAAAAATCAGGGCCGAAATACCATTCTCTCTCATCAGGATAGGGTAAAAAAACCGCTTAACCAGCCCGCCGATGTTGTTTAAAAAATGAAACTGGCCTTTTTTAGGGCCAATTCATTTTAAAAACTTAACCTTTTTTTTAATACAAACTCACGCCAGCCAGCATTGAATTACGGTATTAGCGCGAATTAAGTTTTTTAATGATTAATATCTGAGTTTATTCTCTAAGGGAGAAGACGTGTTTTTCCGTTTTACAGACCGCTGACAATATGGCAATTTTATCGCCTTAAACAGCAGGAGATCAGCATGAGTCTGGAGTCAGTACGGCAGTTTTTTGCCGATCGCGCACCCGAAATTGACATCATTGAACTGTCAGAAAGCACCGCCACCGTCGCCCTTGCCGCCGCCGCTCATCGGGTTGAACCCGGGCAGATTGCGAAAACGCTGTCACTCAAAGTGAAAGACCAGGTGGTATTGATCGTGACCCGTGGTGATGCCCGGCTGGATAACCGCAAACTGAAAGAGGCGCTGGGTGCCAAAGCCCGAATGCTGAACACCGATGAAGTGGTAAGCCTCACCGGGCACCCGGTGGGCGGCGTGTGCCCGTTTGGCCTGGAAAATCCGCTGACGGTGTATTGCGATATCTCGCTCAGGGACTATCAGGAAGTCCTGCCCGCCGCAGGCGCTATCCACAGTGCGGTACGCATTTCGCCGGAGTACATGGCACACTTAACCGATGCTAAATGGGTTGATGTTTGCCAGCCTCCTGCCCTGTAAGCATGCAGGGTCAGGCATGCCTTGCCCTACGCGCTGTTGGAAATCTTAACCCCACGCGTTTCGCGGCCAAACGCCACAATCACGCAGATCAGCACCGCTACCGTTCCGGCCACCACCGCCATCGCCATCCCGTAGTCATTCCCGTTGGCCACGGCAATCTTCGATTGCAGTGTGGCATTCACCGACGCCACCAGATTACCCAGTTGATAGACAAACCCCGGCAACACCGCTCGTGCACTGGCAGGCACCAGTTCGGTGAGCCAACCCGGTACCACGCCCCACGCGCCCTGCACCATAAACTGCATCAGAAATGCGCCGATACCCACCATCCATGAACCGCTGGAAAACGCCCACAGTGGCAGCACAGGCAGTGCAAGGAAGGCCGCGATCATAATGGCTTTCTTACGGCCAATTTTCTCCGACAGTGAACCAAATAAAATGCCACCGAGGATCGCCGCAATGTTGTAGAAGATGGCAATAATGCTGACCGTGTGGGGATCAAAACCGTGCTGTACTTTCAGGTAGGTCGGATAGAGGTCCTGCGTACCGTGGCTGAAAAAGTTAAAGCAGGCCATCAGTAACACCAGATAGATACACAGCTTCCAGTGACTTTTCAGCACCGGCAGCAACGCCACCGTCTCTTTACGCTCACGGGCAGCCAGCCACACCGGCGACTCCGGCACCTTAAAATAGATAAACGGCAGCAGCAGAATCGGCAGTGCACCAATCAAAAACATGCCGCGCCAGCCCACCAGGCCGTAGCACAATCCAAAGACGATCGATGCCAGCAAATACCCGCAGGGATAACCCGCCTGAAACACACCGGACATCAGCCCACGCGAACGGTCAGGAATGGTTTCCATCGCCAGCGAGGAAGCCACGCCCCACACGCCGCCCATCGCCACGCCATAAACCACACGGAACACCAGAAACCACACCAGCGTAGGTGACCAGGCGGAGAGCAGTTCGAAGATAGTGAATGCAATGATATTGACCATCAGAATCGGACGGCGACCATACTTTTCCGCCAGACGGCCGAACAGTAGCGCCCCCACAGGCCGCACGGCCAGCGTCAGCATAATCGCCAGTGACACATCGGTAATGCTGACATGAAAATTCGCCGCAATATCGCTGAGCACAAACACCAGAATAAAGAAGTCAAACGCATCCAGCGTCCAAGAGCCAAAGCTGGCGAACGCCACGTTGCGCTGAGTCGAAGTCCAGTTAAACATAGGAGAGAGTCCTGTCTTAAAAGCACACAAACAATGTTAATGATTTGTTTATAGCATGTAAGAAGGACGTAGATTGCGGCGCTTTTGTCAGGGTTCTCTTCAGACTGTAAAAGGCGATGTCATTATGTTAACAGACTAATAATTAGCCTGTTAACGAGAATTTCTCCACTAAATATCGCGGGCTACCATAGCCTGAAGCCCAACCTGCTGGCCGTATGACAGTTCCAGCGTGTTGCCATCAGGATCGGCAAAAAACGCCCAGTATCCCACAGGAGCGGGAGAGGCTACCGGGGCTTTACGCAGTACCCCTTCTTCCTGCGCCATCACGACTTTAGCGTCAATCTCTTCACGCGTGGCGCAGGCCACACCAAGATGGCCGAAGGGACCAAGTGGTGTGTCTCTTCTGACCGCCGTCTGCACCAGTACCAACGCAAACGGGCGGGAGAGGTCAGAAAGCCAGGCCACCTCTTGTGCTTCTGGTACACCCGGCTGACGCTGATGCACCACCTGCATACCGGCGTAACGCTGATAGAAATCGATACTCTTTTGTAAGTCCTGCACTTCAAACGCTACATGGGTGAATCCCACATCGTGAGCACTCATCGCCCGCTCCTCTCGTATCATCAGATAGGTTTATCATGGCGTGTCCGGCGGGCAACAAGTGATCGTCAGTGCGGACGGGGAAGGATGAGAGCACAAAAAGCACTATATTCACCGCACTCAAGGTGCTAAGACTTTGGGAGGCACCTGCGTATCCGGCATTTTTTGCCAGTTTGCATCTTCATGACCATATTTCCCCCCCCAGACGACATCGCTGATACGCTGAAGCTGCCACTCTCCCCGGGTATTTTTTGTCAGCTCATACGGCAAACCACGGCACTGGCGCAGACGCAGGTCAACCTGCAGGCCGAACTGGTAGTAGTGACCTTTCTGCGGTACAAACGTCATCGAACTGCTGCACTGGTTATTACTGCCGTGATACACCAGGCCAATACGGGTTTTTCTGCCCGCTATCACCGGGGTTTCATAAAAATCGCTCCAGGACGCTTTATCCTGGCCACTGGCCACCGGCATCCCGCCATCCTGAGTGTGAGTTAAGATAAACTCACTACTGCGCACCAGCCCCCCCGTAAGCTGGCCCTCATTTTCCTGCTGAATTGACGCCAGCTCGGTGCCGCCAACAATGCGCACCGATGCCGTATCCGGGCCTGGCGCAGGCGGAGTAAAGAACGAATTATGCGGAAACTGGCTACAGCCGCTGGTGGCGACCAGCAGCAGGGACAGCGTGGTTTGACGGAACATCAGCATTTCTCCTTGTGGGCTATCAGGCGGTCAGGGCCAGCAGCTCCGCCACCAGCTCGCGGGCATCCTGGCGGTAGTTTTCGCACCAGACTGCCGACCAGTCAGCGGGGCGCCCCTGTTCTTCCCACTCTGCCAGCGCCAGGCCATTGACGATTTCCAGCTCAAACCACAGGCTCTGCCAGGCATCGGCATCCTTTACCAGGGCACTGTCCTGCCACAAAAACTCGGTCTCTGCGACAAAACTGGCCCAGGCAAACAAATCCTCCGACGCCCGCGCTCCCCGTTCAATCAACTGCGCCTTATTTACCATATTTGACCGTCACCACTTTTCCAGAGCTGTTCGTGACCACCGAGACATTATTGGTGGCATCGTAATAGACCGTTGTATTACCCCGGCTTGAGGTAGCATTGCCTGTTTTAATGGTGTTTTCCACCACCGACGGCATGATGCCACGGTCCTGCATTCTATCTAAAGCGTGACCTGAATACTCGCGGTTGCTGATCGTGCCCACCTCGTTTCTTACCGGCTGATAAGACGGGTTTTTAGGCTGATTCATCTGGTTTTGTTTGCTGCCCAGCGGCAGTGCCGGGTCGCGTACGCTACCGGTTACCGGCGGCGTCGGCGTGACGTTGCTGCCCGTGCCGCCGCTACCGCTGACAGGACTGCTGCCCTTGCTGCTGCTCACCGTCGGGGTGCGTGATCCCTTAATTCCGCCACTCAGCGCCCCCAGCGCGGCACCGGCCAGAAGCTGCGCTCGCTCAGAATCCATCCCGTAGCGGCTTTGCAACTGCTTCGCAAACTCCGTGCTGGACACCACCCCTTCCGCCTCAATCTGCTGGGCATAGAGTGACGACATGTCGTTCTTCATCTGCCAGGGCACGTCATCGGCGCCCAGCACCCGATCGATCGCCTCGCGAACCAGCATGCCATTGGCGGTCACATCGCCAAAGTTAGCCTTACAGGCCGCCGCATCGGTGGCACAGACCGCAATCAGCTCATCCTGCTGTTTCAGGCTGAGTTCCTGCATCTCTTTTCTGACCGTTGCGCAGTCACCGCGTGCCTTACATCCCTGAGCTTTCGCTGCAAACTTATCAATCTGCTCAGGCTTCAGGTAATTATTGGTCATCGCGTTGTCGCCGGCCTTGTAGGCATCCACAGCGCCCGCGGTATCGCCGGACACCAGTGAGCCGGTCAGGCTGGTGGCAATAAGAGCCAGGTTCTTAATCGTTTTCTTCTGCTGGTCGTCCAGTTTATCCGTGGCGACATCCGGATAAAGTGACTGATGGATTGCACGGATAGCCAGTTCGCCACCCCCACCACCCACGGCGCCTGCCAGCGCATTCTGCCCACTCATTTCCGCCACAACGCCACCGAGGATCGCATGCGCGAAGGCATTGGTGGCGATCTCCTGCGCAGTCGGATTTTTAGGATCATTAAAGGTCACGTCTTTAATCACCCCGGCAAGATACGGTGAAGAAGCCTGAGCCAGCGCTTTCGCCGGGTCGCCTCCCGCCAGTGCACCAATTGCTGTGACAGCCGCATTTCCCGCTTTAACCCAGGTATCATCCGGGCCGTAGCCTTTCATTGCCTGCTTGTAAGCAGAGCTCTCTTTCACTGCCTTCCAGTAACTCTGACGATCCTCCGCCGTAGCATTGGCCCCCGGTTCTTCACCGACAGCTTCCATCCCCTGCTTGTTGGCATACAGCTGCCGCTCAGTGAGCACGGTGTTCATCGTGGAAGCCGCAATCGAACCAATTAACTGCACTTTTTGCAGGCGTTTCTGCTCCGCGGCCTTATCAAAGATCGGGCTGAGTGTCTGATTGGCATGTTCCACATCACGGCTCAGCGTGCTGACATCCTGCTGCTGGCTGTCGCCATTGCGCACGATCAGCGTGCCATCAGAGACCGCAGAATGGGTGATGCTCGACCCGTCGCCAGACACCTGGGTCGCTGACATTGATGTTGGCGCAATATTCTGGCCCAGTTGAGTCAGCTTCGACGTGGAAGGTGCTTTCTCTTTGGTCTGGTCCTCGCCCGATGCCGCGCTGTCTTTATCCAGATTGAACTGGCTGGTCAGCCCTACACTCACTCCCGAGGTGGCATAATCGGCCTGATTTTGAATATCGCTGAAACCGAGCGTACCGGTATCCAGACGGTTCTTCGCCGCCTCTGCGGTGCTGCCAATCACCGCACCATTAAGCTGGGTGTGGTTACCGACCGTGACATCGTAGCCGCCGTCACCGGCGAACAGGCCACTTTGTTCCTGCACGCTATCGTAGTTACTGTTGATCTTGTCATTGCTGATCGACAGGCTGCCGCTGGCGGTCATCGAGCCAAGGGTGAAGCTCAGGCCACCGCTGATATTCTGATCTTTTGACTTGTAGTTATTGCTGTCCTGTTCGCTGGTGATCGTCAGATCGCGCCCGACATCAGCCACAATGCGATCGGCACTGACCTGTGCCCCGGTCAGGGTCGTATCCCGCCCACTGAGCAAGGTCACCTTGTTACCGGCATCCAGGGTGGTTTCGTTATGGGTCAGGCCATCGCCATTTTCGCTGCCTTTCCCTTTATTACCATTGGCAAAAATACTGAGGCCGAAGCCGCCAGAACCGACCCCGATACTGGCACCAACGGCACCGCCGCCGCTGCTTTTACTGCTGCTGGAAATCTGGGTATTTTCCGCCGACAGCAGGCTGATATCGCGCGAGGCTGACAGCAGCATCTCATCACCGGCCTGAAGCTGGCTGCCCTGCACGACGATATCGCCATCCTGGGTTGAACCATCACTGCCGTTAGCAAAGATATTCAGATTCTGGGCGGCCTGAATCGCACTGCCCGCCGAGGTCATCTGATCACTCTGGCTTTCACTCTGTGCCTTTTGCATGCCCAGCGACAGGCTGATACCGACGAAGCTGGTATTGGTAGGATCCTGCACAGCACCGCGTACCGCCTGAGCGGCCTGATAGCCATCCAGACCTGCTTTCACCTGTTGCAGGCGTGCTACGCGGTCATCCTGCTTATCGGTTTCCATCTCGGAAATGGTTTTTGCGGTACTCAGCGCAGAGCCAACCGCGCCGGAGAGCGCCAGCGTCAGACCGCTGGAGCGCGACTCTGTCGTGCTGTGTTTACTGGCGCGATTTTCTGCTGAGCTGATTTCAACGTTTTTACCGACCAGATTGATATCGTTACCGGCGATCACCTCCGATCCTTTGATTTTCAGATCGTTACCGGCAATCAGCGTGGTATCTCCGTTGACTGATCCCAGCTGGCTGCCCTTCGCCGTCTGACCCGTGGTTTCATCGGTCGATTTATTAAAGGTTGAACCAACGGTAAAGCCAATGCCACCGCTGCTCATCAGGCCGGACTTGGTTTTCTGCGTCATCGCCCAGCCGTCGCGGCTCTCCTCAGCGGTATCAACCGTCAGGTTATTACCCGCTTTGGCAGTCAGCGAATTGTCTGCCGCAACGTTGCTACCGCTAATACCGATGTCGTGCCCGGCCGACAGCGTAATATCCTGCCCACCCAGATTGCTGCCTGCCACATTTTGCTGATTAAACCCGGCACGCGTCGTGGTGGTATTGCTGGAGAGGAAGCCCGACCCTTTCACTTTGGAGGCCATATCCAGCGACGACTGCTCACTGGCCGTGCCAATGGTGATGTCATTGCCCGCGGCGAGGCTCAGGCCGCTACCGGCATTCAGCGTGGCCGCTGCCGCGGCAATATTGTTTGCCGCCTGCACCGCCACATCGCCGGCGCCCGTAATTTCACTGCCCACCGCCGTGGTGTTGCTCTGGCTCAGGTGGTTGTCTTTATTCCATACCACATTGTCGCTGGCACCGGAGTTGACCGTTGTCAGATTCACATCACGCCCGGCCAGCACAGTGGTCTGGCTGTTTTCGCCCGTATTCACCACCTTCGCCCCTTGCAGATTGACGTCACGCACCGCCTGTAAGGCCAGTTTGCCGTCATCCTGCTGCACATACATGCCTGCCACGCGCGACACCGTATCGCGGCTAAAGGTGTTGCTACCGTTGGTGCTTTCCGTATGGGTGGTTTGTGACACAAGGTTGAGATCGCGTCCCGCGCTGGCCACCAGCGAGGTCTGCGCCTGGATGATGCCGCCATTGTTGGTCAGATCATTGTTCGCCAGCAGCTGCACGTTGCCGCCGCTGATGATCCCCCCCACGTTGGTAATGCTATCGCCGCTGATGCTCAGCAGCTGGGTGGCATTTACGCGGCCCGAGTTCAGCATATTGCCACTGACGCCCACCGCGATATTACGCCCGGACAGCAGCGCCCCGCTGCCATCAATATCGCCCTGTTTCACCTGGGCATAAACCTGCGGCACCAGCACACTCTGGCGGCTGCCATCGGCCAGCGTGACATCACGCGCCACCAACCACACCATATCGCTGGTGATGTTTGCCATCTGGCTGGCGGTCAACGCCACGCCCGGCACCAGATTAAAGTTTTTCCCGAAAGCGACCCCGGCTTCCATCAGGGCCTTGTACTGATCCTCATCGCTCTGATAGCCCGCCAGATAGCGCTCGCCGGTCAGTTCCACCAGCTGTTCGCGCACCAGGCGCTGCTCGTAGAAGCCATCGCCCAGGCGTTTCTGAGTGATATCAGGATCGGAACGCAGCTGTGACAGCATATAGTCAGAGCTGAGCCAGTTTTTCTGGTTGGTGTAACGCGGATCGGTTTCGATCAGGTAATTGCTGGAAGAGGATGGCAGCGGGTTAAACAGGCTGTTCTCCGGCAGCGTGGTGTCCGGTACCTGTGAGCGGATCACCGTGGAATCGGTGCTGCCCGCGATCTCAATGCGCTGACCGCCAGGCAGTGAAGCCAAATCTTCACTGTTCAGTAAGCCGAGGCTGAAACCGCTGAGCGCTGGCGAACTGCTGTCCACCTTCGTGTTGCCTTTCGCCACGCTCGGTGACAGGGCAATCGACTGGATCTCATCCGGTGGCGTATAAGCGGAGGCACTATGTTTCTGCTTATCGTGGCCTTTCTTGTGGATGCGATCCCACTCGATCACCTGCCCCACTTTCTGCACCAGCAGCGTCCCGGCCAGTTCCACGTTGTTCAGATTGGCATTGCTGACCAGCAGATCGCCCCCGGCAATAATGCGGCTCTTATCGTTGAGGGTATTGTCAGCATTGATCGCCAGACTGCCGCCCGCGATGATCTGCGCCGGATCGCTTTCCGTGATCTGTTCCTGCCAGGTGCTCTGGGTATAAGCATACTGGTAGTAGTGATCCTGATTACACACCACACCTTCAATGCAGATGTGCTGTACTTCGTTGTGAGAGAAGCTGATGTTGTAGTCGCTGGTGCCGTAATGCACGCCGTTATTCAGCCCGACCACCATATATTCTTCTTTTTGCTCGTCCGAGAGATGCACCATCTCGGTAGCAAAGTGGTCGTTAATATTGTTCAGGG
This sequence comes from Erwinia sp. MYb375, assembly GCF_037479175.1. Lineage (NCBI taxonomy): Bacteria > Pseudomonadati > Pseudomonadota > Gammaproteobacteria > Enterobacterales > Erwiniaceae > Erwinia > Erwinia sp. MYb375. Next base: position 95,106 of record NZ_JBBGZS010000022.1, on the reverse strand, counting down.
TGGCGGTATTGATCAGCATATTGCCGATAGATTCGATCGTCGCGCTGTGGTTATTGATCGTCGTCGCCCGCCCGCTGGCAGCATTGTTCTCATCCAGCTGACCACCAATCGACATATCCCCATCGCTGTAAATCAGGCTGTGGGCGCTGTTGTTCAGCGTACCAACACCGAGGTCCAGGCGCTGGCGTGCTGCAATGGTCGCCGCACTCTCACCTTCCGCCAGGTTATTCAACTCCCCGGCCTGAATCGCCAGATGATCGCCATAAATACGACCGCTGCCGATATTGTTCAGCGTTCCGGCACGCAGCACCGTTTCCACACCGTCGATAATGCCACGGTTGGTCAGGCTGCTACCGGCATCCACGTGGGTGATCTGCCCACTGATATCGCCACTCTGCTGGTTGTTCAGGCTGGCGGCCGTCACCGCTAACTGCTTGCCGGCATTGAGCTGCCCGGCGTTATCCAGCGCGCCCTGCACGTTAAGGTCGAGATTGCCGTTCGCCAGCGTGCTGCCCACGTTACTGAAGTCACCGTTGACCGCCAACTGCATATCACCGAGTGAGAGCAACTGCCCGTTGCCGCTCACCGACTGAACGCCGGCGTTGAGGTTTTTCCCGGCAATCACCTTGCCGCCCTCATTATTCAGCGCACCGGCCGTAAGCGTGACACCCTCCGTCGCCGCAATGCCGCCATTCTGGTTGTTGACTGCCTGGCCAGCGCTGTCCAGCGTCAACTGCTGGCCGACCATGGTTCCGCCAACGTTGTTAATGCCCGCGCTGCGCACCTGCACCTTGCCCGCCGACTCCAGACGCCCGCCGTTATTGTCGAGCTGTGCACTGGTCAGGGAGAGATCGCCGCTCAATGCGGAGACCATCCCGCGATCGGTATTCAACGCGCCGCCTGAGGTCAGGGTGACATCCGATCCCGCGCTGCGGCTGTCGCTCAGGTCGATCTCTGCCGCCTGCACCGTGAGTTTCCCGGCGGCCAGATTCTGCCCGTTACTCGCCAGTTTCCCGCTACTGGTCAGCGTCAGATTGCCACTCTTTCCAACACTGCCATCCGCATTAATCCCGGCGCCGAACACCGAATTTTTACTGCTGTTCAGCTCACCCGCGCTGGCAAGGGTATCGCGTCCGGCAGCGATCAGCCCGTCATTGTTCAGCTGTCCGCTGACGCTGGTATGCATATCACGTCCGGCATACAGCGTCCCCCCGCTGTTGCTTAACTGAGCGCTGGTCAGGGTCAGATCGCCGCTGTGCGCAGAGACCGTTCCACGATCGTTATTCAGCGTGCCCTGGGTGGTCAATGCCACCTCCGCTGCGCTGGTCTGGCTGTCGCTGAGGTCAATATCGGCCGCCTGCACGGTGAGTTTCCCGGCCGCCATGTTCTGCCCGTGGCTGGCCAGTTTACCGGTGCTGGTGAGATCCAAATCGCCGCTTTCTCCCAGGCGGCCATCGGTTTTCACCCCGCCGCCAAAGACGGCATTTTTGCTACTGTTGATTTCACCTGCACGGGCGCTGGTATGACGCGCCGCGACCACCATGCCATCGTTGTTCAACTGACCGCTCACGCTGGCACGCGTATCGCGTCCGGCATACAGCGTACCGCTGTTATTCAGCGCACGGCCGCTCACCTGAATATCTTCACTGGCGTTGATCGTACCGCTGTTTTCGATATGCCCGTCGGCGCTGAGGGTGACGCTACCGGCCTGCGCGCCCAGCGTTCCGGCGTTACGCACGCCAACACCGCTTTCTGTGCCGATCAGCTGGATTTTCCCGGCGTACATGCCGCCAAGGTTGGCCACATCCAGCGCCAGCGCTGGCTTCACATCGTTATCACTGTCCGTATTTTTGCTGACGCTGGCACCGTCGGCGCTGACGCGGTTTTTACCGGTCGTCACTTTTAGATCGCTGGCCCAGATGCCACTGTTCACTTTCACCGTGTGCGCAATCAGATCGGTATAGTCCTGGCGGCTGCTGTCCATTCCCGCCCCCTGCACCACAATCTCCCCGCCATTGACCTGATAACCGGTCAACTGGCCGTTCTGCATAATCGCTTTACCCGTGGTCAGCGTGGAACGGTTCGCATTGATAAAACCGCAGCCGTCACAGGTGATCCCGGCAGGGTTAGCGATCACCACCTGCGCCCTTTTACCTGCGACTTCGATATAACCATTCAGCTTGCTGGGGTCGCGCGAGTTCACCTCGTTGAGGATCACTTTCGCTTCTCCGCGTGCCAGATAAGGGTTCGCCGCCACCCAGCCGCCCTGCTGCGTCTGCGTATTGCGGTGGGAGTTATTGAGGATCACGCCCTTTTTATCAACGTCGAACTGGCTGTAGGTATTGCGTGATACGCCACCCGCGCTCGGAGCCTGAATATTCACCTGCGGCGTGCCGTTGGCTGTTTTCCCGATCATCGGCTGCTGGCCCGAAGGCGCACTGCCATCGGCGACAATCCCTGCGGCCTGCGCCTGTGGCATCAGCGCCACCATGCCCAGCGCCCCCAGCGTGAAGAATGCCAGCGGGGAGAGCTGGCCAATCAGCTGGCTGAGCGTATGCCCTTCACCGCTCACCGCCGGACCTTTACCATGACCACGGCCGTTTTCGGCCACCACCATCAACAGGCCACGCGCCTTGTTGAAAATTACGCGATACAGATTCTTATTCACCTGGGTTCATCCCTTCCAGTTAATGGCTTGCCAGCGGGGTGTCGCGCTGCCAGCGTGCGAAATCCTGATGCGTTACCGCATCACCACGAAAATTCATGACGCGCAGACCGCGCTCCTCACCTTTGTGATACAGCGAACGTACGCAGTGATGCGGAAATAACGTGCCGCCGACCAGGCGACGCAGCGCCAGCTGATCGCCAAACGGCGCAATCCAGTCGCGGATCCACAGACGGTCACCGCTGTTCCAGTCCCGCTCCTGAACGTGAATGCCGGGCTGCGTGAGATAACGCTGCTCGGCTTCATCATCCAGCCAGGCCCAGCTGAGGAAAAACACCGGCTTATCGTCACGCATCGCCAGCGCAAACTGCTGATGCTTGATCGCGGGCAGCAGCAGCGTGGGGAGCGCACTGAGGGGAATGTCGCGGTGCTGTGCCGAATGCATCCATAACCAGACGCTGGCACCCAGCACTTCAGACTCGCTGAACCCGCTGCTCAACAGCGGGGAAATCACCTGAAAACCATTAACGGGGATCGTCATATCAGTATTCCCAGCTCAGATTGAAACCGAGGGAGACCGGACTGGTGCTGAAACCATCCGGTTTGGAGAACGGCACACCTGCAAACAGGTCGTAACCGGTATTCAGTACGTTACCGCGCAGGCCAATGACCCCGCCTGCCAGATGGCGACCGACCTGATAATCGATACCGCCTTTCACTTCGCCATAGTCCGCGCCGAGGTAGAGTTCCTGATTCGGCAACGGGGTTTGCCAGGCGATGTCGTTACGTACAAACCAGCCTTCGTCACCGTTCAGGGTGTATTCGCCATCAAAGCCGCGAACCGTCCAGCGGTTACCAATGGACATCTGATCCTGCGGTGTCAGCGGAGAATGGGTCATCTGACGCTGGAACTGCCCGTTATAACGGAAGGATTGCCCCCACAGCTGGAACGGCGCATTCAGCTGCACGGAAAGCTGAATAATCTTCGCCAGCCCGGTGCCTTCGCCATAGCTCTCTTCCGGTGCCGGTTCCGCGCCAAACCAGCGCGTCCCGCGCTGATAGCTCACGCCGGTATCCAGCGTGGCCTGGCCGATATAGTGACGATGCTGCAAACCGAGACGCCAGGCGGCGGTCTGACGACGCTGCTGCTCAATCTCGGTATCTTCGATGTAGTTGCGCGACTGGCGCGTCATCACTTCATAGCTGAACGAGGTTTTCTGGCTGCCGCTGCGGTGCAGTACGCGCCCGAGCTGGAAGTTCATGCTTTTGCTCTTACCCTTGTATTGGTAGTCAAAACCACTGCCCAGACCCGACTGGTGGTAGTCGTAGTCGCTGAAAGTGACGCCCGTCGTCCAGTAACCAAACGGCACTGAGTAGTGGATCAGGGTATTTTTGCTGCCTTTGTCGCCGCCCTGCTCTAAATCCTTACCTGCGGATACGTAGAACATATCGCTGAGTGACAGAGGATTATCGAGGTAGAGCGTCAGGCCGCCCTGATAGCGCCCGGTACTTTTGCTACCGGAGTCATCCAGCGTGGCACCGAGTCGCCAGTGGCGCGACTGCTTCCAGCTGACGTTGATATCACTTTCGCCCGGCTGCTCACCGGGAACAATCTGCATATCGGCCTGCACGGTGGGCAGGCGCTGTAAGTTTTCCAGCCCCTGTTCAATATCACGCAGATCCAACAAATTCCCGGCGTGGGCCGGCATGGCGCTCCAGAGCTGAACGTAACGATCGCTGTCTGGCGTCAGGCGGACATTGCGCACCTTGCCCGGTACCAGCAATAGCTTCAGGGTGCCGCTATTAATATCCTGGGGCGGGGCCAGCACGCGGGCGGTGACGTAGCCGTGATCCACCAGACGGTTCTGCAAGGCACTCATTAGCAGGTTAATACCCTTACCGCCAAGGCACTGCCCCTGCGCCTGATCGGCCAGCTTTTGCAACGGCATCCAATGCGGGAACGCCTCTCGCCCCTGTAAATCGATATGTTGCAGGGCAAAGCACGGCTCTTCAGCAGGAAACTGAATACGGCTGAAAAAGCTGCCCGGCGCCTGTAAACGGACGTCCGGCGCAGGTGGCGCCAGCTGACGTTCAGTGGCGCGCTGACGTTCCTGCTGATTAATTAACTGCTGATCGCCGATCGTGGCAGCGGCCACATTCGTGACATGAAAGAGACTGATAATAACGGCCAAACTACTGAGACGAGCAGGGGTTATCCCGTCTTTTCCAGACGCAATCCGTAGCATAGTAATGCCCTGAGCAAGGTTTATTATTTATACGATGTTGATGCCAGGTACTTTAACGATTTCTCATCCAGGATTGTTCCTAAACTTACATAACGCTTACAATTGAGTGACAATTAAAACAACGACAACATAAGGAAATTCTTAATATTTGACACGATAGTAGATATAAAAAATGCTATTTATCATCAACATAATCAATTAATAAGAAAAAATACAAAAATACACATAAGTCAAATTAACCTCAGAAAACTAACCAGAAACAACTGGAAATGGTTAAGATTATTCCTCAATCATCCAGCGCCAGCTGGCCCTTAAATTTTCGATATTAAAAACAGAAACAGCGATTACCTTTCCCCTGTTCCACTAAATTCAAGTACACTCCTGACGGTATTCCTGCTGAAAGAAAAGGCGTGTCACCGATCTCATTTTATGCCCCCCGTAACCGCCTTGCCGCCTGGCTTGGCCTGCTGGCAATACTGCTGCTGTTTATTGCTCCGGTGATTTCAAAATCACTGGCGCAGGCGCATGGCAGTAACAGCATGATGATGATGCATCATGGGATGGCGATGGACATGTCTGAGATGCCAGACATGCATCATGATATGGCCGCCACGCCCACTGGCGGGGCCAAACAGGCACATCATCCGATGTCGATGATGGATGACAGCGCCTGCGGTTATTGCGTACTGCTGGTGCATCTGCCGCTCGACCTGATGACGCTGCCACTGCTGTGGTCGACATTACAGGCCGCCACCCAGCCGGATGTTCCCCTGTTTCAGCCTGTGGTGGCGCGTGTTGTTCCCCGCTTCTTCCATCCCCGCGCCCCGCCGCTCGTCCTCATCGCACGCTTCAATTAACGATTGATCTGTGGGATCCCCCGCAGCCCCTGCGAATGCCTGTAAAACAGGCTGATGGAAGAGACAATGTCAGAAAATATCCGACGTGCGACCACGCACGCCACCCGCAGCAGCAGCACGCTGATCCCGCTGCTGCGTCGCCTGCATTTCTATATCGGGCTGTTTATCGCCCCCTTTATCTTTGTCGCGGCCCTGACCGGCACGCTGTATGTGCTGACGCCTCAGTTGGAAAATGTGCTGTATCAGTCACAGCTGTTTACCTCATCAACCGGACCGGACCAGCCAATCTCAGCCCAGATCGCCACCGCCAGTGCCCTGATGGCGCCGAAGGCGAAAATCGCCGCCGTGCGCCCGGCACCCCATCCCGGTGAAACCACGCGCGTGATGTTTGCCAGTGCCGATCTCGGCCCATCGGAAACCCGGGCGGTGTTTGTTGATCCAAAGACGCTGGAAATCCGTGGCGTGATGACGGTTTACGGCACCAGCGGCATTCTGCCCTTCCGCACCTGGCTGGATTATCTGCACCGTAATCTGCTGCTGGGTGACGTGGGTCGCAATTACAGCGAACTGGCGGCGAGCTGGCTGTGGATTGCCGCACTGGGGGGTGCCCTGCTCTGGGCCACCAGCCGCACGCCGCGCCGCAAACCCTTGCGATCTCGCCCAACACGCGCCCAGCGTCTGGCGGGACAACGCCACTGGCACACGACGCTGGGTCTGGCATTGCTGCTCGGGCTGGTGTTCTTCTCCGCCACCGGGCTGACCTGGTCACGCTGGGCCGGGGATAATATCTCCCTGATGCGCAATCATTTTGGCTGGATGACGCCCTCGGTGAATACCGTGCTGCATTCTGACCCCGCGATGATGATGGATATGCCAATGGATGAGCATGCGGAGCATAAAGGCCACATGATGATGACGCAGGATGCTGCTCCGGCTACGGTCAATCCGGCGCAGTTCGATGGCGTGCTGAACGCAGCGCGTGCGGCGGGGATTGATGCGGCCAAACTGGAGATCCGTCCGTCATACCGGGCTGATAAAGCCTGGACGGTGAATGAGATTGACCGCCGCTGGCCAACGCAGGTCGACAGCGTGGCGGTCGATCCGCAGAGCAACGCGGTGATTGATAAGGTGGAGTTCGCCAACTTTGGCCTGCTGGCCAAACTGACGCGCTGGGGCGTGGATGCCCATATGGGCGTATTGTTCGGGGTGGTGAATCAGCTGGTCCTGGCACTGTTTGGTGCCGGGCTGTGCGTGATGATTGTGATTGGCTATCGCATGTGGTGGCTGCGCCGTCCGCAGGGTGGGCAGGTTTCCCCACTGGATACGCTACTGGGCTGCTGGCAACCGTTGTCGATTAGCGCACGTTTTCTGCTGCTGGTGATCACGTTGATTACGGCGGTCTGTTTGCCGGTGATGGGCGTGAGTTTGCTGGTATTACTGGGCGTGGATGTGTGGCGCTGGCGGCGTGCAGTGCACGCCTGATCATCAATACGGGGTGACCGGAAAAAAGGGTCGCCCCCTGAGGGATCCCCACTCATTTTTTGTGGCTGACAGTTTGGCTTCAGGTCTGAGGCCAGTTTAAGCACGCCGGATCGGCAAAATCCACGGGCAGGCTTTACGCTAACGGCTTCGCCAGATAATGCTCCAGCATCGCCAGCAACAACTGGTTATCTACCGTCTGCAACACATGCACCTGGCCACCCTGCGGCTCACCGATGCCCACATCCACACGCAACGGCTGACGGAAACGCCATGACTTACCGCGCGTCATCCCCTCTCGCAGCTCCACGTCGACAAAATAATCCGCCGCCGTGCTCACTCGCTGGTTCAGCAACCAGGCCACTACCAGCGCATCGTGGATCCAGCATCCCGGCAGATGACGGGTCTGAATCGAGTAATCAATCCACGGGCGCAGCGTCTCGGTGACAAAACGCGCCAGCGGTGTATCAATCTGTGCAATACGGTTCAGATCCTGATGCGTCATCAGCGTTTGACTGGTCACATCCATCGGCACCAGCGTGATATTCGCGCCGCTGGTCAGCACCTTATGTGCAGCCTCAGGGTCAATGCCGAAGTTGGTGTCTTTAATAAAATCATCCAGCGCAAACACACCGCCCATAATGGCGATCTCCTGCACCGCATCGGCCATCTCCGGATAGCGTTCTAACGCCAGCGCCACATTGGTCAGCGGACCAATCGCCACCAGAGTGATTTTTCCCGGATTCGCGCAAATCAGCTGGCCCATCGCATCCGCGGCTTCCAGAGCCGGGGCGGTAAACGACTGCGGCTGACGCACGCCGCGCCACAGATGCGCCAGCTGGTTGCTGTGCACCCGCTGATCTAATGCTTCGCGCCACGGTTCCGTCGGCTCGCATAAGGCCGCATCGGCCCCTTTCACCACCGCTACCGACTGCCCGATACGCTCCATCAGATCTTTCACCACGCTGTATCCCACCTGGCTTGGGGTATTTCCCGCCACGGTGGTGATCAGCTCCAGCGAAATTTCCGGTGCAGCCAGCGCCAGTGCAATCGCCAACCCGTCATCAACGTTGGCCCCCGTAATACCATTCCCCGGATCGCAATCAATAATTAATCGTTTCATATCGTTATCTTATTATCGGGCCAGCTTGCAGCCACAGGACTCGCCAAGTTCAAGATGATGGGAGAACTCACTCAGCATGCTCTCCCCTTTCCACGCCGCCAGCATGTTGATAGCGGTTTTTGCCATTTCGCCCACGGGCTGACGAACGGTCGTCAGCGAAGGCACATGATAGGAAGATTGGTCGGTGCCGTTAAAACAGACCAGCGCCAGCTGATCCGGCACGCGGATATTGTGTTCAGACAAAGCACGAATACAACCAATCGCCTGCGCTTCGTTGGATGTAAACAGCGCACGCGGGCGCGTCTCGCCCTGCATCATGCGCTGTGCAGCCTGATAGCCGCCCTCGCGGGTATAGGGGGTATGGAATATCCACTCCGGGCGTTCTTCCACGCCATAATCCGCCAGCGCATCGCGCCAGCCTTGCAGACGATCCTGCGTATTCAGCATCTCCGGCGGACCGCAAATAATGCCGACATGCTGATAGCCGTGGCTTAACAGATGGGCGGTCACCTGACGCGACGCCTCGCGTTCATCTACGCGGATGACATTCACCTGCAAGCTGGGATCAACCCGGTCGAGCATCACAAACGGAGTGCCGCTGGATTGCAGAAGATCAATATAGGGGCTGCGGTCGACGCTGATGTAAAACAGGCCATTGACCTGCTGACTCAGGAGATTGTTGATCAGCTGCAACTCGCGTTTTCGGCTGTCACCGGCATCGCCCAGCAGCATAACCATATCGTTCGCCAGCGCCTGCTGTTGCAGCTCATGGGCCAGCGAAGCAATAAACGCATTGCCAATATTCGGCACCACCAGCCCATAGGTTCTGGTGGTGCCGGAAGCCAGCGCACGCGCCACACTGTTCGGGCGGTAACCGGTGCTTTTAATCGCCGCCAGCACGCGTTCACGTGTCGCAGGCGCAACCGGTCGCGGTCCGTTATTCACGACGTAACTCACTACGGCAACGGAAGTTCCGGCTACTTTTGCTACATCAGCACGGGTAGCACGATGATGAATCTGTTTTGCCACAGGCAGTCTTCCTCACAAATAAACAGCGTCGGGCCGGATAAAAATCCGGCCCGTGAATCCCTTAGATAATGCAATTAAGGGAAAAAGAGCGGGGCCAAGCCCACACTCTTTTCCGCTTTCATCCGTGATTAAATCGCATCTTCTGGTGCGTTAAGGTCGCGACCGCGTGTTTCCGGTGCCACAAACGTGGTCAGGAAACCGATACCCGCCATCACCGCAAAATAAGTGGCAATCGGCCACCAGTGCCCCGTCCAGGCCAGCAGTGCCGACGCTACCAGCGGTGCCGTACCGCCTGAAAGAATCGACCCCAGCTCTTTAGCAGTGGCCATTTTGGTATAACGATGATGAACGCCAAACATCTCCACGCCCCAGGCCGCCTGTACGCCGAAGATCCCCAGCGATGCCAATCCCATCCCGACGACGATCGTACTGATGACAATGGCCGGCTCACGCGAGTCCAGCAGCATAAAGGCCGGGAACGCGTAGAGGATCAGCAGCAGGCAGAAGCAGCGATAGGTAATACGGCGACCAAAGCGGTCTGACAACCAGCCCGCCAGCGGGATAATCAGGAAGCCCAGCAGCGAGGCAATAAACACCGCCGTGGTCGCCACCGATTTATCCACTGCCAGCACTTTCACCACATAACCGATAATAAAGCCCTGCGCCAGATAGGATGGACCGTTCTCACCGATACGCAGACCGACCATCGTCAGGAAAGCACGGCTACGGCGCCAGAATCCACGGGTATCCTCTACGACGGGCGCGGCGGCCAGCACCTGCTCGCGTTCGGCTTCCAGCTCTGCTTTTTTGCGTTCAAATACCGGGGTTTCACGTAAGTGACGACGGATCCATAACGCCACCAGTGCAATCAGCGAACTGCACAGGAACGGAATACGCCAGCCCCACTCTTGCAGTGATTGTTGGTCCATCTGCACCACCGCCAGCCAGACCAACGATGCCAGCAGCGTGCCGCTGTTAGAACCGAGCGCAATAATGGAGGAGACCAGACCGCGACGCTGCGCGGGTGCGTATTCGCCCAGCATCACCGTACCGCCGGACAGCTCTGCACCCGCACCAAAGCCCTGACTAAAGCGTAGCAGCACCAGACACGCCGGTGCCCAAAGGCCAATAGAGGCATAGCTGGGGATAAGACCAATCAGTGTGGTGGAGGCACCCATCAGGATGATGGTGGAAACCATGACGACTTTTCGACCTTTACGGTCACCGAGCCAGCCAAAGAACAGTGCGCCAATCGGGCGGGCAATAAAGCCAACCGACCAGGTCGCGAAGGTAGAGAGGAGTGCCATTTCTGGCGTTGCTTCGGGGAAGAAGACATCACCGAAGATAATCCCGGCGGCCAATCCATATAATGCGAAGTCGGCATATTCCATTGCTGTGCCAAGCCAGCACGAGAATGTTGCCCGCCAAAAATCCTTACGCCCTTCCGGGGTGGCTAAACGTTCATCTGCCGCCGAGTTGGCCGACATTGCAGTATCCTGTGCAACGCTTTGAGGTGTAGACATGAAAAATTCCCTGATGTGAGGAGTTTTATTCGGCGCCATCCCTGGCACGCACTCCTCCGTCGGAGGAAAATTCGCCAGTGAACAGGCCGTGTTATAAAGCCATGACGAAAGGTCGTTTACCCTAAATAATTCGAGCTGCAGCCAACGCACATGCAGCTTGAAGTATGACGGGTAAAAAGGTTCCCTGGTGTTGGAACGCTTTATTCGCTTTGCGCCGACGGTCTAAAATTGACCAATCGTATAAGTAACGCGAAACAAATCTGACCTTCACGTAGCTGCTAACCATCAAGCACCGTGAATTTTCACTACGCAGCTATTGTATCTACGCGTGTAGATAAATCAAGGTAACGAAACGGCAATCGTTAGATTTTCTTGACATTCAATACAACCAATTGCTCAGAAAACCAATAAAATCAATGAAATAAATCGTCCAAAAAACATGCGATTTTTTTTCACTGTTTAAACCGTGCGCAAACTTAAGGCAAACGAAGCAGACCACAGTTTCAACACCGACGTTTTAGCCCCCAAGTGTTGCGAAGAGATGACAATCTGCACATTAGCATCAGGTTTGTGTTTGTCGGGGGGGATGGTTAAGCTGAAAAACACACGTAGAGCCTGGCCCAGTAGGCGTACATTAATGGCAAATAAAATAGCCTAATGGGCCAGGCACTTATCAGGCGGGAAATAATGACGATTACATTAATGCGCCACGGTAAGCCCGATCACTCTCTGCCCGGCCGCCGCTCCTCACTGGCGATGGCGGAATGGTGCGAGGCTTACGATCTGGCCGAGATCTGTGACCTGCCGCCAGAACGCAGCCTGAGGCTGGCCGCAGAGGCGGATTGGATTGTCACCAGCACGTTACCGCGTGCCATTTCGTCGCTGGCAAAACTCGGCAGGCACGCCAACCGGGTCGATGCAGTCTATCGTGAAGTGGCTCTGCCCGTTATGCCGCTGGCCTTCCCGACTTTGTCGCCGCTGCTGTGGCTGCCGCTGCTGCGGGTGATGTGGCTGCTGGGCTACGCCGGACAGGTGGAGTCTTACGCTGAGGCAAAACAGCGTGCGGTGCTCGCCGCCGATCGCCTGATCGCCCTGTCTGCCGAAGGCAATGTACTGCTGGTGGGTCACGGCATTATGAATAAGCTGATTGCACGCCGCTTACGTCATCTTGGCTGGCTGGGAGAGAAACACGCCAGCAGCCGCTACTGGAGCAGTGCGATTTATCATCCACCGGTGATTTAGGCCTGCCCGGAACGCCGAACACTGCGGTACGGACCAGAGACCTTATGACGGCGTCCTTGTTGAGGATGCGTAAAGGGTTATAATTCAATCGCTTCAGATTATCTTTATTTTTGCCTGGAAATGCAGCAGACACATGTTAAGCGCTGGATCGTGCCGCAGAGTTGCATTATAATCCTGCGCCTCAGGCCCCATAGCTCAGTTGGTTAGAGCACGCGACTCATAATCGCTTGGTCGCTGGTTCAAGTCCAGCTGGGGCCACCAAATTTTACCTGTTAAATCAGAGCATTAAGCCACTTCGAAAGGAGTGGCTTTTTTTATGCTTTGATTTCGCTTCCCGGTTCTTATGCCACGCCTTGCCTCCCTCTTTGGGGAGGTGACGGCTCACACAGTAAGTGATAGGATACCTATTCACTTATCTATTCATTTATCTATTCACTCAGTGATTCAACATTATGCCTGATCGCTTCGACACGATACGCCAGTTGCTCAGTCAGGGGCCAATGCAAGCACGGCAAATGATTGAAAAAATGGAAATTAGCCAGCCAACACTGTCCCGCGCATTGAGGCAGCTTGGTGACGATCTTGTTCGATTCGGGGCGGGTCCCTCTATTCAATATGCCCTACGCGATACCTGGCGCAGATTCAGATCTGCACCTGTTTACCGCATCACCGATGAAGGGCGCGTTCAGCCCCTTGGCGAGCTGATTCCGGTTCGCCCTGACGGGTTTGTCATGGTGCAAACCGACAATGTGAGCCTCCATAGCGACGGGCTGCCGTGGTGGTTGTTTGACATGCGACCACAAGGATATCTCGGGCGAGCCTGGGCATCGACGCATGCGGTTGGGCTGGGCCTGGCGGCGAACCCAGAGCAATGGTCAGACGCGGATGTGGTCAGGGCGTTGCTCGCACAGGGTCATGATGCGATCGGCAACCTGCTGATAGGGGAGCAGGCACGGGATCGTTTCCTGGAGATGCCAGAACCCCACCCCGTTGATCGCGACACAACCTACCCCGCGCTGGCCGTGGCGGCGGGTGCGGGTGAGGCGCCAGGATCATCTGCGGGCGGTGAACAGCCGAAATTCTGCACCTGTACCGAACGTGGCCATGTGTTAGTGAAATTCTCGGCCCCGGATGACAACCCGGTTAGCGAACGCTGGCGCGACCTCCTGCTGGCCGAACACCTGGCGCTAAAGGTGCTGGGTGTTAAAACAGAGGTATTTGATTTTGCTGGACAGCGTTTCCTCGAGATCCCCCGATTCGATCGCATTGGCCAAATGGGCCGTGTCGGCGTCTTCTCGCTGCGGGCACTGGATGCAGAGTTTGTCGGTAATGCCAGGGCTTCATGGCCAGCGCTGGTCAATAGCCTGATTACAGAGGGGCATGTCCATGCTGATGCCGCCGTCGACACCGCACGGCTTTGGGCATTCGGGGTCCTGATTGGCAATACCGATATGCACCACGGAAACCTGTCGTTCATCAGTCACCATGGTCGCCCATATCACCTCGCACCGGCCTATGACGTTCTGCCTATGGGGTTCGCCCCCAAAGCGAGTGGCGCGATCGTGAACGAGCTCCGACCCGCGTCACTATCGGAAGTGATTAGCGGAGATATTTGGCGGGAAGCACTGAATCTGGCGGAGAACTTTTTTGCTATAGCCAGCAACTGCGATCGCTTTTCTGCCAGTTTCACCCCATGCCTTGAGGCCTTACGCCGCCACCTTGACGAGGCCAGATCGCGTATCGCCCGCCTGGGATAAGAGGCGGGTTCAACGTTATTGAGCGGTAAATTTCCAGGTCAATACTTTCCCAGATAAATTCATAAACAGTTGATTAAAAACAATTAAAAAGAAAAATAGATACAATGACGAACCATCAAGAACAAACCAACATTATAACTCCATATCGCTTGGTCGCGAGTTCAACCCCGGCCGTTTCAATGAGATTTTATCTTTTAAATCAGTATATTAAACAAATTTGAAATGAGTGGCTTTTTTGTTTTTATACCCATATTGTAATACAAACAAGTCTAAGCCCCGTTCATCCTATTCAGGTGTAGGATGAATGGGGCTTAGGGTGAGACATAAAATCAATCTTGCGTATAATAGCCGGATTAAAACTTTAAGAAATTCTGAGTATGCAAAAATTGAAAGCAATTGATTTGTTTGCAGGTGCTGGCGGTTTTTCGCTTGCAGCTTTTAAGGCAGGCGTTGATGTTCAGGCGGCCATCGAACTTGATAAACTGGCATCTGAAACGTACTACAAAAACCTTGTCATCAAATTTGGTGCACAAACTCAGGTATTTTCTCAAGATATCAATGATGTGGATATTGATTCGTTGATGCGTTTTCAAGGTTTAAAACAAGATGAACTCGATCTTTTGCTCGGTGGCCCGCCATGCCAGGGATTTTCCTCACACAGAATCAATGATGCAGGCATAAACGATCCAAGAAATTCCTTATTACTCCGCTACTTTGATTTCGTCAGGAAGCTAAGGCCCAAAGTTTTTTTGGTTGAAAATGTACCAGGGCTACTTTGGCCTCGTCATGCTGAATATCTTGACAATTTTATCAGCCTGACAAGAGAGCACGGCTACCAAGTCATTGGTGATAAACCTTACGTCTTAAATGCCAGAGACTATGGTGTACCACAGAACCGCAAACGAGCATTTATTCTGGCAGTCAGAGACGATATTCAGACTAATGACTTATTATGGCCACCAGAAGCAACGTACACCAAGACTGGCCAGCAAATTTGGCCCACAGCGTCCTCTGTTTTTGAACGCCCTGCTCAGTCAATATTGATTGAATTTAAAGAACGGTTAGTTGAAAAATTTAATTTCACGGCTGAAATGGCAGAAAGTTGTATAGATCAACTGCAATGGGGGTCACCGATAGCACAAGATGATTCTTGTGCTATTCACATGATACATTCAAAAGAAATGACTACTCTTTTCGAAAACACCCCACTAATGGGAGATAGAATCGAGTCCGGTAGGCAACTAAATTGCCATAAAAATTATGGTGGTCATTTGGATGTATATGGCAGGATTTATCCTCACTTTCCATCAAATACTATAACAACAGGATGTAACAATCCATCTAAGGGGCGTTTCGTTCATCCCTGGCTACCACACGGTATTTCATTGCGTCATGCTGCCCGCTTACAAACATTTCCTGATGATTATGCTTTTGTGGGCGGAACGATGGCGATAGCAAAACAAATTGGTAATGCGGTTCCGGTAAAGCTTGGTGAAGCATTACTCGGTGCGATAATAAAGCTGTTATCAAAACAGCCCTCCCTAAGCAGCAAAGATGCCAGGGAGGTCAATTGTAATAAGGATTATACATATGACGAGGCACGTCACGTTTCAGACTCGGGCAAGGACAATCGATCATCTTGGGCGGGAACAAATAGCTGACTGTCCGACGGCAATCTCCGAACTATGGAAGAATGCTTATGATGCTTATGCTCGGCAAGTAGGACTTCACATTTTTGACGACGAGCTGAAAATCGCCGCTATTGTGGATGATGGTCATGGTATGAACCGGACTGAGTTTGAGTCTAAGTGGCTAATCGTAGGCACTGAGTCTAAAACCAATGGTTTTGACATCCCTGAGGATGACCGCGACGGTTTACCTAAACGCCCCAAGCAAGGCCAGAAAGGTATTGGTCGTTTATCCTCTGCGGCACTTGGCCCCCTATTGTTATTGATTTCTAAACGTAGGAATAGTGATTTTGTTGCAGCATTAATTGACTGGCGGTTATTTGAAAACCCTTTTCTTTATCTCAATGATATCCGGATACCCGTCAGGGAATTTAGCAAAAAAAACGATCTATCTGAGGTGTTGCCACAGTTATTTGACCAGATGATGGGAAATATCTGGGGAGAATCTGATGATCCAGCACGTACTATTCGTATAGCTGATGCATGGCATGCTTTTAGTCAGCAAGAAAAAGAAGATGGACAGGAAAACACCACACAAGAAAAAATTGAAAAAACTCTAATTGAAGAAATCTTCCTAGATAAACACTTTAACAAGTGGCCAGTATGGTCAGGTGAGTCTTCGCATGGCACAGCTATGTTTATGGCTGATGTACAGTATGATTTATATGTACAGCTATCAAACACTCCCCTTGAGCAAGCAGAGGATACTGAAAAAAGTACTCGGGAACGATTTTTTCAGACATTATCTAACTTCACCGATCCCTTTTCACGTGACAACGAACCATTAATTAACGATTTTAACTACAATGTGTTCGGATGGATAAACAATGTTCCACGTACAATTATTGGACAAGATAGAGAATTTGACATTCGTAATCTTGAAAACCTTGAACATATTATTGAGGGGACAGTTGACGGCAATGGATATTTTAGGGGTAGAATTCGAGTTTTTGGGGATTGGATTGAAGACTATGTAATCAAGCCTAAACAAATTTACAAGACCCGTAAGGATAGTGCCTTTGGTATTTTTCATCTGCGCATTGGATCATTCGAACATAATTTCAACAGTTCATCATTAAATGAAGCACAACATGCCAGTTTTAAAGAACAAACCGAAAAATATGGTGGATTAAGAATTTATCGAGATGGGTTGCGTGTGATGCCTTATGGGCGAGCAGATAGTGATTATTTTTCTATTGAAGAACGCCGCTCAAAAAACGCCGGTCAATTCTTCTGGTCCGGCCGCCGAATGTTCGGACGTATTGCTATTAGTCGAGAGCACAATCCAAACCTGAAAGATAAAGCGGGCCGCGAAGGATTCATAGAGAACCGAGCATCAAAATTATTTCGTGAAATAGTTTAAAAAATACTTATCGACTCTGCCGAAAAGCACTTTGGTCGAAAAGCTAAAGACAGAAAAACAACAATTGAAGACATAAAAGAAAGCAAAGCTTTATTAAAAGCAGAGGAAGACAGAAGTAAATTACTCACTAAAGAAAGAAACCGTATTCGCACTTCAATAAAACGTAATTTAAGCTCTCTTATATCACTAGTATCTATCATTTCAGAATTTCGCGATAACTTGCAGGGTAGGATAAATTTAAATTCAATTGATGAATTGCACTCATTAAAAAACACAATTGACAAATACTCAGAGACAATTCAGGAATACTCCCTCAGTCCTATACCAACAAGCTTAGGGCGCCTTGAAGACGATTACCGGTCTTATAGGAAAGAAGAACTTTATTGTAGAGAAGTAATAAAATCCCTAACTTTTGTAATCAATAAAGCGATTACTGACTCTACACAGAAAAGCGATTATGAAAAAGCCTATGAAGTGTACCGTAGTAAACTGTCAACGATAAATAATGCAATTACTCGCTATGCTGGCCGTGGTAAAGAAATGCTCCTTAAACAGCAGGTAGAGTTAGAGGAACTTATCAGGTATTGTCGAGAGCAATATAAACTGGTGATGGAAGATAGCCTTGAGGATCTCAAACTTTCTCGAGCCGCATTGCCTCAGGTTCTTGACAAACTAGATTCGGAACAGCAGCGCATAGAAATTGAGAATGCTCAGAAGCTGTCACCTTATATCTCTGCACTTGAACGTATTAACGAACAAATCGATCTGGAAAATTTGGCCATACATAGTATGAATGAGACAACACGGCATCGTGAGGAACTTGCACGTCTCCATTCACTGGCTCAGCTTGGAATAACAGTTGAAATCATAGGCCATGAGCTTGAAGGGCTAGATCAAGAACTGACTCATTCTTTGAAATCCATTAATAATGGGCAGCTTTCTCAATCCCAACAGAAAAACATTAATACTGCGATAACATGTCACAATTCATTAATGGAAAAATTAAAATTCCTATCACCTCTGAAATTATCGGGTAAGAAAGAGATAAGAAAAATAACCGGGCATGAAATTGAAAAATATACCTCTACATATTTCTCAAAACAGTTAGATAATGCAGATATAAAACTCTCCTTCACACCTGAGTTCAGAAAAATAAGCATCATTGATCTCCCATCAAGAATACTACCAGTATTTATAAATATAATAAACAATTCAATGTACTGGGTTCAACGTAGAGATGACAATAAAAAGGAGATATTATTATCCTTCGTTAACAATGAAGTTCTCATTAGCGATGATGGGCCTGGTGTTGACAAAGACGACCTTGATAGCTTATTTACTTTATTTTTCACACGAAAGCAGAAGGGTGGGAGAGGTGTAGGCCTGTATCTGTGCAAACAGAACCTCATGGCAAGCGGACATAGCATCCGTTACGAAGTTAGAGATGATTTTAAAGCACTTAATGGTGCAAATTTCGCTATTAAATTTAAAGGATTAACTCATGACTGAAATGACACAGGCCTATTCAAATCTGATAAAAGAAGCTTTTATAACCCCGATCCGAACGGTCACAGTCATCGATGACGAATATCCTACTTTTTTATCCTTACTAGATTCAAAAAAGCAAGTATCTTTGGATGTAGAATCAGCCTCCTCAAATACTGATCGCTTAAAAAAAATCATCGCCATGTGTCATTATCAACGCCATTGGAGTATTGATATTTTAGACGGGAGCACTCCTAATGTTGGTGGGAAAATTCCTGTTCCTTCTCATATCCGTCACAGCGACTTAGTCATACTTGATTATCATCTTGATGGTGATGGTTCCGTCGATGGTGGTAAACGCGCCCGCAGAATTATTCAGCAATTGGACCAAAGTAACCACTATAATCTCACTTTGGTACATACAAAAGGTCAAGACGATGACATAAATATAGTTTTCACTGAAATCCTTAAAGATTTCATTTGCATTAGCAATGACAACCAAACAATTCCATCTGAAGCTACCATTGAAAAAATCAACAAGTGGCTTGATGAAAATGAAGATGGCATTAAATATCAGTGGATCAATGAAAGTATAAGCTTAGTCAAAGTTCTTAAGATATTTTTATCACCTGAGTCTTTGCGCTGTATTAACCCACGAGTAAAATCTCACCCACTACATGCCTTTTCATCGGAAATAAGCCACGTAGCAAAACAAGCGGGATTATCAGAAATTGAGTTGATGCAATGGCTCTTTACAGATATTCTGACGAAAAATGAAATTGTTTTTGGTCAGGATGCACGTATGGATCTACAATTTGACTGGAGTGAGGAAACAAATTTCATCAGCACTGGAAAAATATTTATTTCCGTCATCAGAAAAGAAAACACAGAAGACCTTGAAGAAGAACTGATTGGTTCGCTGAGCAAAGCACTGACGAAACATAATGCATCTCCCATGCAACTGCTAATGGCAAAAATTCGTTTTGAACTTGATGAAAAAGGAATTGAACAAGCATCTAAAATAATTAGTAATCGATATGCCCAAGCTGGATGGCTCTATAACCTTCTCAAAAATTCCAATGACGATTCAGCTCATGACAAAGCAATAAATCTTCATTGGGAACAACTTGCAACTGCATCACGTTTAGAATTAAGAGATTTCTCTAAAAAAATAATGAATATTGCCAGAGAAACTTTCCCCTCTGATGAGAAAAAATTTGTTAAACATTTCTTTCATGAATGCATGACCGAGCAAGATATTACCTTAGGCCATCTGAATGCATTTTCATGCTCAATGCCAGTTTGCAATAGCCACTTGATGACAGGATCTGTACTTGATATTGAGGGAGAGAAATGGGTTTGTATCACTCCTGCATGTGATTTAGTCCCTGGTCAGAAAAAAACACAATGGGGATCTCGCATTGGTGAGTCTTATTTGGTTTTTAAAGCCGTAAGATTTGAAAAGGCAAATCTTAATACCGCAAATAAAAAAGCGAACTTTAATGAATATATTTACCTTAACGTAGATGATAAGCCTGAAGCTTACTGTCTTGGTGGAGAGAATCCATGCTGGGACACATTCTATGCTGTTAACCAAGGTCGTTATGTGAATAGTTCGCAACTATGTATTCTCTCTGTAAGGGAAAACAACAGCCCTGATGCCAAATTTCCTCTTGAGATGAAGGAGTTGCAAGTAAATGTAATTGCCGAGTTACGCTATGAATATGCCTTAAATCTATTACACAAATTCGGTTCTTCACAAACAAGAGTTGGGCTAGACTTTCAGAATAAAGAAAGCATGTGGTAGTTGCTAACATTATAAATAGCTGCTTAATCAAAAATGATTAAGCAGCTTAATTTCTGATGAAAAATATAAAGAGTATAATCCTCCTCACGACTAACAAATCTAGGTAGCTACTCTACCCGCACCACCACCTTCCCTTTCGCTCGCCCGGTCTCAACATAGGCCAGCGCGTCTTTGATCTCGGCGAAGGGAAATACCCGGTCCACCACTGGCTTAATCACTCCGGCCTCCACCAGCGCGCTAATCTCACTGAGCTGCGCCCCGCTGGCGCGCATAAAGACAAACGAATAACGTATGCCGCGCCGTTTAGCCTGCCTCCGGATGCGGTAACTCAGCAGGCGCATCAACTGCTTAAGCCCCCAGGAGAGGCCCAGTTCTGTAGCAAATGCCGGGGTTGGCGGGCCGGAGATGGAGATCAGTTGGCCGCCGGGTTTCAGCACCTGCAGCGATTTTGCCAGCACATCACCGCCCAGGCTGTTCAGCACCACATCGTAGTCATGCAGAAGGGTGGAAAAATCCTGCGTTTTATAGTCGATAACCACATCGGCCCCCAGCGCTTTCACCCATGCCACATTGGCCGTGCTGGTGGTGGTGGCAACGAAAGCGCCAAGATGTTTGGCAAGCTGGATGGCAATGGTGCCCACGCCGCCGGAACCGGCATGAATCAACACCTTCTGGCCTTTTTTCAGTTTTGCGGTCTCCACCAGCACCTGCCAGGCCGTCAGGCTGACCAGCGGAAGCGAAGCCGCTTCTTCCCGACTGAGATTGTCGGGTATTAACGCCAGGTCGTTCTCGTTAACCGCAATGTACTCCGCAAAGGTGCCAATTCGCTGTGAGTTTGGCCGCGCATAAACAGGGTCGCCAGAGCGAAATCGGGTTACCTCAGGCCCGACACTCACCACCACACCCGCCACGTCATTACCCAGAATCAATGGCAGTTTATACGGCAGAATCAGCCTGAACTCGCCTTTGCGAATTTTGGCATCCAGCAGATTCACGCTGGTTGCCTGCACCCGGATCAGCACGTCATCCGCCCGCAGTTCGGGTTCAGGTCTCTCAGCGATGCGCCCGACGTTTTTGCTGCTGTAACCCTCAATAATAAAGGCTTTCATCACTGTACAGACCTCAATGTCGCAGGGGGCAACCGTGATCATAACGACGGGGATCGTGTTCATCGTTTGCTCTCTGTTGTGGAATTTATAGATGACGATTATCATCATTGTGCTTTTAGATGATGTATGACATATATAATAAATGTCAAACAACATTTAAATCCACGAGGGCAACAGCATGAACTACACCACGTTTGGTCGTAACAGCGGTTTACGCGTTTCTGCACTGGCACTGGGCACCGGAAACTTCGGCACTGGCTGGGGTTATGGTTCGGAGAGAGAAGAAGCAAAACAGGTCTTTGACCGCTATGTCGAAGCCGGTGGAAACTTTATTGATACCGCAGACGCTTACCAGTTTGGGCAGTCTGAGGAGATAGTCGGGGAGTTTATCGCCGCAGAGCGCGATCGCTTCGTTGTCGCCACAAAGTACAGCTTAAGCGCCTCACCAGAGCCGGGGATCTCGCGCACCGGCAACAGTCGGAAAAATATGATCCAGTCGGTCGAGAACAGCCTTAAGCGTCTGAAAACC
Organism: Erwinia sp. MYb375; assembly: GCF_037479175.1. Taxonomy (NCBI): domain Bacteria; kingdom Pseudomonadati; phylum Pseudomonadota; class Gammaproteobacteria; order Enterobacterales; family Erwiniaceae; genus Erwinia; species Erwinia sp. MYb375. The sequence goes on along the minus strand of NZ_JBBGZS010000022.1, from coordinate 73,204 downwards.
GATCGTATTGATCTGCTGTGGGCACATTTTGACGACCAGCTCACCCCACTCGAGGAGATCGTGCGTGCGTTCGACGATCTGGTGCGCGCGGGCAAGATCCAGTACGCCGGATTATCCAATTTCCCTGCCTGGCGTATTGCCAGGGCAGACACAATCGCGGAACTGCGCGGCTGGTCGCGCATTGCCGGCATTCAGGTGGAATACAGCCTGGTGCAGCGCACCGCCGAGCGGGAGCTGCTGCCAATGGCTGAAGCACTTGGGCTGGCAGCGACACTCTGGTCCCCCCTTGGCGGCGGCCTGCTCACAGGAAAATACCGTCAAAGTAACGAAGGACGCCTCACCGGATTCGGCGGGCGGCTGGTGCATACCGAGCAGGATACCACGCTGCTGGATACCGTTTTTGCCATCGCCGGGGAGCTGAATATCCTGCCGCTTCAGGTGGCCATCGCCTGGCTGCAAGACAAAGCCGCACATTCCACAACCAGTCTGATCCCCATCCTTGGTTCCCGTAATCTGGCACAGTTAAACGACACGTTGCAGGCGCTGGAAGTGAGGTTAGATAACGCTCAGATTGCCCGTCTGGATGCCGTCAGCGCCATTTCAGCAGGCACACCACATGACCAGATTGCCAGCACCCTGCCGAGAGCACAGGGCGGCGGCGAGTTTGTCAAAGCCTGGCCGCGCGCCTGAATGAAGTATTGATGAAGGGCATCATCTATTGATGGTGTGAAACGCATCCCCTAAGATGATGCCCTCAAAAAGAAGGAGAAGACGATGGCCCGTGTATCTAAACAGCAGATGGAACGTCACCGCGAGGAGATTATCAACGCCTCTTCGCAGCTCTTCCGTGAGCGGGGATTAAACGGCGTCAGCGTCAATGATTTGATGGCCGCAGCCGGGTTAACGCACGGCGGTTTTTACGGCCACTTTGAGTCAAAAGATGAGCTGGCCGCCATCGCCAGCCGCAAGGCCTTTGACGACTCTGCGGCGCGCTGGCAGGCGATCAATCAGCAGCCGAGCCATCACACGTTGCGCACACTGGCCGAACATTATCTTTCTCCCGCTCATCGGGATGGCGTACAGGCTGGCTGTGCCATTACGGCATTAGCCAGTGATGTCGCCAGGGAAAGCGCGGATAAACCGGTGCGTGATGTCTATCTCGACGGCGTGAAAGGGATGCTGGGAATGCTGGAGTCGCTTTCGGATGTGGAAGATGACGCGCAGCGCCGTCAGCATGCGCTGATGCAGTTTTCCCTGCTTATCGGCGCGCTGACGCTGGCACGCGCCACGTCCGGGGACAGCCTGTCCGATGAATTCCTGACGGCCGCAAAAGCAGCGTTGCTGGCAGAGAAGGAATAGCGATCAGAAAAGGGAATGGTTAACCAGATAGAAGGCGTGCCGCCCGTCGGCCAGCAGGCGCTGATGGAACGCCAGCACGCTGTCAGGCGTCAGCGCCTGCAAGTCGGTGATATTGGGCTGAGGAATCATCTGCTGTGCCCGCAGCCAGCGATCGCGACTGGCCTCAAGCCGCCCGGTTGGCACCTGCTGCTGTTCCTTCAGCACTATCTGGCATGTTTCCCACAGCGCCTGCGGGCTGAGCGCCGCCAGCCCGGTATTCATCTGCACTAAGAAGTGGTCAATGCGTGCCGCCAGCTCCGCCGTCGTGAGATGCGGGGATTGCAGCGCAAACAGGATGCCCGAACGCCCCGCCGCCTGATAAAAACGACAGCTCACCACATAGCCAATGTTCTGTTCCACACGCAGGCGCTGAAAAAACAGCGGCTGATAAATCATTGCTAACAACTGCCAGGCGGCCAGGCACGCCGTACTCTCCTCCACCAGCGGGCAGAAGCGCAGCAGTACGGCCTCCGGGCTGCGTGTCGCCACCCGGTATTCGGCCTTGGGGTGTAAGACGTCAGGCAATGCACGTACCGCCGGGTTAATAGCAGCCGGAAAGGTACTCAGCAGGCAGGCCAGCTGCCGGTGCAGCTCGTGGTCGCCGCCATCCAGTACTGCACGCCAGGGGAGGTTGAGCGGCGTCTGGCCGCCTGCGGGATTGTGCAACGGCTGCAACGTTTCCGGCAGTGCACCGAGTAATGCCCGCACGGCAATATCATCGTGCAGCGCCTGACGCTGGCGCAGAGACTCACGCTCACCGCGTGCGATCACGCCAGGCGGGATATCCGCCAGCAGCGCATTGAGCGATGCCAGCGTGCTGACCATCAGCGCCGCCTCCCCCTGTAACTGGATCAGCCAGTGTCCCTGCGGGCAACCGATCGCCAGTTCGCCCCCGCGATGGGCACAACCCGCCGCCAGCGCACGCAGACGGGCCTGCACGATCTGCCCCCAGGGCGCTGGCAGGTTGTTTTCAGGGCTGAGCAGCAGCACAGCGGGCGATTCATCGCAGCGATGATGGGCCAGCGGTGTCTGGCGCGCAGGCAACGTGGGGATGGCAGGCGGCAGGGGATGTGGGAAGAACACGAAAGCCTCACCTGATGTATCAGGCTGAACCGGCGCCCGCTCGCCCGGCTGGCAGGCCAGCGTCCAGCCCTGAACGTCGAGTTGATCCAACGGAGTGCTGTCAGCAATCCACAGCCGTGATAATGGCGCGGCAGACAGCAGTGCGAACAGTATTGCGCTCTCGTCGTCCCCGGCCGGAGCAAACCCAAAAGCACTTTCACGCAACTGATCCATCACGGGTAACTGCGCGAAGTGGCGGCTGGCCAGCTGCGCGTAATGAGCACGCTGCGTTGTCGTCAGTCGAGCCAGCTGTGCCAGCCAGTGATGTACGCGCGCTTCAGCCCGGTCGGCATCCCCGGCTTCCACCAGTACCAGTTCAAGGGTGATCACCGTCTGCTGTGCGCTGCGATACGGCAGCAGCAGGCGGGCACCGTCGCACAGTTCCTGCTCGCGCAGCGAGGCCATCAGGCTGCCCGCCGCTTCGTCCAGCAGCAGCTGGCGCAGCAACGCCAGCCCGCCGTCGATCGGTTGATTCAGCAAAAAGGAGAGACGCAGGCGCGGTGCACCGTTCAGTTGCAGGGCGATATCGCACTCAGCAGCAGGCGCTAACGCGGGCAGCGCGGGCGGGAGCACCCCGCCCGCCGGGAAGGCTTCGGCGGCCTGCTGGGCCAGCGGCCACAGCGCCTCGATCGGCTGCGGTCCCTGCACCCACAGCGTCACCGTATCCGCATGGTAATAACGCTGATGGAACTGTTGCAGCGCCGCACGCAGCGCCGTGTGATCGTTGCCAAAGCCCGCTGCATTGCCGGTCTGGAAGCGTTGCCACGGATGGGAAGCGAATGCAGCGCTCAGCGCCGCATCACACAACGTGTCCTGATGGTCAGCCAGCAGGCGGCATTCGGCATCAATGGTCGCGACTTCCTGGCGGATCGCGCTGGCAGACAAGAGCGGCGCCACCAGCATATCCGTCAGGCGGGGCAGCGCATCGGCCAGTTGTTCGGGGGCGCACTCGAAAAAGTACGCGGTGCTGCTGCCGAGCGTGGTGGCGTTCAGCCGCCCTCCCCGGGCAGGCAGCCAGGCCATCAGCCTTTGGTCATCCTGAAAAACCGGGCTGCCGGCAAACAGCAGATGCTCAAGCAGATGTGCCAGCCCCGGCCAGGCATCCGGCTCATGGTGACTGCCCACATCCACCTGCATCAACGCGGCGGCGCGCGTGGCCTGCGGGTCTGAGATTAACTCAACCCGTAAACCGTTGGGTAAGCGCCGCTGTTGATGCTGCATGCGTCAGACCTTAAAGATCAGCTGAGCATTAACCCGCTCAGAGTTAGCACGGTTGCGGAACTGCAGCTGACTGACCTGAATATTGGTGCAGTTGGCCTGTTCACGTGCTTCCAGGATCTTATGGTGATGCTCTGATTTGCTGCACACCGGGTCGGCATTATCCGCATCGCCCGTCAACATAAACGCCTGGCAGCGGCATCCACCAAAGTCCTTCTCTTTTTCCGAGCAGGAGCGGCAGGGTTCCGGCATCCAGTCAAAGCCGCGATAGCGATTAAAACCAAACGAGTTAAACCAGATATCCTCAAGGCTCTGCTCCAGCACTGACGGGAACTGAACCGGCAGCTGATGCGCACTGTGGCACGGCAACGCCGTGCCTTCTGGCGTCACACTGAGGAAGATCGCTCCCCAGCCACCCATGCAGCCTTTTGGACGTTCTTCGTAATAATCGGGCGTGACGAACAGCAGGTTCGCGAGGTTATCGCTGGCGGCCATTTTCTCGCGATAGCGGTGCACCACGGCTTCCGCCCGCTCAATCTGGTCACGCGTGGGCAGCAGCCCTTCACGGTTGAGCTGCGCCCAGCCGTAGAACTGACAGGTCGCCAGTTCAACGTCATCCGCTTCCAGCTCGATGCAGAGTTCGATAATCCGGTCGATCTGGTCGATATTGTGGCGATGCAACACAAAGTTCAGCACCATCGGATAGCCGTGCGCTTTCACCGCGCGCGCCATCTCCAGTTTCTGCTGGAAGGCTTTCTTTGACCCTGCCAGTGCCGCATTCAGCACTTCGTCGCTGGCCTGGAAGCTGATCTGAATATGATCCAGCCCGGCGTCGGCAAAGGCATCGATCTTCTTCTGCGTCAGGCCGATCCCTGACGTGATCAGGTTGGTGTAAAAACCCAGATCGCGCGCGGCCTTGATCAGTTCAGGCAGATCTTTACGCACCAGCGGTTCCCCGCCGGAGAAGCCGATCTGCACTGCGCCCATCGCCCGTGCCTGTTTAAACACCTCGATCCACTGCGCGGTGCTCAGCTCTTTTTCCTGCTGAGCAAAGTCCAGCGGGTTAGAGCAGTACGGGCACTGCAACGGGCAGCGGTAGGTCAGCTCGGCCAGCAGCCACAGCGGCGGTTTTACGGCAGGATTAAGCGGGTTCACGGAAAATAATCCACTTCTGTTCACGCGCGGCGGCGAAGAAATCTTTCACGTCATCATCCACGCCACCCGCTTCCGGGAAGCGCGTGTTCAGCGCCAGGATAATCTCTGACAGCGTACGTTGCCCATCCACCAGCTCGAGGATCATCGTGGCGCTGTCGTTCAGTTTTGCCATGCCTTCCGGGTAGAGGATCACATGGCAGCCCTGCACTTCTTCCCACTGCAGGCGGTAACCACGGCGGAACATTGGGGTCATTTGTTCATTGATCACAGCAGTTTTCCTTTATGCCAGACCGGCTGATCCGTCACCGTGTGGTATGGCGGGCGGTTAAGGGCGTAAGCCATGGTCATGGCGTCCAGCATGCTCCACAGAATATCGAGTTTGAACTGCAGGATTTCCAGCATACGTTGCTGTTTTTCCACGGTGTCGCAGTATTCCAGCGCCAGTTGCAGACCATGCTCCACGTCGCGGCGCGCCTGGCTGAGTCGGCCACGGAAATAACCGTAACCCTCTTCTTCAATCCAGGTGTAATGCTGCGGCCAGCTGTCCAGGCGCGACTGGTGGATCTGTGGGGCAAAGAGTTCGGTCAGTGAGCTACAGGCCGCCTCCTGCCAAACGGCGCGGCGGGCGAAACTCACATAGGCATCAACGGCAAAGCGCACGCCGGGCAGTACCATTTGTTCAGACAGCAACACATCGCGATCAAGGCCAACCGCCTCTCCCAGCCGCAGCCAGGCTTCGATACCGCCATCGCTGTCACCCTGACCATCATGGTCAAGGATGCGCTGTACCCATTTACGTCGGGTTAGCGGGTCCGGGCAGTTCGCCATAATCGCCGCATCTTTCAGCGGAATGCTGGTCTGGTAGTAAAAGCGGTTCGCTACCCAGCCCTGGATCTGCTCACGCGTTGCTTCGCCGTTATGCATGGCGATATGGAACGGGTGGTGGATATGGTAATAAGGACCGCGATCGCGCAGCGCCTGTTCAAACTGTTCCGGGGTCATCAACGTCGGATTGGTCATAGGTCAATACTCATGCCGTCATAACTGACCTCAATGCCACGCCGGGTCAGCGCCTGGCGCTCAGCGGAGGACTCATCAAGGATCGGGTTGGTGTTGTTAATATGGATCAGGATTTTACGCTTCGCAGGCAGCTCGCTGAGTACTGCCATCAGCCCCTGCTCTTCGCCCAGCGCCAGATGGCCCATATCACGGCCGGTATTACGCCCGACGCCGGTGGTGGCCAGCTCGTTGTCCTGCCACAGCGTGCCGTCGATCAGCAGGCAGTCGGCCTGCGCCATCAACGCCAGCAGCGCGGCATCCGGTTCACCCAGGCCTGGCGCATACAGCAGTTTGCTGCCAGTGGTGGTGTTTTCAATCATCAGCGCAATATTGTGCCCAGGCAGCGGTCGCCCGCGATACGGCGAATACGGCGGCGCATTGCTGAGGATCGGGATCGCGGTAAAACGCAGTGCCGGGCAGACGGCCACGGAAAAGGGTTCCGCGGGCTGGATGGCGTGATGCACTAATCCACCGTTCCAGTGCTTCAGCATGGTAAAGATCGGGAAGCCACTGGTCAGATCCGCATGCACTTCCGGGGTACACCACACGGAATGCGGGCAGCCTTCACGCAGGTTCAGCAAGCCGGTGCAGTGATCGATCTGGCTATCGGTAAGGATAATCGAGCCGATCGCCGTACCGCGCAATACGCCCTGTTTATGCAGCTCAGGGTTGGCCGCAATCTGGTGGCAGATATCAGGCGAGGCATTACACAGCACCCAGTCGGTGCCGTTATCACTGACCGCAATCGAGGATTGGGTACGTGCGGTGGCCGGAACGCTACCGTCACGGACACCCTGGCAGTTGGGACAATGACAGTTCCACTGCGGGAAACCGCCGCCTGCCGCAGAGCCGAGGACTTTGATTTTCATGGGTAAACCGGGAGAAGGAATAAAAATGCCTGCTACAGCGCAGGCATCCACATTACTTGCCTGAATCGTTCGAGTTACAGTTGCAGCTCAAAGTATGATGACCAGGCATTAGCCTAAATAATTCGAGTTGCAGCAAGGCGGCAAGTGTGAGAATCCCCGGGAGCTTACTCAGGTAAGTGACCGGGGTGAGCACACGCAGCCAACGCAGTTGCAGCTTGAAGTATGACGGCTAATTAGCGGTTTGAGATGTATAAGGTTACTTCTAAGCCCAGACGCATATCGATAAAGGTCGGTTTAGTCCACATAGTGATATCCTCAAGGTGTTTAAAAAACAGGCGATATACTCCAGTTTCGTAGAGTAATCGGCATGTTGTCAAATTACAGGAATTTGGCGGCACAGATGTTGCGCCTATGATAAATCGATATCAACCCTAAAATCTGCACGGTTTATGCTGTTTTGAACTATTTGGTTCAAAAATCAGGCGTTATTCTTTCCAGGTTTTTCGCAAGACCCGCAGCCAGTTAGCGCGACACAGCTTATTCAGCAGCGCATCGTCATAGCCCGCATGACGCAGTGCGGCCAGCAGACGCGGCAGCCCGGTAACGTCACCCAGATCATCGGCCAGGTTGATACCGTCAAAATCAGAACCAAAGGCGACACGGTCCTCCCCCAGTTTCTCCAGCAGGTAATCCAGGTGTTGCACCATGACGCTGAGCGGCATATCGCCGTCACGTTTGCCATCGCTGCGCAGAAAAGAGGTACCGAAATTCAGCCCGACCAGTCCGTCGCTGTCGGCAATCGCGGCCAGCTGCGCATCCGTCAGATTACGTGGCTGAGGGCATAAGGCGTGCACGTTGGAATGGCTGGCGACCAGCGGTGCCGTACTCAGCCGCGCCGTTTGCCAGAAGGCTTTTTCGTTCATATGCGACAGATCGATCATCAGCCCACGCTGGTTGCAGGCCCGGATCAACCGCTCTCCGGCGTCAGTCAGCCCTGCTCCGGTATCCGGCGAGCCAGGGAAGCTGCCGTTAATGCCCACGCCAAAACGGTTAGGCAGATTCCAGAACGGCCCGATGCTGCGCAATCCGGCCTGCTGCCAGCGATCCAACTGGCTTAAGTCATCATCCAGCGCTTCCGCCCCTTCAATATGCATCACCATCGCCAGCACGCCGCTGGCGATACAGTGTTCAATCTCGCTGACGCTGCGGCAGATTTTTGCCTGGCCTGCCGACTGTGCTTCCAGCTGCTGCAAAATCGCCATCTGCTGTTCGGTGATCGCCAGCGGGTCATGCACCTCCGCCTGGCGCGTGGGAAATTTCGCCACGTAGTCAGCGGGGGGCACAAAGACGGCAAACAGCCCACCCGAAAAACCGCCCTCACGCATCCGCGCCAGGTCGAGATGCCCGCTCAGTCGCTGATGCAGAAAGGCCGCAGCCGGGTTTTCAGGGTGGTGCAACCACAGGTGCAGCAGCAGATCGTTATGGCCGTCAAAGATGGGAGTCGGAGAAGTGTGTGTCATGGGGGCGCCAGCGATGTCAGGAAGACAGATGATGATAGCGCAGATTAGCCGGAACAGGGGAATGCAAAACCAGGGCGGGCGCGAACCCGCCGCTGGCGGTTAACTTCCAAGACGGCTGGTGCGGGTTTTCACCGGCGCCACAGGCGGCGGCGTGGCCTCCAGCGGGCGGGCAACAATCCCGGTGATACTCTCCATCGACTTGAAGGTGCAACTACAGTTCAGGTTCTGGCACTGATGATAACGCTCCTTGGTTTCGCTGCTGAGAATACGGCTGGAACGGGCATGGCTGTTATGTTGGCAAATCGGGCATGGCATCATGGTTGACCTCCAATGGTCATCAGTTAAACTCACACATTGTGAATAAAACCAATTATATTCACTTTAAGTGAATCATCAAGTGGTTTTTTCACTTTGTGAGAATTAATCCAGTTCCTTTTTCGCCACCACAGAGTCCTTCAACACAATCTCGAGTTCTACTTTTGACGTAAACCCTCCTCCAGAATTAATCGTATGAGCCACACTGGATATAATCCATTTGTGCTTATCAATCAATTCCTTGAACCCGGAAACCTCTATCAGCATTTCCGGGGTCAACTCTGGCCTCCCCATTGCCAGCCCAAAACTTAGCGTCGCACTCATTCTCTGATTCTTTTTCCATTCCGCTGTTGCCGCATTTACGGCCTCCCCTTCGGTGGTAAACAAGGTTCCCAGCTCAAGGTAACGCGATCCGGCTGTCTCAAAAATAGTACCAGGCGGGTCTAACTCTGCCCTGACTAATACCCGTCCAGAGTTGGCTTTGTCCAGACGCAACCAGCGCGCCTTTACTCCGATATTGTTCATATCCCCTGTATATGAGAATGAATGCGCATCTCCATCGCGGCGACGAATAGTGGCTTCGGGTAAAGGGTCACCTTTCGCCGTTGTTCCCTTACCCGGTATCAGCAACAAGACTTTGCCATTTTTGATTGTCGCCACCGCGCCGTAAGACACCGCCAGCCGGGCAAGAAACTGGAGATCGTTTTCATTTGTCTGATCGAGATGTTCGATATGGGTTGCCGCCAAATTGTTGGGCAATGACGCTCCCAGCTTATTGCGTTCGGCGATACGCTTTACAATCTCGCCCAGCGTCATCCGGTCATAGGATTCCGATCGGCTCTCTTTCAGGACATCGCTCAAGTCAGCACTAAACCCGCTCAAGGCAAGCTTGTCAGGGGAGCCTGTATGAGTGACTGTTTGAATAATGAATTTCCCTTTATCAAAAAGCGCCATCCCCTGCCAGCCGATAGAGATCTGCAATATACTCCCCCGCTGCGGCAGGATGATTTTTCCATCGCTGTCATCAAGCTCCATTGTGAAAGTATCCAGCTCCATGCCGCGTTTATCCGTGATTGTCATGCCCATTAAACGGGATCGGAAGTTGCTGGTGATATCAATATCATCGAGTTTTATCTGATAATCGGGCCCCATCTGTGCACCAATATTTATGGCATCCATCACAGGCTCTCCAGCAGTTTAGAGGCGTTATTACCCACCTTATTGATCACCTCTTCCGCCTGCTGTTTCAGGTCACCGAACATCTCCAACAGCGATGGGTCCACGCGCTTAAGCGTGATATCGAAGCTAATTTTACGTGCAGTACCGTTCTGAAGGAGATCGCTGTGCGTGCCGTTCACACTGGTAATCACAAACATCCCGTAGGGGATGCCGTTGCCACTCAATAAAGGCCAGGCACGTCCTTGCGTTGCCATGATATTCAACGCAAAGAGTGAAGCCACTCCTCCGGTGATTTCCGGACGCAATTCACCTGACAGCGTAATCGTCTCATCCCCCACGCCGAGAAACTGCTGTGACTGACGCGTGCCAATGCGGCTGCCGCTGGCCCAGCGATAATCACTGGTTTGCTTCATTGTCTGATAGGGCAGTGTTCGCCGTTCAAAGACCATCATGCCTAAAATCATCATCATGGTTTATTACCTCCACACGCTGCTGCGCTGTTTCAAGTCGGCGTTAAACTGTTCCTGCTGTCTGTTTTTTTCCATAATCGCCAGCACATCAGCCTGGCTCATGCCGTCATGGGTGTTGATCACATAGCTGCTGTTAAAGGTGCTCTGCTGGCTGTTACTGGTGCTGGCCACCGTGAGGGGTTGATAGCGGGCACCGCCAAAGGCGACAGAAGCAGGAGTATCCGGCGCAGCAAAGTCTGCGCCCCCCAGAGCGACCGAGGGACGTTGTGCAGACGGATCGTCATTCAGCGAGACTTTGGCATCGGATGATTTTTTATCGACGACCCCGAGTTTTTCCAGCATCCACACCACGCCACTGGTTAGCGAGTTAAGGATTTTTGTCGGCAGAATGAAAGCAGATGCCAGCACCTTCCCCACCACTTCGCCGACGAATCCGACTTTGTTCAGAGTCTCCCCTGTCAGAGTAACCGGCTCCAGGAGCTTCCAGAAAGCATCGTACATTCCTTTAAGTAGGCTGCTGACGTTGTCAAAGAGCGGTCCGACCGGGGTAAACATCTCAGTGATGGGACCCAGGGTCTCACTCATCCCTTTCACCAGGCCAGCAAAGAAGGCACTGATCGGCTCCCAATAGTAATAAACCGCCATCGCTGCACCAGCAATCGCAGCAATCACAATCCCTATGGGCAACGTGATCGCCCCCAGCGCCGCAACAATCGCCCCGCCAGCAAAAGTAAACACGCTACTTAGAATCCCGGCACCCGCCATCAACAGATTCAGGCCACTGAGTACCGGCACCACCACGGAACCGATCCCGCCGAGTGCGGCAATCAGCAGCCCGCCCCCCGCCACCAGTTGGGTGATCCCGCCCGCCAGCGTGGGGTTGTCCTGGATCCATTGATCAACGCCGGTTAACAGCCCGGTGGCGGTCTGCGTCAGGGAACGCAGCGTACCGTCCAGTTGGGTAAACACTGTCAGGCTGATGCTGTCGATCGCCGCATTAAGCTGGCCGATATCCCCTGCCAGATTATCAGCCTGCGGTACTACAGCGGCTCCTGACGCTGCACTCACCGGTGCAGTACCGGCAGTCGCCTGTTCATAGCCCGGTTTCAGCAGCTTTGCACCAAAGGAGGCAACGCCCATTGCCCGGCTGCTGACGCTGCTGACTTTGTCCACGACCGCCTGCCCGGCCTGATAGCGCTGACCGACATTATCCAAGCCTTTGCTTAGCGTCTGCCGCCGTGCACTGGCCTGCTGACGCCGTTCGTCTGTCCGCTGACGGGCGATCTGCTGCAACCGCTCCTCACTCAGCTTCAGCCCCTCTTTACGATGGCGCTGGTTGACCTCATCACTTAACGTGGCCGCCTTAAGGGCGATACGCTGCTGAAACATCGCATTACCGAGGGATTTGGTCTCCCCCGGCAGATCATTGAGGAACAAATTCGACCGGATCACCGCTTTGCGCAGGCCGTCCAGACCAAGGTTAATACTCATAGTTATTCTCCACTCTGCATGCCGCTGCGCACGATCGCCTTATGCCGCCAGTCGATCAGTTCCGCCAGCGACATGGGGTTCATTTCTGATGGCGGCCAGTGAAAAATGGTCGCAATGTCGGCCATCAGATCATCCACCGTCAGGTCGTCGGGCCAGCGGACGTGTCCGGCTTCGCGGATAAAAAACCGATCACCCTGCCACCGAGTTCGATCAGATCGACCGGGTCCAGATTCAGGCATTCAGATTTGGTCAGGTTCGGCAGGGTGATGCGTGGCAGCACGGTGATCAGTGCCTCAACGTCCGATCCGGCCAGATCCACCAGCCGGGTTCCGCGCAGTGCACCGGCGTTGGGTTTGGTCACCTCAACGCTGGTAATCAGGGTTTCACCACGGGCAATGGGGGTCACCAGGGTGACCAGGTTGTCTTGCTGTTGCATGGACTTTCCTTACGTTTAGAGAGAATGCGGGTCGGGCATGCCCGACCCCTACGAATTGCCGATGTGGGGCGGGCAGGCCCAACCCCTGCGAATTGCCGATGTGGGGCGGGCAGGCCCAACCCCTGCGAATTGCCGATGTGGGGCGGGCAGGCCCGTCCCTGCGGATTACGCCAGACCGATGTTCTGACGGTGCTGCGCCAGACGATCGACGCCGTTCACGATCTCAACCATATTGATGGTGTCAATTTCGATCAGCGCTTTACCGTTCCAGGTCAGCTTGTAATAAGTGCATTTGGTGGTGATTTTGGTTTCAGTCTCTTCACCCTGCTTGCTCTCACCGAAGTCGAACTGCTGGTGCTTACCGCGCAGCTCCACCTCAACCGCCACCGTTTCATCGGTGTCGTCACGCTGATAAGAGCCCATAAAACGCAGCGGCACCGTTGCTCCGCCCCACTGGCTGAGAATGCGGTCATCCAGCCCGGCAATGGTCCATTCCAGATCCAGCGCATCGTCTTCCAGACCGTTATCAATGTGCGCCACGCCGTTCATACCGCCGCCGCGATACGGGTCGAGTTTGCGTGCCAGTTTTGGCAGCGTCAGCGAGGTCACCACACCCTGGTAGCTGTTGGCATCGTTAAACAAATTCAGGTATTTCAGTTTTTTTGGCAGTGCCATAAGAGTGTCTCCTTAGCTGTTGACGGAAGCGGCAAAGTTCGCCAGATAGCTGTCAGTAATGCGCTGGCGCAGCGTCATATCTTCCAGCGGCGGCACCGGGGTGTAGTCGTAGTCGATAAACAGTTTGCCCGCCTTCAGGGTTTCCTGGGTGTTGGCGCTTTCGTCGTACCAGCAGTTGGCACCCAGCAGATAGCCGGCGTTAATCAGCTCGCGGAATTTGGCATTGATGCCAGCGATAATGTCGCGCACCAGCGTCGGTGACAGCGGTTTATCGTTGGCCCACATGTGCGCATCGGCCATCGTGTCAGCAATCACCTGCGCCGAGCGGGTGTAGTTTTCAAAGGCAAACAGCGGGTCATCGCTACAGGTGCGGTTGCCCCAGAAGCGGAAACCGTCTTTGCGGATCAGCGTGGTGACGCAGGCTTCGTTCAGCAGATCGGCATCGGTCCCTTCCTGTTGCAGGTCCCAGAATACCGAGGCGGAGACGCCCGTTACGCCGTTAACGCCAACGTTGGACAGGGTTTTATGCCAGCCGGTGTCATTGTCGATTTTGGCGCGCAGGCCCAGCGCACGTGCGGTGGCATAAGCGGTATCCGCCGCGCTGGTCGTGGTGTTCCAGGCCACAAAGTCCGGCCAGATCACCATCAGCTCACGCTGGCTGAAGTTCTCGCGATAAGCGATCGCCTCGGTAATGGTTTTGCAGCCATACGCCGAGATATAGCCGAAGGCGCGCAGCTGCTGGCAGACCGCTGCCAGTGCGGTAGACACTTCAAGAGAGTCATGGCCCGGTACACCGAGGATGCGCGGCTTAACGCCGAGATCGGTCTGCGCACTGAGCAGGGCTTTCATGCCGGTATAGCGGCCGTTGGCATCGCTGCCGCCGATGATATTGCTGGTGGTCTCGGCAGCGTCTTTACCTTCTGCAACGCGAACGACCACGGTGACCGGTTTGCTCTGGTCCGCAATGGCACGCAGCGACTGTGCCAGCGTACCTTTGGTACCGGCTTTGCCCACGGCTGCCAGTACATCGGTGATCAACACCGCGGTATTCAGCGGGAAGGTGGTGGCATCGGCATCTTCTGCGGTACAGATCATGCCGACAATGGAAGTGGAAACCGTTGAGATACTGCGGGTTCCGTCATTCACTTCTACGACGCGGACGCCGTGGTGATAATTAGCCATCTTTATTGCACTCCGTTGTTGGGGTGAGGTCATGATGACAAGAATTTAATATGCAGGCATGCGATGGGCGTTGTGGGGAGTAAGGGACAACGTGGAATTTAAAAGTCATTAAAAAACAGAAATTTATATGGATAAGAAAATAAATAAAGATCTGCTTTTACATGCCAAAAACCAATAAAAAGGCTCCCCTGAGTTGCCAGCAGGGGAGCCGTATTTAAATAACACGTTTTAGGTAAGAGATTATGCGCTGCGGTACCAGCCCATCAGTTTAATAAATGAGTTAGTAACATTAAACTCTAGTCCCGAACCCATAATTTCTGTATTACCCGAAAATGTGTGATCATGATCACCACTATTTGACGTATTTCCTGTCCAGGATTTAGATGCATCAAAATTAAAGCCATCAGAATTACTCGAAATACTTGCAACGCCATCCAATCCTGATCTGTAAGCGCTAAATGCGCCTGTTGCCCTCCCACCACCAACTTTAGTTAGCTGATTTGCTTCAATATTCCCCGTAATATTCATTGTGCCGCGTGTATGAGTATGCCCCCCGTTTGATGATGTTCTGCCGGATAAGCCCAATGAAAGTGACGGTAAATGATTCTTTTCAATCTGATAAATATCCTTACCCCCGATTGTCATCACATCGCTGCCGTCCGCTTTCGCTAACCGGATAGTTTTATTCTCACCGATAGAGTTCCAGGTCGTATTGGGGAACAGGGTGTTCGGGTTTTTATTCTGCGCAAACCAGGTGACGATGCCGACAGGATAAATCTCATCAACAACATTTCGTGCAGCAACCTGCTGATTCACATACTCTTCTGTCGCGAAAACCAGGCTGTCATCCAGCGTCAGTGCTATCGCCTCGCTTCCGCTAACGGCGATCACCATGCGCAGGGTTTGCGTACGGCCAGACCCCTCTTCCAGCGCAGGCTTATAGGTTTCTGCCATATTACACACCGCCAGCAGCGTACCGTCCCCCGCCAGCAGCCCCAGCTCACGCATCCAGAAACCACCTGCGCTGGCAGGGATGATCACCTCCGTCACCAGCCAGTTTTTGTGCGTCTTATCGACTTTGACCGAGTTAACCGCCTTGCGATATACCTCATGGACCAGCGTCGTCTGGCTGGAGCTCGGTGTGGTGGGCTGGCCGTTGCCATCCCCCACGACCATGGTTTTGATATCGACCTGAGTGCCGCCCTGCATCGCAGCGGCGATGCGTGCTTGCCCTGCCGTTGTTACGACAGACTTATATTTTACAGCCATTTAAAACCTCTCAAGCGGGAAAAATAGTGACCGTTTCAGCGTCATACTGCACGGCGCCTGTCCAGACGATGCCCTGAATATCCTGGGTGATCGTCAGGGCGGTTAAGTGACGGCTGACTGCTTTTGCATCTGCGATCAGTCGTTCCATCTCGTTAAACATGGCTTCATCAATGCCGGAATCCAGCACGCCGATATCCAGGCGAAACGTGCCGGGTGGCTCACTGGTTTGCCACCATTCATGCACGTTGATCACATACCCCAGCGGTTCCACCACGCGTCGGATCGCAGCGATAGTGCCTTTACGACGGTGAACGAACTGCGAGGCGGCAACCACCGCGCGCTTCGTCTCCTCCGGCCAGGTTTGATCCCAGCGATCAACTGACCAGGCCCAGGCCAGGTAGGGCAACAGCGCGACCGGGCAGGTTTGCGGGTTCCACAACGTGCGCAGCGGCACCGGCAGCTGCTGGAGGCTGGCGCAGGCTTCTGCGGCCGCGACTTCCAGCGCAGACGATCCGACAGGCAGCAGACGATCACTCATCGGAACCTCCCACGCTGATCGCACGCCCGGTGCACCAGCCCGCCTGGGTTTTATCCAGCACCACATCCTGCGCGGGCTGGGCCAGTTCCACACGCTGAACCCCTTCCACATGCAGGGCGGCGAACAGGGCTGAGCGGCGGATATCACGTCCCAGCCGGCTTTGTGCGGTGACAAAGGCGGCAAGCCGTGCTTCCGCTGCGGCGCGGATCGGCTCGGCCTCCGGGCCGGGGTAGAGGAACAGCGTGGCATCAACGCTGTATTCAACGATGTTGGCGGACTGCACGCTGACGCGATCGGCCACCGGGCGCACATTCTCATCGTTGAGGGCAATATTGACCACGGACAGCAGCGCGGCACTGGCCTCCCCACGCCCTTCACGCGACAGCACGGTGATCAGCACTTCCGCCGGAGCCGGGCTGGTGGCGCTCACGTCAGCAATTCGGCCATCAGCACTGCGGGCATGGTATTCATAAGCCCCCGCCGGCCCCGCCACACTCAGCCCTTCAAAGGCCTGAGCAATGCGCAGACGGAAGTCCTCATCCTTTTCCATCACCGCAGCAGTCGGCGGCAGCGTGCTGCTGTCAGCCGGGCTCAGCACCAGGCGGGTCACGCCGTTGTTCATTCCCAGCTGATCGAGATCGCCTCCGGTAGCCCAGGCCACCATCGTGGCTTTGGCGGCTTCATTGATGCGCTGTCGCAGGATCAGCTCGCGGTAGGTGTTCTCCTGCAACAGCTTGACGATGGGCTCTGACTCAAGCTCAAGGGTCCGGGTTATCGCCGCCTGCTGGTCGGCCGGATAAAGCGCCACCAGCGCGGCCTTGCGCGCCTGCAACAACGTTTCAAAATCCAGCGCCTCAACAACGTTCGGCGCAGGTAGCTGACTTAAATCAATCGTGGCCATAATCATTCACTCACTGGAATGGAAAGAGAAAAAGGGGACTGGCTGAGGCTGCCCTGCAGCGCCACCACCATGCTGCCGTCGAATCCGGGCTGGTAGCTGATGCTGTCCAGCGCAATGCGTGGCTCCCACTGCAATAACGCCACATAGCAGGCCGACATAATTTGCAGGCGCAGTGCCTCGTTTTGTGGCTGGTCGATCAACATCGACAACAACGATCCATAGTTGCGGCGCATCACCCTGCTGCCCTGAGGCGTGAGCAAAATGTCGCGTACCGACTGACGGATATGATCCCGATCCGTCAGGGCCAGACCGCTGTCACGTTGCATACCGAGATAGTTTTCTGTACTCATTGCGGCCCCGCTGTTTTGCTGCCGCCACTTTCCACACCCGCGTGGACGTGACTGTGAACGACAATGCCGTTAGACGACAGGCTGCCCCCGCTGTGGCTGATATTGCCCTTCAGGGTGCCTCCCCCGGTCAGTTCAAACGTCGCAGCTTTCAGCTGCTGCGTGCACTCCACCAGCGGCGCATCGAGGGTGATGCTGACCGCCGCCGTGATACGCGCAGACTGAATGCCACTGGCCGTCAGTGTCCCGCTTTCCGGTTCATAGGCCAGTTGCGCGCCATCGGGAAACGTCCAGTGCACCGCATTCTGTGAGGCCGAAGGGGCTGGAAAGGCATCCGAAAAAATGCCCGCCAGCACAAAGGCGGTGTTCAGCTCTCCCCCCAGAGCGAGCAGAAGTACCTGCTCCCCGGGAGAGGGGGCATGCCAACTGCGGACCTGCCCAGCACTCCCGCTTAACCAGGGCAGCCAGGCGGTGAGGTTGCCTTCACTTTGCACCCGACAGCGTGCCCGGACGGTATCCACCTCGCTGACGGTGCCAATGCGCAGCAGGTTGTGCAGCTGGCGCCGGGTTTCACTGACAAATTCATTCATAACGCTCTCCTCCGTCATCTCAGATAGCGGGCCATTCACTGACCAGTTGTTGGTTGATATAAAGTTTCCAGGGGCGGGAAACGGCTTCCGGCGGCAGCGGTTCCGGGACGTGCGTGACGTGCAGCGCCCCGTCGTCTTCGCTGACCAGCACCCGCTCGGTCAGCAGGATCACCACGGTGAAATCGCCGTTGGTAGTGCTGCTGAACACCATGCCGTTCTCGCGCCTCGCAGGGGTGGTCATCAGGTCAGGCTGGTTCTCCCGCAGCCACAGCAGCAGGGCTACCACCAGAGGGTCGATGTCACCACCGGACTCGCTGAGGGTGATGCGTAACGGGTACTGATATTCAAAACTCAGTGAGGCGGCGGGCGTGCAGGCCACCACGCCCTGTTCCAGCGCGATTGTCAGCCGTTCAGGGTGATCCTTGAGTTGCGGTACGCGGGCCAGTAACGCCTCGCGTAGCTGGTTGGGCTTTAACATCATGTTGCTCCTGACACTGTTTAAGGGTTTCGACTTGCAGGCCGCACGTCAGCAGTGCCTGCTCCAGCTGGCGGATCGTGTTCAACAGATCCCCCTGTGTTGCCGGCTGACTGGCCGGGATCGAACAGCTGCTGACGATCGGACAACCACGCCAGATAATCGTTGGGGGTGGCGAAAGCGGGATGCTGCTGCAACCGGATAATGCCGTCAGGCAAAGCAGCATCGCTCCAGCGTTGAAGTGCTTCATTGCTGCGTATGATCCTCTGATCGTTAAGTTGTTGTTTCATTGTGAGATCGCGTGCGCTCAGGAGTGACTGACGCAGCGTGCGTTCTGCCTCGGCCTGGCGGGCGATCTCGCCCTGTAGCTGTGTGATCACCTCATCGCGTTGGATCATTCCGGTGGTGAGCTGCGCATTCGTCCGTTGCAGCGCAATCTGCTCGCTGTGCAGGTGCCCCATATAAAGGGCTGCGCCGCCCAGCATCCCCATCAGTAGCAGGAGCAAAGTCATCCACAGCCGATTCATTGCGCCCCCTTCAGGCACAGGGCGCGCTCTGCCGTTCGCCGCGTCTCAATACCCTTATTGCGTACCCCCTTCACATAGACCCAGCGCATCAGTTGATCGCAGGCCGCCGCCCACTGTTGTTGATTGATCAGCCGGGCGTAAGTCGAGCGGCAAACGGCGCCCACACCGACGTTAAACGCGAAAGAGACCGTGGCGTCATACACCCCCTGCGGCATGGCAACGGGCATACAGCGTGCAATACCGCTTTCCACTCGCTGTACGTCATCAATCAGATTTATCGCGATCTGCCGTTCATTCACCTCCGTGGTCGGTATAACGCCCCGGGTATGTCCAATCCCGTTAGTCCAGACGCCTGCGCTGCACTGATACGGCGAGGTACGGCAACCTTCGGCGTTGGCCAGCAGCAGTAATCCTTCGCTGGAGATGGTCAGCGTGGAAAAGGAGGGCAGTGAGATCGCCAGTGCCATCACCACCAGCACCGCACACTTCTTAGCTGTTGAATTCATCCACATTCCTGCCCGTTTGCCGCTGTTGCATCAGCCGCCAGGCCTTACGGCGGTAATGCCAGTTGATAAAGAAATTCGCGATGTTGATGCCCAGCGTGAAGACCGCCACCAGCGCCCCCACCATAAAAGCGATGTCCTGCACCGTGTGGCGCCCTGACCACATCATGATCGCGCTGACCAGGTACCCAATCAGGGAGCTGTTTTTTTCCATCAGTCAGCTCCACAGATTCAGCGTTTCATGCGTGGCTGACAGTGAAAGCGTTGGAAGTTCTACCGGATAGCCATGAGGCAACCGTGCCCCCCGTTCAGCCAGCCCGGGGTTGGCAGCGTAAACCTGTTCCACGACCTGCCGCGTACGGCCATAGTGGCGAAAACAGATCTCATCAACGCTGTCGTCCTGCAGGGCATAAATTTTCATGTTTCACTCCCCCGTAACGGGTATTGCGATAATAGAAACGGCAAAGCGTGGGAACGGTCACCTCACCGCAATCTCACTCTGCCGGGTAAGCACAATCAGTGTGCGTTTTCGACGATCGCGGCTCAATCCGGGGCTGTTGTAGGGAGGGTGTGACAACGCAAGGGCATCAGGCAGATGTGGTGAGTCGCCTCTGAGCGGCGAAAAAAAGGCAAAAAAAACCCCCAAACGGGGGCATCAGCAGAACATCGCGCAGAGGGGGTGGGATCTGTTCCGGGTACGCGAGGGCCTGCACCCGCGGGGAACAACGTGTACCCGCCAGGCTGTCAGGAAGGCGTTAGCACTCTGGCGGCGGAGAAAAAACGACCGAAAACTGCGTGTTTTTGAGCTCGACGCCACCGGCAATATCGGCAATCAAATGCAGTGCTATCTCGCGGTCACGCTCCCGGCAGGTGCCTTCAGAGGTTAATCTTGCTATCAGTTCTACGCGTTCCAGAATGACGCGTTCAGCTAATTCTTTATCCACAACTCCCCCTCCATATAACTGTACATACATACAGTATCATAGCGCTTAACAATAAGAAAAGTTTTTTGCTTGAACCGCAGATAATCTTTATCATCATGATAATTATCACATTATTACTATTGCTCTAAAGAAGAAACCTGCCATCGCTTGCCGTGTTTATTTCTGGTCTGCACGCCCGCCATGGGGGTTTCAGCGTATAAAAATGAGGTTCATATGGGCGAAATAAATTAGCGTTGCTCACGTTATACGCGCGCGAACGGGCTGCTGATCTTCGGATGAACTCGCCTATTCACTAAAGATGAATGTGAGAGCCGTACTGACAAAGACAGCGGGTTTACAGGTTGTAAAAACACCCATCATCGGGCAAAATCTTTGATAATTGATGTGCTCGCCGTCCTGATGTGCCCATAAAGCTACAATTCAAATTGCACACTCCCCAAAAAATGAAATAAACCAGGAGTTTGAGCGTGAGCCTAAAAATCGATTTTCAAAGCGGTGCAAAAGAGGTGCTGGATCGCGTGCTCCAGGCCTACGGCTTTACCACGAAACTGGCGCTGGCTGAGCATTTAGGGATTGCCAGCAGCAGCCTGGCGAATCGCTATTCGCGCGGTTATTTCCCCTCAGATATTGTCATCCGTTGCATGGCCGATACGCAGGCCTCACTGCAGTGGCTGGCAACCGGAGAGGGTGAGCAGCCAGGCCCGGCAGAAAACCGCACGCCGCCCTCGCAAAACGGAAATACCCACACGCTTGCCCGTCAACGCCTGGACGCCGGAAAGCTGACAACGCTCACCAGCATCGTCGTCGACGCGGCGTTCTTTGAGGCCTGGCCCTGCGCCATTGAACAGCCGCTGGTGATTGTTGAAGGCAACCAGCAGTTTATTGCTGAGCAGGCATTCAGTGAGATCCTGGATGGTGACTGGCTGGTGTCGCTGGAAGGCCAGGTGAGTATTCGCAGCCTGACGCGTATTCCTCCTGGACGCGTGCGCGTTGCTAACGGTCAGCAGCAGTTTGAATGCGCCCTGAATGAGCTGGTCCCGCTGGCCCGCATCGTGATTGCCTGCATGCCGGTGTAAGCAGGCCAGCCGCAAAAAAGGCCACCTCCTGTGGCCTTGTCAGCTAAGTGATGCGGATTACGCCAGTTTCACCGGCCACTGATTCAGCTGGATCCCCCGTTTTTTCGCCCCCTCGCCGAAGTCCTGTAATATCGCTTTCACATCAGGATCGATGTATTCGGCATTATCGTGGTCCACAATCACCACGCTGTTCTCCGGGATCTGCGCCAGCAGGCCTTTGAGGCGCGGATTATGCATAAAGGTCAGGTTCTGCTGAAAACGCAGCACATAATGATCGTCATAGCGCGTCAGCAACATCGCATTACGATGGCTTTTATAGATGCTGAACAGGATCTGCGTCGCCAGACCAATGCCAATCCCCGCCAGCATCCCGAAAATCAGAATACCCCCGATGGTCGCCATAAACGGCACCCACTGCGGCGCTCCCTGGCGGATTTGTGACACAAACAGCCCCGGCGTAGCCAGCTTATAGCCGGTATACAGCAGCACCGCCGCAAGGCTTGCCAGCGGGATCGCATTCAGCAATCCGCTGAACCACAAGCCGCACACCAGCAGCAGCACACCGTGAATCAATATGGACAGTTTACTGCGAGCGCCCGCGCTGACGTTGACCGAACTGCGCACGATAACGGCAGTGATCGGCAGCCCCCCCATAAAACCGGACAGCAGGTTACCGATACCCTGAGCACGCATCTCCTTATCGGGAGAGGGGGCCGGGGTTTGCGTACGCAGTTTCTTCAGCGCTTCCTGACTAAGCAGGGTTTCCAGGCTGGCGACAATCGCCAACGTGGCGGCAACGATATAGACCGCCGGGTTCTGCCACGCCAGCCAGTCCGGCCGCTCCAGCTCCCCGGTTAACGTGGCAAAACTGTCAAAGGCGGGCAGCGAGATGCGAGGCAGATGGCTGGCGATATCCGGGAAAAAACGCCCTCCAAGCACCGTCGCCAGACAGCCGAGCAGCACCGCTACCAGCGGGCCAGGCATCCATCCCAGCCAGCGATTCCGCTTGATAGCAGGCGTGGTCCACAGCCCGAGCACCAGTAGTCCGGCAAATGATACCGCTACCGCAGGAAGTGACACATTGATCGCCCCCTCATGCAGCAGTGATGACCAGCCCTCTTCACCCGCCGCACCCAGCGCAACCGGAATTTGCTGAATAATCAGCAGGATACCAATTGCGGCCAGCATCCCTTTGATCACGCTTCCCGGCACCAGCGAGATAAAACGCCCGGCACGCAATGCGCCCAGCAAAAACTGCAATACGCCAGCGATCATCAATGCCAGCAGCAGCGCGGAGAACGATCCCAGGGTCTCGATAGCCCCCGTCACAATGGTCACCAGGCCCGCCGCAGGGCCACTGACCGCAAATTTCGACGGGCTGAAGGTGGTGACCACCAGACCACCGATAACACCCGTCAGCAGCCCGACAAAGGGTGGCAATCCGCTGGCCTGAGCAATCCCGAGGCACAGCGGTAGCGCCACGAGGAAAACCACCAGCCCCGCTGGAATATCCTGACGTAAGGTATTCAGATTCATACGCTGCCCTCTTCTGCCTGCTGGATTAACTCTTTCAAATGCCCGCTGTGCAGATCGTACACACAGCCGAACACATCCAGCGCCACGCCATCACGCCAGGCTTTCAGCACCGGGGCGGTTTTTACTAAGTGGCTGAACTGTGTCAGAACATTGGCTTCCACCAGCCGGTTCAGATGATCCCCCGGCAGTTCTTCTGCACTCAGTGGCGCAAGTTCGGAGGCGATGCCGTGGCGCAGCTGAGTGATGCGCCGCGCCAGCGCTGAGTTTTCATCCCCCAGCGGAATATCCGGCAGCGTCAGCGCCGCCTGCACGCCGCCGCAGCCGTAGTGACCACAGAGAACAATGTGTGAAACCTTCAGATATTCAATCGCATACTGCAATACGCTCATAAAGTTGTCGTCATTGCTGACCACCATATTGGCAATGTTGCGATGGACGAACAGCTCGCCCGGGTGGGCGCCGGTCAGCACCTCCGCCGGTACACGGCTGTCAGAGCAGCCGATCCACAAAGAGTGAGGCTGCTGCCCGTCCACATTTTGCCGGAAATAGTGCGGATCACGTTGGCGTCGCTGTAAAGCCCAACTGCGGTTTTTAGCTAACAGGGGTTTGAGGGTCGTCAAAATAGAATCTCTCTTCCGGGGAAAATGTGAAATAAGTTCTAACATCTTAGTTAACCGGAAGTGATTAAGATTAATCTTAAGTGATAATAAATAACCGAAATGTAATGTTAATTAAATGTGCTTTATTAAATTGAGTTAAACAGGCATGGAAATAAAATAAGACAAACTTATTGATGAATGAAATCATTGATAATAAACAAAAAAATATAGCCATTTATCATATAGATAACACGAACAATAAAGGAGCGAAATAAAATAAACCAGGAAACACATGTCTATTTTAAAAACGTAAATCTCTTTATGTAACTAATAAAAGCAACGCTAACTCAGAAGAGGGGAAGAAGGAATACTTATCTCCCTGCTTCAACTCTATTTATTAATTAGTGACGTGATTTATCAATTACTGTCAGCAAAGTTGATTTTATTTAATCAGATTTACACTTCAGATCGTTTCACCCATAAATATCTGGTAACTCAGGTCCACCGAGTCGGCCGAAAAACGGCTGTCGCCAATCTTTTTCAACAACAGCTCGGCCGCGGTATACCCAATGGCGTAACGCGGGGTAATCACACTGGCCATTGTCGGGTACATTTCGCGGCTGATATCCAGCCCGTGGAATCCGGCAATCGCAATGCGGCCCGGAACGGCGATGCCGTGGCGCTGGCAGTGCAGTAATGCACCGAGTGAAAGGTCGTCGTTAGTACAGAAAATCGCATCGAGGTCAGGGAACTGCTCCAGCGCGCTGGCCAGCATCGCCGCGCCCAGTTTCTGCGATGAGATAGCCTTCGGGTTGACCCGATTCCCACTGCCACCGCGCTCCTCCATCGCCTGACAGTAGCCGCGATAGCGAAACTCATCACGCCGATCGTCCTGGGAACCGAAGTAAATCACCCGTTTACGCCCCTGATCGAGCAGCGTGCGCGTCATATCGTAGCCTGCACTGAAGTTGTTAAACCCCACCTGCATATCCAGGCAACTGCCCTGGGTATCCATCACTTCGACAATCGGAATCTGTGCCGCCCGCAGGTACTTCACCGCACGCAGGGTATGGTCCTTTTCACTGAGGATAATGCCATCAATGTTGTACGAGAGCAGATTGATGATCTGCTCCTCTTCGGCCTGTTTGTCGTAGTTGTAGTTGGCGATCAGTGTCTGGTAGCGCCCTTCTTTGGTGGCCGCCTCTATCCCGCTGAGGAGATCGGCAAAGATCTGGTTTTTAAACGAGGGGATCAGTACGCCCAGGGTGTAACTCTTCGAACTGAGGAGCATCTCCGGCGCACGATTGGGAATGTAGTTAATCTCTTCGATAATTTGCGCGATTTTCGCCCCGGTTTCCGGCGACACGCGATCGGGTGTACGCAGGTAGCGGCTGACCGTCATTTTCGTGACGCCAGCCAGCGTGGCGATGTCCTGGAGCGAGATACGGTGCGCGCGCATTGGGGGTTCCATTTAAACGTGAAAAGGGCCAGGCAAGCCTGGCCCCTGATAAGGGTAACGGAGTGGCCGGATATACCCGGCCTGATATTAATGAATTATGGCGTTCAGGATCAACACACCAGCCAGGCCGAGGAAGGAGATCAGCGTTTCCATCACCGTCCAGGTTTTCAGCGTCTCAATCACGCTCAGGTTGAAGTAACCTTTAAACAGCCAGAAGCCTGGGTCATTGACGTGGGAAGCGATCACGCTGCCGGAACCTACCGCCAGCACCATCAGCGCCGGATCGGCGTGGGTAATGGCGATGATTGGCGTAACGATACCGGCAGTGGTAATCGCCGCGACGGTAGCAGAGCCGAGCGCGATACGCAGCATAGCCGCCACGGTCCAGCACATCAGCAACGGAGAAAGCGATGAGCCTTTCATCATGTTAGCGATGTAGTCACCCACGCCGCTGTCCACCAGCACCTGCTTGAAGGCACCGCCACCGGCAATGATAAAGACGATCATGGCGATAGCCGCAATGGAGGAGCTGCACATCTCCATCACTTCTTCCATTTTACGCCCGTTGCGCAGGCCCAGCGTGAACACGGCGATCACCACAGAGATAAACAGCGCGACCGCCGGGTTACCGACAAATTCGAAGAACTGGCGCAGCACATTCTCTTTTGGCGTGGTCAGCTCAAACACCGCCGCGACTGCCATCAGGATCACCGGGATAACCGCCGCGAAGATACTGGTCCAGAAGCCTGGCATTTCATGATCTTCAAAGATTTTCGGGTTATACAGCCCTTCCGGTGGCGATTTTTCAAAACCTTTCAGGAATTTCGAGAAAATCGGACCGGCGATAATCACCGTTGGAATGGTGATGATCATGCCGTACAGCAGCGTAGTCCCGAGGTTTGCACCAAAGATCGTCGCAATGGCGGTCGGTCCCGGATGCGGCGGCAGGAAGCAGTGGGTAACCGACAGTGCGGCCACCATCGGCAGACCGACATACAGCATCGGCATCCCTGAAGCAGCCACCACGGTAAACACCAGCGGCAGCAGCAGCACGAAGCCAATCTCGTAGAACATCGCCAGACCAACGATCAGTCCGGTGACCATCAGCGCCCACTGCACGCGCTGTTTACCAAAGGAGGCAATCAACGTGGTTGCCACGCGCTGTGCCGCCCCGGTGTCAGAAACCAGCTTCCCGAGCATCGCCCCGAAGCCCAGGATCAGCGCCAGGCTGCCGAGCGTGCCGCCCACGCCTTTCTGAATCGATGCGATAACCGCCAGCGGCGTCATCCCTTCGGCAACCCCGACCACGGCAGAAACAAAGACTAATGCGATGAAGCCGTTGACCTTGAAGACGATCATCAGCACCAGCAGCAGGATTACGCCAATAGCTATTATTGTAATGGGCATAAAGCACTTCCTTTAAAAAGTAGAGGTACAGGTGTTGTTAATGACTAAGGGTATAGCTGTTTAGACCGCGACGCGCATCCCACCATCTACAAAAAGTAAGTGCCCGTTCACAAAATCAGAGGCTTTAGAGGCCAGGAACACCGCCGCCCCAATCAGCTCCTCCGGGTTACCCCAGCGCGCCGCAGGCGTACGCTTGCATAACCAGGAGGTGAAGGCTTCATCATCGGCCAGTGCCTGGGTCATTTCGGTTTTGAAATAGCCCGGCGCAATGCCGTTGACCTGAATATTATGGCGAGCCAGCTCCACACACATGCCGCGCGTCAGCATCGTCACTGCGCCTTTTGAGGCGGCGTAAGGAGTAATGGTGTCACGCCCCAGCTCGCTCTGCATCGAACCGATATTGATGATTTTGCCTTTCTGGCGCGTCACCATCTGGCGGGCCACCGCCTGAGAGACGAGGAACACCGCTGTCTGATTGACGGCGATCACATCGTTCCAGTCCTGCTCCGGGAACTCCAGGAACGGGCGGCGACGCTGAATACCGGCGTTATTGACCAGCACATCGATAGGGCCGATTTCGCGTTCAATCTTCTCAACGGCGGCATTCACCTCCGCTGACTGCGTGACGTTAAAGGCCACGGCATGGGCCTTAAACCCCTGCTGTTGCAGGTCTGCGGCGGCTTTATCAGCCCCTTCCTGGGTGGTGGCGTTGATGATCACTTCGGCTCCGGCCTGTGCCAGCCCTTTCGCCATCAGGAAACCAATGCCGCGGCCAGAGCCGGTGATCAGTACACGTTTGTTATCGAGCGAGAAAAGCGTCGTCATGGTCATCCCTTAAAAAGTCAGTTGCACTTTGGCGGCCTGGGTTTTGTCACCGGCAAATTGCAGCGCAGCGTCAATGTTCTGATAGTCGTATTCCCCACTGAACAGCGGCAGCGGGTTGACGGTGCCGTTGCCCAGCCACTCCACGGCGGTGTTGAACTCGAAGGTGAAGCGGAACGATCCGACCAGTTTGATCTCTTTAGCAATCAGCATCATGATCGGGAAACCCGGAACATCGCCGCCCATGCCCACCTGCACCAGCGTGCCTTTTGCACGCGTCACTTCCAGGCAGCGGGTCAGTGAAGACGGATGACCGGAGGCTTCAAACGCCACGTCGAAGTAACCTTTGTCGGCCAGATACGGCGTGAAATCACCGTTGGCCGCGTGGATCGTGTGGGTGGCGCCCATCGCGGTTGCCATCGCCAGCGAACGCTCACTGACATCGGCACAAACCACTTCTGACGCGCCTTTGGCTATTGCCGCCGCCGCAATCAGGCAGCCGATAGGACCCACGCCAGAGATGAAGACTTTTTTGCCCTGCAAATCGCCGCCCTGATTAGCCGCATGAATGCAGACCGCTAGCGGTTCCGCAAAGACCATCACTTTGTCGTCAGCGGCATTGTCGTAAGGAATGCACTGGCTGCTGTCCACCACTTTGTACTGGGTGAAACCGCCGTCCACATGCGGGTAATACATCGCGCTGCCGAAGAAACGCATGGTGGTGCACTGGTTCTCTTCATCCGCCAGGCAGTATTTGCAGTGGCCACAGGGTTTTGACGGGTTAACTGCCACCTTCTGGTTCTCTTTTAGCGCGGGGTTGTCGCTTTTCACCACATGACCGATCACTTCATGACCGAGGATCATCGGCATTTTTACCGCAAAGCTGCCCACTTTACCGTGCTGATAGTAGTGCAGATCCGAACCGCAGATACCGCCGCGCGTAATGCGCACCAGCGTGCCTTCGCCCTGGTAATTGACCTGCTGGCTGATGACTTCAACCTGCTCTTTGCCGTTAATCATGCAGGACTGTGTGGTGGTGCTCATGGTGTTCTCCAGTACGTGTCAGTTCATGGCGCCTATCAAATCGATGTTTAACATGCAAAACTGTGAATCAGATCACCAAAATTCATGTTACTAAATCAATGTTACGCATAACGTGAACCACGTTGCCCTTTCTCCCCGACGTATTCAGTGGCATTCATCACAAACCGATTAACTGCACTTTCATCACGGTCATTTGATCGCTACAGTTACTCATCCGACCACTTCAGAGATCGCTTGCGATGAGCCTGTCACTGTTCACCCCGCTGGACCTGGGTTTTACCCAACTTAAAAATCGTTTTCTGATGGGTTCCATGCATACCGGGCTGGAAGAGCATCCGGATGGCGCGGCCCGGCTGGCGGCGTTTTATGCCGAGCGGGCACGCGCCGGGGTGGCGCTGATTGTCACCGGCGGCATTGCCCCTTCACCGGAAGGCGTGGTGAGCCAGGGGGCCTCGGTGCTGAATGATGCGTCACAGCTGGCGCATCATCGTCAGGTGACGGATGCCGTCCACCAGGCGGGTGGAAAAATTGCCATGCAGATCCTGCACGCGGGCCGCTACAGCTACCAGCCCGCGCTGGTCGCGCCCTCGGCCATTCAGGCGCCGATCAATCCCTTCTGCCCCCGTGAGCTGTCGCATGACGAGATCCTGCAACTGATTGCTGACTACGCGCACTGCGCCCGTCTGGCACAGCAGGCGGGCTACGATGGCGTTGAGATTATGGCCTCTGAAGGCTATCTGATTAATCAGTTCCTGGTGGCGCACACCAACCAGCGCAGCGATGAGTGGGGCGGCAGTGAGGCGCATCGCCAGCGCTTTGCCCTTGCCATTCTGCGGGCAGTGCGTGAGGCGGTGGGCCGCGAGTTTATTATTATTTTCCGCCTGTCGATGCTCGACCTGGTGGAACAGGGCAGCACGCTTGAGCAGACCATTCGTCTGGCGCAGGCGGTCGAACAGGCTGGTGCCACGCTGATCAATACTGGCATCGGCTGGCATGAAGCGCGCATCCCCACCATCGCAACGGCGGTGCCACGCGCTGCTTTTGCCTGGGTCACCCAGGCACTCAAAAAACACGTCAGCATTCCGCTGATTGCCACCAACCGGATTAACCATCCGGATGTGGCCCAGCGCGTACTGGATGAAGGCTGCGCCGATATGGTGTCAATGGCCCGCCCGTTCCTCGCCGATGCCGAGTTTGTGCTGAAAGCGCAGCAGGATCGCTGCGATGAAATCAATACCTGCATCGGCTGCAATCAGGCCTGCCTCGATCAAATTTTCGCGGGCAAGCTGACTTCCTGCCTGGTCAATCCGCGCGCCTGCCATGAAACCGAAATGACGCTGACGCCCGCCGCACAGGCGAAGACGCTGGCGGTGGTCGGTGCCGGCCCTGCCGGGCTGGCCTTTGCAGTCAACGCCGCTCAACGCGGTCACCGGGTGACGCTGTTTGATGCGCGGCCTGAGGTAGGCGGACAGTTCAATATTGCCCGCCAGATCCCCGGTAAAGAGGAGTTCAGTGAAACGCTGCGCTACTTCAGACGCCAGCTTGAGCTGCATCACGTCACGCTGCGGCTGGATCATCGCGCCAGCGCAGACGATCTCACCGCGTTTGATGAAGTGGTGCTGGCAACGGGCATTTTACCGCGCACTCCGCCGATTCCAGGCATCGACCACCCGTCTGTACTGAGCTATCTGGAGGTGATCCGCGATAAGAAACCCGTCGGCAAGCGCGTGGCGATTATCGGTGCAGGCGGCATCGGGTTTGATACCGCCGAATATCTGGTCGCTCACGGGCAGGATCTCACTGCATTCTGTCGGGAATGGGGCATTGATCGCACCCTCACCCAACCGGGGGGGCTGGTGCCGCCAGAGCGTCCGGTGAGCGAGCGCCAGGTCTGGCTGTTACAGCGCACACCGGGCAAACCGGGCGCCGGGCTGGCAAAAACCACCGGATGGATCCATCGCGCCAACCTGCAAATGCACGGCGTGCAGATGTGGGGAGGCGTTGAGTATCAGCGGATTGATGATGAAGGCCTGCACCTGCGGGTCAATGGT
Organism: Erwinia sp. MYb375; assembly: GCF_037479175.1. Classification (NCBI taxonomy): domain Bacteria; kingdom Pseudomonadati; phylum Pseudomonadota; class Gammaproteobacteria; order Enterobacterales; family Erwiniaceae; genus Erwinia; species Erwinia sp. MYb375. The sequence goes on along the minus strand of NZ_JBBGZS010000022.1, from coordinate 43,027 downwards.
GAAGCGCACCTGCTGGCCGTGGATAACGTGGTGATTTGCGCCGGGCAAGAGCCGGACCGTTCGCTGGCTGATGCGCTGTCAGCGCGGGGGAAAGTGCCGCATATTATTGGCGGTGCGGATGTCGCCCGCGAGCTGGATGCACGCCGGGCGATTGCTCAGGGGACGGCGCTGGGGCTGGCGATTTAAACGACGCTGCCGGGCGGACCAGAAAAGCGGTCCGCCCCCAGGATGACATCCATGGTCTCAATACCGTTTTCGCGCTAGCATCAATGACGCCACACTGACTGACCAGGAGCTCTTGATGTCATCCCCCTATTTCTCTCCGCTACTCTCGCGCTTTGACTGGCTTGATCACGCCTTTATGGCTGCAGGCGAACGCCCTGCGGCAGGCACGCGTTACAATCAGCAGCGCCACAGCGCCCGGGTCATCCTCGATGTTGATGCCCTGCCGGTAAAAAGCCAGGAGGCGGATGGACTGATTGGGACGGGTCAGGATGCCGTGGCGATTTACACCGCTGACTGCCTGCCGATCCTGTTAGCCGATAGCCGTCAGCAACAGGTTGCAGCGGTACACGGTGGTTTAAAAGGGATTCTGGGCGGGGTACTGATTAACGCAATAACGCATCTGTGTGAACGCGGAGCAACGCCGAACAGCCTGTTTATTGCCATCGGCCCGGCGATTGGTCCCTGCTGTTATGAGCTGGGACAGGATGTGATAGCCCGGGCAGAACAAGATGATCCGCACCATCTGGCCGCACTGATGTCCTGGTCTGCCACTCCCTGGCCTAATCCGGCATCGGTACGTCCACAGGCGCAGGGAACCACCGCAGGCGTGTGGTTTGACCTGCCGTTGCTGGCAAAACGTATTGCGTTGCGTGCGGGTGTGCCGGAAGAACAGATTGAGCTGTCGCAGATTTGTACCTACTGCATGGCGGAAGAGCAGGCCAGCTATCGCCGCAACAGCCATGTTCAGCAGGGCTATCAGCAGCGATTTTCGTGGATTGCCAGACGATGAGGGCGCGGGCGAGGCGTGCCTCGCTCCTACGGAGTACAGTTTACGGAATACGGTGTGCGTAGGGGTCGGGCATGCCCGACCCGCAGGCCGACGGGTTAAGGCATTTTCACCGAACGTAACACTACAAATTTCTGGTTGCTTGCCACGGTGGTGCAGTTACCAAACAGCTTTTTCATTTTGTGATAATTGTCGAGATGACGGTTACCGACAATACGCAGTTCGCCGCCATCTTGCAGGCAACGGCGTGCATCACGCAGCATCTGCCAGGCAATATGGTCGGTGACCGCACTCTGCTGGTGGAACGGCGGGTTGCACAGCACCGCATGCAGGCGGTCTGACGGGTAGCCCGCCAGCGAATTGTTAACGTGGAACGTCGTGCGATCCCGATCCTGTGGAGAGTTCACTTCAATGTTCATCCGGCTGGAAGCGACCGCCATATAGGATTCATCAATGAAATGGACCTGCGCCAGCGGGTTCTGTTGTAACGCCATCAGGCCAATGACACCATTGCCACAGCCCAGGTCGGCAATCTCACCTTCCAGATCGGAGGGCAGATGCTGTAAGAAGAAGCGCGCCCCCACATCCAGCCCGCCACGGGAAAAGACGTTGGCATGGTTGTGGATCTGGTATGGCGTACCGTCCAGCGGCCAGGTGGTAATCACATCACTTTCTTTCAGCTCCGGCGCGCTAAAAGTACCGAAGATCAGGCGTGCTTTTTTGCGTGCCAGCGAGGTGGTGGTGGGGCCCAGCACTTTTTCAAACAGCTGCAACGTCGAGGTATGGATATCTTTCGCTTTACCGGCGGCAATAATCTGGGTTTCCGGGGTCACGACATCACGCAACGCACGCAGCTGGTATTCCAGCAGGGCGAGGGTTTTCGGGACTTTAATCAGGACACGTGCCGGTGCCGCAGGAAGCGGGCTCAAACTGTCGAGCAGCTGTACATCGGCTTCATCGAGGTGATTCAGCGCCAGATTCTGGCGTGTCGCCTGCTGGTTCAGCCAGGAGTCGCTGATGCTGTAAACACCCTCACCCGCCAGCGCACAGGCCAGCGCGCCAAAGGTATCATTGAAGATCAGCGTTGGACCGCTGACCGGGGCATCGCCCAGATGCTGCAACACATATTCGTCGGCCGCATCCCAGGCCTGCAACGGGCTTTCTTCGCGCATTTGGGGAAAACGATGCAGCGTCAGCATGCGGTTGCTTAGTTCGAGTTGGCTCATGGGATCACCTTAGTGGTAAAATTCCCGCGTTTTATCCCCTAAAACGGGCGCACAGTAAACGTTTTTCTTCACCGGAGTCCGCATGTCGTCGCTTATTTATATTCAAGGTTACCCTGAATCGCTGCTGTCACAGGTCCGCACACTGATTGAGCAACAGCGCCTGTCAGAGGTGCTGAACCAGCGTTATCCCTCTACGCACAGCATCACCAGCGACAAAGCACTCTATGACTACGCACTGGATTTAAAGAACCAGTCGCTGCGCAATGCGCCGCCGCTTAACAAGGTGATTTATGACAGTAAGATTAAGGTCATGAAACATGCGCTGGGGTTACATACGGCGATATCGCGCGTGCAGGGCGGTAAGCTGAAAGCCAAAGCGGAGATCCGCGTGGCGACGATTTTTAAACAGGCCCCGGAAGCATTTCTGCGCATGATCGTGGTCCATGAGCTGGCGCATATTAAAGAAAAAGACCACAACAAGGCGTTTTACCAGCTCTGCTGCCATATGGAGCCGCAGTATCACCAGCTGGAGTTCGATACGCGCCTGTGGCTGACCGCACAGGCGCTGGAAGGACGTGAGGGGTAACCCCTCACGCGCTACAGCGTTACCATTTCCCCGATGCGCCGCCCCCCCCGCTGCGACCGCCGCCACCGCTGAAGCCGCCATCACTGCTGTCGGAATCCCGGCTGTGACTGGAGCGGGAGTCAGAACTGTCGTCAGAACGGTCGCGGCTGCCGCCACCGCCCAGCAGGGTGCCAATCAGCGATGAGATCAGCATCTGTACCATCAGGCTGCCGCCAAACAGCAGGCCGACATTATCACCGTTTACAGCCTCGATACCTGATGACAGCAGCGTGCTGATCAACGAAATACCGGTGACAATCCCGCTGACAAAAAGCGCCCTCAGCAGCGGATTGCGGCGCAGGAAGAAGAACGGCAGTACTATCATGCCCAGTAGCCAGAGACCGACGCTGCCGCCGGACAGGGTAATGGCGTCATTAGATACTGTCGGAGCAGGTTCAGCCAGCGGACGCGGTGGCGTTGCCGGGGCATCGCCCTCGACCGGGACGCCCAACTGGCGTGAAATACTCTGCACACCGGCGACTAATCCGGGGCCCATTTCCCCCTGTTTAAAGTGAGGAATGATGCTGCCGTTGATCACCTGTGCGGCCTGCACATCGGTGAAATCCCCTTCCAGCCCGTAGCCGACCTCAATGCGCACCGTGCGGTCGGTTTTCGCCATCACCAGCAGCAGGCCGTCATCGCGCTGTTTGTCACCGAGTTTCCAGGCGTCGAATACCCGCGTGGCAAACTGCTCAATGCTGTCATCCCCGGTAGTATCGACGGTCAGCACCGCAAGCTGGTGGCCGGTTTTTTTCTCCAGCGCCACTATCTGAGTCGTGATCTGCTGGACATCCGTGGCGCTCAGTACGCCCGCGTCATCCGTCACGCGCTGCTGTAATGTCGGTACGGCCACTGTCGCGGCCAGACTGGTCAGGGGCAGCACCGCTAGCAGGATCAGGGTGAAAAATCGCATGGTGATCCCTTATTTCGCGCTGGCAGGCTGTGAGAAATCCACTTGAGGGGCGGTGGAAATCTGCGCCACGTTTTCCGGCTGGAAATTTTCTTTACGCTGGTAGCCCATCGCTTTGGCGGTCAGCGACCCCGGGAACTGACGGATCAGCAGGTTATAATCCTGCACCGCACGGACATAGCGCTGGCGCGCCACGGCAATACGGTTTTCCGTGCCTTCCAGCTGCACCATCAGATTGTTAAACATCCGATCCGCTTTCAAATCAGGATAGCGTTCGCTGATCACCAGCAGGCGCGACATCGCGCTGCTCAGCTCTGATTGCGACTGCTGAAAAGCCTGCATGGTCTGCGCATCTTCCGGGGCATTTTGTACCTGAGTCAGGCTGCCGATTTTCGCGCGGGCATCCGCGATGCTTTTAAACACATCTGCTTCATGGCTGGCGCTGGCTTTTGCCGTGGCCACCAGATTCGGGATCAGGTCGGCACGGCGTTGATACTGGTTCAAGACTTCTGACCATTCAGTGGAGACGGCTTCGTCGCGCTGCTGGATTTGGTTATAATCGCAGCCGGAAAGCCAGAACATCACAGGCAGCAACAGCAGCCAGCGAAAACGTGCAGGGAATGACATGATTTCGTCCTTAAAATAAAGAAAGGGGCAAGGTGAGCATTATACAGGCACCGCCCGATAGCGCTGTTTTACTTATATAAAATCTTTCGCCTGCTGGATCAAACTGGTTTTGGTCAACGCACCCAGATATTTCCGTTCCAGCGGATTATTCAGCACTGGCAGGCGTTCCAGCGTGACGCGCGCGAACGCTTCCCAGCCTTCTTTGATGGTCTGGTTCTCGTAAACCGTGGGGAATTGGGTGTCGACCACACAGCTGACCGGGGAGGTCAGGGTGATCTCTTTATCCAGAACCTTATGCGAGATATCGTGGATTGATACCGCGCCGATAAACTCCCCTTGCTCGCCAATCACATAGACAAAGCGTTCACGCTTGAGTGAGCTGACCGCCAGCGCTTTACCGACAGAATCCTGTGGCGTCAGCGCCGCGCCGGAGACGATAAACTGCGAAATAATGCCGTTATCAAAATCAAACTTGGCGTCAGAGCGGCTGAAGTGGCGGGTCATTACCGAGTAGGTGCTGCTGGAGTGCAGACGGTAGACGGTCATGGAAGCCAGTACGCTGGCGATCATTGCCGGGAACAGCAGGCTGCTGTTGAGCGTCATCTCCAGCACCATCAGCATCGCCATCAGCGGCGCCTGACTGACGGACGCCAGCACCGCACCCATCCCCACGGCGGCAAACACTTCGGCATTGCCGACCGGTAATCCGGCGGCGGCGGCCAGCAGCGCCACCATTTCCCCCATCAGCGCACCAATCAACAGCGCCGGAGTAAACAGACCGCCCACAGCATTGGAACCGACGGAGATCGCCGTGGCCAGCATCTTCAGCAGCAGCAGCGCCAGCAGCATCGGCAGCAGGAAATCACCCGCCATAATGCGCACAATCACTTCATAGCCGTTGCCGAGGATCTGGGTGCTGCCAATCGCCAACACGCCCACCAGCAGCCCGCCAAGGCCGAGGCGCAGCGGCAGGCTGCGAATGGGTGCGAAGCAGCGCTTACTCTGACCAATCAACCACAGCATGCCCCAGCCCAGCAAACCCGCCAGCAACCCGATGACCACGGTTAGCGCAATGCTGCCGGGCGTCAGATCAAACTGGCTGTGGGAAAACGGGTACATTGCCGAACGGTGCCCGAGGGACCACATGGTCAGCACCGCCACGCCGGACGCAATAATCAGGGGGATCAGACGCTGCATGGCAGAGATACCGAAAGCGATTTCCGCGACAAAAATCGCCGACGCCAGCGGCGCATGGTACACCGAGGCCAGCCCGGCGGCAGCAGCCATCGCCACCACGTCACTGTTTTTCAGCGGCAGCGATTTGAACCACCAGCGCCCCATCAGGCTGCCTGCCAGCGCCGACAGCTGCACCATCGGCCCTTCACGCCCGATAGACGCGCCGCTGCTGATACTCGCCAGCGATGACAGCCCGCGAAACAGCGAGGTGCGCGTGGGCACTGCATCCAGCTGGGCGTTAATCACCTCCAGATAATCGGTTCGCACCGTCTGCTTTTGCTCAATGGCGGTGGCATAACGCAGCAGGAAACCGGCAATCAGCCCCCCCGCACCGACAATCAGCGGCCAGCAGTACCAGGGGTAAACACGCATCGCCTGGGTAATATCGGTTTGTCCATTAAACACCAGGCCATCAATCAGGTTTATCGCTTCACGAAAGCCCAGCGTCACCAGGGAGGCCACCAGCCCGACCGGGATCGCCACCAGAATACTGGTCCAGTTAAGTGCATGTTTACTCTGCGGGCTGCGAACGCTCATCGGGTTCCCTCGGGATGATTTTCTGTATGGTGCGAGAGGTGAGCTGAAAAATCAAATCACTCCTTTTAGTCATTGCCAGGCTGCACACAGATGGTAATCTGCTTTTTCGTTCACTCAGCCGCACAGGAACACTATGATTCGCTTTGCCGTCGTTGGAACCAACTGGATCACCCGTCAGTTTGTCGATGCTGCCCATGAAACCGGAAAAATGAAGCTGACCGCCGTTTATTCACGCTCGCTGGAGCAGGCAAAGACCTTTGCCAGTGATTATCCGGTGGAAAAGCTGTTTGATTCGCTGGAGGAGATGGCCGAATCCGATGCTATTGATGCCGTCTACATCGCCAGCCCCAACGCCCTGCACTGCCCGCAGTCACTGCTTTTCCTGCGCCACCGTAAGCACGTTATCTGCGAAAAGCCGCTGGCCTCGAACCTGCGCGAGGTTGAAGCCATGATCGCCTGCGCCGCTGAACATCAGGTGGTGCTGTTTGAAGCCTTTAAAACCGCCAGCGTGCCGAACTTCCTCACGCTGCAACAGGCGCTGCCGAAAGTGGGCACGCTGCGCAAAGCCTTGATCAATTACTGCCAGTACTCTTCGCGCTATCAGCGCTATCTGGATGGCGAGAACCCCAACACCTTTAATCCGGCGTGGTCTAACGGTTCGATTATGGATATCGGCTATTACTGCCTCGGCACGGCGGTGAGTCTGTGGGGGGAACCTGCCAACGTGATGGCCAGCGCCAGCCTGCTGGAGAGCGGCGTTGATGGACACGGTACGGTAATTCTCAACTACGGCGATTTCGACGTGACCTTACAGCACTCAAAAATCAGCCAGTCTACGCTGCCAAGCGAAATTCAGGGTGAAGAGGGATCGCTGGTGATTGAGCAGGTGTCTGAGTGCCAGCGCGTCAGCTTTATCCCGCGCGGTGGTAAAGCGCAGGATCTCTCGCAGCCGCAGCATATCAACACCATGCTGTATGAAGCGGAGGTGTTCGCCCGCCTGGTGGAGAACAAGCAGGTGGATCATCCTGGGCTGGAAACGTCACGCATCACCGCGAAGCTGCTGACGGAGATCCGCCGCCAGACCGGCGTAGTCTTCCCGGCCGATGCCACTGTGTAAATATTTCTAAATATGACTGAAGAAGATTGACCTTCGGCGGCTGCCCGCCTATCTTTTGCAACAGCAAAGGGGAGTAACTTCTTCGTCAGTTAATCGTCAATACGACATCCACATGATGTCCGGTTACTGAGCAACCAAATCCTGGTTGTAAGTGAGACCTTGCCGGAAGGCGAGGTTTGCTTACAGCATCAATAATATTGTGGCTAATCCCTTCCGATATACCCTATAGATTTCAGGTCGCAGAAAGGCGGCAACTGAGTGAATCTCCATGAGCTTACATCAGTAAGTGACTGGAGTTCGTGAAGGCAGCCAACGCATCTGCGGCATGAAAGATGACGGGTAGTTGGCCATTTTTGTTATTGGGGCAAAAAATGAATACTGTCGGCACGCCGTTACTCTGGGGCAGCTTCGCTGTCGTTGTCGTGATTATGCTGGCGATTGACCTGTTGTTGCAGGGCCGTCGCGGCGCACACACCATGACCATGAAGCAGGCGGCCGCCTGGTCGCTGGTCTGGGTCACCCTCTCACTGTTATTTAACGCTGCCTTCTGGTGGTATCTCACCGGCACCGCCGGGCGCGAAGTCGCGGATGCGCAAGCGCTGGCCTTCCTCACCGGTTATCTGATTGAAAAAGCGCTGGCCGTCGACAACGTATTTGTCTGGCTGATGCTGTTCAGCTATTTTGCCGTTCCGGCCGCGTTGCAGCGCCGGGTGCTGATCTACGGCGTGCTGGGCGCGATTGTGCTGCGTACCATTATGATCTTTGCCGGAAGCTGGCTGGTGACCCAGTTTAGCTGGCTGCTCTATATCTTCGGCGCATTCCTGCTGTTTACCGGGATCAAAATGGCGCTGGCGAAGGAAGATGACAGCGCGATTGGCGATAAGCCGCTGGTGCGCTGGCTGCGTAGTCGTATGCGCATGACGGACAAAATCGAAGGTGAACGCTTCTTTGTGCGTAAGAATGGCGTGCTGTTTGCCACGCCGCTGCTGCTGGTGCTGATTATGGTTGAGCTGAGCGACGTCATCTTCGCCGTCGACAGTATTCCGGCTATTTTCGCGGTGACCACCGATCCGTTTATCGTGCTGACGTCTAACCTGTTTGCGATCCTCGGCCTGCGTGCCATGTACTTCCTGCTGGCAAACGTGGCAGAGCGGTTCACAATGCTGAAATACGGTCTGTCGGTGATTCTGGTGTTTATCGGGGTGAAGATGTTGATTGTCGACTTCTTCCATATTCCCATCGCCATTTCACTCGGCATTGTGGGCGGTATTCTGGCGCTGACGCTGATCATTAATGCCGTGGTCAACTATCGGAACGATCAGAAGACATCCTGATCGATAGCGGCAAACATCCAGGGGCCGATCGTCTTTTTCGATCGGCCCTTTTTGTTGTGGATGGCATAAAAACACGCACTTTTCCCTTTCCCTGTCAGATGATTTCCTTATACTCCCCTGCGCAAACACCCCAGAAACATCGATAACGATAGCGATTTTAAAATATGCGTACAGAAAACAGTGACCGTGGGCTGGTTCAGCGCCTGCTCCAGGGCAGCCTGGTAACACAAATTATGATTGGGCTGGTGGCCGGCATTGCCCTGGCCTGGTTCTCAAAAAGCAATGCGCTGGCCGTCGGCCTGCTGGGTGAGCTGTTTGTCAGCGCACTGAAAGCCGTGGCCCCCTTACTGGTCCTGGTACTGGTGATCGCCTCAATTGCTAACCATCAGCAGGGGCAAAAAACCAATATTCGCCCGATTGTGATGCTCTATCTGCTCAGTACCTTCTGTGCCGCCATTGTGGCGGTGGTCGCCAGCCATCTGCTGCCGCAGACGCTGACATTACAAGCCGCCAGCACCGAGATTGTGCCGCCGTCCGGGATTCTTGAAGTGCTGCGTGGCCTGCTGATGAGCATGGTCACCAACCCGATTGAAGCGCTGATGAAAGCCAACTATATCGGCATCCTGGTGTGGGCTATCGGTCTGGGCTTTGCATTCCGCCACAGCAGCGATACCACCCGTGCATTTCTCAATGATGCCTCCGATGCCGTAACGCGTCTGGTGCGTATTGTGATCCGCTTTGCGCCCATCGGGATTTTCGGCCTGGTGGGATCGATTCTCGCCTCGACCGGCTTTGATGCGCTGTGGGAATATGCCAGCCTGCTGATCCTGCTGCTGGGTTGTATGCTGCTGATGGCGCTGGTGTTTAACCCACTGCTGGTGTGGTGGCAGATCCGCCGTAATCCGTATCCGCTGGTGTTTACCTGCCTGCGTGAAAGCGGCGTAACCGCCTTCTTCACGCGCAGCTCGGCCGCCAATATTCCGGTGAATATGGCGCTGGCGAAAAAGCTGGGTCTGGATGAAGACACTTACTCGGTGTCCATTCCGATTGGTGCCAACATCAGTATGGCGGGCGCATCGATCACCATTACTGTGCTAACGCTGGCAGCGGTGAATACGCTCGGGATCCATGTCGATGTCGGCACCGCCATTCTGTTAAGCCTGGTGGCGTCGATTTGTGCCTGCGGGGCTTCAGGTGTGGCCGGCGGTTCGCTGCTGCTGATCCCGGTCGCCTGTAACATGTTCGGTATTCCGAATGAAGTGGCGATGCAGGTGGTGGCTGTGGGCTTTATTATCGGCGTATTGCAGGATTCAGCTGAAACCGCGCTGAACTCCTCGGCGGACATTCTGTTTACGGCTGCGGCCTGTATGGCGGAAGATCGCCGGGTTGAGCAGAACGCGTAAATTAACCCAGGGCGAGGCGTGCCTCGCCCCTACGCTGTTCAGGTGTAGGGGCTGGCATGCCCGACTCAGCGCAAGGCGTGCTTTGCCCCTGCGCCGTTCAGATGTAGGGGTCGGCATGCCCGACCCAGCGCAAGGCGTGCCTCGCCCCTGCGCCGTTCAGATGTAGTGGTCGGGCGTGCCCGACCCAGCGCAAGGCGTGCCTCTCCCCTACGCCGTTCAGATGTAGTGGTGGGGGGGGGCCGCCCCCCCGCAAGGCGTGCCTCGCCCCTACGCCGTTCAGATGTAGGGGTCGGGCATGCCCGACCCAGCGCAAGGCATATCCGCCCCTACCCCATTCGCCGTACTCCTCTCCCGGAATTACAACGTTACCCCGCTTTTAAAAATCGCCAGTTCCCGGAAATCATTCACTTCGTTACGCGTCTGTCGCCCGTTGGCAATCTCTACGATGGTGTCGACAAACTGCGCCAGCAGTGCGGGCATCTCCACGCCGTGGATCAGCTGCCCGGCATCGAAATCAATCCAGTGTGGCTTCTTCGCCGCCAGTTCGCTGTTGGTGGCTAACTTCACCGTGGGGACAAAACCCCCGTAAGGCGTGCCGCGTCCGGTGCTGAACAGCACCATATGGCAACCGGCTCCGGCCAGTGCGCTGGTGGCTACTGCATCGTTCCCCGGTGCACTGAGCAGATTAAGCCCTGGCTGTGTCAGCCGCTGCCCGTAGTTGAGAACATCGACCACCTGGCTTTGCCCGGCCTTCTGCGTGCAGCCCAGCGACTTCTCTTCCAGTGTGGTGATCCCCCCCGCTTTGTTGCCCGGTGACGGATTTTCATAAATCGGCTGGTTGTGGGCAATAAAATAGGCTTTGAAATCGTTCACCATCTTCACGGTTTTGCTGAAGGTGGCTTCATCGCGGCAGCGGCTCATCAGAATACGTTCTGCCCCGAACATCTCCGGCACCTCCGTCAGCACCGTCGTGCCACCGTTAGCGATCATCTGGTCGGAGAAACGCCCGAGCAACGGATTGGCGGTAATGCCAGACAAACCGTCCGATCCGCCGCACTCCAGCCCGAACTTCAGTTCGCTAAGGCGCCCTGGCTGACGCTGGTCATGGCGCATCGCCTCGTACAACTCATGCAGCAGTGCCAGCCCGGCTTCCACCTCATCATCCTGCTGCTGGCAAATCATAAACTTCACCCGCTGCTCATCTGTTTCACCCAGGGTCTCACGGAAAACATCGACCTGATTGTTTTCACAACCAAGACCGATCACCAGCACCGCCCCGGCATTGGGATGACGCACCATATTTTGCAGCATGGTGCGGGTGTTTTCGTGATCCTGCCCAAGCTGCGAACAGCCGAACGGGTGGCTGAACAGATGCACGCCGTCGATATCAGCCGCCTCTGCCGTCTCTTTCAGAAAACGTTGCAGGATCTGACGGGCAATGCCATTGACGCAGCCCACGGTCGGCAGGATCCACAGTTCATTGCGGATGCCGACTTCACCACTGCGGCGGCGATAAATCTGTACTTCACGGTCAGCAGCCTGCTCAGGGAGCGTGGCAAAGTCCGGCTGATACTGGTACTCATCCAGATCGCTGAGATTAGTGCGTGCATTGTTCGAATGAATGATTTCCCCGGCGCTCACCGGCTGCGTGGCATGGCCGATCGGCAGGCCGTATTTCATCACCAATGCATTCACTGCCAGCGGGTGCAGAGCAAATTTATGCCCACGCCCCACCGGCTGTTTCAGCACCAGAGCGTGTCCGGCAACGCTAACGCGCTCCCCCTCCTCCAGATCACGCAACGCCACCGCCACGTTATCCAGGCTGTGAATTTTAATGATGCTTTGCATGATTCGCCCCTTCGTTTACCTGCGCCAGTGCCACACGCATGCCACGCTGGAGGATCTGTTGCAGCTGTGCCGTGACGCTCGCACTCAGCCCGGCCAACTGCGTGAGGTCCTGCCCCCAGTGCAAGGCATCACTCAGCACGTCATCCACCAGCTGGCGGAGGGAAATATCATGGCAGTCAACCTGCGGCCACAGCGTGGCAAAACGCGCTAACCAGTGCGCATCGTCCTGCAACGGATAACGCTGGCCGTTGCGTTCACCCCGGTAGTACGCCAGCAGCGCCGCCAGTGCAAAGCTCAGGCGCGGCGATGGTGCCCCGTTCTCTGCATGCTGCCACAGCAGCGCGGGCAGCAGACGGGTGCGGAACTTCGTCATGCCATTGAGGGCGATCGCACTCAGTTGATGGCGGATAAACGGGTTGCGAAAACGGTTAAGTACCTCGTCCGCAAACGCATTCAGCGCTGCCTGCGGCTGCGTCAGGGTCGGGATAATTTCCGTACGCAGCGTGTCGTCAACAAACGCCGCTACGTCTGCATCAGCCATCGCGTCACCCACCGACTCCAGCCCGGCCAGAAACGCCACCGGCACCATCGCAGTGTGTGCGCCATTGAGGATCGCCACCTTGCGCTCTTTATAAGGTTTGATGTCATCGACCAGCAGGATATTCAGCGCCAGCTGGTCAAGGCACAGCGCTTGCGCCACAGAGGACGGCCCCTGGATCACCAATTGGTAATAAACCTCCCCCGCCACCAAATACTCGTCACGATAACCGAGCTGCTCTTCCAGCTCGCTGGCATCGTCGGGGTAGCCCGTAACAATGCGGTCCACCAGCGTCGAACAAAAGGTATTGTGCTGCTCCACCCACCTCACAAACGCGGCAGGCAACTGCCAGGCCTGCGCCGTTTGCAGTACAAGGGCGCGCAGGGCGTCACCGTTGTTATCGATCAACTCACAGGGCAGCATCAGCCAGCCTTTATCAGGCGCGCCGTCAAAATGCTGCCAGCGGGCCAGCAACAGACGGGTCAGTTTGGCCGGGAAGCTGGCCGGAGGCGCGGATTCCAGCGTATCTGCCGGATCAAAATAGATCCCCGCTTCCGTGGTGTTGGAGAACACAAACCGCAGCTGCGGGTCCGTCGCCAGCGCCATAAACGCGGCAAAATCCTGCACGGGCTGGATTTCGCGATTGACCGAGCGGATCAGTCGCGGCTCGCTCACCACCTCCCCCTGCGTATTGAGCCCGCGGATCACCGTGGTATACAGCCCATCCTGGCTGTTAAGGCTGCGTGGACTGCCGCTGCTGAGCGGCCGCACCACCACGACGCCAGCGTCCAGACGGGTATGTTGGTTCAACTGATCGATTTGCCAGTCGATAAAGGCACGCAGAAAGTTACCTTCACCAAACTGGATGATTCGCTCAGGATATTGTGGCCCCGGAAAGTCGTTTCGGTTCAGCTTGCGCATCGTAGATCCTCTTACAGCTCAATCGCGAAGTAGTCGCGGGCATTGTTAAAGCAGATGTTCTGCACCATGTCGCCCAGCAGCGCGATATCGCCCGGCGCTTCGCCTTTTTCCACCCAGCGCCCGATCATCTGGCACAGCAGACGGCGGAAGTATTCATGGCGGGTATAGGAGAGGAAGCTGCGGCTGTCGGTCAGCATGCCGACGAAGCGGCTTAACAACCCCATCTGTGCCAGCTGGGTCATCTGGCGCTCCATGCCATCTTTTTGATCGTTAAACCACCACGCTGAACCAAACTGCATCTTGCCGGGTTGCCCTTCCCCCTGGAAATTCCCGGCCATCGTCGCCAGCACTTCGTTGTCGCGTGGATTCAGGCAGTAGAGGATGGTTTTTGGTAGCGCGTTGTCCCGGTTCTGCGCATCCAGCAGACGCGACAGCGGTTCAGCCAGCGGACGATCGTTAATCGAATCAAACCCCACGTCCGGCCCCAGCAGGTGTAACTGACGGCGGTTGTTATTACGCAATGCGCCAATGTGATACTGCTGCACCCAGCCACGTTCCGCATATTCCGCGCCCAGCCACACCAGCACGGCGGTTTTAAACTGCGCCACCTCGCTCTCCTGCGGCAGGCTTCCCGTCAGGCGACGTGCCAGGATACCGTCCAGCGTGGCGTCATCCGCTTCGCCGTACAGCACCACGTCCAGCGCATGATCCGAGACCTTGCAGCCGTGGGCCGCAAAGTGATCAAGCCGTACTTTCAGCGCACGCCGCAGATCATCAAAGCGGGTGATATCGACATTCGCCACCGCAGAGAGCGTTTGCAGATAATCGACAAACCCTTCCGCTTCAATATTGAAGGCTTTATCCGGCCGCCAGCTTGGCAACACTTTTGTTGTGAAGCTGCCCTCCACCGCCAGTGCACGATGATGACGCAGGTCGTCCACCGGATCGTCCGTGGTGCCGACCATTTTGACGTTCATCTGCTGCATGATGCCGCGGGCGCTAAACGCATCCTGTGCCAGCATCTCGTTGCACTGGTGCCAGATCGTGTCGGCCGTGGCGGGTGACAGCAGCGTATCGGTGATGCCAAACGGACGGCGCAGTTCAAGGTGCGTCCAGTGGTAGAGCGGGTTACCGATGGTATCCGGCACCGTCCGCGCCCAGGCATCAAACTTTGCACGATCGCTGGCATCGCCGGTACAAAGCGCTTCCGGCACGCCGTTAGCACGCATCGCCCGCCACTTGTAGTGGTCCCCCTTCAGCCAGATGTCATACAGATTGTTGAAGCGGTAGTTTTCGGCGATCTGCTGCGGAGGCAGATGGCAGTGGTAATCGAAGATGGGCTGGTCGGCAGCGTAATCATGGTAAAGCCGGCGGGCGAACTCACTGTCCAGTAAAAAGTCTTCACTCATAAAGCGTGACATACGGTCTCTCCTGCATCGTCTCAATGCCCATAAAGTTATCATACCAATTATGATTAACGCTGAAATAATAGTGAGAAGCCGATCACAAAAACATCACTATTTATGCGTGAATTATCCTTCCGCTCACGCTATTAAGCGCTATCCACCTGTCTTTAAAGCCCTTTTATTATCCCCCATTGTAAAAATGGTTTTTGTGATGGCTCTCAACTTTTAAATCTGTATGACAAGTTATCGTGGCGGCGGTTGAGATTAAGCAGGCAAGGTTATCGTTTGAAGACAGGGCGGGTGAGTCACTATCAAGCCGTTCCGCCGAGACAAGGTGCCCGTCCGTGACGAGGCATCAATAATAATGACGGGAAGAGGTTTTAAATGCGTAAAATTAAAGGGTTACGCTGGTACATGATCGGTCTGGTGACCGTTGGTACCATACTGGGTTACCTGACGCGTAATGCTATTGCAGTTGCCGCCCCCACGCTGGAAACAGAGCTGCATATCACCACGCAGCAATATTCCTACATCGTGGCGGCCTATTCGGCCTGTTACACCATTATGCAGCCCGTAGCAGGCTACATTCTGGATGTGCTGGGCACCAAAATCGGCTACGCCATGTTCGCCATTCTCTGGGCGATATTCTGTGCCGCTACCGCGCTGGCAGGAAGCTGGGGCGGGCTGGCGATTGCTCGTGGTGCAGTGGGTGCCGCTGAAGCAGCAATGATCCCGGCAGGACTCAAGGCCAGTAGCGAGTGGTTCCCGGCCAAAGAACGCTCGATAGCCGTAGGGTATTTCAATGTGGGGTCCTCGATCGGGGCCATGCTGGCGCCACCGTTGGTGGTGTGGGCGATTGTCGCACACAGCTGGCAGATGGCTTTTATTATCACCGGCATCCTGAGCATGATCTGGGCGCTGTGCTGGCTGGTGTTCTACAAACATCCTAAGGATCAGAAAAAACTCGATCCTGAAGAACGCGAATACATTCTTTCCGGGCAGGAAGCTCAACACCAGACGAATAATGGCAAGAAAATGTCCGCCTGGCAGATCGTCCGTAACCGCCAGTTCTGGGGTATCGCCCTGCCGCGCTTTCTGGCGGAGCCCGCCTGGGGCACGTTTAACGCCTGGATCCCGCTGTTTATGTTTAAAGCTTACGGCTTCAATCTGAAAGAGATTGCGATGTTCGCCTGGATGCCGATGCTGTTTGCCGATCTCGGCTGTATTGTCGGCGGTTATCTGCCTCCGTTCTTCCAGCGCGTGTTTGGCGTTAACCTGATTGTCTCCCGCAAGCTGGTGGTGACCATGGGTGCCGTACTGATGATTGGCCCCGGCACCATCGGCCTGTTTACCAGCCCGTATGCGGCCATCGCTCTGCTGTGCGTGGGCGGGTTTGCCCATCAGGCACTGTCCGGCTCTCTGATCACCCTCTCTTCTGACGTTTTCGGCCGTAATGAAGTGGCGACCGCCAACGGCCTGACCGGGATGGCGGCCTGGACAGCCAGTACTATGTTTGCACTGGTGGTTGGGGCGCTGGCCGATACCATGGGCTTCAGCCCACTGTTTGCCGCACTGGCGGTGTTTGATTTGTTAGGCGCGGTGGCTATCTGGACCCTGCTGAAAAACAAACCGATTTCTGAGCTTGAGCAGGAGAAAAAGGAAAAAATGATGGGGGTGGTGACGCAGCATTAGGGGTAATGCTACCTGTGACAGGACGGGCGGACCGTAAAAGAGGGGCCGCCCGGCCAGGCACCGAATAGCGCACGGACTCGACTTTCTTTTCAGTCGACCCGTTACAGGTAAAAGTGGTATAACAAATTCCATTCTCAGAGTGTGCTCAACGGGAGTCTGGAGCATGGAATTAACAGAATCGCGCCGCCTTTATCAACAACTTGCTGCCGAGCTGAAGCGCCGCCTTGAGCAGGATATTTATCAGGTGGGTGATAAGCTGCCCGCGGAACGCTTTATCGCCGAAGAGATGGGCGTCAGCCGCACCGTGGTGCGTGAAGCCATCATCATGCTGGAGGTGGAAGGGTACGTCGAAGTGCGTAAAGGTTCCGGCATTCACGTTATCTCTCAGCGCCAGCAGAACCGCGTTACCACCAGCAGCCAGTTAGAATTCGCCAATTTTGGTCCGTTTGAACTGTTGCAGGCCCGCCAGTTAATTGAAAGCAATGTTGCCGAGTTCGCCGCCACCCAGGTGACACGCCAGGATATCCTGCAATTAATGGAAATCCAGACGCAGGCGCGCAAAGAAGACCGCTTCCGCGATTCCGAGTGGGACATGAAATTCCACGTACAGATTGCACTGTCGACGCAGAACAGCGCACTGGCGGCGATTGTGGAAAAAATGTGGTTACACCGCCTGCATAATCCTTACTGGCTCAAACTGCATGAACATATCGACGATAAATCGATTGAGAGTTGGTGTGAAGATCACGACACCATTCTTAAAGCCCTGATGCGTAAAGATCCGGCCGCCAGCAAACTGGCCATGTGGCAGCATCTTGAAAACACCAAGCAGATGTTGTTCCACGCGACAACCGATGACTTTGAATTCAACGTTGACCGCTATATGTTTGCGGAAAATCCTGTCGTGATGCCAGATACCGTCTCGAACGACGAAAAATAGCACTCTTCATTCAGGCTGATGGAACTCATTGAGTCAAAATACGGTCAATAGTGTCAGCCTGTGTAAAACTCCTTTCAGACAGCCTGTTCCAACGGTAAAACATCGTTGGACTTGCGTTTCTTCCTGTCCAGGCTAACGTAATTTTGTTACAATTATTTGCTTATTTTTATCCTTCCTGCGTGGGTAACAACAAGCTGTGATATTTACCCACGAAGCTGTTCAGCCGCTTGTTAACTGGCTAAAACGCACCGATAAAACGATCAATTAAGTGTGCGATAAACCGTGAAACGAGCCAACTATGACGTTCAGGACGACTAATGGATATTTTCAAATCCCTGGTGCACGCCCTCTGGCAGCAGGATTACGCCACCCTGGCGGATCCCACGCTGGTATGGGCCATCTATTTCATCTTGTTTATGATTTTGTTCCTGGAAAACGGCCTGCTTCCCGCCGCCTTTCTGCCCGGCGACAGTTTGCTGATTCTGGTCGGCGTACTGATTGCTAAAGGGACAATGAATTTCGCGCTGACCGTTTGCGTACTGACCACTGCCGCCAGCCTCGGCTGCTGGGTCAGCTACATTCAGGGTCGATGGCTGGGGAATACGGCCACCGTGCAAAAATGGCTGTCGCATTTACCCGCGCAGTATCACCAGCGCGCCCACCAGATGTTTCACCGCCACGGACTTTCCGCACTACTGGTTGGCCGCTTTATCGCCTTTGTCCGCACGCTGCTGCCGACGATTGCCGGGCTTTCCGGCCTGAGCAATGCCCGTTTCCAGTTCTTTAACTGGATGAGTGCACTGCTTTGGGTGCTGATTTTAACCGTCATCGGTTACGCACTGGGAAAAACGCCTATTTTCCTCAAATACGAAGATCAGATGATGTTCTGTCTGATGCTACTGCCGCTGGTGTTATTGGTGTTCGGCCTGTTTGGCTCGCTGTATGTTCTGTGGCGTAAAAAACAGTCGACGAATGAGAAAGGAAACTCATGATGCCTGGATTTATGAAGTTATCCACGCGCACGCTGCGGCTTATTCCGCTGGTGGCACTGGCCACCCTCGCGCTGCTGGCGCTGGCGTTTATGCCCGCTCTGTTCCGCAGTGAAAGCGCCTTACAAATCCGCGCTTCTCGCCAGGGGATCAGCCTGCCCGATGGGTTTTACGTCTACCAGACGCTGAGTGCTCAGGGCATTCATATTAAAAGCATTACGCCAGAGCAGAATTCTCTGGTGATAAAATTTGACTCATTAGAGCAAAGTGATGCGGCCGAAAAAGTGCTGCGCAAACTGCTCCCTCATGGTTTTGATATTGCGCGCCAGGAGAACCACGGCGCGTCAAACTGGATAAACCGCATCAGCCTCAGCCCGCAGTCTGTTGGCTAACGGTGATGTGCTCAGCCCCTCCTCAAGGTGGGGCTATCTCTAAGAATACTCTCTGTTTTTGAGATTTCTCTGTTTTCTGTCTATGCTTCATAAGCAGTAAAAAGCATGACACCCGTTCCAGGATTACGATATCTCTAACCTGATATCCACGCAAAGGAAGGTCACGACCACCATGAAACATCAGATTATTTTCGGCATCAGTCTGCTTAGCCTGGCCACTTTCGCTCAGGCCGATACACTCTGCCAGCAGAAAGAACGCGCTATTCAGCACGAAATCGATATTGCACAGAAGCATGACAATCAACGTCGGGTGAACGGCCTGGAACGGGCGTTAACCGAGACGCGTGCCAACTGCAGCGATGCAGGATTGAAAGAAGCGCATCAGGAAAAGATTAAAGAGCACGAGAAAAAAGTGACCGAGCGGGAACAGGAACTGAAGCAGGAAAAAGCGGAAGGCGACGACCGCGACAAAATTGCAAAACGCGAAAAGAAATTGGCTGAAGCCCAACATGAGCTGAAGGAAGTGCAGGCTGCGCCGTATTAAGGCTCATCTCTGCCAACGTCATTAAAACTAAATTTAAGGAGTTTTCAATGTCTAAAGACACCACATCAGAACATCTGCGCGCCGAGCTGAAAAACCTGGCTGATACCCTGGAAGAAGTGTTAACCACCTCCGGTGAGAAATCGAAAACCGAGCTGGATAAACTGCGCAGCAAAGCGCAAAGCGCACTGAAAGATACCCGTGCACGCCTGGGTGATTCCGGTGACCGCATTGCCCAAACCACCCGTGAAGCGGCCGATCGTGCCGACGTCTATGTGCGCGACAATCCGTGGACCAGCGTCGGTATTGGCGCCGCCGTTGGCGTGGTACTGGGCGTACTGCTGACCCGTCGTTAATATGGCAGAGCATCAGCAAAGCCACGGCCCCGGCAAAGGGGTCATTAATATCGGGCAACGCATTGTCACGACCCTGGTCGGGATGGTGGAAACGCGTGTCCGGCTGGCAGTGGTGGAGCTGGAAGCTGAAAAAGCCAACCTGATTCAAATGCTGTTGATGGTTGGCCTGACGATGCTGTTCACTGCCTTCGGACTGATGAGCCTGATGGTGCTGATTATCTGGGCAGTCGATGCACAGTATCGTTTGATGGCGATTGCGATTACCACCGGTGTATTGTTCGCGCTGGCGCTGATTTTTGGCCTGTGGACACTGGCGAAATCGCGCCGCTCTACGCTACTGAGCGCCACCCGCCGGGAGCTGTCGGAAGACCGCAAGCTGCTGGAGGATGACTAAATGAGCCGTAAGCGCGATTTACGCAAAGCGGAACTGTTACGCGAAATCCAGCAACAACGGCTGGATCTCAGTGCCGGGCGTAAAGCCTGGCTGGACACAACTGCACGCTATGATCACGGTTTTCTGGCGCTTCTCAGCGCCAAACGCTGGTTGACCGTTGGCAGCGGTGTCATGGCTATCTGGTCCGTGCGTAATCCACGCTTTATGGGCCGCTGGGCCAGACGCGGATTAGGCGCCTGGAGCACCTGGCGCATGGTGCGTAATTATCTGCCTCGCCGTTAATCTTCTGCACAATAAAGCCGCATACCACTGCGGCTAAAACAAACCCCAGATTTCTTGAACATCTTCGACAGATTATCTCGCTTACAATGTTTTCCTTCCCCGACTATTATCTCCAGCAACGAACGGCACTGAGCGCTTAAGACGCGTCAGGCCTGAGTAAAATACGGTCGGGCCAGATGCACGACCACACATTCTTGTTTGGGGTTAATCATGAAAAAATTAGAAGATACCGGTGTTGTTATTGCTCGCATTATGATGGCCGCGCTGTTCGTTGTCGCAGGCTGGGGTAAACTGACCAACTACGAAGGTACCCAGCAGTTTATGGCCTCAATGGGTATTCCGGCCCTCTTCGTCCCGTTGACCGTTCTGCTTGAGTTCGGCGGCGGTCTGGCGATTATGTTTGGTTTCTTCACCCGTACCACCGCGCTGATTACCGCCATCTTTACCGTGCTGACCGCAATCCTGGCGCACAGTAACTTTGCCGTAGATGGTTCAACCATGTTCCTGAAAAACATCAGCATTGCGGGTGGTTTCCTGCTGCTGGCTATCACCGGCCCGGGCGCACTGAGCATTGACCGCCTGCTGGGTAAGAAGTGGTAAGTTAGCTATACTGATTTATCGGGGGGTGAGGATCATATCCTCGCCCCTTTTTCATTTTAAGGACAGGAGACAAAAACATGGGACAACTGATTGAGGGAGTCTGGCACGATCAGTGGTATGACACCAAAGCCACAGGTGGCCGTTTTAAACGCTCCGAATCGGCTTTTCGCAACTGGGTCACCGCCGACGGTGAAGCCGGCCCGAGCGGCAAAGCAGGTTTTCGCGCTGAGGCGGGCCGCTACCATCTGTATGTTTCTCTCGCCTGTCCCTGGGCGCACCGCACGCTGATTATGCGCGAGTTGAAAGGGCTAACCGATCTGATTTCCGTTTCAGTCGTCCATCCACTCATGCTGGAAAACGGCTGGACCTTTGATGAAGATTTCCCTGCTGCTACCGGCGACAGCCTGTATCAGAACGAATATCTTTATCAACTCTATCTGCATGCCGATCCGCAGTACAGCGGCCGCGTGACCGTTCCGGTGCTGTGGGATAAGCATCAGCACACTATTGTCAGTAACGAATCGGCCGATATTATGCGGATGCTGAACAGTGCGTTTGACGGTGTGGGCGCACGCGCCGGGGATTATTATCCGCAGGATCTGCATGAAGAGATTAATGCGTTGAACGGCTGGATCTATGACACGGTGAACAACGGCGTGTATAAGTCAGGGTTTGCCACCAGTCAGGCAGCCTATGATGAAGCGGTCACCGCGCTGTTCTCCTCGCTCGACCGTCTTGAGACACTGCTGGCCAAGCATCGCTACCTGAGTGGTGAACGACTCACCGAAGCTGATATCCGCCTGTGGACCACGCTGGTGCGTTTTGATCCGGTGTATGTCACCCACTTCAAGTGCGATCGCCATCGCATCAGTGATTACCTGAACCTGAACGGTTTTCTGCGCGACCTCTGGCAGACACCCGGTCTGGCTGAGACAGTCAACCTCGAGCATATTCGCCATCATTACTACTGCAGCCACAAGACCATCAATCCCAGCGGCGTGATCTCGCTGGGTCCTGCATTCGACTGGGATCAGCCTCATGGCCGTGACCGACATTTAGGCTGATCTTTAGCATCCAGGGCGGATTTTCACTCGCCCTGGAAGTTCCGCACCCTTTATTGATCTGGCACAAATTCCCGCGTTGAGGGCTTACGTATCTTTACTGACGTAAACACCTAAAACGAAATCAATACGGGGATGGAGCCATGATCAAATCTGTCGCAATCTGCCTTGCCGTTGTTATGCTCTGCTACGTGGCCTTTGTCGGTCATTTTTATTATCAGACTTTCTCAACTTTCAGCAGCATTGAGCATTCTCAGGAAATGAATGCCGCCCAGTAGTCTGCTATCGGTTCTGCGGGTGGTTTATCCCTGGCGTTTCGCCAGAAGTTTTGGGATCTCCCGCAGGCACCAGGCCTTTGCTTCGCCCATGCTGTCGCGCCGCCAGGCCATAATGATATCCACTTCACGAGTATATTCCGGGCTGACCACGCGCAGCCGTCCTTCCGCGATGTCTTTTTCCACCATCGGATACGGCATGGTGCCGATACCTAAGCCCGCCAACAACGCGCGGTGCTTATCTTCAATGGTGCTGACCGTCAGGCGCTGCTGTTTGTCGAGCAGGGTCACCGTTAATACCGGACGCTCACGGGCGGTATCCGCCACCGCAATGCCGCGATATTTTACGCGCGTGGTTTCCGAAAGCGGTTCGGGTTCCAGATGGATCGGGTGTTCCGGGCTGGCCACATAGACGCTCATCAGCGTGTAGAGTTTGCGGGTGTTGATCTCGGACGAGGCGCGGAAATGCATATCAGGGGCAATCACAATATCGGCTCGCCCCTGTTCCAGACGCTCCCATGCCCCGGCAAGCACTTCGGTCATCAGCGACACCTGAGTGTTGGCTTTATCGGCCAGCTTCCCGACCAGCGGAAACAACAACTCAGTGGAGACCAGCGCTTCGGTGGCAATCGTCAGGTGGGTTTCCCAGCCACGCGCCAGCGCTTCCGCATCCGTCGTCAGCTTGTCGGCTGCCTCGAGTAGCACACGACCCCGCTCCAGCAGCATTCGTCCGACATTGGTAAATTTGGTGCGGTGGCCAGAACGGTCAAACAGCACAACATCCAGTTCTTCTTCCAGCTTCTGCATGGTGTAGCTCAGAGCGGAGGGCACACGGCCCAACTCATCCGCTGCAGCAGCAAAGCTACCACGACGATCGATAGCATCCATTACCCGCAGTGCTTCCAGCGTCAGAGCGCGATCTTTAGCCATAGTGATTCTCTGTCAGGAAATTTGAATATTGCCAGCAGATTAACTGGCTAACAATCCGGCGTCCAGAAAATTACAATAACAGTATAAAACACGGCCGGGATCTCTCCGGCCGATAAGGAGAACGCTATGATAACCAGTCGAACCGCTCAACAGTGTGGCAAAGCCGATTACGGCTGGCTGCAGGCGCGCTATACCTTCTCCTTTGGTCACTATTTTGATCCCAAACTGCTTGGCTACGCTTCATTGCGCGTACTCAACCAGGAAGTGCTGGCACCAGGGGCTTCATTCCAACCCAGAACCTATCCGAAGGTCGATGTGCTGAACCTGATTTTGCAGGGTGCAGCAGAGTATCGTGACAGCGAGGGAAATCACGTGCAGGCGCAGGCCGGGGAAGCCTTATTGCTGGCCACGCAGCCCGGTGTGAGCTATTCAGAACATAATCTCAGTAAAGAGCACAGCCTGACGCGTATGCAACTGTGGCTGGATGCCTGCCCACAGCGGGAAAACGCGTCAGTGCAACGGATGCCGGTGTCTGAACATCAGCGTTATACGCTGCTGGCCTCACCGGATGGCAGCGCAGGCAGCCTGCAACTGCGCCAGCAGGTGTGGATCCATCAGGTGGTGCTGGAACCAGGGGAGAGCTATAGCCTGCCGCTGAACGGCACCCGCGCCTACCTGCAATCGATTCACGGATCCCTTGAGGCTATGGCGCATTCACAGCAGCAGGAGGCGCTGACCTGCGGTGACGGTGCGTTCCTGCACGAAGAACAGAGCGTGACGCTGACGGCAAAAACGCCATTGCGGGCGCTGGTTATCGATCTACCGGTATAATCTCGTCCCGATCGCTACACTCTGCTGGTTCGGCGCCCTCCTGGTGCTCTGACAGCGTGACCACTGCCCGTCGGCAGTCAGGGTCGAGCAGCAAACGTGTCGCATCGGGTCTGGAGTAGTGACCTGCCGGGTCATAAAGGAATTTACACATGGTTATGGATGAGAGTTCAACGTGGGCAAACAGCAAACCTTCCTCATCTTTTGCCAGCGGTGACGTCAGCAGCCGGCCGTCTGGCCCGTAAATTCTGGCATAGCCGCCTCCTGGTAGCAGTACCTTGCGCATATTGTCATTGACGCAGTAGTGTTCCACTTCTTGCACAGATACCACCGCACAGGCGAATAACAGGTAGCATTGCCCTTCCGCAGCATAACCCTGGGAGACAGCCGTATTCACCTCCCCACTTAGCGAATAGAACCCGTTAATCGAGAAAGCAGGCCAGGCCGCGATATGAATTTGTTCATTTTGTGCATGAAGAGCATAACAGCTAAGTGGCTGAAGATGTTCTCCGCAGCAAAGCTCACCGATATTGCCAAGTGCAGTGCGGTGAACTTTCAGGTCGCTACCATCGCCTTCACCAAATAGTAAGCGCTCAACCGAAGTCGGTTTAAGTTTTCGTCTGACCTCAATGGTATTACCCTGATCATCAATTAACGCCTGAGAAATATAGAGCGTTGCACTCTCTTTCTCACTAAAACTAAAGGAAAGGTAGATATTATGTTCTCGTGCCGCCTGCTGTAAGCGTTGAAACTGGGGAGAGTCTGTCGATATTGACTGCCGATGATAAGCCGTAATAAACGGCGCCATGTAGGGAATATCACCTATCCAGAGGAACCAGGGATAACCGGGAAAATAAAGTTCCGGGAATGCAATCAGCCTTGCCCCCTGACGCGCTGCATCAGCTATCAGGCCTAATGCTTTATCGACCGATGCATCTACATTCATATATACCGGAGATGCCTGCACCACTGCTACACTGTAGCTATCTTCATTCGTTTTCATTGCCATCATTCCTTTATATAAAAATAACATCAGGATTAATTAACCCTGAGCACTCCCTATAAAACCTTGTGACAATAAATCAAAATAATGAATATGGAGATACATTAGATGCGGGTTTATTTTTTAATTCCGCGCAAGAGTAAACCTGGAAACGTAATAAAAAATCATTCTTAATGCAGATTATTATTATCTGAAACGTGACAAAAACCTTGCCACATCTGAGGTTCGTCCCTGTACCTCAGATGTACTGTGAGAGCGTGTCAGCAATCAAAGAACCAGTAGCCCTGATTCACCAGCGCGGTGAGCTCAGCGACAAAAGCCGGATTGTGCAGCGCTTCACCCAGCTCGTTTTTACCGAGCACGGTGTGGCGGCACAGAACATCAGCGGCTTGCGCATCGGCCGTCTCCAGCCGTTCGCTATTAATAAAGAAATGCTCACCCACTTGCAGCACCCTTAACCCACTCAGGCGGGTCAGCACATCACCGCTTAGCAGAGCCTCAGCAATTTCATCCGGTTCATAAGCGGGCTCGGCGGGCGCGATATCCAGCTCGTGACGCGGCGTGGTGGCGAAACGGCCAAACCACTGCTTAAAGTCTGCGGGCTGATTGATCACCTCGATCATCATCGCGCGCAAACGATCCAGCTCATACTCTTCTACCCGCCCAGGATGTTCGCGGCAGGTTAAATCAGCATCGCTGTAATGCTCACCACCGAGATCGTTTTCAAGCACATAGTCCGCAAAGCTGCTGATGAGATCGCGGCCATTAGGCCCGCGGAAACCGACAGAATAATTCAGTGCGGTTTCGAAGGTGAAACCGTCGTGTGGGAAGCCCGGTGGGATATACAGAATGTCACCTGGTGCCAGCTCGTGATCGATGATGGGCGTGAAAGGCTCCACATGTAACAGCGCAGGGTGTGGGCAGAACTGCTTCAGCGGCAGTTTATCCCCAACACGCCAGCGGCGGCGGCCCATTCCCTGGATGATAAAGACATCGTACTGATCGATATGTGGCCCGACACCGCCCCCCGGTACAGAATAAGAGATCATCAGATCGTCTAAACGCCAGTCCGGCAATACGCGGAACGGACGCACCAACTCGGCTGCCGGTGCGTGCCAGTGGTTAACCGCCTGCGCCAGCAGCGACCACCCGCTTTCACCCAAGTCATCAAAGTGTTCAAAAGGCCCATTGCTGGCCTGCCACTGACCATCGGTATAACTGACAAGGCGGCTGTCGACTTCCGCCTCCATCGCCAGGCCGGCCAGTTCATCTGGCGTAATCGGATCGACAAAGTGTGGGAACGCATTTTTTAAAACAACAGGCTGTTTTTGCCAGTATTTCTCTAAAAACTCGGGCCAGTTAAGATTGAGCTGATAAGCCATAGGTCACACCAGTGAGAGACAAAACGGCACTGATTATAAAGAGGCAGACAGTCAGGCTGCCTTGTCATGCGTCAAGGGCCGGCAGAGTAATAGGCTCCGGGCGTGACATCACAGGGGGCGTAAAAGCAAAAACCCCGCCGAAGCGGGGTTTTCCTGACTGGTTCGAAGCTGACCGGTAAGCCGCTTTCCTGTCATAGAGAGTGTCGTGGACAGTCATTCATCTCGCCGTTGAGCGCTCTAAAAGCAAAAACCCCGCCTAAGCGGGGTTTTTCCTGAAGGGCTCGACGCTGACCGGTAAGCCGCTTTCCTGTCATAGAGAGTGTCGTGGACAGTCATTCATCTCGCCGTTGAGCTCTCTAAAAGCAAAAACCCCGCCTAAGCGGGGTTTTTCCTGAAGGGCTCGACGCTGACCGGTAAGCCGCTTTCCTGTCATAGAGAGTGTCGTGGACAGTCATTCATCTCGCCGTTGAGCTCTCTAAAAGCAAAAACCCCGCCTAAGCGGGGTTTTTCCTGAAGGGCTCGACGCTGACCGGTAAGCCGCTTTCCTGTCATAGAGAGTGTCGTGGACAGTCATTCATCTCGCCGTTGAGCTCTCTAAAAGCAAAAACCCCGCCTAAGCGGGGTTTTTCCTGAAGGGCTCGACGCTGACCGGTAAGCCGCTTTCCTGTCATAGAGAGTGTCGTGGACAGTCATTCATCTCGCCGTTGAGCTCTCTAAAAGCAAAAACCCCGCCTAAGCGGGGTTTTTCCTGAATGGTTCGAAGCTGACCGGTAAGCCGGGTTCTGTCGTGGACAGTCATTCATCTAGGCCAGCAATCGCTCACTGGCTCAAGCAGCCTACCCGGGTTCAGTACGGGCCGTACCTGGTGAACCCCTATTTGGCCTTGCTCCGGGTGGAGTTTACCGTGCCACGAACTGTTGCCAGCCGCGCGGTGCGCTCTTACCGCACCCTTTCACCCTTACCTGATCCCACTTGCGTGGGCCATCGGCGGTTTGCTCTCTGTTGCACTGGTCGTGGGCTTGCGCCCCCCAGGCGTTACCTGGCACCCTGCCCTATGGAGCCCGGACTTTCCTCCCCTCTGTCTGTCTCCCCCGAAGGAGGACGGCAACAAAGCGGCGACTGTCTGGTCAGCTTCGGCGCGCAGTGTATAGGGTTTTCTACGGCTTGTCACTCACCCTGCTGCTCCAGCGCATGCTTATAAAGTGCATTTTTCTTCACACCGTGGATTTCGGCGGTAAGCGCAGCGGCTTTCTTCAGCGGTAATTCGGCCTGGAGCAGCGCCAGGGTACGCAGCGCTTCCACTGGCAATGCCTCTTCAACCGCGTGATAACCTTCAACAATCAGCACCATCTCACCTTTACGGCGGTTTTCGTCTTCCAGCACCCACGCCAGCAGTTCACCCACTGGCGCGCCAAAGATCGACTCCCAGGTTTTGGTAATTTCACGGGCCAGCACCACATAGCGATCCGGGCCCAGCACGGTGACCATATCTTGCAGGCTGTCCAACAGGCGATGCGTGGACTCGTAGAAAATAATGGTACGTGGTTCCTGCTCGAGCGCACGTAACGTGTCACAGCGCCCTTTACTTTTCGCTGGCAGAAACCCTTCGTAGCAAAAACGGTCAGACGGTAATCCCGCAGCGCTTAATGCGGTGATCGCTGCACAGGCACCGGGTAACGGCACCACGCGTATGCCCGACTCACGGCACAAACGCACCAGGTGATAGCCGGGATCATTAATTAACGGCGTGCCAGCATCGGAAACTAACGCTATGCTTTGACCTTCGCGCAGCTTCTCCAGCAACACCTCGGCCTTCTGCTGTTCATTATGATCATGCAATGCGAAGAGCCGCGCATTGATGGCGAAATGTTGTAGCAACAGCCCGGTATGACGTGTATCTTCCGCAGCGATCAGATCGACGCTCGCAAGCACCTTTAGTGCCCGCTGGGTGATATCGCCCAGATTACCGATGGGTGTTGGAACGATATAGAGCGTGCTGGCAGAAATATCTGCCCGATCGTGTTGTTTCATTGTTTGATCCGAATTGCCGATTTAATATTGAGCATCTTGAAAAAAACATCACTGGATACAGTATGCTTCCTTCGAAAGTAGTTCACTGCAAAGCAGTACGCACCATGCCACTGCTGCTGGCTGCCCTGATTTTTGCCGGTTGTACCGGCCAGGCTCCGCAAACGCCTCAGGCGAATGTACAGGGGACCGCCACGGGCACCTCTGACTATTATCTGCAGCAGGTGCAGCAAAGCTCAGATGATAACAAGGTTGACTGGCAATTACTTGCAATCAGAGCGTTGTTGAACGAAGGGAAGGTTCCTCAGGCCAACGATCAGCTGACGCAAATCCCTCAGAATCTGAACGCGACCCAGCGTCAGGAGCTATTGCTGCTTCAGGCACAGCTGAGTGTGGCACAGCAAAACCTGCCGGATGCGACTGAGAAACTGAAGCAGATTGATACCAGTGCCCTGTCGCAGGATCAGCAGGTGCGTTACTTCCAGTTGCAGATTGCCACCAGTCAGGGTCGCCCTTCGCTGGATGTGCTGCGCGCCTGGATTGCTCAGGAACCGCTTCTGACAAATCCAGCAGACAAGCAGAAAAATATCGATGCCACCTGGCAAACGCTGACGCAAATGACGCCGGATCAGATGAACAGTCTGGCCATCAACGCCAATGAAAACGTGTTGCAGGGATGGCTAGATCTGCTCGGTGTGTACCGTGCAAACGCCAGCGACCCGGATATGCTGAAAGCAGGTATCAGTGACTGGCAAACGCGTTATCCTTATAATCCTGCGGCCAAAATGCTGCCAACGGCGCTGATGCAGGTACAGAACTTCCAGCCAGCGTCCACCGGTAAAATCGCCCTGCTTCTGCCGCTAAGTGGCCAGGCACAAGTGTTTGCTAACGCCATTCAGAAAGGGTTTAACGACGCGAAAAATGGCGTGCTGGCTCAGGGCAGTGCCCCGGCAGCTGCCACGCCGGTGCAGGCTCCTGAAGCAGTACAGGCCACACCGGATGCGGTGGTCAGCCCGTCTGCCGACGCAACCGCGGCCCAGCCTGCTGACGTTCAGCCGCAATCGGCCCCGGCCAACAGCGTAGAAACAGCCGCACCGTCAAGCGGCACTCAGATTCAGGTGTATGACACCAGCACCCAGCCCATCGAACAGGTCCTCACCCAGGCGAAGAATGATGGCGCAACGCTGGTGGTCGGCCCGCTGCTGAAAAATCACGTCGAACAGCTGGCTAACAGCCAGACATCGCTTAACGTTCTGGCCCTGAATGAGCCAGAGTCCGTCCAGAACCGTCCGAATCTTTGCTATTTTGCGCTTTCTCCTGAAGACGAAGCCCGTGATGCCGCGCATCATATGTGGGACCAGGGCAAACGTACCCCGCTGCTGCTGGTACCACGCAGCTCGTTAGGGGACCGCGTGAACAAATCCTTTGCTGCCGAGTGGCAGAAACTGGGCGGTGGCACGGTATTGCAACAGCAGTTTGGTTCAAAAACAGAACTGAAACAGGGTATTAACAGTGGCGCAGGTATCCGCTTGAGCGGCACACCGATCACCGTACAGCCTGCGGCAGCAACGGGTGTAACCATTGGCGGCCTGAACATCCCGGCACCGATGACCGATGCCCAGGTCAGCAGCAGCAACGGCAGTGTGGATTCAGTGTATATTGTCGCCACTCAGGACGAGCTGACGCTGATTAAGCCGATGATCTCCATGCGTGTGAGCAGCCGTGATAATGTGGGCCTGTATGCCAGTTCGCGCAGCTATCAGGCAGGTGCAGGCCCGGACTATCGTCTGGAGCTGGACGGTTTACAGTTTAGCGATATCCCGCTTCTGTCTGGTGCGAATCCAGCACTGATGCAGCAGGCGGCGAAGTCGTTTAATAATGATTATTCACTGGTTCGTCTGTATGCGATGGGCATTGATGCCTGGACGTTGGCGAATCATTTCAATGAGATGCGCTCACTGCCAGGTTTCCAGATTAAAGGTGATACTGGCAATCTGAGTGCAAATCAGGACTGCGTCATTAACAGGAAGTTAGTGTGGAGCCAGTATCGTCAGGGCCAGATCGTCCCGGCCAACTGAGTCGACAACAGCAGGGGGCAGCCTGTGAACGTCAGGCCCGCCACCTGCTGCAAACATCAGGTTTGCGTTTTGTCGCTGCAAATGTGCGTTACCGTGCAGGCGAAATCGACCTGATTATGCGCGATAAGCAGGTATGGGTTTTTGTTGAGGTGCGCTACCGGCGCAATGACCGCTTTGGTGGCGCAGCAGCCAGTATTACGCGCAGTAAGCAGCAAAAGCTGTTGCGCGCCGCGTCACTGTGGCTCAACAGTCGTGGACAGAGCTTCGACACGACGGACTGTCGTTTTGATGTGGTCGCGATCACCGGCGAACAGGTAGAATGGTTACCTGATGCATTTACAGCAGAATAAGAGCCTGTTTTAAAAGGCTAAACTAACCAGGTGAATGACGTGCTGGAAAGAATTAAAGTCTGTTTTACCGAAAGTATTCAAACGCAAATCGCAGCGGCAGAAGCGCTGCCGGATGCCATAGCACGTGCGGCGATGACCATGGTGCAGTCGCTGCTGAATGGCAACAAAATCCTGAGCTGTGGCAACGGAACCTCCAGCGCCAATGCCCAGCATTTTGCTGCCAGCATGATCAACCGTTTTGAAACCGAGCGTCCGAGCCTGCCTGCCATCGCCCTTAGCGCTGACAATGTGCTGCTGACGGCGATTGGTAATGATCGCCTGCACGAAGAAATTTATGCGAAGCAGGTGCGCGCATTGGGCCACGCTGGTGATATTTTGTTGGCCATATCAACCCGCGGCAACAGCCGTGATATTGTCAAAGCCGTAGAGGCAGCGGTCACACGTGATATGACGATTATTGCGCTGACCGGCTACGACGGCGGTGAACTCGCCGGCCTGCTGGGACCACAGGATGTGGAGATTCGTATCCCCTCGCATCGCAGCGCGAGAATTCAGGAAATGCATATGTTAACCGTGAATTGTCTGTGCGATTTAATAGATAACACTTTGTTTCCCCACCAGGATGTTTAAAGGAGCTTAAATGAAGGCATTATCTGCATGTGCAGTTATCCTTACCGCATTGATGTTACAGGGTTGTGTGGCCGCAGTTGTCGGCACAGCGGCGGTCGCCACGAAAGGTGCCACCGATCCCCGTTCCGTAGGAACTCAGGTGGATGATGGGACCTTAGAACTTCGTGTAACAAACGCGTTATCCAAAGACGAACAGATTAAACAAAACACCCACATCGTTGCCACCGCCTATCAGGGCAAAGTGCTGCTGACGGGTCAGGCACCGAGCAGCGACCTCGCATCACGCGCGAAACAGATCGCCGTCGGTGTTGATGGTGCAACCGAGGTGTATAACGAGATCCGCACCGGGAGCAAAGTGAGCTTCGGCACGGCATCTTCAGATACCTGGATCACTACCAAAGTGCGCTCCCAGCTACTGGGTAGCGATCAGGTGAAATCGTCGAACGTGAAAGTCACCACTGAGAATGGCGAAGTGTTCCTGCTGGGCCTGGTGACCGATTCGGAAGCGAAAGCGGCGGCAGATATTGCCAGCCGGGTAAGCGGCGTGACCCACGTCACCACCGCGTTTACCATTCTGAAATAAGCATGCTGGAAAGGGTCAGGCATGCCTGACCCCTACTAAACAGTAATCCGCGTTGATATTCGCAATAGTCGCCACAAAACCAGCACCATCCGCGCTGATATTCGTAGGGGTCGGGCATGCCCGACCCGCCACCACCGCATTACAACCTGCTTAAGCAGTCCATCGCTACCGCTTTAAAACTGGCAAAGTCTTTGCTCTCTCGTAGTCGCGTCATCGCCCGCTCGCGCATAAAGGTCACAAACAGGTCGTAAATGGCCATCGCCTCTTCATACTCTGTTTTGCTGATTGCCAGCAGGAAAATCACATAGGCGGTTTCATCACCCCAGGCAATGCCCTCAGGTGCAAGCACCGTGTAGACGCAGGTTTTCTTCGCCAACAATCCGAGCGAGTGCGGCAACGCAATCCCCTCACCCAGCATGGTGCTGACAATCGCCTCACGTTCCTCCACCGAAGGGTAAAACGCTTCATCTACCCTCCCTTCTTCTTCCAGCCGATCGCATAGCTGGCGGAACAGTGCAGAACGATCCATCGGGCGATCGAGAATCAGGAAGTGGCTGGCATCAAAGAAACGCTCCAGCATGTAAGGCCGGGTGCGATCGAGCAGCACCAGCTTGCCGATCTGCTCAAGCTGATAATCGGTAGGAAACGGTGACATCACTACCACCGGCTTATCTTTATCACTGAGACGCACCGTGGAGATCACAAAGTCTTCCTCCACGTTCTCTTTCAGTTCGTATTCACGCAGAGAGAGGATGTTACTCACAACAATTTGTGGATATTTACGCAGCAGCATGGCTTCGATCATGCGCACGGTGGAGTTGCCGGTATCGCACACCAGCAGGATCTGCGGATGGCGCTGATAGCCCACGTTGTAGTGGCGCTCCAGCCCGACACCAATATGCAGCACCAGGAAACCGATCTCATTTTCACTGATGGTGTAAGGCGAGTATTTACCCCAGCTGGAGACCGCCGCCAGCGTCACATCCCAAGCCATCGGATAGTGCTGTTTGATATTTGATAGCAACGGGTTAGGGATCTGGATCTGGTAACGCACGCGGGTGATCATCGTTTTAATGTGCGTCAGCAGGTCGGCATGGAGCTGCGGATCGTTTTGCAGGTTAAAATTGTAATGCGTGTTGATGTAGCTGAGGATGTAGTCCACCAGCGAGTCGCCGTCATCCGGGCTGATCACGCTGGCCACGCTGTCCTCTACCCGGCGGGCAGCGATATTTACCCGCAGGTAAGCCTCTTCCGCCGGAGAGATTGCTTTACCCGTCATCGGCCTCATCAGGTTCACGATATGGCGCGCCGCGTCACGCACGTCATCATCAACATCCTCCGCCGTGAAATCGGTCAGCGGATAGCCTTCGCCAATGCGACGCACCGCCACGGCACAGTAAAGGCGCAGATAAAACTCCCCCTCATCGGTCAGACGGATCGTAAAGCGCGACAGGCACTGTTGCAGCAGCGGTTGCAGTGTATCAAGCATACCGCGGTTCAACGCCTCCAGCCTTAACAGCGGGCTGTCGATGTCTTCCTGTGCAATCTGATACAGCAGGTCCGTGAGGCAGGTGCGCATCGCTACCTCTGTCCCGAACAGCTTCATGCCGTAGCGTGGCTTGGTTTCAATCGCCAACTGATAGCGCGCCAGCCACTCCCTGACTTCAGCCATATCACTTTGCAACGTGGTGCGGCTGACAAACCACTCGTCTGCCAGGTCTTCCAGTTTCAGGGAAAATGCCGACGTGAGAAAGCGGGTAAGCAGGTAGTGCACGCGTTCCGACGACGTGCGTGGGACGCGCAGATGGGAAGGTGACTGCTTTAGCAACGCAGTATAACGCGGCAGATCCTCAATTTTCAGCCGATAACCCGCACCACGATTCAGCACCAGGCTGGCACCGTGATCGGCCAGCAGTTCATTGAGGACATGAATATCGGTACGCACCGTGCGTGTCGAGACAGCGAAACGTCGCGCCAGCTCATCCTGCGGCAGCGTTTCGTTTTGCAGCAAATCAAACAACTGAGCCAGTCGTTGGTTAGGGAATCTCACGGGGGCACCACTTTTAAGCTGATCACCAAAAGGAAAATTAACTTATTTTTCGACGAAAAAATAGTACACCCCGGAACAGTCCGGGGTGTCAGGACGAGATTAATCCACTAACTTTTTGGTTAGTGCCAGCAGTGTTGCCACATCTTCCGGGCGGGTCAGCCCGGAGGTGCTATCAATAATGGAGCTGTAGATATGCGGAATAATTTTGCTGACGCCTGCATCCAGCGCGACGCGCAAAATCGTCTCATAGTTGTCCAGATCAATACCGCCTGTCGGTTCCAGCCAGAAATCCTGGTCTGCACAGGCTTCTGCCACTGCTTTAAACTCGTCGATAGCTTTCAGTCCGCCCATCGGGAAAAACTTCACTGAGCTTCCGCCCATATCCTTCAGCATAGCAATCGCGGAGGCGACCGGGATGATTCCGTCTACCCTCTGTGAACTCAGTGGTCCGGTAGAGATTTTCACTTTTCCGGGTTGGCCGGTTGGCGACACTACAGCGTTCACCACGGTCTGCGACTGTCCCAGCAGCGCGCGGGTAGTGCCAACGCCGGTAAAGACTTGATTAACATGCTGTGGCTGCACCTCAGCGGAGATGGCACTCACCATCAGCGACTGATTCGGATCGCCCGCGCCCAGCCCGACGGACAGCGCATTATCGATCAGTGCGGCATACTCACGCATGTCCGCCACGGCGGTCGCGACATCGAGATAGTTTTTCGACAGCACGCCTACCAGTACGTAGCCTTCGGCCGCCAGCCAGATATCACGGGCGTTCTGTTTTGAGCCGGCCAGTACATTCAGGCATACACGGTCACGATAAAATTTTGGTGTCAGCGTCATGCGCGTTTCTCCTTGTTTAACAGCGTCTGAATACAGACAAAAATAGTGTGCAGCTGCTCCGCAGACACGCTGCGCACGTCTACTTCAACAATCCCTTCGTTGGCTTTGTAGCCACGGAAATAGATGGCGATATCGCCGGTTTTAAGTGCCTGTACCACTTCCCCCGTCGTACGCCCGAGAGTCGCTTCGTCAAAATGAATCTCCGCACGGGCAATATCACGCCCGGCCGCATCCCACACCACGCGGGCCTGAATCCCGGACAGCTGATTCAGGTTGTCGATAAATGGCGTCATTTTTTCCACCATCTGCGCCCCGGTTACCTTCTCCAGACGCTGGAAATTTTCAATCGCCTGAGTCAGCCCAAGGATGCCCTCTTTGCCGACTTTCATCGCGCGACCAATGCCCTGCGACTGACGTTTTACCCATTCGACGTACTGCGTTTTTCCGGTTACCAGCCCACTGGTAGGCCCTTCAATGGCTTTTGCGCCGCTGTAGATCACCAGGTCAGCCCCCAGTGCGTAATACGCTTGTAAGTCTTCTTCGGCGGCAGCATCCACGATCAGTGGAACGCCATGTTTGCGTGCCACCCCCGCCGCCTGTTCGACGTTGAGATGGCTTTTCTGCACGCTGTGGTGCGATTTGATGTAGAGAATGGCGGCTGTTTGCGGCGTGATGGCCGCCGAGAGCTGTTCAGGCGAACATTCGTTAGCGTAGCCTGCTTCCACAATGCGGCCGCCTCCCAGTGTGACCATCGTGCCCACGGGCGCGCCGAAGTTCACGTTGTGGCCCTTTGGCAACACGATGTCGTGCGGCACGGTCAGCGGCGCGGCATGGAGGTTTTCCAGCAGCCAGTCGTTATCTTTCACGATCACCGCCGCCACAGATTGCGCGATACCCGCTGACGCACAGGAGACCACGACCGCGGCCTCACAACCCAGCAGGCCGGCAATGTAAGCACCGGTTTTGTTGACCAGATCTTTCATTTCGAAGTAGTGATTCAGACCATAATTTACTGTCTCCACCACATCCGCGCTCGGGGTCGACACACCGAGAATGGTCATGCGGCCGGAGGCATTAATCACCTGCTTTAAGCCATATTTTTCATACACTGAAGTCATCACGTTTTTTCCCTTCGTTAGTCACGAATGCCTGCCCGCCCACCACAGCAGCCAGCGGCATCAGGTGTGTTTCGCCAGACAGCGTTTGTCCGTCAGAATCACTGAACAGGCAGGTTTCCTGTTTCACGTCAAAAATGGTCAGATCGGCATCCTGTCCCGGCACCAGCCGTCCTTTACCCTCAAGCCGCAGCCCATCGGCAGCATGGCAGGTGACGCAATCAATCACCTGTGGCAGCGTCATCCCGATGTTTAAGAATTTGGACATCACATGTGCCAGGGTATACACCGGACCATTGAGGCGGTTGCGGCAGTAAATATCCGAACTGATGGTGTGTGGTAAAATCCCCAGACCGATGGCGACCTGTGCCACCTCAAAACTGAAGCTGGCAGAGCCATGCCCAACATCCAGCCGAACACCGCGCTGCAACGCGCGGGTAATCGACGCGCGAAGCTGCCCTTCCGCCGTGAGAATACGATTCGGTTTGCCGTTGTAGCAGTGGGTAATCATGTCGCCGGAGGTCAGCAAATCAGCAATATCATCAAGATTCGGCGGGTTGTTACCGATATGCACCATGAGCGGCAGTTGGCCATTCTCCTGCTGCATTGCTTTAGCGCGTTCCAACGGTTTGATACCGTTTTGTTCCACCACACTGCTGCTGATACGGGCTTTCAAACCCAGGATAAAGCCAGGCAGACGCTGTACCGCTGAGCGTACCGCAGGCCCGTCAATCTGTGCCAT
The DNA here is from genome assembly GCF_037479175.1 of Erwinia sp. MYb375. Classification (NCBI taxonomy): domain Bacteria; kingdom Pseudomonadati; phylum Pseudomonadota; class Gammaproteobacteria; order Enterobacterales; family Erwiniaceae; genus Erwinia; species Erwinia sp. MYb375. Next base: position 6,206 of record NZ_JBBGZS010000022.1, on the reverse strand, counting down.
ATCCGCCAGTTCATTCTGCGTCAGAATGCCACTACGAGCGATGTTGAGCAGCGCATAGACGCGGGTACTGGCGCTACGGGTGAGTTGATAAAAATCATCGATATCATCGGCACCGGTACTGCCCGCATCCACCACCGTCGTGACGCCCGTGTCCACACCAATGCGGTCAGCTTCATCATGGTAAATCGGCGATTTCGGGTAGCAGTGAACGTGCGAGTCAATCCAGCCCGCACTCAGCCAGTAACGCCCGGCCAGGTCCCACTCACGTTTTGCCGGACCTGCGACCAGGCCAACTGCTGCAATTTTGCCGTCGTTGATGGCGACATCGCTGAGGGTGCCATCGCTGAGACGGCCCCGCCGAATAATCAGATCAAACATTGCAGACTCCTCAGCGTGGCGACATCCGGCCGCCACGCGGGTTAGTTACAGCGCAACCGGGAAGATCGCACCCAGCGCCATCGCTCCCAGGATCGCGCCACCGGTAATCGGTTTGTTCCACAGGTAGAACAGCAACGACCCCACCAGCGCGCCCAGCCCGATCGGAATCGATGCGGCCATCGCAGACAAGATAATTAACGGACCGAGGAAGCGGCCAGAGGTGTTCCCCGCCCCCATCATCACGTCGGCGCCGTAGGTCGAGTCGCTGTTATTGATGGTGAATTTACGCGCGAGAATAATCAGGTATCCCACCGCCAGGCCCAGCGCCAGGCCGGTCACCAGCGAGGCGGCGAAGTTCGCTACCGGGAAGATAAACCCAGCCCCCAGTAGCAGCGCAGGCACGCCCAGGCCGATCCCGGTCTGGATCGCCCCACCAATATCGAGGATCCCCACCAGCGATCCTTCAATAATCCGCGCAAACAGGAAGCTGGCACCGAAGGCCGCTACCGCGCCGTAAACACCCGTTTCCATTCCCGCACGCAGCATGGAGACGAAGGCCACTTCGTTGAAAGCTCCCAACCCGTAGACGTAGTACATATGCGTACCGGCGAACACACCGGAAGAGAGCAGCCCGACAAAGATCGGAAACGACCAGTCGGCATACCAAAAACCACTTTTTGTATTTTCCATTACTCTCGTCCTCTTATTTGCCGCTCAGGGAGTTGTGGATCATATCCAGCCAACCAGGTACACCCAGATGGAAGGACTCCAGCAGCTTCATATCAAAGCCACGGAAGAAGCCGCTAAGAACGAACAGCAGGACGATGGCCATCATCATCACCCTGGTCACACGGTTCCAGCCTGCCTCTTCAACCCCTTTGCCAATCAGGATGCCCAGTACCAGGCCCGGTACCGCATTTCCCATGATCAGCTGCGCCAGTCCGCCAAAAATGGTGGCCCAGAAACCGGACTTTTTACCGGCATCAATGGCGGCCAGCCAGAAGATCACGGGCATGACCGTATTGACCAGCAGGTTGGCCGCAGGCACCAGCACTTTCACTGCCGTCACCTGCAAGGCTGCCGGTACTGCTGACGCCGTTGAGTTCAGGAACGCCACCACGATCATGCCGATGATGCCGCAGGCGATCGCCATTTTCTTCGGGTTGTGCAGGGTGTCTGCCACGTTGCGGTTTTTGACCATCAGCGCCGCCGCACCCCAGTTAGGGATAATGCGGTGGTCAACGTCCTGGGTAAAAGAACCCGCCGCCACAGACGATGCCCAGGCGTTAAAGAAGAAGCCCAGGCCGAAAGAGAAGTGAGAGGCCGGATCGCCTTCACAGGAGTTCAGTTCACCCAATGTACGAAAAGCACCCATGCCCTGTGTGGTGGGTGCATGAAACATGCGTGCCGCTCCTGCGCCCACACCAACACCGACAAGGCCGCCGATAATCAATGATTTAAATAAGATAATGAGGAACATCGGTCTTTCCTTTTGTTATAACCCCTGCGCCTCAGGCGGTAGATGGACTACCGCATCTGAACACGTGGAGGTATGCGCCCTGATGTTTTTTAGTGGGAAACGATGAAATCCACGGTGTCTGTATCAACCACCACCACGTTAACGGTGATTTCCAGGTCGACGCTGTAGAGCCGCCGTTCACGCGCCAGGAAGAAGAACAGAAACTTTTCTGTTTTAATGCGGACTCCGGCCCGCAGCACCTTCACATCCACCGGCTCAATACGCAGAAGAATTTTGCTGGTGGATTTCAGTACCGTGTTTTGTACCCGACTCAGGGCATCGGCAAAGGCTTTGCCTTTGCTGTCACCTTTACCGCTAACGCTTACTGTGGTGGTGAATTGCTCTTTCATCAGCCGTACTTCTTCTGCCATGCCAGCACCAGACGCTCACCCAACTCTTCTTTATCCATAAAGCCGAAGCCGAGTACCGTGGCACCTTCGTTGATGGCGGTCACACCTTCGTCAATGGAGCGCATTCCGTGTTTGGCTTTGTAGCCATATTTATTCTGCGCAGTGATGGCACCTGCACCGCCGCTGCCACAGAAGGAAATACCGAAGTTGGCATTTTCCGCCTTCATGACATCGCCCAGTTTCATGTCTGCCGCTACGCCCGGAACAACAATCGCTTTGCCACCGGCTTTTTCGATTCCGGCAGCGACTTTCTGACCTTTACCTAAACGGTCGCCAATCACGACGATAATTTGAGACATGTTGTGTTCCTTATTGGTTGCAACGGGCGGGGCATGCCCCGCCCCTACGGATTGTCGTAGGGGTCGGGCATGCCCGACCCAGGTTTATTCGTTTTCTTTGGCTACTTCGAAATGAACGGAGAGCAACCAGGCCTCTTCTTTCGGCAGGTTACCGAACAAGTCAACGACCTGCTGTGCCAGCGTCATTGACTCTGGCGAAATATCTTCAAACAGCTCTTCTTCTACTTCTGGCAGCGCTTCTCCGGTCAGAGAACGCAGCGCCATCGCACGCACATGGGAGGTGAGCATCTGCTGCTGAACAGGATTAGGTTGAATATTTCGGGCGGCAAACAGTTCGGTAATTTGTGTCATCACCCGTGCAGCCAGCGACTGAATCTCATTATCCTGTTCGGTTACCGCGCCCATTGGTGCTATTCCATTACTCACGTTCGTCCCCTCTTAATTAACGATGGGAATAAATTACCTCTACGCTACCCTTCTGTGTAGAACGACTTTTTCCACATCGAAACGGAAATAAACAGATGACGCTGGACTGATGTCGCAAAAACGTTGAAGCGTGCACAAACACCTTTAAATCGAGAGATAAATCACAAAAAAACAGCGTTACTTGCTTAATAAGCGCAGGCCAAGGGAAATATGCGGGGAAAAGCATGCCAACAATCACAGATGCAGAAGTAAAACTTATGACGAAAAGCCAGACAGAGAATTAAAAAGAGGCACCCACTCCTTCCGGTCACATAAATGTTATGTTTCCAGGAGGAGCGGGCTGACCAATTTTTGCAGCTCAATTATCAGGGGTATTAATAATCGGAAATATTATAGATCACTTTTTGTGGTGAAAACTCTCGCGTTTATCTCCCTGACAGGAAAAGCCAGATAAAGATTCTGAACAATAAAAAACCGCGAGATATTCTCATTAACCACACTCTTTTCACTCAGCTATTTTACGAAAAAAGGCGATGATTTTATTCATCGCCTCTCAGGTTGAATCTAAACGTTTTTGCTCAGGATTGGGTCATTAGCGAAACTTCTTATGACCGGCATCTCGGGTAGCGGAGAATGTCTTCGCCTCTTCCTTTGCGCCTGCCAGATCACCGCCGTTTGCCAGTTTCAGACTGTTATCAATCTGGCCAATCAGTGTGTCCAGTTGTGCGTGATAATCTTTCATTCCGGCACTGTCGGCCGCCTGGCCTTTTAACTTATCCGGCGTCTGCGTTTTCGCGTTCTCAGCGGCAGCACGCATATCGGTTAATGCTCTGACCATTTCCGCCTTATCGTCGGTCTTTTGCACCGTGCGATAAGCACCTTTGAGGATATCCATATCGCCTTCCAGGTCCTGTGCCATCACTGAGGCACTTAACATCAGGGTCGTACTCAACATTGCAATCAATAACTTACGCATCTCAGATCCTATTTTTATAAATGGGTATCATTCGGGCCTTAAAAAAGGCGGCTGTTTTCACAGTCGCCTTTTCAGCATACGCGTAAATCAGTAAATTACTGCCCGGCAATCTTCATTTCTGGTAACAGAACGGATCCGCACTGGATATTGCTACGCGTTTCAATGTCGCTACCGATGCTGACCATATTGCGCCACATGTCTTTCAGGTTACTGGCAATGGTAATTTCACTGACCGGATACTGGATCACGCCATTTTCCACCCAGAAACCCGATGCTCCACGAGAGTAATCGCCCGTGATACCACTCACGCCCTGCCCCATCAGCTCGGTCACCAGCAGCCCCGTGCCAAGCTGTTTTAACATCGCCTCAAAGCTGTGGCCCTGTCCGGCGATGCGCCAGTTATGAATACCTCCGGCATGTCCGGTGCTTTGCAGCCCCAGTTTGCGCGCGGAGTAACTGGTCAGCAGCCAGTTCTGCAACACGCCCTCTTTGATGATGTCGCGGCGCTGGGTACGGATACCTTCGCTATCGAACGGCGTGGAGGCCAGCCCTTTCAGCAGATGCGGATGTTCTTCAATGGTCAGCCACTCCGGCAGGATTTGCTGGCCCAGTGAATCCAGAAGGAATGTCGATTTACGGTACACACTGCCACCGCTGATCGCACCGACCAGGTGGCCGAACAAGCCTGTCGCAACTTCGGCAGCAAACATCACCGGCGCTTTCATCGTCGACAGCTTGCGCGGAGAAAGGCGTGACAGGGTGCGACGTGCACACTCTTCGCCCACGGCTTCCGGTGACTTCAGGTCTTCAATGGCACGACCAATGGTGTAAGCGTAATCGCGCTCCATATCCCCGTTTTCTTCCGCGATCACACAGCTGGAAAGCGAATGGCGGCTGGAGCAATAACCTTGCAGCATCCCGTGGCTGTTACCGAACACTTTAATCCCGACGTGGCTGTTAAAGCTGCCGCCTTCGGTGTTGGTAATACGCTTATCCGCTTTCAGTGAGGCCTGCTCGGCGCGAGCCGCCAGTTCGATAGCGCGATCGGCATCGATCTCAGCAGGGTGAAACAGATCGAGATCCGGCGCATCAAACGCCAGTAACTCACGGTCGGCCACACCCGCGTAAGGATCGGGAGAGGTGTAGCGGGCAATGTCCAGCGCGGCCTGCACGGTGCGCTTTATCGCGTCCGGGCTGAGGTCGGTTGAAGAGGCGCTGCCTTTACGGTTCTGATGATAAACAGTGATGCCCAGGGCACCATCGCTGTTGAATTCAACATTTTCCACTTCGCCATAGCGCGTACTCACGCTGATGCCGGTGGTTTTGGTTACCGCGACTTCTGCTCCGTCGCTGCTGGCCTTTGCCAGTTCGAGTGCTGTCGCTATCGCCTGTTCCAGGGTTTTACGCTGTTCTGCAACTTGGGAGAGTAATTTCATCGACCTGCCATATAATTAATAGTGCGATTTTTCGGTGGCTTACCGCGCTGGCATAACCACACCAGGGTGATAAGGCTTCATTTGAGTCTAACAGACTCAGAGAACAATTTCGCAGTAGCCTCGTAACCTGATAGCATTAGCCTCTTTTTCAGGAGCCGTACCAATGACCAAGCAGCCCGACGACTGGCTCGATGATGTACCAGATAACGAAGAAGAAGAAGATGATGAGATTATCTGGGTCAGTAAAAGTGAGATTAAACGTGATGCCGAGGAGCTAAAACGCCTTGGCGCTGAACTGGTGGAACTGGGGAAAAACTCCCTGGACAAAATCCCACTGGATGAAGATCTGCGTGCCGCTATTGAACTGGCACATAAGATTAAGAAAGAAGGCCGCCGCCGCCAGATGCAGCTGATCGGTAAAATGCTGCGTTCACGTGATGAAGAGCCGATCCGTACTGCACTGGATAAGCTGAAGAATCGCCACAACCAGCAGGTCGCACTGTTCCATAAACTGGAAGTACTGCGAGACCGTCTGGTGGAGCAAGGTGATGATGCGGTGCCAGAGGTGCTGAACCTCTATCCTCATGCCGACCGCCAGCAGCTGCGTGCGATGATCCGTAACGCGCAGAAAGAGAAAGCGACCAACAAACCGCCGAAAGCTTACCGCCAGATCTTCCAGTATCTGCGTGAGCTGGCTGAAGCGTCGTAACGTCTTTGCTCTGAGTATCGGGTCGGGCGTGCCCGCCCCCTACACGTAGGGGG
>NZ_JBBGZS010000021.1:0-5540 GCF_037479175.1 Erwinia sp. MYb375 | reverse complement strand
ACGCACCACTGGTGTTCGGGTTGTCATGCCAATGGCATTGCCCGGTAGCTAAGTGCGGAAAAGATAAGCGCTGAAAGCATCTAAGCGCGAAACTTGCCTCGAGATGAATTCTCCCTGGGGCCCTGAGCCCCCTGAAGGGACGTTGAAGACTACGACGTTGATAGGCCGGGTGTGTAAGCGCAGCGATGCGTTGAGCTAACCGGTACTAATGACCCGTGAGGCTTAACCTTACAACGCCAGAAGCGTTCTGGTGAGCGTGATGAGAGACGCGAAAGAGATTTTCAGCCTGTTCGAAACGGATTGGTTCACGTGGTTACGAGAGTAACGGCGGGGACGAAACAGAATTTGCCTGGCGGCTTTAGCGCGGTGGTCCCACCTGACCCCATGCCGAACTCAGAAGTGAAACGCCGTAGCGCCGATGGTAGTGTGGGGTCTCCCCATGCGAGAGTAGGGAACTGCCAGGCATCAAATAAGCAGACAAGCCTCATACGAAAGTATGAGGCTTTTTTGTTTGTCTGCGATTTAGCTATAAAAGGTCAGATTTTGACCGTTTCAACACCAAATTTGTCTTTTCATCATCCATTTTTGCTGTATTTTTTGTCGTTTATCTCTATTTTACCGACCTTGTTTGTGCATATTTCCTCCTCAATTCCTTAAATTCTGTTAATCAGAATCGATAGTCATCCCTGTTCATGACCTGAAAATCCTCAACTCTGCAAAGGTGGATCGGGTACACTATCTGACAGTTAACTCTGTGAAGGCCGTATTATGTCCCGCCAGCAACATTCATTAAAATCCTGGAATACCTTCGGTCTTAACGCCCATGCGAGTCATATCAGCGTGGCCAATAGCGTTGAAGAACTTTGCCGGTGCTGGCAGCAGAGCACCCAACAAAATGAGCCTGTATTGCTGTTGGGTGAAGGCAGTAACGTGCTGTTTCTGGAAGATTTCTCCGGTCAGGTGATCATTAACCGTATCAAAGGCATCAACGTTGAAGAAACGAGTGATGCGTGGTGTCTTCACGTAGGTGCCGGAGAGAACTGGCATCAATTGGTGGAAACTACGCTGAAACAGAATCTGGCTGGTTTAGAAAACCTGGCGTTGATTCCCGGATGTGCGGGCTCCGCACCTATTCAAAATATTGGCGCTTATGGTGTCGAACTGGAGCAGGTGTGTGAGTATGTGGACATTGTCAGCCTTGGTGATGGCACTTGCCAGCGTCTGACTGCTTCTGAGTGTCAGTTTGGCTATCGCGACAGCGTATTCAAACATCGCTATGCTGAGGGGTATGCCATCGTTGCCGTGGGGTTACGCCTGGCGAAACACTGGAAACCGGTGCTTAGCTATGGTGATCTGCGTAATCTTGATCCTTTAACGGTGAGCCCACAGCAGGTTTTTGATGCCGTTTGCCATATGCGTCGTAGTAAGCTGCCTGATCCTAAAGTGACAGGAAATGCAGGGAGCTTCTTCAAAAATCCGCTGGTAAGCGCCGATCTGGCTGCGGCACTGCAAATAAAGTACCCGGGTATTCCGCAGTATCCTCAGGAGGGCGGAACCGTGAAGCTAGCCGCTGGCTGGCTGATCGATCAATGTGCTTTGAAAGGATTCCGCCTTGGCGGCGCTGCGGTGCATCAACAACAGGCACTGGTATTGATTAATGCTGAAGATGCCAGCGGGCAGGATATTGTCGATTTGGCCCGTACCGTGCGCCAGCGCGTGGCAGAAAAATTTAATGTGTGGTTGGAGCCGGAAGTCCGCTTTATTGCCGCTCAGGGTGAAACAGACGCTGTGGAGGTTATCGCATGAAAGATAACACCGTGCCCTTAAAACTGGTGAGTATTCTGGCCGACGGTGAGTTTCATTCCGGTGAGCATCTCGGTGAGCATTTAGGTATGAGCCGTGCTGCTATTAATAAACATATTCAGACGCTGAAAGAGTGGGGCATTGATGTCTTCACTGTTACCGGCAAGGGCTATAGTCTCTCATCTCCGATGCAACTGCTGAATGAAGAGGTCATTAATGCTCAGCTTGAGCAGGGACGTCTGGCCGTTATCCCGGTGATAGATTCAACTAATCAGTATTTACTTGACCGTATGGGCTCTCTACAGTCCGGTGATGCGTGTGTCGCTGAGTATCAGCAGGCAGGACGCGGAAGACGCGGACGCCAGTGGTTTTCTCCCTTTGGTGCGAACCTCTATTTGTCGATGTACTGGCGCCTTGAACAAGGTCCTGCTGCTGCGATGGGGTTGAGCCTGGTCATTGGCATCGTTCTGGCAGAGGCATTACAGGAACAGGGAGCCCCTGGCATTCGTGTTAAATGGCCTAATGATATCTATCTTGATGATCGTAAACTGGCAGGCATCCTCGTTGAACTGACGGGTAAAACAGGAGATGCTGCGCAGATTGTGATCGGCGCCGGTATTAATCTGGCCATGCGCGCGCCAGGTGCTGATGTGATTAATCAGGGCTGGATTAACCTCCAGGAAGCGGATGTTAATGTTGACCGTAATGCACTCTCAGCACTGATAGTGAATAAAATGCGAACGGCGCTGGCCGAGTTTGAACAGGAGGGGCTGGCACCCTTCGTGCAGCGCTGGGCGCTTTTAGACAACTTCATTGACCGTCCGGTGAAACTGCTGATTGGCGATCGGGAGATCTTCGGAACGGCCAGAGGGATTGACCAGCAAGGGGGGTTAATTCTGGAACAGGATGGCGTCAGAAAATCCTGGGTTGGCGGTGAGATTTCGTTGCGACCGCAGAATTAAACCAGAGGGGGCGCAGTTCACTGCGCCCCCTCTTTCGTTACTTTCTTAATCTGACGAGATCGACAGCATGGTCGCTGCTTTTCGTCATAATCAGACTTGCTCGTTCACGCGTTGGCATAATGTTTTCTTTTAAATTCAGATGATTAATCTCTTTCCACAGTTGGGTTGCAATTCCTACCGCCTCTTCTTCTGGCAGTTGCGCATAATGGTGGAAATAAGAGTCTGGATCGGTAAAAGCACCCTGACGAAATTTCAGAAAACGGTTGATATACCACTGTTCCAGAAGTGCTTCTGGTGCATCGACATAAATTGAAAAATCCACAAAATCTGAAACGAAGACGTGATGAGGGTCGTGTGGGTAGTCCATGCCACTCTGCAACACGTTCAGGCCTTCCAGTATCAAAATATCCGGTTGTTGCACAATTTTATCGCCCTCAGGAATCACATCATAAATCAGATGCGAATAAACCGGAGCGGTAACCTGCGAGGCCCCCGACTTAAGATCGGAGACAAAGTTGACCAAACGGTGCATATCATAAGAGAGCGGGAAGCCCTTCTTCTTCATCAAACCACGTTCTTTTAGCACCGCATTCGGGTGCAGGAAGCCATCCGTTGTAATCAGTTCAACTCGGCGGTGCTCTGGCCAGCGACTGAGTAGCGCCTGCAATACACGTGCTGTAGTGCTTTTACCGACGGCAACGCTGCCCGCAATACTGATGATATAAGGGATTTTTTGGCCATTGGTCCCGAGAAACTGCTCAAGTACCGCCTGACGTCGTAAATTAGAACTAATATAGAAATTCAACAGACGAGACAAAGGCAAATAAATCTCTGCCACTTCTTCCATGGAGAGATCTTCGTTAATGCCTTTAAGACGTGCAATTTCATCTTCGGATAGCGTCATTGGCACCGAATCACGCAGCGCAGCCCACTGACCACGATTGAAATGCAGATAAGGTGTCGTTAACAAGGCGTCTTTTTTTCTCATATGCGTGCTTCTGCCAGCAATTTTTTACCCTTCAATACGTTAGCCCATTAATGACAACATGTTCCGGTTGTTTTCAGGCTGACGTACTAAGGGAAATTTCATAAAACAATTGTCGGAGGTTACCACCAGACAGGCATGAATAAGAAGGAAAAAAGATAATGCACAGATGCAAACGTAGCCGCACCCGCATTAATGATATTTTTCGCTGGCAATTGAAAGCCAACCTGATTAAGCGCAAAAGCGATACCCCATTTTGTGTGGAAGGCGAAGTTTTGCACATTTAAGCGTATTGGTTTGATATTTTATCCTCATACACTGAGTCCCCCTGCTGCTGAGGGGGAGAGAGGGTTGGTGTTTCTTTAAACGAAGTTTGTATGTAAATTCGCTAATTTGAGAAGAATTGCACAAATAGTGAGCATAAGAACAATTATCGCAATTTTTTTGTTGCATCCTCCCTCCGGTCTTCCTAGAATGCGCACCACTTGATGCCGGCTTAGCTCAGTTGGTAGAGCAACTGACTTGTAATCAGTAGGTCACCAGTTCGATTCCGGTAGCCGGCACCATCAAGTAACGAAATACCCCAGGTGGGGTTCCCGAGCGGCCAAAGGGAGCAGACTGTAAATCTGCCGTCATCGACTTCGAAGGTTCGAATCCTTCCCCCACCACCATTTCGACTCAGTGTTCAGGAGTTGAAACCGGAAGAGAAATAAAAGACTCAACCGGAAAGATGGCAACCTCCATAGGTTGTTCATCACGATTTCAGACTGAGCTCAAGCACAGTCAAAGTCATCAGGCAAACGCGTGATGGCTGAGCAATAAGGAAATCTTTTCTGAGTTGTTCAAAAGCTACAGACAGAACAGGTAGCCGAGTTCCAGGATGCGGGCATCGTATAATGGCTATTACCTCAGCCTTCCAAGCTGATGATGCGGGTTCGATTCCCGCTGCCCGCTCCAAGCCGTGCTGATATGGCTCAGTTGGTAGAGCGCACCCTTGGTAAGGGTGAGGTCCCCAGTTCGACTCTGGGTATCAGCACCACTTTCAAATCTCCCTCCCTGCTTCTTCTCTGTGCATTAAAATTCAACGATTCAGGCAATGCCTGGTTGATGTGGTGATATCACCGATTAATCCGTGTCTTAGAGGGACAAGCGATGTCTAAAGAAAAATTTGAACGTTCCAAACCGCACGTCAACGTTGGTACTATCGGCCACGTTGACCACGGCAAAACTACCCTGACTGCTGCTATCACCACCGTTCTGGCTAAAACCTACGGCGGTTCTGCTCGTGCGTTCGACCAGATCGATAACGCACCAGAAGAAAAAGCACGTGGTATCACCATCAACACTTCTCACGTTGAATATGACACCCCAACTCGCCACTACGCGCACGTTGACTGCCCAGGCCACGCCGACTATGTGAAAAACATGATCACCGGTGCTGCTCAGATGGACGGCGCGATTCTGGTTGTTGCTGCAACTGACGGCCCAATGCCTCAGACCCGTGAGCACATCCTGCTGGGTCGCCAGGTTGGCGTTCCATTCATGATCGTATTCATGAACAAATGCGACATGGTTGACGACGAAGAGCTGCTGGAGCTGGTTGAAATGGAAGTGCGTGAGCTGCTGTCTGCTTACGATTTCCCTGGCGACGACATCCCGGTTGTTCGTGGTTCTGCACTGAAAGCACTGCAGGGCGACGCTGAGTGGGAAGCTAAGATCATCGAACTGGCTGGTCACCTGGATAACTACATCCCAGAACCAGAGCGTGCGATTGATAAGCCATTCCTGCT
>NZ_JBBGZS010000020.1:0-49230 GCF_037479175.1 Erwinia sp. MYb375 | reverse complement strand
AGCTAATCCCACCTGGGCACATCCGATGGTGTGAGGCCCGAAGGTCCCCCACTTTGGTCCGAAGACGTTATGCGGTATTAGCTACCGTTTCCAGTAGTTATCCCCCTCCATCGGGCAGTTTCCCAGGCATTACTCACCCGTCCGCCACTCGTCACCCGGGGAGCAAGCTCCCCTGTGCTACCGTTCGACTTGCATGTGTTAGGCCTGCCGCCAGCGTTCAATCTGAGCCATGATCAAACTCTTCAATTAAAAGTTCGATTTGCTGCAACAAGTGCAGCGATGCTCAAGTGTAAAACGTCATAATGAATTTCATTATGTGTTCACTCTTAAGACTTGATATTTTTTGTCACCCGGAGGTGACTGATATCAATCCTGCGAGTGCCCACACAGATTGTCTGATAAATTGTTAAAGAGCGGTGCAATCAGTGCCGAAGCTTCCTGTTGCGAGGTGGCGTATATTACGCCTTCCTCCTTCGGAGTCAACTTCTTTTTGAGAAGTTTTTCCGGCGGTTCAGATGCTTCCTGAACCTCCTGAGCCGCTGGCCGTAAGCCGTTGTGCCGTCTCAGTGGTTGCGCATTATAGGCAGTTTCCGACGAGTGACAAGTGTTTATTGCAATAAAATGACTGAGCGCGTTATTTTTCAGCGAAGCGCGTTTTTTTACTGCGATTTGCTCGGTAATTCAGCAAATTCATGGGCAAAACGGGCCACTTGTTGCCAATCGGTATACTCCACTTCTTTACTGGCATCGGTTTCTCCCTTTGTCATACGCATAATCAACTGGATCATGATGCGGTCGAAGAAACTGTAGCGAGGATAGCGCAGCGCACCAGCAAAGACAGCACAGCAGTCAGGCTCCCACGGCGACTGAATCAAAAACTTGCGAGTATAAGCATTAGTCTGGGGTGTACGCTTCTCAGGCTTACGTGCCGTGAGGTTTACCGAGAAAAAGCCACTTGAACGCTGCTGCAATGCATTAAGGTGTGTTTTCACAAATTTGGCCACCGCAGGATGGAAGTGACCATAACGAATAGAAGCACCAATCAACACCCGATCGTACTGTGCCCAGTCAATCTCGTTAATAAGCTGGATGTTGAACACATCACAGTCCCGAACCTCCTTTAGCTGGTTAGCTATATAGAAGGCAATCTCGCGGGTCTGCCCATCACGGCTGGAAAACAGGATTAACGCTTTCATTATTCCACTCTCACTTATTCACGCCAGAATGTCGGCGTAAACAGAACTAATAAGGTGAAGACTTCAAGACGCCCGAAAAGCATCGTCAAAATCAGGATCCATTTGGCGGTATCATTCATGGAAGTAAAGTTGTCAGCCACCACACCAAGGCCCGGGCCAAGATTGTTCAGCGTTGCCGCCACCGCCGCAAATGCAGAGAAGTCATCAACGCCAGTGGCGATGATCGCCAGCATGCTGAGGATGAATACCAGTGCATAGGCAGAGAAGAACCCCCACACCGCTTCAAGAATGCGTTCAGGCAGCGCACGGTTACCCAATTTAATAGTGTATACCGCATTAGGGTGTACCAGCCTTTTCAGTTCTCTCGATCCTTGCTTAAACAACAGCAGAATACGGATCACCTTCAGGCCGCCGCCCGTTGAACCGGCACAGCCCCCAATAAAAGCAGAACAGAGTAACAATACGGGTAAGAAAAGAGGCCAGCGAGCAATACTGTCCGTCGTGAAACCTGCGGTGGTTGCCATCGATACCACCTGGAAGAAAGCCTGATTAATTGTCTGCATTCCTGTCTGATAGACATTATGGAACCACAGCACCAGGGTACAGATAATCACCAGTGTAATCTGTACGCCGATAAACATACGAAATTCAGGGTCACGCCAGTACACGCGTAAGTTGCGCCCGCTCAGTAACGAGAAGTGCAGGCCATAGTTACAGCCAGAAATCAGCAGGAAGACGGCGATGATGGTATTAATAGTCGGACTATTAAAGTAACCAATGCTGGCATCATGGGTAGAAAACCCCCCAATGGCGATAGTTGAGAAGCTGTGCCCAATGGCATCAAACAACGACATACCCGCCATCCACAGCGACACTGCACAGGCAATTGTCAGCAGCACATAGATCAGCCACAGCGTTTTCGCTGTTTCAGCAATACGCGGCCGCATTTTGTTGTCTTTCAACGGGCCAGGCATTTCGGCACGGTAGAGCTGCATTCCCCCAACCCCAAGAATGGGCAGGATCGCTACGGCGAGTACGATGATCCCCATCCCCCCCAGCCACTGCAGCATCTGGCGATAAAACAAAATCGCCTTCGGCAATGCATCCAGCCCCACCAGCGTGGTGGCTCCGGTGGTCGTCAGAGCGGAGAACGATTCGAAAAAGGCATCGGTCAGCGACAGGTTAGGCTGCTCTGCGAAGATAAAGGGCATAGCACCCACACTACCCAGCACCGTCCAGAACAATACGACGATCAGGAATCCTTCCCGTGGCTTCAGCTCGCTCTTCTTTTTACGGTTGGGCCACCACAGTAACGTCCCAATCATCAGCGCCATGAAAAACGTCTGAGTGAATGCTCGCCCTGCCCCATCGCGGTAAATTAACGCCACCAGCCCGGGCACAATCATGGTGCCTGAGAACAAAATGACCAGTAAACCCACTATGCGGGTAATGGCGCGAAAATGCATTCTGCCGTTCCTTTCCTGACATGAAGTGTTATGTGAGCGAGGCTAAGTGCAAAGCGCCCCGGCTAAAGTCTGACAGATTTTGCCTGAAACCCGGCACCTGCACGTGAGGCAGAGCCAGGTGAAGAGTAATGTTCTGTTGGAACTCAGTATGAATCAGCTGACCCTCAAAGCGTGCCACCATCCGTTCAATATCACCCAGTTGGGCATAATCGCAGATTAGGCTGAACTGCAGCATGGGAACCTTGACCTTGCGGGGCAGTAATCGCAACGCCTGCTGCACGCCACCGCCATAGGCCTTGACCAGCCCCCCCGTTCCCAGCTGGATGCCGCCATAATAACGCACAACCACCGCCGTAATTTCGCCAATATTGTTACCCATTAACTGGGCCAGCATCGGTTTACCGGCGGTACCGGACGGTTCCCCGTCGTCAGAGAATCCCAACTGTTGCGAATCATCGGGAGCCCCGGCAACGAACGCCCAGCAGTGATGCCGGGCCGTTGGGTGCTGTTGCTTGATCTGCTGTACGAATCCCCGCGCCGCCTCCACACCTTCGGTATGGGCCAGTAACGTGATAAAGCGGCTTTTCTTGATCTCTTCGCTAAAGCTGAATAGTTCAGCCGGGATATCGTAAGCGTCCATCAGGCCAGATGCAGATCGCGAGTCATATTTTCTACGCCGTTGGTATGAATCACGACATTATCTTCAATACGGATACCACCGTAAGGTTTCAGCGCATCAATTTTCGCCCAGTCAAAATGCTGGCTGAACTTACCGGCACGCCACGGTGCCAGCAGCGAATCGATGAAGTAGATACCCGGTTCAATCGTCAGCACCATTCCAGGCTCCAGCATGCGGGTACAACGCAGGTAAGGATACTGCGCAGGGGCGGCCAGGTGTGTCCCCTGGTCATCCTGCATAAAGCCTGCAACGTCATGCACCTGCAAGCCCAGCGGATGCCCGATGCCATGGGGCATAAAGGGACCCGTAAGATCCTCTTTAACCATGGCTTCCGCGCTAATGCCATTCACCAGTTGATGTTTAAGCAACAGACTGGCGATACGGTAATGCATCTGCTGATGGTATTCGGTATAGCGCACACCCGCTTTCATCGTGGCAATCAACGCCAGCTCTTCAGCATTCATGTCCCGGATCAACTGCGCATAGTCGCTCTTCTCGTTAGCCGCATAGCTGCGGGTCAGGTCGGCCGCATAGCCGTTATACTCGGCCCCTGCATCGATCAGAAAACTGCGGCGCTGTTCAGGAAGCTGATGCTCGAGTTTAGTGTAGTGCAGCACCGCTGCATGTTCGTTAAGGGCAATGATATTGCCATAAGGAACATCGGTATCGCGATGGCCGGTCGCACTGAGATAGGCGACATTAATATCGAACTCGCTCATACCCGACAGAAACGCTTCTTTCGCCGCACGATGACCGGTCACGGCTGTTTTCTGCGCCTGACGCAGACAGTGCAGCTCATAACCCGTTTTATAAGCACGGTGATAATGCAGGAAGTCGATCACACCCTGAGGATTAATCGCCCCGGCACTGAATCCAAGCTGAGTGGCTCGTGCAGGCACCGGGCCGATATACGCCACATTCTGGCGCTGCGCAGGTAAATGCTGGCCAATGTCATCCGCACTCTTCAGGCCGACAATGTCAATTTCGCCTGTCCAGAAACTGTGCGGCAAAGGTTCAACGTTGTGCCAGTAGTCAACAGGGGAATAGAACCACAGTTTCGGTTTGTTCACACCGTCGATCCACAGCCAGCAGTTTGGCACCTGAGTGACCGGCACCCAGGCTTTGAACTGAGGGTTTACCTTGAAGGGATACGTGTGATCGTCGAGAAATACCGTCAGTAATTCCCCGGAATGAACCAGCATGGCATCAAGATTGTGCCGCGCCAGCACCTGCTGTGCGCGCTGCTGTAACGTTTTAACATGCTGCTGATAAAGCGTAACCAGTGACTCCATCTTCCTGTCTCCGTTATTACGAAATTGTCGGCATCTTACCACAGCCAGCAGGGGTATGGCGTTTTGCCGCAGTTGTGATCTTGTTTGCAAATCGACAACGTATCGTTTGCAAATAAGCAACACCAATCCCACACTCACGATCATCTGGTATGACCAGATCCCCTTATCGCAGCACAGGAGACACACATGCTCTACCAAGGCGAAACCCTATCCCTCGACTGGCTGGAAGACGGCATAGCCGAACTGGTTTTTGATGCGCCCGGCTCGGTGAACAAGCTGGATACACAGACGGTTGCCAGCCTCGGTGAAGCTATCTCGGTGCTGGAACAGCAACCCACCCTGCGCGGCGTTCTACTAACCTCGCGCAAAACGGCCTTTATCGTCGGTGCCGATATCACCGAATTCCTCTCACTGTTTATCGCCCCGGAAGAAAAACTGACAGCATGGCTGGGCTTTGCTAATAGCATCTTTAATCGGCTGGAAGATCTGCCTGTCCCCACCGTTTCGGCCATCCGGGGTTATGCATTAGGTGGCGGATGCGAATGCGTGCTGGCAACAGATTTCCGTATCGCGACTGCCGATACCCGCATTGGCCTACCGGAAACGAAGCTTGGCATCATGCCAGGTTTCGGGGGCTCCGTGCGCCTGCCACGTCTGCTGGGAGCTGACAGTGCACTAGAGATTATTGCCGCAGGTAAAGATATTGATGGCGCCCAGGCACTGAAAGTAGGTCTGGTAGATGCTGTCGTGGCTGCGGATAAACTGGATGCCGCCGCATTATCCGTGTTGAAAGAGGCTATCTCCGGCCGACAGCCGTGGCGGGAACGCCGCCAGTGCAAGCTGGAGCCGCTAAAACTGAATAAGATTGAAGCCGCAATGAGTTTCACTACGGCCAAAGCCATGGTGATGCAAACCGCTGGCAAACACTATCCGGCCCCACTGACCGCAGTGAAAACCATTGAAGCTGCTGCACGTCTGGGACGCGATGAGGCACTGAAACTGGAGACCGCTGCGTTTGTTCCCCTGGCGCGATCGAATGAAGCCCGCGCCCTGGTCGGGATTTTCCTTAACGATCAGGCGGTGAAAGCCAAAGCGAAAAAACTGACCCGCGACGTGGAAACGCCAAAACAGGCCGCCGTGCTGGGTGCTGGCATCATGGGCGGCGGTATCGCGTATCAGTCCGCCTGGAAAGGTGTGCCGGTTATCATGAAAGATATCAGCGACACATCGCTGACGCTGGGGATGAATGAAGCCGCAAAGCTGCTGAATAAGCAGCTGGTGCGCGGCAAGATTGATGGTCTGACGCTCGCAGGCGTCATCGGCACCATTCAACCCACGCTGAGCTATGCGAATTTCGATCGGGTTGATGTGGTGGTAGAAGCCGTGGTTGAAAATCCGCAGGTTAAAGCAGCCGTTCTGGCCGAAACAGAAAGCCATGTTCGGCCGGATACGATTCTGGCATCAAACACCTCGACTATTCCCATCAGCCAGCTTGCTAAGGCACTCACCCGCCCGGAAAATTTCTGCGGTATGCACTTCTTCAACCCGGTGCCGCGTATGCCCTTAGTTGAGGTTATCCGGGGAGAAAGAACCGCTGACAGCACCATCGCCAAAGTGGTGGCCTGGGCCAGCAAAATGGGCAAGACACCGATTGTCGTCAATGACTGTCCAGGATTCTTTGTGAACCGCGTGCTGTTCCCCTACTTCGCTGGCTTCAGTCTGCTGCTGCGCGACGGCGCCGACTTCCGTCGGGTTGATAAGGTGATGGAAAAACAGTTCGGCTGGCCAATGGGCCCCTCGTGGCTGCTTGATGTCGTAGGAATCGATACGGCGCATCATGCGCAACGCGTAATGGCAGAGGGCTTTCCGCAACGCATGAAGAAAGAGTACCGCGATGCCATCGATATCCTGTTTGAAGCGAAACGCTACGGCCAAAAAAACCAGCAGGGGTTCTGGCGTTGGGAAACCGACAGCAAAGGCAAAGCGAAGAAGGTGACGGATGCCGAAACCGATCGTCTGTTGCAGAGCGTGTGCCAGCCTAAACGCGTGTTTAGCGATGAGGAAATTATCGCACGCATGATGATTCCGATGATTAACGAAGTGGTTCGCTGCCTGGAAGAAGGCATTATCGCCAGCCAGGCGGAAGCCGATATGGCGCTGGTTTACGGCCTTGGCTTCCCACCGTTCCACGGCGGTGCTTTCCGTTATCTGGACACCCTCGGCAGCGATCAGTTTGTCGCCCAGGCTGAACCGTTCACTTCACTGGGTGCACTTTATCAGTTGCCGGACGGGCTACGCGATAAAGCTGCGCAAGGCGCAAGCTGGTACCCGCAGGCGGTCCCCCTGAATGCTCTCTCTTTGAAAACGGCGTGAGGAAATCAAAATGGAAAAAGTTGTGATCGTTGATGCCATTCGCACGCCAATGGGACGCTCGAAAGGCGGCGCGTTTCGTCACGTGCGGGCCGAAGACCTGTCAGCCCATCTGATGCGTAGCCTGCTGAGCCGCAATTCTGCGCTGGATGCCGCATTGCTGGATGACATCTATTGGGGTTGCGTTCAGCAAACGCTGGAACAGGGTTTCAATATTGCGCGTAATGCAGCTCTGCTGGCGGAAATTCCTCACAGCGTGCCCGCGACCACCGTCAACCGCCTGTGTGGCTCGTCAATGCAGGCCCTGCACGATGCTGCACGCGCCATTATGGTCGGCGATGCCCGTGCCTGCCTGATTGGCGGCGTAGAACATATGGGCCACGTACCGATGAATCACGGCGTCGACTTCCATCCCGGCCTGAGCCGCAATGTCGCGAAAGCGGCGGGAATGATGGGGCTGACGGCTGAAATGCTGGCGAAAATTCACGGTATCAGTCGCGAGATGCAGGATCAGTTTGCCGCCCGCTCACATCAGCGCGCCTGGGCAGCAACGGAAGCCGGGCATTTCGCCAGTGAAATTGTGTCTGTTTCCGGGCATGACGTCGATGGCGTATTAAAACGCTATGATACCGATGAAGTTATTCGCCCGGATACCTCGGTGGAGAATCTGGCAGCATTGCGTCCGGCATTCGATCCGGTGAACGGTACCGTGACGGCGGGCAGCAGTTCAGCGCTCTCCGACGGTGCAGCCGCCATGCTGGTGATGAGCGAGTCACTCGCCCGTGAATATGGCCTCACACCGCGAGCCCGGATTCGCGCAATGGCCGTTGTCGGCTGTGATCCGTCAATTATGGGATACGGCCCTGTTCCGGCCTCGCAGCTGGCGCTGAAACGTGCCGGGCTGAACGTCAGCGATATCGGTGTATTTGAACTGAATGAAGCTTTTGCGGCACAAACCCTGCCCTGTATTAAGGATCTGGGGTTGATGGATCAGCTCGACGAGAAAGTGAATCTGAATGGCGGTGCGATTGCATTAGGCCATCCGCTGGGATGTTCGGGGGCACGTATCAGCACCACACTGCTGAATCTGATGGAGCGGCGGGATGCGCAATTTGGCCTTGCCACCATGTGCATCGGGTTAGGACAGGGCATCGCAACGGTGTTCGAACGCGTTTAGCTTTCGACACGGAGACTAAACGGGTAAAAAAACGGGGCAGCCAGGCTGCCCCTTACTGTCAGATAAAGGCAAAAGCATCGCCAAACATGCGTGATTCCTGTGCACCACGTTCAGCACAGAAGCGTTCACGGGCGATTTTAGCCATCTCAAAACGACCAGCAATGTAGATATCGTGATCGGCCAGAGAGCCATAATCCTGCATGACAGCGGTCAGAACCGTGCCATTACGGCCGGTAAAGCCCTCTTCAGGTTGCTCCACCACCGGAATAACGCTCAGGTTCGGGTGTTTGATCGCCAGGGCGTTCAGTTCATCCAGATCGTACAGGTGTTTCAGCTCGCGCCCACCCCAGTAGATCGCAATATGGCGATCCGGCTGCTGCGACAAGGCCGTCAGCAAAATGGAACGCGCATAGGAGAAGCCTGTGCCGCCCGCAATCAGTACCAGCGGACGTTCGCCCTCTTGTAGCCATGCATCACCATGAGGAATATCAACGGTGATCTGACGCTGCTGTTGGATACGTTCCATTACGGCCATCGCATAGAGGTTCAGCTCAGAGGCACCAATATGCAGCTCAATAATGTCTTTTTCCATCGGCGTTGATGCCAGTGAGAACGGACGTTTGTCGTTTTCGTCCATCACCACCATCAAATACTGACCCGCCTGGAAGCTAAAATCAGCTTCAGGGATCATTCGTACGCGGTACACGGTATCGGTAATAGCCTCTACTGAGGTCACTTTACAGCTTAAGGTTGTCATGCGTTCCCTCTGTCGGGTCGTCATTATCATTTGACCGCCAGCGCTTTAGCGCGCTGGTGTATCACTCAAGATGCCTAACTCATCCCAAATCGCATCAATACGTGCGGTAACGGCAGGATCCTTACGGATTGGCGTACCCCACTCGCGCTGGGTTTCACCCGGCCATTTATTGGTCGCATCAAGCCCCATTTTTGACCCCAGACCCGAAACAGGCGAGGCAAAATCGAGGTAGTCGATCGGCGTATTTTCAATCAGAACCGTATCACGAGCCGGATCCATACGCGTGGTGATCGCCCAGATGACATCATTCCAGTCACGTGCATTAATGTCATCATCACAGACAATAACAAATTTGGTATACATAAACTGACGCAAGAAAGACCAGACGCCCATCATGACGCGTTTGGCGTGCCCGGCATACTGTTTCTTAATCGTCACCACGGCCAAACGGTATGAACACCCTTCCGGGGGTAAATAGAAATCCACAATCTCCGGAAACTGTTTTTGCAAGATTGGCACAAACACTTCATTCAGCGCCACACCCAGTACCGCAGGTTCATCCGGCGGACGCCCGGTAAAGGTGGAATGATAGATCGCATCGCGGCGCTGCGTAATATGCGTGATAGTGAACACCGGGAAATTATCCACTTCATTATAGTATCCAGTGTGATCACCGTATGGACCTTCCGGTGCCATCTCACCCGGCTCAATATATCCCTCCAACACAATTTCTGCACTGGCAGGCACTTCCAGATCGTTGGACACGCACTTAACCACTTCGGTTTTCGTGCCGCGTAACAGCCCGGCAAAAGCATATTCCGACAGGGTATCCGGCACGGGTGTGACGGCTGCGAGAATGGTGGCCGGATCGGCACCCAGCGCAACAGAGACAGGGAAGCGTTCACCCGGATGCTGCTGGCACCAATCCTGGAAATCCAGGGCACCGCCACGGTGTGAAAGCCAACGCATGATCAGTTTGTTTTTACCAATCACCTGCTGACGATAGATGCCTAAATTCTGGCGCTCTTTCAGCGGGCCGCGCGTCACAGTCAGACCCCAGGTCACCAGCGGTGCTGCATCGTCTGGCCAGCATTTCATCACCGGAATACGGCTGAGATCGACATCATCGCCCTGCCAGATTTGTTCCTGGCAAGGTGCACTGCGCAGCCGTTTAGTTGGCATGTTCAGGACCTGCTTCCACTGCGGCATTTTATCGAAGAAGTCGCGGAAACCACGCGGCGGCTCAGGCTCCTTAAGGAATGCCAGCAAGCGGCCAACGTCACGCAGTGCTTTAACATCCTCCTGGCCCATGCCCAGCGCCACGCGGTCCGGGGTACCAAAGAGGTTGCACAGGACTGGCATGCTGTAACCTTTAGGGTTTTCAAACAGCAGAGCAGGGCCACCGGCACGCAGTGTGCGATCGGCAATTTCGGTCATTTCCAGATCGGGATCGATCTCGTGTTTGATGCGTTTTAATTCCCCACGCTGTTCAAGCAGAGAAAGGAAGTCGCGTAAGTCGTGGTATTTCATGACTTTCCATCAGTACGGTCAGTGAGTCGGCCATTATAGTGCCGATCCATCGTTCAGGGTAAATTTTGTTGCAACGTTTAGCCCCTTGCGGAAAGCAAGACGCTGCGGATTCGCTTATTAGAATACGGCTCACCCGCCGTGCATAATAAGGATACGACACCGGTGTAAGGAGACAAGTTGATTCGATAATAACGGCGAATTCAGGGTTATAGTATGACTGAGTACCTTGTGAACCCGGGGGATGAAACAGACTGATGCCGCCAATCTCGCTATATCTCTCAGAGCGATTTTGCTATTCTTATCGGACAGATAATTGGAAAGTGATGTTATGGAATCCTGGTATTTACTTTACTGCAAACGAGGTCAGTTACTGCGCGCAAAAGAGCACCTTGAGCGCCAGGCCGTGCATTGCCTCAGCCCGATGATTGCTTTAGAGAAAACAGTGCGTGGCAAACGTACCCAGGTGAATGAGCCGTTATTCCCTAATTATCTGTTTATTGAGTTCGATCCTGAATCCATTCACACCACAACCATCAGCGCAACGCGTGGGGTCAGCCATTTTGTCCGTTTTGGTAACCAGCCCGCCACCGTTCCGCTGGATGTGATTGTCGCGTTGCAAAGCCCCATCGAATCCCCCTTAGAAAGTGAGCTTCCGCAGCCAGGCGATACGGTGATTATTACCGAGGGGGCATTTGAAGGGTTGCAGGCGATATTCACTGAACCTGACGGTGAAGCCCGATCTATGCTGCTACTGAACCTGTTAAATAAACAGGTGGTACGCAGCGTGGGCAACCGCCAGTTTCAGAAGCTGTAACACGCATCATCAAGGGGCAAAAATAGCCCCCTGGGCGTATCACAGACCAAACAGTTTTCGTGCGTTTAACGCCGTTTGCCCTGCCAGTTCACCCGCATCTTCCCCACGCAGTAGTGCCACCTGTTGAACAATATGCGGTAAAAAACAGGGTTCATTGCGGCGCGATGCAGGGCGTGGGTGCATATCACGCGGGAGCAACCAGGGTGCATCCGTTTCCAGCAGCAGACGCTCTGCAGGGATCAGCGGCATCAACTCGCGCAGCGCCTGCCCTCTTCGCTCATCGCATACCCATCCGGTAATACCGATGGATAATCCCAGTGCCAGACAGGCTTCCAGCTCTTCACGCGTCCCGGTAAAGCAGTGCAATACAGCAGCCGGTAGCTTAGGTAACCACGGCGTCAGGATCGCAATAAACCGCTCATGAGCTTCGCGGCAGTGCAAAAATACAGGCAGTGACAATTCGGCGGCCAGAGCGAGCTGAGCCTCAAAGGCGTAAGCCTGCTGTTCTGGCTCAGAGAAGTTACGATTAAAATCGAGGCCACACTCACCGATGGCAACAACCCGGTCGTTTTCAGCCAGGCGACGCAGCGTAGCCGCCGTTTCTCCCGACCATTCGCTGGCATGGTGGGGGTGAACGCCAGCGGTTGACCAGCAATAATCCGGATGCTGCTTTGCAAGGCTGCACGCCTGCTGACTTTCCAGCGCGTTGGTGCCCGTAATTAACATGCCGGTGACACCCGCTTCACGCGCACGTTTAACGACTTTTTCGCGATCTTTCGCGAACTGCGTGCTGGTCAGGTTTACACCAATATCAAACATAGTCTCTTCCATACAGTAACCGCCCTGACGGGCGGTTAATTTATTCAGGTTGTTCTGCCGATGGCAGCCGTTCGCGTATCGTTACTCCGATTCCGCGTCCTGCGCGTCGTCTTCGTCGCGACGGTTTTTACCCACGTAGAAGCGGGAAACAAAAACACCGACTTCAAACAGGCAGTACATCGGGATGGCCAGCAACGTCTGGGAGAAGATATCCGGCGGCGTCAGCAACATGCCAACGACAAATGCACCTACCAGCACATACGGGCGCTTCGCGCGCAAATCTTCTGGCGTTGTTACCCCAGTCCAGCACAGCAGAACGATAGCGATCGGTACTTCGAACGACACACCAAATGCCATAAATAACGTCATCACAAAATCGAGATAGTTATTAATGTCGGTGGCAATCGTCACTCCCTGTGGCGCGGTCTTGGCAAAGAAGCTGAACGCCAGCGGGAAGACAATAAAGTAGGCGAAAGCCATCCCCAGGTAGAATAGGAATGAACTGGAAAACAGCAGGGGCATAACCAGCCTGCGTTCATGGCGATACAACGCAGGTGCCACAAATGCCCAGACCTGGTAGAGGATAACCGGTACTGAAAGGAACAATGAGACAATGATCGTCAGCTTAATCGGCGCCAGGAAAGGGGAGGCAACATCCGTAGCGATCATACTGGCCCCGGCGGGCAATTGCTTGATCAATGGGGCCGAGACAAGTTGATAAATATCGTTGGAAAAATATACCAGGCACAGAAAAATGGCCAGAACAGCAATAATGCTGTTCAGCAGGCGCTTACGTAGCTCAATCAGATGACTGATAAGCGGTTGGGTATCATCAACAGCCATATTTAACGTTCATCGCCTGGTTGAATGGGTGGCACGGATGCACGCGGAGCGGAAGACGCTGGCGGCTGTTTCGTTTCAGATGGCATTGACGAGGCAGATTGCGTCACCGTGACGGGTGCCTGTGTAGGTGCACTTGCCTGGTGATCCGCTGCCGCTGGCGTAGCACCATCATGCGATTGCTGCGGATCGCTCACTAACGGGTTATGGATGGTGTGAGCTTCGTCATCCGCTTTTTCATTTTCACCTAAGTAGGAGCGCTTCATTGAATCAGCCGTTTGTTTCAGCTCATCTACCGTCGCTTTCAGCTCAGGGGAGAGACTGTCTTTGCTAGCCTGTTCAATTTTTTTCAGGCCGTCCTGCAGTTCCTGAATTTTCAGTTCCTGAGCCAGCTCATTCTGAACGCTGGTTGCCAGAGAACGCATTGCGCGAATCCAGCCCATCACCGTTCTGACTGCGACAGGTAAACGCTGCGGACCCAGTACTACCAGGCCAATAACGAATACCAGTACCAGTTCACCAAAGCCTATGTCGAACACGGATTATACCTTGTCGTTCTTAACGTCTTCTTTCTTCGCTTCAGTCTGCTGCGGTTCAGCCAGTTTGGCATTGAAGTCAGCATCATGAGCCTGGTTTTTTTCTTTGTCGTCCTCATCGCTCATCGCTTTTTTAAAACCTTTGATCGATGAACCGAGGTCAGAACCCAGTGAGCGCAGTTTTTTGGTGCCAAACAACAGAATCACCAGTACCGCGATGATCAACAAGTGTGGAAGTGTAATACCCATGATTACCTCTGATAACAATAAGTGATGCGGATTTCGAGTATATAACAGCTTATGTCTTACTTACGATGCGCAAACCTTGCCCCTTGCGCAATAAACTGCCTATTTACCTTTCATGACAATCAGTTTGTTCTGCGCCAGCCCACCAGCCAGGCAACAACGCCTGCGGCCATCAGCCCGGCAGAGAACATATCCCATTCAGGACGTGACAGCAGGATTGCCGTCCCACTGAGCAGCAATGTAGCACCGACACCAAACAGATAGCGCGACTGATGCTGCTTTGCACGCTCTCCTTTCAGATCGTTAGCCAGGCGATCAACACTGTGGCGCAAATGCTTATGCTGACGCAGGCTGTCATAAAATAGCTCTGGCAGCTCAGGCAATTTTTCTGCCCAGAACGGCGCTTTTTCTTTCAACGCACGCACAATGGCAGGAATCCCTACCTGGTCTTTAATCCAGTCTTCCAGGAAAGGCTTGGCCGTTTTCCACAAATCCAACTGCGGATAGAGCTGGCGACCCACCCCTTCAACGTACAGCAAGGTTTTTTGCAGCAGAACCAGCTGAGGCTGCACTTCCATATTAAAGCGACGTGCCGTGTTGAACAGGTTAAGTAGCACATGTCCGAACGAAATTTCGGCCAGCGGTTTCTCAAAAATCGGTTCGCACACCGTGCGAATGGCGAATTCGAAATCTTCCACATTGGTATCGGGCGGCACCCAGCCGGAATCCACGTGCAGCTCGGCCACCTTACGGTAGTCGCGATTAAAGAAGGCAATGAAATTCTCTGCCAGATAGCGTTTATCTTCTTTGTTCAGAGAGCCAACAATACCGCAGTCAATGCCAATATATTGCGGATCTTCCGGATGTTCATAGCTGACGAAGATATTACCGGGGTGCATATCCGCATGGAAAAAGCTGTCACGGAACACCTGGGTAAAGAAGACCTGTACGCCACGCTCGGCCAGCAGCTTCATGTTGACGCCATGCTGCTCCAGCGTCACCACATCGGAGATGGGAATACCGTAAATACGCTCCATCACCATCATATTTTCACTGCAGTAATCGGAATAGACTTCCGGTATATACAGCATCTTGCTGCTATCAAAGTTACGTCGCAGCTGGATAGCATTGGCGGCTTCGCGCAGCAGGTTTAGCTCGTCGAGCAGTGTTTTTTCATAGTCCGCAACCACTTCGCGTGGACGCAGACGGCGACCATCAGGTAACAAACGCGGCACCCAGCGCGCCAGGCGGTAAATCAATCGCATATCCGCTTTGATCACCGGCAAAATGTCCGGACGGATCACCTTGATCACCACTTCACGGCCGTTCTCTTTCAGGGTTGCAGTATGTACCTGGGCAATAGAGGCAGAAGCCAGCGGAACAATATTGAAATCATCGAACTGGGTGTCGATAGGCGCGCCCAGCGATTGTTCAATCAGTTTAAGCGCTTTAGCCCCATCAAATGGCGCGACGCGATCCTGTAACATCGCTAGCTGGTCAGCGATCAACGGCGGAAACAGGTCCCGACGGGTCGACATCATTTGCCCAAACTTAATCCACACCGGCCCTAACTGCTCCAGGGACAAGCGTAAACGCTCGCCCAATGGCTTATCTTTATGGCGGTTAGGGATCCAGAACAGGCATTTACGCCCCAGTCGTAACGGCAGAGTCAGGCGCATTTTAGGGATGAGTTCATCAAGACCGTAGCTGAGGAACACACGAATAATCAGATAGAGACGACGCAGTTCACCGAAGGTCATTTGACCTCCATCTGGCTTAGGCGAGCATCTAACGCATCCAGCGAACGGGTCAACGCATCCACCTCTTCAGCAAACCAGGCCAGCTCAAGTGAACCCGGTGCCAGACGCCACTCTTCCGTCAGCGTTTGTGACAGATAATTCTGTTTACGCTGCACATCGCGGCGGACCGCGTTGAAACCCCGTCGGGCGAACTGCGTGATCCCCTGGGCGGCAATGTCACCGATCCAGGGCGCAAGATACTCTGCCGGGTCCAGTTCTGCCAGGTCCAGCAGGGCCGAAAACTGCTGCACAACCTGAAGGTCACCTTCAACTTCCAGCTCACCGCTGCGAATAAGCGTCGTCAGTTGCTGCCGGTCACGCAGTTTTGACAGCGTGGCAAAACGCGTCTTCACCGTACAATCCGGTGTATCGCTCCATTCGCCAATCACGTCCACCTGCTGTTCACTGAAAATGAAGATAATCGGCTGCTTAAGCTCGGCCAGCACGATCGCCAGGCTGCGACCATTGAGACGTTGACGCGCCGCCTTCAGGCCACGGTCGCGATACAGCAAATGGTTAAGTGCGGTCTCCAGACTGGCGGTTACTAGCGGCGTTAATGTCATTCGTTTCCCTGCTTAAAACTTAAATCCGCGGTGCAAAGCAACAATGCCGCCCGTCAGATTGTGATACGTGGTGTTTTCAAAGCCAACATCATTCATCATCTCTTTCAGGGTGTCCTGATCGGGATGCATACGAATAGATTCTGCCAGATAGCGATAGCTGCCTGCGTCTTTCGCGACCATTTCACCAATGCGCGGCAAAATATGGAACGAATAGGCATCGTACGCTTTGCTCAACGGTGCGAACTGCGGTTTGGAAAACTCCAGTACCAGCAAACGCCCACCCGGCTTCAGCACACGGAACATGGACGCCAGCGCTTTTTCTTTTTCAGTCACATTACGCAGACCGAAAGCGATGGTGATGCAGTCAAAATAGTTATCAGGAAACGGCAGTGCTTCAGCATTGGCCTGCACATAATTCACGTTGCCGATAATGCCTTTATTGCGCAGCTTTTCACGGCCCACTTTCAGCATTGAGCTGTTGATATCAGCCAGCACGACTTCACCGGTTTCACCCACCAGGCGCGAGAATTTCGCCGTGAGGTCACCCGTGCCACCCGCCAGATCGAGAACGCGTTGCCCACGGCGCACGCCGCTGGAATCAATGGTAAAACGCTTCCAGATGCGGTGAATGCCGAATGACATCAGGTCATTCATCAGATCATATTTGGCCGCAACGGAATGGAAAACATCAGCAACCATTTCGGCCTTTTCGTCTTTCGCAACGGTGCGGTAGCCGAAGTGGGTTGTGTCCTTTGATTCATCTGCCATTTGTTTTGCCTGCTCTACAATCAAATATTTGCCAAGTGTACCAGAGTCACGCAGGCCAGGCACTGGCCGCACGCTTATTCATTGATACGGCGTGATAATGCATCCGGCGAATATTCCGCCTTTTCTGCAGGCGGCATCTCATCATCGTCATCCACATCGTCATCAGCTTCTGGTAATGCCTGTTCCACTAGCCTTGGGTTAATCGGACGCTTCACTTCAACCCCCATCTGGCGGAACCCTTCTGTCTGAGCAATCAGATTGCCCCGACCTTCGGACAATTTTTTCATTGCCTGTCGATAGCTATCCTGAGCCTTATCAAGGTTCTGGCCGATGGCACTCATATCATCGACAAAAAGACGCATTTTGTCATAGAGCCGGGCGGCACGATCGGCAATACGCTGGGCGTGACGACTCTGGTGCTCATAGCGCCAGAGATTATTAATGGTGCGCAACGCCACCAGCAAGGTGGTCGGGCTGACCAGCATGATGTTCTGGTTCAACGCCTCGTTGATCAACTCTGGCTGCCGGTCGATGGCCAGCAGGAAAGCAGGTTCCACCGGGATAAACATCAACACATAATCCAGCGAGCGTAAACCCGGTAATTGTTGGTAATCTTTTCGGCTTAGCAGGCGTAAGTGCCCACGGATCGCCGCAATATGCTCAGTGATGGCCAGCTCACGCGCTGCGTCATCATCACCGTTAAAATAGCGTTCATAGGCCACCAGCGTCATTTTGGCGTCAATCACC
This sequence comes from Erwinia sp. MYb375, assembly GCF_037479175.1. Taxonomy (NCBI): domain Bacteria; kingdom Pseudomonadati; phylum Pseudomonadota; class Gammaproteobacteria; order Enterobacterales; family Erwiniaceae; genus Erwinia; species Erwinia sp. MYb375. The sequence goes on along the minus strand of NZ_JBBGZS010000020.1, from coordinate 31,631 downwards.
ACATCCTTGCCCTGCGGCAGGCGTACGATCACGTCAGGCTGCATTCGCCCATTGTGCTCAAGCTGGATGTTAACCTGCGTTTCGTATTCATGGCCTTCACGCAAACCGGAAGCTTCCAGCACCCGGCTGAGGATCACTTCTCCCCAGTTACCCTGCGTTTTGTTATCTCCCTTGAGCGCCTTGGTCAGGTTGATCGCTTCCTGGGCCATCTGCGCATTCAGCTGTTGCAGGTTACGTATTTCATGCGCGAGGGTGTGCCGTTCACGCGCCTCCTGACCAAATCCTTCCTGAACCTGACGGCGAAAACCCTCAAGCTGTTCCCGCAGCGGCGTAATCAGGCCATGCAGGCTCTGACGATTTTGTTCATCCACCCGGCGGCCGCTGTTTTCAAAGATGCGGTTCGCCAGATTCTCAAACTGCGCGTTAAGGCGCTGCTCGCTGTTCACCAGCAGCCGCTGCTTCTCTTCAGCAGCCATGCGCGTCTCTTCCAGGCGGATGGTGACTTCACGCAGCTCGGCCTCCTGCGAAGCATTGATCTCCAGCTGATTGCGCAGCTCACGATTGAGCTGCTCAGATTCACCACGCCAGTGATCAAGCTGGTGCAGCTTCTCTCCGGCCGCTGCCAGTGAACCGTGCAGCTGACGCAATTCCTGCTCATTCTGTTTTTGCGTCAGGAGCTGGGCATCCAGCTGCTGCTGCTGACGCTGGCGTTCAGATTCCGCCTGCTCCACCGACTGCTGAAGCAAACGCCGCTCAGTTTCGCCGTTGGCCAACTGCTGCTGGCTGCGGATCCCGGCGATTAACCAGCCCGCCAGCAACCCAACCAGACCAATACCGGCACCATATACGATTGTTGCATCCACCCTGCTTCTCCTGCTGAAACCCTGACAGGGGAAAAATAGAGGCGCACTGTATGAATGTCCAGATAAAAAGCAGTGAACGGGCAGGTTAGGGAGGGAATATCGAGGAGGTTCTGAATTTTTTCACGGCGGGAAAAGGCATTGCAGGCCGTGCGTGAGCACGGCCAATAAGAAAAACGATTAGATCAGACGGCGGGCAGCCTCAACCACAATCTTTACTGCATCGCTCTCGGTGCGTTTCATGGTTTCTGCATCCGGGATTTCCTGCTGGGTGCGGTTGACGATGACGCCTGCCACCATACCGGCACGCAGCCCCTGGCTGGCACACATGGTGAGCAGCGTGGCAGATTCCATTTCGTAGTTCAGTACGCCCATCTGTTGCCACTCTTTCATCGAGTTCTGGAACCGGCTGACCACCCGTCCGGAGAAGGTATCGTAACGTTCCTGACCTGGGTAGAAGGTGTCCGACGAGGCGGTAATGCCAATATGGGTCGTCGCACCAGCCGCTTTAGCCGCATCGACCAGCGCCGTGGTACAGGTAAAGTCCGCCACAGCCGGGAACTCCAGCGGAGCAAAGTGCAGGCTGGCGCCATCAAGACGCACAGAACCCGTGGTCACCAGCACGTCACCGACGTTGATATCAGGCTGGATCGCGCCGGTAGTTCCCACGCGCAGGAAAGTACGTACTCCAAGCTGAGCCAGCTCTTCCACGGCAATCGAGGTGGACGGGCCACCAATACCTGTTGAGCAGACAATCACGGGTTTACCGGATAACTCGGCACGCCAGGTGGTGAATTCACGATGCGATGCCAGATGAACCGGATTGTCCATCAGGGCGGCAATTTTCTTCACGCGCTCCGGGTCGCCCGGCACGATGGCCAGTGTGGCGCCCTGAAGATCGGCTTTCGTTAAGCCAAGATGGAAAACGTCAGACTGTGCCATTTCAAACTCCTTTCACGGGAAGAGGGATAGTTAACGGGATGCTACTGTAAGGAAATCCGGCGAACATTTATGTGATTAACATCGATAATACAAATGAAAGTTGCATTGATTACATTGTAAAAAGTGATGGATGTCACATTATTAAATCCGATCATGGCACTTTCACACATCCGGGCCTGTGGTTCAGGGCTATCTGGTGATAGAGATAGCCCGTAGTGAAACCTGATCCCATCGCATTACGGGCTATAGTTAAACCCTGAATGCCGATCGTACTTGTGCATGCACGGAGAGGATAATGAAAACCGACGATAACACGACGCAAGAATCGAGCAATAAAGGGTTTGCACCCGCAACAGGTCCTGCCGCAGCCACCACGATTATCACTGACAGTACCGATATTATTTCAGGTGAGACGTCCATTCCTACCCAGGGTGAGAACATGCCGGCCTTCCATGCGAAACCGCGCCATGCCGAAGGGCTGCTGCCGGTAGTGCTGGTGGTCCAGGAGATCTTTGGCGTACATGAACATATCCGGGATATTTGCCGTCGTCTGGCCCGGGAAGGCTATCTGGCGGTGGCGCCAGAACTCTATTTCCGCCAGGGTGATCCTGCGGATTACACCGATATCTCTACTCTGTTCAATGACCTCGTCAGCAAGGTCCCGGACAGCCAGGTACTGGCCGATCTCGACCACGTGGCAAACTGGGCGTCCCGTCATGGCGGGGATATGCGCAATATGGCTGCCACCGGTTTTTGCTGGGGCGGACGTATCACCTGGCTGTATGCCGCGCACAATCCGCAGCTAAAAGCCGCTGTCGCCTGGTATGGCAAGCTGGTGGGTGAAAAAACCATGAAGCAGCAAAAGCATCCGGTGGATGTTGCCGTGGATCTCAATTCGCCGGTCCTGGGGCTGTACGGCGGCAAGGATGACGGCATCCCGCTTGAGAGCGTGGAGACCATGCGCCAGGCGCTGCGTGCGGCGAATGCTGACGCTGAGATTATCGTTTACCCCGATGCCGGGCACGCCTTTAATGCGGATTACCGTCCCAGCTATCACGCGGAGTCTGCTCAGGATGGCTGGCAACGGATGCTGGCATGGTTTAAACAGCATGGCGTGGCGCCAAAAGCATAAAAAAGGGGCGCCTCCTGGCGCCCCTTTATGATCAGCAACAACATCGTCATCAGGCTTTTTGCGTGCTGCGCAGGTTCTGGGCCGCTTTCACCATGTTTGCCAGAGCCTGACGTGTTTCTGTCCAGCCACGCGTTTTCAGACCACAATCCGGGTTAACCCACAGACGTTCAGTCGGGATGCGTTGTGCCGCTTTCAGCAGCAGTGCTTCCATCCACTCCACGCTCGGAACGTTTGGCGAGTGAATATCGTAAACGCCGGGACCGATTTCATTCGGGTAGTCGAACTCTTCAAACGACTCCAGCAGTTCCATATCCGAGCGTGAGGTTTCGATGGTGATCACGTCGGCATCCAGTGCAGCGATCGAATCCATGATGTCGTTGAACTCGCAGTAACACATGTGGGTGTGAATCTGAGTGTCATCCTGCGCCACGGCGGCGTTCAGACGGAAGGCATCCACAGCCCACTCCAGATAGGCAGCCCAGTCGGAGCGATGCAGCGGTAAACCTTCGCGCAGTGCAGGTTCGTCAATCTGGATGATCCCGATACCGGCTTTTTCCAGATCTTCCACTTCGTCACGCAGTGCCAGGGCAATCTGTTTTGCGATGGTTTCGCGAGACACATCTTCACGCGGGAATGACCAGCACAGGATAGTCACCGGGCCGGTCAGCATGCCTTTGACCGGCTTGTCGGTCAGAGACTGCGCATACTTCGCCCACTTAACGGTAATGGCTTCCGGGCGGCTGACGTCACCGATAATCACCGGCGGTTTCACACAGCGCGAACCGTAGCTCTGTACCCAGCCATTCTGCGTAAAGATAAAGCCATCCAGATTTTCACCGAAATATTCCACCATGTCGTTACGTTCCGCCTCACCGTGCACCAGCACGTCCAGACCTAAACGCTCTTGCTCAGCAATCGCCTGCTTAATATGTTCAGCGATGCCGGTACGGTAGTGATTGCCGTCCAGACGCCTCTGCTTGAAATCAAGGCGCAGGCCACGAATTTCGGTGGTTTGTGGGAAAGAGCCGATAGTGGTGGTGGGCCAGGCGGGCAACTGGAAACGCTGACGTTGTGCTTCAGCACGCACCAGGTAGCTGCTGTTACGCTGGCTGTCTCTGGCAGTAATCCCGGCCAGACGCTCACCGACGGCCGCATTGTGAACACGGGGGGAGTGTTTACGGGCGCGAACGGGCGCACTCCAGGCCTCCAGTGACGCCGGATCGTTGTTGTTCAGCGCATTGCTCAGCAGTGACAGTTCAGCACACTTTTGCAGCGCAAAGGCGAACCAACTTTTTACTTCATCATCCAGACGGGTTTCCACGCTCAGGTCGATCGGGCTGTGCAGCAGTGAGCAGGAAGAACCGATCCACAGCTGTTTACGGGCAGCGCTCAGCGGCTGCAGACGCTCAAACCAGCGGCTCAGATCCGCACGCCAGACGTTACGGCCATTAATTACCCCTAGTGACAGCAACCAGCTTGCCGGTACTTTGCTGTTGAGCACAGAGAGATCATCGTTACCGTGGACCAGGTCAACGTGCAGCCCCTGAACCGGCAGTGCCGTAATGGTGTCAATGTTCTGGCCGATGCTGTCGAAATAGGTGGTCAGCAGCAGTTTGCTGTGCCCCTGCAATGCAGCATAGGCGGGTTTGAAAGCGGTTAACCACTCGGCAGGCAGTTCCAGCGCCAGCGCGGGCTCGTCAATCTGCACCCACTCGATATCACGTTTAGCGAGTTCGGCCAGCACCTGCTGGTAAACCGGCAGGATGTCTTTCAGCAGGCTCAGGCGATCAAACTGATCCCCTTTCACTTTGCCCAGCCACAGATAAGTCAGCGGACCCAGTAATACAGGTTTAATTTTGTGGCCCAGTGCCAGCGCTTCGTCGACTTCGTCCAGGAGTTGTGTCCAGGTCAGTTTGAACTGCTGACCCTGGACAAATTCAGGCACCATGTAGTGATAGTTGGTGTTAAACCATTTGGTCATTTCGGCGGCGGCGGCAGGTTCACCGGTCGGAGCACGGCCACGGCCAAGGCGGAACAACGTATCGAGGTCAACTGAGCCCTCTTTATTCTGGTGGCGCGCGGGGACGTTACCCAGCATCAGGCTGGTGGTCAGCACGTGATCGTACCAGGCGAAGTCACCGACCGGCAGCAGATTCACACCTGCGTCTTTCTGCTGTTGCCAGTGGCGTGCACGAAGTTCACGGCCAGTCGTCAGCAGATCGTCTTGGCTGGTGGTGCCCGCCCAGTAGCTTTCCTGCGCTTTTTTCAGTTCGCGACGCAGACCAACGCGGGGAAATCCGAGAATGTGGTTCAGAATAGTCATCAGTTGTGCCTCGTTAAATTGTTCTTTACCGGGACCATCAAAATTGGCTGATGTCAGTGTGCACACGGCCAGCGCGCAAGAACCGGAGCGTACTGAAGTACGTGAGGATTCTGAGCACTGCCCGGGATGTAAAATGACAAGTAAACTCATCAGCGGATCATTTAGACGTCCAGATGTTTACACCGCTATATTGTGCAGGTACTGTATCAACCACAAGCGCAAAATATTCACTGTCGATGTGAAGGACTCTCATGATCGAACTTAAACACCTGCGGACGCTGCAAGCGTTGCGAACGACAGGTTCACTGGCGGCGGCGGCGGCCCAACTTCATCAAACGCAGTCAGCGTTATCTCATCAGTTCAGCGACCTGGAGCAACGTCTGGGGTTCCGGCTGTTTGTGCGTAAAAGCCAGCCGCTGCGTTTCACGCCACAGGGAGAAATTTTGCTGCAACTGGCGGAACAGGTGCTGCCGCAAATCCAGCAGGCATTGCAGGCCTGCCATGAACCGCACCAGACCACATTGCGCATCGCTATTGAATGCCACAGTTGTATTCAGTGGCTGACCCCGGCGCTGAACAATTTCCGCCAGAGCTGGCCGCAGGTGGTGATGGATTTCAAATCAGGCATGACATTTGACCCGCAGCCCGCCCTGCAACAGGGAGAGCTGGATGTGGTACTGACCTCCGATATTCTGCCGCGCAGTGGGCTGTTTTATTCACCTATGTTTGATTTCGAGGTCCGCCTGGTGCTGGCACCGGACCATCCCCTGGCGCAAAAGGCGCATATTTCACCGGAAGATCTGGCCAGTGAGGTGCTGATGATTTATCCGGTTCAGCGTCAGCGCCTGGATATCTGGCGTCATTTCTTACAGCCTGCCGATATCAGCCCAACGTTGAAAAGCGTGGACAACACGCTGCTACTGATTCAGATGGTGTCCGCACAAATGGGGATTGCTGCGCTGCCACACTGGGTAGTGGAGAGTTTTGAACATCAGGGACTGGTGGTGACGAAAACGCTGGGAGAGGGGCTTTGGAGCCGCCTGTATGCGGCAGTGCGCGACGGTGAACAGCGTCAGCCGGTGGTAGAAGCCTTTATTCGTTCCGCCCGCCAGCACGCCTGCGATCATCTGCCTCGGGTACGTGATGCATCCCGTCCTGGCGTGCCACATCCTTCCATCAGCCACCCTTAGCGTGCTCGACAGCCAGTCGACCACTGGCGTTACACGCTGACCGACGCTGGTGACTCAGCGCAGCGCGGGCCGCTAACGCAGATGCACCCTGAGGGACGACGAGTTATACTGCACTCACTGCAATTGTTTCACTACAGAGAGTCCCTATGACCAATAACGATGTCCTGCGCAGCGTGCGTTACATGCTGAATTTAAGCGATGCTAAAGTTGTGAGCATTCTGGCGCTGGCAGAGAGCGAAGTAACAGAAGCCGAAGTGCACAGCTTCCTGAAAAAAGAGGATGAAGCCGGCTATCGCCCCTGCCCCGATGTCATCATGGGTTACTTTCTGAATGGTTTGATTTTTGAACGCCGTGGCAAAAGTGAAGACGCACCTGCGCCTTCTATCGAACGCAAGATGACCAACAACATCCTGATGAAGAAGCTGCGTGTGGCCTTCGACCTGAAAACCACCGACATTCTGGAACTGCTGAAAAGCGCCGATTTTGCGGTAGGACAGTCAGAAATTGGGGCGATTTTCCGTAAACCTGGGCATAAAAACTACCGCGAATGCGGCGATCAAATTCTGCGTAACTTCCTCAAAGGCCTGACGATGAAAATCCGTCCGGTGAAGAAAGCCTAAGCGATTGACTGACTGATTAACGCCACCTGCTGGCGTTAATCTTTGTTCTTCCGCCAGATCAAAACCTTCCTTTTAGAACAAAATCACTCACCAAACGAAACCCACAGCCTTTATCTGGGTTTGTATATGTGACTATCCTCACACTTTATAGTTTCATTATGAAAATAAAACACCGATTTGTGATGTAGATATAGCCATCTCGTCATAAAACTGTAACATTTGCGCCATTCTTCACAGTCAGTTGTTCTGATTACGACTACGCTATGCGCGAAATGGAACATTTATTCCTGTTTTAACAGGATCCTGTTCCTCTACTCTGCGCATTCGAAGCCGGATATCAGTCTTTCGAGCCATGGGAGGCCAAAATGTTACGTTTTTTCAAACCTGCTGCACATCAGCCCCGCGTTGATGACAGCCGCGTTGACCCGTTATACCGCAAGCTACGCTGGCAGATCTTTCTGGGGATATTCTTCGGTTATGCTGCCTACTACCTGGTGCGTAAGAACTTTGCCCTCGCGATGCCCTACCTGGTTGAACAGGGTTTCTCACGTGGTGACCTCGGCTTTGCGCTCTCCGGCATCTCTATCGCCTACGGTTTCTCAAAATTCATTATGGGGTCGGTCTCTGACCGCTCCAACCCGCGCGTCTTCTTACCTGCTGGCCTGATACTTGCCGCTGCTGTCATGCTGTTCATGGGCTTTGTTCCCTGGGCAACGTCCAGCATCATGGTGATGTTTGTACTGCTGTTCCTGTGCGGATGGTTCCAGGGGATGGGCTGGCCGCCGTGCGGTCGTACGATGGTGCACTGGTGGTCGCAGAAAGAACGCGGCAGCATCGTTTCCGTCTGGAACTGTGCGCATAACGTCGGTGGTGGTATCCCTCCGCTGCTGTTCCTGCTCGGTATGGCCTGGTTTAACGACTGGAAAGCGGCGCTGTATATGCCTGCTTTTGGTGCCATTGTTATCGCCATCATTGCTTTTGCGCTGATGCGTGATACCCCACAGTCGTGCGGCCTGCCGCCGATTGAGGAGTACAAAAACGACTATCCGCCGAACTACGATGAAAAGCATGAAGATGAGCTGACGGCTAAGCAGATCTTTATGCAGTACATCCTGCCGAACAAACTGCTGTGGTATATCGCGCTGGCCAACGTGTTTGTTTACCTGCTGCGTTACGGCATCCTCGACTGGTCACCGACCTATCTGAAAGAAGTGAAACACTTCACGCTGGATAAATCATCGTGGGCTTACTTCTTCTACGAGTATGCCGGTATCCCGGGTACCCTGCTGTGCGGCTGGATGTCGGATAAAGTCTTTAAAGGTAACCGTGGTGCAACAGGCGTGTTCTTTATGGTGCTGGTGACCATTGCCACCGTCGTGTACTGGATGAACCCGGCCGGTAATCCTGGTGTGGATATGGCCTGTATGATGATTATTGGCTTCCTGATTTATGGTCCGGTGATGCTGATTGGTCTGCATGCCCTGGAACTGGCACCGAAGAAAGCGGCGGGTACAGCGGCAGGCTTTACCGGTCTGTTTGGCTACCTGGGTGGGTCCGTTGCGGCCAGTGCTATCGTCGGCTATACCGTTGATTACTTCGGCTGGGATGGCGGCTTTATCATTATGATCGGCGGCTGTGTGCTGGCGGTAATCCTGCTGACGATGACGATGTTCAGCGAGAAGAAACACAAACAGGGCCTGAACTCACTCTGATTGAAGGGAACATTATGTTGAAAAACGTTATCGCTACCTTACTTCTCACCACCTCTCTCGCGGCCACAGCCGCGAGTTCTTCGCCTGTCGTGATTGCGCATCGTGGGGCCAGCGGTTATCTGCCGGAACACAGCCTGCCGGCAAAAGCGATGGCCTATGCTCAGGGGGCGGATTACCTTGAGCAGGACCTGGTGATGACCAAAGACGATCACCTGGTGGTGCTGCATGACCACTATCTGGATCGGGTGACGGATGTTGCCACGCGTTTTCCGAACCGCGCACGGGCTGACGGACGTTACTACGCCATCGACTTTACCCTTGCCGAGATCAAGAGCCTGGCGTTTACCGAAGGCTTTACGCTTGAAAACGGCAAAAAGGTGCAGACCTTTCCAGGCCGCTTCCCGATGGGGAAATCTGATTTCCGTGTTCATACCTTTGAGGAAGAACTGGAGTTTATTCAGGGCCTGAACCACTCCACCGGCAAAGACATCGGGATTTATACCGAAATTAAAGCCCCGTGGTTCCACCGCAAAGAAGGCAAGGATATCTCTGCCAAAGTGCTGGACGTCCTTAAGCAGTATGGTTACAGCAGTAAGACCGATAAGGTTTATGTGCAGTGCTTTGACTATAACGAAGTGAAGCGCATCAAGACCGAACTGGAACCTCAGCGGGAAATGAATCTGAAGCTGGTGCAGCTGATCGCCTATACCAAATGGGATGAAACTCAGGAGCAGCGCGACGGTAAGTGGGTGAACTACGATTACGATTGGATGTTCGCGCCGGGTGCGATGAAAACCATCGCTCAATACGCCGACGGTATCGGCCCGGATTACCATATGCTGGTGGCGCCAGGCGCAAAAACCGGCAATGTGCCGCTGAACGATATGGTGAAAGAGGCACACCAGAATCATCTGGTGGTGCATCCGTACACGGTACGCGCCGATCAGCTACCGCCTTATGTCAGCAACGTCGATCAGCTGTACGACCTGCTGTACAACAAAGCGGGGGTGGATGGTCTGTTTACTGATTTCCCAGATAAAGCCGTTCATTTCTTAGGTCGATAAACATCGGGTGACAAAAGGGCCGATCGAAACAGGCGATCGGCCCTGCAGGCTTACACGTTATACAGCTGACGCAGGAAGTTCGGCACGGCCTGATCGGCATTCGACCCGATCACTTCCAGCTCCGGTAAGATATCTTTCAGGCGCTGATGAGAGTTGCTCATGATGCAGCCTTTACCCGCCATACTCAGCATCTCTTTATCATTCATGCCGTCACCAAAGGCGATGCACTCCTGCAGCGAGAAGCCCAGTGATTTTGATACCGCATCCAGCGCGTGCCCTTTCGACACACCGCCCGCCATCACTTCCAGGCAGGTTGGCAGCGAGAAGCTGACGTTAACCCGATCACCCCAGCGCGCAATCAGCGCCAGCTCCAGTGGAACCAGCAGTTCAGGGATCGCACAGGTGAAAAACACCTTGCTGATGCCGTCGGTCGACAGCTGGCCCGGCTCATAGATCTGATAGTTGAAGTCAGACTCGCGGAAGAAATCCATCTCTTCAGGACGGTGGCGGTTCAGGAACCACTCTTCATCCCGGTACACGTTGGTGTAGATATCAGGGTTGGCGTGCTGCATGGCGAACAGTTCAAGCGCGATATCTTCATCAAGGTTATGACTGAAAACCAACTCGCCTGCGGTGTTATGCACCCGCGCCCCATTTGAGGTGATCATGTAAGCATCGATGCCCAGGCTGTCACGCATCTGCGCCACGTCGATATAATGGCGGCCCGTTGCAAAGACAAAATGGATGCCTTTACGTGTCAGCAACTGTAACGTTTCGCGGGCATAAGGGGAAAGCGTGTGGTCCGGTGACAGCAGCGTGCCATCCAGGTCTGAAGCAACAATACGGTACATAACACCTCTGGTTAATATTTTCTGGCGGGCAGTCAAGTACCCACCGACAATGTCATTCTGTCCACTCAGCAGTGGCGGGAATAAAAGGCCAGGATGGCCTCCAGCGCTTCGCTGCGCATGCTGTCTTTCTCAAACAGGATCTCGTGGCGGGCACCGTCGATAATCATCGGCTTACCCCCTTCGCAGGGCTGACCGGCGGCCACCATCGTCTGGCAAAACAGATCCTGAGCGCGATTATCCACAACTTTATCGTCAGCGGCCTGGAGCAGCAGCAACGGCGTCGATATCTTCGCCGCCTGGCTTAAAATACTGTGCCCGGCGCGTACGCCTTCTCTCACCCAGTGATAAGTGGGGCCCCCCACGCGCAGGCCCGGATCGTCGGCATAAAAGCGCAGGTTACGGCGATAGCGCTCACGGCTGTGCGTCAGTTCGTTAATGGCGAACGGGCGCGCATGCCATTTTCCGGTCCCCAGTGCATAACCCTCGCGTACCGTCGGATATTTTTCCGCCCAGTTAAGGATAGAGTTGGCCATCCATAACGGCATCGGCAGGAAGATGCCAAACATCGGCGATGCCAGCGCCACCGCATCAAACGCCTCAGGCTGGCGAGCCAGCATCAGCGCCAGTATCGCCCCGCCCATCGAATGGGCCAGTGCATAACGGCGGCGATAGTGACGTGTGACAATCTCTTTCAAATACAGGGTTTCGAGGTCGTCGACATAATCTTCGAATTCAACCACATGGCCACGGTGAGAATCCTGCAATAACCGCCCGGATCGTCCCTGCCCACGATGATCGATAATGATGACATCATAACCGCTATGGAACAGGTCATAGGCCAGCTCCGGGTATTTCACATAGCTTTCAATGCGCCCCGGGCACAGCAGTATCACCTTATCGTGTTGCGGTGAGATGAAACGGACGTAGCGGATCGGGACGTTTTCAACACCGAAAAATTCATCCTCTTCACGCAATTTCCAGAAATCCAGCAACGGGCCAGTAGCAAATGCCGCAAAGGCTTTTTCCCGCGTCGTCCAGTTGTGTTTACGATGTTCCATCAGGCTCATTTCCAGAAAGGACTCTCCCTTAAAAAAGGGACAGGGTTCCCCGTAGCGCCGCATTCAACAATAACGTATTGTGTCACAAATGAGCGTTTTTCGGGAGTTTTACGCATGACCATCGAGTGGTGGCTGACCTATCTGTTAACAACCAGCATCTTAAGTCTGTCGCCAGGTTCTGGCGCAATCAATACCATGAGTACCGGTATCAGCCACGGTTATCGCGGTGCGGTCGCCTCAATCTCCGGCCTTCAGGTTGGGCTGTCGCTGCATATTGTGCTGGTCGGCATTGGGCTGGGTGCGCTGTTTTCCCAATCGTTACTGGCTTTTGAAATTCTTAAATGGGCCGGGGCGGGATACCTGGTCTGGCTGGGTATTCAACAGTGGCGATCGGCCGGGGCGATCGATCTGAATGCGGTTGCCAAAGCGATGCCGCGCCGTAAGCTGTTTAAACGCGCCGTGCTGGTGAATCTGACCAATCCAAAAAGTATTGTGTTCCTGGCGGCCCTCTTCCCGCAGTTCATTCTGCCACATCAGCCGCAGGCGATGCAGTATCTGGTCCTGGGCGTCACGACCGTGGTGGTGGATATTATCGTGATGATTGGCTATGCCACGCTGGCCACACGCATCTCTGCGTGGATCAAAGGACCGCATCAGATGAAATTGCTAAACCGGATTTTTGGGGGCTTGTTTATTGCGGTAGGTGCACTGCTGGCATCGGCACGAAGAATCGCCTAACAGAACCCGGGTCGGGCATGCCCGCCCCCTACAAAACCTGTCGGGGCCGATAATTTATCGATCGGCCCACATCAAACATTACTCGTCGTCGTCACCGTCGACATGTTCTTTGATCATCACCATAAACGGCCTGCCAAAACGCTCCAGCTTCTTATGCCCGACGCCATTCACACTCAACATCTCGGATGCTGTCAGCGGCATTTGCTCCGCCATTTCAATCAGCGTTGCATCGTTAAACACCACATATGGCGGAACATTGGCTTCATCGGCGATGGATTTACGCAGCTTGCGCAGTTTGGCAAACAGCTTGCGGTCATAACTTCCGCCATAGGATTTCTGGCTGCTGTTACGCGGTTTAATACTCACCAGGCGAGGAACCGCCAGCATCAGCGGCACTTCACCACGTAAGGTGGGGCGTGCGGCTTCCGTCAGCTGTAATGCTGAGTGCATGGCAATGTTTTGCGTCACCAGCCCAAGGTGAATCAACTGGCGTAACACGCTGGTCCAGTGCTCATGGCTCTGCTCACGGCCGATGCCATACACCGGTAATTTGTCGTGCTGCATATCGCGGATGCGCTGGTTATTGGCGCCGCGCAGGATCTCGACGATATACCCCATACCAAAACGCTGCCCAACGCGGTAAATGCAGGAGAGTGCTTTTTGCGCCTCGACCAGGCCATCATAGCGGCGCGGTGGATCAAGGCAGATATCGCAGTTGTCGCAAGGCTGCTGACGCCCCTCTCCAAAATAGTTCAGCAAAACCAGACGACGGCAGGTCTGCGCTTCGGCAAACGCACCCATCGCATTCAGCTTATGGCGTTCAATATCTTGTAGCGGCCCCGGTGTTTTCTCTTCCAGACACTTACGCAACCAGGCCATATCGGCCGGATCGTACAGCAGCAGCGCCTCGGCTGGCAGGCCATCACGCCCCGCACGCCCGGTTTCCTGATAGTAGGATTCGATATTGCGCGGAATATCAAAGTGCACCACAAAACGCACGTTGGGTTTGTTAATGCCCATACCAAAAGCCACGGTCGCCACCACGATTTGCAGATCATCGCGCTGGAAGGCTTCCTGCACATGAGCACGGTGTGCGTTATCCATCCCCGCATGATAGGCACCAACGCTCAGGCCACGGCTTTGCAGACGGGCAGCGGTGTCTTCCACTTTGGCCCGGCTGTTACAGTAAATGATGCCGCACTTGCCGCGCTGATCCTGCACATAGCGCAGCAGCTGTTCGGTAGGTTTGAATTTTTCCACCAGCGTATAGCGGATATTGGGGCGGTCAAAGCTGCTGACCTGGATGAGCGGGTCATCAAGCTGCAGCAGACGGGCAATGTCGTTACGCGTGGTTTCATCGGCGGTGGCGGTCAGCGCCATCACCGGGACATCCGGCAGGCGATGACGTAGCTGGCCCAGCGCACCGTATTCCGGGCGGAAGTCGTGGCCCCACTGGGAAATACAGTGGGCTTCATCCACCGCCAGCATCGCCGGATTCCAGTGTGTCAGCTGCTCAAGGAAGCTGTCCATCATCAGACGTTCAGGGGCAATGTACAGCAGACGGATGCGACCGGTACGGCAACCTGCCATCACTTCCTGCTGTTCTTCACGGTTCTGCGTCGAATTGAGGCAGGCCGCCGCAACGCCGTTTGCCAGTAGCTGGTCGACCTGGTCTTTCATCAACGAGATCAACGGCGACACCACCAGCGTCAGCCCCTCACGCACCAGCGCAGGGATCTGATAACAGAGTGATTTTCCGCCGCCGGTTGGCATAACGACCAGACAGTCACGCCCGTTGAGCGACTCCTGAATGATGGCTTGTTGCCCCGGACGAAACTGCTGATAGCCAAAGGTATCGCGTAATACCTGCTCTGCCAGCGTTTCTTTATTGATGACTGCTGCCGTAGACACGTTGTCCCCACATCTGAAATAACAAGAATTCTGGCCGGGTTGATTGCTCAACCCGGTCACGACGACCTTAGAACAGGTCGTTGAGCGTCACGCCCACACCGACGCGCGTTTGACGGTGGTTATAGTCGATTAACGATTCGCCATAACCACTAAACACCTGCGTATAGAAACGCACATGATCGGTCATCGGGTAGCTCCAGCCCAGTTCAGCGCCGCCGTAGCCGCTGTTCCAGTTGTAGTTGCTCCTCACGCTGAAGATGCTCTCGCCCCACTGGTAGCCCACCGTCAGGCGATAATAACCCATGTACTTAGTGATATCCGGGTTATCGTCATTATTTTCACTTTCTGGAATACGGTACCAGGGTTTGACCTCAACCATCCAGTTGCCATTTTCTGCCATCAGTCGGGCATAGACACGGTTCCAGCTGCGCGATGTCGGATCGGATCGGCCGTTAGACTCATGATTCAGGCCCGTTTCCACATCGCGTAACGTCCAGCCTGCGAAAGAGTAATCCGTGGACCACCCCAGGAAAATCTGCGGCTGGTAGTTGGTTTCACGGAACGGTGAAGAGGCACCACGATTAGATAACTGCCACCAGGAACGCTGAGTATAGGACGCCGCCAGTACCGAGTTATCACCGAGAATGCCACGCCATAACGGGAAGGCCAGGCTTAACTGGAACTTCACTTCATCGTGTTTGGCTTTGTTTCCCCAGTCGTAAGACTCGATCGCTTCCTTGTTGATATTGCTGGTATCCGTGTAAAGCAGATAGTTGTTTTCGTAAGGGAACAAGATAAACGGGTTGTCATGCTTCTCCAGCAAATTGGCAATAATGCTGCCGCGAACCGCAGGCTGATCGTGGACATCTTTTACGGTAGCGGTCTGTGCCAGCACCAACGTCGGAAACAGAATTGCTGACGCCAGCAATCCTTTCAGCAGAGCCATAGGATTCTCCCAGAGAGGCGGATAAGTGAATAAAAAGCACGCCATTCTACACAGAAACATCCAGGGGGATTAGTGCTCATTTCCGAAAGTGGAAAGCACCTTCAACGAAGCATATTATACACACTCCGTTAACCTGATTTTTCATTCAGACCGCATTACAGGAAGACCCGATAATGTCAGCAGTACCTATGGATCAGGCTGCCGCTCGCCGCCTGATTGGCGAGATTTTTGTCTACCACATGCCGTTCAATCGCGCACTGGGGCTGGAGCTGGACCGACTGGAGTCGGATTACGCAGAGATAAGCCTGGCAAACCAGACCATGCTGGTCGGTAACTCCGCTCAGAAAATATTGCATGGTGGCGTGATCGCTTCCGTCCTGGATGTCGCTGCCGGTCTGGTGTGCGTCACCAGCGCGCTGACACGCCAGGAAAGCATCACTGAAGAGGAGCTACGCCAGCGCCTGTCACGCATGGGAACCATCGACCTGCGGGTGGATTATCTGCGTCCCGGCCGTGGTGAACGCTTTACGGCCAGCAGCAGCCTGCTGCGCGGTGGTAATAAAGTGTCGGTTGCCAGAGTCGAGCTACACAACGATGGCGGTGTTCATATTGCCAGCGCCACTGCTACCTATCTGATTGGTTAACTTCATGAATCCACAGCTCACTCTCCAGGGCATTTTCTTTGCTCTGGGAGCCTATTTTATCTGGGGTGTTGCCCCGGTTTATTTCAAGCTCATCCAGCAAGTTGCCCCCGGGGAAATTATGACCCACCGGGTGATCTGGTCATTTTTCTTTATGCTGGTGCTGCTCACCGCCAGCCGACACTGGCGCAATGTCCGTACGGTTATCCAGCACCCCAAAAAGGTGCTGCTGCTGGCGCTCTCCGCCGTCGTGATTTGCGGTAACTGGCTGCTGTATATCTGGGCGGTGAATAATCACCATTTGCTGGAGGCCAGCCTGGGTTACTTTATTAACCCGCTGCTGAATGTCCTGGTGGGGATGGTGTTTCTCGGGGAACGCTTTCGGCGCCTGCAATGGCTGGCAGTGGCACTCGCGGCCTGCGGCGTACTGATACAGGTGTGGCAGTTTGGTTCAGTGCCGGTGATCGCTCTCAGTCTCGCCATCAGCTTTTCATTCTATGGCTTGCTGCGTAAAAAAATAGCCGTTGATGCCCAAAGCGGAATGCTGATTGAAACCAGCTGGCTGTTAATCCCTGCGGCAATCTATCTGTTCGCGATAGCCGACAGCCCCACCAGCCATCTGGGAAGCAACCCACTGAGCCTCAATTTGATGCTGGCTGCTGCCGGGGTGATCACCACGGTTCCGCTGATGCTGTTTACTGCCGCTTGCACACGTTTGAAACTGTCCACCGTGGGCTTTTTCCAGTATCTGGCGCCCACGTTGATGTTCCTGCTAGCCGTATTATTTTACGGAGAGCAAATGACGCCCGATAAAGTCGTGACCTTTGGCTTTATCTGGACAGCACTGGCGCTCTTTATTGCCGATGCTCTGTTGGCATTACGCCGATCGTCGGCCGTATAGCGTGATAAGCAGAAATAAAAAAATCGCCCCTCAGGCGATTTTTTTTTATCGAGCGGCTTACAGCCAGTTCTTACGCTTAAAGTAGGCGTAAGGTGCCAGACCGGCGAGGATCATCAGGCTAATCGCCCCTGGATAGCCAAAGCTCCATTTCAGCTCAGGCATAAACTCGAAGTTCATCCCGTAGCTGGAGGCCACCAGGGTAGGCGGCAGGAAGACCACCGATACCACCGAGAAGATCTTGATGATGCGGTTCTGTTCGATGTTGATAAAGCCCATCGCCGCCTGCATCAGGAAGTTAACTTTCTGGAACAGGGATTCATTGTGCGGCAGCAGGGATTCGATATCGCGCAGGATCTCGCGTGCCTGCTCCAGCTGATTGCCTGGCAGACGCGCCTTGCGTACCAGGAAGTTCAGGGCGCGCTGGGTATCCATCAGACACAGGCGCACCTTCCAGCCGATATCTTCCAGCTCTGCCAGCGTCGACAGCGCTTCATCAAACGCATCGCCCTGCTGTCCTTCCATAATCACGCGGCTCAGCTTTTCCAGATCGCTGTAGATATTCTCGATCTCATCCGCCAGCTGTTCGATTTTTGTCTCAAACAGATCGAGCAGCAGTTCGTAAGCATTTCCGTCGCTCAGAACCTGATTACGGGCACGCATACGGTAAAGACGAAACGCCGGGAGTTCACGTTCGCGCAGGGTATACAGACGCCCTTCACGAATGGTGAAGGCCACCGTCGAGTTACCCGCGTGATCGTCAGCATCTTCATAGAAGAAAAATGAGTGAATATGCAGACCATCTTCATCTTCGAAGAAACGTGCCGAGGCTTCGATATCTTCCAGTTCAGGGCGGGTCGCAAGGCTCTGGCCCAGTTCGGTTTGTACCCGATCTCGTTCAGCTTCTTCCGGTTCGATCAAATCGACCCAGACGGAACCGATCAGCTCGTCCCTGGCATCAGCATCATCCAGTTCAAGGCGGGTCAGACGGTTTTGGTCGAGTTTAAATGCGCTCAACATTAGCTGTACTCCCAAATTCACAGTAACAAAATGGGACAGAGCGCTTGAACACGGGAAACAGATGTTTCAGTCAGCGAGCAAAACTGACTCAGAGCGACGGGAAATGCGGTCGCCAACAACCACGAAGGCTATCGGCAAAAGAGGATAGCCTTAGGAGTTGTACCTGAAATGCAGGTCAGTGAGCCAGTATGTACTGGGTGTGTCCAAGGCGAATGTCCTCTTAGGGTAATGGTGGGCGCATGTTACGCTGAGACTAAAAAGGCGTCAAGCGGGGCCATGCGCCCTACAGGGCGTCACATCGCTTCCAGTTTGGCATAAGCCGCCACCAGCCACTTAATGCCCTGTCCCTGAAACGCGACCTGGAGTCGGCTATGCTCGCCACTGCCTTCCAGATTGACGATAGTCCCTTCACCAAACTTGGCATGATGCACCCGCTGGCCGAGGGCGAAACCACTGTCATTTTTCGCGATCGGCGTCCCCATGCGCTGATGGTTGGCCGGGCGACTGACGCTGGCACGCAGACGAACCTCTTCCACGCACTCTTCAGGCAGCTCACCAATAAAGCGCGATGGGCGGTGATACACTTCCTTACCATAAAGCCGTCGGGTTTCGGCGTAGGTCAGGGTCAGTTTCTGCATCGCACGCGTCACACCAACGTAGGCCAGGCGACGTTCTTCTTCCAGCCGGCCGCCTTCATCCAGTGACAT
This sequence comes from Erwinia sp. MYb375, assembly GCF_037479175.1. Classification (NCBI taxonomy): domain Bacteria; kingdom Pseudomonadati; phylum Pseudomonadota; class Gammaproteobacteria; order Enterobacterales; family Erwiniaceae; genus Erwinia; species Erwinia sp. MYb375. Next base: position 13,018 of record NZ_JBBGZS010000020.1, on the reverse strand, counting down.
CTGGCTGGGAAACATGCCCTCTTCCATGCCGACAATAAACACCTGCATAAACTCCAGCCCTTTGGCGGAGTGCAGGGTCATTAACTGCACGGCATCCTGCCACTTGTCGGCCTGCCCTTCACCGGCCTCAAGGGCGGCATGGGAGAGAAACGCCTGCAGCGGCATCAGGTCCTGGTCTTCATCCTGATAGCTGTACTGTCGTGTGGCATTGACCAGTTCCTCAAGGTTTTCGATACGTGCCTGGCCCTTCTCGCCTTTTTCCTGCTCATACATCAGCCACAAACCGGAATCTTTGATCACCCGGTCCGTCTGCACATGCAGCGGCATCTCAACGGTTTCCTGCGCCAGTGAATCGACCAGCTCGGTAAAGCGTTGTAAGGCAGAGGCGGCACGCCCGGCCAGCGCTTTTTCCTGCAACAGCACGCGCGTGGTTTGCCACAGCGTGAGCTGACGCTCACGTGACGTCTGGCGTATGACATCCAGCGTCCGGTCGCCTATGCCTCGGGTCGGCGTGTTGATCACGCGTTCAAAGGCGGCATCGTCATTACGGTTGGAGATCAAACGCAGATAGGCCAGCGCATCCTTGATTTCCTGACGCTCGAAGAAGCGCATACCGCCATAGATCCGGTACGGCATACTGGTTTGCAGCAGCGCTTCTTCCAGCACGCGCGACTGGGCGTTACTGCGATAGAGGATCGCGCAGTCATTCAGCGCGCCGCCATTCTCCATCCACACCTTAATGCGGTTGACCACAAAGCGCGCTTCATCCAGTTCATTGAAGGCACAGTAAACCGCAATTTGCTCGCCATCGCTGTCTTCGGTCCACAGCTCTTTACCCAGGCGGCCACTGTTATTAGCAATCAGGGTGTTCGCTGCTTTCAGAATATTGTTGGTCGAGCGGTAGTTTTGCTCAAGGCGGATGGTTTCCGCACCGGGGAAATCTTTGAGGAAGCGCTGGATGTTTTCCACCTGCGCACCACGCCAGCCATAGATAGACTGATCGTCATCCCCCACGATGATCACTTTACCGGTGTCACCCGCCAGCATACGGATCCACGCATACTGGATGTTGTTGGTATCCTGGAATTCGTCCACCAGGATATTGGTAAACCTTTCGCGGTAGTGATTGAGGATATGCGGTTTGTTCAGCCACAGCTCATGAGCACGCAGCAGCAGCTCGGCAAAGTCCACCAGACCGGCGCGATCGCAGGCTTCCTGATAGGCCTGATAAATACGCAGCCAGGTCTGTTCAATCGGGTTACCGTAACTTTCGATATGTTTCGGACGCAGCCCTTCGTCTTTTTTGCCATTGATGTACCACATCCCCTGACGGGCAGGCCACTGCTTCTCATCCAGATTCATCGCTTTAATCAGGCGCTTCAGCAGGCGCAGCTGATCTTCACTGTCGAGGATTTGGAAGTCCTGGGGCAGATTGGCATCAAGATGGTGGGCGCGCAGCAGACGGTGCGCCAGCCCGTGGAACGTCCCGATCCACATACCGCCCTGGCTGGTCCCAATCAGCTGTTCGATACGGTGGCGCATCTCGGCCGCCGCTTTGTTGGTGAAGGTCACCGCCATAATCGAATAGGGGGAGCAGTTTTCCACTGCCATCAGCCAGGCAATGCGATGCACCAGCACGCGGGTTTTACCACTGCCCGCACCCGCCAGCACCAGCAGGTTGCTGCGCGGCGCGGCAACGGCTTCGCGTTGTTTGTCATTCAAGCTGTCGAGCAGTTCAGAAACGTCCATAGGCACCGTCGGGGATCGGGGGCAGCATCAGGCCGCCCACTGGATATTTAACCAGCTTATTATATCAGCGCGGTCAGCGATGCCAACCGGGAAATTTCCAGCGTGGGAAGCAGGCGGGTGTCGTTAATATGCATCAGGTTGCCTTCACGCAGGTTAATCCAGCATGACTGCATCCCGTAGCGGATAGCACCGGCGACATCCGTAGTGAGATCGTCACCCACATGCAGGATATTTTCAGCAGGCAGATTTAACCGCTCTGCCGCCAGCTGATACATATCATGGAAAGGTTTAGCGCGGCCATCCGGCCCGGCACGCAGGGTAAACTGGAAGTACTTATCCAGGCCACAAAGGTGGGGCTCCGCATTGCCATTGGTGATCGCCACCAGCGGTATGCGCTGAGCCAGAGCCGCCAGCGTGGCGTGCGTCTCTTCAGGCATCTCAATCTCGCTGCGCCAGCGGGCAAAGACAGCCATGACGTCATGCGAACCTCTCAGCGCCTGTGTTGACGGCAGCCCCACATCCAGCATCACCTGCTCGACTGCGCGGCGACGCCACTCGCTGACATCATGATAAATTTCAGGCTCGGCAGCCAGCAGGCGGTCACGCACCTGTTGATACTGCGCCACGCTGTAGTCCTTCAACGCGGGATGATACGCCTGTAGCGCGCTGTGAGATTCCCGCGTGGTACGCAGGATCACCGGGTGATTGTCATATAGCGTGTCATCAAGATCGAAGGTCATTGCCGCAACAGGGCGTAGAGGCCGATAAAAGTGCATCAGGATTTTCCTCGTTTCGCACGGGGATGGGCAGCATCGTAAACCGACGCCAGGTGTTGAAAGTCGAGATGGGTATAGATTTGCGTGGTAGTCAGGTTGGCATGGCCGAGCAGCTCCTGCACGGCACGCAAATCACCACTGGATTCCAGCATATGGGTAGCAAATGAATGGCGAAGTTTATGCGGATGAACATGGCTGGACAGCCCCTGTTTGACGCCCCACTCAGCAAAACGCTTTTGTACGTTACGCGCTGAAATGCGCTTGCCCTGCTTCGAGAGGAATAACGCATTGTCCTCCGGTGCAAACAACTCACGCAGCACCATCCAGTGCTCGATCCAGTGGACGGCGGTTCGGCCAATCGGCAGACGGCGCTCTTTGCTACCCTTACCGATCACCCACACTTCACCGGAGGCGAGGTCAAGATGACTCAGGTCAATGCCCACCAGTTCGGACAAACGCAAACCGGCGCCGTACATCACCTCCAGCATTGCGCGATCGCGAACCGCAAGCGGGTCATTGAGATCAATATCCAGCAACCTGTCGACTTCATCGACATCAATATTTTTAGGAAGATGGCGTGCAGCACGCGGCGTGGCAACGCCTTTCGCCGGGTTAGCGTTGATGACACCCTGGCTGATCAGCCAGTCGAGGAAGCTACGTAATGCGGAAAGCCTTAGCGCCAGGCTTGCAGGCTTCAACCCACTTCGGCTGCTGCGTGCCGCCAGTGAACGGACCCGCGCAGCATCCAGTTGCGCCCACGCTTTAACACTGAGCTCATCCAGCAGAACAATGATGGCGTTGAGCTGGCGCTGATAGCTCTCCTGCGTCAGCGGACTGAGCTGACGCTCCACTTTCAGATAGCGCAGGAAGCCCTCTACGGCTGGCAGCAGGGGCGACTCGCTATTCACGCGCGCTCTATCCAGCGTGATAGCAACTGAGGCAACATCAGCGACAGATGCTGTAACAACACCGTGCCCATGCCCGACTGGTAATGCTGATTATCACGGCTGCTGAAAATCAGTACACCGAGGTCACCCTCTTCCCCCAGCAGCGACATCGCTACCGAACCAATGGCTTTTGCCTGTGGCAACAGTAACAGTAACTCCGGGCCATTAAGGCTGCCAAGATAGTGATTCTGTTTACCCAAACGCTGAATGCGCACAGATTCAAATGCCTGACGCGGCAGCGCCAGTTGCGTAAAGTCGGAAGGAGCCCCTATGCGCCATTTCTCAGCGAACAGGCGGATATTTGCCCCCGCAAGGCCAAATTCACGCGCCCAGCGATGGAGGCGGTTAAGCATGTCATGCAGACTGGTGGCCGAGGCCAGGCGGCCCTGCAGGGCGAACAACCGATCAAACAACTGCTGATTCGCGCTGGCCTGCTCCATCAACAGCGTAATGTCTTCTTCCAACTGGTGAATATGATTGCGCTGACGCGCCAGCTGCCACTCCACCAGCGAGACGGTGCCGCGGATCGGATGCGGCACGATCATCTGTTCAACCTGGCGGGCATTGCGGATAAAGAAGTCTGGATTTTGCATCAGGAACTCACTGACCGTACGATCGTCTAGCAAGATTTCGCCAGTGTCCTGTTGTTCCCCGACATTTTTCATAAATGAATAAACCCGTCATATACGTGAGTGGCAGGGCCGGTCATATACAGGGGATGCCCCGGACCTTTCCAGGCGATATTGAGGGTGCCGCCAGGCAGGTCAACCCGCACTTTTTCCGCCAGCAATGTTTGCTGTATTCCGACCGCGACGGCGGCGCATGCACCGCTGCCACAGGCCTGGGTTTCACCCGCGCCGCGTTCATACACGCGCAGACGGATATGTTCACGGCTGACCACTTCCATAAAGCCAACGTTGACCCGCTCAGGAAAACGTTCGTGGCTTTCCAGCACCGGCCCCAGTGTTTCCACCGTGGCGGTTTTTACACTCTCAACCTGTAAGACGCAGTGTGGGTTACCCATCGACACCACACCACACATCACAGTTTGCTCAGCCGCGCGCATCAGGTAGATGTTTTCCGCTTTGTTGGCACGGAAAGGTACCTGCTGTGGTTCGAAATTGGGTTCGCCCATGTTCACGCACACCAGTTCATCCTGGTTAACGCTTAACACCATGCGGCCGGTTTGGGTGCTGACGCGGATATCATTTTTATTGGTCAATCCTTTCAGGCGAACAAAGCGGGCAAAACAGCGCGCGCCGTTGCCGCACTGTGCCACTTCGCTACCGTCGGCATTAAAAATACGATAATGGAAATCAAGATCGGGATCGTAAGGTGGCTCGACGATCAGCAGCTGATCAAAACCGATCCCCAGGTGACGATCGGCCAGACGGCGAATCAACTCAGGTGAGAAATAGACATTCTGCGTCACGGCATCGACCACCATAAAGTCGTTGCCAAGACCGTGCATTTTTGAGAACTGCATTTTCTGCTCCGCCGAGTGCGTCATAGTTTACTGAGCCGGTTGCACACTCTGTCCGCTGGTCGTGGCAGGTTGTTGCGCCTGATTGCCAGACTGCGTTGCAGGGGTTGTCTGAGTTGTTTGTGGTTTAGCCTGCTCATCTTTCGGGAAATAGAGCGGCCCTTTTAATCCACATCCCGCCAGGCTGGCGACGGCCAGTATCACGGCCAGCTGGCAAATTCTTTTCTTCATTCTCATATGCTCGTCATTGATGCCTTTTGGTTGTCTATCATCGCAGGTGAAGTTCGAAAAGCAACAGGAAAAGCGCAATCCCTGCTGCATCGTTAACCTCACGCTGATGACCACAACGCGGCACGGCAAACCTGTGATGTAAACTGATTGGAGTGAGCGAAAGCCACCAACGCACCTGCAGCTTGAAGAATGAAAGGTCGTGCTTAATGCATCTGATAGCGCCGAGCGTTCTCTTGGCTGGCAGTATCATCCGGCACGGCGGCACAAAGTTGTGTCAGAACCTGGCTACGAAATGGAATGACCTGGAAACGTTCTTCAACCTTCACAATCTGATAGAACTGCGGCAGATTGAAGTTAATAAAACTGGAACCGTAGGTGAATCGATCATGTGAGGACGAGTAGAAACGGCTGACATCACGCACCAGCTCTTCTTTACTGCCTTCACAATGGTGATACACCTCAACGCGATTGGTTTCGTCCAGGATATAGATATTGAAGCCGTGATCGTCCAGCGTATCTTCAAAGAAGAACTGAATGATGCCTTCACTGGCATAGCCATTCACTACGGCAGGCAGGCGCACCTGGTCCGTTTCCACCTTAAGCGACAGGCCGTGCAGCTTATTATTGGAAATGGCGCCGTAGAACTCGACCGCGTTTTCCAGTTTCTGTACCGAAACACTGAGGCGCTCAAAGAACAGCCCCCATGTTTGCCCCGCTACACGTACGGCTTTGAATCGACCTGGCTCCTGACGAGTGCTGGAAAGGCGTAGTTCAATGCATTCTGACACCAACTGCTGCACACGGGTGCGAATCAACCCGCGCAAGTGCTGGCTGTAGCAGAACACTTCTACGGAATCTGGCGGTGAGGCGTCCTGATGCATTTTGCCCAGAATGGTTTTCAACGCTTCAATCATTGCCTGCTCGCCGTTGAAATGCAGCGTACGCACTTCATTCCACGAGTTGCGGTACAACAGATCGACACTGCCGACCAGGCACTGCTGCTGCTGACCAAAACTGAATACATCCAGCTTACGGAAGTCGAAATGCACCACCTGATTGCGGAAGGCCGCCGTCGGGTCATATTCAAGATTGACGATAATCGCCAGATGACGGATTTCGCACGGGCTATAAAGGGCTTTCGGTGTAGGCGAAGGCAGCCGCAGCGGGAAGTGATGCGAAACGTCGGACACCAGCTCCTGCAAGCGGGCAAGATCGCAGATCTCGTTCCCTTTAATATGCAGCCGCGTTTTGCTGGTAAGCAGGCCGTTAAACCATGCCCATGCCACCAGCTTGTTAAGGTAGCGGTTATATTCCAGCGGCTGATGGCTGATAATCGAACTCATGTCTGGCGACTGGTTATACAAATACCAGCCTGCACGGTTAGCACGGCCGTTTGGCACATGAATAAAGGTCAGGTGCGATTCAGACAGGTCAGGCGAAATCTGCGGATTAAGCAGAGTGACTTTCCCTGGCAGGGCTTCAAAAGCCGCGTACAGCTTACGCGTCAGCACGCCAATATCCTGCGGGCTGGCGCTGACGCTTAAGTTGTTACGGCGCGCAAAACGAATCAGATTGCGATAGCTCTGCATCATCGCATCCAGTAATTCATTATGGGCTTCACGAACCTGGCTTATTTTCCAGTCGGCACGGCTGTCGAGCATCGCCAGACGAGCGTTATCCCAGCCCCATTCTTTGACCAGTTGGCCAAGAATTTCGCGGCGCCAACCCGTGTCTTCTGCTGAAATCGACAGTTTTTCACAGACTTTGAGATAGAAGCAGCGCCGCACAAGGTCAAGGCGAGCATGATCGTCAATGCTGGTGAGATAGTGAGTCACCCGCTCCAGCATCATGCAATAGGGGTCGAGCCCATAAGAGACGATTTCACCGTCGTGCAGGCGTTGTTTAATATCCATTGCCAGCAGACGCGTGGCAGGGTATTCCCAGGAATAGGCCTCCAGCAGCAGCGTTTTCAGCACCGCTTTGTAGGGCGAATCGATACTTTTATACAGCTGCCACAGGCTGGCACCGAAATACTCTTCGGCTGACAGCGTACCCAGGCCACCGAGGTCCAGCCATTCGTTAGGCGTCAACACGCCCTGCTGATACAGCGACATAACATAGTCGTCGTAATGTTCTTCTTCTTCGCGTGGCACCATATTCCACAGAATACGTTTCCCCGCCATGCGCACCGCCGTGCGATAGAACTCATCCAGCAACAGGATATGCTGAGTGGAGCCGCAATCTTCGCCGCCGAGGCTGCCACTTTCGTTATGCCGGAAACGGTTTTCATCAATCAGGAAAAAGCTCACTTCAACGCCCATGGCCGCACACCACTTTTGCAGTTGGGTGCATTTTTTCTGCAGGCTCAGGCGCTCGTCATTGTCCAGCCATGACTGATGGCAGACCCAGATATCGAGATCGGAGGTATCATTTTGACCGACGGATGAGGTACTGCCCATGGAGTAGACGCCAGTGATCGGCATTTCACCCTGTGGGGGAATCGCCGCGGCAGATCCAGATTTTCCTTCTAAATCATCCAGATAGAATTTTTGGCTTTCATCAGGCGTGTAAAAGCTGATGCCATGTGGAACGTTACCTTCGAAGTAACCCGGCATCAGCGGATGATGATAATGTAATAAGGTCGGCAGCAGACTGTAAACCTGTTGGAACGCAGGTCCCATGGCCGCCAGCGCGCGATCAACGCGCAACTGGTTAATGGCATCCAGTCTCTGTTTCAGTGTCTCAATGTAGAGGTACAAGACGTCTCGCCTGATTATCCCAGTGCCTATACCCTTATTGGACTAACAAGGGTATATAAAAGTTCGGTTTCCGAAATCTGCCGCTTGCTTTAAAAATAGTCGTGCAGATTATTGCTGGAAACGTGATCAATCTAACACCTGGCAGATTGACCGTAAAGAAAGTTGCGCTACTTAACAGTTTAGCACATTTTGCGACCAACCTGATGCAATACCTCCATGTACCGCCGTTTAACTGACAGCATTCCCGGTTCAATGATAGGATAATCAGTGAACGATCAAAACGGTATCAAGCATGTTAGACAAAATTTTAAGAATTGCCACCCGACAAAGTCCACTCGCGCTATGGCAGGCAGAGTATGTTCAGCAGCGTTTAAGCGCTGCCCATCCAGGCCTGCGCGTTGAGCTGGTGCCTATGGTGACACGCGGGGATGTGATCCTCGATACGCCTCTGGCGAAAGTCGGCGGTAAAGGCCTGTTCGTTAAAGAACTGGAACAGGCCATGCTGTCCGATCGCGCCGATATCGCCGTGCATTCGATGAAAGACGTGCCGGTCGATTTTCCGCCGGGTCTGGGATTAACCACAATCTGCGAGCGTGAAGACCCGCATGATGCCTTTGTTTCTCATCATTACGCTTCCGTCGATGATTTACCGCACGGCGCGATTGTCGGCACGTCCAGTCTGCGCCGCCAGTGCCAGCTGAGTGCACGTCGCCCGGACCTGATTATCCGTTCGCTGCGCGGGAATGTTGGCACTCGCCTGGGCAAGCTGGATGCCGGTGAATATGATGCCATTATCCTTGCGGTGGCTGGACTGAAGCGTCTGGGCCTTGGCGATCGCATTCGTCAGATCATGCCGGCTGAGGAGTCGCTTCCAGCGGTGGGCCAGGGCGCGGTAGGCATTGAATGCCGCCTCGACGATGCCTGGGTTATAGGGCTGTTATCTGCGCTGAATCACGACGACACCGCCTGCCGGGTACGGGCAGAGCGCGCAATGAATACCCGCCTGGAAGGGGGTTGCCAGGTACCCATCGGCAGCTATGCGCTGCTGGAAGGCGATCAACTCTGGCTACGGGGGCTGGTCGGTGCGCCAGACGGAAGCCTGATGGTTCGCGGTGAACGTCGCGGCCCACGTACAGATGCAGAAAAAATGGGTATTTCGCTGGCGGAGGAACTGCTGGATAACGGCGCGCGCGACATCCTCGCTGAGGTCTACCAGGGAAATCCCCCGGCATGACGATTCTGGTCACCCGCCCGTCACCGGCCGCCGACGAGCTGGTCAGTCGTCTGCGCACGCGTGGTCAGGTGGCCTGGGCGTTCCCGTTGATTGAGTTTACGCCGGGAACCCAGTTGGATACCCTGCCCGGGCGGCTGCGCTCGCTGGCGGCAGGCGATCTGGTCTTTATCTTGTCACAACACGCGATCCACTATGCCCAGCCCGCGCTCGCTGCTGCTGGAACAACATGGCCTGCCAACCTGAACTATTATGCTATAGGCCGCACGACAGCGCTGGCGCTGCATGCGGTCAGCGGCCATAACGTTGTCTGGCCACACGAGCAGGAAATCAGCGAAGTGCTGATCCAGCTTCCGGCCCTGCAAGCGGTGGTCGGCAAGCGCGCCCTTATTCTGCGCGGCAACGGTGGACGGGAATTACTGGCAGAAACTTTGCTTGCCCGTGGCGCTCAGGTAGAGTTCATTGAGTGCTACCAGCGCTGTGAAAAACATTATCACGGCGCGGAAGAAGGCCGCCGCTGGCGTAATTGCGGCATTGATACCCTGGTTGTGACCAGTGGTGAAATGCTGCATCAGCTTTACCAGCTGTTCCCCAATGTTGATCGGGATGAATGGCTCCTGCACTGCCGACTGGTTGTCGTCAGTGAACGTTTGGCTACTCTGGCCCGGGAACTGGGCTGGGCGAACATTTGTGTCGCCGGGGGTGCCGATAATGACGCGCTATTGCGCGCGCTATACCTTTAAAAGGTCGTACGGATGTTGCGTGAGCAATGAGACGTCAATGCTAAGGTATAAAACACACTTAAATATGGGATGAGCCATTATGACGGAACACAAAGATTCCTCCGCCATGGTTGAAGAGACTACCCCAGCGGTTGATAACTCAACATCTGAATCACAACCACCACGCAAAGTGAAAAACAACGGTGTGGTGCTGGGTGCTGTAGCCATCGCGATTGCACTGGCTATGGGTGCAGGTCTCTCTCTGTATGGAAACCATCAAATACAGCAGCAGGCCGCCGCCAGTCAGGCGCTCGCCTTACAGCTATCCGATCTGCAACAGTCCGCGCTCAGTGACAAAAAGTCACTGGAACAACAGTTGGCAACGCAAACCAGCGCACTGGATACCGCCCGTGAGCAGCAGGCAGCCACCAGCCAGCAGTTGGATGAGCTGAAACAGAAAGTGGCTACCATCTCAGGCAGCGATGCCCAGACATGGATGCTGGCGCAGGCTGATTACCTCGTCAAAATGGCCGGACGTAAGCTGTGGAGCGATCAGGACGTCACCACCGCAGCAGCGCTGCTGAAAAGTGCGGATGCCAGCCTGGCCGACATGAACGATCCGAGCCTGATCGATGCCCGCCGCGCGCTAACGCATGACATCAGCACCCTGTCCGCTCTCAGCCAGGTCGACTACGATGGCGTGATCCTCAAATTAAACCAATTATCTAACGATGTTGATAATCTGCGTATCGCCGATAATGACAGTGACAATGAGCCGATGGATGCCGACAGCAATGAGCTTTCCTCTTCGCTGCGTGAATGGCGTCAGAATCTGGTTAAGAGCTGGCATAACTTTATGGACGATTTCATCACCATCCGTCGTCGCGACGCAACCGCAGAGCCGTTGATGGCACCGGATCAGGATATTTATTTACGTGAAAATATCCGTTCACGCCTGCTCATTGCGGCTCAGGCAGTTCCGCGTCATCAAGATGAAATCTTCAAACAGTCTATCGACACGGTTTCCGCCTGGACACGTGCCTGGTTTGACAGCAACGATCCGAACACAAAAGCCTTCCTTAGCCAGTTGGATGAGCTGAGCCAGCAGAGCGTATCAATGGATGTTCCGGAAGCGCTGCAAAGTCAGCCACTGCTGGATAAATTGATGGAGACACGCGTGCGTAACCTGCTGGCACAGCCAGCCGCACCATCAGCTTCGTCTCAGCAGCAGGGAGAATAATGATGTTGAAAGTACTTCTGCTGTTCCTGCTGTTAATTGCCGGTATTGTGCTGGGCCCCGTGATTGCGGGCCATCAGGGCTTTGTGCTGATCCAGACCGACAACTGGGATATCAAAACCAGTGTGACTGCACTGGTGATCATGTTGATCCTGACGCTGATAGTGATTTTGGCTATCGAATGGCTGCTCCGCCGTCTCTTCCGTACGGGGGTACGCACCCGCGGCTGGTTTAGCGGCCGCAAACGTCGCAGCGCGCATAAGCATACGAATGCGGCGTTGATCAAACTGGCTGAAGGTGATTATCAGCAGGTTGAGAAACTGCTGTCACGTAATGCCGACCACGCTGAACAACCGATGGTGAACTATCTGCTGGCCGCCGAAGCTGCACAACAACGCGGTGACGAGATACGTGCCAATCAACATCTGGAACGTGCTACCGAATTAAATAACGGTGACCCGCTGCCCGTAGAGATCACCCGTGTACGTATTCAACTGGCACGTAATGAAGATCACGCCGCACGCCACGGTATTGATCGTCTGCTGGAGATTGCGCCACGCCACCCTGAAGTCCTGCGTCTGGCTGAACAGGCTTATCTGCGTACCCATGCCTGGGGCGCATTGCTGGATATTCTGCCTGCAATGGAGAAGATTCAGTTGGGTGATGAAGCCCATCGCCTCGATCTGCAACAGCAGGCATGGCTGGGGCTGATGAGCCAGGCCATGGCCGATCAGGGCAGTGATGGTCTGAAGCGTTGGTGGCAGAACCAGAGCCGCAAAACGCGTCATGACCCCGCTTTACAGGTGGCAATGGCGGACCATCTTATCGTTTGTAATGACCACGACACCGCACAGCAAATCGTGTTGGATGGCCTGAAGCGTCAGTACGATGAGCGCCTGGTATTGTTGATGCCACGGCTGAAAACCGGTAACCCGGAGCAACTCGAGAAAGCGCTTCGTCAGCAGATCAAGCAGCATGGCGCAACACCGCTGTTGCACAGTACGCTGGGTCAACTGTTGATGCAGCACGGTGAATGGGAACAGGCTGCCGAGTCCTTCCGTGCGGCGCTGCAACAGCGCCCGGATGCTTTCGACTACGCCTGGCTGGCTGATACGCTGGATCGTCAGCACAAACCGGAAGAAGCGGCCACCATGCGCCGTGATGGCTTGCTGCTGACGCTGAAAAATAATTCTTAATCTGCATCTGCAAAAAGACACGAAAGCCGGGCAATGCCCGGCTTTTTTTATGCCTGTCACTGCGCAGCGAACGCATCTGGGCGCGAAAGATGACGCAGTGCGATGCCCTAAAGATTTCGTGTTGCAGAAAGGCGGCAACCGAGCGAGTCCCCGGGAGCTTACATCAGTAAGTGACTGGGGTGAGTAAGGACAGCCAACGCATCTGCGGCGCGAAAGATGACGTAGCGCGATGCCCTAAAGATTTCGTGTTGCAGAAAGGCGGCAACCGAGCGAGTCCCCGGGAGCTTACATCAGTAAGTGACTGGGGTGAGTAAGGACAGCCAACGCATCTGCGGCGCGAAAGATGACGTAGCGCGATGCCCTAAAGATTTCGTGTTGCAGAAAGGCGGCAACCGAGCGAGTCCCCGGGAGCTTACATCAGTAAGTGACTGGGGTGAGTAAGGACAGCCAACGCATCTGCGGCGCGAAAGATGACGTAGCGCGATGCCCTAAAGATTTCGTGTTGCAGAAAGGCGGCAACCGAGCGAGTCCCCGGGAGCTTACATCAGTAAGTGACTGGGGTGAGTAAGGACAGCCAACGCATCTGCGGCGCGAAAGATGACGTAGCGCGATGCCCTAAAGATACACCTGTCCGGGGACAGGTGCAAATTTTCAGGTCGGTTAAGACAACCGGTTGGTACCTGACTC